>JAYKTU010000002.1:0-678032 GCA_035317345.1 Cellvibrio fontiphilus | reverse complement strand
TGTGCTGCTCGATATCAGTCGCTAAAAACCGACGCCGACGTTGCTGGCTAAAGGTGGATGCATCAATGATTTTATCGGTAAGGCTCAACCCCAAAAACCAGCGGTAGGCCACATTGACTTGAACCTCGCGCACTAACTGCCGCTCACTGCGCACGCCGAACAAATAACCGATAAACAGCATTTTGAATAACAGCACCGGATCAACCGCTGGGCGACCGTTGTTATCGCAATATAAATGGCGAACTTTGTCGCGGATAAATTCGAAGTCGATGTACTTGTCGATTTTACGCAGCAGATGGTCAGCCGGAACGAGTTCCTCAAGGGTCACCATTTCCAGTATGTGTTGGCGCGGAGCGGGTTCTTTGAGCATGGCAGTCATCGCAAGAAAGTGTGCTGCCATTAAATGAAACCCCCCAGCTTTTGGCTAGGGGTTTGTCAGCGGTCTGCCGCCTTGCAGAGCAAGGCGGTTTTTTTATGCCTGGGTTTTCTTGTTTGTACTGGATTGCTTGTTCTTTGATGAATTTATGCTGATTAATCAGAGTTCGTACTCTTGGCGAATGTATTTTTTGGGTAGGCTGCTGTGACGGCTTCTATCAGCACTAAAATGATCGTGCAGTTTGTTCTCCATAAGGTGGACAAAGTCTGGTTGTTTTAAACGAATTAAATGGCGATGGTCGCCTGCTTCTATATAAATATCCTCTACACCCAGTAGCTCTTCGTCCCAAATAACATCCAGCCCGTAGGCTTCTCCCAGTGCGGGGATGGCGCCTTCAGCGCAGTCACGAAAAATTTCAGTTAACTCTTCTTCCTCAACTAACTCCATATGCCGATCAAAGATTTGATTAAGTGTGTGGCGCAATATCTTATTGCGTGTTGGCAGAACGCAGAGGGTGTAATGGAAATCTTCATCGCGAAGTAGTACACCCTTGGCCAAGCAGTGATCATCAATTTTTGCGACGCGCGCTGTGTTGTAAGTGCCCTCGCAGTATTCATGCTCAAGTAGCGTAAATTCAATTTGTTTTGCTTTTAGATAGTTTTCAACAGTGGCAGCAACACCCATAAAAATCTCCTGAAGCGATTCTCACAGAGAAAGGATTAAGTAGTGTTTGATCGAGCTATTGAACGCTGTTTGTTAGAAGCTCATTAGTTAAAGAATGTATTGTGATACTTCTTGAATGCAAGCTTGGATCAACCTTGCTGTTATTGAGTATAGGAAGGCTTTTGAATTATGTGCCAAGTGTTTTGGAATTAAGCTGCAATTATTAGATCAGTCAGTTTTAGTGCGAATCAGTTGAATCCGCTTGGCAGAAATAAAAAAGCCGCTCAATGAGCGGCTTTTTTACGTATTGCGAAACAAAATCAACCCATGCTGGCTAATTGTTGTTTTACTGAGGCGAGTTTTACGCAGGTTACAAAAACTTCCATGGCGCCAACTACCTCAGGTACTGTTGGAACCGAGGGGGCGATACGAATATTGCGATCTTCTGGATCTTTGCCATAGGGATAGGTAGCACCAGCGGGGGTTAGCTTTACACCGGCTTCTGCAGCAAGACGTACAGTTTCTTTAGCGCAGCCTTTTCGCGTATCAAACGAGACAAAATAACCGCCCACGGGTTTTTCCCACGCGCCCAGATCTGTGCCATCAAAGGCATTGCTCAGGGCGGTCAATACTGCCTCGAAACGTGGGTTTAATAGGGCTGCATGTTTGCCCATGTGCGCCATCAGTGCATCTTTAGTTGGCAGGAAGCGGGTGTGGCGAATCTGGTTTACCTTGTCAGGGCCAATAGTGCAGCTATTGAGAAACTTCTTGAAGCCTGCCAAGTTAGCTGCGCTGGCAGATACGAAGGCAACCCCCGAGCCGGCATGGGTAATTTTGGAGGTTGATGCAAATTGAATGACTGAATCTTCGGTGCCGTTGCGACGAGTTGCATCTTGAATGCTAGCGAGTTTGGGCGCGTTAGGTACTAGATCATGCACGGAATAAGCGTTATCCCAAAAGACACGGAAGTTGGCGCTGGCGATTTGGCCCAATTTGGCGATGCGCTCAACGGTTTCGTCGCTGTATACCACGCCGGTAGGGTTGGAGTACTTGGGTACGCACCACATACCTTTAATAGTTTTATCCGCTTTGACCAAAGACTCCACCAGATCCATATCCGGGCCAGTAGAGGTCATGGGCACATTGATCATTTTGATGCCCAGTTGTTCGCACACAGTGTAGTGACGGTCGTAACCGGGAACCGGGCAGAGGAATTTCACTTCGCCTTCATTTTTCCAGGCACTGGCGGTGTCTTTCAGGCCAAACTGGTGGGCGGTTAGCATTACCTGGAACATCAGCGTCAGGCTGGAGTTGCCACCGACCAATACGTTGGCAGCATCTACATCCATAATGTTAGCGCCGAGCTGTTTGGCTTCGGGTAGACCATCCAATCCGCCATAGTTACGGGTATCGGTGCCGTCGGCAGCAATATAGTTACCTTGCAGTAAACCATCCATCGCATCAGACAGATTCAATTGTTCAGCAGATGGTTTGCCGCGGGTTAAATCCAAATTCAGTTTTTTAGCAAGGATTGCCTGATACTGTTCGGTCAGTCGGCTTTCCCATTCGCGCAATTGCGCTACAGATGCGTTGTCCAGTTGCAAGGTGATTACCTCTTTGGTTGGCGGGATAAATTGCGCGGCATTATAACCGCTCGGGCCATAAATGTTGTAGCAACTTGCCGGGTCTTTTATCTGGCGCCCATTCGCTTTTTACCGGTCAGTTGATATGCCTCAGAAACTCAATACGGCTGCACTGGTAATGCTTGCAATTGCGGTGGAATCGGGCAATCGATTCCATCGGCGAGCGCGCGAAATAATTCTGCTTCAGCCAGGTGTAATTTACCATCTTGCATAACACAAAGATTCATGGCTTTTAATAACTGTGGTTTTTGTAGTGGCTGCAACTGGTTCAGGCGCGTCAAGGCTGCGTCTACAGCATCGAGTTTTATCACCTTGCGCGCAAGCAGCGTGAATTGTTTAAACGGTAAAATACTGGAGGCCTGAGCGAAAGCTATCTCTACATTTGCTTGGCTGGTGGCGCCGGTGTGAGCCATTAACGAAATCAGTAGCTGGCATTCCTCGTGCATTTCCTGCAAAGAATATTTGCTCAATGACAAAGGTTCTGGGCAAATGTTGTGTAACACAATGCGACGGATTGCCCACTCCATCAGGCTCACTTTCTCATCAGCTTGTATCAAGCGATTTAATCCAGACAAAAAGTTCTGTCGTTGTGCAGCAGATAATTGTTTCAATGCGGCTATCGAAAGTTCAACCAGTGGCAAGCGCAGGTGCACCTTAGCTGCAGCGCTGGCGTTAATAATAGGTAGCAAACTGTCCAGTTCGTCGGCATCGAATTGTTCGGCCAACGCACTTAATTGATCGTTTCGCGTTTGTGGCAGCTGGTCCAGTAATAATCCAAACACAACACCCCGCGCACTAAAGGGTTCTTCGGAGGCTTTTTTTAACGCGGGTGTTATATGGGTTAAACAGTTTTGTGCATAGGCTAACTGTTCGCGTGTGGGTTGGGCGATTTGTGCCAGGTTGTTATTGATAAATGGATGCGGTGTTGTCTGGGCATTATGGGATTCATTGCTATATATAGAAGCAATAGGGCTGGAGTCCGAATCGGTAAAAGTCTTGCTTCCTTTATTAGTCTGATCACTATTATTGTTTGCGGATTCAAATTTGCCATCCCAGCGCGGGAGTATACGTTTAATGCGCTCGCCTAAGGGAGGATGCGTTGCCATGAATGCTAATAAGTGCCTTACTCCCTGGCTAAAGTACATATGGCTAAACTCGGCGGCATTATCATTGTGTAATTTGGAGCCTGTTGTACTGGCCCCGATCTTTTTTAGCGCGCCTGCAATACCCTCAGGGTTGCGTGTGAATTGCACTGCCGAGGCATCGGCTAAAAACTCGCGTTGACGGCTCACCGCAGCTTTAATCAAATTGCCAAAAAATGTGCCTGTGTAACCAATAATTAATAAGCCCAGGCCAATTAGTACAATGAATCCGCCAGAAGATTTATTGCGGCTTGAACTCACCAGACTGGTGCGACGGTTGGCACGCAGCAAAAAATCACCAATTAATCCGATGACTAAAATACCGTAAAGCAGTGCGACCAAGCGCATATTCAAACGCATGTCGCCATGAAAAATATGACTGAATTCATGCGCGACAACGCCCTGTAATTCATCGCGTGATAATTGCTGGATGCAGCCACGGGTGATACCAATAACTGCGTCCTGTGGACGGTAGCCGGCGGCAAACGCGTTTATTGCATTGTCCTCCAGTAGATAGACTGGAGGCACTGGTGTACCGGAGGCGATGGCCATTTCCTCGACTACATTCAGAATTTTTCGTTCATCCTGATCCTGGCTAGTGCCGAGCAATAAGCGCCCGCCCATAGCCTCTGCAATAGCGCGACCGCCAGCCCCCAATTGCATAAAGCGAAACAAACTGCCGAGAAAAACGACGCTGGTGACTGCCAGTGCGATCCAGAAAAAAGTTTGCACACTGAACGCATGAAGCACACCGATCCACATGCTGTGTGGTTGTTCGTATATCCAAGGAGAGGCGTTGCCAGAAAAATAAACCAGCGCTGCTGCCGCGAAAGTGGTGATGCTCACCAATGCCGTTACTGCCAGCGCCAACAAGGCGATCAATTGCTTGGTTTTGCGGCGCGCACGATCCTGATGCTCAAAAAAATTCATCTTGCACCTTGCGATATTTAGGCCTGATTAAAATTGCACTTTAGGTGCAGCCTGAATCTCGGTGTGATCATCAAATTCCAACAGGCTGGCATTTTCTCGGAAACCAAACGCGTTCGCCAAAAGCACTGGAGGAAAGGTTTGTTTGTAGATATTAAATTCAGTGACTGCATCGTTAAATGCCTGGCGTGCAAAGGCGATTTTGTTTTCAGTACTGGTCAGCTCCTCAGAGACTTGCAGCATGTTTTGCGAGGCTTTCAGGTCGGGGTAGGCTTCCATCACGACACTTAAGCGCGACATGGCTGCACCCAGCAGAGTTTCTGCATTTGCCAGATCGGCAATTGCCACAGAGCTGCCCGGGTTGGCACTTGCCGCTTGTAAACCTTGCAATGCTTGATTGCGCGCTTTAACTACTGCTTCGAGTGTGTCGCGCTCATGGGTGATATAGGCTTTGGCCGTTTCTACCAGGTTTGGAATTAAATCGTAGCGACGCTTGAGTTGCACAGCAATCTGGGAAAATCCATTTTCAAAACGATTTTTTAAGGTCACCAATTTGTTGTAAATACCAATAACGTAAAACACCAGAAGGGCAAGTACAACAAGAACAATTAAAGTAGTAATCATAGTGAATTCCTTTGCCTGGAAATATTATTGCTAGGGCTGGGTAAATATCGCACAGCTAAATACCGTCCCGATACTAGCAGGATGGCGACAGAATGCTAGTGGTTGATGCAGCGAGGATGGGAGGAAGAGAGGGCCGGTTTACTAGTCTATATATTCAAATACTTTAACGACTTGCGTTACACCCTTGGTGGTGCGAGCCATTTCGGTGACGCGCTCCGCCTCATGACGCGATACCAATCCCATTAAATAAACACTTTGGGATTCGGTAATAACCCGCACACGGCTACTTTGAATATTGCTTGCAATGAGCTTGGTTTTTATTTTGGTGCTGATCCAGGCATCTTTGGCATGTGTGGGCAGACGTGTTCGCTGAGTGATTTCAAGTTCGTTGTGAAGTTGGCGCAGGGTATTGATTTGGCTAACCGTGGCGCCTGCCAGTTGCCGCAATTCTTCACTCGGTACCTGACCAGTGAGCAGCACTATGCCGTTGAAGCTGTCGATATTAATGCGGGCATTTTCAAATTCTTTGCTCGCTTTATGGATGTTTACCCGTGCAAACGTTTCCAGCTGGCCATCATTAATGCGCGTACCCAAACTGCGTTTATTGGTGCTGATTTGTACTGGCTCGCTGGTAGTGACCTGAATTATTTTAGCGCACCCACTGGAAAGTATCAGTGTGAGCAAAACCGGCAACAGCATAAAAAAAGCAGGGCTGGCGGTGCGCGTGAATCCCATTAGAATCCTCCAAATAATTGCTGGTCGATCAGATCGCACAAACAAAACAAGCTGAGCAGATGAACTTCGTGAATACGGGGTTTGGCTGCAGAAGGCACGCGAAGTTCAATATCTTGTTGATCCAGTAGTGCGGCTACGTCGCCACCATCGTTCGCGGTGAAGGCAATAACTTGCATGCCTTTATCGTGTGCGGCGCTAATCGCTTGTAATAAATTGCTGGCTTTCCCGGTGCTGGTGAGCAGTATCAACACATCGCCAGCCTGGCCGAGTGCACGAATTTGCTTGGCATAAATATCATTGAAGTTAGTATCGCTGCCTATAGCTGTTTGGGTAGTGAAATCTGCGCCTATGTTTAGTGCTGGCAGACTTGGCCGTTCCTGTTCGAAGCGATTGATTAAGCTGGCGGTAAGAATTTGTGCTTGTGCCGCAGAGATTCCATTGCCACAGGTCAGCACTTTGCGTTCATTCAGCAGTGCATGCACGATTACCTGGCTGGCATGGGCAATTAGCGGTGCAAGTTGCTCTCCCGCGTGCATTTTGGCTTCAATACTTTCGTGAAAGAGAGTGATAACGCGTTGATCCATAAGAGACTACTTGCCGTGTTGGTACTAATAAAAAAATTAAAGATAGCTGCTGCAGAAATTGCTCGGGGTTAAACCCCAAAAGCGTTTTTAACCCATTGAATGGCGGGCGCAGTGCCGGTTTGGTCTAATGCTATCACATCAAACCGGCAGCGGACTTTGTCGTAAAGTTTTTGCTCCTGTAGAAAACGCATCGCAGTTTTAATGATTTTTTGTTGTTTGCGATAGTCCACCGTTTCCAGTGCCGGTGCGAAACGCTTATTGGTGCGTAGCCTTACTTCCACAAATACCAGTGTGTTCTCGCTGGCACTGGCGTGCGGGGTTTTATCGAGCATGATTAAATCGATTTCACCCAGCTTACAGCGGTAATTGCGTAGGCGAGTTATTAGCCCCTGTTGGATGAGAAAAGCTTCTGCTTGTGATTCCGCAGCGGCACCAAGAGTAATACTGTTAGGTGCCGGCAGAGCGGTTTGTATTGAGGTGTTAACGTCCTTGTTGTGCATTTTGTATTCCTTTTGAATAATGCTTAAGGCAGGTTGGGCTTAATATTGCAGGTCATTTTGGTTGATGACCATCGGCAGGGGTTGGGCTTCGCCATTGCGGAAGCGCACCCAGATTTGCTCGCGTTCGATGCGGCCATCACTTGCCATTTGCAGTGCACCTGTCGCGCCAAAAATACGCATACCTGGAACCTGTTCCAGTTGCGGCAAGCGTGCATAGAGGCGGAACGCATCTGCGCCCAAGGCATGTAAACGGCCATAGACTGCCGCTGATTGGGTATGTTGTGCGACAGCTTGTTTTTCTGCGCTGTTGGTATCAAATAACCAGGGCATAGTATTAAAACGTACACCGTTTAAATCGCGATCTGCTTTTATATTGGCCTGGCCGGAATAAATTTGGCTAGTGGCGTACACCGGAATGTTGCCGGCGTAGTGGAACGCAAAAGTTGGTTTGATCTGGCGCCCTTGTGCCGGATCGGCAATCAGGAAAATCATATCCACATCGCTGCGGCTGCGCGGTGCAGTTTGCAGTGGTACACCGAGCAGCTCTTGCATTTCGCGGTTGCGAACCAGGCTGTTTTCAATTTGCATCGCATCTTTGACTAATTTGGAATAGTTGGCGCCGTTTTGGAATTGGCTGCGATTTACCACCACGCCGCCAAGCTTTTCCCACTCCTCAGCAAATGCACGGGCGCTGCGCTCACTCCATTCTTGCGAGGGAATAATCACCATCGCCTGGCGATGACCTTCCAAAAAAGCCTGACGTGCAACTTGCCGTGCCTCATCCTCTACCGCCAAACCAAATTGATAAAAACCTTTAAGCGGTTGTGCGGGTTGGCTGTCCGGGTAATTTAGCGCAAGCACAGGCACATCTAGCGCTGGCATCAGGCTCAATTCAGTTACTTTTTCTTTGTCGATGGGGCCAATCACCAAATCCGCACCATCGGCTATGGCTTGTTGATAAGCGCTGATTGTATCTTCGCTACTATCGTATTGACGTACTTCAGGCGCGTGACGGCCATTGCCCAGCGCCTGGAAATATGCTGCAAAAAAACCGTCGCGCACTGCTTCGCCGGCTTCGGCAAGTTTGCCTTGCATAGGCAATAACAGCGCAATTTGCTTGGGCTGTTGGTCAATCAAACTTTGCAGGAGTTTTAAATCGCTCGGCAGATTATTGTGGGCTGGATGTTGGCGCCAGTCGCGCAGCCATTGCTGCAATTGTTCACGCTGTTGTTCCAAATCGATTTGATTATTTTTATTGATAGCGGCCAAGCTATACCAGCCGCGTGCGGTATCACTCATGCCACTCATGGCTAACTGTTGCAGCTCTGCAAAGGGAATGCTCATGAGGCTTTGCCAGAGCGCATCCTGATTGGTTTGCAACAATTTTTTATTGTTGGTCAGCGCTGCAAGTTGAATGCGTTCATTCACGCTATTTTGTTGCTCACCCAAAAGTGCAAACACCTGCGCGCGTTTATCGCGCAGGGAGATTTCCATAGCCGGCTCCATGGCTTGCCATTGTTGTTCCAGGCGCGGCTTGGTTAGAATGCCGTGGGCTAAAAAGTTGGAGCCTTCATTTAATGCGACAGCGCTCAGTAAATCGGTATGTTTGATGTAAGCCTGATCGGGCAATGCCTCTGCATTTATGTCCATCAACAAATCGCGAGCGCGATTGTATTTCCCTCCATCGATATAGACCTGTGCCGCTTGCAAAACCAAACTTTCGCGTTCAGGCGATTGTGCCTGGTTAGCCATTTGTAACAATTTGCTGGCACTGAGTTGCGCTGGCTGGCTGGACGCCGGTTTGGGTTTGGCTGCGGTTGTCGATTGGGGTGGTGTGCTGCTGCAGCCATTGAGTAGCAATGCCGCCGAGAGCGAGCAAAGCACTAGTTTGGATAAAGCAATCGGGCGGAAAACGCTACGCAACATTAGCCTGTGGGGCATGACGACCTCGGTGAAAAACTGCGGCTGGCAACCTGCAGTAACAATTCAATATCAATATTCATATCGGTATCAGTGCGCGGTTAACTGGCCTGATCTCACTTTTTGTGGAATGCGTTATGGCAACTCCTAGCTCCAACCCAGGCACCCTTTATGTTGTGGCAACCCCGATTGGCAATTTGGGCGATATGGTACCGCGAGCGGTGGAAACTCTACAAACTGTAGCGCTTATCGCCGCGGAGGATACGCGCCACAGTTCTCGTTTGCTGGCGCATTTCGATATCAAAACCCCCTGCGTTGCCTACCATGATCACAGCGATGAGCAGCGCACTGCGCAACTGATTGCGCGGATGCAAGCCGGCGAATCCATCGCATTAATTTCGGATGCGGGAACCCCGCTGGTGTCTGATCCGGGTTATCGCCTGGTGCGCAGCGCTCGCCACGCGGGAATAACAATTGTGCCTGTGCCCGGCGCTTGCGCAATGATCGCTGCCCTGAGCGCTGCCGGCTTGCCCTCGGACCGTTTTGCGTTTGAGGGGTTTTTACCGGCGAAACAGGTGGCGCGCTGCACGCATTTACAAAGCCTTGCTGCCGACCCACGCACCCTGATTTTTTATGAGGCTCCGCATCGTATTTTGGAAACCCTGCAGGATATGGTGCAGGTATTCGGCCCCGAGCGCGAAGTGGTTATGGCGCGGGAGCTGACCAAAACCTTTGAAACGATTAAAGGCGATAAGGTGGCCGAGCTTGCTGCTTGGGTTGCGGCGGACAGTCATCAACAGCGCGGTGAAATCGTTTTATTGGTACATGGCGCGCCCAAAAACGAGGGCGATGCTATTACTCCCGAGCAAATTCACATAATGAATACCCTGCTGGAGGAGTTGCCGGTAAAACAGGCGGCGAGCCTGGGCGCCAAGCTCACCGGTTTGAAAAAGAACTTTTTATATGACTGGGCGCTACAGCGGGATAGTTAAAGCGTCTGTGCCAGCACGATTTTCCGCAGTGCATCGATCACCATTTGGTGATCCATTTCCTGAGCCAAGCCAGACACAGTGGCCGCGCCGATCAAGCCGCTATTTTTAATGCGCAGCGGGAACGCGCCGCCATGGGCGCAGTATTGTTTAGGGTCCAGGTGGGGGATGGTTTCAAAGTTGCGGTTTTTGGCGAGGTTGTATTGGCCGGTGTAATAGGAGCTGTGACCAAAACGCATCACTGATTGGCGCTTGCGGTTGATCCAATCCTGATTGTCCTTGTTAGTGCCGGGCATAAAGTAGCTGAAAAGCACCTGCTCAAAGCCATAGATTTCTATGGCTATGGGCGCCGCGTTTTGGTCGGCTGCAGCTTTGATCAGGCTGCCCAGCTCCCAAGCGGTACTGTTGTTGAAGTAGCGCAGCTGCAGTTCTGCTTCCTGATCCAGGAGTGTGCTCAAAAGATCGCTAGTCATAGTTTGCCCAGTATGGCTTGTGATTGATAACCGTCGCCGGTTTGGATGGTTGGATTAAACCTCAGGCAGGCAGTGCTGCAAAGCAAAATTGCATTTATTTCCAGAGTTCCGCTGCAAGTTTGCAAAACTTGTATGTGGTGCGATTCGCGACTAAATTGTCTGCTCGCGTTGATTTTGGTGGCCTCACCCATGCTGGCATTTTATAAAAAAGTATTACTCGCCCTGGCGGGGTTGTTGTTGCTAAGCGCGCTGGCCGCCTATTGGTGTATGCAGCGCACTTTCTTGCAATTATCGTTGTTGCCCGCGCAGCAAAGTGCCTTACCTTGGTCGGCTGAAGCTGGAGATGACCGCTACTGGGGTGGTGATTCGTCAGTAAAAATTAACGATGCCAGCTTCAGTATCGATGCCGACATAAAAGTTTCTTCCAAGGTGGAGCACCCCTTTGCGTCGGTATCGCTGGTGTTTGGTGATGCCGGGCAAAAACCGGTGCTGGCGAACCTTGCTTCCTTCCAAACCATTTCCTTCAGTGCCAAATGCGCCCCGGCCAATGTGCTCACTTTTAGCCTGGTAACGGTGGACGAGAAAATCACTACCGCCAGCGATCCCCTGAGTTACCGATCCCCCTCGGCTTTTTTTGCCTGTGATGAGGACTGGACTCCCGTTGTGCTGGATCTGACTCGCCTTGAAACACCCCAATGGTGGCTGGAGCGGTTTCATCTGAAACTATCCATGAAGGAGTATCAGCTTAAACAAGTGCCCAAGCTGTTATTCGGCAGTAGCCCCCAGAGCCCAATGGATATTGATGCGCGAGTGCAGCTAAATGAAATCACCTTGATGGGGCGCGATTGGCGTTATCTCTATCTACTTGGCGGGTTATTGTTGCTTGTTTGGGGTGGTTTTGGCTTTTGGTTTTTTCGCGCACACAGTCGTGCATTGATTGCGGATTTACAAAGCCGCCTGCAAAAAGACCGCCCTCTGGTGGCCTACCAGCAGTTATCCGTAGAGCCGCAGCGGGACAAGGATACCGATTCCATCCTGCGCTTTATGGCTACTGAGTACGCCAATGCCGAGCTGAGCCTGGAGTTGATGGTGAGCCGGATTGGTGTCAGCCGCACCAAGATCAACGACATACTCAAGGCGGAACTGGGTTTTACCTTTACCGGCTACTTGAATAAGTTGCGCCTGACCGAGGCCGCGCGATTACTGGCTGAACAAGAAGAGGCCAACATTGCCCAAATCGCCTACTCGGTGGGTTACAACAACGTGTCTTATTTCAACAAATTGTTCAAAGAGGAGTATGGCTGCACCCCAAAAACCTTCAAAAGCCTGTGCAATAAGTAACACTCTGTGCAGGTTTCCGAGCGTTTTTTCGGCGCCGACTTCAATTAAAACGAAAAAAACTTCAATTTTTTGCAAGTTCTAGGCTTTTTTTGAAAAGCGTTATTGGCATATCCCCATTTTTTATAGGCTAGGCAGATCCATTAATTACCTCCTCTTTAAGCCGGCAACCTTTCGTGCGAGGTTGCCGGCTTTTTTTAATTTAAGGATTACTTAAGTTTCGCTGGCTAAGCTAAAAATTATTTTGGCTTAGGTAGTGGATTGAGCGATGGATAAAAGTAATAAACGTGACGAGTCATTCTGGGGTATGGCTACCGGCCCCTATGTATATTTGTTTCGCATGGCTGCTATTGCGTTGCTTCTATTGAGTTTGAGCCGTGTTGGTTTGGCGCTCTGGCAGGCGGAGCGGGTGGGTGCAACGGGCGACTGGCCTGGCGTTTTGCTGCAGGGAGTACGTGCCGACATTATTTTGGTTTCCCTTTGGTTGATTCCTTTGGTGCTGTTATTGCCCTTGGTGGTCACTTGGCGACAGCTCTGGCTGCGGATGTCTTTTTATTGGGCTTGGCTGGGGCTTGCGTTGATTGTGTTTATCGAATTGGCAACTCCCGCCTTTCTGCTGCAATTTGATTCCCGTCCGAATCGTTTGTTTATTGAATACCTGCGTTACCCCAAAGAGGTGCTGTCCACGCTGTTATTTGGTTTTACCCTGCCATTTATCGGAGGGCTTAGTCTGACGGTTCTGTTGAGTGTGGTGCTTTATCGGGTGCTGCGCTTGCCTGCAGAAGCGCCTCAATGGTCGCGTTCAAAACATCTCATGGCTTGGCCGCTGGTAGTGCTGTGCCTGTTTATGGGGGTGCGTTCTACGACAGATCATCGCCCCGCTAACCCGGCTTTTTTTGCGATTACCGGCGATGCGATGGTGAATTCGCTGGTCATTAATTCCGGTTATTCGGTGCTCTACGCGATTTATAACCTCAAGCACGAGGCCCGCTCTACCGAGATGTACGGCAAATTGTCTACGCCGGAGATGATAGCGCTCAGCCGGGATTGGCCCTGGCTAAAAAACTATGAATTCAATGACCAGAATTACCCTACAGCCCATTATCAGCAAGCGGCAAATGCGCACGCAAAACCGCTGAATTTAGTCATAGTGCTGCAGGAGAGCATGGGGGCAACCTTTGTTGGCGCATTGGGTGGTGTGGGTGTGACACCGGAGTTGGACAAACTTGCCGGACAGGGGATTTGGTTTGAGCGCCTATACGCGACCGGAACCCGTTCGGTGCGCGGTATAGAGGCGGTGATGGCAGGCTTTCCTCCTACACCGGCGCAAAGTGTGGTCAAGCTTTCAAAAAGCCAACAGGGTTTTACTACCTTGGCATCCGTATTAAAAAATGCGGGGTACAGCACCCAATTTATTTATGGCGGTGAAGCACACTTTGACAACATGGCCAGCTTTTTTACCGGCAATGGTGTGGACGACATTATTGATGTGAATAGCATTAAAAATCCGGTATTTATAGGTAGTTGGGGCGCGAGTGATGAGGATCTATTTAACACAGCACATCAACAACTGACCCAATTACATCAAACCGGAAAGCCATTTTTCTCGCTGATTTTTACCTCCAGTAACCATGAGCCATTTGAGTTTCCCGATAGCCGAATTGAACTGCACGAGCAACCCAAAAGTGTGGTGAATAACGCGGTTAAATATGCGGATTGGGCGATGGGGCAATTTTTTGCAAACGCCAAACAAAGTGATTACTGGCAGGATACGCTTTTTTTGATTGTTGCCGACCACGATAATCGTGTTTATGGCGATAACTTGATCCCGGTAGAGAAATTCCAGATTCCCGGTTTGATACTGGGTGCAACTGTGGAACCCAAGCGAATCAGCCAGTTGGCAAGCCAGATTGATTTGGCACCTACGCTGTTATCCTTGCTTGGCGTTTCCGGTTGTCACGCTTTAGTCGGGCGCGATTTTGTTGCCGACTCCTCAAGCCCTGGTCGCGCTTTATTGCAATTTGGCGATTATTTTGCACTCATGGAAACTGCACAGATCACCCTGCTCAAGCCCGACGCTTCTGCAGCTATTGCGCATTACAACGAGGCGCAAAAAAAGCTCTCACTATTGCGCCCAGCTACCCCGGAAGAGCAGCGCAGGGCTTTGGCGCAGGTGCAATTGCCGTCTTATTTGTATCGCGAGCATAAATACCGCACCGGTGATGTTTGTCTTCCGGCGTCTTCGCTTACAGCTGCTCAGCCGCAGGTTTCGCCGGGCGAGATTTAAACGCAATAATCAACCCTGAGGCGGCAACAATAAGCATACCTATCAGACTAGTGCTATCGGGAATGGTGCCGAAGATAAACCAGCCCATTAGGCCCGCCCAAATCAGCTGCAGGTAGGTCATGGGCGCTAGCACCGAGGCGGGCGCATGGCGGTAGGCCAAGGTAAACAGGTAATGACCCAAACCACCGGTTAACCCCATGCTGAGCAACAACACCAGTTCAAGGGTACTGGGCGTTTTGTTCTCCCAATACCAAGGCAGTGCCAAGCCAAAAATGATGGAGCCGATCAGCGCCGTGTAAAACAGCAAGGCAATCGCCTTTTCGGTGCTCGCCAGCAGGCGCGATAACAATTGATAAGTCGCGTTAGCGCAGGCCGCCATCAGCGCAAAAAAGACACCCAATGCATCCAGCCCGCCACCTGGACGTGCAATCAACAACACTCCAATAAAACCGGTCACAATCGCCAGCCAACCCCAGGCACCGATACGTTCGCTAAGCAGTGAACCCGCTAACAAAGCTACCAGCGTGGGTGCCAGAAAATTGATCGCGGTCGTCTCAGCCAGTGGCATGCGCTGCAGGGCCATTCCCATGCACAGCGACGAAAGTGTCAGCGCAAGCCCGCGCAGAATGACAAGGCCGGTGCGCTGGGTTTTCACCAGCTGGGTGGAATGGCGCGGAGCGAGAATAATCAACATGACCGAGCAGTGCACCAGATAGCGCATGGCAACTACAAAAGGCACGTTGTAGTGGCTGGTCAGGTATTTGGTGATGCTGTCCATGCAGGTAAACAAAAAAAGCGCGGCGGCGGCGAGCAAAAAGCCCTTGAGGATATTGTGGGGCAAGTGCGCTTGCTGCGGTTGGGGGCTGATCTCTGGTGTAGAGGGCGTCACCGGTGGTTGGCCGGTAGATGAATCGCTCATTTGCTCGTCGTCCAATCGCTGCACAAAAATAAGTCTTATTAATAATAGCAGTAATGCAAATTAGTCGGCAGTGGCGGTAGAAAAATACCCTGAATAATAGTCAGCGCCCGACAATAAAAAGGGGCGCCAATGCGCCCCTTGAATGCCGACAATATAAATACCTGTGTGTGACCTCAGAAACGAATCGTCCCCTGAACTGCCACGCTTCTTGGGCGCTCATAGAAGGCGTAGTAACCCGAGCCAGTGCCGCGTGTTACGGTGGATGCTACCGGTAAGCCATTGGCGTAGGAAACTATGGATTCATCGCCCAGGTTTTTACCAATTACCGCCAACTCCCAAGTGTCGTCATTGCCGCTTAGTGCAATGCGTGCGTTTACTTTGGTGTAGGCATCTTGGCTAAAGCGAGGGTCCAGTGATGGCGTGGTCAGGTATTCATCGCTGTAAATCAGATCCAGAGTATTAACCAGCTTCAAGCCATTGCTGAAATTGATGGTGTAATCCACACCCAGATTACCCTGTAGCTCGGGGGTAAACTCACGGCGCTGACCAGTCGCATCACAGACGCCATCACCAGCTGGCAATATGTTGTCGGGTTGGCCAAAGTAGCATTGCGAGTTGGGGAAATCAGTGTACTCAAAATCGATATAGGCCATACCGCCACGCAACATCAGGTTGTCGATAATCGCCCAGCGGCCATCGATTTCTACCCCCTGTACTACGGCCTCGCCGGCATTGGTTACGTTAAAACTCAGGCTGCCATCAAACTGGCTGGTTTGCATGTCTTCAAACTCGGAGCGGAATGCGGCGATGTTTAATTCTGCCGCGCCATCGGCCAATACCAGTTTGGTGCCCGCTTCGAAGTTTTGAACTTTTTCCTCCTCAAACTCCCAGGTTCCTTCAATTGTCGGATAAACACCATCCAACTCATTGGGTGCGGCGTTAGCTCTCACGTCAAAACCGCCAGATTTAAAGCCGGTGGTGTAACTGAGGTAGAACATATCGCTGCCCCAGAAGTCTTGCTGGAAGGTGATCGATGGGGTAAAGCCTGATTCATCGCGATCCCCTTTTATTGAGTGAGGGTCGATTTTGAATTGACTCCAGATGATGTTGTAAGGATCAGTTGCGCTGCCTTGGGGTAGTATGGTGCCGGTATTACTCACGTGATATTGAGTGCGGCTTGCTTCCTTGGTCTCCGTGGTGTGGCGGGCACCGAAGATAGCGCGAGAAGTATCGGTAAAGTTCCACGTCAGTTGGGCAAATATAGCCGCAAGGTCAGTGTCCTGTTCAAAGCTGCGGTTGGAGGAGGCACCACGCAGCAGGTTGGCTGCTCCCGCGCCCAAAATGGGAGTGAAGGCAGTGGCGATAAAGCTATCGGCAGGAACCCTTACTGCATCATTAAAATCCATCGAACTGCTTTGGAAAAACAGTCCGCCAATGTAGCTGAAGGTGCCATCTTCCGGCGAAGTAATGCGGATTTCCTGACTGACCTGACTGTAATCTTCGTTGGATAAAATATTGAATCCGGAAGCACCGGTAAAATCGCAATCGCAAAGCTCATCATAGGTATAAGCGTTATAGCCGGTTACGGCAGTCAGGGTATGTTCGCCTAGCTCACGTTCCACGGTGAGTGTCACGTTTTCGGTGTCGTTGTAACTGAAATCCCCATTGGATTGGCGTTTCCAGTCATGAGTGGTATCCAGCAAATACGCCCCTTGAGTGAAGAATTGCAGTGCATTGGCATAGGGGGTAGCAACACCAGTTAAGGGTGACGGGATTTCGACAGGCCGCAGTACCTCAATGTTGCGTCCCTCGCTGTCAAAGGAGCCGTCCTCAAGTTTCAGGGTAATATCCCAGAGGTCGCCGGGTTGCCATACCAGGGTGGCGCGGATTACACGGTTGTCATCGCCGGACTCATCCCGCCCAAGTGTGGTGTTTTCCATAAAACCATCGATCTGGCTGTCGAGAATTGCAAGTCTGCCACCGACTGTGTCGCTAATAGGGCCAGAGAGAACCAAGCGCAGGTCTTGCTCGCCGTGTTCCGGCTCGTAGAGGTAGCTCAGCTTGGCCTCATGTTCTGTGCCGGGTTTGGCGGTAGTGATGCTGATCGCACCTGCGGTGGAGTTTTTGCCAAATAAAATACTCTGTGGGCCACGCAGGATTTCTACCCGCTCCAAGTCCAAAAACGGCGCACGTGAAAGCTGCGAACGGCCAAAGTGGATACCATCGACAAACTGTGCTGCCGACTGTTCAAACCCTGGGTTCACCCCGGAGCTGATGCCGCGAATCGCAATATTTGTTCCTATGCCCGTCTGGGTCATGTTGAAGCTGGGAATGTAATCAGCAACACGCTCCACACTGGTAATGCCGGCCTCCTCGATTTTTTTACTGGACAGCGCATTCACCGAAATGGGCACATCGCGCAGGCTTTGCGGGCGTTTTTGCGCGGTAACCATGACTTCTTCCAGAGCGGGGCTATCGCTCGGTGCAGGGGTATCCTGCGCGCTTGCGGGCATGGCTAATTGCGTTGCTATGGCCAGGGCAAGAAGGTTGTATTGATAAGCTTTCACTGGACGTTCTCCTGCGCTTTTATTGTGAGATCCGATTCGGGGAGATGGGCTGTAATCAAGCGTAATTGATTTGTCTTAATTAATAGCCTAAAGCCGCAAAAATACCAGTTTACTGTTGCTGTTAGTGAGATTTGTCCATCCCTCGCATGGCAGAAGTGATCCGGTTAGCAAAAAAAGTAAACTGGCCGATTAAGGAAAATGCATATCGTCATATTTATGATCTTGCGCTTGTCGCTCGGGGCGGTTAAGGTGCCGCCTCGGAGTCGGCCCGACAGTCGCTCCGGTGTTAACTGATTGGCTCTCTTGAGTGCCAGTTGGTGCATCGGGGAGGAAAGTCCGGGCTCCATAGGGTAGAGCGCCAGGTAACGCCTGGGAGGTGCGAGCCTACGGAAAGTGCAACAGAGAGCAGACCGCCTAAGCGCCCGCAAGGGTGACGGTAAGGGTGAAAGGGTGCGGTAAGAGCGCACCGCGCAACTGGCAACAGGCTGCGGCATGGTAAACCCCGCTCGGAGCAAGACCAAATAGGCCCTCTATGATGCGACCCGTATCGAGGGCGGGTAGGTTGCTTGAGGCCAGTGGTGACACTGGTCCCAGATGAATGACTGTCCACGACAGAACCCGGCTTATCGGCTGACTCCGTCACATTGAAAAGCCTGAGCTTTGGGGGTGTTTCACCCCTTTTGCTTAGGTTGCTACAAAAAATGCTACAAACTCTGCTACAAAAGCGCTCCAATGGTTATTACTATTTCCGCTGGGTGTGCCCTCCTGCAATCAGAAAACTTCTCGGAAAGCGGGAAATCATCAAATCCCTTCGTACTACTTCTAAATATCAGGCAATAGCTAGAGCCGGAGTCTATTACATGGCAGTTGAGAAGCTGAAAGCACTATATGAATCGTTAAAATCCGATCAATTGGCTTGGGGTGATGCATTCAGAGCGAGGGATAACTTTCTAGATGAGCAGGAAAATGCTGTGGCTTACGCCAGTGCTTATGCCCATGCAAAAGCAACTGACAAGACGAATGCTCATGCCTATGCAGAGGCATATTGTGAATCGCTTAAGTCTATCCCTGATTTTGAGTCAGAATCAGGTGAATTAGTAACTTATCAATTCGAAAACGGGGGATGTGTTGGGTGGTCTGAAAATCACGCAGCTCTACCTGAATTTGATCATCAAACCTATATTGACTCGGATGCATTTAGAGAGGCATACCTAGGTAAATTTCCTGAGGCCAATGCCAACTCTGAAATAGAAAAAGTAAAAGCATTGCTGGAGGGTTGTTATTCTTCTGATGTCCCCCGTTACTCTAAAGCTTTGTTGGAGTTGGCTGAAATTTTTAAGCCGGCTACCTTGGCCGATGTTAGAAGTAAAAAGGCCGAAATTCAGGCGTGTTTGGATATGCACCGAGTGGCTGCTACTAACTTGCATGGAGAGTTTGGTGATGGACAGACCATACAGGCTGAAATCGCCTCTGCGTTTACTAAAGCCATATCCGTTGATGTTTTTGACGAGGAAGACATTGAAAACTTTGATTTTTCTTCTGGATGTATGGGGCGTGCTCAGGAGTTGGTGCAGAATTACATTTTTTACAAGCTAGGCAATTTTCAGTACCTGTTTTACTGTTATCCAGAATTGGTGAATAGATATTATCAAGAAATAGAACAGGTTCTCTTTGAGTATTATTCCCGAATGGAAGTTAGCTTAAGTGCTGACAGTAAACGGCCGGTTCTGCCAGACTTTTTAGCTACTCCAAAGGTGGTTAAGGTTCCAAATTCAGATGTGATAAAAGCGCCTTCAATCATTTTTAGTGAGCTGTTTAAAGAGTTTCTGGAATATAAGGTAAGGGTTGCAGGGCTGTCAGATAAAATGCAAAGAGATTACAAGGACTATGTAAAGATATTTTTGTTTGCGGTTGGGGATTTGCCTGTTGCAGAGATAACCAAAAAGATCATAAAAGATTTTTTAAATCAGTATGGGCAACTTCCAAGACGGACTCTGAAGGCTTATAAGGGTAAGCAGATTTCCGAATTGTGGGGGTGTGTAGTACCAGAGGGAGATCGAATAGCTGTCCGAACAATGACTGGTACTAAGAAGTTTTTACTGGGAATTTTTAGGTATGCGGTCAACCAAGAATATCTGATTAGCTCTCCTGCTGCCGATTTGGATATGAAAATTAAGCTTGAAAAAAAACGTGGCCACTTTCTAGATTCTGAAGTGAGGAAAATATTTGAGGTTTTAGAAAGCGATACTCATTACATAAAGAATAAATGGATGAAGTGGGCTGTTTTGTTTGGTGCCTATACGGGAGCGCGGGCAGGGGAGGTTTTAAATCTGCTTAAGGAGGATATTAAGCGGGACGCTGAATTGGATTGCTGGTCTGTCGTTGTGAGAGGCACAAAGACAAGGAATGCCCTGAGAGAGTTTCCTGTCCCTCCAGAGTTAATTGATAAGGGCTTCTTGGAGTTTGTCGGTAATGGTAGTGGTAAGGTGTTTGCTGAGAGTAAGAGCGATAAATCTATCACTAACTTTTTCCCTTTGATTTTGGAGAAGTCGGGGGTTCCCAAGGTTAACACTAAAAATCTGAGCCGCTCCTTCCATAGCTTCAGGCATTCAGTAGTAACTAAAGTGAGAGGTGCTGGTTTTAGTGAATCGTTAATTCAGCAAATTGTCGGGCATGAAAGGACAGGGGCGGGAATTACGGATACTTACACCCACGACTTTACGCCTGAGCAACTGTTGCCTGTTGTGCAAGTTATTACTTACTAGGATTGGGATAGCTTGCATCTATCAATTTGTTGATATCTATTGTTTTTGTTCCTGTTTGATTGAATGCGACCAGTCTTGAAAGGCCTCTTAATTTTAGTATTTTCGGGCAATCGCCCCCCAAATTGCTGATAAATTTGCGTTTAAGCTAAGCACTCGCTCTTCGCGCTCTCTCAAAAGTAGATTTTTTCTATTTTTTTGTGTATGATAGGTTTACTTATTTGACAGCAAGTGAAATAATAAAATATTTTTAAGCTATCTCTGGACAGATTCCTGTTCAGGGTCTACTATATCTAATGTGCTGGTTTTTTTTGCTTATTTTGGCCTTAGGTCGCGCCAGCTCTATCATTCCAAATGCCTTAAAAGATGCCCTTCAAGCTTTAGAGCTATTGGACAGGTATCTTTTTGTCTTTGGGTTAAGTTAATAGTTATTGTCGGTTCTGCGTTAGAAGTGCGTAATAAGGCTAATAGGGGGTGCATAAAGAGTTAATGGGAAGTTTAAGGAAGGTTTACTCGGGGACTGAGTATAAAGGGTTTGTATTGTTGGATAAGGTGAGATTACAGAAGGGTAAAGTAACTGCGTTTTACGAATCGATTTTAGATGGCGTCTACCGACTAGCAGTAGATTCAATAAATTCAGAGATGGTTAGGCCTGAGGCGGTTATGTTGTCTTTTGCCTTTACCGACGATTTTTTTGATTATCAAATTTCAGACCTTGTTGCTCGTTTGCGGGATAAGTTTAGGAAGGTTGGAAAGGGAAGAAAAAAAGCGAGTGTATTTAAGCTCAGGTATCTGTGGGTTATAGAGACGAAATACTTAACCCCTAGTGATCCTGAGTATGAAGTGTCGCTTACAAGAAGTGAGAAGGCTGTGTTCCGTTCAGCCTTTCAGGATGGGTGCCCCTTGCCCTATCCGCATTATCACATGGTGCTCATTCTTGATGGCCATAAGGCTACATGGAGTGCAGTTAGAAAGCTAATGCAGCAGTATGTAGATGAGGGGGTTGTAAGACCTGGGTTTCACTTCAGTGAGAACTGGCAATCGAAAAAGAAAGAGATGCCGTTAATATCTGAAAGTGAGCTTGGTGATTATATGTATAGGGCGAGTTATCTGGCCAAAACAGATACGAAAGATGTAAGCAGTAACCGCTTCTGGTCGATGAGCCAGTAAGCGTAAATCCGTTCCGAATAAAACCAAATCGACGTTATTAAATTGATTAAGCAATGAGCAATCATCTCGCTAATAGGCAAGCTATTGTCTGAAGGTTTTGTAGGGATAACTTTAAATATTAAGAGGAATTACATGAAAACATTAAAAAAAATGTGCATATTTATTGGCAATAATAAACAAAAAGGAGGGTTGGTATAGTGGGAATTTTAACTCCAAAGCAAGAATTGCAGGCGTATGTTTGCTTGCATGATCACGCAACAAAATTTGATGGCGATTACTCTATTGCCAACGGTAAATTGGTATTTCCGAAGCGTAGCAGTGATAGGGATAACAACAAGGCTTTTACATTCAACTTTCAAGCTGATCGCATTGAAGATTTGAAATTAAAGGCAACAGCATTCCCTGTTGTTATATGGCTGGTGATTGAGGGTTTAAGGGCAAAGCATTTTGAGATAACGCTAGATGAATTGCTGCAATTCTACAGTGAGGGTGACGAGCAGCTTTTGCTCAATCTCAATGTAGAGAGACGAAGTGGTGTGTTGTTTAAAAATAAGCATACGCCACCAATCACTAAGCGACTCAAAGCATAGCAACCATTCAAGAGCAGCCTCCGAAGAGGTTGCTCGTTTTATACGGCTTCTAGTAATTCAGTTCGCGTAATTAAAACATCTTCAGGTGCGTCAAAGCCTAGCCTAACTTGACCCCTTCCGTTTATCTCAATCACGGTGACTTCTATTTCATTGCCGTCTGGCAGATGAAGCACTACAGATTCACTAGCTTTTCGTCCTAGCACTAGCATTGCTTACTCCTTTAAATTTTGTCTGAGCTTACATTTTGCTCGTATCAGGCGCTCAAGAAAAGATGAGATTGACTGATTTTCTTGTAGGAATTTACCCATGGGTAATCCTTTTGGAAGTTCGTGCTCATTTAAACCATACAGGGGGATCTATTGGGGGAGGATGCCCCTCCTCCCCCTGTGCTTTGGTTATCGGATAGCAATAAATGTGGTAATTGGGACAGTTGATAAGGCGATCAATAGTAGCTTGGTACTTAACGAACACTTTTCAAGCAGGGAAAGTATTTTGTGAATTGAATTTAACGTTGCATTGAAGGAATGTCGTTGTGGAATGTCTTCAGTTATGCCTAACGTTAATTTGTCTGCTTCAATAGATAGTTTTACTTTGCGAGTGGGCATGGGAATGACTCCTTAAAAAGATAAAAAAGCACTTGATGAAATTTGATGCTTTGTTATCGGCGGAGTCGGATTTGCCGTCGTTTGTGGGCTTAAGTTTATTCCTAAGTAAAAGGTTTGTGGCTGGGCTCTTGTTAAATGGGTTGGAGGGTAGTGCAAGCTTGGCTTCTATCGCAGCCATAGCCTGTACGATTTCAGCTCGAATAATGGCGATTTTCAAGCGTGGGGCGTCGTTATCCCTGTCGGCAACGGTAAGTAACTGAATTGCATCCAACAGTTTAAGTCTTGCTGACCTGAAGTTTCGTTGAGATTTTGCTTTTTCAAAACCCTCAACCACAGCTCTCATTAAATCAAGATACTGTTTCATTAGAGAACGATCTCCCTTTCCGATGCGTCGTTTTTAAGAATAATGGCTCCCCCTTTTTGTTGATTGTCTATAGCTAGTTTTAGAAGCGTTAATGATCTGCGAAGCACGTCTGAGTTATTGCTGAGGTGTAGCGCCTCCCTGAGCTCATCAATGAGATTAAGAGTGTTTTCGTCAAAGCGGTAGGATTTTAATGTTTTGCTCATTCTGTTGAATTCGCCAATAATGTACATACATCAAATGTATGTACAAATGATGTATGTGTCAAGCGGTATTTTTCTGGTATCAACAAGTGAACGGTTGCCGATACCGGTCAAATATGCGCCATTTTGGTATCAACAAAATAGCCTTTCAATTTTGCGATACTATTGATATGATACCTCTAGGTTTTGTGATACCAAAAAGAGGGGTTAATCATGGGTCGAGTATTCGCATACTGCCGCGTAAGTACAGCAGATCAAACAACCGCTAATCAATTACATGAGATAACAGCCGCTGGCTTTGCCATAGAGCCGCACAGGGCGATTGAAGAGGTAGTCTCTGGCTCTGTAGAGGCTAAGCAGCGAACGGGCTGGAATCGACTTATAGAGCGGCTAGAAAGCGGTGATGTGCTAGTTGTGACCAAGCTGGATAGGTTGGGGCGTAACGCCATGGATGTTCGCTCTACGGTCGAGGATTTAGCGGGCAAAGGTATTCGCGTTCACTGTCTGGCTCTTGGGGGTGTTGACCTCACCAGTCCAGCCGGAAAGATGACAATGCAGGTTATTAGTGCTGTAGCTGAATTTGAGCGTGATTTGCTTATAGAACGTACCCAATCAGGTTTGGCGAGAGCCAAGGCGGATGGCAAGAAGCTGGGGCGGCCTGTAGCGACTGAGACAAGAGCTAGCGTTCAAGAGCTAAAAGAGCAGAGGTTTAGTCAATCACAGGTGGCGGCGAAGCTTGGTATTAGTTTGCCGACTGTTAAGAGGCATTGGAATTTCAAAAAAGAATAAGCTGTTTGTTTTTTTATAGCAAAATGATCTTTATTGGGTGTTTGATCCTATTGTCGGTGTTATGAACAGGTTATCAACTTTTTACCCACAAACTATTCGGTTAAATTTTCAGTAATTTCATAATATTGTCCATTTGTACACAGGATAAAATTTACTTATCCACAGGGGTTTTCTTGCATGGGTGATTTCAAGTGGGATGGATTGGGTTTTAGTGCTTGCCTAAACAGAAAAACCGCATTATCTTCGATCTCATTGAAGTTTTTTCACTAGATGTGGTGTCTTGAATGAATTGCTATTAAGGAGAGTTAGGGTGAGAAGAGTATGAGGCTGATCTAGCAGCCCTAGCCCAAAAAAAACGGTGAACGCCCCGACCAAGAGATGTTCACCGTTTTTATCTAGATTACATTCCAGTGTGCCCTCTGCTAATTGGTAGAGGGTTTTCGTAATCAGACATGATTCTTGCAAAACCGCGCTGTCTTTGCAATGCCATGTCAAATAAGAGGTTCTAAACCATGTCTAGTAAGCATGAGTACACTTCCAAGTCGGTTGCTAGTAAAGCAGCAAAAATCTTGGCCAACCCTAAGTCAACATCCGCCCAGAAAAGTGTGGCGGGCAGTGCTTTGACTCAGGTGCGACCGAAGAAGAAGTAGTTAGTTTATGAAAGCGAAAAGGGGGCTTGGTGCCCCCTTTTTTTATTTGCTCTTTTGTTTAATGGATATTTTAAAAAAAGCGGCGTAATGGGGTTGGGTGTGTGTGTCGGTGCTTAGCATTGCTCTTGTAGCGCATAGGGATTGCTACAGCTATTGCTACAAAATCCCCGCTAGGGTAGCCTGCACCCCTTGATTTAACGGTGCCCCTACCGGCTTATCGGCTGACTCCGACTTAATTTTCTGCAATCTGTGATCTTTAGTTTGTGGTTTGTTGTTTTCTTCAAGGTCGATTTAGACCAAATCCTTCTATAAATCCCTGCCTTTTACCGCGAAATAATCGCAAACTTAATGTTTTACATTAGGTTTGTCTTCTATCGCATTGTTTTATCTATTTTTATTGGTTTTTGTGGTGTCATGTTTTTGCGCTTTCCCTTCTTGTTCGCCGATTTTTCCTGATTTTTCCCGTGAAATTGCGTGTGTTTTCACGCCCGCTCGCTTGACTTTGACCTGCTCCGATTTATAGTGAGCACCGTGGGGAAAAGTGGGTATTTGTGGTTTTTTGTGGATTTTCTTGGATATCAAACCCGTTAAGTGGTGAAAAGTGGCAACAGGCAGTTACTCCATCAGCATGGACCCTAAGGGTCGCATGGCGATACCGGCGCGCATTCGCGATTCGCTGCTGGCGGCGGGTGCCGGGAGTTTGTGGGTGACTGCTCACATGTATGAGCGTTGCCTGTTGGTTTACACCGAGGCCGAATGGGAGCCTGTGCTGCAAAAAATCCAGGCCTTGCCATCCGGCAATGAACAGGTTCGCAAGATCCAGCGCCGCTTTATGGGCCATGCAGTGAATCTTGAAATGGATGCCAATGGCCGAATCCTGGTTCCCCCCACCCTGCGTGAATTTGCGCATCTGGACAAAAAACTGATGTTGGTCTGTTTGGGTAATAAGTTCGAGTTGTGGAATGAAGACAGCTGGAACGCACTCATGGATCAGAACATCGACGGCGAAATGTCTGCCGAATTACAAAATCTTTCTTTTTAGGTAACTCCGTGTCTGACGCTCAACACATCACCGTGCTCTTGAATGAGGCGGTAGAGGCACTGGTTACCGATACCTCCGGTTTTTATGTGGACGGCACCTTCGGCCGTGGCGGTCATAGTGGTTTGATCTTGCAGCAGCTTGCTGCCGATGGCCGGTTGCTGGGCATAGATAAAGACTTGGCCGCAATAGCTACTGCCAACCAGCGCTTCGGCGATGATTCGCGTTTTACTATCGCCCATGGTTCTTTCGCAGAATTGGCGGCGCTGGTTGAGGCGCGCGATATGACTGGCAAGGTTGCCGGTGTGCTGCTGGATTTGGGGGTGTCGTCACCGCAACTGGACGAAGCCGCGCGCGGGTTCAGTTTTATGCAGGACGGCCCTTTGGATATGCGCATGGACCAGAGTCGCGGCCAAAGTGCAGCCGACTGGGTTAATAGCGCGGATGAAGATGAAATTATCTGGGTGCTTAAGGAGTTCGGCGAGGAGCGTTTTGCCAAGCGCATGGCGCGCGCAATTATTGCCGAGCGCCAGAAGCAGCCGTTCACCCGCACCAAACACCTGGCAGAGGTTGTGAAGGAGGCTAATCCCGCGTGGGAAAAAGGCAAACACCCCGCAACCCGTGCATTTCAGGCGATTCGAATTCATGTGAATAACGAGCTGGGCGATCTGGAGTCGGTGCTGGAGCAGGCGCTGACTGTTCTCGCACCGGGCGGGCGCTTGGTAGTAATCAGTTTTCACTCACTTGAAGATCGTGTTGTAAAGCGTTTTATCCGTCGCCAGGAGCAGGGCGATCCGGTGCCAAAAGGGCTGCCGATTCGCGATGACCAGCTCAATAAACGCATGCGCTCACTTGGCAAGGCAATAAAGGCGAGCGATGCGGAAGTGGATGCAAATATTCGCTCGCGCAGCGCTGTTATGCGTGTGGCAGAAAAATTGTAAAACCAGCCCAGCGAGTTCGACCAATTAGTTAAAACCTGACGCGCGTTAATTTATTTCCAACACTTGCCAAGGAAACCATGAACAGAAACCTGCCAACACCAAAACCACCGGCGACCAGCGTTTTGCTGATTGTGGCGGTATTGTGGGTGGCAACTTTGGTGTCGGCACTGGGTGTGGTGGCAACTACCCAGATTGTGCGCCGTGACGTTAACACTCTGGAAACCCTGCGCCGTGAAGCTGCACAACTGCAGGTTCAGTGGGGGCAGTACCTGTTAGAGCAGAGCACCTGGGCTGCTTACAGCCGCGTGGAAAATGCGGCCATTTCTGAATTGAATATGATGGCCCCGACACCCGAAGAGATCGTCATGATTTCAGGTGATCGCGTTATTAATGCCAGTGATCAGCAGCAGGCACCTGCGGCAGGTGGCCAATGAGTCGCTCGTCTGCATTTGAGCCGCGCCGCGCCCGTCCGCCGGTAAAGCCAGATCACAAACCATTAAAAGTGGCACGCTGGCGTTTTTACAGCGTTGGTCTGGTGTTGGCGATACTAGTGGCCGTCTTGGTTGTACATGTCGCCAGCCTGCAAGTGTTACCTAATGCTGATAAAGGTTATGAATTCCTGCAGGATCAAGGTGAGTCGCGCACCCTGCGCACTGAAGTTATCCCCGCCTATCGCGGTGTGATTACCGACCGCAACGGTTCACCCCTCGCGGTGAGCACGCCCGTATCCACGCTCTGGGCTAATCCCAAGGTTTTATCCCAAGCGCCACACCGCATTGCTGATTTGGCGCAAGCGCTAAATGCTAACAAAGTTGAGTTGGAGTCGCGGCTTGCGCGTTATGCCAATAAAGAATTTATGTACTTGCAGCGCCAAATGTCTCCCGAAGCCGCGCAAGCGGTGTTGTCACTCGATATTCCCGGCGTTTACGAACAAATTGAATATCACCGCTATTACCCGGCGGCCGATGTGGCTGCGCATTTGGTTGGCATGACCGATGTGGATGACCGCGGACAAGAAGGTATGGAGCTGGCTTACGATGCCTGGCTCACCGGTGAGAATGGCGCAAAAGAAGTGTTGAAGGATTTGCGTGGCCGCACAGTTAAAGAGTTGCGTTTGGTGCGCGCGGCGCGTTCTGGTCAAAACCTGACATTAAGTATCGATTTACGTTTGCAGTATCTGGCCCATCGCGAATTGAAAAAAGCGGTTGAGTCCAGCAGTGCGGTTGCCGGTTCTATTGTTATTCTCGATGTGCTCACCGGTGAAGTTCTGGCTATTTCCAACTGGCCCAGTTACAACCCCAACGACCGCAGTCGCGCCCGCGGCGATGGCCTGCGCAATCGCGCTATCACGGATTTGTATGAGCCGGGCTCCACAGTAAAACCCTGGGTGGTATTGGCGGCACTCGATAGCGGTAAATTCAAGCCCGAAGATATTATCGACACCAACCCCGGTTATTTCATGGTGGGCAGCAAGCCGATCAAAGATCACCGCAATTACGGTGCTATGGATCTGGCCATGGCGATTGCCAAATCCAGCAACATCGCCATGACTAAAATTTCCTTTGCGCTGGATACCAACACCGTGCGCGATATGTTTGCGCGTCTGGGGGCGGCGCAACCTGTTGGTACCGGTTTTCCGGGTGAAGGTACTGGCAATGTGCCCGTGCTTAAACCACTGCAGCGCATTGAACGCGCCAATATTTCCTACGGCTATGCAATGACCATGACCCCGCTGCAAGTCGTGCAGGCATATGGGGTAATCGCCTCGGGAGGCGTTAAGCGTCCGGTATCTTTACTGCGTGTTGATAACCCGCCTGTCGGCGAGCGTGTGATCGATAAAAAATATACTGATCAAGTGACTCAAATGCTCAAGCGAGTAGTGACGGCGGAAGGTACCGGCTCCAGAGCAAAAGCAATTTCATATTCGGTTGCCGGAAAAACGGGTACTGCTTACAAAGCAGTAAATGGCCGCTACTCAACCAAGCAAATTGCCTCTTTTATCGGTATGGCTCCCGCAGACAATCCGCGCATAGTGGCTATGGTGATTGTTGATGAGCCGCAAGGTTCCGGCATTTATGCCAACGGCGGATGGGTTGCGGCGCCGGCGTTTTCCAAGGTGGCGGAAGATGCGCTGCGGATGCTGCAAGTACCGCCCGATAATATTTATCAGCACGATGAAAAAGTTGTTGATAAATCAGCTTCAAAAACTGAACCCGCCAAGGCGGTACAGCGCGAAAAATCGCAAATAAAAGTTGTGGCGAATGAGAGGTCAGCAACATGATCACTGCTCACAACACACCCATAATCATGACCTTACAAGAGTTGTTGCCAGGCATACAGCTGGACGGCAATGCGGCGCAAATCAAGGTAAATAATTTGTGCCTGGATACCCGCCAGTTGGCGGCAGGTGCTGCTTTTATTGCTTTGGTGGGAACAAAAGTTGACGGGCGCGATTTTATCGCCAAGGCGATTGAGTCGGGTGCCAGTGCAATTTTGGTTGAGGCAGATAAAAATTGGCAGGGCATTGCCTGGTTAGGCAAGGTGCCGGTAATTGCCATCGAAAATCTGGCCGCACAGGTGAGTGCTATAGCGGCGATTTTTTTCGGCTGTCCCAGTAAAAAAATTCCAGTGATCGGAATTACCGGAACTAATGGTAAAACCACCTGTAGTTTGCTGGTTGCACAGTTGCTTGCAAGGCTGCAGCAAAAATCAGCAGTTATTGGCACCATCGGTTATGGTTTATTGAATGCGCAGGCCGTTGCGCCTATATCACAGCAGCTGGGCGCGCTACAAAACACCGGTTTAACCACGCCCGACCCTATCGCTATGCAGCGCATTTTGGCTGAGTTGGTGGAGCAGGGCGCAACCGCTATTGCGATAGAGGCTTCCTCTCATAGCCTTGAGCAAAAACGTATTGCCAGTGTAAATATTCGCACCGCCATTTTTACCAATCTCACTCAGGATCATTTGGATTATCACGGCGATTTAATGCGCTACGGTAATGCCAAGGCGCAATTATTAAATGCACCGGGTTTGCAAACTGCCATTCTCAATGCCGATGACGCTTGGGCAAAAAGTTTGCTAGCCAAAATGCCGGCTGGCGTGACGCCGCTGACTTTCTCCATTCAGGGTGACTCGATTGAAAACCCGGCAGATATTTACGCCAAAAATATTCAGCTGAATCCTTTTGGTGTAAGCGCCACTCTCATCACGCCATGGGGCAGTGCTGATATTTATTCGCCGCTGTTGGGTGAATTTAATCTCAGCAATTTATTGGCAGTGATTGCCGCGGTTGCGGTGCAAGGTTTTCCATTGAATGCGGTTGTGGCCGAGCTACCGGAATTGTTACCGGCGCCGGGCCGTATGCAACAAGTGGTGGTTGATCAGCACGCACAACAAATTCAAGTGATTGTGGATTACGCCCACACCCCTGATGCATTGGAAAATACCCTCAACGCAATTCACCAACATCGGCCAGGAAATATCTGGACTGTATTTGGTTGCGGTGGCGACCGCGATAAAACCAAGCGCCCACAAATGGGCACAATCGCCGAGCGTTTGAGCGACTACGTGATTGTGACTAACGATAATCCACGTTCGGAAGATCCATCGGTAATTGCTGGAGAAATCCTGCGCGGCATGAATCGCCCCAGTGGTTGTCTGGTGATTGCAGACCGCGCCCAGGCAATTGATTTTGCAGTGCAGCAAGCCAAGGTGGGCGACATAGTACTAATCGCCGGCAAGGGGCATGAGGATTACCAGATTTTTGCCAACCAAACCCTGCCGTTTAGCGATACCAAACAAGCGCGTATTGCGTTGCAAAAACGCATCGCCAAATCTGAAAATGACACAGCGTCACAAGGGGCTAGCTCATGATCAAGCCTCTGAATCTCCAGTGGGTTGAAGAATTTATAGCGGCAAATCAGCCGCTGCGCGCCGTGAGTGCAAAATGCCATCAGGGTAATGCCGAGTTCACGGCGGTTAGTACTGATTCGCGTCACTTAAATACCGGCGAATTATTTGTTGCATTGCGTGGCGAGCGTTTCGACGCACACGATTTTATTCAGGATGCGGTTGCTAAAAAACCCTGCGCCCTTGTTGTTGAACGTTTTTTTCCTGAAATCGATTTACCACAATTGGTGGTGAGTGATTCGCTGCTGGCGCTTGGTCAGATTGCTGCACTCAATCGCAGTTTATTCACTGGCCCGGTTATTGCCATTACCGGGAGCAGTGGAAAAACTACAGTTAAAACCCTGTTGGCCTGCATTCTCGCCGAGTGTGGCTCAACCCATGCGACCAAAGGTAATTTTAATAATCACATCGGTGTGCCCCTGACCTTATTGCAGCTTGAAGCACATCACCAATACGCCGTTATCGAAATGGGCGCGAGTGGCCCGGGTGAAATTGAATATCTCTGCTCCTTAGCCAAGCCTGACGTGACCATGGTTAACAATGTCATGGCTGCACACATCCAGGGCTTTGGCTCACTGCAAGGTGTTGCGCGTGCTAAAGGTGAAATTTATGCCGCACTTCCCGCAGCCGGTGTTGCTGTGGTGAATATGGATGATCGTTTCGTGCCTGACTGGTTGGCTACCTTAACTAATCGTCGCGTGTTTCGTGTGTCATTTAAAGATACCGGTGCTGATTGTTTTGCGCAGGACATTCAAACCAGCGCCAATAGTTTGGAGTTTTCCATCAACCTAAATGGCCAGGTGATGCAGGTGAGCCTCAATGCACAAGGCGAACACAATGTTCGCAATGCCTTAATGGCGGCAGCTTGTGCCTCTGCAGTGGGTGCGGATTTGCAAAAAATCAAACAGGGGCTGGCCAACTTTGCGCCTGTTGCTGGTCGCATGAGCCGTCATATCGGTATCAATAATGCGGCAATTATCGACGATAGCTACAACGCTAACCCCGGCTCAGTACGCGCAGCTATCGATGTGCTTGCACAAAAAAAGAATAGCATTTTGGTATTGGGCGATTTAGGTGAGCTGGGGCCAGAAGCGCCGCTGCTACATGCAGAGCTGGGTGAATATGCGCGCGCAAAAAAATTGAGCCATTTATTTACGGTAGGCAAGCTCAGTGAAAATGCGAGCCAAGCATTTGGCGCTGGTGCAGAACACTTTGCAGACAAAGCCGCATTGGTTGCGCATTTAAAAACCATTGCCAATAACCACACCACTATTTTAATAAAAGGTTCGCGCAGTTCAGCCATGGACACGGTAGTACGCGAGCTTTGCACCTCGGCGGGAGATCATCACTAATGCTGTACTGGCTGGCAGAATACTTACAAGAATACCTGCGTAGTTTTGCAGTATTTCAATACCTGACTGTGCGCGCCATATTGGGTGTGCTTACCGCATTAGGTATTTCGTTATTGCTTGGCCCTTGGTTCATTCGGCGATTAACTGAATTGCGTATCGGCCAATCGGTACGCAACGATGGTCCCCAATCACACTTGAGTAAATCAGGCACGCCAACCATGGGTGGTGCGCTGATTTTGTCCGCCATTTTTATCAGCACCTTGTTGTGGGCAAACTTGTCCAACCGCTATGTGTGGGTGGTGCTGATTGTCACTGCTATTTTTGGTGCAGTAGGCTGGGTGGATGACTATCGCAAAGTTGCCAAGCGCGATTCGCGTGGCTTGCCTGCTCGCTGGAAATATTTTTGGCAGTCGATTGCCGGTTTTGGCGCAGCAACCTTTTTGTACTACACCGCACAAACACCGGCTGAAACTCAGTTATTTATTCCCTTCTTTAAAAACGTCGCTATCGATCTGGGCATTTTTTACATTGTCTTTACTTACTTTGTCATAGTCGGAACCAGTAATGCGGTAAACCTGACGGATGGTTTGGACGGCTTGGCAATTATGCCGAGTGTAATGGTCGCGGGCGCTTTGGCGCTGATTGCTTACCTGGCTGGCCATTCCCAATTCTCCCAATATTTGCAAATTGCCTACATTGCCGGTGCCGGGGAATTGGCAATTTTTTGCTGTGCGCTAGTAGGAGCGGGCCTCGGGTTTTTATGGTTCAACACATACCCCGCGCAAGTTTTTATGGGCGATGTAGGAGCGCTCGCCCTGGGTGCTGCGTTGGGGTTAATTGCGGTGATTGTGCGCCACGAAATTGTGCTTTTTATTATGGGCGGCATTTTTGTTCTGGAGACTGTATCGGTAATTCTGCAGGTCGCTTCATTCAAATTAACCGGTCGCCGTATTTTTCGCATGGCACCTATTCACCATCACTTTGAATTAAAAGGCTGGCCTGAGCCGCGTGTAATTGTGCGCTTTTGGATTATTACGCTGGTGTTGGTGTTGATCGGCCTTGCGACATTAAAGTTGCGCTAGATTTTTTTAAAACCTAAAGACGACTTCTGTAGACGAGAGAAAATACTGTGACTCAAATGATTGCCACCAGTAAAGTGAAAGCGGTTATCGGCACCGGTATTACCGGTTTGTCGGTTGCACGCTTTTTGGCGGCACAACAACAGGCATTTGTGTTACTGGATACACGTGCTGCACCGCCTAATCTTGAGCAAGTTAAAAAAGAATTTCCCGGTGTCACTGTCGAGTGCGGTGAGCTAAACCCACAGACCTTGCTCGCGTGCGATGAAATAATTGTAAGCCCCGGTGTTGCTGTTGCTACGCCTGCCATTGCCCAGGCGCAAGCTGCCGGCATTCCCGTGGTGGGTGATATTGAATTATTTTCGCGCTTTGCCAAAGCTCCGATTGTGGCAATTACCGGTTCCAACGCCAAAAGTACAGTGACTAGCCTGGTGGGTGAAATGGCAAAAACTGCCGGTATTCGTGTGGCTGTTGGCGGCAATTTGGGTACCCCCGCACTGGAATTGTTAGATGACAAAATTGAACTTTATGTAATGGAGCTTTCCAGTTTTCAATTGGAAACGGTGACTAAGCTCAACGCCAAGGTAGCGACGATTTTAAATATTAGCGCAGATCACCTTGATCGTTACGACAACATGCGCGCTTATATTCTGGCCAAGCTACGGGTTTATTTTGGTGCTGAAAATATTGTGGTCAATCGCAATGACGTATTGACTCAGCCGCCTTTAGCGGCTGGCGTTAAGCCAGTTTATTTTGGCGGGCGAGCTGATTTTGGCAGCTTTGGTTTATTGCAGTGTGATGGTATTGAGTTTCTCGCCAAGAATCTCACTCCGCTGTTGCCGGCCGGTGAGTTAAAAATTCGCGGTCGGCACAATATCGATAATGCCCTTGCTGCCCTTGCTTTGGGTGACGCAGCAGGCATTCCGCTGGATGCAATGGTGGCAACCTTAAAAAACTTTTCCGGGTTGCGCCACCGCTGTGAATTTGTTGCTGAGAAAAATGCCGTGGAGTTTTACAACGACTCCAAAGGCACCAATATAGGCGCAACCCTTGCCGCCATTTCCGGCTTGGCGCGCAATCCTCAACAGTTAATCGTGATTCTGGGGGGCGAAGGCAAGGGGCAGGATTTCACCGAGTTGACATCTGCGCTCGCCGCCGCAAATTGTCATGCGGTCTTAATCGGGCGCGATGCAACGCTTATCGAACAAGCAATCGCCAGCGCTGTTGCTGTGTCTCATGCAGATTCAATGCAGGATGCCGTCAATAAAGCTTTCGCACTCGCCAATCCAGGTGATGCCATTCTTTTGTCGCCCGCCTGCGCCAGCTTTGACATGTTTAAAAACTACGAAGATCGCGGTGAAAAATTTTGTATCGCGGTGAAGGAGTTATGTCAATCATGATGACCTCCGCCACTCTGGTTAGATCAGCTCCTCTGAGTCAGCGTATCGATTGGCCACTTTTGTGTTTGTGGCTTGCGCTGATGTCTGTTGGGCTTGTCATGGTGGCATCAGCTTCTGTTTCCTTTGCAGCGTTAACCTATGACGACGCCTGGTTTTTTGCCAAGCGCCATGCTGTTTATATGTTGATGGGGATTTGTTTGGCTGCATTTGTCGTCTGCGTGCCTATGAGTGTTTGGCAAAAATATGCAGGACACTTTTTGTTGCTCACCATTTTTTTATTGGTGATCGTTCTTATTCCGGGTATTGGTAAAAAGGTTAATGGAAGTCAGCGCTGGTTCAGTCTTGGCGTTATATCAATTCAGGTTTCAGAAATCGCCAAATTTTGTGCGGTAGTTTTTTTTGCAAGCTTTTTTGCCCGCCGTTATCAGGAATTGCACTTTGGGTGGCAGGGATTCTTAAAACCTTTAATGGTTGTTGGTGTCTTTGTTGGTTTGTTATTGCTTGAGCCTGACTTTGGTAGTTCGGTGGTATTAAGTGCAACCGTATTTGCCATGATGTTTATCGCCGGCGTGAGAATGCTGCACTTTTTATTGCTTATTCTGATTGGCGTTGGCGGGCTTGCTGCGGTTGCCGTTTTGTCACCTTATCGCATGCAGCGTTTAATTACCTTCCTTGACCCCTGGGCCGATCAATTTAATACCGGTTATCAGCTAACCCAATCACTTATTGGTTTTGGTCGTGGTGAATGGTTTGGATTGGGCTTGGGTAATAGTTTGCAGAAACTATTCTTTTTGCCAGAGGCGCACACTGATTTTATTTTTGCCATTATCGCCGAGGAGTTTGGTTTGGTAGGTGCCGTGGTGCTGCTAGGTTTGTTTGCCGCACTGATACTGCGTATTTTTAATGTGGCTAAACAAAATCTGGCTGCCGGAAAAATGTTTGCAGCTTTGGCAACCTTTGGCATAGCGATTTTGTTTTCGTTCCAAGTGTTTATCAATATGGGCGTTTCTTCGGGGTTATTGCCGACTAAAGGTTTGACTCTGCCGTTTATCAGTTATGGCGGAAGTAGTTTATTAATGTGTTGTGTGCTGATGGCTTTTGTGATGCGTGTGCAATGGGAGTTGGCAGGTTATGTGCCTGATGTGCCTGAGCCGGTCAAGGTGCCGCGCACTCGTTTGATGGAGGCCAGTGTATGACACACAAACCTCTGCAAGTATTAGTGATGGCCGGTGGCACTGGTGGTCATGTTTTCCCCGCGCTCGCTGTAGCTGAGGAGTTGCGTGCACGCGGTGCGACCATTAATTGGTTGGGCACCGCGCGCGGCATTGAAACTCGCTTGGTACCCGCAGCAAATATTCCTTTGCATTTTATTAGTGTGGAAGGCGTGCGCGGTCGCGGTGTAATTGGCTTGCTTAAAGCGCCTTTTTTAATTGCTTATGCAATTATTCAATCATTGCAAATTATTCGCCGTTTGCAGCCCGATGTGGTTATTGGATTTGGTGGTTTTGCTTCTGGCCCAGGTGGTGCTGCAGCAGTAATCGCACGTGTGCCATTAATTATTCACGAGCAAAATGCAGTGGCGGGTACAACTAATCGAATTCTCGCAAAAATTGCACACCGTGTATTGGCCGCATTTCCCCATGCATTTGTCGGTCGCAGTGAGTTGCAAACACAAGTAGTAGGCAATCCTGTGCGTCAACAAATCCAGGATTTGGAGCTGCCATCGGTTCGCTACCAAACGCGAATTGAACAGCAGGCACCGCTGCGTTTGTTGGTTTTGGGTGGAAGCTTGGGAGCTAAAGCTATTAACGAATTGGTGCCCAATGCGCTGGCGGATTTACCCGTAAATCTGCGCCCCGAAGTTCGTCATCAAACCGGGAAAAATCACGCCGAAGCAACTACAGCACTCTATATGCAACAGCAGGTTAACGCCAAAGTCGATGCTTTTATCGATGATATGGCGGCGGCTTATGCCTGGGCCGATGTGGTGATTTGCCGTGCTGGTGCACTTACGGTTTCTGAATTGATGATGGCGGGTGTTGCGTCGATTTTAATTCCCTTGCCTTCGGCCATTGATGATCACCAGACATTTAATGCAAAAAATTTAACTGATGCCGGTGCTGGTATTGCTTTGGTGCAAAAAGATTTAACCGCAGCAAAATTAGCTGCATTACTGTTAACCGAATTAGCTGATCGCCAACATTTGAAATCTATGGCGGAAAAAGCGCGGCAGTTGGCCAAGCCAAATTCTGCGCGTGAAGTAGCTGATATTTGTGAGGAGGTAGCCCGTGGATAATTCTGCGCAGAAGTCCATCGGTCAGTTTTGTGTGCCGGAAATGCGGCGTATTCGCCGTATTCATTTCATCGGTATTGGTGGTGCGGGCATGAGCGGCATTGCTGAGGTATTGCTCAATCAAGGCTATGAAATATCCGGTTCTGACATCAAAGCATCAAGTGTTACTGAGCGTTTGAAAAACAAAGGCGCTGTGATTTTTATCGGCCATGCTGCAGAAAACGTGCAGGGTGCCGATGTGGTGGTAAATTCCAGCGCGGTTAATAGTCACAATCCAGAGATTCAAGGGGCGCGTGAGTTGCGTATCCCCATCGTTCGTCGCGCAGAAATGCTCGCTGAATTAATGCGTTATCGCCACGGCATTGCGGTGGCTGGTACCCACGGAAAAACAACAACAACCAGTTTGCTAGCGTCTGTGCTTGCGGCGGCAAAACTGGATCCTACATTCATTATTGGTGGTTTGGTAAATAGCACAGGCACTAATGCACAGCTGGGTGCCAGTCGCTATTTGGTTGCAGAGGCCGATGAAAGTGATGCGTCCTTTTTACATTTGCAACCCATGGTGTCGATTGTCACTAATATCGATGCGGATCACATGGAGACTTACGGTGGCGACTTTTCCAAACTGAAAAGAACATTCATCGAGTTTCTGCATAATTTGCCCTTTTATGGTTTGGCTGTGCTCTGTACTGATGATCCGGTTATTCGTGAAATTATCCCCGAAGTGGCTCGCCCGATTCTTACTTACGGTTTTGATGAGCACTGTGATTTTCGCGCGATTAATATTCGCCAGAATAAAATGCATTCTGAATTTGATGTGATTCGGCCCGGGCATGAAAAACCACTACACATTCGCATCAATATTCCGGGTATTCACAATGTGCTCAATGCAACCGCGGTGATTGCTGTTGCTACCGATGAAGGAATTAATGACGAAGCAATTCAACAGGGTTTGGAAAATTTTCAGGGTGTAGGTCGTCGTTTCCAGGTTTATGGCAATTTTCCAGTGGGTGATGGCGATGCGATGTTGGTGGACGATTACGGGCATCACCCGCGTGAAGTTGCTGCAGTGATTAAAGCGGTACGTGACGGTTGGCCTGATCGACGCTTGGTGATGATATATCAGCCGCATCGCTACACCCGCACCCGTGATCTGTATGAAGATTTCGTAGAAGTTCTCTCCACGGTAGATGCACTTATATTGTTAGAGGTTTATAGCGCAGGTGAAGATGCTATCCCCGGCGCGGATAGTCGTCATCTGTGTCGCAGTGTGCGTGCCCGCGGCATTATTGAGCCAATTTTTGTTGAAACTGTCGATGGTGTGCCCGCGATAGTGAAGGATCTGGTGCGTGCCGGCGACATAGTAATTACTCAAGGTGCCGGTAATGTCGGTGTCCTTTCCCCTGAATTAGCAAAACGACAATTGCGGTAGAGGTTTTAAAGTCATGCAAGCAGTCAAGCTGCCTATTGATGAGGCGCTAAAAAAACAAATTGGCCGGGTGGGTGTTTTATATGGTGGCCTCTCTGCTGAGCGCGAGATATCGCTGCAAAGTGGCGCTGCGGTTTTAGCCGCGCTGACTGATGCAGGCATTGAGCATGTGGCGATAGATGTTGGGCACAACGTCATTGCGGATATTCAGTCGGCCAATATTGATCGCGCATTTTTAATTCTGCACGGTCCAGGTGGGGAGGATGGCCGTATTCAGGCGCTGCTTGAATTTTTAAATATTCCTTACACCGGTAGCGACGTTCAATCTTCCGCTCTTGCTATGGATAAATTGCGCACCAAACAACTTTGGCGAGGGGTTGATATTAATGGCAAACAAGGTTTGCCGACGCCGGAATTTGCAGTGCTGGATAAGCATTCAAATTTTGCAGAAGTGCTCACTCGCTTGGGTGGTGAAGTCATGGTCAAACCGGCCAATGAAGGCTCCAGTATTGGAATGTCGCGTGTGAGCTCGGCAGAAGAACTAGAAATTGCATTTAACAAAGCAGCTCAATACCAAGGGCGGGTGCTGGTAGAACGTCTGATTGTTGGGGGCGAATATACCGTTGCTATTTTGGATGGCGAAGCGCTGCCTCCTATCAAACTGGAAACTGATCATAGCTTTTATGATTTCAATGCAAAATATATCGCAGAGGACACGCGTTATTTATGTCCTTGTGGATTGCCACCAGAAAAAGAGCAGGAGCTGAAAACGCTCGCACTTAATGCATTCAACGCGGTTGGTTGTCGCGGCTGGGGGCGAGTAGATGTAATGGCTGATCAACAGCAAAATTTTTATTTGTTGGAGATTAATACTGCGCCGGGCATGACAAGTCACAGCTTGGTGCCAATGGCAGCAAAAGCAGTTGGTTTATCGTTTGCAGAGCTGGTGGTAACAATTTTGGGTGCAAGCGTAAAGGCGAAAGCTTAATTATATGCGCGATTTCAAGGGTGTTCGGGAACGTATAGAGCCGCGCTTTGGAAGTGCGCAGCCAGAGGAGGAGAGTGTGCCGCTCCGTTCCCGACGTTCGACAGCTGAGCGAGTGGATGCCCCGAGTGCTGTGGAGGTTGCTGTACCCAAGCCGCGAGTTATTCGTGATGTGTTATTGGAGTCATCTGAAGTAGCGGGGGTGCAGAATGATTTTGCTCCTCGTTCCGCTCGCGTGTCGCGACGCGAGCAAGGTTATTCAAAAGCATCGCCGCAGGCGCGCGAAAGTGCTCGTCGACCGGCGGCAGTAAAACGGCCCTGGCGATGGAGTTTTTCCTGGTTTAATCGGCGTTTTGCCACTGTGGTCTTTGTAATGCTTCTGGGGGGCGGGCTTTATCGGATAAGCGAGCCTTTGGCAAAGGTGTTTGAGCGTCCAATCAAAAGTGTTGTTGTCGAAGGCGAGTTCAATCTCATCACCAAAGCCCGTGCAACTGAATTGATTGGCAATGAAATTGATGGCGATTTTTTGCAGCTCAACTTGATGCGTTTAAAAGAGGCTTTGTTGGTTGACCCCTGGGTGGAAAAGGTTACGTTGAATCGCCGCTGGCCCGACACTCTGGTAGTAAAAATTACTGAGCAAAAACCGATTGCCCGCTGGGGCGATGGTTTTCTAAATCAGCGGGGAGAAATCGTTCGCGTTGAAGATGCAACCAAGCTTTCCGGTCTTCCTTGGTTGCAGGGAAATGAAGCAGATGCGATTGAAATTTTGCAGCAATATCAGGATTTGTCTCAAATTTTGCGCTCGCGTGGCTTGGAAGTTTTAGCGTTAAAGTGCGATAACAAAAAATCATGGCGATTAACGATAAAAAATCACGTAGAAATCGCGCTTGGACGCGATCAAGTGATGGAAAAAATACGTAGATTTGTTACTGTATACGACACAAAATTAAATACTGTATGGGCTGATGTAAAAGCGATTGATCTGCGGTATAGCAATGGAGTCGCGGTGCGTTGGGTTGCTGATTCAGAGATGGCAAAAAAATATATAAAAAGCCAAGCTCAAGACGGCGTTGCTGTTCCGGCAACAAAAGTTTTACCCCAAGTTAATTGATAATGAATATCGCCAGTTGTATTGAAATTGGCTTACTACTGGCAAATGAGGTTGGTTGAATGGCACATGTTAGCGACAACAAAATGATCGTAGGCTTGGATATTGGTACATCCAAGGTTGTAGCTATTGTTGGTGCTATTACTCCTGAAGGTCAGCTGGAAATTGTTGGTATAGGCTCGCATCGTTCAACCGGGCTTAAAAAAGGTGTGGTAGTTAATATTGAGTCCACGGTGTTATCGATTCAGCGCGCGATTGAAGAGGCGGAGCTGATGGCTGGATGCCAGATTCATTCGGTTTATGCCGGTATTGCCGGTAGCCATATCCGCAGCCTGAACTCACACGGTATTGTGGCGATTCGTGACCGTGAAGTTTTTTCCCAGGATCTGGAGCGCGTTATCGATGCGGCGCAAGCAGTTGCCATACCTGCGGATCAAAAAATCCTGCACATTCTGCCGCAAGAGTTTCTTATCGATGACCAGGATGGTGTAAAAGAACCATTAGGTATGTCCGGCGTTCGCTTGGAGGCGAAGGTTCACCTGGTTACCTGTGCGGTAAATGCTGCGCAAAATATTGAAAAATGTATTCGTCGCTGTGGTTTGGAAGTCGAAGACATCATTCTGGAGCAATTGGCATCTAGTTATTCGGTTCTGACTGACGATGAAAAAGAGTTGGGTGTTTGTGTTGTTGATATCGGTGGCGGCACTACAGATATAGCAATTTTTAAAGAGGGAGCTATTCGTCACACTGGTGTCATTCCCATCGCGGGGGATCAGGTAACAAACGATATTGCTATGGCGTTGCGTACCCCTACTCCCAATGCTGAAGAGATCAAAATTAAGTATGCCTGTGCCTTGGCAAAACTCACCAGCCCGGATGAGACCATTAAAGTGCCAAGCGTTGGTGATCGTCAGCCCAGGGATTTATCTCGCCAAGCATTAGCTGAAGTTGTTGAGCCTCGCTATGACGAATTATTTACCCTCGTTCAAGCTGAGTTGCGCCGCAGCGGTTATGAAGACTTATTGGCTGCCGGCATTGTTCTTACCGGCGGTACTTCAAAAATGGAAGGTGTTATCGAGTTGGCCGAGGAAATTTTTCACATGCCAGTGCGCTTGGGCGCGCCGCAGAATATTCGGGGTTTGTCCGACATAGTCAATAACCCTATTTATTCCACGGGTGTGGGCTTGCTGATTTACGCCATGAAGCAACAGCACAGTCAGGGGCGTTCGTCACCTGCCGCTAAAGAATCACAAGGTTCGCTGTTTAGTAAAATTAAAAAGATTTTTCAAAGTAATTTTTAATCGTTACGCATAAACCAAATTATTTTTCACAGATTGAGTCAAGGGAAACAAAGGGGTGTGGCCATGTTTGAATTAGTAGATAACCTGCATCAAAACGCAGTAATTAAAGTCATCGGTGTTGGTGGCGGTGGCGGAAATGCTGTTAAACATATGATCGCCAGCAAGATCGAAGGCGTTGAATTTATTTGTGCTAATACCGACTCGCAAGCATTGAAAGATATCGATGCTCGCACCGTATTACAGCTAGGTAATTCCATGACCAAAGGTCTGGGAGCTGGCGCTAATCCGGAAATTGGTCGTCAGGCAGCAATGGAAGATCGCGAGCGTATCGCTGAGGTATTGCGTGGTGCCGATATGGTATTTATCGCTGCAGGAATGGGTGGTGGTACTGGTACAGGTGCTGCGCCGGTTGTTGCTGAAGTGGCGCGTGATTTGGGTATTTTAACCGTTGCTGTAGTTACCAAGCCTTTCCCTTTTGAGGGGCGTAAGCGCATGGTCATTGCTGACGCAGGTATTAAGGAGTTGGGCGAGCGTGTTGACTCTCTGATTACTATACCCAATGAAAAACTCTTATCAGTGCTGGGTAAGTCCACCAGTTTGCTAGATGCTTTTAAGGCGGCAAACAACGTATTGCTCGGTGCAGTACAGGGTATCGCTGATCTTATTATTCGTCCGGGTATGATCAACGTTGACTTTGCAGATGTGCGTACCGTTATGTCCGAAATGGGTATGGCAATGATGGGGACTGGTCGTGCAACGGGTGAAAACCGTGCTCGTGAAGCAGCTGAAGCCGCAATTCGCAGCCCCTTGTTGGAAGATGTAAATCTACAGGGCGCACGTGGTATTTTGGTAAACATCACTGCAGGTATCGACCTTTCTTTGGGGGAGTACTCCGAAGTTGGCAGCATTATCGAAGAGTTTGCATCTGGCGATGCGACAGTGGTAGTGGGCACTGTTATTGATCCAGAACTCACCAACGAACTGCGCGTCACTGTGGTGGCAACTGGTTTGGGGGTTGCTGCTCCAGCTCAGGTCAAAGAAGTTAAACCAGCACCGACTAAGGTAGTTGATAATACTCGTCGTGCAGCACCACCTGCCGATTATGCAGCTCTGGATCGTCCTGCGCACCTGCGTGCTAATGCGCACTCTGCTGGTGCTGCAGCCTTAGCCGCACCGCTGGGCGATAAAGAGCTTGAGTACCTTGATATTCCAGCTTTTTTGCGTCGTCAGGCAGATTAATTAAGCTCTGGCTATAGCAGGGATTGTCAGCTTTAACTGGTTGATATTCCCTGGGGTTGGTAGCATATCTGGCATTAGTGGAGTGTGAGTTAACCCCACGCTCAATTGCCGTATGAATTTTATCGACCCGGTAGAGGTAGACTGATGATCAAACAACGGACACTTAAGAACTCTGTGCGAACAACAGGGGTAGGTTTGCACACAGGGGATAAAATTCACCTGACACTCAAGCCTGCTCCAGTTGACCACGGAATTGTGTTTCGTAGGGTGGATTTGAGTCCCCCGGTAGAAATTAAGGCAAATGCTCACAATGTGGGCGAAACGACCTTATCCACTTGCCTGATTAAAGATGGTGTCAGGGTGTCAACTGTAGAGCACCTGATGTCAGCTATGGCGGGTATGGGTATTGATAACGCAATTGTAGAATTGACGGGGCCAGAAATCCCTATCATGGACGGCAGCGCCGGTCCCTTTGTGTTCCTGATTCAATCTGCCGGCGTGCAGGAACAAAATGGCCCTAAGAAATTCGTGCGTATCAAAAGAGAAGTTACATTGAGGGACGGCGATAAATTCGCTACTTTCGTCCCATTTGATGGTTTTAAAGTCTCTTTTTCCATTGAGTTTGATCATCCTGTATTTAAAGATCGCAGACCGCAAACGGAGCTGGATTTTTCCAGCTCCAGCTTTGTAAAAGATATCAGTCGGGCCCGCACCTTTGGCTTCATGCATGAGATCGAATATTTGCGCTCCAAAGGCCTGGCTCGTGGCGGAAGCATGGATAACGCTATCGTTGTTGATCAGTACCGCATATTAAATGAAGAGGGTTTGCGATTTGAGGATGAGTTCGTAAAACATAAAGTCCTTGATGCTATTGGCGATCTTTATATGCTTGGCAACAGCCTGATCTGTGAGTACAAAGCACATAAATCAGGGCACTCGCTTAACAATCGCGCTCTGCGATTATTGCTTGATCAGCCCGATGCCTGGGAGATCGTAACTTTTGATAAGCAGCATGGCGTGCCAATCCGCTTTATTGAGCCTGTGTTGGCGGCCTGATCTCAAGCTCAAAAGGGTGTGTTCAAAATGTGAACACACCCTGATTTTATACTTGTTAAAGACTTCCCTTCTGTGCCATATTTCCTGCTCGCGCTGTTTCAAGCGCGCTGCAAGGAATCTTCGCGCCTTTCAATTCTCTCTGAAAATGGCGTAACTCTTTGATCTGAAAGCAAATTTTGCTATACAGATTCGTGTGCAGGAAGCTCTGGGCGGTTAGCTCTCGCCAAAGCTGTTTCTCAGTTCAATATGAATCCAAGGTGATTTGGCAGATATACATCTCTGCAGAAACTATTTTTTTAATAAAAAACTCGATTAGTAAATGAAGATTATCATCGTCAATAAAAATCATGCGCAAGCACGCAGTTTCACTCTTGGTGGGTGGACTCGAGCGTTTTTGTCTGTGTGTTTATTGGGGATTCCTACATTTGTTGGGGCTTGGGGTTACAGCTGGCTGGTATCTGGTGACAAAGACGGTTTCTTCTCATCAGACACAAAAGCGTGGACCGACATTCTCTCTGCTCACGAAAATGAAATAGAGCAAGAGCGTGCCGCTTCAGAAGCTCAAATTGCAGCACTGACTAGCAAGATGGCTGAACTTCAGGCGCGATTGATGCGACTGGATGCATTAGGAGAGCGACTCACCTCTGCCGCCAATCTTGAGCAAGGCGAATTCGATTTTAGCCAGATCCCTGCAGTGGGTGGGCCATCCAAGGTAACGCCCAATCAGCTTTACCAGACACCGGATTTTTTTGCTGCAATAGACCAACTATCCGGCCAGATTGATAGTCGGGAGCAACAGCTCAACACCATAGAATCATTGTTAGCTAATCGTAGTTTGTTGGAAGAGACTCTAGTATCTGGTGCGCCAGTTGCTAATGCTTGGATGACATCGCGATTTGGCTACCGAAAAGATCCCTTTACGGGTAAAACAGAGTTCCACTCAGGGTTAGATTTTGCAGCGCCCACTGGTAGTAAGGTTAGTAGTGTTGCTGCTGGTATCGTGAACTGGGCCGGCCGCCACCCCGAATACGGCAACATGGTGGAAGTTAAGCATAGCGATGGTCTTGTTACTCGCTATGCCCACAATAAATCTAATCTGGTGAAAGCCGGTGATGTCGTCAAAAAAGGGCAGATAATTGCGCTCTCCGGTTCCACCGGTCGCTCTACCGCACCGCATGTTCATTTCGAAGTGTATAAAAATGGACGCGTAGTAGATCCAGCATCATACATTCGCCATACCACTCGTTAGTTTTTCCTCCCCTGCTGACAGTACACTCTCTACTTGCTTTAGTCGGCACCTTCCTATTTACTTGCCAGCATTTTTTCCGCATTGACTGGGATTAGTTGTCCGTTTTCAATGCTGCGCAAACTATATTCAAGTTGTTAGTTTTTTACGGTATCCATCATGATCGGTAAGTTAATAAAAGCAGTTTTTGGTTCAAAAAATGAGCGCGAGTTAAAGCGCATGAACAAAGTAGTGCAGCGCATTAATGCACTTGAGCCTGAGGTACAAAAGCTCAGTGACGAGCAATTAAAAGCTAAAACAACAGAATTTCGCGACCGCTACAATAAGGGCGAATCTTTGGATCAACTGCTACCGGAAGCATTTGCTGTGGTGCGTGAAGCAAGCAGCCGCGTATTGGGGATGCGTCATTTCGATGTGCAAATGATTGGTGGTATGACACTGCACGAAGGTCGAATTGCAGAGATGCGTACCGGTGAGGGTAAAACCTTGGTATCTACTTTACCAAGCTATCTTCATGCTCTTGCAGGAAAGGGTGTGCATATTGTTACAGTCAATGATTATCTGGCCAGTCGTGATGCTAACTGGATGATGCCTTTATATGAATTTTTAGGTATGACTGTTGGTGTCATCCAATCTATGCAGCCAGCGGTAGTAAAACGTGCGGCATACGCTGCCGATGTTACTTACGGTACTAACAATGAATATGGGTTTGATTATCTTCGCGACAATATGGCGTTGAGCAAGCGCGATAAAGTACAACGCCCATTAAATTTTGCGGTTATCGATGAAGTTGACTCGATCCTTATCGATGAGGCCCGTACTCCACTGATTATTTCAGGTGCTGCCGAAAACAGTTCTGAGCTCTATAAGCGCATGAATCAATTGGTGCTTAAGTTAAAGCGCCAAGTTGACAATGGCGAAGACGGCGAACGTCGCGTTATTTCCGAGCCTGGCGACTTTACTGTTGATGAAAAATCCCGTCAGGTAGAGCTGACTGAAGATGGCCATCAGCACGTAGAGGATTTGCTTATTAAAGCGGGTTTATTGCAGCCCGATCAAAACCTCTATGCAGCTAATAATTTGGCACTCTTGCATCATGTTAATTCCGCGCTGCGCGCTCATGCACTTTTCCATTTGGATGTTGAATATATAGTGCAGGAAGGTCAGGTTGTTTTAATTGATGAACACACTGGCCGCACTATGCCTGGGCGTCGTTTGTCTGAAGGTTTGCATCAAGCAATTGAAGCAAAAGAGGGCGTTGCGATTCAAAGTGAAAGCCAGACATTAGCATCCACTACTTTCCAAAATTATTTCCGTCTTTACCCAACGCTTTCAGGTATGACAGGTACTGCGGATACGGAAGCCTATGAATTTCGTGAAATCTACGGATTGGATGTCGTAGTAATCCCAACCAATAGAACGATTCAGCGTTTGGATATGAATGACAAAGTTTACTTGTCGTTGGAAGAAAAATATCAGGCCATCGTTGAAGACATTAAAGCATTCCAATCCAAAAATGCGCCTATTTTGGTAGGAACTGCATCGATTGAAACCTCGGAAGAAATGTCACGGCGCTTGACTAAGGCAGGCATTAAGCATCAGGTGCTTAATGCAAAATTCCACGCACAAGAAGCGGAAATCATTGCTCAGGCAGGGCGTCCCGGCGCAGTAACTATTGCAACCAATATGGCTGGTCGTGGTACCGATATCGTTCTGGGCGGACGTTGGGAGTCGGATGTTGCCAAGCTGGAAAATCCGACACAGGAACAAGTCGATGCTATTAAAGCCGATTGGAAGCAGCGCCATGAAACTGTATTGGCCGCAGGTGGTTTGCATATTATCGGTACCGAGCGTCACGAATCGCGTCGTATCGATAATCAGCTTCGCGGACGCGCAGGGCGTCAAGGGGATCCGGGTTTAACTCGTTTCTATTTATCCCTTGAAGATAATCTGATGCGCATTTTTGCTTCAGAGCGTGTACGCAATTTCATGCAGGCTTTGGGCATGGAAAAAGGTGAGGCGATTGAGCATCGCATGGTGAACAACGCCATTGAAAAAGCACAGCGCAAAGTGGAAGGGCGCAACTTTGATATCCGTAAGCAATTGCTGGAATTTGATGACGTCGCCAACGATCAACGTCAGATTATTTATCATCAGCGCAATGAGCTGTTGGATGCTGACTCTATTCGCGACACTATTACAGCTATTCGTGAAGAGGTCGTTGAGGACTTGGTTAATGGATTTATCCCGCCACAATCCATTGAGGATCAGTGGGATATTTCAGGTCTTGAAAAACAAATCGAAATGGATTTTGGTTTACATTTGCCCATCTCCAAATGGCTAGAAGACGATAATCGTCTGCATGAAGAAACCCTGCGTAAGAAAATTCTTGAAGAAGTGCAGGGTGCCTACGATGCCAAGTGTGAAAGAGTTGGCGACATCATGTTAGAAATTGAAAAACAGGTGATGTTGCAGGTGTTGGATAATGCGTGGAAAGATCACCTCGCTACTATGGATCATCTTCGTCAGGGTATTAATTTGCGTTCTTACGCGCAGAAAAACCCCAAGCAGGAATACAAGCGTGAATCCTTTGAGTTATTTCAAAGTTTGTTGATGACCGTTAAACGCGAAACTATTTATTTGATGGCACGTGTAGAGCCAATTTCGCGCGAGCAAATGGAAGAAATGGAAAATCAGCGCCGTGAAGAATTAGCGCGACAAAAAATGCAGCTGCGTCACGATGAGCTTTCTGGCTTGGGTGAACCTAGCGAGCCACCGGCACCGCGCACTCCGGCAACTGTTGTCAGAGAGGGGCGAAAAGTTGGTCGTAATGATCCTTGCCCCTGTGGTTCAGGGAAAAAATTTAAAAGCTGCCATGGTGCGCTTGAATAAAATTATCGAATTAATGTGGTTTCAGGCGTTTTTGTCTGAGTCGAAAACAAACAATTTTTAACGAGTGAATGCTATGGCTGTTGGCGATTATCCATTTCCTCATATGCATCCTGTGCAAGGGGTTAAATTGACCGCTGTTAGTGCGGGTATAAAAAAAGTAGGACGCCGTGATGTTGTTTTATTTGAGTTGGCAGAGGGCAGTAGTGTTGCAGGTGTATTTACACGCAATGCATTCTGCGCAGCTCCGGTAACTGTTTGTAAGGAGCATTTAGCTCAAGCAGCTATCCGCTATTTGGTAATCAATTCGGGTAATGCGAATGCCTGCACTGGAGAGCAAGGTTTATTGGATGCTAAAGCCACCTGTACTGCAATAGCAGAGCTTGCTGGCGTCAAGCCAGAACAGGTATTGCCATTCTCCACAGGAGTCATTGGTGAACCTTTGCCTGTGCAAAAAATTACAGCGGTTATTCCAGAGGCCTTGAACAAAGTTGACATCAATGGTTGGGAGGACGCTGGCGCGGGTATTATGACTACCGATACTCGCCCCAAAGGATTCAGCCAACAATTCGAGTATGAAGGAAAAACCATCACTGTTAATGGAATTTCCAAAGGGGCAGGTATGATCAAGCCCAATATGGCGACCATGTTGGGTTACATCGCCACCGATGCAAAAATTGCCCAGCCTTTGCTGCAATTACTTGCGCGTGAGGCAGCGGATAAATCCTTTAACCGCATTACCATTGATGGCGATACATCAACCAATGATTCCTGCATTTTGATTGCAACGGGCCAGGTTGATTTGCCTGAGGTTAACGAGGCTGAAGGTGAGCTTTATGAAAAGTTGCGTGCGGTAATTTTTGCAGCACATATTCACCTAGCAAAAAGTATTGTGAGTGATGGTGAAGGTGCAACCAAATTTGTAACTGTAGCAGTCAGTGGCGGTGCTAATCGCGATGAATGCCTGGATGTAGCTTACGCTGTCGCGCACTCGCCGCTCATCAAAACTGCTCTCTTTGCATCCGATCCCAATTGGGGGCGGATTGTAGCGGCTATAGGTTATGCCGGTGTTCCCGATTTGGATGCAACCAAAGTGCGTGTTCACTTGAATGATACTCTTATCGTAGAGCATGGTGGTCGGGCGAAAAGTTATACCGAAGCCCAGGGGCAGGCCGTGATGAATCAAGCGGAAATCGCTATCAACATTGATCTTGGTCGCGGTGACTATTCGGAAACTGTATGGACTACAGACCTGTCCTATGAATACGTACGTATCAACGCTGACTATCGTTCCTAATCGCTGCGGAATAGATAATCAAGAACAGGTGTTATCGTGGGCAAACTAGTTCATGTTGCTGTAGGCGTAATTTATGGCGCAGATGGCAGAATACTTATTGCCAAGCGAGCAGATACCGCCCATCAGGGCGGTTTATGGGAGTTTCCCGGGGGTAAGGTCGATGCCGGCGAAACTGTCATTCAAGCGCTTGCTCGTGAATTGCGAGAAGAGTTAAACATAGCAGTCCTGGCGAGTGAGCCCCTCATTCAAATTCGCCATCATTATATTGATAAGTCGGTATTGTTGGATGTTCATGCCATCACTGATTTTTCTGGCGTCCCCTGCGGTAATGAGGGGCAACCTATTTTATGGGTTGATCGCTCGCAACTTTATCAGTATGAATTTCCCGCCGCTAATCGTCCGATTATTTCTGCGATTAATTTGCCATCCTGTTATGCCATCAGCGGTTCACTACTCAATGAGTCTGAGTTCTTGATCAGAGCGGCGCGCGCAATTGATACTGGTGCAGGCCTGTTGCAGTTGCGGATTCCTCATTTCTTGCCGCATGAGCATGAGAGTTTGCTGCAACGGCTCGCTGACTTAACCCTATCTCGCAAAGCGCTGCTGCAAATAAATACCTCTGCACAGCTGTTCACTCGAATTCAGGAGTTATCTCTTGGGCATATCGGTCTTCATCTAAATCGTCATGAGGCTGCAAGTTTAGATAAGCGCCCGGTGAGTGCGGATGTTTTACTGGGAGTGTCATGCCACAATGAGCAGGAAATTCGGCACGCTCAGTCAATAGGGGCTGACTATCTCTTATTATCGCCCGTTAAAAAAACATCATCACACCCTGATGCAATTCCGCTTGGTTGGATTAGTTTCTCAAAGCTGGTTGAGCTTGCAAACGTGCCAGTTTACGCTCTGGGAGGGGTTGTAGCTGCCGATTTGCCAGAGGCCAGAAAACATGGCGCACAAGGCATTGCCGGTATTAGCGCTTGGTGGTAGCGCAGAGTATTTGGTTCAACTTGAATTCATTTTTTCCATTATTTAAGTAACTCGTTCGGACTCTTGCTGGGCCTCAATACTCTTCCTCCGTATTGATAGTCAAATCATCACCAGCGATTCGATGGTTTTCGCTAGCCCATTCTCCCAAATCGATAAGCCTGCAGCGGTCGCTGCAAAATGGACGGTGAGGAAAGTCGTCATTCCAGAGCACATTTTTTTTACAGCTCGGGCACCTAAGCTGCAGAGTAGTTAAGTCTGTTATTTGGTCTGTCGATCGCATAAATAGATTAGTTGCTGGTATGTTGGGTCTGGGTAATTTCCAGATAAAGCTGATGCAGTTTGTCTACCTGTTGATAAAGGTCGTCGATACTGCCGTGGTTTTGGATAATGTCATGCGCCCTCGCGCAGCGTTCCTGGCGATTTAGCTGTGTGGCCATAATCTGTTTTATTTGTTGAGGGGGGCTATTGTCTCGCTGGCTTGCGCGCTCAATTTGACTATGTTCGCTGGCATCGACCACCAAAATACGATCGACAAGCTTGTATTGTTCTGTCTCCAACAAAATAGGGGATTCAAGGATAGTGTAATTGCTGGTTGACGCCTTGAGTTGGCGGCGAATTTCCGTGTTGATCAGTGGATGCAATAAGGCTTCAAGCCAATGTTTTTCTGCGGGTGAGTTAAAAATAATATCGCGCAGTTTACGCCTATTAAGATTGTTCTCTGCATCCAATATATCTTGACCAAAATGCCGGCAGATTTCAGTAAGTGCAGGACTACCCTTGACTACCACATCGCGAGCTAAAATATCGGCGTTTACGATTGTGATCTTATGGTTTACAAAGCGGCTTGCTACCAAAGACTTACCGCAGCCTATGCCACCTGTAAGGCCCACAATCATACGCAAACTCCTCAGGCTAAGGTGCAACAAATAATCTCAAATAGGTTTGGTTAATGGCGTCACCCCAAATAAACGCAATCCAGCCGGCTATCGCAAGATAAGGTCCAAAGGGAATAGGGATGTTTTTATCCCGCCCGTGAATAACCATCATCGTCACACCAATAATTGCGCCCACAACTGATGACAGCAAAATAACTTGCGGCAGCATTTGCCATCCCATCCAAGCTCCTAGGGCTGCGAGCAGTTTGAAGTCACCAAAACCCATACCCTCCTTACCCGTCACCAGTTTGAAACCTTGGTAAACTAACCAAAGTGACATGTAGCCCGCAATCGCGCCCCAAACGGCGCTACTCAAATCAGCAAACATACCCCCGGAGTTTAGTATTAATCCAAGCCACAGTAAGGGTAGTGTGATGTCGTCAGGCAGTAGATAGGTATCTATATCGATCATCGTTAGAGCAATCAATGACCAGCTCAATACCAGCGCTGCAAGGCCATTCCAGCTCACACCAAAATAGGCGACTACAATCACCGATAAAATACCGGTAACAAGCTCAATACTTGGGTAGCGCAATGAGATATGCGTTTTGCACTGGCTACATTTGCCAGCGAGTACGAGGTAGCTAATCACAGGGATATTTTCCCAAGCACGGATTTGGTGTCCGCAGCTTGGGCAGCGAGAGCGAGGAATCATTAAATTAAATGATTCCTGGTTTTCATTGTGTTGCGGAAGTTTGGCTATATCAGTGTCGCTGGCTAGAAAATCCCTACACTGGTTTTGCCAATCACGCTCCATAATTTTAGGAAGACGATAGATCACAACGTTTAGAAAACTGCCTACAAGCAACCCAAGGATAAGAGTACAGGTCATTCCCAGTAATGGATGCGCCTGCAGAGCTGAAAGAAAATTCACAGTTATACAACCTGTCCTAGCTGGAAAATTGGAAGGTACATCGCGATCATAAGGCCACCGACTAATATACCAAGCACTGACATAATAAGGGGCTCAAGGAGAGATGTGAGGCTATCAACCATGTTATCCACAGCCTCTTCGTAATAAACAGCGACTTTATCCAGCATTGCGTCTAGCGCACCAGATTCCTCACCAATAGCGGACATTTGAATGAGAAGCGTTGGAAATATTGATCTTGCTTTTAAAGCTGTGTTGAGCTGAATACCCGTAGAGACATCCTCTCTTACTTTAATTATCGCTTCTGAGTAAATTTTATTGCCAGCTGCGCCAGATACTGATGTTAAGGCATCGATAAGTGGTACGCCTGCAGCAAAGGTTGTCGCAAGTGTTCTTGCGAATCTCGCCATTACAGATAAATAAATTATTTGCCCGATTATGGGAAGTTTCAGTATGTATTTATCGACAAAATACGCAAATTTTGGAGAGCGCTGGACTGCAAGTTTGAGTAAGAAAACGGACGCTACAGTAATTATAAGAATCAAAAACCAATATGATTGAGCAAGCTCCGAAAGATGTAAAACAAAGAGTGTAAATGCGGGTAGCTCAGCACCAAAACTGCTAAAAGTTTGAGCAAATTGAGGCACAACCTTTACCAGTAGAATTCCAGTAACAATAACTGCAACTACAATTACAGCTATAGGATAGGTCATTGCCTTTTTAATTTTTGCCTTCAACGCCTCTGTCTTTTCCTTGTAGGTTGCGATTCTGTCGAGCATTGTTTCAAGTGCGCCTGACTGCTCACCCGCATCCACCAAGTTGCAGAATAAATCGTCAAAATACTTTGGATGCTCTCTCAAAGACGCGGCAAAGCCTCCCCCAGCGGCTACGCTGTCCCTTATCTGCAGGACTAACTTTTTCAGATTAGGGTTTTCAAGGCCATCAGCAACAATATCAAACGCCTGTACCAAGGGCACACCTGCTTTCATCATAGTCGCCATTTGGCGAGAAAATACCGCTATGTCTGCGGGTTTAATCGCCTTCCCGCTGGAGCCAAACAAAGGCTTTGGTTTTTTAGAAACCGATCGGGCGGTAATTCCTTGTTTGGCTAGCAGTGTTTTAACAATAGTCGGACTGCCGCCATTAATCTCGCCTTGAATTTTATTGCCTTTTTTGTCGATGCCTTTATAGACATAGGTATTGCTGGTAGCAATCTGTTTTGGCTTGGCAGCGGCTTTACTTTTGCTTGCGGCAGCTGTTTTGTTAGTTGTAGTTAGTGCCATGGATTAATCCTTGGTGACTCGGTTGGCCTCTTCGAGGCTGGTTAATCCCATCGCGACTTTGCGCAATGCAGATACCCGTAAATTATTAAAGCCCGCTTCTTTAGCGGCGCGGGCAATTTGCAGCGAATTGCCGCCTTCCATTATAAGGTTGGCAATTAATGGGGTGATGCGAACCACTTCATATACACCTACGCGCCCCTTATAACCCCCATTGCATTTCTCACAGCCTGGCCCTGGGTGAAATAATTGGAACTCGGAGCGTGGAATCTTGATCTCATCAAAGCCTTCTTGGGTAAGAATATCGGCTGGAATATCTGTAGCTGGCTTTTTACAAACAGTACATAACCGTCTAGCCAAACGTTGCGCAATGATTAAGCTCACGCTGGTTGCAACGTTGAAAGCAGGAACCCCCATGTTCAAGAGTCGCGTTAAGGTTTCTGGGGCTGAATTGGTATGTAGAGTCGATAGTACCAAGTGGCCGGTTTGCGATGCCTTAATCGCAATTTCAGCTGTTTCAAGATCACGAATCTCCCCCACCATAATCACGTCAGGGTCTTGGCGCAAGAAGGAGCGTAGTGCTTCCGCGAAAGTGAGGCCTACTTTCGTGTTCATTTGTACCTGGTTAATACCTTCCAAGTTAATTTCTACTGGGTCTTCGGCCGTAGAGATATTCACTTCGCTGGTGTTGAGGATATTTAAGCCAGTGTATAGCGATACGGTTTTACCACTACCTGTGGGGCCGGTTACCAGAATCATACCTTGGGATTGTGCCAGCGCATCCATATAAAGCTTTTTTTGGTCGTCTTCGTAACCCAGTGCATCAATACCAAGCTTAGCGGAGCTGGGGTCAAGAATACGCAAGACAATTTTTTCACCAAAAAGAGTGGGTAAGGTGTTTACCCGGAAATCAATAGCGCGCGTTTTGGAGACTTTAAGTTTTATGCGGCCATCTTGGGGTAGGCGTCGTTCGGATATGTCCATTTGCGACATAACTTTTAAGCGCGCTGCCATACGAAAGGCGAGATTTACCGGCGGGCGAGATACTTCATGCAAAACACCGTCAGTACGAAATCTGATGCGGTAGCTTTTTTCGTAGGGCTCAAAGTGAATATCCGATGCCCCGGTTTTGATTGCATCCAATAATACCTTGTTAATGTACTTAACAATCGGTGCTTCATCAGCTTCACTGGCATCTTCCTGCGCGGGTGTATCGCCTACCGCCTGCACATCCAGGTCATCCAGATTTTCATCCAGATCTCCAAGTGCTCCGCCCAATGTTTCCTCTTGGGCGTTTAGGTATTTTTCGATGGCAATTTGGAGCTTATCTGCCTCCACTAAAACTGCTTCAGTATTTATACCAGTATTGAACTTAATTTCATCCAGGGCATGTAAATCGGTAGGGTCTGTGACGGCAAGGAATAAACGGTTACCGCGTCGTGCTATAGGTAGGGTGTGATGCTTGCGAATTAGCTTTTCATCTACCAACTTTTGGGGAATCAAATCCTTATTTAAGGCATTCAGGTCGAATACGGGGGATCCGAACTCTTCTGCCGCTACCAGTGCCAGGGTGCGTGCATCCACTATGGCGTGATTCACCAGATGTTGGGCAAGGGTAACTTTATCTTTTTTGGCTTGGGCGACGGCTTTGGCTGCCAGTTCTGCCTCCAGAATATTGTCTGCAACAAGCCTGCGAGCCAAACCGTTTAGTGTTATAGGTGCCGGGTTATTCATAGTTAATGCCATTAACCGCTGGTATTTAATTGGTGTGCAATGTTTATATGGATTGAACTCTAGCACCTAATAACACGCTAACCAATCCTGAGATCTGCCACTTTGGGGGAATCTGTTGTCGAAAAACACAGATGTGTGACAAAAAGTGTCAATTGTTTTCGATTCGTGTCTGCGCCGCATTTTGCAGAAAGCGTTTGTTTGCGGTCTGTGTCACAAAATTAGAGCTTGAGGTCACGCGTTCAGTCGCTTTGCCCGTGTTGGCATCTTCATTGCTTTTGTCTGGGTGTGTGTTTCTAACTTGTTAAACAACCGGAGCTCTAAAATGAAAAAAACTCTACAAAAAGGTTTTACCTTAATTGAATTGATGATCGTAGTAGCGATCATCGGTATTTTGGCCGCAGTCGCGCTGCCTGCCTACCAAGATTACACCATTCGCTCTCAAGTAGCTGAAGGCCCTACTTTGGCTGCTGGCTTGAAAGCAGCTATTTCTGAACATTATGCGAACCGCGGAGAGTGGCCGGCGGATAACGCTGCTTTGGGGATCAGCGGCACTATCGAAGGTAACTTTGTTGGAAGTGTTGTTAGTGACGACGGTGTTATTACCATCACTTACGACAATACCAACGACCGCTCGACTAACGCCGCGCTCAACACTTTGGTACTTACTTTGCGCCCTGCTACCTCAGGTTCGGGAGATATAAGTTGGATTTGTGGGCGCGCTTTAGTGCCAACTGGCTTGACGGTTCAAGGCGCAGATGGAACAACCGTTACGCCCAAGCACTTGCCTTCACAATGCAGAGAGTAGGCTTTTGTAGTTTAGTTTGATGAAAAACACCGCTCAGGCGGTGTTTTTTTTGGCTGTTTATAAGGGGATCGCTGTGGCATTGATGTTTCTGTACCCGAGCTTGATTTTGCTTGTGCTGGGGTTGCTGTTAATTCGTTTTTATCCCGGATACAAGCCAGTAGCTAAGCTTGTGCTTATTCTCTGCATGCTGGTAATGACGATAACTGCGTTTTACCTGGTCTGCGATCATTTCTCGGGTAACGGTATAAATGATGCCGCAGTGTTTCACATAATTTATCTCATCGACTTAGAGGTGTTGTTACAGTTCTGGCCATATTTGTTTTTGGTTCCGCTGGTGCTTTTATCACTTTTAATAATTTGGCGCTTTTACTCGAAGCGTTGGTCTGCATCGCACCAATATTTCTTCCCGTCAGGAACAATTTTTTTTCGTTCGTTCATGGCGTTAGTTGGTTGGCTTGCCATTTCTGTCAGTTTGATAATCCATCCGGCTGTGTCTGATACACAGAGAATGATCGAGCAATTGTATTTGAATGAAAGCGCTCGTGAACTTTCATCTTATATTCAAAGCGAACCACCCAAAGTTCATCCTGAGCGTAAAAAGAGTTTTATTTATATATACGCAGAAAGTCTTGAGCGAACTTTTTTTAATGAAGCTCGTTTCCCCGGCTTGATGCCGCACATGAAATTACTGGAGCAGCAAGCTCTTCGTGTTGAGGGTATCCGTCAGGCACCTATGACTGGATGGACTATCGCGGGTATGACCGCAAGTCAATGCGGTTTTCCGCTGTCTACTTACAAGGAGGGGCGAAATACTATATCGGTCGTTGATGAAATATTGCCGGGATCTATTTGTTTGGGAGATATACTTTCAGAGGCTGGGTATCATTTGTCGTATATGGGGGGGGCCAGTTTAAATTTCTCTTATAAAGGGGGGTTTTATGATGATCATGGCTTTGATGAAATTATGGGTGGCGCAGAGTTAGATGCATATGCTGGCCGCGAGTTGCCCAAATCCAAATGGGGTGTCTTTGATGATGATCTCTACACGCTTACTTATAAAAAATGGGATGAAATAAGCAGTAGAAACGAGCCTTATGGTTTTTTTATGCTTACCTTGGACACGCATTCACCTCTTGGTCATCAAACGCCGGCGTGCAGCAACATAAAATATGATGACGGTTCCAATGAGATGCTTAATGCTGTGCATTGTGCGGATAAGCTGCTCGCTGAGTTTTTGCTTAAGATTATGGCCTCTCCAAAAGCCAAGGATATAACGATATTTGTTGCATCGGATCATTTTATGATGCAAAACAGAGTTGGTTTATTTCCTGATCAGGTTGATCGCACCAATATGTGGATGGTTTTTGATAAAGATATTGACCCACAAGTAATAAAACGCCATGCGACGACCTTGGATATCTCCCCAACGGTGTTAAATATTCTTGGTTACGACATTGATGCTTATGGCTTGGGGAGAAATTTGAGGAATAAGGACTTGCCGACTCTGACGGAAACTTTTGGTGAAAACTCCTTTTTTGAACAGCTTGTTTTATGGCGCGCCGAATTTTGGAAATTGTGGAAAGAAAACGCAGAAGAGTAATTATTAACTTTAACTGTTAATGGATTGGCAGTTTCCATCGAGGAAATTCCAACCGTGAGTCTATTCTTTCGTATATCTGTAGTAATTCTTTCTGCTACATTTTTTTTTGTGGTATTTTTTTTGTTGAATCTGTTGTTGCGCGCGCCTACTTTTGAGGCCAATCGTATTGCCCATGCCGGCGGGCAGTATCATGAAATGGTGCTCACTAATAGTTTAAACGCGCTAACGGCTAGTTATTCTAGAGGTTATCGTTACTTCGAGGTAGATCTTAATTACACGAGTGATGGGTTTTTAGTTTGTGCCCATCGATGGGGGAGTAAAAAAGGAAATATCCTATGGCCAGATTACACTCCGACTCGCGATGAGTATATTGATGCTTATTCTGAGAGTTTATTTACCCCATGTGTGATAGATAGTTTGATGAACTGGCTCAGCGAACACGGTGATGCAACGTTGATCGCTGATGTAAAACAAAACGAACTGATCGCTTTGGCTAGCATAAGTGAAGAATATCCAAAGCTGAGAGACCGCATTATTCCACAAATTTTTCAACCAAATGATTTCAGTAAGGTGAGATCATTTGGGTTTGATCGCGTTATTTGGGCCTTATATCGGTTCGATGGTGAAAATAGTAGTATTCTTGATGAGCTTAAAAAATTTTCAGAGCCAATAGCAATCTCTGTGGGTATGCAGCGCATCAATAATGGACTGCTTAATGATTTGCGATCCAGTCGTCTCGACATACCGGTATATGTCCATACCATCAATGACAAGCGCTTAATGTGTATTTTAAAAGATACGTTTCAAGTGCGAGAAGTCTTTACTGACACATTAGATCCCTCAATTAATTGTATTTAGCGTGCAGATATAAAAACCGCATCAATAAATCTACTGTCTCACAATGTTTAGTCAAAGCACCAGTCGAAATGAAATCAATCCCTGTTTCTGCTGTTGGTAACAGGTTTGTTCATTCATATTGCCTGAGGTCCCGGTTTTGCTTTGACTGAGTTAATGGCAACGGCTTTTGTTATGTTATGGTATTGCATCATTTGGATGCTATTGATGATTTTTTATGAGCCTGTGTTGGTCTTATATTTCTGGCAAACTCTTTAAAATCCTCCAAATGTTTTGATGCAACAGCAAATACAATATCCCAGTTCAAATTGTGATGGTTATGTACCGCTAAATTGCGGAAGCCGGCCGATTTTTTAAACGGTCGGCGAGATGGTTGCTAATCAGGTTTTGTTCTGCAAGGCGCTGAAATGTTTCACTCATGGTGTTTGGTACGGGCTGGCTGGAGCTTGTTAGTGAGTGTGCGGCTATATCCACACACAATTGCACGGCGCGGCTTAGGTTAAGCACAATAACGTCTTGCAGATCAATATTAAGTTTAAGTTCGCTCGCATTTGCCGGACATTTGTCTTCAATCCGTTTAATACAGCGATAAAGTGAATCCAGTTTTTTATTGATAATTATTTTGTCCATTGTGCTCTTCGCTCCGCCAGCATTCGCTCTACATAAGGTAAAAAGTCTGCACTATCAAATAGGTGGCGTTTAATTAATTCGGCATGATTTGAGTCACTTCCAAGCAGTTTTTTTCCCTGCAGAATTTCCCCGAGTAATGGCTCGCCTGCAGTTTTTAGATCAATCAAATCGATAGGGCGGCCAGTTGCCAGCGCCAAATCTTCAACAAGTGATATATGTTGTTCGGTAGTGAGCGCCTTTTCACTTTGGGCGGCAATGTCCAGGTCACTATTCGGTCTTGCTGTTCCTTTGGCGACCGAGCCGAAAATATAGGCTGTGTTTATTTCTGGATATTTTTCTAATACTGAAAGAATGTTTTGCTGTTCCATCACTCAAGCCTCATGGATAAATCCACCGCTTTGCAATGCTTGGTTAGGGCGCCGATAGAAATATAGTCCACGCCGGTTTCGGCGGTGGGGATGAGGGTGTGTTCGTTGATATTACCCGATGCCTCCAGTTTTGCTTTTCCTGCATTAATCGCAACAGCTTGTTTCATTCCTTCAATTGTGAAGTTATCCAGCATGATAATGTCGGCGCCTGCTGCTAGTGCTTCTTCTAATTCCGCAAAGTTTTCTACTTCCACCTCAACCGGTTTGCCGGGTGCAATTTCATGGGCTTTGGCAACGGCTTGGCTGATGCTGCCGCAGGCGGCTATGTGGTTTTCCTTTATTAGAAAAGCATCATACAAACCTATGCGATGATTGTGGCAGCCGCCGCAAGCTACGGCATATTTTTGTGCGGTGCGCAGGCCGGGAATGGTTTTGCGGGTATCCAGTAGTTTCACCTGCGTATGTGCAACTTTTTGGGCAAAGAAGTGGCTGCTGGTGGCAGTGCCGGACAGGGTTTGTACAAAGTTTAATGCGGTGCGCTCTCCGGTCAGCAGGCTGCGGGCTTTTCCATGCAGCGTAAACAGGGTGCTATTTGCCTGCGCCAACTGCCCATCGTCAATTGCCCAGTCAATACGCACTTCTGGATCGATCTGCCGAAATACCGCTTCAACCCATGCTCTACCGCAAAATATGCAGGTTTCGCGAGTAATAACTTTTGCGCTTGCATATTCTTCAGTGGGGATGAGTTTGGCGGTAATGTCACCCGAGCCGATGTCCTCTTGTAATGCAAATGCGACAGACTGCTGGATATCGGCGCTGAGGGTTTCCGGTTGGATTTTGTGTGGTGAAGTCATTTTGGGGTGTCCAAAAAATAGCCAGAAAAGGCTGATAAATCGTCTTTTTGGCGCCCTAAACATCCGCTAATTCCAAAAGGAACTTTAAAAGGGGTAAGCCAAAGGTATGGTTATAGCCATTTGTGATATGTCTCTCGATCTTATCATTTGCCCGCTTGATGTGTCTTTTGCTTCGTTATACTTCTCGTATAGAGGTTTACTTTTCTGGTAATTCACCATGAGCGAACAGATGAAATCAGATACCAATAAGGTGGTTCAGTTAGTTCCTGATCGTCCCGCCCCGGTTAATCAACCAGTGGTTTTGGCGCGCTTGCCAGCGCCTATTCACGCGTTGCGCGACAAGGCTCGCCAGCAACTGCAGTTGCATCTTCGCGAACTGTTCGACCGCATTGATGATGCCATGTTTGAACTGGCGGACAAGGCCAACAACAATCAGGATCAAAACATCTTTTTTGACTCTATGCGCGAAGTTCGTATTCGTCGTCGCGCCATAGAAAATTCTTTTTTTCGCACTATCGATATCAGTTTTGCACGGCTGTTAGATCCAACGGCTTATAAAGATGAAAAGCGCTCCGCAGAACGGGCTGTTGCGCTGGACGAGTTGTCGATTGTAAAAAATGACGAACTGGAAGAAATGGTTGCCATTGAAGGTATGGTGAATAAAGCCAACGAGCAATTCGCTGAGTTAATCCAGCACCTCACTTTGCGCATTGATCATTTGGTTCCAACCAAGGTTTATCAAAAAAATAATCCATTGGGCGTTGATGTTATTTGCAGTGCGTTTACCGATGCGGCCGAATCGTTGAGTATTGATCTCAAGGCTAAACTGGTGATGTATAAGATTTTTGATAATGTGATGATGGGTAAGCTGGGCAAGCTTTTTGAGGTGCTCAACCAGACCTTGATTGATGCGAATATCCTGCCTTCCCTTAAGTCCGAGTTGCGCCCGGTAAAGCGCCCCGATACATCCTCTCATGCAGATAGCTTTGGTGATGGACTCACTGCGCAGTTAAAAGCTGGCTTGAGTCATTATGACGACCAAACGCAGCAGGTATTACACCAGTTGCGCAACTTGCTGGGCAGTAATCGTGCGCCACGCAATCAGGTTCCCGGTGAGGAGATAAATACCCAGGATCTAATAAAAATGCTGTCGCTCGCGCAACAGCAAAATAGTCTTACGGCTAATGCTGCAGCGCCCACCAACTTGCGTAGTTTTCTTACCGAACTTTTACGCAATGAAACTCAAACAGCTGCAGCTATTAATCAGGTTGATGATGATGTTATCAATCTGGTGAGTATGATGTTTGAGTTTATATTGGATGACCGCAATTTGGCGGCGCCCATGAAGGTGCTTATTGGTCGCCTGCAAATTCCCATGGTTAAAGTGGCCATTGCAGATAAAACTTTTTTCAGTAAAGGCGGACACCCTGCGCGTAGATTGCTGAATGAAATGGCTATGGCTTGTCTGGGGTGGCAAGAACCCACCGAGGAGAATCAACGTAAAGATACCCTCTTCGCTAAAATGGAAGAGATGGTACAAACCATAGTCGCTGAGTTCGATACAGATATTGGGTTATTTGAGCGGTTGTTGGTTGATTTTCGCTCCTATCTGGACAAGGAAAAACGTCGCGCACAAATTCTTGAGCAGCGCACGATTGATGCGGAAGATGGCAAAGCAAAATCAGAGCGCGCTCGTGCACAGGTTGATGCAGAATTAAATCGCATCACCCAAGGGCGCGACCTGCCACTGGCAGTGACTAAATTGCTGCGTGAAGCCTGGGCAAACGTAATGTTCATTACCTCACTGAAGCAGGGCGTTGAGAGTGATGAATGGCGCCGTTGTACCCTTACAGCCCAGCAGTTGGTGTGGAGTGTTGTTGCCCCTATGGAGGGCGATAACCGTCAAAAACTATTGAAGCTAGTGCCTGAACTCTTGCAAAAGCTGCGCACCGGTTTGGAAAGTATTTCATTTAGCCCGTTTGAAACCGGCAATTTGTTCAAGCAGCTTGAAATGGTTCATTTAGCTAGATTGCGTGGTGATACCAAACCTGTTGCACCCTCTGCGCCCGCTGTTGATGTCGCTGCAAAGGCGCAGGAAATGGCTGCAAAAGCGGCAAGTATGAAAGCGGCTATGGCTGATGCCCAGGCCAGATCCCAAGCGATAATTACACCGGTTGTGGAAAAGCCAGTAGTTGAAGCACCGGCTCTGGCTGAGAGTGAGCCTGTTGTGAGTGAGGTTCAGGCACAGCCATCGCCAGTCGTTATTGAGCAAGCTGTGGATTCAACTCTGGTTGAGCAAATAGTTGAACCAGTGGTTGAAGCTATTGTGGCCGACCCTCAACACCTGGCGCTGGTTAATAACATTACTCAAGGCACTTGGTTTGAAATGCAGGGTGAAGCTGGTGAAAAATATCGCTGTCGTTTAGCGGCGATTATTCGCTCGGTTGGTAAATATATTTTTGTTAATCGCTCCGGTATGAAAGTAGCGGAGGAAAGCCGCGAAAGTTTGGCAATTGCCCTGCAAACCAAACGTCTAACCATATTGGATGACGGTATGTTGTTTGATCGTGCCTTGGAAGCTGTTATTGGCAGCCTGCGTGATCAACGTAGTTTGGGTTAACCTATGAGGTGATGGTGTTTGATTAATCACCAAGGCAAGTATTCAATTGCTTGAATTAGCAAAAAAACCGGCATCTGCCGGTTTTTTTGCTTCTGGTAAACGCGATTTATCCCAATGGTTCCAGCACTATTCCAGCGGTTCCAACACTACCAGCGTTTGTCCTGCTTGTACGCGCGCGCCATCGGCTTTTAATAAATGAGTGACTTTGCCTGCGCAGTGAGCGGTGATGTTAATTTCCATTTTCATGGATTCCAAAATCAGCAATACATCGCCTGCTTGTACTACTTGCCCAACAGCGACTTGGGTCTGCCATACACTGCCAGAAACCGAGCTGTCGACGCGAATAGCCTGCTCAGGCAACTCGGTGTCGCCATCTTCTTCGGTCAGCTCGACTTGCTCGTAATTGAATTGGCCATTGGCATGCCAACGCGCTAGCTCTTCATCAAAGGCTTGCTCACGTTGTTGGGTAAATTGTGCAATAGACTCTTGGTTATGCCCAATAAAATTCAGGTATTCACTCAAGCTGAAATGACTCTCTTCAATTTTAATGGGGTAGCGGCCCTGAGGAAAATTTTTGCGAATGGTTTTAAGTTCTTCGGCGCTCACTTCATAAAAACGAATTTGATCGAAGAAGTTCAATAACCAGGGCTGTTTAAATTCAGTCGTTTGGCGATAGCGATTCCACATTTGCAGGGTGCGCCCCACAAATTGATAGCCACCCGGGCCTTCCATGCCGTAAATACACAAATAAGAGCCGCCGATACCGACGGAGTTTTCGGCGGTCCAGGTGCGCGCAGGGTTGTACTTGGTGGTGACTAACCTATGGCGTGGATCAATCGGCGTTGCAACTGGCGCGCCCAAATACACGTCGCCCAGCCCCATCACCAAATAGGAGGCATTAAATAAAATCTGTTTTACCTCCGCGATAGAATCCAAACCGTTAATGCGGCGAATAAATTCCAGGTTGCTGGGGCACCAGGGAGCATTGGCGCGCACGGATTGCATATATTTTTGTACGGCGAGCTGACAAGCTTCGTCATCCCAGCTGAGGGGTAAATGCACAATGCGTGAAGGTACACTCAGTTGTGCGAGTTGTGTCATCAGCTCGCGCTCGCCACGTTCAAGGTGCACTAATAATTGCGCGAGCGATAACTGCTGGTTGTCATAATGAATTTGCAGCGAGCGGATCCCCGGTGTTAATTCGCGCAAACCATTGAGGGTATTTTTTTCCAACCATTGCATCAGTGCATGAGCGCGGAAACGCAGTTTAATATCCAGCTCCAGCGCGCCGTATTCAACTAGCAGAAAATGATCGCCCGCTACACGATAAACAATGTTTTCACCGAATTCAGCAGCCTCCAGAGTTTTAACAATAGGTGATGTTGGGATCGTCATGCGCCAGTGACAGGGCTGTGGTTCCAGTGTGAGTAAGGATTGGTTTTGATTTTTTTCAATAGCTACAGCATCGGCGACAGTCACTGGGATAAAACGAATTTTATCGCCCGCGCGTACTTGGCCGAGTTTCCATAAATCGGCGCTAATCACTGTGGCTGGGCAAACAAAACCGCCGAGTGATGGTCCGTCTGGCCCGAGAATAACGGGCATGTCGCCAGTGAAGTCCACCGTTCCAAAGGCGTAGGCGTTATCGTGAATGTTTGAGGGGTGCATGCCGGCTTCACCGCCGGAGCTGCGCGCCCATTCGGGTTTGGGGCCAATTAAACGCACACCGGTGCGACTGGAGTTGTAGTGAACCTCCCAGTCGGTAGTAAAAAAAGTGTTGATATCTTTTTCAGTGAAAAAATCCGGCGCGCCGTGTGGCCCATAAATAACGCGCATTTGCCAATGGTTGCTAATGTCAGTTGTTAATGCGGCACTAAATTCAGGTGTATTGATTGCCGGGTTGCATTCATCTGCACTGAGTGCGAGCACATCGCCGGTACGTAAAGCCCGCCCGTTATGACCGCCAAACTGACCTAGGGTAAAGGTAGATTTTGCACCCAAATAATCCGGACATTGAATGCCACCGGCAACTGCAAGATAAGTGCGCACACCTCTGTCGCTAATACGCCCCAGCTGCAAAATTTGCCCGGCTTTGATGGCGACGACTTGATACAGCGCGATGCTCTGTTCATTGATTTTTGCCTCGATACTCGCGCCGGTTAATACAATTCGGGTATCGCAATTAAATTTTAAGCTTGGTCCTTGCAGAGTAATTTCCAAACCGGCGGCGGTTTCGCTGTTGCCGATCAAGCGATTCGCCAAACGAAACGAATAATTATCAAATGGCCCGGAGGTGGGCACGCCGACATGCCAGTAACCAGTGCGCCCGGGGAAGTCCTGAATAGTGGTCTGTGTGCCGCCTTGCAGCACATCAATGCGCGCAGGTGTAAATACAAAATTATTTAAATAGCGAGTGGTCATGCGGCCGTGCAATAGCGTTTCATCTTTTAACAGGCAGCGTAAATAGCCGATATTGGTTTCTATGCCGTAGAGGTAGGTATTATCCAGCGCAAGCGTCAAATTGTTCAGCGCTTGGTTGCGGTCCTTGCCTTTGACGATGATTTTGGCCAGCATGGGGTCAAAGTAGGCGGGTACTTCTATACCACTTTCAATCCAGTGGTCGATGCGCAGCTGTTGATGAGTTGGTGGAAATTCGACTTTGCTTAACAGACCAGCACAGGGTTGAAAGTTCAGCGCCGGATCTTCCGCGTAGACGCGCACTTGAATGGCATGGCCGCGCGGCGATAAGGCTGCGCTCAGTGCTTGGATATCACCTAATTCATTCGCTGCCTGGCGTAGCATCCACTCTACTAAATCTACACCAAACACTTCCTCAGTCACGCCATGTTCTACTTGCAGGCGAGTGTTGACTTCCAAAAAATAAAATTGTTGCGTATTGGAATCGTAAATAAATTCTACCGTGCCGGCGTTGCGATAATTCACCGAGGCGAGTAACTGTTCAGCGGTACGTTGCATTGCATTACGCTGGATATCCGGCAAATTGGGTGCGGGGCATTCTTCAATGACTTTTTGATTGCGGCGCTGGCTGGAACAATCGCGCTCGCCAATCGCTACCGCCTTGCCATTGCCATCGCCAAACACTTGCACTTCAATATGGCGCGCGGCGGCGATAAATTTTTCTAAAAATACACCATCGTCCGCAAAATTATTTTTTCCCAAGCGTTTAACGGAATCAAACGCACTGGTTAAATCCGCTTCGCTACTGCATAACTGCATGCCTATACCACCGCCGCCTGCGGTACTTTTTAACATGACTGGATAACCAATTTGCTGTGCGGCTTTTTTGGCAGCAGCCAGGTCGGTTAATAAATCGGTGCCGGGGCAGAGCGGCACACCAGCAGCTTGCGCCAGCTCGCGCGCTTTGTGTTTTAAACCAAAGGTGAGCATTTGCTCGGCGGTGGGCCCAATAAATACCAAACCGGCGGCTTCACATTCAGCCACAAACCTGGCATTTTCACTTAAAAAACCATAGCCGGGATGAATAGCCTGAGCACCGGTTTGCTGTGCAATCGCAATTATTTTTTGACGATCCAAATAGGTCTGTGCTGCTGCGCCTTCGCCTAAACAATAGGCTTCATCGGCGAGGCGCACATGCAGGGAGTCAGCATCGGCTTCGGCGTAAACGGCAACAGCCACAATATTGAGTTTTTTCAGCGTGCGAATGATACGGGTGGCAATGGCGCCACGGTTGGCGATTAATACTTTAGTAAACATGCTCTGCTCCGGCAGGTCGTCCTGCTGGGTTTTTAATACGACAATGGTCGTCCATTGAAGAGTTTCGAATGCAATTATTTCTGTATGCCGGAAGTCGCTGAGCTCTTCCAATCTACGCATTTTCAAACATTAATTTAATTCCACACAATCACTTCTATCGGTGTTGGGTTGTAGCCGTTGCAAGGGTTGTTTAATTGCGGGCAGTTGGAAATCAGCATGACAATATCCATTTTGGCTTGCAGCTCCACGTATTTTCCCGGTGCGGAAATGCCATCGGCAAAGGTGAGTCCGCCATTACTGGTCACAGGCACATTCATAAAAAAATTAATGTTATGGGTGATGTCGCGTTTGCGAATACCAAACTCCGGATGTTCGGCAATCGCCAGCATCCAGCTATCGCGACAGGCGTGCATGCAGCGCTTTTCCAGGCTGTAGCGCACCGTATTACTCTCGGTGGCACAGGCTCCGCCGAGCGTGTCGTGGCGGCCGCAGGTGTCGGCTACAATTTCTAACAATTCGCGGTTAGCGTTAGAAATTAATTTTGTGCCTGCGCTTAAATACAAATTGCCTTGCGCGCGAATAGTGTCCATAGCGCTGTAGCGTTCGCTGGGGTCTTGCGCGTTGTAAAACAATACATCGGCAGCTTGGTTGCCCTCCAAATCCACAATGCGAAAAATTTGCCCCTGTTTTATTTCACCCAAAAAATAATCGCCGGCTTTAACATGATAACGAGCGGTTGCCGTTTCCGGGTGCAAATGGCTGGTTTTTAGTGACATGGTGTTTAATGGAATGGTGTTAAGTGACATGGTTTACCTCGGGTTCGCTGCCAAATAATAGAGTTGATTATTGTGAAAACCGCGTTGGTTTTCGGGGCAGAAATTTTTGCAATAGTCATCCTCAGCGATTGGGTCAGCTTCGCCCAATTCAATTTGTACGGAAGTAAATGGATAACTGCTGGATTTATTTAACGGATGAGGGCAGCCGTGCATAATCACCAGGGTATCCATTTCAAAGCGCAGGGTGACACTATTGCCTTTGGCGTGATTGCTGGTGTCCAAGGTGATGTTGCCGTAATTGTCGGCGATAACTTTGCTAAACCAGTTGATGTTTGCGGCCATATCTGCACGACCCAAACCGTATTTGGCTAGCTCGACTAAAAAAGCATCCTGGCCATTTTGTAGCCACTGGTTGCGGTCGCGCTGGTAATCGCGTTTGCCAAATTGTTGTTCAATGATCTGTGCGGTGCTGTTGCCACAAACGGTATCGTGCCAATTGCCTGCGCCATTGGCGGAGTAGTCCTCAATAATGGAGGCAAAAATTCTGCCCATATCGGAATACAAACAATTACCGCGCTGTAATTTAAACGTGTGTTGGCACTTGAGTGTATCGGGCGCGTTATAGCGTTCCAATAAATTGCGCGGGTTATAAAACAACATGCCAACATTAGCGCCGCCCGTGAGGTCGGTTATTTTCATAAAACTGCCGCGGCGCAACTCCAATGACCAGTGGCCATTGCCGGGCAGGGTAGTGGTGTAATGTGTTTTGCTCATGACTGGGTTTCACTTTTTATTGCTTGGGTTTCACCGGTTATTGCTTTGGTGATGGTGGTTAATTCTGGTGGTAGTTCCTGCGTGCGTTTGGTAATAGGCAAGTCGTAAGTGATACTGGCGCCGTAAGCGCTGGGTGCTTGATTGTCGCGCCGCAATTTATCGAAGACCCACAGGCGCGTACCTAAATAAAAACCTTCACTTAAATCGTGAGTCACCATAAACACGGTGAGCTTATGTTCCTGCCAGAGTTTTAAAATTAATTGATGCATGTCAGCGCGAATGCCGGGGTCGAGTGCACCGAAGGGTTCATCCAGTAATAAAATTCGTGGTTTGCGAATCAGCGCTTGGGCAATGGCCAGTCGCTGTTTCATGCCACCGGATAATTCGTGCGGGTAACGGCTAATGGCGTGGCTTAAACCCACTGAGTCCAACAACGCCTTTGCTTCCTCCATGACCTGTTGCTTTTGTTTGCCGAATAATTTCCCCAAGAGCGGCGAGTGTTCAAACTCGCGCGCAATCATCACATTTTGCAGTACAGTCAAATGCGGAAATACTGAGTATTGTTGAAACACAATGCCGCGCGCTTGATCCGGCTCGCTGGGAATAGTTTTTCCATCCAACAACAAGTCGCCGCTACTCGGCGTTTCCATCCCCAACAACATTTTTAAAAAGGTACTTTTGCCGCAGCCGGAGGTGCCCACCATGGTAATAAATTCGCCGGCATTGACGCTGATATTCAGGCGCTCCAGCACCACATTGTCGCCATAGTTTTTCCACAGATTTTTAGTTTGGATCATCGGCATGGCTTTGGCTCTTTGTTTTTCAAGCAGGGATTTATCAAAAGGAATTACGCTCATGGTGCAACTCGATGTGTGCTTAGCGTTGATTGCCGGCGCTGTGCCAGGGGAAGCACCAGAGGTTAATTTTTGCCAGCAACCAATCCACTAAAAAGGCGAGCAGGGTGATCCAGGCAACGTAAGGCAGAATCACATCCATCGACATATAACGACGTACTAAAAAAATGCGATAACCCAAACCATCGGTGGAGGCGATGGCTTCAGCCGCAATTAAAAATAACCAGCCAGCGCCGAGCGATAAGCGCACGGCATTAATCAGGCGCGGCAACAATTGTGGTGTTAATACGCGCACCATAATTTGCCAGGTGGATGCACCCAGTGTTTGCGCTTTAACGAGTTGTTCGAGTGGAATTTCTTGCGTGCAACGTTGAATATCGCGTGCAATAAACGGGGCTACGCCAATCACAATTAGCGCAATTTTGGACAGCTCACCCAAACCAAACACAATAAATAACACCGGTAGTAATGCCATGGGTGGCACCAGTGAGATAATCGTCAATAGCGGTGCGAGCGGTGAATGAATGATGGGTAGTGCGCCGGTGAGCAAGCCGATAGTGAAACCTAGCATGGCGGCGATAAAAATACCGAGCGCCAAACGCTGCAAGCTGCTGAGCGTGTCCTGCCAAAATAAATACTCGCCGGTTCGTTTGCTGGGTTCAAACGCGAGGTTGTGTATAGCGCTGCCCATTTGCGAAAAGCTGGGTAGCAATTTGTCGTTGGCGTTTTCCGCAAGGCGTGCATCGGAAGCGATTAAATAAATCACCAAAATTAACGCAAAGGGCAAAATAGACAACAGCAGTTTTAGCGGTTTTGATGGGGTGAGATTAATTAATCGTTTCATGTTTTTATCGCTGTGTAATTTGTCTGTTAACCCCACCCTGACCCTCCCCCTTAATAAGAGGAGGGCACTAAAAGCTCCTCCCCTTACCAAGGGGAAAGTCGGGAGTGGGTTAAAGTTTTTTATCCGCTGCCATTTGCATATAAGTGGTATCAAAACGCAGTTTTACGTTTTGTTGATTGCCGTAAATGCCTTTGGGCCCAGCAACGCCAATAAATTCAGCGTCGGGTGCGCCTTCGCCCAGGAGTCCGTGATCAAAGGAAAACTCAGCCACTTTTTGCATGGTGGTGAGCAGGGCATCGCTATTCACTAACTCCAGTGCCGCTTGGGGGGTGTAAAACATCTTGGTGCTGGCTAGTTGCGCCTCGTAACCCGCAAGATCGGTGCCTGAGGCAACTGCCATCGCCGTTTTTGCAGCGGTTGCAGCCTTGTCGCTGCCGCTCATGGTGGCCATGATTTCGTACCAAGCGCCTACCAGCGCTTTACCCAAAGCGGGATTTTTTTGCAGGGTCGCGGTATTCACCACCATCAAATCCATAATTTCGCCGGGGATTTGCGAGGAGTCGAACACTTTGGTGCTGTTAGGTTGGGCGAGTATTTCACTCAGCAATGGGTTCCAGGTGGTCACGGCGGTGACATCCTTGGAGCTATAAACGGCAACCATATCCGCATCGGACGTGTTGACGACTTTGACATCGGATTCTTGCAGGCCGACCGATTCCAGTGCGCGCGCTAATAAATAATGGGACACGCTCAGCTCTACCAAGTTGACTTGCTGGCCTTTGATATCTTTGAGGGTTTTGTTGGCGCCTTTGAGCACAACACCATCGTTGCCGTTGGAGAAATCGCCCACGATGAGAGCTGTGGAATCCACGCCACCAGCGGCGGGAATGGTAAGGGCATCCATATTGGTCATTACGCAGCCATCAAACTCGCCGGCGGTATATTGGTTGATGGATTCTATGTAATCGTTGATTTGTACGACTTCTATTTCTATGCCGTATTTGCTCGCCCACTTATCGACGATTTTTTGTTCGGCGGCGTAGCCCCAGGGCATCCAGCCAACATAAATCGACCAGCAGACCTTGAAGGGCTCGGCCGCACTGGCGAGGTTGGCGCTTAGGCCAAGTGTAAGGGCGAGTAATAGCTTATGCAGACGGGAATAATGCAACATAAATAAACCTCCAAGGCTATGGGTATACAGCGGCGACTTAACAAAAAGAAAGAGAGCGCTCTGGCGATTAGGCCAATCATCTCCCGGGCTTTTGTCCCGCCGTGTAACCCCGCGCCTGTGAGAGGCGGTTAGAGGTCGAGAGCTCTCGGACCAGGCATCAGTGGCAACTGCCACGACCGGAACCCTAGCTCCCTATTAATCAATTGTGTGAATAGCCCGACCGCCCAGAGTGCGAGTCAGTTTTTTCAGTGTTCACCCTCGCAATATAGGTGCCAAGTCTGGAATTTATGACGGGCCACCAGTGTTGGCGCTAGTTACAGCATTTGCGTGATAAACCGGTGTGGTGGCTGGTGCTCGATGACTGCCTTTTTTTGGTGCGACACTGTCTTGAGGTAGGTATGAGGGTGCACCAAGGTGGGGCTAAAACCTGATGGCGGCGGGCTGATTATTTTTTGCTCGCTGAGGGGGAGAAGCCGCGCTATTCTGTGAAACATCGAGCGCAAACTGCTAAGATTGTCGCTCAGGACAACCTTTTTAAACTATCGCAGGTCGTGAGTTGACCAAACGATCAGCGGAATAAGGTTCGCAGAGGTCCCTGATTGGGTATTAATGGCAGGGGCTAAGGAATATGAATCTCATGGATCAGTACGGAATTTTTATGCAGAACTCAGGTATGCACAACTCCGGTGTGGGCAGTACAGGCTTGCCAGGTAGCGATGCGACTAAACCTTCGCAATACTCCAGTGTGGCTATGTCGGAACAACTCATCATCGAACATCTCAAACATTGCCGCGATTTGACGCGCGGTTTTGCCTACCGTGTTTTCCCCAACTTTTGGCGCGAGTGGTGTAAGCAGATTTTGGAGATTGCCGAACAGGCAAAATCCAATAAAGACCAGGTGGCGCTCTACGAAATCCAAAACCTGTTGAGCGCGGTGCAGCAAGCAGCGGAGCAGGAGTTTTGCCAGCATTTGGCCAATGGTTTTGTGAAATTTAAAAACAAATCGCTCAATACCCTGACCGGGGAAGAGCGTTTCAGTGGCGATATTCTCTCTCTCGTGGAACATTCCGATTTGGAAGAAACCATCGCTATTACCTCCATCACCCATCGCGCGGATAATTTTTTTGCAGAAAATCTCTGGGCCCTACAACAGCGTTTGGCGCTGCTTAATGATGGCGAAAAGATCGATGAGCGCACCAATCCGGCAAGCCCGGTGCAGTTTTGCGAAGCCTTGCGCAGGGTGCTCACCAATCTGGATGTGGATGTAAAAACCAAGATCATCGGCTACAAGCTGTTTGATCAGGATGTAGTTGGCATGTTGGGTGAGCTTTATAACGAGCTGAACGATTACCTGATTCGCCAAAATCTGCTGCCCAATCTGCGTTTTGTGGTGGCCCATGACAAACCCGAGAGCCTGCGCGATGACGCGATTCAGGATGACCCATCAGAGCAACACCGCGCCGAAGCCAGCGCACAGCAGCAAGCGGTGGATGCGCAGCAACACCAGCGCCGCGCGAGTGACAAGCTGTTAAATGGCGTGCTCAACCCCAACGATATCCAGTATCAAAATAGCCTGCTAAACGCTATTCGATTATTGCAAACCCACGTTACCCAGATGATGCCGGCGATACAGGCAAATGCTGCCGCCCAGCCAGCCCCGACAGCGGCTGTGCCGCAAACACCGCCAGCGCAGTTGCAGGTCTATACCAGCCCGCAACTGGTGAATGTGCTGGATCAGATGCAGGCACAGGCACTCCAACTCAGCCAGCAGGCGCTGGCAGATCAGGAAACAGCGGCGCCCGCAGTTATTCCAGTGCAGAGTGTGGCTGAGGTCAGTCGCCAAATGATGCAGCAGATCGCCAGCGAAAACGAAAACGGCGCGGTGGAAGCGGGCGACATGCAGACCATTGATTTGGTGGGTATGTTGTTTGAATACATGCTGTCCGACGATCACCTGCCCGATTCCGTCAAAGCTTTGCTGAGCTATTTACATACACCTTTTTTGAAAATTGCGTTTATCGATAAAGGTTTTTTTGAGCAACCGGAACACCCGGCGCGAGTGTTACTCAACAGTCTGGCAGAAGCCGGAGTGCGCTGGGTAAGCAACGACGGCAGCGACCAGTACGATATTTTCACCAAGATTAAAACCACGGTGTTTCGCCTGCTGCATGAATTCAAAAATGACGTGCGCATTTTTGCCGAGCTGCTGATTGAGTTTAACGGATACACCAACAACGTTGCCCGCCGCCAGGAGTTGATGGAGCGCCGCGCACTGGAAAAAGCCCAGGGCGAAGAAAAACTGCGCGAAGCCAAGTTGCAAGTGAACCACGAGGTGCGCAGCCGCACCGATAACCGCGACATGCCCTCGGCGATTTTGCTGCTGTTATTGCAGCCCTGGTCGGATTACCTGTCGTTTGTGTTGCTGCGCTACGGCGACAAATCGGAAAGCTGGGCGAGGGCGCTTAGAGTGATCGATGATCTGCTCTGGTCGTTGGAGCCTAAAACCACCCAGCAGGATAAGGTCAAACACATGGAGTTGCAGGATGGCCTTCTGTCTACCCTGGAGCGTGGGTTTGAGACTATAGGTTATGAGCAGGCCAAAGGGCGCAAGCTGCTCGATGCCGTCGCCTCATTGCAGCGTATGGCGCTGCTCAGTCGCAAGGCCGAGCCTGCACCGGCCCCAATGCGAACCAAGTTGGAGCTGTTAGCGGCAGAAAAAGCGGGCCATGTTGTTGCCCAGCAGCATCCCGTCTCCGCGGAGGAAGCCAAGTTGGTGGAAAGTTTGAGGATGGTGGAGTTTGGCACCTGGTTTGAGTTTGACGGCGGCAAGCGTTTGAAAGTGGCCTGGTACAACAAAAAGACCCAGCACTACATGTTGGTGGATCAGCAGGGGCGCAAGGTATCGCTGGCGGGTGGCCTGCAATTGGCGCGCGACATGATCGCCGGGCGCGCACGCATTATTGCCGGGAGCACCAAACCCTTCTTTGAGCGGGCGTTGGAGAATATCTATCACCACCTCAACGAGCGTGCGGATCACCTGAAAACCGGAGCTGCCTCATGAGTCACAACTGCAGCAAAGAACACGACCGCGACTTGGAGCGGCACATCATCCAGGGCGATGTAGACGTTTACGACAGTCTGCGCGATCAGTATCTGGGGCGTTTGGTGAATATCCACACCCAGGGGTTAATGGTCATGGGCGATGTGGCACTGGAAGAGGATCGCCTCTATACCCTGGATTTGCATTTGCCCGAGCCGATCAACGATCAGATGGTGATTCAGCTTGGGGTAGATTGCCTGTGGGCGCGCGAAGCGGATTTGGCTGGCAAATATTGGATGGGGTTTTCCATTATCGATGCATCCAACGAGTCACTGCAGTCTATTCGGGATTTGGTTGAACGTTTGGGCGAGGCTTATTAGCTATTTCCTGATTCAACCCGGCCCACAAACGCCGTGCATCAAGCGCGGCGTTTTGCTTTCTGGTCTGTCCCGGCGTTTGTCCGGCAGCCTTCCTGCGTGTCACAGAGTTGGGTATCCACCTAGAACAAGTCGGTAAAAACTATGCCCAGGGCAAATACTTCAAGATCCACGTTATAGTCGATCAGGCTGTGGCCGTAACCATTAAAGTATTTGAACTGGCCGCGCAGGTTGCTGCTAATGGGGAAGCTCCAGCCCAGCTCAATAGCGCCGCGGCTGGTGCCGTCCAGGCTGTCGCGCAGCATCAGGCTGTAAATATCATCGTTGCGCTGGTAGGCCGCGTTTAATTCAAAGTTGCCCAGATAGTCGGTGATGTCCGGGTTGTCGTCGCCGTCCGGGTCGCCGGGGTATTCCTGTTCGGCCTCCGGCAGGCGATACCAGGGGCTGAACGCAAAGGCAAAATTGCCTCGCTCGAACACGCTGTTAAACATCGCCCGGTTCCAGCTGCGCGACAGCAGGCCGCCCTGACCGTTGGATTGATGGTTGAGGATCAGGTCGTTGAGTACGTTGCGAAAGCCCAGAATTTCCCAGTCATTGGTAAAGCTCAGAATCAACTCCGGTTGGTGGTTGGTCTCGCGAAAAGGGGCCGAGTCTGAGTCGCTGTAAAGCTGCCACAGGGAGTGATTGGTATAACCTAGGTAGAGGTGGCCATTTTCGCCGAATATGTCCTCGCGCAGGAGGATCTTTACGCTCAGCTGGAAGTCCGCCTCCACATTGCGCAGGTCGCTTAGCGATTCATTGGCGTTGTCCCGGTAGGGTGACTCGTTGGGGGTGCGGGTATAACTGGCGGGGTAAAAATAATTGATTTTATGCGGTGTAAGCATGAACCGGTTGGAGCGGTTAAGCGCCTCCAGTGTCATGCGTCGCTTGAGCAGTCGGTCGTATTCGTTGTCACTGGAGTGATCGCCGGCAATAGTTGCTTCGGTCAGCTGTGCCGGATGTTGTTCGCTATCGCCCGCGCTTTGCAATTGCTGTTCGTACAATAACTGACAGGCCTGACGTAATTCGGCCACCGTCATACCCGAGGCTGCGCTGGTAACCGAGGCTTGCAAACAGCTATTCATGGCCTCCTGCGGCATTTCCGGCGCGCTTGTTGTGGTGGTTTGCGCCGTTGCTAGCACACTGATAAGGCTGAGTGGCAAAAGGCCTAACCGGGGTGTCTGGATGGGGTGATAGCGCATGGAGCAAAGTCTCCGCAAGGGTGGCGCTGCAGAATTGAGCGATAGAATTGAGCGATAGTTAGCCGCTATTCTAGGCGCTCTCCCAACAGAGACAAGGCCCGCAGAGACACGTCAGGCGCTACACCTGTTCCAGCCAAAGCTCTATGTCCTGCTCATGCCAGTCGGTGAGCAGGTGCACACCTTCGTCCACCACCTTCAAATACATGTCGATAATGTCTGAGGCCAGCACAAACAGGCGATGACTATCGGCATTGATCTGATGTGGATTAACCACATCGCTCTCCACCATGCTGAGCAGGAAATCGAGCTTGATTTCATAGCTTTTCAGCTGCGCCAGCAGGCTCAGGTCTTTATCCAGCAGCCCCTCCAGTCGCTTGGTTTGATGGCGCAGTTTTTCATTGTTTACCCGGGTGCACTGGATGGCGTAGCGCAGTTTGCTGGTCACATCCTTATCGCAATAGCCCAGTGCCGAAGCGTAGGTGGAAAGTGCGCGAATACGGCCTATTTGTTCGGCAACGGCGGGCATCAGGCGCGTGGAAAAATGCAGCACCTCAAGATATTTGAAACGGTTGGGGTAGCTGTTGCCCTCGCTGGTTTGCTCCTGGCCACTGCGCTCGGTTTGCAACAACGCCTGGGAGGTCGGCAACTCCAGTTGTTTGCCCAGCGCTGCAACCATGCTCAGCAACTGCTCAATCAGGTGACAGTGAAGTTCGTAGTTGTCCACTACCGCATCCTGTTGCCAATCGCGGCTGATGGTGAGCCAGGCATTGCTCAGGTTGTCCCTGTCCCGTGGGCTTAACAGGTTCAAGCTGCGCGCTGCAAAAGCTTGCACCAGCTCCAGGCGGCGCTCTAATTGCGTCTGCAGCAGGATGAGTTCACTGCGGAACAGGGTGTTACCCCCCAGGGCGCCCATCGACATCCCCCGGTGTCGCTGCACCGCTTTAATCATATGGATAAGTTGTTTCAGCAGAGTGAGTGCATCCAGCCGCTGCTGGTACTCCTCGCAAAACCTGACAAATTGGGCTGAACCCTTGCCACCCATTGGTGCAGAAAAAGAGGGGTTATGCATGATGATAGTGCCTGTTCCCATGATTGCTATCGCTCTTTTCAAGAAAATTCGCTGCATTCCGGTGCATTTATCTGCACGGAAGGGGGTTGATAACTGCTGTTTCCCAATTAGTGGCAACAGCCGTGCCAGTTACAAAATAAACTTTTTGCACTGGTGATAATGCTTGTGCCAATAAAAATGCAGGCTTAATATCAAGCATCTTGTCCAAATGACAATATTGTTTTAAAGAGCGATTATTTTGGTTGCGGAGTCTTGATGCCCAATAAGCCTGTTAAGCAGATAGTGATTGCCGGCGGTGGTACAGCCGGCTGGATGACGGCCGCCTATCTGGCCCGCTGGTTGGAGAATACGGATCTGGATGTCACGCTGGTGGAATCCGAACTGATTGGCACTGTGGGGGTAGGTGAGGCAACCGTGCCCGGTATCCATCAGTTCATCCAGCATCTGGGTGTTAAGGAGAGTGAATTTATCGCCGCGACCCATGCCACCTTCAAATTGGGGATTGAGTTTGATGGCTGGTCAGCACCGGGGCAGGCTTTTTTTCACCCCTTTGCCGGCTACGGTGTCGCCATAGAAGATCGCCCCTTCTACCAAACCTGGTGGTCGGCGAAAACACAGGGCTATAGCGCCAATCTGGGCGAGTTTTGCCTCTGTACCCAATTGGCCAGTGCAGGCAAGTTTGCCCAGCCTAGTTTTGACAGTGACAGCCGCCTTGCCTGGTATAACTATGCCTACCATTTTGACGCCTCGCTGTTTGCAAAGTACCTGCGCAACTACGCCGAGCAGCGCGGTGTGACGCGTGTTGAGGGCAAGATCCAGCAGGTCCGGCTCGATCCTGACAGCGGTTTTATCCAGTCGCTGGAATTGGAGTCTGGTCAATCGCTACATGGCGATTTGTTTGTGGACTGCTCGGGTATGAGCGCGCTGCTAATCCAACAGGCCTTGGGAGTGGGCTACGAGGACTGGAGTCATTGGCTGTTGAGCGATTCAGCACTCGCGGTGCAAACCCGGAGTCTGGCCGAGCCTGATCCCTTTACCCGCTCCAGTGCGCGCAGTGCCGGCTGGCAGTGGCATATTCCCCTGCAGCATCGGGTGGGCAATGGTTACGTTTATTCCAGCCGGTTTATCAGCGAGGATCAGGCGCGTGCCGAACTGCTGGCAAACCTAAAGGGGGAGTTGCTCACTGAGCCGCGTTTGATTCGTTTTAACACCGGCATGCGCCGCGAATTCTGGCACAAAAACTGTGTGGCGATTGGCTTGTCCAGCGGCTTTTTGGAGCCGCTGGAATCCACCAGTATTTCCCTCATCCAAACCGGTATTAGCAAGCTTGCGGCGTTTTTGGTGAACTATGAGATTAACGACCAACAGGTCGCTGAAGCCAACCGCCTCAACCGGCTTGAATACGAGCGCATTCGCGACTTCATCATATTGCATTACCGGCTCAATGGTCGCCCGGAACCGCTGTGGCAGGCAGTGAGGACAATGGAGATTCCCCCACCACTGGCAGAAAAAATCGCTGTATTCAAGGCGCAGGGACGAGTGAAGTTGCTGGAGCAGGAATCCTTTGTAGAGGAGAGCTGGGTCAGTATGTTTGCCGGTTTTGGACTAAACCCCGATGGTCTTGCGCAGTCTCCCGATCCGTTAAAAATCCATTCCATCATGGACAAAATGCGCGCAGCGATTTCCAAAGGCTGTGCTCTTGCTCCCTCCCATGCCAGCTTTTTGCAGACATTAGATCAGTAAGCCGGGCGTGAAATTGGCAGAAATGTTTCTTTTGGTATCACGAAATAGGCGCCATTTTTGTTATAGGTGATAAAGCTTGCACCGATAAAATCATTACCTTAATATTCGCTCATATAGTCATATATACCATATAGATTCTACCTTTCCGGAGTAATCCCTTGCCTAGCCCCCGCCTGAGTTCATCTGCCTTGCTCGCCAGTATCTCGCCCTTGGGCCTGATGCTGTTATTGGTGGGTGCATCTGTGCAGTCGGAGACCTTGGCGCCCATCTGGTTCGATGCGCCCGCTGCCGACTGGGAGCGTGAAGGCTTACCCATTGGCAATGGCGCTATGGGCGCGGTGATTGTCGGTGGTGTGCAAGAGGATCGCATCCAGTTCAATGAAAAAACGCTCTGGACCGGCGGCCCCGGTGCGCAGGGTTACGACTTTGGCTGGCCCGACAGTCCCCAAGGCGGCAAGCTGGCCCAGGTTCGCAATACCATTGACGAGCAGGGCGCTATAGCGCCAGAGGCCGCCGCCAAAATGCTCGGTCGTAAAATTAGCGCCTACGGTGACTACCAGACATTTGGCGACCTGGTCATTGTGTCGAGCGAAAATGACAGCGGTGTCAGTGCTGCTGAACCCGCACCTGTAAGTGATTATCGCCGCGAGCTGCTGTTGGGCGATGCACAGGTGAATGTCAGCTATTCGCAGGCTGGCGTAAATTACCGCCGCGAATATCTGGCGAGTTACCCCGATGGCGTTATCGCGATGAGATATTCCGCCGACCAACCCGCCAGCATTTCGTTCTCTGCCAGCCTGCAGGTGCCGGATAACCGCAGCCTGAATGTAAAACTTGATCAGGGCCGGATAACCGCCAGCGGCAAATTGCACAGCAACGGTTTGCAATTTGAAACCCAAATCCAGTTCCTCAACCAGGGCGGTGAAATCAGCGCAGTAGCGGGCAATAAAATTCAAATCACTGGCGCCGATTCAGTGGTGATTTTAATGGTGGCAGGCACAGACTATGCCCTGCGCTACCCCAACTATCGCGGTGTACATCCGCACCAGCGTTTGACGGCGCAGCTGGATAAGGCGATTAAAAAATCCTTTGCGCAAATTCAAAACACGCACCGCGCTGATCACCAGGCACTTTTTAATCGTGTGGTTTTGGACATAGGCCAGGAACCCAACGCCCCGCTTGCCAAACTCACCACGCCGCAATTATTGGCGGGTTATCAAAAAGGTAATGCCAATCTGGATCGCAGCCTGGAAGCCACTTATTTCCAATTTGGTCGCTATTTATTAATTGCCTCTTCGCGCCCCGGCTCGCTGCCCGCCAATTTGCAAGGTGTATGGAACAACTCCACTACGCCGCCGTGGAATGCGGACTACCACGTGAATATCAATTTGCAGATGAATTATTGGCTGGCAGAAACCACCAACTTGCCAGAGCTGGCTGAACCTTTTTTTGATTTTGTGGATAGCCTGGTTGCGCCCGGCACTATTGCCGCGCAAAAAGTGACTGGCGTAAACAAAGGTTGGACGCTGTTCCTGAATACCAACATATGGGGGTTTACCGGCGTTATCGATTGGCCCACCGCTTTTTGGCAACCCGAAGCTGCAGCTTGGTTAGCCCAACATTATTACGAGCATTATTTATTTTCAGGCGACGAAAAATTCCTGCGCAAGCGCGCTTATCCGCTGATGAAAGGTGCCAGCGAATTCTGGTTGGAATTTTTAGTAAAAGATCCGCGCGATGGTTTGTGGGTTGTCACTCCCAGCTTCTCACCCGAGCATGGGCCATTCACGCGCGGCGCGGCTATGTCGCAACAAATTGTTTTTGATCTTTTGCGCAATACCCGTGAAGCCGCGCTGCGCAGTGGCGATAAAACGTTTGCAAAAAAACTGGAGCAGACATTAAACCACCTGGATCGCGGAATACGCGTTGGCAGTTGGGGGCAATTGCAGGAGTGGAAGGAAGATCTGGACGATCCCAAAAATGATCATCGCCATATTTCCCATTTATTTGCACTGCATCCGGGGCGCGATATTAACCCGCGCAATACCCCGGAATTGCTTGCCGCTGCGCGCGCCACATTAAATGCACGCGGCGATGGAGGCACCGGTTGGTCGCAGGCGTGGAAGGTAAACATGTGGGCGCGTTTATTGGATGGCAACCGCGCGCACAAAGTATTGGGTGAACAATTACAGCGCAGCACCCTCAGTAATTTGTGGGACAACCATCCCCCGTTTCAAATTGATGGCAACTTTGGCGCGAGCGCGGGCATTGCTGAAATGTTGCTGCAAAGCCACGGCGATGAATTGCATTTATTGCCCGCACTGCCATCCAGCTGGCCCAGTGGTTCGGTAAAAGGTTTGCGCGCGCGCGGTGGTATTACTGTTGATTTGGAATGGCGTAAAGGTGAATTAATCCATGCGCGCATTCAGCAGGCAAGCCCACACAAAAAGTCACCACAAAAAATACATATCAGAACTTCACGTCCGGCAGCGCAATTTACGTTGATGGATGTAAGAACCGGGAAATCCCTAAGGCTAGAGAGCGAGGGGAATTCAGGGAGCTTCACGGTAGAGGGAGCGGGAATATATCTCTTATCCAGCAGCGGGAGATAGCTTTAGGGGTAGTTTTACAATACTAACTGGAGAAAATCATGACAGCTAATAACAAGCACAACCTCGGAAAAACATTTCTAAAAAAACAATTGCCGGCTTACATAAAACTTGCTTCCAGCTTGTCGCTGGTGGTGGGTGCTATGGGTGTTGCTCCCTATTCATTTGCACAAGATGATGCTGATGCTTTGGAAGAAGTTGTTGTAACGGGTCAGCGCGCAAGTATTCAGTCGGCGCAAGATGTAAAAAGAAATGCGAACGTGGTTGTGGATTCAATCGTCGCAGAAGACATTGGTAAATTGCCGGATCGCAGTGTAACTGAAGCACTGCAACGTGTTCCCGGTGTGACGGTTGGTCGCTACACCAACAACGATGCGGAGCACCCTGCTGCGGAAGGTAGCGGTGTTGCCGTGCGCGGTTTAACGCAAGTTCGCTCTGAATTAAATGGGCGCGATGTATTCTCCGCTGCCAGTGGTCGCGGTATCAGTTTTGAATCGGTTCCGGCCGAATTGATGTATGCCGTTGATACTTATAAGAGCCCATCAGCTGACATGATTGAAGGTGGCTTGGGCGGTACAGTAAATCTGCGTACACGTATGCCTTTTGATTCCGATGGCCAAATGGTTAGCGCGTCAGCCAAAGCAAACTACGGCGATCAGATGAAAGAAACCGACGGTGAATACTCAGGTTTGTACAGCAATCGCTGGGAAACTGATGCCGGTGAATTTGGTATTCTCGTGAACGCCTCTACCTCGGATTTGGCTACACGTTCAGATCAGGTTTATTCCCGTGCGTTTATGCCAAGAACTATTGATGGCGACGATGTTTGGGTTTCCAAAGGTGTGGACTGGCGTCGCAACGACCACCAAAGTACGCGTGAAGGTGGCTACCTGGCATTGCAATGGGCACCTAACGAAAATACTGAATTGTATTTCACTGCCTTCCAAACCAAACACGATAACGTCTACGACGAAAATGCTTTCTTCCTCGAAGGCCATAATGGCGATCAAGCCCTGGTGCCAACCAGCGATAACGATTGGGTTTACAGCGCAAACGGTGCAATGGAATCCGGCACAGTGACCGTTACCAATCCCGCGCAATGGGGTCTGGATTTTGGTACCAGTACACGCTGGGCGCAGAACGTTTCAAAAACGACTGATTACGCGACTGGAATTAAATGGTCACCGGACGACAAGTGGAAATTCTCGGCGGATTTGCAATACGTAAAAGCTGAAGCCCATGTGGATGACTACACCCTTGGTTTGAAAGTTATTCCTGCTGAAGCCTATATGGATGGCATAGGAACAGAGACTCCATCGATCATTATCGATAACGCTTACATGTCCAACTTTGCCAATTACAACCTTGGCCAGGCGATGACACATTTTGAGCGCAATGAGGCGGAAGCTAAAACTGGTCGCATTGATGCAGAATACGATTTTGATGGCGATATTATTAAATCGGTAAAAGCCGGTGTGCGTTTCTCTGAGAAAACTGCAGACAACATTAACACGGGTTACGACTGGAATACCCGTTACGCCACCTGGTTTGGTTTTGACAAAAATACCATTCCAAAAGTGACTCCGGAACAAGCTGAAAATTATTTAACCCTTTATTCGTTCGATGATTTCCAGCGCGGTGATGTCACTGTTCCTGCCGCGGGTTATTTGTATTCATCCAACGCTGCCAGAAATTTCCGCGCAACAACTGACGCCGTTAATGCTGACTGTGAAACTAACGGTGCCTGGTGGTGTGATGGCTTTGTATACTCCGAATGGGATCGTCTGGAGAATCCGATTTACCGCAACCTGCAAGAAGAAAAAACAGTCGCTATGTACATGATGGCGAATTATGGCTTTGATGATTTGGCTATGCCAATCGACGGTAATATTGGTGTGCGTGTTGTGCAAACTGACAATACTGCATCAGGATTCCTGGTGGGTAATGAAGCACAGGATCAAAACGGTAATGTGGTATTCGATGCGTTTAACGAGCCGCTGAATGCTAAAACCAACCAGACTCATGTATTGCCAAGCTTCAACCTGCGCATGCAGGCAACAGAAGATCTTTATGTTCGTTTTGCTGCTTCCGAAGCGATTTGGAATCCATCGTTTTCTGACATGCAGGCATTTGTAACAATCAGTGCTGATATCAATGACGAGACCGGTGTTATCGAAGGCTTCAATTTGAATCAGGATACCAACCCCTACCTTCAACCGATGGAAGCAACCCAGTTCGATTTGTCGGTCGAGTGGTACTTTGATTCAAATGGCGGCATGGCTTACGCCGCATTGTTCAACAAACAAGTTGAAGGCTTCTTCAAAAAGAATACTGATGGATTTGCTATTGGCGAATTCACCGGTCAAGCCAACTGGTTGGACAATGTAGGAAGTGGTGATATCAATGGTTTGGAAATTGGTGTCAATAAATTCTTTGACGCATTACCAGCACCTTTTGATGGCTTGGGTATCCAGGCAAACTACACTTACATCGATAGCAATGCGGATATTCCGTTAAATACCCAGCCGACAACTGGCGACACCCAAGCGGGCGCCGCGCCTCTGGATACTGACCGCTCTTCCTATGGTCAATTGCCTATTGATCAGCTGTCTAAAAATGCATTCAACATTATTGGTATGTATGAAAAAGATGGCTTCTCTGCGCGCTTGGCTTATTCATGGAGAAGTAAATACCTGATTAGCTGGGGTGGTAATGGGTTCGATCCAGACTTTAACGATGGTTTAGGCGGTAAGGCTCGTATTCCTGTTTACAATGACGATTACGGTCAGCTGGATGCCTCGGTCAGCTATACCTTCCTAGACAACTACACAGTGACTGCGGAAGCCTCCAATCTGCTGAAAGAGAAAACCGTTGGTATTATCGACCAAAATGCAGCAGGTGATCATGTGGCTTATTCTTACGCACAGGATGCTCGTTTTGCTGTTGGTATCCGCGCCAGATTTTAATTAGCGCGTTAAAAAACCTTGCTCCAATCGGGGCAAGGTTTTTTTATTTTTAGCCTTCGCATTTCCTATTTTTTTTCGCAAGTCTTACACTGTTTTATCGCGTTAAAAATCCATCCTGCTATTAATAGCACTAACACATCTAATACATCTGCAATGCCGCAAGAGGGTTTATGTTAATTGCCACTTTGTTTCGTTCACATTTATTGCGCTGGTTGAGCGCGAGTGTTTTATGTTTGGCGGCTTTGCCTTTATCTGCTGCAGCTTTGCCCGAGCTGGTGAGTAAAAATGGTCGCCACGCACTACTGGTAGATGGTGCCCCCTATCTAATACTCGGAGCACAAACCAATAACTCCAGCAATTATCCGGATGCATTAAAAGACGTGTGGCCCTCGGTAGAAAAAATGCACGCGAATACCCTGAGCATTCCGGTGGCTTGGGAGCAAGTCGAGCCGCTGGAAGGTCAATTCGATTTTTCTTATGTAGATGTATTAATTAAACAGGCGCGTGAGCGCAAGGTAAAAGTGGTGCTTTTGTGGTTTGCCACCTGGAAAAATAATGCGCCGCACTATGCTCCGGCATGGGTGAAGTTGGATAACAAACGTTTTCCGCGTGTCGTAAAGCGCGATGGCGATACACTCAATTCACTCTCGCCACTTGGAAAAAACACCTTGGCAGCCGATAAAAAAGCCTTTGTGGAATTGATGAAGCACCTGAAAAAAACGGATAAAAATCACACTGTGATTATGGTGCAGGTGCAAAATGAAGTCGGCACCTATGGCGCCGTGCGCGATTATTCGACGCTGGCGCAGCAGCAATTTAATGCGCCGGTTCCTGCAGATTTAATTGAAGCGCTAAGCCTAAAACCCGGTAACTGGTCGCAGGTATTTGATAAAGATGCCGATGAATTTTTTCACGCCTATTACATCGCCAAATACTGCAATGAAATTGCCCAGGCCGGTAAGGCGATAAAAAACTTGCCGATGTACGTAAACGTAGCCCTGCGCAACCCGTTTAATCCCGGGTTGCCCGGCCAGTATTCCAGTGGCGGCGCCACTGATAATGTATTGCATATTTGGAAAGCTGCCGCCCCCGCGATTGATTTAATCGGCCCGGATATTTATTTCCGCGATCACAAAACCGTATCCAAAGTATTGGAACTATATGCGCGCCCGGATAACGCCCTGTTTGTAGCAGAAATTGGTAACGACCAACCCTATGCGCGCTATTTTTATTCCACCCTCGGTCTGGGCGGTATAGGTTTTTCGCCCTTTGGTATGGACGATACTGGTTACACCAACTATCCCTTGGGAGCCAAAGAATATAACGCCGAGACCATCGAACAGTTTGCACAACACTATCGCGCTATCGAACCCATGATGCGCGACTGGGCAAAACTTTTATTTGAAAACAACAGCTGGGGTTTTGCCGAGCCGTTGGATACCACTGGTGATACCCCAAAAATCTGGAATGCTGAGGCAACGCCAGCAGAAAAAGAACAGCAGGCAAAAGACAAAGCTGCCGCACTCACCCAAGTGGTGGATGCAGGTTTGTGGGATATAGAAGTGACCTACGGTCGTCCCATGTTTTGGATAGCACCACCCGAAGGCAATACCCCCGCTGCGGGCGGCGCTTTGGTAGTGCAATTAAGCGATAACGAATATTTGGTTACTGCGCATAAAGCGCGTGTGGAGTTTAAACCTTCCGCCGAACTTATCAATAAAAAATATATGATCGACCGCGTAGAAGAGGGGCGTTACCACAACGGCAAATGGATAATGTCGCGCGTTTGGAATGGCGACCAAACCGATTGGGGGTTGAATTTTAGCGACCGCCCGGTGGTGTTAAAAGTAAAAATGGCGGCCTACACAACGCACTAATTTTTTATGGTGAAATAGGCAGGGCTTGCTGCGTCAATTACCCAGGCGCGGCAAGTCCAGATTATAAAAACGAATAGCATTTTCACCCCAAATCGCTTGCGCTTCTTGCGGCGTATAACCCGCTAAAAATTTTTCCGTTGTTTCAACCCATTGCCCATAAGGGTTGGCAAGGGTGCACACCGGCCAATCACTGCCCCATATCAAACGCTGTGCGCCAAAACAATTCATCAAGTGGGTCATGTAAGGTTTCAGTTTTTCAAACGATGCATCAGCACCTGCTTCAGTCACCAATCCGGAAAGTTTGCAGTAGGCGGCTGTTTCCTCGCTGATTTTTTGCAGTTGGTCAGCCCAGGGATTAAAAACATGTGCAGCAATATCCGGTTTTGCGCCGTGATCAATAACCAGTTTGAGTTCGGGGTAGCGCTGCAATAATTGATAAAGTGCATTCAGGTGCAGCGGTTTGACTAGCGCATCAAAGGTTAAATTATTATCGATAAGCCAGGTGAACACAGAATCCAGTTCAGGTTTCAGCATCCAGTTGGGGTCCGCTATCCCTTGAATCATCGGGCGAATACCCACGAATTTTGGCTGCTGGTGTAAAACGCTGAGCTGCTCGGTGGCATCGGGCAAATTCATATCCACCCAGCCAACTACGCCAGCAATAAATGTGTGTTGTTGCGCGAGTTGCAGCATAAACCCGGTTTCCGCGAGCGTTTCAGTTGCTTGCACAGTCACCGTGTAATTAATTCCATGTTGTTGCAGTTGTGGTTGCAACTCGGCCGGTAAAAAATCGCGCGTAAGTTTTGCCGGGCCCTTGTTGAGCCAATAGTAGTCAGCTCTGGCCAATTGCCAAAAATGTTGATGGCTATCGATGCGCAGCGTGTGAGTCACGGCTGGCTCCTGTCATTGTTATTCCGTGGCTGGGTACTTCCGGCAAGCGCTGCCCGCCGGGAGTATTAATCGCAAACAATCCAGACAATTCATGCAAACCAAACAATTTATACAAACCAAACAATGTAAATAATTCACACAGCCAAAAAACTAGCGCGCTTTAATACCCAGTAAATCAAGCAGCTCGCGGCTGGGGAAACCATCGGCAATCATCCCTTGTTGTTGCTGGAATTCACTCAGGGCGCGGCGTGTAGCCGGGCCAAAAATACCGTCGGGCACGCCGGTGTCAAAACCTTTGGTGTTAAGCAGGCTTTGTAATTCAATAACCTGGTTGCGATGTAAACGCGGCACATTTTCCGGTGGTGATTGAATTAATTTCCCTCCCCCGGCAATTTGATCAGCCAGTTGGCCAACAGCGATGGCGTAAAATTCCGAGCGGTTCCAGCGCATGATTACATGAAAGTTTTCATACACCAAAAATGCTGGCCCCTGATGACCGGCAGGCACCAGCAGTGATGCCTGAATATTGTCCGCGGGTAGTGGTGAATTATCGGCGCGGGTTATGCCCAGTTGACGCCACTCGGCCAGCGATTTGGTATTTTTTAAACCGGCTTCCAAAAAGGGAAAATTCGCGGGCAATTTTACTTCGCGGCCCCAACGTGAATTAGGTTGCCAACCCAGGTTGCGTAAAAAGTTGGCGGCGGAACCCATAGCATCGGGTGTGCTTTTCCATAAATCGCGTTTGTTATCGCCATCGTAATCAACGGCGTTTTTGAGAAATGCCGAAGGCATAAATTGCACGTGTCCCATAGCGCCGGCCCAGGAACCGACCATTTGCGCAGGCGCAATCGCACCTTCGTCCAATATGCGCAGGGCGTTGATTAATTCGAGGGTAAAAAATTCGCTGCGTCGCGCATCGCAGGCGAGGGTGGCGAGTGAATCGATCACTTTGATATTGCCAAAATAGCTACCGAAATTGGTTTCCAACCCCCAGAAGGACAACAAGTAAGCCGCGGGCACGCCGTATTCTTGTTCAACCTTGTCAAAAAGTGCGCGATGTTTGGCCCAAAGTTCACGCCCTTGCTTCACCCGCTGTTCGGTCACACGGCGATTAAAATAATCAGCAAAGCTGGTAGTAAATTCCGGTTGCTGTTTATCCAGCTCCAGCACTCGTTTATTCAATGTGGCTTTGGCCAAACTGTTATTAATCACCGGCGCAGAAATGCCCTGGCTGTTGGCAATTTGCGTGAACCTGGCGAGGCACTGCGCAAAGTCGGCCTCGTTAATCATTGGGCTTGTTTGCAGTGCGGTGGGCGAGCTGGTTGCTGTCGCCGGATTTGATGGCGAAAGGTTTGGCGAGGCAATGTTTGATGAAGCAACAGCTGCGCTCTGGTGCGCGGCAGGAGTTGGCGCCGTATTCTGCTGTGGCGTATTGGCACAAGAGAGCAGGCTGGTACAACAGGCAAGGGTTAGCAGGCGGCGCAAGGCGTTAATCGAAGAGCTCGGGGTATTTGGCATGGGGTGCGTTTTCCTCAGGATTCTGGCGTGCTGGGGCGCTATTGTATGCCCATCCTCTGGCAAAGGGCATTGACTCATCTATTCTGTGGGTAGCATGCTTGTCATCTATTTCCTCTTTTGGTGATAGAGGGATTTATCCACCGCGCTCCTGCGTTTTAGCCCTTTGGAATATCGAATGAGCTCTAATCACTGTTTTCCCCTGCGTTTACTGCGTTTGGCCATTATTGCCTGTTTGCCATTGGCGGCGCAGTCAGGCTTTGCCAAACCTGCGCCAGAATTTAATACCCCGGCGTTCTGGTACGAATCCGGGCAAGCGGCACTTGCCGCCGCCAAACAACTTCCACCACAGGCCAGCAAAGCCAAAAACGTTATTTTGTTTGTGGGCGATGGCATGGGTATTTCCACCGTGACGGCGGCGCGCATTCTGGAAGGCCAGCAGCAAGCGCGCGATGGCGAAAGTAATCGCTTGGCGTTTGAAAAATTTCCCTACTTTGCCCTGAGTGTGACCGCCAGTGCCAACCAGCAAACCTCGGATTCCGCACCCACTGCCACGGCGCTGGTCACCGGTATAAAAGCCAATGACGGCGCGATTTCCGTTAACCAAACCCTGGCGCGCAACGAGGGCCGTGCCGAGTTGGTAGCAGCGGCCAGCGTTAAAAGTATTTTGCAGCAAGCGGAAGAGCAGGGCTTGGCCACCGGCATAGTCACCACCGCGCGCGTCACCCATGCAACGCCCGCCACCAATTACGCCCATGTGCCGGATCGCGAATGGGAGGCTGATGCCAATTTGCCGGCCGGCGCAACGGTAAAAGACATTGCGCAACAATTAATTGAATTTCCCTACGGCGATGGCATTGAAGTAGTCATGGGCGGTGGGCGCAAACAATTTTATGCCAGCACCGAGGCCGACCCGGAATATACCGGCCGCACCGGCATCCGGCGCGATGGTCGCAACCTGCACAACGAATGGTTGGCTAAACATCCGCACTCAGCTTATGTGTGGAATAAAAAACAATTTGATGCGCTGGATATCAAAAAAACCAAACATCTACTCGCTTTATTTGGGCCATCGCATATGCGTTATGAAGCTGATCGCGCCGACGATATAGCGGGCGAGCCATCGCTGGCAGAAATGACCAGTAAGGCGATTCAGTTGTTACAAAAAAATAAAAATGGATTTTATTTAATGGTGGAAGCCGGTCGCATAGATCACGCGCACCACGCGGGTAATGCCTACCGCGCGCTCACCGATGCGATTGCATTATCGGATGCCGTAACAGCAGCGCAGGCCGCAACCGATCCGCGCGAGACATTAATCATTGTCACTGCCGATCACAGCCATACCTTTACCATCGCCGGTTACCCCGAGCGCGGCAACCCCATACTGGGAAAAACCACCGTGGATGGTGAGCTGGCTACCGATTCTCTCGGCTTGCCCTACACCACACTCGGCTACGCTAACGGCCCCGGTTTTACCGGTGGAAAAATTCGCCGCGAATTCAATGGCAGTACAGAAAGTGCAGTAGCTGCAACATACAGCGGCACGGCAGCGCGCCCCGATTTAACCAAGGTGGACACCACCAACCCCGCCTACATGCAAGAGGCCGCCGTACCGCTCGCCTCGGAAACCCACGGCGGTGAAGATGTTGGCATTTACGCGCTGGGGCCAAACGCACATTTATTTCGCGGTGTGCAAGAGCAGCACATTATTTATCACATCATGGCCGATGCACTGGGTCTGAATAAGCAGGCGCAATAATGAAATCATTTTTGGTCGCGCTGGTTATCGCCTGTGTAAACCTGGGCTGCACTTTTCACTGCGATGAATTAAGCGAACCGCTGCCTGCAAGCAATACCCACAAGCTACCGCCGCTTGCGGCAGAATTTGTAACTACCGTTAGTGGTGGTGATCCCGCTAAAACTATTGCACGTCTGGTGCGCAAGGCCGATGCCGTTGAATGGCGTTACCTTGCCAATAACACTGGCGAATTGTGGACAAAAACCAGTAAGGATTTATGGTTTTACCACAAAATATTTCACGCGGATCATCAGGTTATTGAATATTCGCCAGTGGATATAAATTTGCTTGGTATGCACAAACAGTGGCAATACTTCGCCATTAACCCGAATCTACTGCAGGTACTCACCTACAGCAAAACCGCTGAAAATTTTCACGGTTTTTTAGCCATTATCTACAGTGGAGAAAAATCCGGCATTCACTACGAAGTGTTATGGCTACCCCAGCTATCCCTCGCAGCGCGCATAAGTGCCACACAGGCAAATCAAAAAACCATCACCGAAATCCGCACACTCCACGTCAACCAACACGCACCATTTACCTTTTCGGATATCACCGGGTATCGCACCATTGAGTACACCGACCTGGGCGATATGGAGCGCGACCCCTTCGTGATGAAAATCCAGCATGAGTTGCTGGATCATCATGGGCATTTGCATTGATTTTGGCTGAGGAGTAAAACTCTGAAAGCTAGTCTGTCGTCATACCCGCGAACGCGGGTATCCATAAAACATTCAAAGTAAATTGATAGTGGCTTAGCGTGGTGTGATAAAAATTTAGCTAAAATGCAGAAAGCATGCGCTCAATAAAGCTTAAGACGGTGGATCTGCTATGAAAAATGTATATTTAAAAAGTCTTTTTTCTTTTTTATTTGTGAGTGCTTGCGGCGCTTTTTTGTATTTTTATCTCCAAGGCGATTACACAGCACAAAACAAAATAGAAATCACCAAGAAAATTGATTCGGTAGATAAATCCTTGATTGTTAGCTCAGAAAGCACAGCTAAGACTGCGATTGAAGCTCAGGCACAGCTTCAGCCTACAATGCTTAAGGATGGTTATGTATTAATTTCACCTTCAGAACTTGCCCAATTGGAGGATTGGCTAACCAGTAAAGGATACTTTCCAGAAACAGACGTAGATATATACGATAGTTATTCGGAAGACTCATTAAAAGAATTAGCTAAAAATGGAGATTTAATCGCCATGAATGTTTTGTCAACACGGTTTGTTGGATTGGGAAACGAAAAAGAAGCTACCTTTTATATGGGCTTATCAGTTATTTATGGATCTACTGTTGCGCTTGATAATTTAACAATTTATACCGCTCCAAGACCTCCTTATGACAACACTGAACAAGAGCGAAGGCCTGCTGTAATAGAAACACTCGCAGTCATTGATGTTATTGCAAAACGAGGTGATATAGCTTTATCCAGGGTTTCACATGACAGTTTTTTAAACAGTTACAAGCGTCTTTACGGGACTGAGTTGAAGCTTAACGAAGAAGAAATTCAAATTATTCGTAAGAGGTCACAAGCTATATATGATATGTATAACCAGGTGCGCATAGAAAATGGATTAGGGGAGTTTGATAATATTGAACCTGAAGGCGCAAAGAAATTTTTTGGAGTGCAATAGATTCTGACGCCTGCAATCAATCTGCCAGAATTTCCTGGCAGATTGATAATTGATCTTATATAGAGCGCCTTAAAATAACGACAACATATTTTGATGCGCCATTTGCAGTGGTTGTATCAAACGCATTTGCAAACTCCCATCCCTGAGAGCTAAAAGAGTTTAATAAATCATCTAGTTCCTCAGTATCAATCTCTCCGCCACGAAGGCCTGTTGTTTGAATTTTTACTGTCTTATATTGATAACTCATCAGATTTTCCCTCATAAATAATTGAACTTCCCCTGCTTTAGTGGATACCTCTTTCATATTGAAAATAGGTTTTCACTAAAGCGAGAAAAGTTCTATGACTGAAGCACATATAACTTAAATAACAAATTTCGCGTGCAACGGTAATTACCGCCTATTACACAGGTAAAGAATTAATAAGCTGTTGTAGATAAAGCCATTCACCAATGGTTTAGCCGTAAAATAGCGGCATATTCGTTAGGTGAGGTGTTTATGTCTGTTGAATTCTCTCTGCTTGAACTCGCCTCGGTGCGCATCAATGAAACGCCTTGTGACACGTTTAAGCACACTGTGGCTTATGCGCAGGCGGCGGATGCGTTGGGGTTTAAACGGTTTTGGTTGGCGGAGCATCACAATATGCAGGGCATTGCCAGTTCGGCGACGGCGGTGTTGATTGGGCATATTGCGGGGAATACCCAGCGGCTGCGCGTGGGTTCCGGGGGAATTATGTTGCCCAACCATTCGCCGCTGATTGTGGCGGAACAATTTGGCACGCTTGCCTCACTGTATGGCGACCGTATCGATTTGGGTTTGGGGCGTGCACCGGGGACTGATCCGGTTACCAGTCGTGCATTAAAACGCGATGATTCGGCAGCAGAAAATTTTGCGCAAGAAGTGCAGGTGATTCAACAATTATTGCAACCGAGCCAACCACACCAGCGTTTGCGTGCAGTGCCGGGTGAGGGCACACAAGTACCGATTTGGATTTTGGGTTCCAGCCTTTACAGTGCCGGACTCGCGGCGCAATTAGGTTTACCCTATTCATTTGCGGGGCATTTTGCGCCGGCGTATATGCGCGCTGCACTCAAACGGTATCGCGCAGAATTTCGACCCTCGGCGCACTTGCAAAAACCCTATTTTATTTTGGGTTTGCCAGTGGTGTGGAGTGAGACAGAAGCGCAAGCGATGTTTAATGCAACTACCAGCTTTCAGCGTATTACCGCGTTGTTTCGCGGCGAACCTTTGTGGTTGTGCCCGCCGGTGCAGCCAGAGGAATTAAATTGGTCTGCGGGTGAAAAACACAATGTGGAAGAATTTTTAGCGCTCGCACAAGTTGGTGATGAATTACAAATTCTGGATGGTTTGCAACAATTACGCGATGAACTCGCGGTTGATGAATTTATGTTTACGATTGATGTCTATGATCGCGACTTGCGCATTCAAACACTGGAAACCCTGACGCGGATTAAAGCGCATTTGCGTTAAATTTTTTAATATGGGGTGTAAAAGCAACTCCGCAATCTGTTGCACTCCTTGCGGGCTACTCTGGTTTTTCGTAGGTGACGACGCGATTACGGCCTGATGCTTTTGCGTTGTAGAGTGCTTCGTCGGCGCGTTGGATTACATCGTCTGCATTTGTTTCCTCTGCGTGCCAATGGCTGCTGCCGATGCTCATGGTCATTTGGCCGACCTCGGGGAAGCTGGCGGATTCAATGGCGCTGCGAATTTTTTCGGCAACCGTCATGACTTCGGTAGCGCTGGGGGCATTGGGTAAAATCACTACAAATTCTTCGCCGCCGTAACGTGCAACAAAATCAGTCGCGCGGGTGTTTTGCATAATCAAGCCGGCAATTTGTTGTAACACGGCGTCGCCCACCGGATGACCGTAGTTGTCGTTTACTTTTTTAAAGTGATCCGCATCGAGTAATAAAATGGAAAAGCCGTTACCGGTGCGTTTACCCATTTGAATATAGGTTGCCAAGGTTTCATCAAAGCGCCGGCGATTATTAATACCCGTTAACGGGTCAGTGGTCGCCAGGTGTTCCAATTGTTTATTGGCTACTGCCAGGGCTTCGGTGCGTTGTAATACTTGTTGCTCCAGGGTCTGATTCAATAATTCCAATTCGCGCTCGCGGGTGAGTAGCGAGTCCGTCATGGATTGCATGGCGTTGCTCAACTGCGCAACTTCACTCAGGCTGGTGTCGCCGGGGTATTGCGGTACACCGGTGTGATGTTTAATACAGCGCGCTGCGGCGGCAAGCTGTTCAATTGGTTTGCTCACGCTTTGTGCCAGGCGCCAGGCTAATAACGCAAACAATATAACGGCGATAAATGCCAGCACCAACAACTGCGTATACATGTTGTATACCGGGATGAGTGCATTCTCCAGCGATTGGCGCACCACAATACGCCAGCCAAAGTTGGTGGGTGAATCCGCATTTACCAATACCTGACTGGTTATGTAAGTGCGCCCGTCGTCCCAGGTCGCAATCGAATAAGTATTGTTGAGCGGTAAATTGGGAGGGAGTTGGCTCATGCCTGCCAGCGCTTGCGGGTAGAGTACATTGCCGCTGTTGCTCACAATCAGAATCTGCGCATCGCTGTCAGTTTCACGGCGATTAATGACTGCTTGCACGGTGTTAGTCACCCAGTTCCAATGCGCATGTGCTGCGACAACACCAACGATTTTTCCATCGCTGCTGCGAATCGGTGCTGCAAAATCGATAAAGCGCAGGGGTTCATCGGCGTGAGGGTTGGGTAAGAGTTTGGCGAGTAGCAGCGCTTCGTGCACATCGCCGCTGTAAACATTTTTTAAACCGGCGATAAACCAGGGGCGCTGCGCTACGGATTGCCCAACGAGCATATTATTACTGGCTTGAATAACGTTGCCGGCAGCATCGGCCACACCCAGCCACGCAAATTCGCTGCGCAGTGTGCGACGTCGGTCGAGCGATGCGAGAATGTCCGGACTGGTTAAATCGCCACGTACAAAATGCGGCGCTTGGCTGAGCAATACAATTTCTATTTCGCGCTCGCGCAAGTTGGCGCCCAGCAGTTCGGCAGCAGCAACGGCTTGGGCGTGCACAGCTTCACCGGCATTAATTTTCATTTGGTTGGCCGTTATCCAGCCGGCGTAAATACCTACGCTGAGAAGCGTGAATAGTGAGAGCCCGCCAAACCACAAGGCCAGTCTCACTCTAAAGCTACTGTGCTTGAACAATTAGCGTGCCTTGGATGATTAAGTTGTCGTCATAATATACATTTTTATCCCAAGGCTGGCAGCATCCCGCAAGGGAAAAACGGGCAACAAATCACAGGAATAAATAATGGAAGCTGTTCAATTATTCGGGGCAAGTATACCGCTGGTGCCGCTGTTGTTATTGGTGGCGGGTGTGCTTGTTGCGCTGTTGGGTAAATTGCTGCGCGCGCCGTTTGATGTGAGTGATGATTTTTTAAAGCTGGTGTTAGTGAGTTTAGTCGCGGGGCGTGTGGTGTTTGTGTTCTTGCACCTTGATGCCTATCGCGATAATGCCTGGGCGGTGTTGGATATTCGCGACCGCGGTGTGGACATTTACGCGGCGCTGATTACGGCGGTTGTTTATTTGGCGTGGCTTATTTATCGGCGCGCTGCGCAGCGCAAGTGGTTACTGCAAATACTATTGCCGGTCGCACTGTTAACCGGCGGCAGTTATGTATTGTTGAAAAGTTACTTGCGCCCGCCATCACTCTGGCCGGATTTAACCTTTGTAACCTTGGCAAATGAAACCCGTTCATCACAAAGCGTTCGTTTGCAAACTGATGTGCAGCGCGAGTTTACGCTGGTAAATTTGTGGGCCACCTGGTGCCCGCCGTGTCACCGCGAAATGCCGGTATTAGCCGCGGCGCAACATGAGTTTCCGCAGGGGCGATTTATTTTGCTGAATCAGGGTGAATCGGCTGAAGTGGTGCGTGATTATTTAGTGAAAAATAATTTGCAGTTTGAGCAAGTGTGGTTGGACACACAAAGCCAGTTCAGTCAATTTTCCGGTAATCGCGGTTTGCCGCTGACCTTGATTTACGACAAGCAGGGCAAGTTAGTCGATGGCCACGTGGGGCAGCTGTCGCGCGCGACATTGATGGAAAAATTATCGGGTTTCAAACCCAAAAAATACACTGACGATTAACACTGTTAATCTCCCCGCAGCCTCAGTGGGTAACAGCAGGCTGTGGGGATTTATCGGCACCGCGACAAAACTTATTCCGTGCGGTAGCGCTCCAGCCAATGCGCATAGGATGCAGGTAATACCCACGCGGATTTTTCCAGGCCCAATGCTTTTGCAGCAAAATAGGGCCAGTGTGGGTTGGCCAAATGTGGGCGACCAATCATCACCAAGTCCAATTGTTGATTGGCGATGGCCTGTTCCGCTAATTGCGGTGTGCTGAAACCCCAGGCGGATGCGACAGGAATGTCGGCCTGATTGCGCACTTGCTCGGCGATGGGGGCAAGAAATGCGGGAGCCCAGGGGATATTCGCGTCGGGCGTGGAGAAACCGATACTCACATTCAGCATATCCAAACCATTGTTGCGCAATTGTTTGGTGAGTTCGATGGATTCGGCCAGAGTTTGTTCATCGCGGCCATCGTATTCGATGACACCAAAACGGGCGGTGAGCGGTAAATTTTGCGGCCAGACATTACGTACAGCAGCGAGTGTTTCCAATAAAAAGCGGCTGCGGTTTGCAAAGCTGCCACCGTATTCATCGGTGCGCTGATTGGCGTGGGTGGAGAAAAAACTTTGCGCCAGATAACCGTGGGCAAAATGCAATTCCAACCATTCAAAACCAGCGGCCTGTGCACGTTGCGCGGCAGCGGCAAAATCGGCGGTCACACGTTTTATATCGGCGAGGGACATTTCCTGCGGAACTTTTTCCAATCCATCGCCAAACGCAATAGCGGAAGGCGAAATGGGTTGCCAGCCGCGCGCATCACCTTCAGCAATATGATCGTCGCCTTCCCAGGGGCGATTGGCACTGGCTTTGCGACCGGCGTGGGCGATTTGAATACCTGGCACAGCGCCGGCTTTTTTAATCGCGCTGGCAATTTGTGCCAGACCTATGGCGTGTTCGTCGCTCCACAAGCCCAGGCAGTTGGGCGAGATGCGGCCTTCCGGCGCTACAGCGGTTGCCTCCACTATCACCAAACCGGCACCACCGCGCGCAATGCTGCTGTAGTGAGTCAGGTGCCAATCGTTACTAAAACCATCGGTAGCCATGTATTGGCACATAGGCGGCACGGCGATGCGGTTGCGCAGTTCAACATCTTTGAGTTTAAAACGGCTAAAAAGAGCGGACATATATCCTCCAGGCTAAAACACTGCCCCCGAATCACGGGGTTTGGCGCCTAGGTTAATGGCTGGCGAGATATAAAAATAATCAGCTTTTGTTATCTGGCTTATAAGCTGGGCTTATGACTAGGGTTTGGTGATAAACAGCTCAAACAATAGCTCGCGAATCCAGCGGTGCGCCGGGTCTAGATGGGTGCGTTCATGCCAGGCGGCAATTTTGGTAAAACCTTCCACGGGGATGGGTGTTGGCTGGGTGGCAAGCCCGTCCAAACTATCCACCAAACGTTTGGGCACTACCGCAATCATGTCGCTGGCGCGCAGTATGCTCGCCATTACCAGAAAGGATTTGACCGATAGCATCACCTGCCGTGAGCGGCCAATGCGCGCGAGGGCTTCATCGGTCACGCCGATAAAACCACCGCCAGTGTAGGAAAAAAGCGCGTGCTCCAGCGTGCAAAATTCATCGAGGCTGAGCGGCTGTTTGGCGTTGGGGTGATCGCTGCGCATGACACACACATAATCTTCATCGTAAAGGCGACGCGCATGTAATTCCGCTGGGCAATTGGGCGGAGTGAGTAGCGCCAAATCAATTTCGCCGCGTTCCAATTGCTGCGAAAGCAGTTGGTTTTCGATGGGTAAGAGTGCGACGCGAATCTGCGGTGCGCGTTTTTTTAGCTCCACCAAAAAGGGAACCGCAATCGCTTGCAGCGCATAATCGGTAGCGGCGATGGTGAGTGTCAGGCGCGCACTGTGCGGATCAAATTCCGCCGGCTGCAAGAGTGTTGCAATCTCGGCCAATACTTTTTTCACCGGCACGGCCAAATCCAGCGCGCGCTGGGTCGGCACTATGCCGCGCTGCGAGCGTACAAACAGCGGGTCGTTGAAACTTTCACGCAAGCGCGTGAGCATGCCACTCATCGCCGGTTGGGTGAGCGACAAACGCGCTGCCGCCCGCGTGACATTGCGTTCATCCAATAATGCATCCAGGGCTTTTAATAAATTCAAATCGACGGTTTTGATATCGCGCATGGATTGGTGCTCGCAAGTAAAAAGTCTATGCCCAGCCTAAAGCTTTCTGCTGCTGAAGTGAAACCGGTCATGATGTGCCGCGATGCTATCCGGAAGAGTTCAAAAAATCGTAACAAATCCTTCATATACTGATGGATAGACCATCAACCTGTTTAAGGAAACAACGTGCCTGAACTGATTGCTCCGCCCGCCAAACATACCCGGGGTGCTTATGGTGTCTGGTTGTTCACCGACAAAAACCCCCGGCTGAAACAAATAAAAAAAACCGTTAGCCCCAGCGTGCATGGCGATCGCCACTGGGATTCCAGTTACCTGTTGATGGATTATTTTACCGAGCATCGCCCGCGCAAACATACGCGGGTGTTGGATGTGGGCTGCGGTTGGGGGCCGACTTCCATCTTTTTTGCGCGCAAGGGTTGCAAGGTCACTGGCATGGATGTGGACAGCGAGGTGTTTCCTTTTTTAGAGGCACAGGCGGATTTGAATCAGGTGAAAATCCACACCCTCGCGCGTTCCATGCAGCAGATGAAAAAGAAAGATCTGGTCAATTACGATGTGATTGTGGGCGGCGATATTTGTTTTTGGGATGAACTGGCCGATGAGTGGTTTGCCATGCTCAAACGCGCCGCTGCCGCCGGAGTAAAAAAACTGGTGCTCGCCGATCCGGGACGCCAGCCGTTTTTGGATTTGATCGACCGGTGCGATAAAAAATGGCCCACCGAGCATTTGATTTGGTTGGCGCTGCAACCCAAAAAATTTGAAGGCAGCTTGATGATTGTGACCTTGAATGACTGAGGCGTTACACTGGCGGGCTTGAGTGCTTAACCAGAGGTTGTTGCAGGGTCATGCAAAAGTTTTATACCAATGCGTTTATCAGTGGCATGTGTTTGTTGTTGCTCAGCCTTTTGCTTGGTTATGCCTGTGTCAGCCGTTCCTATTTAGTGCTGCCTTTGGTGCCCGCCGGTCAGAGCGAGTTGCCCTGGCGCCTGGCGCAGCGCACCGATGCCGAGGAGGGCGGCAGTTCGCAAGTCAAAGTCCTGGATGATCAGTTTAGTTTGAGTTTTGACTACACCCTCACCAGCAAAGCCCAATACCCCTACGCCGAGGTGGCGCTGGTTTTCGTGGATGAATCCCGGCAGCCGCAGCAGGTGGATTTGACCGCTTACGATGCCATCTCTTTTAACACCAAATGTTCACCCGCCAATACCATGGTGCTCAGTGTGTACACCATCGAGCAGGGCATTCCCCTCACCGACAAACTGGTAAGTTACCGCGCGCCTTCGGCGTATTTCTCGTGCAGTCAGGTCTGGTCGCGCGTACATCTGGATCTCACCCGTCTGGAAACCCCACAGTGGTGGTTTGATTTGCACAAGCTGGATCTATCGCGCCAGCAATACCGCTTGGATAAGGTGCCGCGTATCGCTATAGGCAACAGTTTCCAAAGCCCCACTAACCAGACCGTATCGGTATTGCTGAACAACATCACCCTGAGCGGGCGCGATTGGCGCTACCTGTATTTTCTGGCCGGCTTTTTGGTGGTCACCTGGGCCGGCTTTGCGATTTGGTTGATCAAGCAGTACACCCGCTCACTGGTGCAAAGCCTGGCGCGAAAACGCGAGCGCGACCGCCCCCTGCTGGCTTATCAACAACTCTCTATAGCGCCTTTGCGCGACCGCGAAAAAACAGCCATTTTGCAATACATGGCAAGCGAGTACGCCAACCCGGAACTCGACCTGGATACTATGGTGGCGGCTATCAACATCACCCGCGCCAAGATCAACGAGATACTCAAATCCGAGCTGGGTTACACCTTTATCAGCTACCTGAACAAACTGCGGCTCACCGAAGCAGCGCGGTTGTTGGCGGACAAACCCGAGGCCAATGTGGGTGAAATCGCCTACTCGGTGGGTTACAAAAATACCTCCTATTTCAACAAGCTGTTTAAAGAGGAGTACGGTTGCACACCCAAAACCTACAAGAGTGTCTGTAAAAATCCGTAAACGATCAGCCGGAAAATTAGCAATTAAATAAAAAATCTTTCAACTTTTGCATCAAGACAGCAATTTTGCGTTAAAGCGTTATTAGCACACTGGCGCGCTAATTAGACTGGCATTTTCGTTAATGCCCTGTGACCAATAATGATGCGCGAACAGCCAGAGGTAATTACCTCCTTACTTATCAACCACTCCGCCAATCTGTTCTTTGTGATTCGCCCCCTGGCTTGTGACGCGGGCCTGGTGCGCCTGGGTTTTGTGTTGCGCAGCGAATTCGCCAAGGCCTGCCACCTGACCAGTGTGCTGGGCTGTGCGCTGGACTGCCTTGCCTGTGTCGCCGGCCACCGGACATTGGGGCAGTGCACAGTCGCCGAATCGGAAGTGAGTTTTCATCTTGATTGCCTTCCCTTTGCTGCCGGGCAGCTTAGCCATCCGCCCGAATTTATCGCCGAGGCAAGGCTGGATCAGATCGATAACAACCTGGCGCTCTTCTCCAGTTGCATCTACGCCTGTGGCGACCAGAGCAATCTGCCGCTGGTGAATGCATGTGGCACCCTCAAGCGTCTGCGCGCCCACAAGCAGCACACCAATAATTTGGTAGTAATGGCCGATTGGCGCCGGCTACAGGGCGCCTGCGCGCACTGATTCACACCGCCTGTAACCGATAAATTTATAACAACTCATCAGATTTACTTGTGGAATTTAACTCCATGTTCGATGCAACTCGCCGCTCGCACCATAAGCATCTGTCTGAATCCAATAATTGCTGGCAATGTCAGCGCTTGATTTTTAGCTGTTGATACCAAAAAAATACCCAATTTAGGTATTGGTGAGGTTCTTATGGCTAAAAATACAAGTATTTCCCTGGGCGAACACTTCGATAGTTTTATCAGTGCACAGCTGGCCACCGGTCGTTATGGATCAGCCAGCGAGGTGGTACGAGCTGGGCTGCGCTTATTGGAAGATTCTGAAAGTAAACTTCAGGTACTACGCCAAATGCTGATTCAGGGCGAAGAAAGTGGCGTGGCCGATTACGACTATCAGGAATTTCTGAGTGCTGTGTTATCGATTTGATCCCGGTCTTTTGTTATACATTTGCCAGTTGTGCAATTGCCGTTTTTATTTCTGCGATTTGTGTGGGGTTTATTTTTATTGGAATTGAAAATGAATCCCCGTCTTTTGTATGAATCAGGAAGTGTTTTATTTTGGGAAGAAAAATTGTTCCAGACTTGTCTTCCTCCTCACTCGCGTGAGATATGTTTGAGTAGGGGATATGCCAGTATGTTGCGTTTTTGAATTTGCAGATCAGCGCTGTGTCGCCGAATTCTAATACATACTTGCTTCTGCTTTTTTCATCGGGAAGCGCTCTGCGGTTAGCCGCTACAAGGATCGTCCAAGACAGGAAACAAAGTGCAGTTATAAAATTGAATTTGTCCGATGCTATGTAATCAGCCACAAGAAGCCCTCCAAACAACACGGGCATTAGCCAGCTTTTTAAAAGATGAATGTCCGGACTTCCGAGTATTTCAATGTTTTTCATGAGTGCTCCTGCACAAGTTCTTATGTTTGTCATACAACGTTAACGGTTGCTGCCGCTAACTCGTTTTCCGCGACATATAATTACACAAACATCGCTATCGCCAACAACCCCAGCGCAATCACTGCAGGCAGTGTTTGTATAAACAGAATCTTGCGCGCGGCGGTTAGCCCGCCGTAGATGCCGGCGATGGCAATGCACAACAAAAAGAAAACCTTGATCTGAAGCCCCGCTTCGCCCAGCCATAAACCCCAGGCTAATCCTGCCGCTAAAAAACCGTTGTACAGACCCTGGTTTGCTGCCAATACGCGCGTGGCGGCGGCTTTTTCCGGGCTGTTGCGGAAGGCGCGCAGGCCGGCGGGTTTTTCCCAGAGAAACATTTCCAGCACCAATATATAAATGTGCAGCAGTGCAATGGCGGCGATCAGGAGATTGGCAGCAAGTAGAAGCGGTGAGTCCATAAATTGTCCTTGGCATTGTGTTGGATGCGGTGTACCAGCGGTGCCGCTGGATTGTGTTGTCGCTGGCTGTGGTAAGACTATAAGCCTGGCGGCAGCTGAGGGAAATACGGCAAATAAATCCGACTAATCTGCCAGTTGCTGGTGGTGCTGTTTTTTTGCATTCGTATTCATTGGGTTTTGGCTGGTTTGTCGATGGCATCACATTTTTTGGCGTGATAATTTGCAGTTTGTTTTTTATACAAACCAATAACCATAAATTACGGCAAGAGGCTAACGAACAGTTATATGCGCAACTCATTCCTTATTTCATCTTTGTTGGCGGGTGGCCTGTCGCTGCTGGGTACAGTGGCTCAAGCTTATTCCATCAGCGGCTTGCAGAGCGCCAGCACCAACGGTAATGGTTGGACGGGGACTACCGCGCCCCATCAAATTATTGCCACTCCCGGTGCTACCCCCGGTACTAACGAGTGGTTTTCCCGTTATACCGTCGGCAATGGCGACAGTCGTTTTAATATCGATGAGTCCATCCTCGGGCAATTCCGCAATGCGCCCCTGCAGGATACTACCGGCGCTGGTTTGACCGCAGCTTCGGAATCGGTGCGTGTCACCTTTTTAGGCACCGGTGCGGCGCGCAATTCAGTGCTGTTTCTAGCGCAAGAGGGCAGTGCGCTGCTCAATCGCGATGCCTTTTGGGACCCGATTTATGCCACCGGTGGCACCAATAACCTGGGCACCTTTAATCCGGTCAATAGCAACAATCGCCTGTTTGAAACCCGTGGTGGTTGTGAATACGCCCAAGCCAAAGCGGGCAATAGCTGCGTACCAACCAACCTCGGCCAGTCGCGCGTGATTTCCGGTTTAACAGTGGGCGAGAATTTGATTTTTGGTTTGCAGGCGCTGGTGCTGCACTACAACGCGGACAATATTCACTACCCCAATACTAACTACTTTTTCAGCGGCACAGCGGCCAATAATCAGGATCGCAAAGGCTGGAACGATGGTCAGGTACACACCAAGGTGCTGAACCTTGGCAGCAATCGTTTTTTGGTTGGCTTTGAAGATATCTGGGGCGGTGGCGACCGCGACTACAATGACAACGTATTTTTATTTGAAGGTGTAAGTGTTGATATCCCGCTGCCGCCTTTGGTTGTGAGCGAGCCTGCCAGCTTGCCGTTACTGGGGTTGCTGGTGGGTGGTTTACTCTGGCGCCGTCGCGCCCGCCAACGGGGTATTTCCTGCGCAGGTAATTAAGGCCGGCGCGCCAGTGCAATAAGAGCTACACTAAAAACCAGCACACACTGCTGGTTTTTTTTCGCCACAGGGGTGTGCATATAACAAGAAATTCAAAATTAAAAAGGCTCAGACTACCAACCCCGGCGTGTATTTATGACTAGATTCCCCTCTCTCTCCCTGTTCTTTTCCCAGTTTTTTGCTCTGGTCGTTATGGCCTTGTCACTGGCGATGCCCAGTCATGCGCAGTCCAATGTGATTCGCATCAATGGCGCTGCCGACGGCAACTCCAGCTATGTGATGGAGATTCTCAACCTGGCGCTCAGCAAGCTGGATACCCGCTATGAATTAAAAATTGACAATACGCCGGTTACCCAGGCGCGCAACATGGACGATGTCGCTTCTGGCCGTATGGATTTGCTCTGGGCGGCAACCAATATCGAGATGGAAGAAATGCTGCTGCCGATCCGCATCCCGCTCTACCGCGGTTTGTTAGGGCACCGGATTTTTATTATCCGGCCTGAATCCCAGGCGCAGTTCGATCAGGTGAAAACCTTTGAAGACCTGAAAAAATTCAGCTTCGGCCAGGGAACTACCTGGGCCGATTCCAGCATTTTGGAGAGCAACGGCTTAAAAGTGATTCGCACCAATAAATACCCAAGCCTGTTTTATATGTTGGATGGCGGCCGTTTTGATGCCTTCCCACGCGGGGTGCAAGAGCCTTGGGCTGAGCTGGAGACCAATAAAAACCTGCCGCTCACCGTAGAGAAACGCATCATGCTGGTATACCGCATGCCGCTGTATTTTTTCACCAAACACGGCAACACCAAATTGGCGGCAGACCTTGAGCTGGGTTTGAATCGCGCAATAGCAGACGGTAGTTTTAACGAGGTGTTTTTCCGTCACCCCATTGTTCGCTCGGCAATCGAGCAGTCCAATATGCATGACCGTATTGCCTTTATGATCGACAACCCAACGCTACCCAAAGAAACGCCGCTGGAGCGTGAAGAGTTGTGGTTTGACATCAATAGCCTCAAAAAGCCAGCACCGGCTCCGGCACCGGTAGAAAGCGATCAGCCCTCGGATTTGCCAGAATAACCTCTGCTTTTGCACAGTGCCGGCCGCCGTTTTGGTAGTCGGTGCTGTACCGCTTGTCGCTTCATTCCTCTTTTGTTTTCCCCGCTTTGAATTATCGTGGTTGTCTGGAATTTCCTGTCGGCATATCATCCTGTAAAAGAGTTATGGTTTTTTTGACTCTATGCTAGTATGTTTTAAATATGAAGCGTGTTTTGCTTGTGAGTGCCCCAAGCTCGCTGCATTCCAATGTCGGTTCATAAAAGCTATCTCCAGTTTAATAACGAATAAGAAGCTGCACCCATGCAGCTGTGGAGTAAAGATGAACACAACGCCCAGGTCGGCTGCTTTGCTGCTGCCTTTTGTGCTGATTATTAGCCTCTTTTTTCTGTGGGGAATGGCCAATAACCTCAATGACATACTGATCACTCATTTTAAAAAGCTGTTTACGCTCTCGGATTTCAAAGCCGGTTTGGTCCAGTCCGCCTTTTATACCGGCTATTTTGTGTTCTCCATCCCCGCTGCGCTGTGGATGAAACGGTTTGGCTACAAGGCCGCTGTGGTGTTTGGTTTGCTGCTTTACGGCACGGGCGCCTTGATGTTTTACCCGGCGGCTGAAGTGCGGGAGTACGGTGTGTTTTTGCTGGCGCTGTTTGTGATTGCCAGCGGCCTCGCGTTTTTGGAGACCTCGGCCAACCCCTTGATTGTGGCCATGGGCGATCCGGCCAGCGCGGAACGTCGATTGAATTTTGCCCAGTCGTTCAACCCTTTTGGCTGCATTACGGGCATTTATATAGGGCGGGAATTTATCTTCTCCGGCCATGAACCCACGGGGGCAGAGCTGGCCGCCATGAGCAGTGCGCAGCTGGAGCAGTTTTACCGCAGCGAGGCGCAGGCAGTGCAGCTGCCGTATCTGGTTTTGGGCTTGGTGGTGCTGGCCTGGGCGCTGCTGGTGCTGTTGGTGAAGTTTCCACGCATTGCCACCCAGCGCCATGAAGATGCCTGGGGTGGCTGGGCGGATTACAAAACCCTGTTGCGCAATGGCAGCTTCATGTTTGGTGTGACGGCACAGTTTTTTTACGTGGGTGCGCAGGTGTGCATTTGGAGTTTTCTGATTCGTTATGGGCAGGAGGTGATGCCTGGCACCGGCGAGAAAACCCTGGCCAATTACCTGATGGCCTCGCTGGTGCTATTTATGCTGGGCCGTTTTGTGTCCACGGCACTGATGACACGCCTGCGCGCTGCCTGGTTAATGTGGGTTTACGCGCTGATCAATATGTTGCTGTGCGCTTTTGCCCTGATACAACCCGGCCATGCCGGACTCTTGGCTCTGGTGGCTACCGGCTTTTTTATGTCGCTGATGTTCCCGACTATTTTTGCGCTCAGCCTGAAAAATCTGGGTGGCCTTGCCAAAGCGGGCTCCTCGCTGGTGGTCATGGCGATTATTGGTGGTGCTGTACTCACAGCGATTATGGGGCTGATCTCTGACTTCAGTTCCATCCACATAGCGGTAGTTGTGCCGCTGCTGTGTTTTGGGGTGATTGCAACCTATGCCCGTCGCGCTGACGGCCAGAGCCTTGCGGCCGGGGCAAAAATGCGCGCGGAAGCGGGTTGTGATTGAGGCTCTGCGGGGCCGGTGCAGGGGGCACCAGTTTGCGCTTTTAGCGAATTTCCTAAAGTGGTGCGCAGTAAAACAGTGATGATGTTAAATCTTGAGCAACATAAAACCATAACGACAATTAATAATGGGTAGCACTATGACAACAATGAGCAATGTGGCAGATCGGATGGAGTTGGAGCTTACTGAGGATGCCGAGCGCAAATACCGTGCACCGGCCTTGGAAAAAGGGCTGGATATCCTTGAACTTCTGGCGCGCAGTTCGTCGCCCTTGACCACCTCGCAGATGGCGGCGCAACTGGGTCGCTCGGTGAGCGAGCTGTTCCGTATGGTGTTAGCGCTGGAGTATCGCGGCTACATCAGTCATATGAGCGACGGCCGTGACGGCTACATGCTCACCAATAAGTTATTCACCTTGGGCATTTCCCAAGGCACAGCCAAGACCTTGTTGGAAGTCGCTTTGCCTGCGATGAAAGACCTGAGCCGTGAACTGGGGCAATCCTGTCATCTGGTTGTACCCTCGGGCGATCAGATAGTGGTCATTGCCCGGCAGGAAAGCCCTATGGATTTGGGATTTTCGGTGCGGGTTGGCTATCGCCGCCGGCTTATAGATACCAACTCCGGCGCGCTGCTGTACGGTTTTGCATCGCCCGATGTGCAGGCCAGCTGGCTGCCGCAGCTCTCTGCCACGGTAGACCTGGAGCGCATTGAGCGGTTTCTGGTCAAGGTGCGCAAGGGGGTGACCCAGGGTTACATCCAGCTGGGCAGCGACTTTGTGGAAGGTGTGACGGACTTTTGTGTGCCAGTGATTGGCGTACATGGTGCGGTGGGGGTGCTGATCATTCCGTTTATCAATATCAAAGCCCAGGCGGTGAGTACCGAACGGGTGCTCGAGCGCCTGTTGCAGGCCGCCGATAAAATCTCGCAAGCCTTGATGGACTAAGCACACGCGAAGCGCTGTTTTTATCTATGAATTACCAGTTGAAAATCGCCGCACTTGCGGCGATTTTTTTCATTCTTTTACCAAAAAGTCACAATAACTATATGTTAATCGGGGAGCCTATCGGATAAGCTGATTTTCATAAGCGGATTTGGTTTTAATTATAAAAATAGCAATGCGCGGTTTTTTTATGGACACAGCAAGCGGTATTCAGCCCGATGATTTGGCGGTTCGGTCAGCCGGTCGTTTCGGGCATTCGGGGTTGTATCTTCCGCCATTGGGGTTTGGTGCTGCGCCGATTGGCAATCTCTACCAGCCCATGAGTGATGATCAGGCTCGCGCCACTGTTGCCGCCGCACTTGCGGCAGGCATCACCTACATAGACACGGCCCCCCACTATGGTTTTGGCTTGAGTGAAACCCGGTTGGGCGATGCGCTGGCCGCAGAGGCTCATCCCCGCCCCTTGGTTATCTCCACCAAAGTTGGGCGGCTGTTGGTTCCTACCGCGTCAGCTGCAGCTATTCGCCACGGCTTTGCCAAGGCTCCGGCACTGGAGCCGCAGTTTGATTACAGCTACGACGGAGTAATGCGCTCCTTTGCGGAGAGCCTTAAGCGCTTGCAGTTGGCGCGTGTCGATATCCTTTTTGCCCACGACCTTGGCCCTCTCACCCACGGCGCCGATCACCCGGCGCGCTTTCGCGAATTTATGGATGGCGGCTATCGCGCCATGTGTGAACTGAAAGCAGCAGGTCTGGTGACGGCCATAGGCCTGGGCGCCAACGAGTGGCAGATCTGTGAGGCGGCATTGCGCCACGGCGATTTTGATGGCTTTCTCCTCGCGGGGCGCTATAGCTTGTTGGAGCAGGGCGCCTGCGACAGCTTTTTGCCGCTCTGTGCCCAGCGCGGCGCGGCGGTGATTTTGGGTGGCCCGTTTAACTCCGGCATCCTTGCCACCGGTGTGCTAGCACCGGCTGTCGCCTCGGGTAAACAACCGCTTTATTACAACTATGAACCGGCTCCCCAAACGGTGATTGATCGGGTGGCGGCCATCGAGCGGGTGTGTAACCGTTTTGAGGTGCCGCTTGCTGCTGCCGCGCTGCAATTTCCGGCGGCGCATCCGCAAATTTGCTCGGTACTGGCCGGTTTTGCCAGCCCGCTCCAGGTGCAACAGGCATCCGGATGGATGAGCAGGCCTATCCCCGCTGAATGCTGGCAGGAACTGCGCGCGCAGGATTTATTGCACCCTGCCGCGCCGGTTCCCGGTGCTGCTTCTCCGGTTCTGACTGCTACGGCGGCGCTTAACCAGGGAGGTTTGGGCTGACTATGCCGGCTGTTGATCCCCCCCAAACCATCACTAACGCCGTCATTTTGTTGCACCCGGATGACAATATTTTGGTGTGTGTAAAACAGCTCAAGTCGGGCGATGTGATTCTTATCGACAACCGGCCAATCCCGTTGGGGGCTGACGTTGCGCTGGGGCACAAAATTGCACGTCGTCAGTTGATGCCGGGCGACAAGGTGTATCGCTACGGCGCACCAATAGGCTCCATGATTCGGGCGGCTGCCACAGGTGAACATGTGCATATGCACAATATGAAAAGTGATTACATTCCGAGCCACACCCGCTCCCGTCAGGATCAACACAGGAGTGAGCCATGACTCAATCGAGCGCTATCTACCCGGCATTTTTAGCCTGGCCGCGCAGCGATGGGCGCAAAGGTATTCGCAACGTTATTGTGGTGGCCTATCTGGTGGAGTGTGCCCATCATGTCACGCGCCAGATTGTTAACCTCGCCAATCCGCAGGACGAAAACGCTATTGGCGATGTGCACCTCATCGGTTTCCCCGGCTGTTATCCCAACCAATACGCCTATGACATGCTGCGCGCGGTTTGCACTCACCCCAATGTGGGCGGCGCACTGTTGGTGTCGCTTGGCTGCGAGAGTATGAATCGCGAAAAATTATTGGCCGATGTCATGGCAACGGGGCGCCCAGCTGAATTGTTGGTAATTCAGGAGACGGGTGGCACCAAAGCGACGATCAGTGCCGGCCTTGCGGCAGTGAAACGTTTGCAGGCACAAGCCGCCAAGGTGCAGCCTGTGCCTATGCAGTTGCACGAATTAATCGTGGGTACTATTTGTGGCGGCTCCGATGGCACCAGTGGTATCACCGCTAACCCGGCGGTGGGTCGCTGTTTTGATGCGCTGGTCGCCGCCAATGCCACCTGTATTTTTGAAGAGACGGGTGAATTGATTGGCTGCGAAACCATTATGGCTGACCGCGCTATTACGCCGGAGTTGGGCGCCGAAATTGAAGCCTGTGTCGCCAAAGCAGAACACTATTATCGGGTGATGGGCTTTGGCAGTTTTGCGCCGGGCAATGCCGATGGCGGCTTAACAACCCTGGAAGAAAAATCCATGGGCGCCTATTCCAAGTCCGGCTCATCCCCTATTAGCGGTTTAATTAAACCCGGCGATATTCCCCCCGCGGGTGGTTTGTATTTATTGGATGTGGTGCCCGATGGTGAACCGCGTTTTGGTTTTCCCAATATTTCCGACAATGCCGAAATTATCGAATTAATTGCCTGTGGTTCCCATGTGATTTTATTTACCACCGGGCGCGGCTCAGTGGTCGGATCGGCTATTTCGCCGGTCATAAAAATTTGCGCCAACCCGGATACTTACCGTCGCCTCGCGGATGATATGGATGTCAATGCCGGACGCATTTTGCACGGCGCTGCCACACTCGATGAAGTGGGCGGGGAAATTTTGCAAAAGGTAATTGCTGTGGCATCCGGTAAGCCCAGTGTGTCCGAGGCGCTCGGGCATCAGGAATTTATTTTGACTTACAAATCCTTTGAACCGATTGGGCCGGGGTGTTTGCCGTTGCGCGGCTAATCCCCTCCCCGTCACAAGCGGAGGGCAGAGGTGGGGTTAATCAAAAAAGATAAAAATTTATGAAAAGACTGGAAGGTAAAACTGCATTAATTACTGCCGCTGCCCAAGGTATTGGCCGCGCCACTGCAGAATTATTTGCCGCTGAAGGCGCACGTGTCATCGCGACAGATATTAATGTTGTGGCACTGGGCGATTTGGTGGGCTGTGAAATTTATGGGCTGGATGTATTAAAACAGCAGGACATCCAAAGCTTGAGTGAAACCATCGGCGGCGTGGATATTTTATTTAATTGCGCGGGTTACGTGCACAGCGGCACTATTTTGGAATGCGATGAAAACGACTGGCATTTTTCTTTCGATTTAAATGTAAGTTCCATGTATCGCATGATCCGCACTTTTTTGCCGGGCATGATTGCACGCGGCGGCGGTTCCATCATCAACATGTCATCCGTTGCCAGTTCCATCAAAGGTGCGCCCAACCGTTGCGCTTACGGCATGACTAAGGCCGCGGTTATTGGTTTAACCAAAGCCGTGGCGGCGGATTTTGTCACCCAGGGTATTCGCTGTAATGCCATTTGCCCGGGTACGGTACAAACGCCATCACTGGAACAGCGTTTGTATGCCACGGGCGATTACGAAACCGCTTATAAAAATTTTGTCGCCCGCCAACCTATGGGGCGTTTAGGCACTGCGCGAGAAATGGCAGAGCTGGCGCTTTATTTGGCGAGCGATGCATCGGCATTCACCACTGGCACTATCAATATTATTGATGGTGGTTGGAGTAATTAATTTTCTGGAATACACGACATGAAATTATTTCGTCACGGCAATCCCGGTCAGGAAAAACCGGGTGTGGTTGATAGCGGCGGGCAGTTGCGCGATTTGTCGGGTGTTATCGCTGATATTAATGGCGCTGCTATTAATGATGAGGCACTGAAAAAAATTGCCGCGCTGGAGTTGGCAAGCTTGCCCTTGGTGCCCGAAGGCACACGTTTTGGCTCTTGCGTGAACAATGTGGGTAAATTTATTTGTATCGGTTTGAATTATGCCGATCACGCTGCTGAATCAGGTGTGGCAGTGCCATCTGAACCGGTGGTGTTTATGAAAGCGACCAGTGCGATTACTGGCCCCAACGACAATGTAATTAAACCGCGCAACTCCACCAAACTCGACTGGGAGGTGGAGTTGGGTTTTGTGATCGGCAAACACGCCAGTTATGTCGAACTGGATGAAGCTATGGATTACATCGCCGGTTATTGTGTAGTTAACGATGTATCCGAGCGCAATTTTCAATTGGAGCGGCCCGGTGGCCAATGGGATAAGGGTAAAGGCTGCGACAGCTTTGGCCCGATTGGCCCATTTTTAGTTACGCGTGATGACGTGAAAAATCCATTGGATTTGCACTTATGGCTCAAGGTTAATGGCAAGACCTTTCAAAATGGCTCAACCGATCAAATGGTGTTTAGCCCGCAATTTCTAGTGCATTACCTCTCGCAATTTATGAGTCTGCAACCGGGCGATGTCATCAGCACGGGCACGCCACCGGGTGTTGGCCTGGGGCAAAAACCACCGGTGTATTTAAACGCGGGTGATGTGATCGAGTTAGGCATTGAGGGAATGGGAACGCAAAAACAACTCGTGGTAGATGCCTGAGTAAAAAATTTAATAACAAAACGAGGAGTAATTGTGAAAACAAATACATCAAGCAAATTATTGTTGCTCGCGGCCAGTTTATTTTCAGCATCTATTTTGGCTGCAGAAAATATCGCGCTCTATAACAACCAGCCTTTATCTGGCTGGCAATTATTTATTGAAAACCCCGAGCAGCAACAAAAAATTACCACTGCTGCCGCAAGCTTGCCCAAGGGCGATGTAAAGCTGCAAATCAGCGGCAAAGATAACTCTGCCGATGTGCTCACCTTCAGCTGGCAAGATACGTGGCGTGCGGGCATGACATTGGAGGCCGGAGCACCGTTAAACCTTGCAGCTATGATGAAACAAGGTGTGTTAGCGCTGGATATTAAAATCAATGAGCTGGAAAAAGGCGGCGTCTCTTTCAAAATGGAATGCCAGCCGGAAAATTGCGGGCGCTTGGTGCCATTCACTATGGCCGCGCGCGAATTGCGCGGCAAAGGCTGGAGCAAAGTGTATGTGCCGCTGGCTTGTTTCAAACAGCAGCAGGATGATTTCAGTAAAACCACTATGCCCTTTGCACTGGAAGTAGGGGGCAAGGGTGATGTGTCGGTTGCTAATGTGAATTTATTGGCCTCAGCGCCTGACAATGTTGCGTTGCACCAGTGCCCGGATTATCAAACGGTATCGGTAACACCCGGGATGTTGAATGAGTGGTGGTCGATAGATTGGTGGCTGCCGCGCCACGAGCAAAAACTCGCAGACGCGAAAGCGATTGCCGCCAAGGGTGGAAAAATTGATTTGTTATTTATTGGCGACTCCATCACCCAGGGCTGGGAGAAAGAAGGTGCGGCTACCTGGCAAAAGCACTATGCCCAGCGCAATGCTTTTGCCATAGGTTTTGGTGGCGACCGCACCGAGAATGTGCTGTGGCGTTTGCAACATGGTGCGCTGGATAATATGTCACCCAAATTGGTCGTGATGATGATAGGCACCAATAATACCGGTCATCGCCAGGAAAACCCGGCAACCACCGCTGCTGGTATCAAACGATTGATTGCTGAAATACAGCAACGCCAGCCAAATACCAAAATTTTACTCTTGGCAATTTTCCCGCGCGACGAAAAACCAGATGGTGATTTACGTAAAATTAATGAAGATGTGAATGCCATTATTCAACAGTATGCGGATAACAAGCGCGTATTTTTTGCCAATATCAATTCAGTTTTTTTAACGCCTGAGGGTGTTTTGCCAAAAGCGATAATGCCGGATTTATTGCACCCCAATGAAAAGGGTTACGACCTCTGGGCAGAGGCGCTGGAGCCGCATTTGCAAAAACTGCTGAAGTAAACGGCTTGCGGATGCCTGTAATAAATAACAACACGGCGCCTGCAGGCGCCGTTTGTTTAAAAAACATAATTAATAAATAACCATCAAAAATATAGGCAAATAACTATCAAAAAAATATCAATAAAAAATACCAATAAATAAATGTCGGCAAATAACAACAATCAACTGCACGAGACTGCGTTATGAAATTATATCTGCCCTATTTTGTTATCAGCCTGCTGCTGGCTTGTTTTAGTCTAACTGTCGCCGCCAAGCCTAATATTCTCTGGTACCAACAGGCGGCCGAGCATTGGGAGGAGGCCTTGCCTCTGGGGAATGGGCGTTTGGGCGCTATGGTGTATGGCGGTGTAACCAGCGACAACATCCAGTTGAACGAATCCACCTTTTGGGCCGGTGGCCCGCACAATAATTTGAATTCTGAAGCGCTGGCGTCGCTGCCAGAAATTCGCCGGCTAATCGCCAGTGGCGACTATGTGGCCGCCGAAAATCTGGCAACTAAAACCATTAGCAGCCAGGGCTCAAATGGAATGCCCTACCAAACAGCGGGCAATTTGCATTTGGAATTTCCCGCACACAAATTATTCAGCCATTATTATCGCGAACTGGATATAGGCAAAGCGCTAACCACTACTCGCTATCAAGTAGCCGATGTGGTTTATACCCGCGAAATATTTAGCTCCTTTGTGGATCAGGTAATTGCGGTAAAACTCTCGGCGAGTAAACCGGGGCAATTAACCTTTGCGGCCCATTTATCCCACCCCGCCAACATGCAATTTGCAACCGAAAATAATGACACGCTGGTAATGCAAGGTATGTCCAAGGATCACGAGGGCATTAAAGGCCAGGTGAACTTGGCGGTGCTCGCCAAAGTTATGGCAACAGGGGGCCGGGTTGCAAAAAATAATCAGCGTATTGAAGTTAAGGATGCCGACTCAGTGATTATTTTAATCGCCATGGCCACTAACTTTGTTAATTATCAGGACCTCAGCGCCAACGCCCTGATGCGCGCGCAGGGTTATTTAAACCGCGCTGTGGCGCAATTCAATCCTGCTGATTATGAGCAGCGCAAACAAGCGCATAGCGATTTTTATAAACACTATTTTGATCGTGTTAGTTTGCATTTGGGGCGCAGTGAGTTTTCCCGTGAGCCAACCGATACCCGCATTCGTTTATTTGCCAGTCGGCACGACCCGGAACTCGCCAGTTTGTATTTCCAGTTTGGTCGCTACTTATTAATTTCCTCATCGCAACCCGGTGGCCAACCCGCCAATTTGCAGGGTCTGTGGAACCATCGCATGGACCCACCCTGGGATAGCAAATACACCCTGAATATCAATGCAGAAATGAATTACTGGCCGGCGGAAGTGACCCAGCTGAATGAGTTACATGAGCCATTTATTCAAATGGTAAAAGAGCTGGCGCAAACCGGGCAACAGAGTGCAAAAACCATGTACGGCGCGCGCGGTTGGATGGCGCACCACAATACCGATATCTGGCGCATTACTGGCGGTGTGGATCATACCTGGGGTTCATGGCCAACAAGTAATGCCTGGTTAAGCCAGCATTTATGGGAAAAATATTTATATTCGGGCGATAAAAATTACCTCGCCAGTGTTTATCCGGTCATGAAATCCGCCGTGGAATTTTTTGAGGATTTTTTGATTGAGTCGCCTGATAAATTTTCACCCGATCAAACCTGGCTCATAGTGTCACCTTCTATGTCACCGGAAAATGCACCTGTTGCAACGGGGACTAAAATTGCGGCGGGTGTGACTATGGATAACCAGCTTTTGTTTGATTTGTTTTCCAACACTATCGCCGCCGCGCAAATACTCGGTGAAGATAAACCGCGCCTTGCGGCCTGGAAAAAAATCCTCTCGCGCCTGCCACCCATGCAAATTGGCCAATATCACCAATTGCAGGAATGGCTGGAGGACTGGGATCACCCGCAGGATAAACATCGCCATATTTCGCATCTGTATGGCCTGTTTCCCAGCAATCAAATTTCGCCTGTTAATTCACCGGAATTATTCAGTGCAGCGCGGGTGACTATGGAACAGCGCGGCGATCCCTCCACCGGTTGGTCGATGAATTGGAAAATTAATTTATGGGCGCGCCTGCTGGATGGCGACCGCGCGTTAAAACTTATGCGTGAGCAAATCAGCCCGGCCATGACACTCGACGGCAGCGTCAACGAAAGTGGCGGCACCTATCCCAATATGTTTGATGCGCATCCGCCGTTTCAAATTGATGGCAATTTTGGCTTCACCTCGGGCATGGTGGAAATGTTGGCGCAGAGCCACGATGGTGCGGTGCATTTATTGCCAGCGCTGCCGCACGCCTGGCCGGAGGGTGAAGTCAAAGGCTTGTTAATGCGCGGTGGTTTTGTGGTGGATATGCGCTGGGAAAAAGGCCAGATACAGTCATTAAAAATTCATTCGCGATTGGGCGGGAATTTGCGTTTGCGCACCCATACACCACTGCCTGAGGTGAAAGGTTTAAAAGTGAAAAAAGTTGCCGCAAATAAGCCCAATCCTAATGCGTTTTATGCCCAGGCGAAAATCAAGCCGCCCATTATCAATACTCAAAAAGTGGTGCCGCTTTTATCCCTGGCTAATACCTACCTGATTGATGTAGCGACCAACGCTGGGCAGGTTCTGGAGTGGCACTCGCCCGCTGGTCATTAACCCCGGCGCGGTGTGACACGGCAGGGATGCTTTGTTGCCGGTTAATGATATATTCAGCCTTGCAGTTCTATAACATCAGCCCTGTTTGCGCATCGCATAGATCAATCCAGTTACACAACGTTAATGGAAAAACCAAGGAGTTAACCGTGAAATCACTATCGCTATTTACCTCGCCTATTGCAGAAGCCCTCGCTGCAGTTGCATTGGTCTCTATGGCTATCCCGGCTTTTGCCAAGCCCTTGGATGTGGATATGAGCCCCGGCTTGTGGGAAAGCAAAATGCGCTATACCGGCGACGGTGCGGAGCAAATGCAACAGATGCAATCCGGGCAGATGGAAGCCGCTATGGAGGAGATGAAAAAACAATTTGCCGCTATGCCGCCAGAGCAGCGCAAACAGATGGAAGCCTTGATGGCACAATCGGGCATGGAGATCACCGACGAGGGAATGAATTTCAAGAATGATCAGGTCAGCATGACCAAAGAGGGCATCACTACCAAGCAGTGTGTGACCCAGGCACAAATTGATTCCGGTGAAATGGGTTTTGAAGAAGGCGATGAATGCACCCACAGCCTTACCCAGGTGAGCAAAAATCGCTTTAAGTCCCTGCAGGAGTGCGGCGGTGAAAATCCATCGCGCAGCGAAGCGGAAATTACCTTCAGCTCACCCAAACGCTACTCAGGCACCGGGGTGATGACCCAGACCATCAACGGACAAACCCACAACATCAGTGTGGCGGTGGAAGGCAGTTGGCTGGGCAGCGATTGTGGTTCAATTCAACCGGATGAGCAGCCTTGATTGCTGTTGGCAAACGCCCTGGAAAGATACTAAAAAAGCACCGCACCGGTGCTTTTTTAGTATTTATCGCCTGCTGATGCGCGCGCGGCTGGTTATTAATTCTCCATTCATACGATGACCTATAGTCTGCTTTGGCTTATGCTTGTCGCCACATTTTTACCCAGGTGCGAGTACCGATTGTGATTAAACGCTATAGCCTTATCGGTTTTTTAATGCTGGTCACCAGCCTTGCGGCCCAGGCGCGCGAGCTGGTTATAGTGTTTGAAAATAGCTTGCAACCATCCTCCTCGCTGGATGCAATGGCGCGCTCGCAAATGCTGATGCGCAACCTGGCCATGGCCGCCGTACCCCAGGCAATGTTTCTGGTGCAGCCGCGCGCGTTAGATAGCAAAGACAAAGCTCGCCTGCAGCTTTACAGTGAGCGCGGCCATTTATTGGTTAATGCGGGCTATAACCACAGCTTGGTAAGCAAGGGCGACCTTTATGTTTACGAAGTGGGAATTCTTAAAGCGAACCGCTTGTTGTCGCCCTACAGCGGTTACCAACAACATGTGCATTTCTCCTATCTACATGAGCGGGGCGATCGCAGTATCCAGCGCGGTTTGATCGATTTTTTGGCCGAGCGCGGTTATCGCCCTGCGTTCACCAACTTTAATTCCTGGCGCGGTGTGGATGCCTATTTAAACCAGCTGTATCAAGCGCGGGTAAAACGCAATCGCCCGGTAAATATGGCAGCCTTGGAGTCAGCCTACGTAGAGTTGCTTACCCAGTCGCTGCAGCAGCAGGATGCCCTTGCGTTCAACCTTCTGGGTTATTCACCACCACAAACCCTGGTGTTGCAGGAGAATGATTTGGCTGCGTATTTTATTGTGGCCCTGGTGGACAAATTGGTTGAAAAGGGTTGGCAATTAACAACCGCCCGGCGGTTGTTGGATGCACCCATAGCCAACCCTTTATTCCATTCCGGCTGGGGTGCTAATAGTGTGTGGCCGGCAGTCACTGGTTTGCCTGACAGTGGCGTGGCTTACCCGCGCACGCTGGGTGAGCGCAAAGCGACTGTGGATGAATTTTTACAAAACCGTATTCCCGGTTTACTTGAAAACTAATTGTGTTGTTGAGGGAGTTTTAAACCAGATGCAAACGAAAACTGCAATCAAACCTGGCGTAGATTGTGCCAGTACTCGCCGCCCGCGATTGCTCCCGGCATTGGTTCGCCCTGCGGCCTTGGTCTTGGCCGCATTGTTTGCTATGCCGCTCGCCGCGCAACAAAAATCCGTTATTTTTAAAAACGGTTTTGAAGCCGGTAATGACAGCAAACAGTGGGCACTGATGTATGGTGCTAATATTGTCGAGACAGATGCGCGCACTGGAAGTGGTGCACTGCTTATCGAACAGGGCGAGGCCTCGGTGCGCAGCCGCATCAGTTTAAGTGAACAGGGTACGCTGGAGCTGTGGCTCAAAACTTCATCGCCCGCAACGCAATACAAAATCAATGTATTAGTAGCGACCAGCCAGAACAGTGACAGCGGCTGGGTTAATGTAGGGCGCATCAATGGTAATAATGACACTGCCGAGTACTACGCCAAACGGGTTTCCATCGACGATCCGGGTAAAAAGTTTTTGCGCCTGGATATTGAAGTGCAAAATGGTCAATTGTGGATTGATGATTTGCGCGTAGAAAAAATATTGCTCGATACCGCACTGCAAAAAAATCAGGAAAAAGTGATAGCGGAAGTGCTCGGCAAACTGCGCGACGATAAAAATTATCAGGTGCAAGCCGATGCGTTGCGCACTTTGGGTAAAAATTACGCCGCACAGGTGGATGTACAGCGCCAGTATCTGGAATATGCCAATGGTATCTACTCCAGCGTGACGCTAGTGCTCGCTACATCAGAGCGCGGAAAAATGGCCAATCCGCTTGGCTACCAAACGTTTAAAGGCGTAGTGAATGATGTGCGCACTGTGGCATCGCCCATTCAAAAGGCGCGTATGGATTCCATGTTGCGCCCGCTGGGTGATATTGCCACCGCCACCTTGAATATTATGACTAATGGCACCTATGCGGCGTTTGCCGAGCCCTTCAAAACCATAGTCGCCACCGCGTTTGATCGCTCATCCTACGAAAACGCAGGTATCGACCGTAAAGCGCGTAAATTTGCTGAAGCCAATGGTTTGGAGACTTTCAAAAAAACCGAAACCTTCCTCGGTGAAATTGAAAAAGAACTTAATACGGTTACGGCACTGGATAAAGATTTACTGGATATCCAACGCGAAGTGGATAAATTCCGCAAAGATCTGGATAAGCATTTGAAAGAATCGCTGATTGCTGGCGGTATGGGGCGCGGTAAAGAAAATTACAACCGCGTGATGAGTAAAGAGGAACCGGTGCGCGCGGCGGCACTGGAAGAAATTAATAATTACTTTATGGTGCAAGCCGAGAGTTACCAGAATTTTTCCAGCTCCAACACCGAATTTGTCCAGTTTATGATGAAAGCAACCCGCACTATGGAGGAAACCCAGGCCTTCAAAGAGCGCTTCAATCAAATCGCCTCATCGGTAATTACTTTCTACGACAAGTTCGACCGCTCAGTCGCCAAGGATCAAAACCCTTTCACCAACGACAAAGACCGCGCTGTATGGGAATCCCACGCGGTAAAAGTGCGCGCCTACATCCAGGAATCCAAAGCGGCGTTTGCCAAGGCGTATATGTAAGTCTTGTAAAAAAATCCCACTAATTCCGTTGGTGCGGGGTTAGTGGGTTGCTAGCTCTGCCTCATCGCTTCCGGGTTTATTACATAATAAAAATTCCTATGCATTTTATATTTCGCCTACCCAGGTTTCTTTCCTTCACGCTCAGTTTTTTATTGTTGACGCCGCTGGTTTATGCCCAGCCGCTGGAAGAGCAAAAAATTGTTGCTTCTTACCTGTATAACTTTGCCAAAAAAATTGATTGGCCACAGTTGCGTGCGCGTGATTCGTTTGCGATTGCGCTCTATGGCGATATTGATCCTGCGCTCCTCGCGGAATTGGAAGGAATGCGTGAACGGGTAAAGATTCATGGGGCGCGAGTGACTTATCGGCAGGTAAAAACCCTGGCGGAGTTGGCGGATTTCCAGATGGTGTACCTGGCGCGCGCCGATAAAAAAACCATGACAGATGTGTACGATGCATTGGATGGTAAGCCGGTGTTGTTAGTGACCAAGGATTATGGCAATCAGCAATTGGTAATGATTAATATTGTGAGCGAAGGCAAAAGCCGGCTTAAATTTGAGGTGAATAAACCCAACATTATTAATCAGGGGTTGGGCGTTCAGTCTGAATTGATTCTAAGTGGTGGCACCGAGATTGATGTGGCACGTCTCTATCGCGAGGGGCAGGCTTCTTTGGTTGCATTGCAAAAGCAATTGCGCAACCGCGAAAAAACCCTGAAGGAGTTAAGTGCAGCCATTGAAAATCAACAGGTAACAAATAATAGTTTGCAAATACAGATGGCAGAGCTTGCAGAAAATATTGATGCCAGTGATGCGTTAATTGCTCACCAGAAACACCAACTGGCGCTGCAACAAACCCAAATTGAGCTGAGTTTGGGCGAACGTGAAAAATTGGTGAGCGAGGTGGCTTTACGCACCAGTCAGCTGGAGGAACAAAAGCAATATCTGCAAACGATTTTGCAGGAAATTGACCAGCGTGAGCGGCGGCTTGCCTATTTGAATAAAAATATCAGCGACTTGGAATCCACTATTCTCGAACAAAAAAATGCAATTCAGGGCTTGGATCAACAGATTGATTCGCAACAAGTGGCGCTACGCTATTTGTGGGGGTCGGTAGTATTGGGAGCGCTGTTAATTATCACGATTTTTATTGCTTATATAGTGAAAAAAAATGATAACCGGCGCCTGGCGGCGCGCAGTGAGGATTTGCAATTGGCCCAGGATCGACTTGCAATTGCCAAGCGCAAGGCAGAAGACGCCAGCCATGCCAAGGGGGAGTTTTTGTCGCTGATGAGCCATGAATTGCGCACACCGCTGCAATCCATTATTGGCTACACCGAGTTGGTAATGGAAGAATTAAAATTGGCCTGCGATGAAACCCACACTGATGATTTGCAGCGCGTAATTAATAATGCCGAGCGCTTGTTGAAATTAATTAATGGTGTACTGGATATGGCCAAGGTCGAGGCGGGCGGAATGACCCTTGACCTCACGCAAGTGAAGTTGTCGCGGTTAGTGGATGAGGCCTTGACTGCGGTTACACCGCTGCTGGAAAAAAATGCTATTCAATTACGGGTTGATGTCGATGATGGCGAAACCCTGCCTTTGGCAGACCCGGAAAAACTTGTACACATATTGATTAATTTACTCAGCAATGCAATTAAATTTTCGCCGCATGGTGAGGTGGAAGTGCAGGCTTTTCACCGCCCGGAGGAAATTTTTATCAGTGTGGCCGATACCGGAATTGGTATTCCACCGGAACAACATGCCAGTATTTTTGAGCCCTTTAAACAAGCCGATTCGGGCTCAACCCGAAAATACCAGGGCAGCGGTTTGGGTTTGTCTATCAGCCGCCAGTTGTGTGAACTCATGGGCGGCAGTATTTATGTAGAAAGTGAGCTGGGCAAAGGCGCGCGTTTTGTTATTGATTTGCCGCTGCCAATTAAACCCCAAGTTCCGGTACTCGCTCCGGCAATAGCAGGGACACCTGAATAAGTTCCTTTGCGGGTTTGGGCGGCCCCAGGTGATATCCCTGAACATAGTCCACACCCATTTGTTCCAGAATGCGCAAAATTGCATGGCTTTCCACATACTCAGCTACGGCTTTTTTGCCCAGGGTTTGGATAACCTGGATCATGGATTTCACCAGAGTTTGATCAATCTCATCGCTGTCCAGGTTTTGGATAAACGAGCCATCCAATTTAATATAATCCGCTGGTAAATCTTTTAAATAAGCAAAGCTGCTAAAGCCGGAACCAAAATCATCCACCGAAAAACTGCAGCCAAGCTTGTGCAATTCAGCAATTACGCGCTGGGTAATATGCAGGTTAAATAAGCTTGCGCTCTCGGTTAATTCAAATGTAATTCGGCTCGGGTCCACGCCTGTCTCTTCCAAACTGGCGAGGATGGTCGGCATTAGTTGTTCATCTTTAAATGCCTGTGCTGACAAGTTGATAGCAACGTGGTTGAGCACTGGATAATCGCGCAAATGGCGAATAGCTAATTTAATAATCCAGCGATCCAATAAATGCATTTCGCCGGAGGCTTCCAGCGCCGGTATAAAACTGCAGGGGCCAATGGTTTTGCCGTCTAGATCCTGCAAGCGCACCAGCGCTTCGTAGTAGGAAACCCGGTTGGCTTTTACGTCAAAAATCGGTTGGAAATAAAGTGCTATGCGATCTTCTACAATCGCTTTGCGCACTTTTTGCGACATATTGATGGAGTGGCGCAGCTCATCGCTTTCGCTATCCAGCGGGTTATAGAGGTGAATTAAATTGCGCCCACGGCCCTTGGCGACATAGAGCGCTATGTCCGCACGCATTAAATATTCTTCAGGGTTGTGGGTGCTGCCGTCGATCAAACTGATACCAATACTGCTACCCAAATTGATTTGCTGTTCGTGCAAGGGAAAACTGAAACCGGCAACTATGGCTTGCAAGCTCAAGGCAAATTCGTGCGCTTCGCCGTTGCTGCTGTCGCGCAGTAAAATGGCAAATTCATCGCCGCCCAACCGACAGAGAATGTCGCTGCTGCGCACTTGTTGGCTGAGCAGGCGCGACATATCGCGCAACACCTCGTCACCGCGCTGGTGGCCGAAGGTATCGTTAATCACTTTAAAGTGATCCAGATCCATATACACCAGTGCGTGTTGGGTTTGGGTGCGCACTGAGTCTGCGGTCAGTTGGCTGAGCGTAGTTTCAAAAAAGTGCCGATTGTACAAACCGGTGAGTGAGTCGTGCATTGCCAGGTATTTTAACTGCGCCTGGGATTCGCGTCGCTCAGTCACATTGTCCAGGCACACGGTGAGTGTGGTCTGTTCATTAATTTTACTGGAGCGGCTGATTTTTAATTGTGCCCAGATTCGCTGGTGACGATTGGTGCTGAAACAGAGTTCAATTTCCGGGCAGGGCTTTTTTTGTTGCAGCGCTTTGCGAATTTTACTTTTAAACAGCGCAAACTGGCTGACATCATCAGGTGCAATAAAATGATCCAGCTTGTGGCCTATACAGTCGGAGATGGCAAAACCCAGCAATTTTTCCCAGGCATGATTTAAGTAGTGAATGCGGAAGTCCAAATCCAGTTCCATCACCACTGATTGCAAATCGTTTAACAGTTGGTGATGATTTTCGTAGAGTTGGCGAAACGCGAGCTCGCGTGCTTCCAGGGATTTTACCCGCGCGGCAAATTGCGCGTTGCTCACTAAAAAATCGTCGCGGTGAATGGCTATATCGCATACCCGGCGCAGTTGGTCGGCGCGAAAAGGTTTGGGTAAAAAATCCACCGCGCCCAGCAACATTAATTCTTCGGCCTGATCGATAGTGGTGTGTGCAGTCATTATCACGACGGGTTGGCTGGGGCGACTGGTTTGTATCTCAATCAATATGTCGCGCCCGGATAATTTGGGTAGCATCACGTCCAACAATACCAGATCGTGCTGGCCGCGCTGCCAGGCCGCAAGGCCGGTATCGCCCTGATCGGCAACCTCTATTTCGAAATTGGCTGCCAACACCCGTTTAATCAGGTCTGCGGTGTCGGGTTCGTCCTCTATCACCAACAAACGCGGTTTGCGTGAACCCACTGCCTGCGCCTGACTGAGCTGGGTAATGGCGGGAATCAGGCGGTGCAGGTGATCGAGTGGAACCAGCTGGTTGATACCGTATTCGCGTGCGGTGACCTCAGCAATGCGCTCACACCAGGTGCGCGCGGTGATGATGATGGGCAGGTCGGCACGGCAGTGCAAAATACCGCTGCGCACCAGCCGCGATAAACGCCATCCATCCAGATCGGGGGTTTCTACATCGACAATTAACAAATCCACCGGTTGGTGGCGAAGTAAACGCAGGGCTTTTTGGGCGGAATCTACGGCATGTATTGTCTGATAATTTGCATCTTCCAGACAGGTGAGTATGGCGTCTAAGGCGGTGTTATCGCTGTTGACCACCAAAATACTGATAAACGCGTGGGAATCTTGTCTGAAATTATTATTATTAAACACACTGTGTCTCCGCATTAACCTGCGCGCAGACTAGCATAAACCTTCCCTGGTTTTTAACTCTAACTCACGTCACTCACTGGTGCACTTGTCGGTTAGCGCTAACTAAGCAAGATCAGGCAACACTTTTGGCGGGTGCGCTGGTGTCTTTATCGGCGAGCTTTTCCGCGCGCTTTACACTGATCGGCTCCACCTTGCGTTGTTTTTCGTAAAGGAAGCGCAACACCGCCGAGCGATAGCCGTTGTATTCGGCATTGTCCGCCAATTCCAGACGATTGCGCGGGCGTGGCAAATGCACATCCAGAATTTCACCCACGGTGGCAGCAGGGCCGTTGGTCATCATTACAATACGATCTGAAAGCAATACAGCTTCATCGACATCGTGGGTAATCATAATCACGGTATTGCCCAACTGGTTCTGGATTTCCATCAGTGAGTCTTGCAGGTGTGCACGGGTCAGCGCATCCAGTGCACCAAAAGGCTCGTCCATCAACAGCACTTGTGGTTCCATGGCGAGTGCGCGCGCAATACCCACGCGCTGTTTCATGCCGCCGGAAATTTCATCGGGGCGTTTATGCATGGCGTGGCTCATGTGCACTAATTCGAGGTTGTGTTCAATCCACTCGCGCATTTGCGCTTTGGTTTTTTTGCCTTTAAACACACGCTTTACACCCAGCTCCACATTTTCATAGGCGGTTAACCAGGGCAGCAGTGAATGGTTTTGGAAAACCACAGCGCGCTCCGGCCCCGGTTCGTTTACTTCGCGACCGTTGAGCACGACGCCGCCGGTAGTGGCTTGATAAAGGCCGGCAACAATATTCAGTACGGTGGATTTGCCGCAACCAGAGTGGCCAATCAGCGAAACAAATTCGCCTTTTTTAATTTTTAAATCCACATTTTGCAGTGCACAAAAAGGGCCTTTGGGCGTAGGGAATTCAATACCGACTTTGGTGAGTTCCAAATGTATCTGGCTCATGGTGTTTCCTCTGCAATCTTGTTGCTAAAAATAAATAAGCGGATCAATCTCAAATAAGCAATTGCTGTGCCGCACTAAAAAACTGTCATGGTATCAACGGTGGTTTAACGAACCACCGCGCTCTTATCCCAATTCACATAGGTTTGAATCATCAAAATGGTGCGGTCGAGGAAGAAACCTATGGCGCCTATCACTAAAATGGCGAGGCAAATTCGGCTCAGTGAATCGGATGAACCGTTTTGAAATTCATCCCATACGAATTTTCCAAGGCCGGGGTTTTGCGACAGCATTTCAGCAGCGATCAATACCATCCAGGCGATGCCCAGTGAAATGCGCAAGCCGGTAAACATCATGGGAATGGCTGAGGGCAATACAATTTTCATTACGTGGGTGAACCAGCCCAAACGCAATACACGGCTCACATTGATCAGATCTTTGCTCACGCCAGCGACACCCACGGCGGTATTAATCATGGTGGGCCAGAGTGAACAGAGGCTTACGGTTAACAAAGAAATAATGTAAGACTTGGAAAACATTGGTGAATCAGAAACGTAAACTGCGCTCACCACAATGGTGACCAGTGGCAACCATGCCAGTGGCGATACCGGTTTAAATAATTGGATTAAGGGGTTGAAAGCGCTATACAAGGGTTGGCTCAAACCAATCACTATACCCAGGGGAATCGCAATCACCGAGGCAACCAAAAAACCGGAGAGTACAGTGACCAGGCTGGTTTTAATTTTGTCAAAAAATGTGGGGCGACCACTGAAGCTGCGTTCATCCAATTTTGCATTGGGATCATTTGCAAGCAGCTCAGCGTTGCGTTTTTCCTGCCGCTCATAAAATTGTTCAGCACGCGCTTGCTCTGCCGTGTATTCATCAACCAGGTTGCCCCACTGCTCATACACTTGTTTTGGTTGCGGGAATTCACCCAGCGAGGTTTTTACATGGGGTGCAACACTGTGCCAGAGCATTAAAAACATGAGTACACCGATCATGGGCATTAACATGCTGATGACAACTTCACGCCATTTGATTGCTTTAAATTGTTCAAGTTTCAAGGTTGCTAATTTAGTGCTCATGATCGTTTCCTCGGGCTCACTGCCGAACCTGAATTCGGCAGTGGCGCTACAACGTTTACTAAAAAATAGAATCTACCTACAACAACTCTGTTTAATTGCAGCGAGCCATTGGCCCGCTGGGCAATTAAATTTTTTCATCACCTTTTAAGCCAATCGGGAATTTGGTGAGGTATTCATTGGGTTTGGTTGCATCAAACTGCACGCCGTCAATCCACACAGTTTCATCGGGAGTGCGAATGCCATTGAAGGTTTTAAAATCGGGGAAGTCGCTGGCAGCCATTTTTCCTTCGGCAATCAAGTCAGCTGCCGCTTGTTGGTAAATTTCAGGCGCCACGGCTTTTTTTGCCATTTCCATGTACCAGCTATCGGGTTTGGCTTCAGGAATTTGGCCCCAGCGACGCATTTGGGTCAGGTACCAAACCGCATCGGAAACATGTGGGTAAGAGGCGTTATAGCGGAAAAATACGTTGAAGTCCGGCGTTGGGCGTACATCTTTACGCTCGTACTCAAATATACCGGTCATGGAGTTGGCAATAACTTTGTAATCAGCACCTACATAGTGACTGGCGGAAATCATTTTTGCAGCGGCAGGGCGATTGGCATTTTCTTTTTCATCTAACCAATAAGCAGCGCGAATCATGGCTTTTACAACACGCACTGTAGTGTTAGGGTTTTTCTCCATAAAATCGCGACGCATACCAAATACTTTATCGCCAATTTTATTGTGCACTGCCATTACCGGCACACCAATACCGCGAAACACTGCTTGCTGGTTCCAGGGCTCACCTACGGAATAACCTTGAATTGTGCCTGCTTCCATTGTGGCTGGCATTTGTGGTGGCGGTGTTACTGACAGCAAAACATCGGCATTGATTTGACCGGTGGTGTCACCTTTGTGCGGCGCATATAAACCGGGGTTAATACCGCCGGCTGCCAGCCAATAACGCAAACCCATATTGTGAGTAGATACTGGAAATACCACACCCATCTGGATGGATTTTCCCGCATCTTTCATACTGTCTACGACAGGTTTCAGTGTGCTCGCACTGATAGGGTGAACCGGTTTTCCATCTGCACCGACTGGAACATTTTTTTTCATTTTTTTCCAAATGTCATTGGAAACGGTAATCGCGTAAGTGTTTTGTGTCATGGTGAAGGGAAACACCAAGTCCGCTTGGGTGCCATAACCAATATTGGCGGCTACAGGTTGCGCGAGCAGCATGTGTGAGCCATCCAATTCACCGGAAATTACACGGTCAAGTACAACCTTCCAGTTAGCCTGCGCTTCCAGTTCTACAGTCAGGCCTTCATCATCGAAATAACCATTTTCATAGGCAACGGCAAGGTCTGCCATATCAGTTAATTTAATGAAACCAAATTTCAAATCAGTTTTTTCGGCGGGGCCAGTTGCAGCCTGAGCTGCGCTGATCAAAGAAATGGTGGCGGCAAGAACGGCAGCCGCTTTTTTCATGGGTTTTAAAAAACGTGAGACTGCATGCATTTTTTTGCTCCTGGCTGTGAACGAAAACGAAATGGTGTTGGCGAAAGTGTTTTTTGTTTTTACAAAAATAAAAACCTTGGTACCTGACCCTATTCAAACACTGTGCCAAGAACGGAAATGCATTTTTATGGCGCAGGAATTTCACCGGCGAGTAGAAATTTTTTAACTTTTGCACGACGCCGGATCACAAAAAAATGCACTGCGTTTTTTTGGTGCCGGCTGTGCACAATCCGGTGGTCTGTGACTGGTGCTTGACGATGGGCGAGTCGCACTCTCTTGGCGCAAAATTGCACTAGGGCGGCGCAATTGAATCCGGCTGAGTGATTGGTGAATCTTCAAGGGGGTTGATGTGTTTCCGTAAAAAACCTTTACAGTCAATGGGCTAGTGCGTTTGGCGCGCCTAGATACCCGGCAGGCGCCAGCTATACTGAATAACAGACAAAGCCCCTGATCAGGATAAATAACCATGAATTTATGGCGGTTTTTTGCGGTTTTTCTCTACATCAGCCTCTGCGGTTGTTCTGCGGTGGTGCAAAAAGTGCCTTTGATGGGGGATAAGGGGCCGGTCAGCCTTGCACTGTCGGGTGAGTTGATTCTGGGGCGCCCTTACACATCGAGTGAACTGCCTGATCACGAGCTGTTTGCCTTGACCCCGGAGATGAAAGCATTCGCCGAGGCAGCCGCAGCGGGAGAAATAACGGCGGATAAAAAAGCTGAAGCTCTGCACCAGGCGTTGATGACCTCCACGCAGTTGGGTGGGCGCGGTATTACCTACTCGGCTTACACCACTAATACCGGTATTGATGCCTTTGAAAAACGTCAGGCCAATTGCCTGAGTTACACCCTGCTCTATGTGGCTATGGCGAGGCACTTGGGGCTGAAGGCGGAGGTGAATGAAGTGATGTTGCCGCCGACCTGGGATATGCGTGAAGGCGACACCTATTTATTTATGCGGCATGTGAATGCCAAGGTCTTTATGTCCAACGGGGTGCGCTCCTGGATCCGGTCGGTTAATACCGCCGATGTCGCCGACATAGTAGTGGATCTGGAAATGCGTCGCTTTCGCGCGCATTACAAACAAAAAGTGATTGGCAAGGATCTGATAGCCGCACAGTTTTATTCCAATCGCGGTATGGAGTTGGCGGCGGAGGGCGATAGTCGCAACGCGTTTTTGTATTTGCGCAAAGCGCTACTTATGAGCGAGGAGCCAAGTTATATCTGGAGTAACTTTGGCAGTTTTTATCGCCGTCAGGGGTTTCTGGTTGAGGCTGAAGCCATCTATTTACATGGCCTGAAAGTAAACCCCAGGGATTACACCATCATGCATAATCTGGCGGGTTTGTATAAAGAGACCGGCAATGCGGAGCGGCAGAAATATTATCAGGAGCGGGTGCGCAAACACCGCAATGCCAACCCCTATTACATGTATCGCCGCGCGCAGGAAGCCGCCGATCAACAGGACTACACCAAAGCGCTCGGCTTAATTAAAGCGGCGATTAAAAAAGAAAAAGATGAAATCCGTTTTTATCGCCTGGCGGTAACTATTTACGATGCGTTGGGCGATAAAGAAAACGCGGAGCACATGCGTGACAAGGTGTATCAACTAAACACTATTCGTTTTTAACAATAACCAGTTGGATGCTGCCCACTTTGAAGCCCCACTTGCGCAAGATGGATTCATTGAGCAGCACCTTGTTATCCACTTGCCACATCCAGTCCTCCACCTGTAATTGCAAGGGTGAGCCTTTGTAGGTGATCTCCAGGGTGTAATCCAGCTTCATGGCGTTGCCACTGACATTGGCTTGACCTGTGCCTATAACATCGCCGGCGGTAGCATCGTAGCCTTTGCCGTTGGGTGTGAGTGTCCAGGTGCGGAACTGGACTTCGCCATCATCAAATACAAAACGCTCTTCCAGTGTTCCCACACCATTGGTCCAATAGGCTTTGATGGTGGCGTTGAAGTGACGCGTCACCTTGCCACCGCGATTTTTTAATACGCCATGAGCGCTCAGGGAGCCATTAAAAAACTGCTTGGGGTCAAGCACTGGCGTGTTGTTGGTGTAGTCGTTAATTGACGTACTGGAACAAGAGGAGAGCATAAGTATCAAGCCTGAAAAAAAGAGCGATTTCCACAAGGTGCGCATGGGGTTGGGCCTTTATTGGGCATTCCTGCATGGTTAAAAATCAAAATGGGCGACCGCTGCAAACGGGCTGCCGGTAAACATCAGTGAACTGATAATTGTTAAAACTAGATACGCCGCCATCAGTGGGCAGGATCACCGGCGTTCACAGGTAAAAGACTGTAATTGTCCATTTGCCTATATGGACTCGCCGGGCCCCAGCCTCTAGGCTGCCGCCACTTACAACAAGAAACGGCGACAAGAGGAATCACCATGAAATTATTCACGTCAGCATGGGCTGGTGTGCTCGCACTGCTAATCACTGCCCCACTGCAAGCGACTGAGTCGGGCGAATGGCGCTCGCTGTTTAACGGCAAGGATCTCAGCGGCTGGCAGCCTTATGTAAGTTTCCAGCCCGAGACCAACGCCTACAACCTGGTATCCAAGCACAAGCCCCGCGGCATCAACAATGACCCGAAAAAAGTCTTCACGGTGGTGGACGGCCTGTTGCGGGTATCCGGGGAAGAGTGGGGCGGTTTAACGTCTGACGAGGAGTTTGGTGCGTTTCATTTGAAGTTTGACGTGAAGTGGGGCGAGCAAAAATGGCCTCCGCGTTTGGATGCCCCGCGCGACAGCGGCTTGCTGTATTTTGCGGTTGGGCCGGAGGGCGCCCAGAGCCAGCACTGGCTGCGCAGCCACGAGTTTCAGGTGCAGGAAGGTGACAGCGGCGATTACCACAGCCTGGACGGTGTGATTATTGACGTGCACGCCACCGATACCAACATCGGCGATTGGAAGTTTTACGCCTATGATCCCAAGGCGCCACTGCGCAAAGATATAGCCGCGCGTGTACTGAAACGTGGTTTACACGAAAAACCCAGTGGTGAATGGGACACTATGGAAGTGATCGCCGATGGTGAAACCCTGATCCACAAGGTAAACGGGTACGAAGTATTTCGCGGTTTCAACTCTCGCCACAAGGTGGATGGTAAATACGTCCCGCTCACGCGCGGCAAATTGCAGATCCAGTCCGAAGGCGCCGAGACGTTTTATCGCAATATCTACATCAAGAGCCTGGATAAACCCGCTGCCGACTACTGATCCACCCCCGGCCCCTTGATTAAATAGCGGGGGGCGGGCAGTCTGGGCTCATCTCCTCATGAGGAAACGCTATGAGCCCTTTCTATACCTTCTCTGCAGAATCACTCGCCGGTGAACCGGTTTCGCTGGCCGACTATCGCGACAAGCTGGTGTTGGTCGTCAACACCGCCAGCCAGTGTGGATTCACGCCCCAATACGCCGGCCTTGAAACGCTTTACCAAACCTACAAAGATCAGGGGTTGGTGGTGCTGGGTTTTCCCTGTAACCAGTTTGGTGGCCAGGAGCCGGGTGATGCGGCGGACATAGCCAACACCTGCCAGCTCAATTACGGCGTGACCTTTCCCATGTTTGCCAAGGTGGATGTCAACGGCGCCGATGCCCACCCGCTATTTAAATGGCTGGTGGATGCCGCACCGGGTTTGCTGGGCAATGCAATCAAATGGAACTTCACCAAGTTTTTAATTAATCGCCAGGGCGAAGCGATAAAACGTTTTGCACCTATTACCAAACCGGAAGCCCTGGCCGATGAAATTCAAGCGCTATTAAAAACCTGATTTGCCATGCGCACACCAGTGATACTAGCGCTTTGCTGCGCGACCTTTGCGGCTGGCTTTTATGCCAATGAATATCGGCACACTGCGCAAACCAATGCCCAAGATAGCGCGCGCGTCAGCCAGCAAGTGTCTGCCAGCAGCCCGCAGGAGGTGCGCCCAGGCCAGCATGTCACTGACCTGCCGGCGCCTGAGCCAGCCGCTTGGGGTTCCAGCACCGCAGCCTTAAACCCGTTGGAACAGGCTAACCGCTGGGTCGCAACAGGCAATTATCAACAAGCGGCGCAGTTGCTGGAGCAAATACTCGATCAGTTTCCCGCAACGGATCGGCAATACCTCAGTGCACTGCGCATGCTGGCACGTGTGTATGAAGAGCAGGGGCGCCATGAGCTGGCCATTGCCAGCTGGTTTGATTATGTCAGTCGTGAAGTGGATGCCCAGCAGTTACAGGCCGGTTTGCAATACCTTGCCGGTTATTTGCTAAGGCTCGCGGCGAATCCAGTGTTTGCGCAGGAACATGCGCACTGGTTAATGCAGCGCTTGAATGATGTGATCCGCCTGACCCCGGACAACGGCGAGCTGCACCTGCGTCTTGCCAACATGCACTGGGAAGCGAAAGACAAAGAACTCTCCCAATACCACGCGCTCATGGCCGCCAATCAACAGGACACCCACACGCGGGCGCAGGCGCTGCTGTTGACCATTAATGGCGACACTGCGGGTGGCGCCACCAGTGGCGAAGAGATCACCCTGGCGCTGCAGCGCTACGGCAACCAGTTTTTGGTTCCGCTGGAAATAGATGGTATTGCCGTGCGCCTGTTGTTAGATACGGGCGCGTCGATCAGCGGCCTGACTGCCAGTTTTGTGGAGCGACACTACAGCCTGGTGCGCAATACCAAACCTATCACCCTGAACACCGCAAGCGGCGCGGTAGAAAGTTATGTGTTTGTGGTAAACAATTTGCGCCTTGCCTCGCTGGACTTCCCGCAACATTTGCTCGCGCGTTTGCCAATGAACACAAACGCGCAATTTGATGGGTTACTCGGCGTGGATATTCTTGGCCGGTTTGAATTTGTAATAGACCAGGACGCAGCGCAACTGCGTTTGCGCAAACGTTAATTAAGGAGCGAGTAATGGGAAAACGCTACACTGCTATGTCACCGGAATTGCAGCAATTTATTGCGCGGCAAAAAATATTTTTTGTCGGTACCGCAACCGATAACAGCCGCGTCAATATTTCTCCCAAGGGGATGGACTCATTGCGGGTGTTGGATGCTAACCGGGTGATTTGGTTAAACGTGACCGGCAGCGGCAATGAAACTGCTGCGCACCTGCAAACCCATCCACGCATGACACTTATGTTTGCCGCGTTTGAAGGTGCGCCCATGATCTTGCGCCTTTATGGCACAGCGCGCGCCATTCATTGCAGCGATGCTGAATGGCCGGCGTTTTATGCGCAGTTTCCCGCCAATACCGGCGCGCGCCAGATTTTTGATGTGCAGATAGATCTGGTACAAACATCCTGTGGTATGGCGGTGCCATTTTTTGATTATGTGGAAGAGCGCGAACAGCTAAACCAGTGGGCAGAAAAAAAGGGCGAGGCGGATATTCGCAAGTATTGGCACGAGAAAAATCGTTTCAGTCTGGATGGTGTAGCAACCGGGATTGATAAAGCAATTGCGCAGGAAGATTGACGGTAATCACGCGGGTATTACAAAAAAGCAGCCTTGATTGGCTGCTTTTTTGTTGGTGGTTAGAAAAAAATCCAATAAATCAACGCAAGGTACAAGCTGTATTGCACCAGATAATACAAGGTGCGGTTGAAGGCTTTTAATTTCTTGCCCAACACCCGGATTTTATAGAGTGTGCCAAACGCGCGGTTTAAAAAGCCTACCTTATCGCCATCCATGTTTTTGGTGGCTGACCCAGCTACAACAATGCGGGAAAACAGTTCGTTAAACCAATCGACCAGAAAAAAATTCACCGGACGTTTTACATCCACAAATAAAATAATACGGTTTTGATCGGTTTTATTTTGCGCATAGTGAATATAGGTTTCATCAAACATGACCGCTTCGCCATCGCGCCAAAAATATTTTTTGCCATCGACACTGATAAAACAGTCTTCGGAGTTGGGGGTGGAAAGCCCCAGGTGATAACGTAGCGAACCGGCGTAAGGGTCGCGGTGCCTGACCAGACGCGCGCCCGGTGGCAGCATGGTAAACATGGCCCCTTTAATGTTGGGCACCTGATTGATCAGTGCCACCGTTTTGGGGCAGAGCTGTTCGGCGGATTTCAGGTTGGCGCCATACCATTTCAGGTAAAAACGCTTCCAACCCGTTTTGAAAAAGGAGTTAAAGCCCAGGTCGTCAAGCTTGTCCGAGGCTTTGATTTTTGCCTCGGCATTCAGGTTTAACGCCTCATCGCGGATGGTTTCCCAATTGTCCTGCAATATTTTCAGCTCGGGAAAATCAGCAGGCTCCAGGTAGGCGGTCTTTTTGTCTTTGCCAAAAATATAAAACAGGCAATTGATAGGGGCTAAAAAGTTGGCGTGATCAGTGATTCTGCGCGTCCAGCGGTCATGCTGGACAGCACCTCGACTTTGGATATAAATGGCTGAAACGATAAAAATAGCCAGAATAAAAAGTCCCATTTGTCATCTCTCCGGGGGCAAGCTAAAACGGCGGGCAGAATAATCAGGAGAATTTGGCTTTTCAATGGACAAATGTAAGAGAATTGCACCGGGCGTAACCTGAGCCTTCGCAGCGTACAGATGTGGTAGCCAGAGGTGTAGCTGCGCAGGGCTAAATAGGGGTAATAACAGGGGACCTATGGAAAGAAAATTGGGGTTTGGTGAAGTTATTGTCAGCCAGCTCGTCATACTACTGGTGGGCGCACTTGCACTCAGGTTTAGCACAATCCACTGGCAGCTGTGGGGTTTTTCGCCCCTTGTCGATTCGCTTCTGGCAGTTTTGGCGGCGCTATTCACCTACGGCGTCATCTATTCGATGTATCGCTATGGCGGGCGGTTTGCAGCTAGCCTATTGGCCGACGTGCAGAAAATCACCCTGCATTTTGCTGACTATTCCTGGGCCAAAATCACCTGTGTTGCACTGCTTGCCGGTGTGGGGGAGGAGTTGTTATTTCGCGTTGCCCTGCAGGGCGGCCTGATGAATTATGTATCTGTGCCCTTGGCGATTATTGTGCCGGCATTGGTGTTTGGGCTGCTGCACTTTTTGTCCTGGTCTTATTTTATTGCTGCAACATTGATGGGGCTGGTGTTTGGTATTGTTTACCACTACACCCAAAGTGCCATGTTGGTGATTATCTGGCACGCCGTTTATGACCTGATCGCTTTGGGGGTGATGATCAAATATCCCCAGTGGTTGGGGTTGCCCCCACCGGTGAAAAAAGTTTTTTTATCCTGATCAATATTGCTGCGCGACCATTTTATGAAAATTATTGAATCACTTGCGCCACATCACCAACCACAGTTGCATCAACTTTATTTGCAGCAATGGTGGTCAAATACCCGTACCCTGGAGGAGGTCGGCGCCGTACTCACCGGATCTTCCATCACCCTTGGGGTAATTGATGCGGAGAATAATTTGATCGGTTTTACTCGCGTATTAACCGATGGAATTTTTAAAGCCATTATGTTCGATGTTATTGTGAGCGAGGATTATCGCGGCCACAAAATCGGATCACAGCTAGTGGAGTACGTAAAAAACCACCCCAAACTCACCCGCGTAAAACACCTTGAACTTTATTGTTTGCCAGAATTGCAAAGCTACTATCAACAATTTGGTTTTGAGACCGATGTGGGTGGTATGCAATTAATGCGGATGATAATGCGTTGAGCCTCAAAAACGCCGCAGGTTTGTGCGGCGTTTGAATTATTTATTTATCGTTTTTTGTCCTGCGTGAATACGCAAGGCCGAGTAAACCCAGGCTTAGGAGAACAATGGAGGTTGACTCGGGCACTGGAGTGCTTGCGCGGGTGTCGCGCACGTACCAGGTCTCCCAGGCGTCCTCCAGTGAGCCGATGTCAAAACCATTAGTGATTAGTCCCATAGCGGCATCGCTTAAATCAATGTGGTTGAAGTTGCTCCAATATTCCGAAGCAAAGCGATACAGCGAGTGATCCCCAAAGCTGGAATCGGGGCTGACTATTGCATTGCCGATAATAAAATCTGTCCAGTCAGGGCGCATGGCCCACTCTAGCTCAGTGGCATAACGCCAGCCTTCACTGGCCCGATATTCGGGCGCTTCAATATTGCCCTCACCCCATTCGCCAGTCCCAATAGGGCCAGCGTAAACCCAATCAAGGCCATTAAAGTTCAATAAAACATTTGCATCCGGGATCGCGGTGGAAGCGTCGATGATCACGGCATTTGCTTGGGTGCTGAGCAGTAAGCTGGCGGTGATTGCAAAAGTAGAAATTATTTTTTTCATCATAAATATCCATTTTGGTTCAAGTTAACCATGCCACTGCCAGGTTATTAATAATAAATAGCTGCGCAGAGGCATAGTGTGTTGTAGTGATTTAAATGTTGATTAATTAAATAGTTAATTGTCAGAGTTTGGTAATGCGCAACCAGTTAATGCTCCAACCACCTTGCTGTGCATAAATACCAACATTAAAGGTGCCTGCATTAATGTTGACTGTGTGGCTGATGGTGGTGAAGTTGCCCCAATCACCGGTGGCAGGAATTGCTGCGCTGCCCAACACAATCGAGCCGCCATTCAAATCCAGCGACAGCATTCCACCGCTCGGGCTGGCAACACGATACTCCACCAAATAACTTCCCGATGAAGGAAAGTTGATATTGGTAAAGGCCATCCAATCACCGCTATCAATTGCGCCCACTACTTGCCCGCCACCAACATCGGCGGTGGGAAATAATTCCAGCCCAGACATAAACGCATAGGTTTCTGCTTCAATAAACCGGCTAAAACTCGCAACCGAACTACTGCTGGATGAGCTGCTTGCCGGTGTACTGGATGAACCGCTGCCACTCATTACCAGTTCAACCCATGCAGTATCCATGGCGCCAATGTCCTGCGCGATAGTCATAAAGTAGCGAACCGTTGCACCCGCGGGAATGCCCGTTAATTCATAAAAATTTGAATTATCGCTGCTGTGTGTCATGCGGATATTTTGTTGTGGCCCGCCGTTTACTGTGAAATGAATATCCGCCCAGGCAGCGTTGTTGGCAAAAAAGCGCAAGCTGTTACTACTTAAAATTATGTGACCATATTGATTGTTATTAGCTGCACTTGAACCCTGTGCGCTGCTCGCTGTCATTGCACTTGAGCTTGCAATGGCACTCGATGTTGTCGCTGAGGTTGCTGCAGAAGTTGCAACCGATGTTGCTGCCGAGCTGCTGGCTTTTGAAGAGGTCACACTGTTAGTCACCGAGCTTGCCAAACTGCTTTTGCTGCTACCGGTTGCCGGTGTACAACTGGTTGAGGTGGGCAATGCATCAGGCGTTTCACCGGTGCGTTTTATGCGAAAACTATTTGCCGGTACATTCAACGTCATGCCATCGGAAAAGCGCACATATTGCGGGCTGCAACCAAAGTTGTAGGCGATGTAAGTCAGCAAACCATTTTTATTAAAGGCAACAGCGCTAGGGCTGGACGCGGTTAAGGCACCAGTGCCTGTGGCTAAATGACCGAGTTGTTTAAGTGTGTGCACCCAGTGATAAGTGTGTGCTTTGGTTTCGCCCGCTTCGGGTGTGTAATTAAAATTGTAAGCGAGCATATCCTCCACGGCGGCTTCGCCATTGCTCATCGCCCAAATATTCCACCAGACATCGCGCCACTGATCATCAATTAAACCCGAGGGTTTACCGTTGCTGGATTGGCTCAAACCTAATTCAACGTAGTTATCCAAATAATCTGCATGTTGGCCAATGTGAAATACCAACGGACTTAACGGCAAACCTTGAATACCTAAAATGTGCGCGTAAGCACCGCTAAACCAGGTGGAAAATACGTGGCCATTACCCCAAATAATGGAGGTGGTCATTTTGGGGTAGGCGGAATCGAAGTTATCGTAATCGCCACCTAAACCGCGGAAGCGATCAATATTATTCCAATATTCCCAATAAGCGGCGGTGGACGATGCATGTAAATACATGCCGCGATCTGTGATGGCTTTATTGCGTGTGATTTGTCCGTAAAGCACCATCGCGCCATAAGCATTTGCCGCTTCCGAGGTGGATTCGTTATTGTTGCCCAAGACAAAATTTGCATGGCCCGATGCCCAGGAAAAACCGTTAGCGGGGTCAAAATTGCGCAAGTAGGGAAACAAATTGTCGTCGCGGGCGGCGGCGTAATCGCGAATTAATAATTCCACCATTGGCCCGTATTGGGTTGCACTACACCAGCTGGCTTCTACGCGACAAATTTCTGCAGCAGCGCGCACAAAATAGCCGTAGTGAAAGTGGTGATCGTTTAATTGCTGTTGTGAACCGAAGGATTCGTCAAAACCAAGCAGTGTGTTCCAGTTGCTGTCGTAGGCAAAATATTTGGTGGTGTCCAAACTGCCGTTGGTATTTGCGCGGAACCAATCTTCCAATTCTGCTTTGAGCCAGGCAATTAATTGATCGGCTTCCGCCGTCATACCAATTGAACGCGCAATTGCAGCGAGTTCAGCAATTTTGCCGTAATTTTTTCCGGCCCAATAGGTATCGGTAAAGGTGTTCCAGCTGGCGGGATCCTGACTAATAAATTCATTTACCAATTGGCGTAAACGGGTTTCATCGTAGTCGCCAATATTTTCCGGTAAGTAGGGAAGCACACCCACAAACGGAATGGTGTAACTGAAATTTTTAGTCGCCGCAAATTTGGTAACGCCGCGTGCGCTGCGCACTTTGTAAGGTGTGAATGCTTGTTGTGTTGCATTTTTCCACGCCATAGGCAGCAGGCCCGCCATGGTAGTTACCGGCACACCATTAAATTGATAGGTGTGGGTGACAGTCACCTTATTGGTGTTGCGATTAACCGCGTAGGTGATGTTGACCTTGTCCACCCGCTGGGTCGCGTGTTGGGCAAAATCCTGAATCATCGCGGCGGATGGCATACCAGAGGTTTGCGGCAGCAGAGTAACCGTCATGCGTTTGCTGGTGTTGTTCACACCAATCGTTGCGCTATTCGGGTTGATGAAACTGGTGGCATCGTGACCGGTAATTAAAAAATTATTGTGATTACCCGCAACATTCGTCCATACCCCCAAGCTATTTCCCACTTGATAAAACACTCCCTTTTCGCCGCCGTCGCCCGCTTTGGTGCGCAGTTGTAAATTACCTTTTAACGCCGTGAAATAAGCGTAAGGCGAGCCGTGTACAAAAGTGGCTTCCATCACCGCCGTGCCCGCACTTTGCCACTGCACGGTCACTGAACCATCGCTGTAATCTTTTAAATAGGCTTCAAGGTTGCTGTAATCACTGTTGCTTACGGCAATACCATCAAACACTTCATTAAACGGATCGGGAATGGAATATTGTGTAGCTGTGGGATTGGTACGCAACCCGCCCGGTATTCCCAAAATTCTCACACCGCGATCGGTAATGCGCGCGGTCATTGGGTCTGGCGTGATATAGCCGGCACCGTTGGGGTCGCCCACTTTCATCTCGCCCATAAATGAAATAGAGCCCCACCAGCGATGGGTCATGGTGTGTTTGTCTGCAGCCGGTACAACTAATTGTGGGTAAATCGGGGTGGGCGAGCCAATGGGGTTGCAGCTACTCACGCCGGGTTTTACCAAGCCGGCGTTGTAAATCCAGTAACCATAATCAGTCGCACATTTATAGCCTGCAGGGTTTGGTGCGTTGGCAATATTGCCTGCACCGTAGGGCGTTACATTGGCAGTGGCAGTGGGAGCAAGGATGATGGAGGAAAGTGCAATAGAGCTAAAGGCAATTGGTGCGATAACACCAGCCCCCAGCGTTTGCAGGGCTTTGCGTAATTGTTTCATGTGATGTCCTATTGATTGTGCATCATTATTGTTAGAGTTGAAGCCGCTCTAATCCTCAGCTGAGCGGTGTCCCAATCTAAGTAGGGCACAGATTGAAATCGTCCCAAATTCAATGAATTATCAAGGTGGGACGGTTCCACTTTGCAATGACCAGCAGGTTTTTCTGGGACAGGTACGTGAATGGACGCGTTGGCGCATCATTTGATCTGAGAAAAAATCTGTTTATTCACTAGCGCTGAATTCAGCAAAAAACCAAAACGATGGAGACAAACCATTGAAGATTGTTAATTTACGCTCGGCACCCGAACACATACCCACCATTGCGCAGTGGCATCACGCCCAGTGGGGCTATTTAAATCCCGGCGGTTCAGTGGAAGCGCGTATCGAAAAAATGCAGCGCTATTTGCGCCCGGAAGCTATGCCCAGCATGTATATCTGTGTGGATGGCGATAAAGTCTTAGGCACCGCAGCCTTGGTAGAAAGTGACATGGACAGCCACCCGGAATTATCGCCCTGGCTTGCCAGCGTGTATGTGCATGCGGATTATCGCAAACGCGGCATAGGTGCATTGCTGGTAAACAAAGTCGTCGCCGTCGCCAAAACCCTGGGCTACAACCCTCTCTATTTATTCACACCCGATCAGGCCCATTTTTATGAAAACCTCGGCTGGCAATTTATCGCACAGGAATCCTATCGCGGCGGCGCAGCAACTTTGATGAAGATTGAATTGGGTTGAGTTGAGATGAATCTCTGATGCTCAAGGATCAACTTATAAAAAAAGCATGCATGCGATGAGTTATTGGCCGGAAGTGGAAACCGCTATCGGTGTTAAATTAACGGTGAGCGGCGAGGGTTCTTCATATTCCCGAAAGCACAAAATCGACAGCTGCAACAATTTCAGGACGATATACGGACAAATCATAAGGTTTGCCACGCAGTTGGCTGCGATCAATTCCAGCAATATCTTGGGTTATACCAATAAACTCCTCACCATTGATTGTGAAAGATGGGTTGAGCCTTGTGAGGCTCATTGCTGCGAAGATTTTGGCGGGGGAGAGTGGTACGACCAGTGTGGTTCTTAGTTCGGCCAGTAAGTCGCTTTGAATATCCAATAAGTAGGGATATTGCTTTTTGGTTGCGGGGTTTGAGTTTTTGTAGGCGTAGAACTGGGCTATTAAAATTTCCTTATGCTATCGCTAAAGCTTCCGTTGGATTCAATATATTGATTATAGGTTTTAATAGCCTCTGCATTCTCCCGCAACCATTGGGCTCGTTGTTCGTTGCGTAATTGTTCAGCCAATGCCTGCTCAAATGTTGCAGAGAGGTTGATGTTAAGCCCTCTGGCTCTTTCAAGTAAGTCGCTGTTTATACTGACATTAACGGGCTTTTTGGGGGCTTGGGTATTATACGTTTGGCTCATGGATATTTATCCGCGTAAGTTATGTGCATACCTTATGCGCATATAGATCAAAGTGCAATATACCGAGCTGAGTGTTGTTGCCGTCCTTGTGCAGGTAAGGCCAGTATAGTAACGGCTTTATTTCTGTAACAAATGAGGCCTTTGAGAAAATAAAATCATATTTTTGCTCGTGAGTCATTACATTGCAACCTATTAAAAAATTAATATTAAAGTGTAAAAGTAAAAAATTTCTGTAGCTAACTTTTAATCGCGGCTTTGTGGTTTTTTGCACAAAGGTTATCCATGCGCAGCTTTAAACACTGCGGTCTAATCTAATCTCGAGTATAAAAAATTGCTCAATTTTATAGATGCCGGAGCAACACATGCAGAGCTGCTTCGGGATACCTTAATTACGTCGAAGGGCTATTGGGGGTATTCTCAAGAGCAACTAGAGGAATGGAGATCTAATTTAAGGTTTGAAGAAGAGTATATTACTGGCAATACAGTCAAACTAATTTTAAAAGATAAAGAAATGATTGGATTCTTCGCTATAGTGAAAGGCGATAATAATGAGCTGGATCATTTTTGGCTATTACCATCGGCTATTGGTAAAGGGTACGGCAATTTGGTGTTTGAAAAAATTCTTTCAGAGTGTAAAACGCTGAATATCACTGAGTTTTATATAACATCTGATCCAGACGCTGAAGGTTTCTATTTAAAAAAAGGGGCATTTAAAGTGGGGGAAATATACAGTGAACCTCAAAAAAGAATGCTGACCAGATTAAAATTTACTTTAGCCTCAGTCGCCTAATAATTACCGATGTGTCCTTATTTAGTATCTATGGCAGCCTTTACACAGCTTTCCAATTATTAACCTAATCATCTGAACCCCACCGCTAATTATCAGTCATAAAAAATGCAGCACCTTAATGAAGATGACTTGATTGGAGGTAGATATGCAAATTCAGGTGAATACGGATAAAAACATTCCAGGCAAAGAAGGTTTGGCCCGGCAGATTGAAGGCATACTTTCTAAAAATTTGGGGCGCTTTTCTGCCCAGCTCACACGCGTGGAAGTGCATTTAAGCGATGAAAACGGTGCTAAATCAGGACGGAAAGACAAACGCTGTTTGCTTGAGGCGCGATTGGCAGGGCGCGAGCCAGCCGCAGTAACAGGTGAGGCTGGCACTATTGAACAAGCAGTCGCAGGTGCTTCCCAAAAAATGGTCAGCCTGCTGGATAGTGAATTAGGAAAACTTTCCAAGCGAAATATCTAGTATTTCCGTGCAAATAGAAGCAGAGTTTTTACTCTGCTTCTTTGGGTTATTTTATTTTTTATTTCATATTTTTTTTGTCAACAACCCAGCCTTTCCATGTCGATAACTCCGGAGTTTTCCCGCTAAAAAGCTTTGCTGATTTTTTATCGTCTTTTAGTTGCCAGTTGAGCCAAGCGGTGGCGACCTTTCCATATTCACCGCCAAAGGGTTGGGCATAGGTGCCGCCGTGGCCTACATCCAGGTTGGCGACAAATACCGGTACATGATTAATCTTTTCCACATCATCCATGCCATTTTTATAGGCTATGTCCGATGGGCCGCCCAGCAAATAGAGGGTTGGTGTGTGAATTTTTTTCAGTTGGGTTTTGTCCAGTTGCGGCATCATCGGCATGGCATTGCCGCGCAGTGGTTCGATAAAAATTCCGCTGTTGGCGACTATCAGTGTGGTGATGCGCGGGTCGCCTGCCACTTCCAGTGCTTGTAATCCACCGCAAGACATACCGGCAAGCGCAATTTTGTTGGTGTTCAGTTTTTTGAAGTAAGCGCTATTTTTATTGGTATTTTGCGCAAAGGCCCAGTCTATAGCCGCAGTGAGTTTGGCCGAGGTTGATCTCTCTTTATTTTGCTCGCCAGATGCTCTGGGCATAGTTCCTATAGCGATAACCATAAAACCCTGTGAGGCGATTTCATTTAAAAAATTGACGTGTTCAAACGGCGAGTCAAAGCAGGCGCCATTACCCCAAATAACAAGAGGTAAGGTTTTTTTACCATTGAAATGCTGGATATCTTGCGGGCGGAAAATGGTGTGGGTTGGCAGTGAGTCCTCGCTTTTCATGATGGCTGGAAATTTTCCAGTGCCACCACCTTCTAGTATCCGGCTATCGGTCGTTTCGGCCGAAGCGGGTGTTGCAAGACTGAACGTCAGCATCCATAAAAAGGCTAGTATTTTTTGCATGGCAAAGTTCCTTGTTAATCAGGGCTATTGTTTTGTTGACTATATCAGTTGCACCCAATTCACCTGGAATGCTTTAACAAAAAATTTCTGCTGACTTGTATAGCAGGGTAATTTTATGCCTGGTTTTTTCGGAGGTAAAAAATTTACTGCGATATGAAAAGGTATGGGTTAAAGGTGTCGACAAAAATTGATAGGAAAAGGTGAAAAGCTGCACTGAAAATATGTAAAAGAAAATTCAAAAAAGAGAGAAGGCAAAAAAATAAAAAACAAAATGGAGATGGGAGCAAAGCAACGGGACATAAAAAAGGCAGAAACATTGTTCTGCCTTTTTGTGTTTCAGTATTTGGATGAAAAATTATTTCGCGCTTTCCTGCTTCACAATTTCATCCTCAATAAAATTCAGTGCTTCGTCGATCAGTGCGAGCATGGATTGTTTGGCGCGTTCAGGGTTACGGTTTTTGATGGCGTTGAACACTTTGGCGTGATCTTCCACTATGCCATCGTGGTTGCCTTTAATGGGGCTGGTGTGGCTGATACTGACGCGCAAGGCGGTTGAAATAAAATCGCGCAAGCGAATGTAAAAGCGGTTGTTACTGGCGTAGAGAATACTGACGTGGAATGCGATGTCGGCTTCCAGATCTTCTTTGCTGTTTTCATCGGCGTTGCGCATGCGCTCCAGCGCCTGTTCGATAGCATCGATTTTCTTGTCATCGGCGTAGCGTGCGGCAAGTGATGCTGCTTCGGGTTCTATGGCGATGCGCACTTGCAGGAATTCTTTTAACACTTTCAGTGTTGGGCGGCTCTCCAGTGTCCAGCGCAATAAATCCGGGTCAAAAATATTCCATTGGTCTTCCGGTTGAATGCGAATGCCCTGGCGCGGTTTGCTGGAGATAAGCCCTTTGGCAGAAAGCATTTTTACAGCTTCGCGCACCGCACTGCGGCTAACGCCAAATTTTTCACACAGCTCGGCTTCGGTGGGCAAACTGTCATCACTGAATTCGCCGCAGATAATCGTGCGGCCCAGCTCTTGTACCATGCGTTGTGAAAGATTGAAGTTGCGGTCGAGAAGCGCCATTATTTTTGTCGTCCAGATAAGCAAAAAGATCAAAGAAGATTAACGATTTATTATTGATAATACAATCTGAGAATAGCGCCAAGCGCCCGGTCTGCGCGGTGGATGTGTGCTGTGAGAGAGGCAGTGGTGAGCGCTTGAGAGATTTATCTTAAATGTCGTACCCATTTTTTTGAGTAGTTGCAGTAGGTGTTTGCCTATTGCGATTCAGGTCGCAAATTTGGTCCAGGCAGGATCTGGTCGCCACTGTGCTGCCCAGTCGGGTAAATCCTGTGCGGGCATGGGGCGGGCAATGCCATAACCCTGCGCCAATTCGCAGCCGAGCGGAATTAACAGGGCGCCGTGGGCGATGGTTTCTACCCCTTCAGCAATGACGCGCCGGTGGAAGGCGTTGGCCAGACCTATGACGCCTTTTACTATTGCTAAATCATCCGGGTCATCCAACATATCGCGCACAAAGGTTTGGTCGATTTTTAATAAATCCGCCGGCAGGCGTTTTAAATAAGTTAGTGACGAATAGCCGGTGCCAAAATCGTCTACCGCAAAATGCACACCCAGCGCACAGCAGGCGCGCATCAGGTCAGCCACCTCTGTTATATCTTTTAACGCGCTGGTTTCTACAATTTCCAACTCTAAAAACGCGGGGGGGACATCGGGGTGTGCGAGTAATTGCTCAGCGAGGCGCGCGGCAAAATCACTGCGTTGCAACTGCAAGGCGCCCACGTTCACACTTACCGGCATATTCAACCCCTGCGCCTGCCAGCGTTCAATTTGGCACAAGGCCTCATCGATTACCCAGTCGCCCAATTCAATGCTCAAGGGATGACCTTCAATCACGGGTAAAAATTTAATTGGTGGCAGCAAGCCCTGCTGTGGATGTTGCCAGCGTACCAGCGCTTCCACGCCGATGATCTCACCATTACACATGTTGACCTTGGGTTGGTAGAAAAGCACAAACTCGCGCTTATCCAACGCTACGCGAATATGCTCCAGTGTTTCGCGCTGGGTTTTTACCGCAATATCGCGCGCTACATCAAACAGGTGATAACCATTTTTACCCGCTTGTTTGGCCACATACATAGCCTGGTCGGCATGGCGCAATAGTTGGTCGGCATCGGCGGCATCCTGCGGGTAGAGGGTTACGCCGATGCTGGCGGAGACTTGCAGCATCTGGTGGTTCAGCATCAGTGGCGCGGCTGCCTCCTCCAGCAGGCGATGCAATACCAACTCATGGCTTTGGGCTGTCTCCAATCCGGTCATGACCACCACAAATTCATCGCCACCAATGCGGGCGATGGTATCGCCTTCCCGCAGGGTGGCTTTGAGCCGGTGGGCAATACTCACCAGCAGCTGATCGCCGGTATCGTGGCCATATTGGTCGTTGATGGCTTTAAAGCCATCCAGGTCGATGTACACCACCGCCAGTGCTGCGTTTTGGCGATGGCTTTGGGAGATGGCCTGTTTCAAGCGGTCTGCCAGTAATACGCGGTTGGGCAGGCCGGTGAGCGCATCGTAGTGGGCGATATATTCCAGCTGGCGCTGGTGCTCTTTGATGGGGGTGATGTCGGTAAATAAATTCACATAGCTCTGCGGGTGGCCGAGACCGTCCTGCACGGCGCTGATAGTCATCATGGTGGCGTAGAGCTTGCCATTCTTGTGGCGATTCCACAGCTCGCCGTGCCAGTAACCTTTTTGCTCCAGGTCGCGCCAAAGGCCGGCATAAAATTCATGGCCGTGCAGGCCGGATTTCATCATGCGTGGGTTTTTACCGATCACTTCCTCGCGGCTATAGCCGGTGATGTCACAGAAAATCTGGTTCACCTCGATGATGTTGCCCTGCAAGTCGGTGATAAATATCCCCTCGCGTGCATGGGTAAAGACACTGGCCGCCAATTGCAGGCGTGTCTCTACACGCGATTGCTCAATCGCCAGTGCCGAGAGGCGCGCTTCACTTTCGATTAGCCGCAGGTCTTCTGCTTGGGGGCTAGTGGGATCGCGGTGATAAATGGCAAAGGTGCCCAGCACTTTGCTATCGGCAGAGAAGATAGGCTGCGACCAGCAGGCGCGCAGACCGGCCTGTTCGGCGAGCGCGCGGTAGTCGCGCCAGTAGGGATGGGTTTGGATATCCTCCACAATCACCTGCTCGCGCAGGTAGGCAGCTGTGCCACAAGAGCCGGCAGCGGGGCCAATCGCTGCGCCGTTGATTGCTTGCACATAAAATTCAGGCAGGTGCGGTGCGGCGCCGTGGGTCAGGTGGGTGCCGCTGTCATCGGTTAATAAAATGCTACAAATCGCGTCTGGAACCAGCGCCTCCACATCGCACACTATGCACTCCAGCACCTCTTCCAGCGGAAATTTGGCCAGTAGCATTTCAAGGATTCGGTTGTGATGCTGGTAGCGGCGCTCGGCGCGTTTGCGCTCGCTAATGTCCTGGTAAATGCCGGTCAGGCGCACCAGCTCGCCATTTTCGTAATGGGCAGTGCAGGTGGTGCGCAGGTCAATTTTGCGGCCTTTGAAGGTGTATTTTTCAACCTCGATATCAAACACTTCGCCGGTTGCCATGGCCCGCTGCATGGCTTGTGCAATGCGCTCGCGCGAGCCGGGCGGGTACATGGAAAAACCTTCATCCAGGCTGGGTGTGAACTCTGCGGGGCTGGTGTCGTGGATGCGGTAGGTTTCAGCGGTCCAGTAGATTTGCCGGCTGGGTACATGCAGCTCCACCCCGCCCACTTTGGCGATGGCTTGGGAGGCTTCGAGAATGCGGGTACTGGTGAGCAGGGCATCCAGCTGCTGGCGTTCGGCACTGGCCAGGGCGTCAAACTGTTGTTTGAGTTGATCCAGCTCCTGCTGCTGTAATTGCAGGGCAAGCCGATAGATCTCAAGTTCGCGCTGGGTTTGCTCGGATTCACTCAGCTCAGGCAGGCGCCCACCGCGCGAGCGCTGTTGCAGCTGGCGGCAGGCACGTTGGTAAAATTCGCTGGGATTGGCGGAGGATGCGCTCATGGGTCTTCCATTCCTTCAGAAAGTCTCCCCAAAACCCGCGGGGAGTAGATCAAAAATATAGCAGTGCTATGCCAGAGTGTCGAAGTGACTCTCTGGCTTTTTTTTAATCAGTGGCTTTTGCGGGGGTGGCGCCGGCAGGTTGGGGCTTGTGGCCCAAACCCCAATTGCGCAGTTTTTCCATGTACAAATACACCACCGGGGTAGTGAACAGGGTAAGCAACTGGCTTACCGCCAAGCCGCCAATGATGGTGATGCCCAGAGGTGTGCGCAGTTCGGAGCCTTCGTTGCTGCCGAGGATCAGGGGTAGGGCGCCCAAGAGCCCGGCGAGGTTGGTCATCATGATGGGGCGCAAGCGCATCATCGCCGCCTGAAAGATGGAATCGCGCGAGGAGAGTCCCTCTTTGCGCTCCAGTTCCAGGGCAAAGTCGATCATCAAAATCGCGTTTTTCATCACTATGCCAATGAGCAAAAACAGGCCGAGCATGGCGATCAGGCTGAAAGGGGTATCACTCAGCCGCAATGCCAGGAGCGCACCAATACCGGCTGAGGGCAGGGTGGACAGAATGGTCAGCGGGTGGATGGTGCTTTCGTACAAAATCCCCAAAATCAAATAAACCGCCAATAGAACACAGGCGATAAGTATTGCGGGGTCCTGCGCCATACCTGGTGTGCTTGGCCCCCAACCGGGGCGACTGGTGCCGGCGCTGGCCAGATAAACCTCTTTGGGCACCATCAAGTCAGCCAGTTTTTGCTCTATGGCGAGGCGCGCCTGCTCTGGCGTAAAACCCTCAGCGACGGCATAACCAATACTCTCGGACGCGAATTGGTTGGTGTGACGCACCCTGTCCTCGGCCAAACCATAGTCAAAGCTGGAAAAGGTAGAGAGGGGAACGCGTTTGCCATCGCGGGTGATCACCTGCAGCTGCTCCAATACTTTGGGTGAGGCGGTATAACCCGGCTCCAGCTCCATCACCACCCGGTACTGGTTCATGCGGTCGTACATGGTGGATACCTGCCGCTGCGAGAAGGAGTTGTTCAGCAGGGTGGCAACGGTGGCCATATCCACGCCCAAACGCTGGGCAGTTTCGCGGTCGATAGTCAGTACAACCTGTTGTGTGCCTTCCTCTTTTACGCCATCCACCTCGGTTACTTCCGGCATACTTTCCATAGCGGTAGTGATTTTGGCCGCCCACTTGAACATCAGCTTTAAATCGTCAGACAGCAGTAGGATTTCGTGCTGGCTGCGGCTAAAGGGAGACGACAGTCGAATGTCCTGATCCGGCCCGATCATCATCATGGCGCCGGGGATACTCGGAATCTCGCGGCGAATGCGATCAACCACTTCATGCACACTCACGCCACGTTCGGCCATGGGTTTAAGGCTCACCCTCACCCATGCGTTACTTACGCCATTGCCGCCACCACTGGCGCCAAAGACATCTTCCACTGCCGGGTCAGCGAGCAGCACTTTGCGGAATTCCTGAATTTTGGGCTGCATTAACTGAAAGGAAAAACCATCATCGCCGCGAATCCAGGCGGTGACTTGCCCGGTGTCCTGCTCCGGCAACATGGTTTTGGGTATATCCACATACAGATAAATATTCACGCCGATGACCCCGGCCAGAAGCAGCATCACCACCCGGCTATGGCGCAGTGCCCAAGCCAGAGCTATGCCGTAACCCTGCTTTATTTCATCAAACAAGCGGGTGCCCTCCGCTTGTGTGGGTGATTTCTTTAACAGCTGGGCGCAGAGCGCGGGCGTAAGGCTGAGGGACACGAGCAGTGATATGAGCATGGCAGCGGCGAGGGTGATGGAGAACTCGCGGAACAGTTTTTCCACTACCCCACCCATGATCAGGATGGACACAAAAATCACAACCAGGGTGATGTTCATCGCCAGCAGGGTAAACCCTACTTCGCGAGCGCCCAGCACTGCCGCCTGCATGGGCGGAAGGCCGCGCTCTATGTGACGCTTGATATTTTCCAATACCACTATGGCGTCATCCACTACCAGACCGGCAGCGACTATGAGCGCCATCAGCGAGAGGTTATTGAGCGAAAAACCGTAGAGGTACATCACCACAAACGCGCCGATTATCGCCACTGGAATGGCCAGGCTGGGGATAAGTGCACTGCGCGCGCTGCCGAGAAACATCCACACCACGGCAACCACCAGTAATACCGCCAGCGAGAGGGTAATTTCAGCTTCCTTGAGGGTGGCGCGAATACCGGGGGAGCGGTCCATCACCACCTTCAATTCGGTGTCGCCCGGCATAAGTGCGCGCAAGGCGGGCAGTTGGGCGTTAATGGCGTCGATGGTTTCCACTATGTTGGCGCCGGTTTGCCTGCTTACGGTCAGGGTGACGGCTGAGCTGCGGTTGTGGAAACCATCGGTATAGCGGTTTTCGGTGGAGTCGCTCAGGGTGGCTACGTCTTGCAGGCGCACCGGCCCGGCATCGCCGTAGCGGATCACCAGATTGCTGTAATCCGCGGCACTGCGCAGGCTTTCATTGGTGCGCACCTGCCAGCGAGTGTCATCCTCCTCCAGTACACCCAGAGGACGCAGCACATTGGCATTGCTGATGGCATTGCGCACCTCATCCAGTGCTATGCCATAGTTGGCGAGCGCGTTGGGGTTGAGCTGGATGCGCACTGCCGGTAGCGAAGCGCCGTCTATACCTACTTGCCCCACGCCTTTAATTTGTGCGAGTTTTTGCGCAAGGATGGTGGAGGCAGCATCGTAGAGCGCACTGGGCGCCAGGTTGGGTGAGCTGAGTGCCAGCGCCATAATCGGCGCCTGTGAGGGGCTGATTTTGCGATAGCCGGGGTTGCCCGGCATACCGGCCGGCAACTGGCCGCGCGCCGCATTCAGCGCCGCCTGCACATCGCGTGCGGCGGAATCCAAATCGCGATCCAGGGTAAATTCCACCCAGATAAAGGTAGAGCCTTGGGTGGAGTTGGAGTTGATCGCCGTCACCCCCGGAATACTACCCAGGGCTCTCTCCAAAGGCGTAGCCACTGTTGCCGCCATGGACTCGGGGCTGGCACCGGGCAAGCCTGCGTAAACCTGGATGGCCGGAAAATCCACCTGCGGCAAGGGCGCCACCGGCAGCATGCGCCAGGACAATAGCCCCAGCAACACAATCGCCAATGCCAACAAGCTGGCGGCGACGGGTCTTTTTATAAATGGTTCTGCGATGTTCATAGGGACTTTACGCCTCCTCCGCAATCAATTCGGAGGTGGGCTTGTTTACCCAACGATCAAAAAACAAGTACACCACCGGCGTGGTGAACAGGGTTAATACCTGGCTCACCAGCAGGCCACCCACCATCACCAGGCCCAAAGGCTGGCGCAATTCGGCGCCGGAACCGGAGGCGAGCATAAGCGGGATGGCGCCAAACAGGGCGGCGAGCGTGGTCATAAGAATGGGGCGAAAGCGCATCAAGGCGGCGCGATGGATTGCTTCACGCGGCGACATACCAAGCGTGCGTTGGGCGTCCAGCGCAAAGTCCACCATCATGATGCCGTTCTTTTTCACCAGCCCGATCAGCAGTACGACGCCGATTACCGCAATCAAATCCAGCGGTTGGCCAGTAATAAGCAGCGCCAGTAGCGCGCCTACCGTGGCCGAGGGCAGGGTGGAGAGAATGGTGACCGGGTGGATAAAACTCTCATACAAAACCCCCAGCACTATGTACATGGTCACAATCGCCGCAAGGATCAGCCAGAGTGTGTTGCTAAGCGAGGCGCGGAAGGCTTCGGCGGCCCCCTGGAAACGCAGCTCCAGGGTGGCAGGCATGTCGATTTCCGCCTCTACCGCCTGGATGGCCTCTATCGCTGCACCCAGTGAGGCGCCGCTAGCAAGGTTGAAGGAGAAGGTGGTGGAGGGGAATTGCTCCTGGTTGTTGATTAGCAACGGCGCCGGGCGCTGGCTTACCTTGGCGAGGGTGGACAGCAATATGGGGGTGCCATTGCTGCTGGCGACATAGGTATTTTCCAGCGAACTGATGCCCTGGGCGTAGTCCGGGTCCACTTCCAATACCACGCGATACTGGTTGGCCTGGGTAAACAGGGTGGCAATCTGGCGCTGGCCGTAGGCGGTTTGCAGGGCGCCGGCAATATCGCTAATACGCACACCCAGGCGCGCGGCGGCATCACGGTCAATTTCCACATAGGCTTGCAGGCCACGGCTCTGCAGGTCGGCGGCTACATCCGCCAGCGCCGGTTCCTGCCGCAGTCGCTCAAGTAACCGCGGCACCCAAATATCCAGTTCGCTGCTGTCTGGCGTGGTCAGGCTGAACTGGTACTGGGTGCGGCTCACCCGGTCTTCAATACTCAGTTCCTGCACCGGTTGGAACCAGGCGGTAATGCCAGTGACGCTTTTGATCTGCTCGCGCAAGCGGTCGATGATCTGGCTGGCGTGCGTATCGCGTTCGTCGTGGGGTTTGAGGTTGATCAGCAGGCGACCGGAGTTGAGGGTGGTATTACTGCCATCCACACCGATAAATGACGACAGGCTGGCGACGTCTTCATCTTGCAGTATCTGTTCCGCCAGCTGCTGCTGTTTTTCTGCCATGGCGCTAAAGGAAATATCCTGCGGCGCCTCTGTCACGGCCTGAATCGCACCGCTGTCCTGCACCGGGAAAAAGCCTTTGGGTACGGCCAGGTACAAACCGGCGGTGAGCAGTATGGTGCCAATCATTACCAGCATGGCGGCGGTTTGGTGTTGCAGTACCCAGTCCAGCCCGCGCCCGTAGCGCGTGATGACCCGCCCGATAAAATCGGTCTCCTCATCGTGATTGGGCGCATTTTTCAGCATACGCGCACACATCATGGGGGTGAGTGTGAGGGACACCACCAGCGAAATACTGATGGCGATGGCGAGGGTAATCGCAAACTCCTGGAACAGCCGCCCCACCAAGTCGCCCATAAACAGCAGCGGTATAAGCACCGCAATCAGTGACAAGGTGAGCGAAACCAGCGTAAAACCAATTTCACCCGCGCCCTTGAGCGCTGCCTGCAAGGGCGATTCCCCCTGCTCGCGGTGGCGGGCGATGTTCTCCAACATGACGATGGCATCATCCACCACAAAGCCGGTGGCAATGGTGAGCGCCATGAGCGTGAGGTTATTAATGGAGAAATCCAGGAAATACATGGCCGCAAAGGTGCCCACCAGCGACAGCGGCACCGCGAGGCTGGGAATAATGGTGGCGGGAATGGAGCGCAGGAATACGAGGGTTACCGCAACCACCAGAAAAATCGCAAAAATCAGTTCTTTTTGCACGTCGCGAATGGAAGCGCGAATACTTTCGGTGCGGTCAGTCAGTACCGCTACATTCACGGCGGCGGGCAGGGTGGCGGTCAGCTTGGGCAAGAGTTCGGCGATGCTGTCAGCCACATCGATCACATTGGCGCCCGGCTGACGCTGGATATTCACCAGCACCGCCGGTTGCTCGTTGGCCCAGGCGGCGAGGAAGCGATCCTCAGCGCCATTTTCCACGGTGGCGACATCACCCAAACGCAGCGGTGAGCCATCGCGCCAGCTGATCAGTAAATCGCGGTATTCCTGCACCGAGCGCATCTGGTCGTTGGCATCCAGCATGGTGGAGCGATACTCGCCGTCAAAGCTGCCCTTGGGTTGATTGGTATTGGCGGTGACCACTGCACTGCGCACCTGCTCCAGACTCAGCTGGGTGCTGGCCAGGGCATTGGGGTTGACCTTGATGCGAATCGCCGGGCGCTGGCCCCCTGCCAAACTCACCATTCCCACACCCGGCAGCTGCGCGAGTTTCTGCGCCATGCGGGTGTTCACCAGGTCGTAAACCTCCGGTAGTGGCAGGCTGGCTGAAGTGACGGCGAGGGTGACAATAGGGGTATCGGCGGGGTTTACCTTGCGATAAATCGGCGGCGTGGGCAGGTCATTGGGCAGCAGGCTATTAGCGGTATTGAGCGCCGCTTGCACTTCTTGTTCGGCCACGCCCAAATCGATTTCCAGTGAAAATTGCAGGGTGATAATAGAGGCGCCGGTGGAGCTGGTGGACGACATTTGTTTCAAGCCCGGAATCTGCCCCAGGCTGCGCTCCAGTGGCGCAGTGACGGTACGCGCCATAACGTCCGGGCTGGCGCCGGGGTTAAAGGTGAATACCTGGATGATCGGGTAATCCACCTGCGGCAGCGCCGCTACCGGCAAAAGGCGATAGCCCAAAATACCGGCCAGCAACATCGCCAGCATCAGCAGCGAGGTGGCGACCGGGCGCAAAATAAAGGGTTTGGATAAACTCATTCCATCACCTTCACATCTTTACCTTCATGGAGGCGATCAAGGCCTTCCAATACCACTTGCTCACCTTCTTCCAGGCCTTCCAGCACCGCGACTTTGGTGCCCTCGGTGGCGCCTAATTTCAGTTGGCGCATTTTCGCTTTGCCGTCGTCGATGGTGTACACATAGGTGCCCTTGGAGCCGTACTGCACGGTATCCGCGGGAATGGTGATGGCGTTTTCCAGGGTTTGCACCTGCAGGCGCGCATTTACAAACTGGTTGGGAAAGAGGCTGTCGTCGGCATTATCGAATTCGGCTTTTAGCTTCAGGGTGCCGGTGGTGATATCGATCTGGTTATCCAGAGTCGTCAGGGCGCCGGTCGCCAACAATTGCTGTTCGCTGCGATCCCAGGCTTCTACCGGCAACACCGCCTTGTTCTGCTGGGCGCTGGTAAAGGCACTGCGCACCGCGAGTAATTGGTTCTCGGGGATGGTAAACATCACGGCAATCGGCTGGGTTTGGGTGATGGTAACCAAACCTTCTGCATCGCTGGTTTTAATCAGATTACCCACATCCACCTTGCGCAGACCGGTACGGCCACTGATCGGTGCGGTGATGCGGGTGTAGGACAGCTGCAAACGCGCATCCTCTACCTGGGCTGTGTGGTTTTTCAAGGTGCCGCGCAGCTGTTCAACCAAGGCCTGTTGTTTATCAAACTGCTGTTTGGCGATGGAGTTTTTAGTGAGCAGGTTTTGGTAGAGCGCCAGATCTTCTTCCGCATTTTTTAACTGCGCGCGGGTTTCCTGCAGGGTGCCTTCGGCTTGGGAGAGGCGCACCTTGTAGGGCGCCGGGTCAATTTCCGCCAACACATCGCCCGCTTTTACCTGCTGGCCTTCAGTGAATAACAGGCGCAACAAGGGGCCTTCCACCCGGCTGCGCACTGTGACTGTATTCAGCGGTGCCACACTGCCAATGGCTTTAATTCGCACCTGCAAATTCTCTCTGGTGGCAGTCACCACATGAACCGGGGTTGGCCCCATCCAGGGGTTGGGCGGCGGCGGGCGTTTTACCGGTGCTTCGCGCAAGCCAAAAAACCAAATGGCGAGCAATACCAGAACAGCAGCGACAATAGTCAACCAGCGTTGGCCGGGCGATAAACGAGCGAGAATTTGAGGCATGAAAAAGTCCGTATTGAAAGATTGGTTGATTCTGTAGGTTTTTGTTTTTGTTATAGAAAGTGTTCTGAATTAAACACTTGGGTGCTTGTACACAACTATCTTCACGAGCCTAAGCAAGGCGTGTTGCAGCGGCAACCGCATTTACATTTCTCGACGTTTAGTTACAAGTGTGCAGCAATCGCTGCTTGTCGTCGGGTTAAACATGGCGCTTGTTTGTGGAACCTTTAACGCTGGGCTTTACTTAATGGATCAAGTGGCAGGCAGATCAACCCAATGCTGGAGGCTCACCATGAAGGTGATGTCGCGACAACACACATTAATGGTTATTGGAGTATTGGTTGTTATCTGCATAAGCCTGTGTGCAGCGACGTTTTATCGCCACATCAACCGGCTCAAAACCGAAGTGGAGCAAACCTTTAAAAGCCGTTATGAGTTGATTCACCAATTTGTCGCCCTGCAGCGCGACCGGGTACAGGTAATGAATAACCTGTTTTTGGGGCGTTACCAGGTTGGGGTGGAGCCGGGTACGGACAAGCACAATGTGCGTGAGTATCCGGCCCTTGGCGTGTGGGCGCTGGAGCGCGAGGACATCGCCGGTAGTTTGACGGGGTCTGCCAGCCTTCCCCTGAGTGCTCCGGTGGAGCGCGAAATTCATGCGGCTCTGGCGATGGATGCTCAAATTCTGCCCGCCCTGGAGTTGGGTCAGGAGCTTGCCTGGCTCTATTACCAGTCGCGCAACCAGTTTGTATACATTGCCCCGCAAGTTACACCCGAACAATTCCATTTCACGCCGGATATTTACACCAGTGGCTACTGGCTGGAGGGTGGGTCAGAGCAGAACCCGCAGCGGCGTATGATTTTGAAAGGCCCGTATCGCGATCTGGCCGGTAAAGGCTGGATAGTCACCTTTGCACAGCCGATTTACGTTCGCGATAAGTTTCTAGGCATGGTGGCGCTGGATTTGAGTGTGCACACCCTGGAAAAGCTAACCCGGGTCGGGGCGGCAGCGGGTGAAACCATGTTGATTAGCGAACACCAGCGCCTGATTGCGCGGCAAAGTGGTTTTGTGCCGGAGCTGACACTTTATCCGCCACTTACCGCCAGCCTCAGCCCCTGGGATAAGGGTGAGCAGGGTGATCTATGGTTGAGCCGCTGGATTATTGAAGATGAACTCTGGTTGGTGCACCGCCTTACTTCGGCCCAGTTGTGGCACGCAGCCATGCGCGAGAGCCTGGGGGTTTGGTTTGTGGTAACCCTGGTCACTATCCTCGCCATAGTGTCATTGCGTTTGCAGCGCAGCCTTGCCGAGGTAACCCGGTTAACGCGCGTTGATCCGCTCACCCAAGCCTTGAATCGTCGCGGTTTTTTTGAAGCTGCCGAAGGTGCTATCGCCCTGGCCCAGCGCAAGGGGCTGAGCGTGGCGGTACTGATGATGGACATAGACCATTTTAAAAAAATCAACGACAGCTACGGTCACGCCGAAGGTGATCTGGTACTTAAACAACTGGGGGCAAACCTGCTAAAAGCCTGTCGGCCGTTTGATGTGTTCTGCCGCTGGGGTGGTGAGGAATTCATCATGCTTATTCAATTGGACAAGCCTGCAGACGCGCGGGCTGTCGCCGAGCGTATACGCGCCCAGGCCCAGTTCACGCGTATTGCTGCGGACAAAAGTCCCATCACCTTGAGTGGTGGCTTGGTCTTACTCAAAGAGGGTGAAGCTTTGGAGGAAGCAATTAATCGCGCCGATGAATTACTCTACCTCTCCAAACAAAATGGACGTAACTGTATTACGCAGGGGTAATGCTGCCAGAGCTGAAACAGGTAGCAGTTCATTTACGTCTTAAAGCAAAGGCTCGTTCGGCAATCACAAAAGCACTTAGTACGACAAAAAATAGCAGCAGTGCAAAGCCGCCAAAGTGAGATGCAATGCCTATTGCAGTTATAAAAAAAATACTGAAAAGAACAGGTTTTATACGCTTGTACATATACATCGCCTCTGTTCAAAAATAGATAATTCTTTGGTTTCATTCAGGTGTAGTCTGTACGCTGCCGTACATAGCTATGCTAATTGCTCGGCTACAATGCACCCACTTGGAAGTCTGAACACCGCTATTGGAATTATGCTTATGTTGCATTCGAGTAAAGCTATTGCGTTGCAGCCGCAGGGAAACTTTTTAATTGCTGCCCTGCCCGTAGATGTGCAGGCTCGATTGTTACCGAACCTTGAATTGGTTGCTCTCCCTTTGGGCAAAGTGCTGTATGAGTCAGGCGATACGTTGCGCTATGTTTATTTTCCTATCGACTGCATAGTCTCCCTTTTATATGTAATGGAAAATGGGGCATCGGCAGAAATATCTGTGGTTGGTAACGAGGGGATAATCGGTGTTGCTATGTTCATGGGAGGCGGCAGCACAACCAGTCGAGCTATTATTCAGAGTGCTGGATATGCGTATCGATTATCAGGTCAAAAATTTAAAGATGAATTTAATCGTCATACGGAAATGTTAATGCTGCTGTTGCGTTACACCCAGTCGTTGATCACACAAATGGCGCAAACGGCAGTTTGCAATCGCCATCACTCTATCGATCAGCAGTTGTGTCGTTGGCTGTTACTCTCACTGGATCGCCTACCTACGAATTGTTTGGCTATGACACAGGAATTAATTGCCAATATGCTGGGAGTTCGTCGCGAGGGTGTTACTGAAGCTGCAGGAAAATTACAAAAATTGGGTGTAATTGAATATTCGCGTGGAAAAATTACCGTGTTGAATCGTGTGCTACTGGAGCAACTCAGTTGTGAGTGTTATGCCGTAGTAAAAAAAGAAACTGATCGTCTTATGGCGACTCCAACGACAGGTAGGTCGGAGTTACAGCAAATCAATGAGCTACACAGTATCAGCATGCCTCCATGCGCGCAGTAATGCATTTCCCTGCATTACTGCGCTCTCCTCCCTGCACCAGATCCCTGTTAACGCGTCCCAATCCCTGGTTGGATTCAATGCGTCTTGGTGAAGCTACATACTGACTGTCCAAATCAGATAGATCGGTGCGCTGGCGTACATGAACATAAAATAAAAAATGGAATGCGCTATGTGCACTAGCGTACAGAGCTACTTTTAATAAAACGAGACACTCCACCCAATGGTTATCAGTTGCTGATGAGGTGTGCCGTGAAAACCCTCTGCTTTCGTCGGTGCATTGCATGCTAGCCCGACACTATCCTCCATTGGTTTTGCTACCTGGCTTGGTAACTGACGCTCGCTTGTGGCAACACCAGATTTCCAGTCTTGGTGCAATTACACAGGTGTCTGTCGGTGATTTAACCCACGGGCGCAGTATTGCCGAAATGGCTGCTGATGTTCTGGCTAAGGCACCAGCAAGTCAATTCGCGTTGGCGGGTTTATCAATGGGCGGTTATGTAGCACTGGAGATAATGCGTAAAGCACCTGAGCGAATTCTGGCGTTGGCATTACTTGATACCAGTGCACGTCCTGATTCACTCATCGCATTAGATATGCGCAGCGAATTAATTCTGCAGGCGGAAGCAGATTATCGCACCGTTATCCGCGCCTTGGTGTTCACACAATTACACCCTATTCACAGGCAAGATACGGAGCTAGTGGGTTTTTTGACTGATATGGCATTGAGTATTGGCAATGAGACATTTATTTGTCAGCAGCGCGCTATTGCTGGCCGCATGGATAGCATTCCTTATTTGTCTTCAATCAATTGCCCCACATTAGTGTTGTGTGGTCGGAGTGATGCGATAACGCCGTTAGGTTTGCACCAGGAAATGGTCACGGCAATTAAAGGCGCAGGTTTAATTATTGTGAATGACTGTGGCCACCTTTCCGCTATTGAACAGCCTGAGCGTGTTAATAAAGCACTCTGTCAATGGCTTATAGGTTTGAATTTTTGTTAATACGTATTAGCCGTTGAAAAATTATCCGGCTTCTTATCGCACGTAATAGCCGCGATTGAAGGATGCTGGATCTTGAAGTGACTTTTAATCATCCTCATTTTTCAAGGAGTGCCTGTTTATGGATGTTTTGCCAACGACAGTATTATTGATTGAGGATGATCCTATCACTGCGACTTGTATCCAGGAGTCGCTAATGAGCAATAAAAATTTATTTTGTGTGGTGTGGGTAATGTCGCTTCATGCGGCAGAGGATTATTTATCCAATAATCTCGCCGATATTATTTTGCTGGATTTAAACTTGCCTGATGTTAAGGGTATAGCTGGATTAAAAAAAATATTGGCATTGGCGCCTACTGCGCAGATTTTAGTGTTAAGTGATAGTGGCGATAATGAATTAATTTACAAAGCGTTGGAGTGCGGCGCACAGGATTATATTATCAAGGGATATATTGACACACATTGGTTGCCGCGAATACTCAGCTATATTATTCAGCAATTATTTCTGGAAAAGTCCTTACATGAGCTTGAAAACGCATTGTTTGATCAACAAGAGCGTGCCCAAATTACGTTAAATTCTATTGGTGATGGTGTTCTTACAACTAATCTTTCAGGCAAGATTATGTATCTCAATCGGGTTGCAGAGACTATGACCGGATGGTCTCTGCAAGAGGCGTTAGGATTGCCCCTGGGGAATGTATTTAGTGTTATCGATGCGGGTTCGCGCCAAGCGCCACCCAATCCGGTCAGATGTGCTTTAAAAGCCAACACAACAGTGAAATTACCAAATAATTGTTTGTTAGTCCGGCGCGATGGGGTTGAAACCCCCATCGAAGATTCGATTGCTCCTATTCGCAACAGGACTGGTGCAATTAGTGGTGCGGTTATTGTATTTCATGATGTCAGTGAGGCCCGTGCATTGGCAATAAAAATTATGCACATGGCCCAGCATGATGCACTTACCGGGTTGGCTAACCGTAGCTTACTCAGCGAGCGTCTAACCCGTGCATTGGGGCTAGCAAAACGAACCAATAAAAAAATAGGTTTATTATTTCTGGATGTTGATAATTTTAAAAGTATCAATGATGCGCATGGGCATGCAGTGGGAGATGAATTGTTAAAAGTAGTTGCACGTCGGTTGGAGTCTGTTGTGCGTGTTACCGATACCGTTTGTCGTCAAGGCGGCGATGAGTTTGTAATTTTATTGACTCAAATTGAGCATAGTGAAGATGCTGGTCAAGTTGCCACTAAAGTAATAACCGTCTGTGCTGAGGCGGAGCAGGGTGGTGGTAAAGAGGCTGAAAGCGCGGTGACCATGAGTATTGGAATTAGTATTTTTCCGGATGATGGTAAGAGCGTAGATGCTCTACTGCAGCATGCTGATCGCGCTATGTACCATGCAAAAATGTGTGGACGAAATAATTACCAGTTTTACAACAATAGTATTGATTTACCTTCGGCTAGCACCAGTGTGCAGCATCATGCAAATACCAGATCGTAATCATGTTTGAGAGTTTGGTAGCATTCGCAGGCAATTTTTTCCAAACCCTTTCTATCCAAAATACTAATTTCTCCGCGATTGTAGTGAATTAATTTATTTCTTTGTAATACACCTGCTGCCACAGTAATACTGCTGCGCCTGACTCCTAGCATGTCTGCAAGAAACTCTTGGGTTAGATGCAATTGATTGCTGTGAGTGCGGTCGTGAGTCATTAATAACCAGCGTGCGAGGCGCTGTGCTACCTCATGAAAATGAATGCAGCCTGTAGTTTTGGTAAGCTGTTCCAAAACTACGTAAAGATAGCGGTGTATTAATGCTGTTAATTCTTTTGAAATTCCCAGTTCTCTGCGCAAGCTTGCGGCGCTAATTTGCAGTGCACGACCCGAGCCTTGCACGAGGGCACGCATCGGTGCTGTATCAATACCAAGTGCAAGGCTTGCACCCATCATCCCTTCATTCCCAATTAAATTTATTTCTAATGGTTGGTGACCTTCAAGTAGTGTCACCTGCGAAATAAAACCAGTTAGTGGGAAGTATGCATGGCGCAACAGCGTCTGTGGTTCGCAAAGGGTGTCGCCAAAATTCAGCTCGACGTTTTTGCAGTGGCGCAACAACTGTATGCGTGATGATCTTGATAAATTATCGATTAAATGGTTTCCACTTAGCGAGGCGTTTTCGTTGTGAATTAATTTTTTTAAGTGGCGCATAAAATTTTCCTACTAAATAGCAGCCATTATTTCAAATCATGCTGAGTGGTGTAGCACATAGTGTGTTCTTCGTATTAATCCATGTCAGTTCGCTAAGGCACAAATAGAAATTATCTTATTCTTATTGATTTGTAGTGATCAAGCCTATAAGGGTGGTTGCGAACAGACGGTGCAAAAAAATAATCCTATCATCAGGAATCATTGTGCAGGTTAGGGGTTGTACTTGTCTGCATGATTGATATTTGCAATTTACTTACATTGTAATAAGGAGCTTGTTATGAATTACGAAAGTCGCGATACCTATGGTATTTATAAAAATGGTAATCACAATGGCCCTGGCCCTGGCCCTGGCCCTGGCCCTGGCCCTGGATTAATGGGGGCCGAGACATTAATCGGTAATGATGTCTATAACTGCCAAGAGGAAGCTATTGGTAATATCAAGGAAATAATGTCGGATATGAATGGCGGCAGAGTCTGTTATGCCGTTTTGTCGTTCGGTTCTTTTATGGGGCTTGGCGAAAAATTATTTGCTGTTCCTTGGGCTGCGTTAAAACTGGATACAGCGCATAAGCGCTTCACTCTGGATGTTTCCAAAGATCGCCTTAAAGATGCGCCAGGTTTTGATAAATCCAATTGGCCAAATATGGCAGATAATAGTTGGTCAAATGATATTCACACATATTACCGCACCAAGCCATTTGATAAGGCTCAGCGTAGTTACGAATAAATGTTGAGTTTTATTCAATAGTGACTTCAATTGTGTGATATTAGAGCGAGGTTTACCCTATGAAAAATTTCTACCGATCTTATGTGTTTACGGGGCTGCTCACCACGCTTGTGGTGGTGGGTTTTACCGGCTGTGAAAAAACGGAAGGTGTAGCTGATTCGCAACAAACACTTGAATACACTAACACGGATGCCAATAAAAATAGTATGGATGCAGCACAAAAGGCTTTTGATACACAACTGGTAAAAAAAGTTAAGCAAGCAATAATGGATGAAGAGACATTGGCAGGGTTTGATATCACCGTATCGGCAAAAAATGGTGTGATTCAGCTTACCGGTGATCTCGATACTCGTGCGGAGCACGATTTGATTATGAAAATTGCAAAAGATGTTAATGGCGTGGATCGTATTAGCGATATGTTGCGCATTAAGCAATAGTTTGTGAGCCTGGAGTTATATTGTTGCCGATCAATGTAAATAGTCATGCGACTGACAGGAATTTGGTCTTTTTTTTTGTGACGGATAAAATAGTGAAATGGCACAGCAAGCATAAAAGCGCTGTGCCATTTTTTATAAGCGCCCCATTAGCACCAAGATCAAGACTATAATTAGCACCAAACCTAAACCACCGCTTGGCCCATATCCCCATGAACGACTGTGTGGCCAGCTGGGTATAGAGCCAATCAGCATTAATACTACAATAATCAAAATAATTGTTCCTAATGTCATAATGTCTACTCAACAAAAAATAGATTTTACTTACTAATAATAACTTCTACGCGGCGATTGAGTGCGCGTCCAGAAGTCGAGTCATTACTTGCTACGGGATAGCTCTCTCCTTTACCAAAAGCTGTGAGGCGAGTAGATGCAATACCCTGCTGCAATAAATACTGCCGCACAGAATCTGCGCGGCGCTGCGACAGTAATTGATTGCTGGATTCGCTACCCACGCTGTCGGTATGCCCTTCAATAACCAGTGCGCGCTGAGGATATTTATTAAGGAAACTGGAAAGTTTCTCCAGATTTGTAAAAGCATTTCCAGTTAATTGCGCATTTCCTGTTTCAAATAACATATCACCCAGGGTAACAACCAAACCGCGCTCAGTTTCTTTAGCATTTAATTCATCAATTTCACGGCGTGCTTCCTCAACCTCTGTGCGCGCCTGTGCTGCTGCATAGGTGGCGCGATCTGCTTCGCGGGTGCGTGATTCCAAACGTTCATTGTCGCGGCGTTCGTTTAAGCCTGCACGTTGGGCTTCCAGTTGGCGGGTTTTTGCTTGTGCCCAGGCGATATCCACTTCGCGCGTGGCAATAAATACCAGATGATCGGATTTTGCCTTATCTTTCATAGGAACTTCTGCAGCGGTTACGGCATTATCTGCCTCGCGAATTGCCACCGATACCCTACTCGCCAGTGCGGGATCGTTTTGTAATTGCACCAAGCGGTTGCGCGCAGCGACAGCACCATCCGGGCTTTTAGGAGCGTTTGCACAAGCGGCCAAAAGCAGCGCGCTGCTTAACGCCATGATCAATGGTTTGGATAGATACAAGCCGCGTTTTTTTTGCGTTTTCATGTTTACATGTGTTGATAGTTTCATTGTTGTTCTCCACTGGTGCGTTGCATTTCTTCTTTAAGAACACGAATATTTTTTTTCATATCGGAATTAACAGCCTCGGCTTTTACTAACTCTGCTTTGGCAGTTGCGAATTTAATGCCCGCACTGGCTTCCAGCGCTAACCGTTTTGCTTTTTCCATTTCTTCATTTAATACGGCAGTGCGCGCTTCCGCTAGCTTGCTGCGTGCTTCTTGCAGCTCTGGTAACGCATACTGCGCAACACGTGCTTGTTCAGCATCTATCATGGATTGTTCGGCAGCACTGATTTCTTTGGTGGGTGGTAGTGTGGCGGTACAGGCAGTTAAAAATAAAAAACCTGCCAATAATGTGATAAGAGAAGTTCCGGGTTTTAATCGGTTGGTTACTTTTTGAGAGTGCGTGAGAGTTGTCATAAGCTTACCTGTTGATGAAATGACTGTTTGTAAACAAGAATGCAACCATTAAAAATATTTGTTGGTGGTAAAGTGCCAATGCAATAGTTTTTAATTGGTTAAGGTCTTTGCCTGTACGCTTTTAACTCCGCGTACATTTTTTGCCAATTCAATGGCTAGTGCTCGCTCTGCACCGGTATCCAGTTTTCCGCTCAATGTGACTACGCCATCGGTAGTGTTAACTTCAATGTCTGTACCCTTTACATTACTTGAGTAGAGCAGTGTGGATTTCACCTTGGTAGTGATCCAGCTATCAGAAATTGCATCGCCTACTTCTTTTGTGGATGCTTTAGCTGTGCCAGTTAAACCGGGTGTTTTGTTGATAGTTAATTTGTTTTCAACCATGCGAACACCTCGTGTATCCGTTGCCAGACGGCTTGCTAAATTTTTTGCATCTTCAGTTTCTGCATTACCTTCGAGTGTGACATTTCCATTTAGCGTACTCACTTTGATGGATTGGCTGTTGGTGTATTTACTCCAGAATAGTTTTGATTTTATGGCGCTGGTAATTGCTAAATCATCCACATGGTCACCATAGCCACGCTCGTTTTTGGTAGGCTTGTAATCCGCACGTACTTCTATTCTATTGTCTACATCCTTTATACCTTTAACGCCCATAGCGATAGCAGTGGCCAGATCTTTGTTTACGTCTTCCTCCACTATGCCAGTGAGTGTTGCTTTGCCATCGGCTACAGATACTTTTATATCATTGGCGCGCAAATAAGGACTGAGTGCATAGGTTGTCCAAATTTGACTCTCCTGTCGTGCATTAGTGATTTCCTGCTCTGGTGTTGCTGCCAAGGTGACACTACTGATAGTTATTGCTGTCAGCAATGCGGCGAGAAGATGACGTGATGTTTTAATCAAATTGTTCATGGTGTTGCTCCAAATCCCTAGTGAGTGAATTGTAGGTTCATCGTGTTGATCTTCTGCAATTAGCGATAACAACGATGACGAATAAATTAGCACTCAGGTAAAAAACTATCAGTGCGTTAGCGAACAGACTTGATGGGGTTGCAGATCAATACTATTAGCGCAGGTGAAAGCGGTTACTGAATTGAAATCAGTCAACGTGAGCCAACTATTCAATTAGCTATAGCAGGAATTATTTATGCAAAATCCATCAGGTTTTAGCCCGTTATCGGCAAACAGTAAAGAAATTGATGAAAAAGCAAGTTCGACATTAAAAGCGGGAGGTGCCAGTCGTATTGCACAGGAATTTCAACATTTTGTAGCAGACATAGAAGATTTGATTAATGCAACAACAGGTCTTACTGGTGAAGACTTGCTACGCGCTAAAACCAAATTAAATCAGCGTATTAATGCTGCGAAAGAGTCGGTAACAGAACTGGGCGATACAGTTGCAAATCGCGCCCGGAAAACCGCAGAAACCACTAATAGTTATGTACATGAAAAACCGTGGAGCGCTATAGGTGTCAGTGCGGCGGTAGGTGTGTTATTGGGTTATTTGCTGGCGCGTCGCAACAGCTGAGTTGTTTTGCTTATTAATTCCTGTGCGCTAAATCTGTGAGTAGTATTTTGGAATACCAAACAACGGGTGGGTTCATTTATTGCTATTAGAATTTGCTTTATTGTGCATGGAAAATAAAAGGGGTGCATGTTGTACTTTGTTAAATAGGCTGCGCCCCTGTCTCTATTATCGGTTCGTTTTTATATTATCGGGTGTTAAAACCCGCGATGCGCCTGTTCAGCTTGCTTCAACTTTTTGGCCTGATGTTTTTCTTTGGCGGTTTTGGTTGCGGGTTTTTTGCTTTCTTTACGTTTATCCTGACTTTTGCTCATGATGGGTCTCTCCAGTGAGTGGATCTGAGTACCGCTCTTTAAGCCTAGGCCTTTTCCAGTCAATAGCGAGTTTTGTTTTTAATCCCCCCGGGTTCACTCTTGACACATGGCGACGACTGCATCATATTGACGTATAAATATGATATATTTGTCATGTTGAATAATAAAACTATCGAGACGAACGCGAGGCTTAGCTAATGAAGTACAGAATTCCCCATACCTATATTTCCAAAACCAGCCTGTTACTGACTCTTGGCCTGTTAGGTGGCACCGCTAATGTGCACGCACAAGATGATGCCAGCGGTATTGAAGAGGTTGTCGTTACAGGCATGCGCGCATCGCTGGAAAAAGCGATTGCCGTAAAGCAACAAAGCGACAAGGTAATGGAAGCCCTGGCGATGGATGACATCAACGCCACGCCCGCCGTTACCATTGCTGAAGCCTTGGTACGCCTGCCCGGTATTAATGGTTCCCGCGATCGCGGCAATGAAAGCCAGGCTGCGATTCGCGGCCTTGGCCCACGCATGGTATTGGGTACAGTCAATGGCCGCGAAGTGGCCAGCCCCGAGCCGGGCCGCGCTATTCGCTACGAGCAGTATCCTTCCGAGCTGGTATCTGCCGCTGAAGTGTACAAAACCCAGTCAGCCGATCTGGTGGAGGGCGGTATCGCCGGCACCATCAACCTCAAAACGATTTCCCCGCTGTCGCATACCGGCCCCAAAGCTACTGTGCGCGTCGGTTTGCAACACAATGAAAGCGCAGAAGACGTACCCGATTACGATCCGCTGGGCAACCGCATGAGCGCCGCATTTGTGCATCAGTTCAGCGACACCTTTGCCGTTGCCATTGGCGCCTCCACCCAAACCCAAAAGAATGCCTATGGCTCAATGCAAGGCTGGGGCTACAGCAATGATGCTCTGGATCTGGACGGTAACGGCACCATTGGCACCACCCCTTGGGGCATCGCCGGTGAAGTGAAAAAACTCGACACCGACCGCGAGGGTGTAATGACCACTCTGGAGTGGCAGGCGACCGATGCGCTCAACGTCAAATACGATGTGCTCTACACCGAATTTGCGATGGACGAGCAACAGAACCAAACCTGGGCCAACGATGTGGGCTCAAACCCCTGGGGAGCAAGCTGGGGCCTGGGTGATACCAATCAGGACGGCGTTGCCGATAACCCGATGACCAACCTGGTTATGCAGGGTAATCGCGCCGTAGCCGGCACCTTTAATGGCTGGGAAGGGCAGATCCGCCATGTGGTCGCCGCCTATCAGCAAGAAAACAGCGGCGTTACACAGGGTTTGAAATTCAGTCACACCGGTTTTGACAACTGGCAGATCGATGTGGATTTCTCCCACTCCACCGCTGAGCGCAACAACTACTGGAATGCGATTTATCTGGATCAATACGCCGAAACCTGGAGCTTTGATACCCGTGGCAGGCCCTCTATTTCAGCGCCCGCCGGCTCGCCACTGCTGACCCCGGAAGATGCCTCCTACAACTGGATTGGCAACGTCAACGAAGGTTCAACACTGGATGACGAGCTGCAAAGTGCGCAGTTCGATATTCGCCGCGATCTGGATGCCGGCCACCTGCGCGCCATCAGTTTTGGCGCGCGCACCGCTGATCGCGAGAAAGAAGTGATCTGGACCGATTTCAGCATGACCCGCAGTGGCGATAATGCTGTGGCAGTGGACTTCCCTGATGGCTTCCTGAGTTCTTACACACTCAGCGCCTTCGACACTATCCCCTTCCTGAACGCACCGTCTTACGCCAAAACCGCGGACATTATTTACGGTGGCGTCAATTACGATTCGGCGGCAGTTAATCCCGGTCGCTACTGGAAGGTGGATGAACAAAACGATGCCGCTTACGTGAAGTTGGATTTTGAAGGGCAAATCGGCGGCTTGGGCTACAACGCCAACATAGGTGTGCGTCAGGTGGAAATATCCACCAAGAGTTACGAGTACGACGATGGCAATGACAGCAACCAGGCTAACGATGGTCGCTATGTCGAAAACGACTATTCCAAAGCCCTGCCCAGTGCCAACTTGAATCTGGATCTGGATGACACTCGCAAGCTGCGTATCGGTGTTGCCCAGGCTATTTCACGTCCGCCGCTGGATGAGTTGCGTGCCGGCCAATACATCAGCGCTATCGCCAATGGTTCATCCGGCGGCGCCGGCAACCCGCTGCTCGACCCCTTCACTTCTGATCAGGTTGATCTGTCCTACGAGTGGTATTTTGCCGATGAATCGCTGGCGGCCTTGAGTTTGTACTACAAGGATATAGACAACTACATCGGCAACGCGGTGGTTGGTACTTTCCCGGATCAAAACGGTGTCGAGTTTGATATTTATGGCCCGGTCAATGGCAACGGCGGTTACGTGCGCGGTGCGGAAATCACCTTCCAAATGCCGTTTGAATTCCTGCCGGTAGAAGGTTTTGGTGTTTACTCCAACTACGCGTTTGCCGAGTCGAATATTTTTGAATTCGCCCCTGCAGATAACCCGCTGCCTATGGCTGGTTTGGCGCGCGACACTGCGACCCTGGACTTGTGGTACAGCAACTACGGTATCGATGCGCGTTTGGGCTGGAAATATCACTCCGCCTACACCAGCGCCTTCACCTGGGACAGCTATGACCTGACTACCCTCGATGCGGAATTAGGTGTTGGGTTCAGCCTCGCCTATGAAATCAACGAGAACTATAACCTGCGCTTCCAGGTGTTTAACTTGACCAACGAACCGCTGCGCACCACACAAAACAACGAGCCTGCCAACCTGAAACGTTACGACGACTATGGTCGCAGCTATTTGATCGATTTCACCTGGAAGCTCTAAGCCTCCGTTGAAAAAAGCAGTAAAGTCCTTTCCCTTGCGGCTACTTCGGTAGCCGCTTTTTTTTGTTTATTTTTTACTACTGAATCCATTTTTTTTGCAGGCGTGTCCAATGCGCGAGTGACTTTTTTGTTTCGCTATTTTTTTATTTATATTCATTAAAAATCAGAGAGGTTTTACTATGGAAAAGTGGCTTGCGATTCTTGTCCTGCTGTGTGTTGGCACTTCATCGTTGGCGGAGGAGGTGCCAACTCACTTCAATCCTGAAAATGGTGATTTATATGATCAAATTCTGGGTATGGATGCGAAATTTTTTACCGCCTTTAACCAGCGTGATATGGAGACAATCAAAGCGCTATTTGCTCCCGACCTCGAGTTTTATCACGACAAGGGCGGCTTCACTGATTATCAAAAGAATTTGGAAAACACGGCTAAAATGTTTGCTAACAACAAAACCCTGCAACGCGAACTTATCGCTGAATCTATGCAAGTTTATCCACTGGGTGATTACGGTGCGTTGCAACTCGGCGAACACCGTTTTTGCGATATCCAGCAAGGAAAAAGAGGCTGTAGTGTTTATAAATTTACCCACATATGGCGTCACACCGGTGAAGGTTGGCAAATGGCGCGGGTAATTAGTTATGATCATTAACCAAATTTTTTAACCAAAAAACCGGAGGGAAATCATGGTTCGGGTATATAAATCCAAAATAGATCTATGGCTGGGAACGCTCTTGTGGGTGGCAATTGTGATGTGTTTTGTTCCGCTGGTATCAGCAATTCCCACAGGCACAAAAGGTGAAATTGCGATGGCAGGCATCACGCTGTTGGTGGGAGCGGGTATACCGCTGTGGTTGATGCTGACTACTCGTTATATTCTGAGTGACACCAGCTTGTTAGTAAAAAGCGGCCCCTTTCGCTGGCAGCTTGCGCTCAAGGACATCCACCATGTTGCTCCTACACGCAATCCTTTATCCAGCCCTGCGCTGTCGCTGGATCGACTAAAAATAGACTATGGCCGTTATCAGTCGCTAATGATTTCCCCTAAAAATAAAACAGAGTTTTTACAGGATCTGGAAGCGCGCTGTCTGGCAGTAAAACAATAAAAACATGAAAGATGAAAATAAAGTCCGCCAGTATCAGCGGACTTTATTGTAAGTGTTATTAAGGTTTAACCAAACCATTCACTTCCAGCCAATACATAAATGATTCAAACCATTTGTTGCTGGTGCGGTCCGGATTACCCAAACCAAAACCGTGGCCGCCATTTTGGTACAAATGAAATTCCACCGGAATTTTTGCGTCGTACCAGGATTTAATTAAACCGGCTTCACCGTGAAACAAAAAATCATCCGCTGCAATCGCCACAAACATAGGTGGTGCATTTTTAGGAACCTCCACCGCATTCATGCCGCCGTAAATGGGCGCGATAAAAGCCAGTTTCACTTTTTGTGATTGCAGGGTAGTGGCCATGGTTAAACCTGCGCCGGCGGAAAAGCCCATCATGCCGATTTTTTTCATATCCACATTCCACTCTTTGGCGCGACTGTTAATCAAATCGTAAGCGGCTTCCACATCTTGCAATTGATTTTTTAAGTCCCACTGCGGGCGTGCAGGGCGTTCATTTGCCGGTTTTGCAGCCTCTGCAAAACGCTGGTTCATTTGGGTTTCAAAGGCTTCCAGTGAATCGGCGGTGGGTTGCAAACGGTATTTCAACACAAACGCATTAATGCCGCGCGCAGCCAAAGCTTCAGCAACTTCCCAGCCTTCATTTTTCATGGAAAGCCACATAAAACCGCCACCGGGTGCAACAATCACACTGGTGCCGTTGGCTTTTTTCGGATCGGCTAAAAAGGGCGTGAGCGTAGCTTTGGTAATATTTCTTGCCATGGGGTCACCCCATTGGCGAAACCAACTTTCTTGTGCCGGTTGGTTTTCAACACCGCCGGTGTTTAACGGAATTGCTCCCGGCTCATTGGGCGCATCCATGGGGTACATTTTTCCATCCTGCGCAAAAACAGCGGCGCTGTTCAGGCAAATTAATCCAAACACCATTGACCGTAAAAATGTTGTTAATTGCTGTTGCATTGTTTTGTCTCCATACAACGTTTCATTATGTAAAACCTTATGGCAGCAGCTGCAAATGCATTGTTGCCGTAAAGGTTTGTTGCGGAGTTCTGCTCATAATCGGGAGATTATTTATTGGTCGTCAGTTGTTATTGCGCAGAACAATGGTTGTGTTTGGTTTTTATCGGTAGGCGAATCTTTATTAGTGAAATATTTGGTGTCTATAAATCCGGCTATCGCCGTAAGTTGGCGAATCAAATAGAGAATAAAATATATTATATGACAAGTTTTGCGCAAGGAATTTGCGCAGTCTGCGAGGTTAAATTCTGTAATGAAGTTGATTGGCCAAGGTAGTGCGGTTTGTGTGGGGGGCAGAACAGCAGAGGGAAATTAAACAGTGTTTGCGCTGTAAATTGATCGGTATTTTTTAATAAATGCATAGGCTACTTGAATGCGTTTGAAATCCTCGGTGGCTTTGTCCATTTGCTCTTGTGGTAAACCCTGACTCACCAGTTTATCGGGGTGCAATTGACTGGCGAGTTTTTTATACGCCTGCCGGATTTCATCCTCTGTCATCCCGGCGTTGACGCCAAGAATTTTATAGGCTTTTTGCAAATCCTCACCTACAGAAGATTTTTTCTCCGTGTAATTAGCCGAGGTTGCATTTGATTGTGTGTCACCGGGTTGTGCCTGATTGCCCGGTGATACTTGTGGCGGGTTGCGGCTTAAGGCTAATTGATCTTGCTCAAAAATTATTTTCAACAAATGATTAAAGGTAATGCTTTTATAGCCCAACTCCCGCGCAATCCACTGCAGTGCGTGCAATTCCTTTTCCATTAAATAACCATCGGCGCGCGCCATAGCTAGCAGATGCATCAGCAAAATCTGGATCAGCTTGGGTGTAGTCGTCGCACGGAATTCCTGCAGCGCCAGGCCCGCATTAAACTCCGCTCTCATCCCAGCCTTGAAAAACTGCAAGGCATTGCGCTGTTCCTCCTCCGACAGCGCCATTTTGTTCATATGCACCTTTAACCGGCTTACCTCTTCCCGATTCACCGCTCCATCGCAATGGGCGACATAACCCAAAAAGCTGAACACAGCTTTAAAAAATCCATCACGAAGAATTTTGCCCTTATCCGGCATGGTTCAGTTACCTGTTGGTGTTGATGGCGCCTGTTAAGTGTAGTGGGTTTTGTTTGCTTAGTCGGACATCCGTTTCTTAGGTGCTATTCAGGCTAATACTGTTTTTGATGGTCGCGTCGATGCGATATTTGAAATAAATAAGTAAAAAACTGACAGGGATTGCATATTGGTACTACTTGTTTTGCAATACCTTCGAGAGATGGAAGCTCTTGTAGGTTACAACTGCTTACTCAGTGAATTGAACCCAAACTGCGTAACTTATAACGTACGCGGTTTGGGTTAAGTTTTTATTAGGCTGAAATGTTGGTCTGGAAGTGTCCCATAAACACTACTTCTTCAATAGCTTCTAGATAAGGCAAAAGGCGTGGGTCACCTGCTTCAAATGCAGCGGCAGCTTTTTTGGCGTTATGCAAAGAATCCCACTTAACCAAATCAGCATATTGGTTGTTGTCTAAAGGTCTATAGCCGTAGAATCCGAGCAGGCCTGAAAAGCTACGCAAGGTTTCTTGTAGTTGTTTGCGCAACTGATCAATATCCGCGCCAGGCTTGGCTTTGAAAATTGCTATTTCTAATACGTGATTGTCAGTCATTTATAACTCCTTGGTTAATGTTGAGGAGTTGTAACTTTATCGAACGGCTACTGACAGCCTTATGTCACTGCTATTTAAGCTTATAAAGATTTTTCCGATGCACTCTGGTGATGGATGTAAGCCTTAATGTTGATTGTTTCTGGTAGTGTTATGGGGGGGCGCAATAATCCAGCTGCTGAATCATGTCGATACGAAATTCCCGATAATCTTCCCTCAGGTTGCACCAGCCGCCTAATGTCCATTTTCCGCCCCAATAAAATAATCCCAGAGGATAAATTTTTCGCTCAGAAATTGAGTTATTCAAGCTGTTATAAATCACGTTTATCCATTGTCCTTTAGCGATGGCGTGCTTAAGTAAGTCCCAAAAATCTTTGTGTTGATCGGATAAACCAGTCGCGTAAGAAAACAGGGCGGAGTCATTGTGGTGTCGATCTTCTGGCAAGCTGGCGAAAATTTTGGCTGACAAGCTGCTCGCTGCTTCTGCCATTTTCCGCCCCGTCATTCGCGATAATACTTTCACCGCCAGCTGTAATGCATCCAGTTCATCAGTAGATAAGTGAAGTGGTGGTAATTCAAAGCCAGGTTGTAAACAGTAGCCAATGCCGGGCTCGCCATAAATGGGTACTCCGGATACAGAAAGGTCATCGATGTATCTGTAAATCGAACGGACAGACACTTGTAGTTGCTCGGCCAGTGTCGCGGCAGACACTGGTTGTTGGCGTCGAATTAAATTGACTAGCTGAAACAAACGATCTGCTTTACGCAATGAAAACTCCTTATCAAAAATTGCATTGTTCAATCCCTGAAAAGCAAAAACCCCCGCTATTTTCATAGCGGGGGTTTTCTGTGTGTGGTGCCCAGGAAAGGACTTGAACCTTCACGACTTGCGTCACCAACACCTGAAGCTGGCGTGTCTACCAATTTCACCACCTGGGCGTTCTCAGCTAGCTGAGGCCGCGCACTATAATTATCCCGATTTGCCTTGTCAACGGGCTTATCGGTTTTATTTGTAGGTTTGTCATGATTGCTGCCCTATAATTCAAAGCAACTGCCAGGATAGTTAGAAATCCGCCAATTATTGATTACAGGATGCCCAATTGAGCAAGCGTAAATCCCCCTTCAAAGACCCCTTTGCTGCACGCGAAGCGGAGAAGTACGAGAACCCCATCCCCAGCCGCGAGTACATTCTTGAGCTTCTGGATATGGCCGCCGAGCCGGTGACCCATGAGCAGATGTGCGCCATGTTGAAGCTGACGGATGAGGATCAGGTGGAGGCATTGCGCCGCCGCCTGATTGCGATGGCGCGCGATGGCCAGTTGATTAGCAACCGCCGCGATGCCTACGTGCGTCTGGACAAGATTGATGTGGTGCGCGGGCGCGTGCAGGGGCATCGCGATGGTTACGGCTTTGTAATCCCGGCGGATGGCGGCGAGGATATTTATTTGCACAACCGCCAAATGCGCAAGGTTTTTGATGGCGACGAGGTGCTGGTGCGCCTCTCGGGTGAGCAGTATCGCGGCAAAGAAGAGGGCGCGATCATTGAGGTGCTCACCCGCAATACCACTCAGTTGGCGGGGCGCTTCTTTAACGAGGAGGGTGTGCAGTTTGTGCGCCCGGAAAACCCGCGCATCACTCACGACATTATGATTCCCTTTGGTGCCTACGGTGGCGCCAAACACGGTCAGATAGTCGTCGCCGAGATCACCCAGCAGCCGGATAAAAATCGCCTGCCGGTAGGGCGCATTATTCAGGTACTGGGCGACCATATGGCGCCGGGCATGGAGATAGAACTGGCGATTCAGGCGCATGGCATTCCCAGCGTTTGGCCAGAGGCTGTCATCGCCGAAGCGGCGCGTTTGTCCCATGAGGTTGAAGAGAAGGACAAGCTGCACCGCGTGGATGTGCGTCACCTGCCTTTTGTGACTATCGACGGTGAAGATGCGCGCGATTTTGATGATGCGGTGCTCTGCGAAAAGCGTCGCGGTGGCTGGCGTTTGTATGTGGCGATTGCGGATGTGTCCCACTATGTGAAAGTTGAAAGCGCGCTGGATGTGGAAGCGCGCGCGCGCGGCAACTCGGTGTATTTCCCCGATTATGTGGTGCCCATGCTGCCCGAGGCGCTCTCCAACGGTTTGTGTTCACTCAACCCGAACGTTGATCGCTTGTGCATGATCTGTGAGATGAATATCAGCACCGCGGGCCGCATTACCGGTTATCAATTTTATGAAGGTGTGATGCATTCCAACGCGCGCCTGACCTACACCAAAGTAGGCGAAATTCTTACCGGCGAAGGTGAAACCCGCGCTGCCTTGCGCGAGGAATATAAAGCGGTGGTGCCGCAGTTGGAGTTGCTGCACGGCTTGTACGAATGCTTGCGCGCGGCGCGTGATGAGCGCGGTGCAATCGATTTTGAAACGACTGAAACCCGCATTCAATTTAACGAAGAGCGTAAAATTGAGCGTATTGTTCCCATCAAACGTAACGATGCCCACAAGCTCATCGAAGAATGTATGTTGTGCGCCAACGTGTGCGCGGCCAATTTTATTGAAAAACACAATCTGGTTGGTCTGTTCCGTGTGCACGAAGGGCCGACGGAAGCCAAGCTCAGCAATTTGCGCGCCTATTTATCAGAATTGGGATTGGGTTTGGCGGGTGGTGATAAACCCACACCGGGCGATTACCAACAATTACTGCAAATGATTCAGGGGCGCAGCGATGCGCACCTGATTCAAACGGTGATGTTGCGCAGTCTGCGTCAGGCGATGTATCAGGTGGAAAACCACGGCCACTTCGGTTTGGGTTACGAGGCCTACACTCACTTCACTTCTCCAATTCGTCGCTACCCGGATTTACTGGTGCATCGCGCGATTCGCTCCATTATTCGCAGCAACGAACCAACTAGCCATGTGCGCCGCGTAGAAACAGCACAGGCGATTCCACGTAAATTCATTTATCCCTACACCGCCGCTGAAATGTTGGTGTTTGGCGAGCAGTGTTCACGCACCGAACGCCGCGCCGATGAAGCCACCCGCGATGTGGTGAGTTGGCTCAAATGTGAATATCTGCGCGATCAGGTGGGTGCTATTTACGACGGCCATGTCAGCGCTGTGACCAGTTTTGGTTTGTTTGTTGAGCTGAATGAATTGTATGTTGAAGGGCTAATTCATATCACTTCACTGCCGCACGATTATTACCGTTTTGAGCCAGCGCAACATCGACTGGTCGGCGAGCGCACGCGCAAAGTATTTGGTCTGGGCGATGGTTTGGTAGTGCGGGTAGTGCGGGTCGATTTGGATAACCGCAAAATTGATTTTGAATTGGAATCTGACGCGGCGATTCGTCGCCCTAAATCCCAAGTCAAGGCCAAGGTAGCCAAACGCGATACGAAAAAAACCGCAAGCAAAGCCACTAAAGCGGCTGCTGCTAAAAAAGCGCCGGCCACATCATCCAGCAAAAAAACGACAGCGCCAGTTGCGACAGCTAAACCAGCATCTACCAAAAAAGCAGCTGTTAAAAATGAAGTCGCTAACAAGGTGGACACCAAAAAAGCGACTACTAAAAAAGAAGCAACTCAGAAAGACCCGGTGAAAAAACACGCAGCCAGCAAACCGGCCGCTAAAAAAGTCACCGCAAAGCCAGTTGCTGCTTCCAAGAGTGCGGCTCCTGCTAAAAAAGCGGCAGCCAAAACATCCGCCAAACAAACCACAAAAGAATCTCATGAGGTGAGTCGTGGCCGTAAAAATGCGCAAGCTGCAAGCAAGACAGCGCCAGCAGCAGTTCAATCGCCGTCGCCAAGAGCGACAAAAAGCAAGGCTGACCCTAAGCCTAAGGCGCCAGCTGCTAAAAAGCCGGTGGCTAAGGCTAAGACAACGAAGTGACTGCTGGCTGCAAAGCGAGCACTTTATTTCCGATGAAAGCCTGACCCGAGAAATCTATGTAGTAAAAGATCGCATTCTGCGCGAGCGTGAAACGCGCATCTCGGAGCGCTAGGCGCGCAGCGGCGGTTATCTACGAATTATTAAGGTAAGTGTTTTGAAACGTGAATTTATCTTTGGCTTGCACGCCGTGCAGGCGCTGCTAAAAAGTGCTCCCCAGCGCGTGATTGAAATTTATATGGTGCAGGGGCGCAACGATCAAAAGTTGCAGAAAATTGTGAATGCGGCGCAAAGCAACGGTATTCACTGCCAAACGGTTAATCGCAACAAGTTGGATGAACTGGTTGCCGACGAAAATCATCAGGGTGTGGTAGCGGTTTGTACCCCCGGCGAAACCTATGATGAAACCTGGCTATTTAATTTGCTCGACAATTTAAACGAGCCAGCATTTTTATTAATTCTGGATGGTGTAACTGATCCGCACAATTTGGGTGCCTGCATGCGCTCGGCGGAAGCGGCCGGTGTGCACGCGGTGATAGCGCCCAAAGATAAATCCGCCGGTCTCACACCCATCGCCCGCAAGGTCGCCTGTGGTGCTGCCGAAGTACTGCCTTTTGTACCGGTGACCAATCTGGCGCGAACCCTGAAAAAATTACAGGAAAAAGGTATCTGGTTATTTGGTGCAGCGGGTGAAGCGGAGCATTCAATCTATCAATCCAATCTCAAGGGGCCGATTGGTATTTTAATGGGGGCCGAGGGCGATGGTTTGCGTCGTCTCACGCAAGATACCTGCGACCACTTAATGAATATTCCTATGGCGGGCACCGTGAGCAGTTTGAATGTATCGGTTGCCACGGGCATCTGTCTGTTTGAAGCTGTGCGCCAACGCGGGGCTTAACCCAGTAGTATCAACCTGATTCAATCAACCGAATACAGTTAACCGAATAAAAAGTCACGAGGTCGTTTTATGGCTATCAACACAAAAATCATTAATCTGTTGTCAATTCTTTTTACTACTTTAATCCTTTCTGCCTGCGCGCCTGAAGTGGGTAGCCCCGACTGGTGCAAGTCCATTGAGGAGAAGCCCAAAGGCGAATTAACGATGAATGAAGCCAAGGACTACGCCAAACACTGTGTATTTAAATAATAAATGCAGTTAGTTGGCGCGCTATAAAAATCCAATAATAAATCGACTAATCACACCAGAGTTATTTTGCCGCAGCGCAGGAGGCGTTGCTGCAGCCCTGTTGCGATCCATAATTCCTGACATTGCCATCTGCCCTGTCAGGGGCGACGCTGGCATGCGTTGTAAGAGAACGGCTAATGAAAACCAACTTTCTCAATATTCACGACCTGGTGTTAGTGCTAACAGCAGTGGAATGCTGTGTGTTGGCGGTGCTGCTGAATTTATTACCCGCTAAACGCTTGCAGCCGCGACAGGTGCTTTCTGCTTTTTTTGGCCTTATCGCTCTGGTATTAACCACCACCTTGATTGTATGGAATGGTGATTTAAAAGGTGCTGCGATTAACCAGTCTCCTGCGGTGGTCACAATATTGGCTGTGTGTTTGTTGTTGCAGGGACCGGTACTGTATTTTTATTTGCGGTCGCTTTCGCAAGCTATCAATTTATTGCGCTGGCCAAATGCGGTTCACTTGATACCGGCATTTATTGCCGCAAGCCTGTTGGTGATATTTGATATAGATAGTCTTGAATGGTGGCCGAGCACTGAACTGCAGGGCGCAGAAAATACTGCTGTTGCTTTTGTTTGGGCACTGGTGAAAATATCACCTTTGGGTTACATCATTGCTTGTGTAATTGCGGAATATAAATTGCGTGAAAATTTAAAAGCGCTTTATTCCGATATTTCCATGTCTGAATTGAAATTGGCCGATGCGGTTTTGGCCGGTTTTTGTATCCATTGGCTCTGGTCGCTGCTTGCCTATGTTCTGGAAGGTTGGGTGAGTGCCAGTGTGAGTGACAGCCTGGGTATTATCGATAATTACCTCACGGTAATACTGGTAAATGCCTTGTTTGTATTTGGCTTGGTAAATACCCGGCAGTTGCTCAGCCTGAATGTAATGCCTGCAGCAAAACCAGTGCAGCCTCCCAAAATGGATATGAAAGTGGAGGTTATTGAGCGGGCGATGAGTGAGCGCAAGCTCTATCTGGAAAGCAATATCAATCTGGAGCGTTTTGCCGAGCAAATTGGATTGAAGCCGCGCGATATATCGGCGATTTTAAAAATGCATTACCAGTCCAATTTTTTTGAATTTATCAATCGCTATCGTATTGAAGAAGCCAAGCGCTTATTGTTGGCGCCGGAATTCAAGGATGAAACAGTATTGGAAATTATTTATAAATCCGGCTTTAACAGCTCATCGGCATTTCACCGTTTTTTCAAGCGAATGGTGGGCATGACACCCACCGAATTTCGCCAGCGAACCAAAAGCTAGGATGCAACCATGCAAAGTGATGCCACTAGGGTAGTGCCACTGCGGTAAAACGCGCGATGACTGCACCGGTGGCATCGCGCAGTTCCAATTGATCACCGGCAATTTTATAAGCCGCGGTTTGCGGCAGGCTGGCGCCAATCGCATCAGCCTGTTGCGAGCCTTGTAAACAAGCCATTCGCGTGCTGGCAATTTGGCTGAATTGTAAATTCCCACCCTTCAAGGTATAGCCACCCATGATGCGGTTACAGCCATCCGAGCCCGCAAGGCGCTGTTCGCTATTGAGCACTATATGCGCCTCGCGCTGATTATCGCTAACCGATACAGCCGCTCCTTTGATTTCCGTTAATTTCCAGTAGGTATTTATCAGTGGGCTATTGTTGGTTGTGTTCATGGTCGTGCAACTGGTTAAGCCGATAAAGCTGATTGCTAGAAACAGGCCTGATATTTTTTTCATCGCTATCTCCTTGGGTGGTTTTTGCGCACTTAACAGCGTTTTGTAGGTTTAAAGAGTGTAGTTATTGCTAGCATTTTTGAGTGATTTTTAGCGCCCAAAGCCAGCGTTTAACACCTTGTTGCTCTACGCGCTGAACTAAAAATTGCCGTGTTAGTTTTCTGGCTCGTTTCCACGCAGATGATTTGCTTTGGGTAAAAGCAGCTTTGCAGGCGCGGTAATCTGCATCCAATTCGGCAAAGGCTTCCTCGGTAGGGCGTGCCTGTGCTTTTATCAACAAGTTGGCAAGGTTAAATGGATAGACACTCAAACCGGCCAGATTGTCGGTGCGAATAGATTCAAGTTCACCCAGCGGCGCGGATCGCTGTGCAACCAGCTGATCAAAGGCATACCAAACCACAATGTCTTCGCGATAATTGTCCGGTTCACGCAAGAATGCCTCGCGTGTAATTTGAGTGGCTCCATGCCATTGGCCGGTTTCTCGCAACGCCATTGAATAAAAATAGAGTATCCACGCGTCTACATTATCGAGGCTTGTGCGGCGCCTGAACCAGTTGACTGCTTCATTCCAACGCCCTTGGGTCACATACATATAGCCCAGTAGGCCCCAATTTTTTACATCGTCCACCAGATTTTTGCCGCAGTGTTCAATTATTTTCCACGGCAGCTGACCTTTTATTTCAATCAGCGTCTGGATATAACCTTCCAGATAACGTTGATCAAAATCCGTATCCAGTGATTTTACAAGCAAGTTCTGTTCAAACTGTTTTATTCCCCATTGTTGTAATTCATATTCTGCAAGACAGCGAGCAGCATGCTGCCCACAAAGTTTTTCACTGTTATGTAGTTCATAAATGATCGCTGCCGCAGATTCATGTTGTTTTGCTTTGTTCAATTGCTCCCAGGCATTTTGGGTAAACCAGAGCGTATTTTTTTTATCTTGAAGAATGCTGCTGAACCTATTTAATGCGGCAGTAAAATCCTGGCGTGCGAGAGCAATTTGCAGCCCGCGATACCTTGTGTATATATCGCTATTGTGTCGCTCCAATAATGCCAAAGCCTCAGCGGCACGCTCTGTTTCACCGCGCTCGAAAATATAGTCAATATAGGTCAGCCCGGTATATTGGTTAACCGGGTTTAATTCAAACGCGCGCTGTAATAGTTGGCTGATGCGCTCATTATCACCCTTGATTTGTTGCAAACACTCCGCCGCGTAGCAAAGTACAGCGGGGTCGTTTGGGAAGAGGCGGATGCAATGGTCAATTGCAGTTTTTGCCTTGTTATCATCCTTGGTATCGCAATACCAGCGCGCAAGACAGCGCCATCCCTCATAAAAGTTTTCATTAATTTGTACAACATTTTCCATGTGTTTAATTGCGGTAGCTACTTCACGGCACTCAGCATAAATTCTTGCTTCAGCCGCCAAAATAGCAATTGGTCGATTGTTATTCCAATACTCTGCACTGGTAAATTGCAGCGCGTGCTCCATATTGCCAAGCTTGGTCTGGCGTGAGACATACTCTATGCAGGCTTCAATGTGATAGGAATTTTTTTCCAAGTAATTCGCGAGAATTTTGGACGCCTCTGTATCATCCTCCAGCATGTTTATCTGGGTGAGCAGCAAACTTTCATCATTGGGGAGCCTTTGGCGCGCTGCGGCGATTTTATGGCAGAGAGTGAGTTTGCCTTCCTCGGTTTCTTGTATTTGATACAGCGTTCGCCAGGCCCATAAATAAAGTGGGTCAAGCTCCAAGGAGCGTTCGAGGGCTTGTATCGCCTCCGCAATCCTGCCTTCGCGAATTAACAGGTCTGCCAGATAGCCGTAGGGTGATGAGGCCAATGGGTTGCGTGCTATGAGTGCACGCTGTGTGGTAATTGCTTCATCGTAACGCCCTTGCTGTTCAAGAAGATCACACAAATTATTGGCGGGCAGTGTCCACCCCGGCGATAAACTGAGGGCGTGACGATAATAAAATTCTGCTTTGTCTAACTGGTTCAGCAATCTATGACTCACTGCCAGCTCCTGGAAAACACGCGGCAATAACGGAAAACGATTTGCAGCTTGTGCAATGGTGTCCAGCGCTTTTTCGTTTTCTCCTGCGGCGCGATAGGTGAGTGTTAAGGCTACCCAGGCATGCCAGAGGTCCGGCCTTACATCCAGCGCATGTTCAAGAAATTGCAAAATATCTTGTGCGGACAGTAGTGTGGTGGCAACACGTTGATAGGCGAGTAAACCATCGCCATAGCTGACCTGCGTCATTAATTGCTCGTAAATAAAAGCCAGGTCTTGTTGTTGTGTGCTGTGATTAAATCCGCATTGCAGCAAGGGATCGTAAGCGTAAGTGTAATCGCAGGATAATTCGATGGCTTTGCGAAAACTGGTGCGCGCGGCTTCGTATTGTTGCTTGGCTAAAAGTATTTTGCCGCGATAATAATGGCTTGCACTGCTGTTGCTGGAAACGGCAATAGCTTCATCCGCGGCCAGGAGCGCTTCATCAAACAGCTCCAGGTTGCAGAGGGCGTCGGCCAAACCGCGATAACCCCATGCATTGGTTGGGTGGTGGGAGATGAATGTGCGGTAGGCTTCAATTTGGGTTTGATAATCCCCATTTTCGATCCAGTCAATAGAGAGCTCAAGCAGCATGGCGTTATCTGGATAACGCGCCAGCTGTTGCGCAATAAACTGGTCGGCTTTGCTGCGCTCGTTCGCCTCGATAAAAAGGCGCATCATGCTTTGATTGGCTTTGTTGTTGAGCGGCTCCAACCGCAGGATTTTTTCAAGGCATTCGATGGCCTTGTTAGGCTGAAGATTGTATTCAAAAATTTCGGCCGCTAATTCGTTGTAACGAACCTCACTGATCAATGGTTTGGCGCGCTCTGCCAATACACTGGCAGCTTCTGTTTGCTGTTGCTGTAGAAGTTTGCGTGCAGTGAATGCAATCAGCCAGCCGTCTTCCGGGCGCATGTCGATGGCTTCTTCGAGCACCACCAAGCCTTCGTGAGTGCGCTCCAAACTATCCAGCGCATGAAATAAGGAAACTGCCGGGCCGGATGATTTTTTACCAAAGCGTTTGAATCTATCACGTAAAAATTCAAGGCCCTTTTCGGTTTGTTTGTGATAGCGTGCTGCTTTGAAAAAACTCTCTGCATATTGTTCGTTTTTGTCTTCAAGGCAGGTTGCAAACCGGTACAGCTGATAACTATCGAGATAATTATTTTGGTCCCACAACACACCTGCATAGGCGTAAAGGTTTTCAGTGTTAGTGGGACTCATATCGAGTAATTTTTTATAAAGTGTGATTACGCGGTTTTGTTGCCTGTGATCGTGTCGTAAATAATCAGCCAGCCGGCTTTTTACCAGAAAATGGCTAGTAGGTTGTGCAGCAATTGATTCCAAATACTCGAGCATTTGTTTGCTTGAGCCCACAGCATTCAAACTACTGACTTTACTGAGTTGCAAATTTACATCGTTCGGGAAGAGGGCAAGTAGTTTTTCGGTTGTTGCCAGAATGCGTGATTCGTCGCCGTCATAACATGCCAGCGCGCGTTCGCAATTGATGGTCATCCTATGTTCTGGGGCCAGGCTCTGTGCTAGCGCCAGTTGGGTTGCTGCCTGATCTCGTTGGTTGGCTCTTAGTGCGCGATTAAGTTGGTAAAGGCAATCGTAAAGTGAGCTGGCAGGTAGCTCCAGTGCAATAATTTTTTCGCGATAACTCATGGGCGCCATGACCATAGCGCGAGGACCGGACGCCGCATAATATTCGTGGCTCGATTCAATCAGCATTTCTTGCAAGCGGCGATAATAGGGGTCGCGTAGTAGATAAGTCCCCATAGCCTCATCGTAACCGACAAGCACTTGTAAATGCGCACTGCCCGGTTCTACGGTGGCTAATAAAATCGGTATATCCATATCAAGCAGGCTTTTCGCTGCGCTGTAGGTCAGTTGAAATTCCTGTGCATACCAACCATTTTCTTCCACCCAGCGGCGTTCATCTACTGATTGTGTTCCGCCATAACAAATTGCATCAATTACATCTGCCTGTGCCACTGTGACATTCCAATAAGCGGCTACAGCTGAAATGCTCGCGGGTGCGCAAGTCATATTGGCTTGGCGAACAAAGGGAACATTGATTACTTTGCGCGCGCGTTTCTCCCCGGTGTTAACAATTGCATTGGCAATTGATTTGCCGAAGAAATTTTTTTGTTCAATGAATTCCAGCGCTTCTTCGTAACGCTGTTCAGCGCAGAGTAAATCAGCTTGTAGTACACGCAGCGAGCGATCTGAATCTTTACCGGTATAAATGGGTAAGGTTTTTAGCCGGTTCAGGCAGTCATGCGCCTCTGCGTATTGTTGATTTTCAATATATAAACTGCAGAGTAGGCGCCCAGCCCAGAAAGATTGGGTGTTGAGCCAGAAATCCGCAAGCGTTGTAATCGCTTGGGTTAAATCATGCTGCAATTGCAATATGTTGGCTTTAAATATTAACGCAGCGCGGTAGTGCGGAGTACGGGTAAGGATTTTATTAATAACGTTCAGGGCACTGGAGTGATCGTCCTGCAAAAATTTAACTTCGGCTACCGACAATAACTGCCAGTCATCACCCGTTTTTTTCAAATCTCCGAGGCATTCTTCAGCACCGGAAAAATCGCGGAAACGTGCCAATATTTCAGCTTTTTCTCCGCGTATATCCGCAAGATCTTTATCATCTGGCTGCGCGCGCTTTTCAATAAGCGGCAGCATTCGCAAGGCTACCAGTGGCCCCCGCGAGCGGTGATAAAGTGAAACTATGAGCGGGGCTAGCCCTTTCAGTTGTGGTTGCTTGCGCCAGAGTTTCCACAGCAACGCGTGACACAGGCGATCATTACCCAGTTGGCTGAGCGTGCGTGCGCGCAATAGTTCCAATCCTGCGCTGGGCCAGGGAGAATCACCCCACCATTGGATTGCCTGTTCCCACAATTCGCGAAACAAACTTTTTTGGTACAGAACAAACAGCTGGTCGTAATGGGTGGAATAGTTCTCTTCATTGGCAAAAGGTATGTCCATATCGTCTACTCAGTGTTGTTATAGAATTTTCAATTGATGCTAAAAAGTCAGGCGATGAGTTATTTTTTATGCGGCACCAGCGCTTTGAAACCTTTTGCAGGGCGGGTTTCTTCATAATCGGCATGGTACATATCCAGATAAACACTGTGCTCGACCACACCTTGGTAGGTGTCGCACAGCACCGTATACACATCCATCATTGAACCGTAGGGGCCAATGCCGGCGCTGCCCTCACGCGCAAAGGCGGACACCCGCTCGCCGTTTTCGCATACCAAACGTGCCAGATAATCGCGCTGGCCAATCGGCATGGCAACTCGCACCGGGTTTTCTGCCGAGCCGAGCGGGTGTTGTTCTACTTCGGTCATATCCGGCTTTTTTCGCTCCCCAAATACAGCGCCCAGCGCATCGGCCAGTTCAGCATCGGCATTTTTTTCCTGGGGTTTTGGTTGGCTGGTGCAGGCAATTAGACCAAAAGTAAAAGCAAATAAAGGAACGTAGATGGGTTTCATAGTGCGCTCTGGGAGTGGAAGAAAAGTTCAGGCCGTTACCAGTGTAGTCTGCGTGGAGTGTAGCGGAATGCGGTGCAATCTGAATATGCTTTGCCATTGCTCCTGGGGTGAATCCAGTTCAGGCTAATCGACGTCTAAGCCAAAAACAGCATTAACAAACGAGGGCAATATGCTGACATTTATCTGCTGGTTGTTGCTATGGGTACTCTGTTGGCCACTGGCGCTGCTGGCGTTATTGTTGTGGCCAATTGTGTGGCTCATCTCGCTTCCGTTTCGGCTCATTGGCATTACCTTTGAGGCGATCTTTGCCTTTCTAAAAGCGCTGTTATTTTTGCCGGCGCGAATACTTGGGTATAAGGACTGATCGTAGGTAATGTTGGGCATCGCTGCGCTCAGCACCAACCTACAAGCTCTTATGCGCAACCTTGTGTGCGTGTTGCTCCCAATTTTGACCATCAAAATTCACAATCTTTACGGTTTTCGGTTGTGAGGTTAAACAGCGTAAATTCACATCTACACCATCCGGGTTCGAGCGCGGAATATAAAAAGGTTTGATGCCGCAGGTTTTGCAGAATGTATGTTTTGCTACGCCAGTGTTGAAGCTGTAGGTGGTGATGTTATCTTCACCACGGATAAGTTTGAATTTGCGTTTAGGCACGATCAAATGCAAAAAGCCCGACATATGGCAGATTGAGCAGTTGCAGTTTTCGACTTCAACCTCGTCCGGTGCTTCCACTTCAAATTGTATTGCGCCGCAATGGCAGCTGCCTCGGTAGATCATCTTTAATTCCTTCGTTGTAAAGCATTAACAACACATAACAAATCCGACCATGCTGACGAGTCCTATCACAATGCCGCCAGCAATGGAGGTTAACACTTGCTCCAGCTTTTCATCATGTTTTGCTTGTGGTGCAAAATAAATAATTACCCCCAAAGCTACAGCAATTGAAGTAGAAAAAACGGGGAGGCCGGTGCAGAGCAATAGAGTAGAGATTGCACCTATGCCGAATGAGAGCAAGGCGGTATTGAACCAGTACTGTAATACGAATTGTTTACGTTGGATTAAATAGGAGCCAAGTAAGCCGCTGGTAATTACACAACCTGCAATGAATGTAGAAATGAGTGGGTTATTCATGGAAGTTATCAGCCGAAAAAAATGGGGAATCTACCCCAAAAACAAAAACGCCGCTACCAATCGCTTGGTAGCGGCAAAGCAGGGATGCTACAAGAGTGTGTGACTAGGCTTTTTTGTTTTTGCGGCCTAACAATACGCCTGCTACGCCGAGCAGTAATAATGCGAGTGAGGATGATTCGGAAACTGAAGTGGATTGGTTGTAGGTGAAGTTGTCCATCACATAATAATCGTTGCCATCATTCGGTGTGTAATTCCACACTTTCAGTTCGAGCGCATTAATTCCGAGGAAATTAAAATCAAACCACTGTGCTGCGCTGGTGTTGATGATGACGGTTTGGGTGAATAAAGCAGCGTTATTTAAAAATCCGGTCACCATTAAATTGGTGTTGTCTTTCCATGCCGATGCGAAAGAGGCACCGTTGAAATCAAACGTTTCACTACCGGTGGTTTTGATAAGGCTGGTGGATGCGAGAAAGTTAAATGCTGCATAGTCACCGGATACCACGCCATTTTCATAACCACTGTCAGGCGCTGTATCTTTATGGATGTACGATACATTAGAGAAGAAGGATTCGCCCCAGTTAAATCCGTGATAACCGGTTGGAATTGCATCAAGTTCGGTTGCGGGCAAATCATCAAAGGTGATGACCGCTGCGTGGGTTGTTGCGGCTGCACTTAAACCCAGTGATAACAATAATGATAAAAAGAGTGAGTGAGATTTTTTCATGGTCGTGTCCATTGTTTGATAAAACCGCCCGCAAAAGCGCAGGCGGTTGTTAAAACGATTACTGAAAATTATTTTTATTAATAACCAGTAATTTGCACCTCCCAGATGGAATAACCCCATTGGTTGCCAGTGCTGCGCGCGGTGCCGTTAATGCGCAGGTAGCGATAGTTGCCGCTGAGGGTGACGGTATCGGTACGGTTGCCAAAGGTGCCGCCAGTGCGTGTTGCGATGGTGGTCCAGTTGGCGTTGTCGTTTGACCCTTGCACTGTGTAAGCACCTGCGTTAGCCGCTTCCCAATCGATGGCAATTTGGGTCAGGGTTTTGGCGCTGCCCAGATCGAAGGTAATCCAGCTTGGGTCAATCCCGTGTGCTGATTCCCAGCGGGTGCCGCCGTTTTTATCGATCGCATTCGCTGCCGGTGTTAAGGCCGTGCTCGCGGTTGCGCTCACGGGTGTTAACAGGGCGGGAGTTGCACTACTGGATACTGAACTGCTGCTGGCGGCTGCATTTTGTGCGTACACCTTCAATTCAAAGATCGAATAACCCCAGGTGTTGCCGGTGCTGCGTGCAGTGGCGTACACACGTACATAGCGATAGCTACCGCTCACGGCATGGGTATCGGTGCGGATACCGAATGCACCGCCGGTGACGGTTTTCAGTGTGGTCCAGCTGGTGCCGTTGGTAGAACCTTGCACTTCATAGTTGGCCGCGTTGGCTGCTTCCCAATCGATAACCACTTGGGTCAGCGCACGACTGCTGCCAAGGTCAACCATCAACCAGCTTGGGCTGACTCCGTGGTTGGATTCCCAGCGGGTGGCGGGGTTGCCATCGACGGCGTTAGCAGCTGGCATCATGTTGGTGCTGCCAGTCACCGAGCGACCTTGTGATACCAATACCGAAGCCGGTGCGCTTGAACTGCTCACACTGGAGGGGGTAGATGAAGGCGCGCTGGAGCTGGCGACTGATGATGCAGGCGCAGATCCGGTGAACGACACTGCAATGGTGTGGCTCGCAGAGATCGCATTGAAGGTGTAGCTGTTCAATGCACCCAGTGAAACGCCATCCACAATCACGTTAGCGACTTGTCTGCCAGCCGGTGGTGTGAAGGTATAGGTCGCGGAATCCGTGTTGTTTTTGCTGTAACGGATGGTGCCAGCAGGGCTGATACTGCCTGCGCCGTCCAAATTAATGGCATAGATGCGGTGCGGTTTCAGATCCACTGCCATCAACTGTACATCGGCCACTTCAACTACCTGACCAGCCGGTGGGCGGAACCAGAAGCGGAAGTTGCGTTCATTCGCGGGCGGATAAGCGCTGAAGCCGGTGAAGCTTTCATAGCTGCCATCGGTGTTGCTGTTGCTCCAGTCGATCATGGTGTTGTTGGCGGTGCCATATTCCACTTTGAACTGGGCAAGGCTGCGCGGTGCAGATTTATCGCCCGCTACCAACACTTCTTTTACTTCAAAGTCAGGGTCGATATTCACGCTGACCCACAAGTCCTGATTGTCTGCCACACCCGGACGGCCGCTGGCTTTGTTGCCGGTTGAGCCATCGACCGCGCGTGAGGCAACACCCCACCATTCACTTTCCCAGCCTGAGCTTGCGCCAGAGAAGTTGGTTGCGCTGATCGCTGGAACCAATGGATCACCCGAGCCGATATAGGCGATCTCGCGGATCACGACATCATCGATAAAGGTGGTTGCATTGCCCATATTGCCGAACAGGAAGGCAAGGCGGCCTGCGTTATCACCCGCAGTAAAGTCCACATTGAAGCTGTAGTTCGCCATGGTTGTACCCAGTGCGACCGTTTGCAGCAAATAGGTGCCAGCGGTGGACGGGTTCAATTGGTTTTCGGACAAACGCACCTGAATATTGCGTGGCGATGCAGCGCGAGCGCGGAAGCTCACCTGGTAGCGATAATTGCGTTTCAAGCCAAAGCCTGAGGTGTGCAATTGATAAGAACCTGAGCCAGTACCCTGTGCCGCGGCGGTGATGCGCGCTTCACCGTTTACCACGGAATAAGCGGCACCCGAGCCGTCGTAGTTCTCGCCTTGCCAGCCTGCCAAACCATCGCTGAATGCGCCGTTACCCAGCAGGTTGATGCTGCGGTCCACTTGCGCAGTGCCAGCGGGTTTTGGATAGACGTTGGCAACATCTTCAAAGGCTTTGAATTCCAGCAGCCAGATCGGCTCGGCTTTATCAATACGGCCTTTGGTAACGAGTTTGACGTAACGGTAAGTCTTGTTTACATCAAAGGTATGGGTTGCCCAACCTACGCTCTGTTGGTCAGAACTGAGGATGTATTCCCAGTTGCCGGAGGAGGTTTTGCCGTAAATGTCGTATGACTTGGGCAGGTTCCAGCTCCACTCGATCCAGAAGTACTTGATCGGTTTGTCCACACCGTAATCGATAGTGACCGAGTGCATGTTGTCATCGCGTGGGGTTGCCCACTTGGAGCCAACATAGCCGTCAGCCGCGTTCTTGGCGCTGTTGTCGCGGTAGGCGTTATCGCCTTCCTGCAAGTATGCATCTGCCGTTACCGACACCGGTGCCATCCAGCCTTTCAGCGAGTAGAAACCTTTGGTGTTGTTGGTGGGGCGGAAGAAGCTGTATTTGCTTTCGTCGATGTACTTGTGCCAGCTGTCGGTAGTCGGCAGCGGCCAATGCGCCACATAATCAACGAGGAAGTCAGTACCGGTGCGGCCGATATTGGTGTTCATGGCCGCGGTATCTATGTACTCATACTCGGTCACGCCGTTAGTGGTGCGGGTGTAGCCGGTTTTGTTGGCCACGTTCGCGTCGGTGCTGAACTTGTTGTAGTTGCCCACATCCGGCCATTCCACGTGGGTAATGGCGTGGTTGAGGATCATGCGCATCGGGGTAACGTAGGGCCAGGGCTGGTCGCCGCGTTCGGCTTTGGTCCAGGTGTAAGTTTTGACGCCGTTGATGTAGTACTCAACCGACTCAGGGGTTTTGATCACACCATAGGTGATGTACTGGTCGCTCGGGTTAATGCCCAGTTGCGCGTAAGTGGTACCAAATGGGTTGCCGCCATAAGCCGGGTAGGGCGCTGACCAGTGGGTTTGCGGCGCTTTGCTCGCGTTGGCACCGGTGAACTCAATAATGTCCAACTCCTGGCACGCGGTCCAACCCACATCCGGGAAGTTTCCTAATAACCACCATGCGGGGAACTCACCATTGCGCGCCGGTGGCATTTTGATGCGCGCTTCAAACTTGCCGTACACAAAGGTGGATGAATCGGTAATTTGCGATTCAATACGGCCCGCGCGGATAAACAGCGGCTTGCCTTGTCCGGCGTTACCACCGTAGTAGTCCTGAATCTGACCATCCATATAGCGCGCTTTAAGGTTCAGTACCTTGCCGTCGCTTGCGCCTGCGTCCGGTTGACCGACACGGAAGGTCCAGTCAGCGGCAGGGTATTCAACGTCTTGGTAATCAATATCTTCGCCGTTTACAAAGATATTTTTTTCCACCAGCCATTTGTTGCGGTCAATGCTCACGCCATCAAACTGGTCAACAAAGCTGGTATTGGCATTGGGGCTTGCCCACCACGGGTCGTTGTAGTCTGTTGCCAGGCTGGGGGTAGCGCTGAGCGCAAGTATGCTTAATGCCAGCGAGTTGAGCCTCGCAGGGAGTTGATGTTTCATAGTTCCTCCAAGGGAATTATTGTTTTTAATCACAGGAGATTGGTTGCCAGAGCCGAATGGCTTATCCAATGTAAGTGAGGGCCAGAATGCGGGCTTCCTGCTGGCGGGGTTATCAGGAAAGTGGGAGTTCCCACTTATGACGTCATAAATGGGATTCCGCTTGAGGGAGGATTTCGCTGGTTAGTCGTTTAATGGAATGTTCCATTGTTGAAAATGCGGTCTGCGTCAGTGACGATAAAGCGTGCTGTGATAATTTAGTACCGCGTCGATACGCAACGCTGATTGAATGTTTAACGCAGGCTATCGCCAGATTAGGGATGCATAAAAATAATGAAAGATCTCTTACTTAATTTGCATGAAGTGGTCATCGTCCTGACTATTTTGGAAGCCGCTGTACTTTGTCTTGCGCTCGGTGTGCTGCCCAGTGGTAGCAAGCAGTCGCGACGGCTGTTACAGCTTTTTTTCCTGTTGGTTATTGGAACGCTTACTGCGACGCTCATCACCTGGAACACGGGTTTCCAAGGTATGGCTATAGCTCATTCCCCCTTGTTGCCCGCGTTGTTGTCGGCTTGCTTGTTGCTGCAAGGGCCGGCATTGTTCTTTTATCTGCGTTCACTGTCCTCCCGTTGTAATGTGTTTCGCTGGCGTCAAGGAATACACCTGGCGCCTGCTTTATTGGCGGTGGTGCTGATCATTAGTTATGACTTGAGTCTGCGTGATTGGTTACCTTGGCACTGGTCGAGCCTGTCCGACCAGGATCGCTCGGCATTGGAGTTTGTTTGGTTTCTAGTCAAATGCTCGCCACTTATTTATGTGCTGGCCTGTTTTTACACTGAATATCGTTTGCGCCAGCAATTAAAACAGCTGTATTCCAGTATTTCAGAGTATGAATTGCGCCTGGCTGACTGGGTGTTAGGTGGTTTTTTCATCCACTGGTTTTGGTCATTTGTTGCTTATTTTCTGGGTGGTTACGTCAGTGGTGAGACGAATGATTTGCTGGGCATACTGAACAATTACCTGACGGTATTGTTGGTCAATGGTTTATTTTTGTTTGCTTGGCGCAATACCAGGGGGATTTTGCAGCACGATTTGGTAGCTGCAGCGCCACCGGAGAAAGATCGGTTGCGAGAGATTCCCCAGGTGGGCGAGAAGTGCGAAGCAGTTGAGCGTGGTATTCGTGAACTGCAGTTGCATATGGAGGCTAACATCAATCTGGAGCGATTCGCGGAGCAGATAGGTCTCAAGCCGCGCGAGCTTTCCACCATCATCAATGATCATCACCGGCAGAATTTTTTCGAATTTATCAATACCCAGCGGGTCGAAGAGGCCAAACGATTGTTGGCAGCGCCTGAGTGTGCGGGTGATACGGTGTTGGACATTTTGTATAAATCCGGTTTCAACAGTCAGTCAGCTTTCCATCGGTTCTTTAAACGTACAACGGGAATGACACCCTCTGAATATCGCAAGCAAGCATTGCTAGCGGTTGACTCTATGTCAGTGCAGGTATAGTGAAAATGGCCGACCGAAGGCGGCCAAAAGTTTCACTGATTTTATCTGGCTGGCCTTAATGCGCCTTGCGGATGCGAATCCAATTGAGGTTCCAACCACCGGTATTGGCTTTAATTCCAAATTGATGGCTGCCTGCGCTCAGGTTGACGGTGTGTTGGATGGTCGTCCAGGTTTGCCAGCCGCCGGTTGCAGGGATGCTGATGCTGCCGTACACCGGTGCACCACCAGCTTCTTCAAACCTCAGGTTGCCACCACCGTTTTGGCTGGCCACTCGGTACTCAATCACATAGCTGCCACTGCTGGGAATATTGACTGGCGTGCCTGCATAGGAAAGCCAGTCGCCGGCATCGATATAACCAACATTCCTGCCTCCGCCGGTATCGGTTGTGGTTTCCTGCTGGGTCCCGCTTTGCTGGCTATGGTCTTCCGCCTGAATCGTCGCGATGATGGTGCCGGTGTTGTCACCGCCAGTATTTTCTACTTTCAGCCAGTTGATATTAAACCCTCCGGTAATCGCCGAAAGCGCGATCAGTTGCTCGCCTGCGGGCAAAACCACATTGTGGGAGATGGTTTGCCAGGCTTGCCAGTTTCCGGTTTGAGGAATATTGATGTTGCTGTAAACAGGGCTGCCACCGGCTTTTTCCAACTGGAGCTGACCGCCGCCTGCCTGGGCTGCAACGCGGTAGCTCACTTTGTAGGTGCCCGTGGTGGGTATATTGACTGAGTAAGTCATCCAATCGCCGCCATCGATATAGCCGATATTCTGGCCGCCGCCTGCATCGCTGGTTGTTTCTGTTTTCACTCCAGACATCTGGCACCAGCTCTCGGCTTGGATGGTATCGCCGAGGTTGGCTTTGGTGCAGTTACCACCTGAATCATCATCGCCACTGTCTATCGGTTTACGGCCCGCCAAAATTTCTTTGATAAATCGCCCCGACTCTTTGAGCGACCCATCAGCCCAGAAGAAGGATGATGTTTCTACTTCGCCGGTGGTTTGATCGCGCTCCTTGTCATGGAACGCCCAGCCGGCGTGGCTAATGCCATTGGTGCGCAAAAAATTTATCCAGGCCCAGGTCTCCGGGTAATTGATATTGCCGCGACCATTGGCATGGCCTGCACCCCATTCGGTGGCAAACAGGGCTGCACCATTATTCAGTGCCGTTTGCGCCTTGGCGCGATAGGAGCTCCCGTGGCTGTCGGCATAAAAATGAACGGTATAGGCTAAATTGGAAACATTGGCTTTGTTGGAGGAGGCGACATCGACATCCTGCGACCAGTTGGGTGTACCCATAATGATCAGGTTGTCCGGGTCAATCGCACGAATCTTGCCGCCCAGATACTCGGCGTAAGGCTTGAGGGTATTGTTCCAATCCACATTCAGTGGTTCGTTGTAGAGTTCATAAATAACGTTGTTGTAACCTCCCCATTTTTGCGCGACTTGCTTGAAGAAAGCCTCGGCTGAACCCCAGTTCTCATGGGCTTTGTGACTGTGGTAGTCAACAATCACATACATATCGTTGTCGATGGCTGCCTGGATGACGGTGTCGAGCCGCGCCATGTTGCCATTCCAATCGTCCTGAATACCGCCGCCTTCCCCGTGCCCTATGGCGGCGCGGATTAGGTTGGCGTTGAATTCGGTTTTTGCGCGCTTGACGGTGGCTGCTGTATAGAACTTCTCCGCGCCCCAGCCGGTATTACTCCAAAAGAGAGAAACGCCTTCAAGGCTTACGGATTTACCGCCAACCAGAACCTTATTGCCCTGTACTTGCAGTGCCGGGACTGCAGCCAGGGCCGAGTTGCATAAAACAATACTGACCACTCCGGCAGCCAGGTTTGCGAGTAGGCTTTTGCGGGCGAGGGTGGTGCGCGCTGCGTGTGTCGCTGCAGGAGTGAAGCGATGTTTGTTCATTATTGTTGTCCTCAGTAAATTGGGTAATAAGTTGCACCGGATAGCCTCTGGCGCATCACCAATCTCAAGGAGAAGCGGGTCTTACAGCCACCTGTTTTAGGTTTACTACCTAAAGTGGCAGTCCCATTTTTTTGCCGGAACGGGAATCTGGCGTGAAATGAAAGGCGTTGATCCCCCCAAGGGGAGCGACAAGGTTGTTTTTGCTTGCTTGTAAAGAGTCTTATCCGTACAATTCCGCACCCCCAAACTGGCCGGGGGCAAGGTCATCAAGGTGACTGTAAAATCGGCTACTCCTTGTCTCACTGCGTTGTTATTTATCAGCAAGGTAGGAGGCTTTAACCCGTAAGGAGCTAAACATGCGTCATTACGAAATCGTTTTCCTGGTTCATCCTGACCAGAGCGAACAAGTTCCAGCAATGGTAGAGCGTTACACCTCTGCTATCAAAAACGACGGTGGTCAAGTTCACCGTTTGGAAGATTGGGGCCGTCGTCAACTGGCTTACTCCATCAATAAAGTGCACAAAGCTCACTACATTCTGATGAACGTAGAATGCTCTGACGCGGTATTGGAAGAGTTGACTACCAACTTCCGTTACAACGATGCCGTTCTGCGTAGCCTGGTGCTGCGTGAAGATGCTGCTATCACCGAAGAATCATTCATCATGAAAGCCGAGAAAGAAGGCCGTGAGCGTAAAGCACGTCCAGCACGCGCTGAACGTCGTGATGACGCAGAAGACCTGTCTGATGAAGACGGCGTTGATGCAGATGATTTCGAAGAAGAGCAGGAGGTATAACCCATGGCACGTTTTTTCCGTCGTCGCAAATTCTGCCGTTTTACCGCTGAAGGCACCAAGCGCATCGATTACAAAGATGTAGAAACGCTGAAGGCTTACATCACTGAAACCGGCAAAATCGTTCCAAGCCGTATCACTGGCACCAAAGCTAAATACCAACGTCAGTTGGCTACCGCTATCAAGCGTGCTCGTTACCTGGCTTTGATTCCATACACTGACAGCCACGAGTAAGGGGTAAAGAGATGGAAGTTATTCTGCTCGATAAAGTAGGTAAATTAGGCGCTATTGGTGACAAGGTTAGCGTTAAGTCTGGCTACGGCCGTAACTACCTCTTGCCACAAGGCAAGGCTGTTGCTGCTACTGCAAAAAATATCGCTGACTTCGAAGCGCGTCGCGCCGAGTTGGAAGCTGCTGCTGCCAGCAAGATTGCTGATGCAACCGCTCGCGCTGAGAAGCTTGCAGAGCTGAGCGTGACTATCGCTGCCAACGCCGGTGACGAAGGCCGTCTGTTCGGTTCTATCGGTACTCGCGATATCGCTGAAGCAATCACTGCTGCTGGTGTTGCTGTTGCCAAGTCTGAAGTTCGCTTGCCACAAGGCGTTCTGCGTGAAATCGGTCAATACGAGATCGATGTTCAGTTGCACGCTGAAGTAATCCAAGCGGTTAAATTGGCAGTTATTCCAGAGTAATTTTTAACCCCCTCCCGGCCTCCCCCTTCGCAGGGGGAGGAGCTTAAATTCCCTCCTCTTTTGAGGGGAGGGCTAGGGTGGGGTTAAGTGGTTTACTACTGACAAGCAACCTGAAATCGGGCACTATCGACGACCTTTTGGTTGAAGAGCAAGTGCCCGATTTTTTTTGCTCCCAATTTGATAAAAAACTCTACCTGCGTTTATCCAACCTATGCCTGAATCCAGCTTCGAATCCGTCAGTTTTGAGGATCGCCTTGCCAGCCAGTTAAGCGCTCAAACTGCCTTGCCCCACTCAGTGGAGGCAGAGCAATCGGTGTTGGGCGGTCTGATGCTTGACAACAATCGCTTGGACGCGGTGCTGGAAGTGATATCCGAAAGCGACTTCTTCCGCGATGATCACAAGCTCATTTTCCGCATGATGCTGGCGCTGCAGGAAGCGGGGCAACCGCTGGACGTTATCACCCTGTCGGAAGAGCTGCACAAGCACGACGAATTGGAGCGTGTGGGTGGCTTGGGCTATTTGGTCGAAATGGCCAACAACACCCCGAGTGCCGCCAACATAGTCGCTTACGCCAAAATTGTGCGTGAGCGCTCCACCTTGCGTCAGTTGATTGCTGCCGCCCAGGACATCAGCAAATCCAGCATGAATCCGGCGGGACTGGATTCAGATGACCTGTTACAGCTGGCTGAAAAACGCGTTGCCGAAATCGCTGAGGATCGCCCCAAAGAAGGCGGTTTGGTGGGGGTAAACGAGCTTCTCAAAGAAACAGTTAAACGCATCGATGAGCTTTTTCGCTCTGGTAGCGATATTACTGGCGTGCCATCGGGTATTACCGATCTTGATCAACGCACGTCTGGCTGGCAGCCCGGGGAATTGATTGTGCTTGCGGCGCGTCCGTCCATGGGTAAAACGGCGCTGGCGCTCAACTTCGTTGAGGGTGCGCTGTTTAATCAGCCCAAGCCAGTGGTGGTATTTAGTATGGAAATGCCATCCTCCGCGCTAGTGATGCGGATGATGTCCTCTATCGGTCGCATCGATCAGGGCAAGATGCGCAACGGTAAGCTCACTGAAGAGGATTGGCCCAAACTCTCCTCCGCTGTGGCCAAGCTCAAAGATAAATTGTTATTTATCGACGATACCGGCGGCTTGAACCCACAGGAAATGCGCGCGCGTATCCGCCGCATCGCCCGCGAACACGGTAATCCCGGCATGATCATGGTGGACTACCTGCAGTTGATGACAGTTGCCGGCAGCGGCGAAGGCCGTACCCAGGAAATCTCTGAAATTTCGCGCTCGCTCAAAGGCATGGCCAAAGAATTTGAATGCCCCATGATTGCCCTCTCGCAGCTCAACCGCGGTGTGGAACAGCGCCCCAACAAGCGCCCCATGAACTCCGACCTGCGGGAATCCGGCGCCATCGAACAGGACGCTGACGTGATTCTGTTTATTTACCGCGATGAGTATTACAACGAAGACAGCCCGGATAAAGGCATAGCCGAACTTATCATCGGCAAGCAGCGTAACGGTGAAATCGGCACTTGTCGCGCCGCGTTTGTTGGCAAATACACCCGCTTCGATAATCTCGCACCTGAGTATTTCCAGCAAGATCCCTATTAATTGCAGCACTATTGATGATGGTTCCCCCGTATTACCGAGGTTTGCCAAATGAACAGCCAAGCCAAATTACTCGATAAACTCTGCGCCAATATTGCGCCCGGCAAGTTGGATTGGATTGGTTTACGCAGCGAACGGCGCGGCGAGGTGTTGGTAGTCGATCAAGCAGAGGCGGTGGTAGGGCTGGGGTTAGTGGGCGATCATCGGATGAAAAAAACACCGGGCTCTGCGCGACAAGTCACACTCATCAGCCACGAATACATTGAAGCCATTTGTCGTCACACCGGACATTCGTCCATAGACCCGCGCCTGTTGCGCCGCAATCTGGTTATCTCCGGCATGAATATGAACCTGCTGCGCTACCAGCGTTTGCAGATTGGTGAAGTGATCCTCGAAACCAACGCCCTCTGCCACCCCTGCTCGCGCATGGATGAAGCCTTGGGCGCAGGCGGCACGGCGGCCATGTTTGGTTACGGCGGGCTCTGCGCCAAAGTCATTCAGGGCGGAGTGATGCGCTTGGGCGAGGCGGTGATTCGGCTGGCTTTAAAGATTGATTCCTAAATAGTGACTGGTTTTTCTGTGTATCATTCTTTGCGCATAATCCCTCTAAACAGGATTAAGTGCTTCTATATCCATGACTTTTATTTAGCGCACCCTCAAAAACCCTCGAATCCTTTGGAGTTATTTTGAATAATTTTGAATACACAAAAAATTCAGATGTCGCCTTAACTCCGAGTGAAGAAGACATCACGCGGATAAAGGCAGATTTTGCGGCCAAGCGCTTTTCGGAAGTCATTACCGCGGCTACCGTGTTAACCGAGAGATTTCCGGCTCATGAGTTTGGTTGGCGCGCGCTTGGCTCTGCCTCTTATGTTAAAGGTGATGTGTCTGGCGCACTGGTGGCTACGGAGCGTGCTGTAGCTTTGTCACCGCAACCAGATTCACGCTGTAATCTTGCTCGTCTTTACCTACATCAAAAAGAATATGATCGGGCGATGGATCAGTGTACAGAGGCGCTGAAAGAAACGCCCAATTTAGTTGAAGCGAAAAAACTTTTATCAAACATACTGGAGCTACTGAAGCGTCCAGAAGTGACGTTTAAATACATGAGTGACCGGGTGGCCCGTAATCCCGGTGATATTACTGCGCATGTGGCCTTGGCGATGGATGATATGCACCATGGGCGGCTTCCAGAAGCTTTGGCTCGGTTTCGGCATGCCCTGAATTTGGGGTTGACCTATCCTTGGGTTGATATTCCTCCACAGGCCAAGGCCCGCTTTGATACAAAGGCTAACATTCGCGCTTTTCGCCAAACCTTAGTGTCCTTGTGTGCAGACGGTGTACAGGCTTTTGCTACCGCAGGAACACTTTTGGGGCTCGAGAGAGATGGGCGGCTGCTCTCATTTGATAAGGATCTGGATATCGGTGTTCCTATGGAGCAAATGGATATGGCGTGTCGCAGCATGCGTTCCAAAGGCTGGTCAGAGCTGGTTCACCCCATGAGCTTAAGGAGTCCTCGATCCTTCAAGCATGCCCAGCTAAAGCTTTTTATTGATATCTTTGGTTTTGAGATTGAGAAGGCATCAGGTCAGCTCATTGGCGGGATATGGAGTTCGAAGATACCGCAGTCCTGGCAGCGTATAACTGATTACGGCACTAAACTCGCTCTTCACAAAACCAATCACCACTACGGGGAGGTGTGGGAGTTGGATGATCCCAATGATTGGCTAACGAGAATTTACGGCGATTGGCGAACGCCTGATCCATTATTCGATACTGTGATTTCTGCCCATAATCTACGTAATTTCTCTCTGTTGACTGAATCCTATGCATTGATGCACATCAACAAGGCTTTGTTGGAGGGGAGTTTAAAAAAAGCACTAGCGCTAGTTCGGCAAACCAAGCGGCATCTTCCCGCGGAGGAACTATTGCAGCAGTTGGAGGTTCGACTCCAATCAATTATTCAGGGCTAATAAATGCATTTTCGAACGTTGGTGATTGGTGTATTCGACCTGTTTCATGTAGGGCATGTCCGTTATTTGAGCTACGCTCGGGCGCAAACCGAACAGCTTGTTGTTGCCGTCGCACCAGACTCTATGTGTTTTGCAACCAAAAATAAATGGCCAATTATTCCCGAGTACGAACGCTTGGAAATGATTCGCAGTCTAGGTTGGGTTGACCGGGCAGATCTCCAGCCTGTTTCAACTACCCAGCCTGAACTGGCGGCAGAGTGGATAGCATCTTGGGGAATAACGCATGTAATTGGTGGTGGAGGGTGGAAAGGAAGTGCCCGTTGGCTCGAGTTACAGGCGCAGCTAGACAGCCGCAGGATCTCAGTCGATTTTGCGCCTGATACGCCCCACATTTCTACTTCCATTATCATGGAGAAGGTCAAACAGAGAGCTTAGCCTGTCTCAAAGTGATTGGCGCTTGCAGGATGCTGCAAAAATGTACATGTATCCACGGTAGGTGTATTATCGCGCGCCCTGAACCGGGGCTATTTTGCGGGCAGTTTGAGGCACGACTATGCAGGTTTTTCACCATATCCAATCCCTTCGTGATGCCCTGGCGGCGGAGCGTAAAGCCGGTAAGCGCATAGGTTTTGTACCCACTATGGGCAACCTGCACAATGCCCATATCGAGCTCGTCAAAATCGCCCAGCGCAACTGCGATGTGGTAGTCACCAGCATTTTTGTAAACCCTCTGCAGTTTGGTTTAAACGAAGATTGGGATAAATACCCGCGCACCCTGGCGGCAGATTCCGCAAAACTGGAAGCTGTGGGTTGTGATTATTTGTTTTGTCCCGATGAAAAAGAAATCTACCCCAACGGTATGGCGGAGCAGACGCGGGTGATAGTACCGACTATGACCGATGTGCTCTGTGGTGCCAGTCGCCCTGGCCACTTTGAGGGCGTGACAACGGTTGTCACCAAGTTGTTTAATATTGTGCAGCCGGATGAAGCTGTATTTGGCATTAAGGATTTCCAGCAGCTGGCGGTTATTCGTCGCATGGTGGAAGACCTGTGTATCCCCATCAAGATTACCGCAGGGGAGATCTTCCGCGAGGAAGATGGCCTGGCGATGAGCTCGCGCAATGGTTTTATTACGGCCGATGAGCGCCCAAGGGTGGCGGTACTCAACCGCAGTTTGAATGCGATCAAAGAGGCGATTAGCGAAGGTCGCCGCGATTTTTCAGTACTGGTGGACGAGGCGCGCGCGCAAATTGAGGCGGCGGGTTTTCGGGTGGACTACATCAGTATTTGCAATAGCCGCACACTGGAGATGGCGGCACACGACGATCGGGAGATCACTATACTCGGCGCCATGTATACCCAGGGCGCGCGGTTAATTGACAATGTTTCTGTGGTGCTGGGTTAATTCCCGCCTGCATCAGTGATTCCCCGGAGGATTCCATGCTAACTCATATGCTGAAAGCAAAATTACACATGGCCAAGGTGACCCAGGCTGAGTTGTGGTACGACGGTTCTTGCGCCATAGATGCTGATCTGGTGGCATTAGCCGGCATGCGTGAATTTGAGCAAATCGATATTTATAACGTAAACAACGGTGAGCGTTTCCATACCTACATCATTCTTGCTGAACCCGGTTCAGGCACCTTTTCCATGAACGGTGCGGCGGCGCGCAAGGTGGCAGTGGGTGATCGTGTGATTATCGCCACCTACGGTTATTTCAATGACGAAGAGTTGGCGACCCACAAGCCCAAGTTGGTGTATCTGAACGAAGACAATAGCGTGAATCGCACCAGCAATACGATTCCAATGCAAATGGAATAAGTGCTGGATGCTAGTCGCTGTAAGCGGCAGTGTGCGTATAAAAGGGCGGTAAACCGCCCTTTTTTATTGTCGGATTTATTGTCAAAGACTATGTTCCTAGGCTAAGCCCTAACGCCGGAGTTCGTGATTATGTCGAAGAAAAGCGATGATATTCTCAAGCAATTTGAAGTCCTAAATGGCACTGATGATGAACCGCAAAAAGAGCACAGCTTGCAAGAAAACGCCAAGGAACGCGCTCTGCATCCTGAACATTTGAACGTTGGAACTGCGTTTGATTGGGAGGAAATGGAGGCCTACAAACAAGAGCTGGAGCGGATGGATCGTGAAGGGGTAGGGCTTTCTCATCCCGCTAAAAAATAAGGCTGGTTAACGCGGCTTTGCCCGAATAAAAAAGGCGAGGAATAATCCTCGCCAAGTCGGCTCACAAACTCCCTCTCAAGACTAGCTAGTGGTACTTAACGCTTACGGGCACAAGCCCGAACTATTGGCTGTGTTGTGGCTCAAGGACGCATGACTTAATGCACTCACACAAAAGTTGACCACCAAAGTACCGCCCGCTGCGCTGGAGGTTTGCAGGGTAATTTTGCCATCGCTGCCGGTTTTGCCACTGACACCCGTTTGATTAATGCTGCCGCTGAAATTGCCGGTCACTGTCGCATTGGCAACGGGCGCATTGTTGTTGTCGAGCACAGTGATAGTCGCTGTGGCGTATTTGGTGCCCTTGCCGGCGCTGGCTGTGCTGGTACTAACACCACTTACACTCATGGAGGTCGCCGGTACTGGCGCCGTGCCGGCGGCGTAGGTGCTGAAATTGTCCAGATAGTAAGTGTGACCAGTGAAGGTGTTGGGGGCCAATAACAACACAATTTTGCTGACGGCTGTGTCGGCGGTGGTGCCATCAATCCGGTCGTCCATCAGGAACTTCACCCGCTGCCAGCTATTCTGCGCCGTGGTGTGGGCGATATAACGTGAGTGGCGGCCGGTGGGGAAGTTGCTTGCCGTCGCTGTGCTGCTCTCCAGTTGTACCAGCATTTCAGTGCCCACTGGTGCATTGGTGTAAACATCCAGATAAAACGCCTTGCTGCCACTGACGAACGGGGCTGCATTGGGAATCAGGCTGGCGGTGCCAGAAATCACATCGTACTGTGAGCTACTGCTGCGCACATAACTTGCTACCAGGCTGGAGGTGTTTACGCCTGTGGGTGATGGGTTTGCACTTGCCTGGTTCAGGTTGCCAGTCCAGCTGGTATACGCCAGGTTGCGATTGCTTTCGAAATCATCGTGGATGTCGGCTCTATTCAATGTAGGTGCAACATGCACATTCAGTGACAGGTTGTAACTGCCGCAGCTATTGGTGACTCTTACCGTCACTGGCCCACCCAGAGTTCCCCAGTTGACCGTCAGCGATTTGCCGGTTGAGGTCTGCCCGGTTGGACTGGTCCAGCTGTAGCTGCTGTTGGTTCCCGCTTCATCGATAACCGAATAGGTTGCACTGGTATTGGGCTCAACCAGATGTTTGCCGCTCAGGTTTGGCTTGCCGTAGTTGTACACCCGCACATAATCAACCTGCATAGTCTGCGGTAGCATGGACTCATCCACTGGCCCGCCCAGGTTGCCGCCAATCGCCAGATTAAGAATCATATAGTACTGGAAGTCCTCAAAGGTCCAGTAGGCAGGGTTGCCCAGATCTGCCGGGGTTTTGGTGGAGTAGAGCAGGTCGTCTATGTACCAACGGATCACATTGGGTTCCCATTCCACTGCATAGGTATGGAAGTTATCCGACCAGGTATCGGGTTGTTTCAAAATGCGGCCGCTAGTCCACTGATTGTTCGGCCAGGCCTCGCCATAATGCAGTGTGCCAAAAGCAATCATGTTGGCTTGGCCAGTGGCTTCCAGAATGTCGATTTCACCACTCATCGGCCAGCCCACATTGGTATTGGCGGGCAGCATCCAAAAAGCTGGCCACATACCAGCGCCACGCGGCACCTTCACACGCGCCTCAAAACGGCCATTTTTCCACTGGCCGCCGTTGGGCATATTCAGGGTTCTGATGCGCGATGAAGTGTAAGACTTGGAGCCAACACGTTGTTTTTTGGCAGTAATAGTCAGTAAGCCATTGGCGACAGTCGCGTTAGCGGACTGGTAAGACTGGAGCTCATTGTTACCCCAACCGCAAATACCATAGCTGCAGCCATCACCGTTTTGGAACTCCCATTTGCTGGTATCCACCGCTGTACCATTAAACTCATCGGCCCATATGGGGGTGGGGTTTTGGCATTGGGTTGCAGCATAGCCAGAGGCAGCCAGCAGCCCGGTTGCTGCGATTGCCAGGCGGCCCAAGCCTTTTGCCAGTGATGGGTATTGATGAAAAAACATAGTTGATTGCCTCGTTGATATCGTTATTAGATGAGTTCAGAGCTTCTGCATCAGCAGAGTTCTGCTGGCTCGGGAGCGGGCAATATCGCTGTCAGGCGGGTGTTGTTTTTATATCCACTTTCGCCGCTTCACTCCCAAGCAGCACCAGCTTAGGCGCTGCAGGGAGTGGGAGTTAGTCCCATGTTGGGGTTCGCTTAACCTGATTCGTATCACTTTTAGTGGCACACAAATCATTTTTAGAGGGAAGCTATCGATAGGGAATAGCTTTTGGCTCTGCTCTTTCGGTTGGTTATAACTATTAATGGGATAAGTCAGCCAAAACCGGATGGTCTCGTTTTATCCAAAGTAAGCAAGGCAGGTAAAAACGCGTAAATCTTATCGATTGGACAACGTTGTCATTGAGATTGCAAGGACAGAACTGCTAAGCTTTGAGGCGAACTTTTACAGGCCTGCGCGCTAGTTGGAGTGGTTGCTGTATCACTCGCGCGGGTTTACCAACGAATAACAAGATAACGTCAAAGCGAGATCAACATGTCAGAAGTCCAGCTGTATCCGGTTCCCGAAGCTTTTAAACGTAACGCGGCGATTGATTTGGCGCGCTATAAGGAAATGTACGAGCAATCTATCAGCTCGCCCGACATTTTTTGGGCAGAGCAGGCCAAGGCGTTTTTGACCTGGCAGCAACCTTGGTCGCAAGTGACCAAGAGTGATCTTAAAAAAGGTGAAGTGGCCTGGTTTGTGGGCGGCAAGTTAAATGTGAGCGTGAACTGTATCGACCGCCACCTGCCCGCACGCGCCAAACAAACCGCCATTATCTGGGAGGGCGATGACCCTTCCGAAGACCAGTTCATCAGCTATCAAGAATTGCACGATCAAGTTTGCCGTTTGGCCAATGCCCTGCGCGAGCGCGGCGTTAAAAAGGGTGATCGCGTGTGCATTTATATGCCGATGATCCCCGAAGCCGCTTACGCCATGCTGGCCTGTACCCGTATTGGCGCGATTCACTCCATCGTATTTGGTGGCTTCTCGCCCGAAGCCTTAAAAGACCGTATTCAGGATGCTGACTGCCAGGTGGTGATTACCGCCGATGAAGGCCTACGCGGTGGCAAGCGTGTGCCACTGAAAAAGAATGCCGATGTCGCCTTGGTGCAGTGCCCCGGCGTGCACACCTGCATAGTTGTTAAACGCACCGGTGGCGATATTGCCTGGGACGAAAAACGCGATTTCTGGTACGAAGATTTGGTGGAGCGTCAGGCCAATGAATGTGAACCGGAAGTGATGGATGCGGAAGACCCGCTATTTATCCTTTACACATCCGGCTCTACCGGCAAACCCAAGGGCGTATTGCACACCACCGGCGGCTATTTGCTGCAAGCGGCAATGACCCATAAGTACGTATTCGACTATCAGGAAGGCGATGTTTACTGGTGTACCGCCGACGTGGGCTGGGTAACCGGCCACAGCTATATTGTGTACGGTCCGCTCACTAATGGCGCGACTACCCTGATGTTTGAAGGTGTGCCTACTTACCCCGATGCGTCCCGCTGCTGGCAAGTGATCGACAAACACGGCGTTAACAGCTTTTACACAGCACCGACCGCGATTCGCGCACTAATGGGTGCAGGCAATGATTACGTCACCAAAACCTCGCGCGCTAGCCTGAAAATCCTCGGCAGTGTGGGCGAGCCGATCAACCCCGAAGCTTGGGAATGGTACTACCGCGTAGTGGGTGACAGCCGCTGCCCGATTATGGATACCTGGTGGCAAACCGAAACCGGCGCCCACATGCTGACTCCCTTGCCCGGTGCTATCGACCTGAAACCCGGCTCGGCCACAGTGCCTTTCTTTGGCGTACAGCCAGTGCTGCTTGACCCCGAAGGTAAGGAAGTCATCGGCGCCGGCGAAGGTAACCTTTGTATTAAAGCCGCTTGGCCCAGCCAGATTCGTACCGTGTTTGGCGATCACCAGCGCTGCATAGACACCTATTACAGCACCTACCCGGGTTACTACTTCACCGGTGACGGCGCCCGCCGCGATGGCGATGGTTATTACTGGATCACCGGCCGCGTGGACGATGTGCTAAACGTATCCGGCCATCGCATGGGTACTGCCGAAGTAGAAAGCGCACTGGTGTTACACGATAAGGTTGCCGAAGCGGCCGTGGTCGGTTATCCGCACGACATCAAAGGTCAGGGCATTTATGCCTATGTGACCCTGATGGCAGGCGAACAACCCAGCGATGAGCTGAAAAAAGAATTGCTGGCGTTGGTGGTGAAAGAGATTGGTGCTATCGCCCGCCCGGATATTATCCAGTGGGCGCCGGGCTTACCCAAAACCCGCTCCGGCAAAATCATGCGCCGCATTTTGCGTAAAATCGCCGCGAATGAATTGGATTCATTGGGTGATACGTCAACGCTTGCTGATCCGGCCGTGGTGAATGAGTTGATTGCCAATCGTGCGAATAAATAATCGCCAGTGCGACAGAATTCATCCTGATTGATCCGGGATGCGTAAAACAAGGGCCGCCTCACAAGGGCGGCTTTTTGTTTTACAATTTCGACTCACTTACCGCTGTCCAGATGTCCGCTTATGTCTACCGATAAACCCTCAGATGTCGATTTTTTCCTCTCCCAGATGAAGGGCGTAAAACCCATCAAAGTAGAAGAAAAAGTGGTGCTCGCTTCGCCGCATAAAGACCAAACCAGTATCGAAACCCGCCGTAAGGCTGCTACTGCAGAACTCGCCAAGGACAAAAATTTTCTTTCCGGCGAATACATAGAGCCACTTGACCCACTCGCAGTCATTGAATTCAAACGCGATGGTGTGCAGCACGGTGTTTACCGCAGTTTGCGTATGGGCAAATACCAGATTGATGCGCGCCTTGATCTGCACAACATGACCGTAGAGCAGGCGCGTACCGCCGTTTTTCAATTTATAAAAGACTGTATGACCAACGACATCCGCTGTGCGCTTGTCACCCACGGCAAAGGCGAAGGGCGCGACCAGCCAGCGCAATTAAAGAGCTGTGTAGCTCACTGGCTGCCGCAGTTGGATGAAGTCATGGCGTTTCACTCTGCCCAGAAACGTCACGGCTGGGTAGGCGCAACCTATGTGCTGTTGCGCAAAAGCGAAAAGAAAAAGTTGGAGAACTGGGAGATATTTAATCGCTGATAAAAACAGTCTGCACAACAGCACGGTTGACCCTGGCTGTTTGACGTTGCTGTGATTCTGCTCCCTAAAAGATCTTCGCCTGTTAAGCGTTTGTTTGAGCTAGATCAAAAAGTTCCCTGCAGCCGCAATCGATGATTGGGCTGTTTTTAATAATAACGATAGGGGAATCTGACAATGCTCAAAACACTTCTGGTTTACACACATTTAATTGCCGCCTGCCTCGCCATAGGTGTTCTGCTGATACAGGATCACGCGCTTGCTAAATGGCGAGGGCGCGCTATGGATGCAGATACAATTTTCAATTTTCAGCGCAATTGCGGTTTGGTCACTTTCGCCTTGGTGGTGCTTTGGGTATCCGGTTTGGCGATAGTCACTATCGGTTATCTGGAAGTGCCCAATTACCTGATGAATCAAAAACTCTGGGCAAAATTCACGGTAGTTAGCATTCTTACAATTAATGGTTTGTTTTTGCATTACTACAGTTTTCCTGTACTGGCCTCACCAAGAGGGTTTGCGGGAGCCAGTGGCAGAGGCCAGTTGTTGGTAGTAATCACTGCAGTGGTATCGCTGGTTTCTTGGCTGTATGCCTGTTATCTGGGGATTGCGCGACCATGGAACAATACAGTGCCGTTTGCTTATGTGATGGTGATTTATAGTCTTGTGCTTGCCATCACATTAGTGATTGCATTAGAAGTGTGGCGCGGCTTACGCAGTGAGTACCGTTCGCTGGCACAATAAATGGTGTGGTTTTGCTGATGTGGGGCTAACAAGAATAGAGTTAGCTCCACATCGGATTAATTATTTTCAATCTCATCTACATCCACTTGCCCACTCATACGGCGAGTGAAGTGCGACCAGCACATGCCTACTGCTAATAGCGCTGCAAGCAATACTTCTATCACCCAAGCCATAGCTGAAATATCGGAAACGCTTAAAAAACCCCAGTAAATAAATAGCCACACCAAACTTGCAAATAACGCAGATAAAACAATCACACCAACAATACCCAGAGAATTAAGTGTCGCTTTTATATAAACTCCCCAGCCTATCAGCAGAATAATCCCTGCTATCACCACATAGGGTGTGATGTCGCTAAAGCTGTTATAAACCCAATGAAAATAGGAATACCCACTGGGGTTGTAGCTAAGCAGCACCAATAAAAGCGCAAATAAAAAACGTAATGCAACACCGCTGGCGGTTAGGTTCATATTAATTTCCTTGCAGATCTATAGTTTAATAAATGGTTACTGAATAATCGGTTGCACCAACACCCAAGGTTTTATCACCACTGCCCAAACAATAGCGTTTTCTTCATACCATTGTTGCGCCTGTGAATCTTTCACTGCATCGACTAAACCTGCATCCATCCACTGTTTAATTTGAGTGGCATTATCCGCGACGATTTGGGCAGCTACGTGGGTTAAATCCAATGTTGGGTCTACAGCAATAGCGTTGCCGCTTGCGAAAAAACGTTGCAGCTCATGCCAGCGGATTTGTGCAGTTTCCAAATTGATTTGTTGTTCGATATCTTTGGTCATAGGTTATTTACTCATCGCCTTGGCAACTCTTGAATTTGTGGGTTTGTTCAGCGCACTGCTAATGGTGTTGCCTGCGTAAATTAATTTTTCCAGATCGACACCGTGTTCTATTCCCAGTCCATTTAACAAATAAACCAGATCTTCAGTCGCGACATTACCGGTGGCGCCTGCCGCATAAGGGCAACCGCCTAAACCAGCGACAGAAGAGTCGATAACGCTCACGCCCATTTCCAGTGCGGCATAAATATTTGCAAGTGCTTGCCCATAGGTGTCATGCATGTGGGCAGCAATTTTTTCGATAGGAATATCGCGTGCAACGGTTTCAATTAATTGTTTGGTTTGCCCGGCAGTGCCCACGCCAATAGTGTCGCCCAAGGAGATTTCATAGCAGCCCATGTCCAATAATTCTTTGGCAATACTGGTGACCTGATGTGCATCAACCGCACCAGAATAGGGGCAGCCAAGCACACAAGAAATATAACCGCGCACAGGAATCTGTTGTGTTTTTGCAGCGTCAATTAATGTTGCAAAGCGTTGGATGCTTTCGGCGATTGAGCAATTAATATTTTTTTGGCTGAAGGCTTCTGATGCGGCTGCAAATATCGCAACCTCATTAGCGTTAACAGCAAGGGCGCGTTCATAACCTTGCAAGTTAGGCGTGAGCGCGGCGTAGGTAACGCCTGCTTTCCGCGAGATGCCAGAAAATACGTCGGCGCTATCGGCCATTTGAGGAACCCACTTTGGGTTTACAAAACTACCTGCTTCTATATAGGTCAAACCAGCGGCTACCAAATTTTCAATCAGTTGGATTTTGGTGGCAGTAGTGATGGTTTGTTTTTCGTTTTGCAGGCCATCGCGTGGGCCTACTTCCACTAGTCGAACTTTTTTAGATAGAGGCATGGTGAAATTCCGTTAGAAAACCGGCCATCAGTGTATCAGATGCCAGTATTTAGAGAGCCTTACCGCGTGGGTGAAGAATATCCATTTTGGTTGATTGACGTACAGGGTGAGTCGTCTAGTCTTATGAAGTCGGAAGGACTATAAATGGGAGATTTTACGAAGTGATGTCAAATTTATCGCTTGGAAAGTTGTTATATGGACTGCTGGCTACTGTGGTAGCGGGTTTGATGTTGTTGGCTTATCAGGCGTTTGAGTCTGCGGGCAGTGTAAAGATCGGCAGTAAGCTGTATACCGATGTGATTCAAAGTAATGATTTGGTGGCCGATGTACTACCCCCCCCTCAATATATCGTAGAAGCTGCACTGCTTGTTCGTCAGATACGCACGGCTGCGCCTGCTGACAGGGAGCTGCTGGTGGCTCGTTTCAAACAGACCCGCGAAGAATTTGAAACTGGCCAAAAACGTTGGCTGAGCGATGATATGCCAGAGCACCTGCGCGAGTTGATCACTAATAAAACCGCTACACCCGCTCGCGCGTTTTACACAGAGGTCGAACAGCGCTTTATGCCCGCATTAACCGCTGGTGACGATGCGGCGATGGATGAGTCATTACATAAATTGGATAGCTTTTATCGCCAAAATCGTACAGCGGTAGAGGAGTTGGTTAAGCTTGCGGTTGCGCGCAAAACACAGTTGGAAAGTGAATCTAAAGAAAAGCTAAATAGCTACTACACATATTTTGTAGCGACGGTTTTGCTTATTTTATTTGTGGTGGGATTACTCTCCTTAGGCGTCATCCGCGAAATTCGCGAGCGCATCAGCATCATTTTGCATAGCGTGAGTGAGGCTGCAAGCGGGAATTTGGCCGTTAAGCTTAGTGCACATAGCCATGATGAATTTGAGTTGCTTTCGGCCGAGCTTAATTCAATGTTTTTGCGCTTCCGCGAAATAATTGAACAGCTGCAGGAATCTGCGCATTTGTTATCGGCCGCAGCCATGCAAAGCGCGCACATCAGTCGCAGCGGTGTTGAGGATCTTCATCGGCAGAGTGATATGGGCCAACAACTTAATTCCGGTATGTCACAAATGAGTGATGCTATTGATAATGTATCGCGCAGTTCGAGTGACACTTTGGACCGTGTTGAGCATGTGCGCGGTGCAAGTGCGCGCAGTATTGAGAATATGCAAGGCTATGTTCATCGCGTAGAGAAAGTGGCAAGAAGAATGGATTCGGCAGCTGAAAAAGTCAGTCAACTTAACCAATTGAGTAACACCATCGGAAGTGTGTTGGATGTGATTCGTGGCATTGCCGAGCAAACAAATTTATTAGCCTTGAATGCGGCGATTGAAGCGGCGCGAGCCGGTGAGCAGGGGCGTGGTTTTGCGGTAGTGGCTGATGAAGTGCGCACACTCGCGAGTAAAACCGGCAATTCGACAACAGAGATCCAACAAATGATCGAGCGACTGCAAGCAAGCACTCGCGATGTTGTGAGTGAAATGCACGCAAGCCGCGAAGATGCTAATTCAGGTGTGGCAGATGTACAACAGGTTGCCGACTTATTACGCGAACTTTCATCTTCAGTTGAAGAAATTTATTCCATGAACGCGAATATTGCGAGTAGCGCTGAAGAGCAGCGCAATGTGACACATGCATTTGAGTCCAATTTGCGAAGCATGACTGCACTCAATAATAAGAGCCTGAACGGAATGAAAGACCTGCGAGATGCTACCGACAATCTATCCCAATTAGCGGAGCGACAACGTAGTATCGCAACTACATTTCGGCTGTAATGTAAGTTAATGCGCAGCGCTATTTTGAAAAATTTCGGCTTGCGTTAAAACCTGATCCAAATCCTGAAGCTGAATTGGTTTAGTGGCAAACGCATTCATGCCAGAGGCAAAAGCGCGCTCTGCGTCTGCAGGTTGCACACCTGCGGTGAGCGCAATAATCCAGGGTTGGCCGGCCACATTTTCTTGCGCTCTGATTTTTTGCGTGGCGGTATAGCCATCCATTACGCGCATCTGTATGTCCATCAAAATAATATCAATGGCTAGCTCACGGCACATTTCAACCGCTTCAGCGCCATCGGTTACCGCGGTAATGTTGCTATACCCCAGTTTGGCCAGCATTTTAATGATAACCATTTTATTAACGCTGTTGTCCTCCACCACCAGTATGCGAGTGCTACGAGGGCTTGGGTCAAGCGCGCGATCTTCATTTGTGATTGCGAGTGTTGATGCAGATAAAGATAAGGAAGTGTTGGGGTCGCCCGCAGTGCTGGTTTCCAATTCAGGCGCGTCACGGGCAATATCCAGATTGAAGAAAAAAGCGGTGCCCTTGCCCGGGCTGCTTTCCAGCCAGATTTTACCGCCCATCTGCTCGATAATTTTTTTGGAAATTGCCAGCCCCAAGCCAGTACCTCCGTATTTGCGGGTGATTGAGTTGTCAGCCTGGGTAAATACCTGGAATAAATTGCCTTGTAATTCAGCAGGAATACCAATACCTGTATCCTTTACTGTGAATAATAACTGACACATTTTTCTTTCGTGACGATAACGGGATTGCTGATTATTTTGTTGTTGGACACTGATGGTGATTGAGCCAGCTTCTGTAAATTTTATTGCATTGCCAATCAGGTTAATGAGTACCTGACGAATGCGCGTTGAATCGCTGATCAAGTTAAGGGGGAGTTGATCATCAATCAATAAAACCAGATTCAGGTTTTTGTTCTGCGCTGCTTTTTTGAAAAGCTCCAGCGTTTCCTCTAGCAGTTTTTGTAAATTAAATTGATGGGATACCAATTTAATTTGGCCTGCTTCTATTTTGGAGTAGTCAAGAATATCGTTGATGATAACCAGCAAGCCTTCGCCGCAGGATTGAATAGTGCGCACTAATTGACGCTGTTCTTCGGTGAGATTGGTGTCCGCCAATAATGAGGCACAACCAATAACACCGTTCATGGGCGTGCGGATTTCGTGGCTCATTACTGCTAAAAATGCGCTCTTGGCTTTTGTTGCTTCTTCGGCTTGTTCTTTGGCGCGGGCGAGAGCTTGTTCGGTTTCCACCAGTTGGGTGATGTCGCGGGTTAGTCCTACCAAGCCAACCAATTGATTATGGTTGTCATACACCGGAGTTTTGATGGAGTCCGCGTATTGTATTCTCCCATCTGTATTTTCAACACGTTCGCGTGTGCGCAGCGCAATACCACTTTTTAGCATCGCCTGTTCTTCACGGAATAATCGTTCGGCTTGCTCCGGTGTAAAGCGCGGTGAATCCAGATCGCTTTTGCCAATCCAGTCGTTCATGTTGTTGATATGGTGTTGCTCGCGCCAGGCTTTATTGCCGCCCAAATAACGCGATTGTGCATCTTTGTAATAAAAGCGGTCGGGCAGTTGGTCGAGCAAATGCATAAAATAATTAGCGGAGGTTAACACCTGTTGCTGTTGTGCATATTGCTCGGTAATTTCAAAAATGCGGCCTTCGTAAATGGTGTGGGCAGAGCCTGTTTGGGCCGAGGCCTGCAATAAAAACCAATGAACTTTTTCCGCCCGGCTAATAGTGAAACTCAGGTCGACAAAAGTGCGCTCGCCATACATTAATTGATTGAGTTGGGTGTAAATGTGCGGGCGGTGCTGAATATCTACTTGATCAAACGGGAGGGGGCTATCGGCAATCAGGGATTCAGTCGTGATACCAAAAATATCTGCCAGATTATTGTTGCAAAAACAGATAGTGCATTTGCCGCTGTGCTCGGCAGAAAAGGTAAACAATATGCATGGCAGCGACTCTGCAAAAGGCATCGTTAAGCTCGATGTTGGCGAGTGATGGCTTAAGTCTAGGTTAAATCAGGGGGTATGCCACTGCGGGAGGCGGTTAGTCCTCTCCCCAGCGTGGCATCAAATTTTGCGGTACGCCCAATTGATCCAGAATGCGCGCCACAATAAAGTCCACCAATTCCTCTACCGATTGTGGCTGCATGTAAAAGCCGGGGCTGGCCGGCAGCACAATCACACCCATTTGGGTGAGTTTGAGCATATTTTCCAGGTGGATTTCGGAGTAGGGCGTCTCGCGGGGCACCACAATCAGCTTGCGGCGCTCTTTCAGCGCAACATCGGCGGCGCGTTCAATCAGGTTATTGCTGGCACCGTGAGCTATAGCAGACAGGGTGCCGCCGCTGGCAGGGCATATCACCATAGAGCTGGGGGAACTGGAGCCAGAGGCTACGGCGGCGAACCAGTCGTCTTTGGCGAGCAGCTGCAACTGGTCTTCTTCCGCCCCAAACAGTGCGCACAACATTTCCTGCTGATCTTCCAGCTCACGCGGCAAGTCAAGGTCGGTTTCGGTGCGAATGACTACCTCAGCCGCGCTGGAGATCATCAAATACACTTTACAGTCAGCCGCCAATAAACACTGCAATAAACGCAAACCGTACTGCGCGCCCGAGGCGCCGGTAATGGCGAGGGTGATGGTGCGAGGTGTAGGTAATTGGGTCATGACAAATGTCCTTGTGGTAATTAAACGCTGCCTCACCTTGGCCCCACTCCGGTAACAAGGGCAGGGCCGTGAGGCGCTAAGGCTAATTTACAGCGCGGTATTAGTTATTGCCCTAATACTGTTTTGACAAACGCACGGATCTCATCGTCCTGACAATTTTCAAAGAAGCAGGCCTGGAAGCGTTCACCAGTGACAGCAGTTTTTACCAGCTCTGGCTCAATCGCGCGCAAACCATCCAGATAATGTTTGGCGGTCGCCAGTTTAACGCTGGTTAAAATACCGGCATTGCGCACTTGCGATTCGCGACGTTCCGCCGGATAACCTTGGCCGCGCACACCGGTAAAGGCTTTTTCAAAAATAGTGCGGATATTCAATTCAGCACCCCAGCCAAAACCCTTGGCAAACGGCAGCGCCAGCGCATTGCCGTTATTCACTTGCGCAAACAAATAGGCATCGGTTGGTTCAATACAATAACCACAAAAAACACCGGGGTGCGCATTCAGCGACATCATCGCGCCCTGACCAGTACCGCAGCCACTCACCACAAAATCCACCGCTTTTGAATTCAGCAGCAGGCTCGCCATGATCCCCAGGTGAATGTATGTCAGGTAGTGATCATTATCGCCATCCATGCCCACATTAAACACACTATGCCCCTGCACTGCAGCAACATCTTGCAACTGCTGCAACACAATCGCATTTTTCGCGGCCTGACTAAATTCATTCATTAATGCAATTTTCATCTAAAAAGCTCTCTCAAAAGTGGATACAAGGTAATGACAGGCTCTTTGGCACTGTTTTTTTGGTAATGACCGAGAGTTTTTGCCGGATACTAATTAACGGACAAGAAAAAAAATATTTTATTTCCAATTGGGTATCGCCTTCGCTCCACCCACCCTACAAATTGCAATTCAATTACAGTGCGTGCTTGGTCAAATGCTCAATCAACTTCTGATGCACTCCACCAAATCCGCCATTGCTCATAATCACAATATGCGTATTGGGTTCGCTAATGGAAATGGCGCAGTGAATTAATTCATCCAGATTTCGCAAAAGTTTGGCGGGGACGGGGCTTTTGTTGACGATTTCGTCCATTGCCCAATCGACATTGGGAGGTTGATACCAGAGTACGTCGTCGGCATCGGTGACGCTTTGGTTTAGAGCGTTTTTGTGGACGCCCATGCGCATGGTATTGGAGCGGGGTTCGATGATGGCGATAATTTTTTCGCTGCCCACTTTTGCGCGCAAACCGGCGAGGGTGGTTTTAATGGCGGTGGGGTGATGGGCAAAGTCGTCGTAGACCTTAATGCTGTGCACATCGGCCAAACATTCCATGCGCCGTTTAACACCGGCAAATTGTTCCAGCGCTTTAGCCGCATGTTCCGGGGTAACTCCAACATGGCGCGCCGCAATAAGCGCTGCCAAGCCGTTATTCACATTATGCAAGCCGGTTTGCGCCCAGTGCACCTGCGCTACTTCCTCACCCTTGTGCAAGACACTAAATGCCGAACCATCGGCAGATAACAAGCTGGCTTGCCATTCAGTATCTGTGTTGATGTTTGTATGTTGATCGTATCCCTGAACTGCAAATTGCTGTTGCGGCGTCCAGCAGCCTTGTTGAAGTACCTCGGCGAGTGCCTGATCGTTACCGGGACAAATAATTAATCCGTTACCCGGTACTGTGCGTACCAAATGATGAAATTGTTTTTGGATGGCGGCGAGATCAGGAAAAATATCGGCGTGATCAAATTCCAGGTTATTTAAAATCACGGTGCGCGGGTTGTAATGAACAAATTTGGAGCGTTTATCAAAAAAAGCGCTGTCGTATTCGTCGGCCTCCACCACAAAAAAAGGTGTATCGCCCAAACGCGCCGAGGTGGGGAAATTTTTAGTTACTCCACCAATCAAATACCCTGGTGCCATGCCGGCATATTCCAGAATCCACGCAAGCATGGAGGAGGTGGTAGTTTTGCCGTGGGTGCCGGCAACAGCCATTACCCATTTGCCTTGTAATACATGGTCGTGTAGCCATTGCGGGCCAGAGGTGTAGGCAATGCCTTGGTTGAGCACATATTCCACACTCGGGTTGCCGCGACTCATGGCGTTGCCAATGATCACCAGATCCGGTGCGGTTGGCATCTGCGGTGGCTGCAAATGAGCCGGGTCAAAACCTTGTATCAATTCAATGCCCGCTTGTTCCAGTTGAGTGCTCATGGGCGGATAGACGTTGGCATCGCTGCCGGTAACGCGGTGGCCAAGTGCTTTGGCAAGTTGCGCCAGGCTGCCCATAAAAGTACCGCAAATACCAAGAATATGAATATGCATAACAAACTCGTTAATGTTGGCTAAAAGGCGAGATATTGGTGGGGATTAACCTATACTTTTCCCATGATTGCAACTCTCCCTCTGGCCTCTGTATAAGAGTTGGTATTCATACAAGAGTGATAATAAGTGTATGAAAGTTAGCAGCTCTCTATTAATCGCCAGCTTGGTATGGCTGGTCGCCCTTAACACTGTGGCCAGTCCGGTGGAGCTGCGTATACCCAAGCCCCGCTCCGATTTGGACACAGCGCATAATTACTACACCGATTTACTTCGCAAGGCGCTCATCAAAGCTGCGGGTGAACGCCCGGTTCCCGTGTTGTTGCCGATTATGGAGATGGAGCAGGATCGCGCTGTGAAAGAGTTGGTGCGTGGGCGCACGATTGATATTTTCTGGATGGGGCCAGATCAAAGACGCAATACACAGTTGCGTGTTATTCCCATTCCACTGGAGCGCGGTTTGATGGGCTATCGCCAATTTATTGTGCATCGCCAGCGCGCGGCAGAATTTGATCAGGTGCGAAGTCTGGCTGATTTACAAAAATTTTCAGCCTGCCAGGGAACTCATTGGCCGGACACCGATATTTTGCGCGCTGCACAGTTGGCGGTAAAAACCAGCACCGGCTATGAAAGTTTATTCAAACAGGTGGCAGCCGGGCGCTGCGATTATTTTCCGCGCGGCTTCCATGAAATTCGCATTGAAATGACCAAGCGTGCGGCAGAGTTCCCCGAATTAATTGCCTATGAACCATTGATATTGCATTACCCTTTTGCGGTTTATTTTTATGTGCGACAGGACAATGAATTACTGGCCGACTGGGTGCAGCAGGGGCTGGAGAAAATGATCGACGACGGTGAATTGCTTGTGCACATGCAGCAGCATCAGCACACGCGCCGTGCCTTTCCACTCATTGCCAATACGCCGCGCCGCTTGCTGGAAATACCCAATAATCAACTGCCGGATGCGGAAACGTTTAATGAGCCGCGCTATTGGTTTCAGGCATCGGATTTTGTTGCTCTTGAGCCACCTCCACCGCAAACACCCTAACCTGAGGTGGCGGCGTAACATTAAATCTAGGTCGTCAGCTTAATGAGTCAAGGTTTTATTACAGGGAGTCATAGATGCCAATCTTTCGTTGCGTTTTATTGTTGTTGATGTTTATTGCTGTGCCGGTATTTGCTGTTTCTCCGGTTATTAAAATCCCCAAGCCACAGGCCGATTCCAGGGATGCACAACACTATTACACCGAGCTGTTGCGTCAGGCGTTAAGTAAAGGGGCCGCAGGGCGACCGGTGCCGGAATTAATAGAAACCAGTGTGATGGAGCAAGGGCGCGCCATGTACGAATTGAAGCGTGGGACTATTATTGATGTTTACTGGATGGGAACTAATATTGAACGTGAGCAAAAGTTGCGCGCTATTCGTATACCACTGGATCGCGGTTTAATTGGCTATCGCCGTTTTATTATCCGTGCAGATCGCCAGACTGAATTTAATAATATTGTCACCAGTGCCGATTTAAAACGTTTGCTGGGATGTCAGGGATTGGATTGGCCGGATGTGGATATTATGCGCGCGTCTGACCTGCGTGTAACTGAAGTTGCGGTGCTGGAAGGTTTGTATCAACAAGTGGTCGCCAAACGCTGCGATTATTTTCCGCGAGGCTTTTATGAAGCGGTTCCAGAGTTGACCCAACGCCGCGTTGCTTATCCAGAGTTAATGGAGTATCAACATCTGGTGCTGCATTACCCCTTTGCTATTTATTTTTTTGTGCGCCGGGAAAACGAAGAATTAGCCCAGTGGATTGAGCGTGGACTGGAACAAATGATCGACAGCGGTGAGTTGTTGGCTTTTATCGAAAGTCATCCGCTCACCAGTCATGTATTCCCCCTGCACAAGAATTCATTGCCCAGTCGCACTATTCATATCGCCAATCCGTTTATGCCCGGCGATACTGATTACACCAATACGCGTTATTGGTTTCAGCCTGCTGATTTCTCTGCGCCAACAGAGTGAGTGGTACCCAAATAACGCGCGCGTTTTGCTGCTTTCATAAAATTCAGGTCGCCGATAAACAAGCCATCCACGCAATTGCCAAATTCCGAGTCAACACTGAATGCCAGAAGGTGGTAGCCACCTTCGTCATAAAGTGCGGCATATTGTTTAAATAACACGGGAATTTTGCAGTCGGCTTTATTGAATTCATCCTGCAATATTGCAAAGCCTTGCTCCGCATTTACGTTGGCAAAACGTTGTTGCAGTTCGATTAATGTGTCTTCGTCAATCTGGTGTGGGTGTTTTCCATCGGCCAGTGTTTCGCCTTTTTCACCTGCATATTTTTGGTAATAACGTTCATAAAAAAACACCAGTAAATCGCGCAGCGCTTTGGGGTAGTGTGCACTCATGCTGACCGGCCCAAATACATAACGTACATTCGGTGTGTGGTTTAAGTAAGCTCCCAAACCTTGCCACAAATAATCCAGGCTGGCTTTGCCCCAGTAATCCGGGTGTACAAAGCTGCGGCCCAATTCCAGCCCCTGTTCCAAATAGGGCATAAGTGTCGGGTGAAAATGAAATAGCTCATTGGTGTAGAGCGACGATACGCCTTTTTTTTGCACTAACTTGTGTGCTTCACCCAAACGATAGGCGCCGGCAATACAGAGCTTGGTTTCGTCCCACAATACCAGATGACGATAATAGTGATCGTATTTATCCAAATCGCGGCGGCTCCCGGTGCCTTCTCCCACCAAGCGAAAGGTTTGCTCACGCAGCCGGCCAATTTCACGTAACACTACCGGGTGCTGTTTATAATCGCACAGCAGAATCTTGTGGTTATCCCGTGTGCTGCCAATCAGTTGTGCCGCATCCAACTCTTTTTTTAGCGCTGCACGGTCTTCGGGGTGGGCGATGGTTTTTTCAGTAACAAAGCTGGGTATTTTATTTTTACTGGTTTTACCTTTGCCAATTTTGTAAACATGCTTTTTCAGGCGTTTGATTAAGGCTTTGTCGGCTAGCTGATCAGTTTGCAGTGAGCTGTAGGGAATGACTTCGCCAATACGAAATTTAATTTCTGCCGATTGTTTGTTAAACATTTCGTGCGCAAGCAGCGCCGTTGCTAGCGGTTTGAAAATCATTGAGGCGCTGTAAAACAACAGGGAATTTTTGGCGGATACAAAAATCGGCAGAATCGGCGCTTGGGTTTTACGTGCAAAATGTAAAAAACCGGCTTGCCATTTGCCATCGCGAATCCCCTTGGGGCTCGCGCGGGATACTTCACCGGCAGGGAATACAATTACGGCGTGGTCGTCATTCAACGCCTGCACAATATTTTTGTAGCTCTGTTTGTAGGAGGCGCGAGTCATATTATCCAGCGGCAACAACAAATCCTGCAGTGGCTCAAATGCCATGAGCATGTCGTTAGCGATAATCTTTACATCCTTGCGCACTTCGCTAACCAATCGCAGCAGTGCCAGGCCATCGAGCGAGCCAATGGGGTGGTTGGCGATAATAACCAGGCGCCCCTGTGCGGGAATATGGTTGCGCTCGCGCAGTGAAACGCTGTAGCTGAAATTAAAATATTCAAAAATGCGATCTATAAAATCAATGCCGCGATTGCCCTGATGCTCTTGCAAGAAAGCATTGATTTCACGTTCATGGGTGAGCTTGCGCAAAATACTGAGGGTGGAGTTGCGCACGAGAGGAGATTGTTGGTTAAACCCCGGAAATTTATTGACGATGGATTCTTCGATATTAAGCATGGCAGTCATAACCTTGCAGTGGGTGTTCTTGCGGTGGCTGTTACCGCAAGGCTATGACTAATGGATGACCGTTATGTGAACAAAAGATGGCAGATGTATGACAGTGGGTGCTGTCACTGTGCGGGTTGCTGCTATTGATTGAGGCTCAGTTGCTCTTCTTGCTTGGCAAGTAGTGCGGCGTAGGGGGCTTTAAGGCCGATAAGTTTGCCACTGTCATGGATGATGTCCAGGTGCTCTTGCAAGTCGGCATCAATCAACCGTTGGCTAATTAAAATTTCACCTTTATCGGGTTTCAAATAATTATTGTGCTGCACTACAAAATCTTTTAGCAGCGATTTGTTGGCGCTTACTGGCGCAGAAAGTTCATGAACTGCGGCCGCTAAATGCAAGCGCGGGCTGGGGTTCTTGGTGGCAAGGTTGGTGAGTAGTTGTGCGGCGCAAACGGCGCGGAAGCTGCATTCATAGAAGGCCTCGCCGGTGAAATCAATAATCAGTGTTTCACCGGATAGCATTTGGCGTTGGCCTTCATACAAATTCAATACGCCCTGTAATTGTTTTTCAAAACGACGCAACACAGTGGCAAAACTTTCGCTGTTAAGTTGCTGGTAAAGTTTGCTCATGTTGGTGATATCCAAACTCAAACGCACGGAAACCTGTTTGGGGGCTTCCGGTTCCGGTTCGGGAATGTCTTCTATAGTGGGCATTTTCTCCACGACGGCCGTGACAATCTCACTGGTGCTGGGCAACTTGGCAGTTAACTGCGACCACCATTGGCGCTGTATCGCCCACCAAATCACAAGCAGTGAAAGACACACACCGGCCATCCAGAATAAATAAAAACGATGGTCGCGTTCACTGTGGCGCGGTACATCCAGGGAAACTTCCAAATAACCGGCCACATTATTATGCAGGGCGATAGGTGCGGAGAAATCGTAGCGACGACCGGTAATGATGTGATTGGGTTTAAAACCACTTTGTACGAGCAGTTTGTTTTCCACGTTATGGATGGTGGCGCCAATCACATTGGGGTATTGGCCAACTTCCAGCAGTATGGCTTGCAGGCTCACCAGATCCTGTTGCAGGGTTGCATTAACTGCCTGGCGCGCCGCGCTGTTGGCGAGTACCTGACCATAAAGTCCGATGTGGTCGCGTTGGTTTTGTTCGCTGTTGCTGTAATAGGCCCAGGCACCAAAGACGCCCAAGACAATCAAGAGCAGGCTGCACAGCGTCAATTGAGGATAGGTTTTATAGGTATTTAGTAAAGCCATGAGTTCTTAAATCCGTATGGTCAAAGTTTAACTCCGGATCCTGCCAGAGCCAGTCAGGGTTGCAGCGCTATTCACGCTGAATTGCGCCAGTCAGTGAGAGTCGTTGCACCAATATTAGTTGCAAGTCGCATTCCACTCTGTCGTGCAGAATTGCATTCTAGCGCAACTTGGCCTTGCTTGGCGAAACCGCATATGCAGGCAAAGGTGGCTGTGGCGGCTACTGTAGCGCTGCGCGTAATTCCGCTAGAATGCGCGGCTTATCTAACCCCGCCGCCCAGCCAGATGAATGTCTGGACCTTATTCTAGTGAGGCACTGTGAACGAAATTCTGTTAATCAATGCATCGGGCCAGGACAAGCCCGGCGTAACTCACGCACTGACCAATGCGTTAACCCAAGTGGGCGCCCGTGTATTGGATATTGGCCAAGCCGTTATCCACGACACATTGGCACTGGGTATTTTGGTGGAGCTGCGCATTTCTGCAGAGCTACGCACCGGATTGCTGAATGCAATTCAGGAGGCAGCCACAGCGTTGGATATTCAAGTGCGCTTTCAGACCATCACGCCGGAGCGTTATGAGCACTGGGCGGAGCAGCAGGGTAAAACCCGTCACATAGTTACGCTGTTGGCGCGCCAGATAGATGCCAACATGATTGCCGGATTGACAGCAATTACCTCCAAACACGGTTTGAATATCGACATGATCAGCCGGCTCTCCGGGCGTGTATCGCTGGCTGAACTTAATGCCGATGACCTGGCTCAGGGCAGCGCCTGCGTCGAGTTTTCCGTGCGCGGCACACCGGCTGATATGGCAGCACTGCGCGCCGACTTTATGGATTTGTCGGCCGAGTTAAATGTGGATGTTGCCTTCCAGCGCGATACGGTTTATCGCCGCAATCGCCGCCTGGTGTGTTTTGATATGGACTCCACCTTGATTGATGCCGAAGTCATTGATGAGTTGGCCAAGGCCGCCGGTGTGGGCGAGCAGGTGGCCGAGATCACTGAAGCGGCTATGCGTGGTGAGTTGGATTTCAAACAAAGTTTTGCCCGCCGTATGGCGCTGCTCAAAGGTTTGGATGAATCGGTGCTTGCCGGTATTGCCGCGCAATTGCAGCTGAATGAAGGCGCAGAAAAATTAATTTCATCGCTCAAAAAACTGGGCTACAAAACCGCAATTTTATCGGGCGGATTTAATTATTTTGGCCGCTACCTGCAAGCCAAATTGGGCATTGATTATGTCTACGCCAATGAGCTGGATATTGTCGATGGCAAGGTGACCGGTGAAGTAAAAGGCATAGTGGTAGACGGTCAGCGCAAAGCAGAATTACTGGCGATGTTGGCCAAGCAAGAAGGGATAGCGCTGGAACAGGTTATTGCCGTGGGTGATGGTGCCAACGATTTGCCTATGCTCAGTGTTGCCGGTTTGGGTGTTGCCTTTCGCGCAAAACCACTGGTAAAAGCCTCAGCTGAGCACAATATTTCCAATTTGGGATTGGATGCGATTTTGTATCTGCTCGGTTTTCGCGAGCGCGACAAATTATTGTGATCCTGCAATTAACAAGTTAACGATAGTTGTGGTCAACACCCATAAAAAAACCGGAGGCAACTCCGGTTTTTTTATGGGCACTCAGCCTGTGGCGATTGAGTTCAAAGCTTTATATCAAGATTCCATATTGAAATCGTAATTCATACCGGCACTGGGTTCCTGTAAATAGTGGCCTTGAATGTAGTGCGCGCCCGCCTGCCATAAGGTGGAAAGCACGCTCGCATTTTCCACAAAAGGCACCAAAGTGATTTTGCTCTCCTCGTTCAATTTTTCAATCAGCTGGATCAGTGTTTCCGGGCTTTCATTGTTGTTTTGAATGTCGCTGGTGAAGGAACCATCAACTTTAATCATGCGCGCCGGTACGTGAGTCAGGGTATTAAACGGGTTGAGTGAGCAGCCAAAATTACTGATGGAGAACTGGGTATTTAATTTGTTAATGCCTTCCGCAAAATGCTTGGCCGCATTGAGGTGATTAGTCACATCAATTTCCTGCGCCTGAAACACTATTGCATCGGGCGATAATTTTGCAGCTTTGAAGGCGACACCGAGCCAGGGCAATAAGGTTTCATCGCAAAGTGACTGGCGGCTGATGTTAACAATAAGTTTGGTTTTGTTGCCCTTGGCGCGATGCTGCGACAACATTTTGATCGACTCCAGAATTACCCAGCGATCAATCTTGGTACAGGCGCTGATATTGGAAGCGGCCTCGAAAAAAATGTTGGGCGAAATCTCGGCGCCATGTTCATCGATCATGCGCAAATAAACTTCGTAATATTCTTCATCTGAACCGCGCAGACTGATAATCGGTTGGAACAACAAGCGGAAGCGATCGTTGGCCAGAGCCTGCTGCAAAACGGCATTGATATCGATTTTGATATCACCTTTGGGGGAGTCGGGTTCAAACAGCATGGCGCCGTTGCCGTTATTGCTGCGTACTTTTTCCATCGCCTGACGTGCTTGTTCAATCACAGTATTGGTATTGGTAGTAGTTTCATTGATTAACGAAATGCCAATACTGCAGGTGATCTGCAGGGTTTTATGGTCTATCTCGATAATATGCCCCTCTATTTCCTTACACAGCTGCTGCGCACGGTTTACGGCGGCATCAGCCTTGAGATTGTGGGCGATAATTGCAAATGTAGAGTCACCCAAGCGAGCGATCGTATCGTTGGTATTGGCTTTGCTGCGCAGCAAACTGGCAATGTCTGCTAGTGCTAAATCTGCTCCCGCTACCCCAAAAATATTTTTTACTCGCTCGCTAAACTGGTCTAGCTCTATAAACAGCAAGCAGGAATGTTGTGTCTCATTGGCGTTGTCTATCACATGATCGAGATGACTGAGTAAGTACTGCCGGTTGTAAAGACCGGTAACTACGTCCTGCCATTTTATTTGTTTGAGTTGCGCTTCCAGTTCTTCGTTGTTGGTGTGAACCACGGTAGTAGTGGCTGCGCGCGCAAGGAATTGAATGCAGGGTTCTTCGTCATAAGTCACCAGCGACACTTCCAGGTTAATAGGCGTTTCACTGCCGTCCTGTTTTAAGCCGGTAAAAGCAACACTGCTGGATTCGGCGTCATCGCCCTTAAACACAAAATCTTTCAGAAAATTTTTGAGCCTGCTTTGATCGCCATCGACCACCATATCCATGATCGGCATAGCTTCAATTTCATCGCGATCTTCATAGCCAAAAAGCTCCGCAAAAGAGTCATTGGCGTAGAGGTAAAGCCCGTCCTGAATAAAGGCGATGGCGTCCCGTGAGCTGTCCAGTAATTGTTGGCTGCGGCGCTCGGCTTCGCGAAACCGCCGATCAGTATTGCGGCGCGCCTGGCGCTGCTCACGATTTTGCAATTCACGATCAATAACTAACAGCAGGTGTTGGTCATCGTCCAGATCAATCACATCCGCCGCGCCCAAGCGCAACCCCTCTACTACAGCAAAAGGGCTTTCATCTTCATCCGCTTCGTATTGCAGGATAACGGGCACATCTTTGTTCAGGCGGCGAATTTGTTTGATAGCGACAGCCGGGGTAGGGGCGGTGCTGTTCATATTGCCTATAAGCAAATCCCAGCTTTGTTCCTGGAGTAATTTCACCAGTGCCTCTTCGCTGTCCACGTGTTGGGCGCGGCAGGGGTGGCCGGATGCGTGCAGCATACTGATCAGGCGCTCTGCCTCTGAACGCTGGTTGTTCAGGATTAGCAGTCGAATCGTATCGTTACTAGTCATATGTCCGTTCTATTTTTCTGTCGAACCCGCGGTGCAGTCTGCCATTGACTATAGCGCGTTTTGGTAAATACGCGGCGCGTCAGGCCGTTTTTTACTCGGGTGCGACAGTGGATTTTTAGTGAGATGAGACTGGTTGATGCCGATAAGTCGAAGAACTCTACCTTGTGTCGCAATTTGCTTGCGTCGACCGGCGTTACTTGGGTGGTTATATTACTGAAATAAGCACTTTGCTCAACCTAATCATGGGTTTATGACTTTTGATGCTTGGTTTATGCGATCTGGTCGAGCCTTTTTGACTCCAGCGCAAGTTGGCTTATTCCCACACCGAATTAAAGTCATCCTGCGCCTTGGATGTTTCGCCGCTGGTGCTCATTAATTCGCGGAAGGCAAATTGACTGAAAGCGCCGGTTCCAAATAAACGCTGGGTTAGTTGGATGGACATGTCTTTATTATCGCGGCCATCGGCTTGCGGTTTACGGTAAAGGCGAGCTTTGTTGTATTCGTGGAAAGAAACCGCGTTGGTAATAAGGCTTGCCGGTTGGTTGATGGCCCGCAGTTCCGGAATTTGCAGTGCGCGTAAGTATTCCGAGAGTGCGCCGGTTTTGTGAACTATGGCGATAGCAACCGGAGTGGCGTGTGGCGCCATGATTTGAATGCCCAGCTGGGTGGCGCCTTTGATCTGATGAGCCCAGCGCACTACACCTATGCACCACTTGTTGCGGCCCGCTTCGCGCAGGGCAAGTAACTCGCCGGCGCGCACTTGCAGGGGAATTTCACTGCGCCATTCAAGGCCGTAACCGCCGGGGCTGCGATCTACCAGCGGCACCTTATAAATTGGGTGTTGCCCCTGATAATCCACCTTTTCCCGTTCCAACAGTTTTTTCTCAATATTCAGGGTGGATAAACCTGCACCTTCCAGCCGAGTCCCGCTCACGTCAAACGCGTCCCCCCAGGGGTCATCGTTATTAATGACAGCGATTTTTTTTAGTTGTACACCACGTTTCTGAAAGATATCGCCTTTTTCACCCGCAGCCACACCACTGCTGCGATTGAGGAATAGATTGAATGCCTGCTCGCCAGCCAAGTGGAAATGAATGTTGCTCAGCCCGACGGTAACTTCGATCTCTGCACTCACAATCTGTCGCTCAAAACTGCGCAATGCCAAATGGCTCCAAGCCTGTTGCAAATGGTTCAACAGCGCGGCGCTCAGGGGGAGCAGTTTATGTTGGTCCTGACTTTCAGCGGCGCTTTTAGCCAAATCATCCAGCGCCTGAATTACTGGCTGGGTGCGAAGCTCCAACGCGGCGGCGGTATCGGTGATGGCAGATGGTCGCCAGTGGGATTTATAAAATGGTGGGCGATTGCTGTTGGTCAGCACCACATAGAGGTTTTCCTGGTTCTTGGGGGTGTAATCATCCAGCTCAGCGGTAGCTGCCAAGGTTTCCAGCAACTTATAGGTGTTTTCGATCTCGTTTTGACGCAATTGGTTGGGGCGCGCTGAGGCGAGCAGCAAAATGCGCAAATACCGGTTGTGGATCGTTTTAAGTTGCTGCTGTTGTGGCAGTAAATCCTCAACAGGCAAGCGTGCAACATCCAGTGCGCAAGCAATTTGGTAAAGCGCGTGTACTTCGCTCCACACCTGGCCAGCGATGGGCAAATAAAGCTGGTAAGAGCGCAGCATTAGCAGCCCGAGTGCGACCAACGCGCGGGAAATCACCAGTGCCTGCAACTCTTGTTGTTCGCGTTTGGGCGCCTGACTTTGGCAGAGCTGGCGCACCAATACCAAATAGCCGTTAAGAAAGTGCTTTTGCATGGCCTGGGCGATGGTGGCGGTTTTGAGCGCGGCCTCCGGCAAAATCAGGGGTTGGTTCAAATATTTACGTGCAAGTCCATCGAGCGTGTGGTGCAGAGGGGTGCGCAGTAGTTCCAACATCGCCAGGCGCGATTCAGCCGTGGTATTTACCCTGCCTATTTCTTGTACTGCCTGATAGAGCTGCGCGCTCACCTGCTGTACCTGTGTCATAGGCAAGCTGTGCAACCACTCCTTGACCTGCGCCTCTTTGGTGCCGCGACAAAAACTCAACTGCGCCAGATCTTGTGCCGGCACAGCGAGCTTTTTCAGCAGGGCTTGAATCTCTATTTCCTGGGTCATTAAGGCGCCGTGATTAAGGGATCTGAATGATCGCGGGTTATAACTATGTAATCGAATATAGACGATTTTAGACCTTTTCGTCTGATTCGCTGGAGCTTCCCGCCAAACTGGATAGAATTGGTCAAGGTTACTATATGCTGCTGGCGGCGCCAGCAAAGACAACAACAATAAGTAGAGGTGGGCTTTATGGGGTCTTTGTCGATGAAACTTAAACTGATTTTGCTTGGCTTGTTGCCGGGCATTGCCATCCTGATTGTGCTCTTGTTACTGGTGAGTTCGCGCATGCAGGGCATAGTTGATAAAGACATGGACATACTGCGTAACACCCTGTTGGAGGCCCATAAAACTGAGCTGCGCAATTCGTTGGATATCGCCAGCTCCCTTATCAAGCCCCTCTATGACACCGCGCCCAGCGGCGACTCTGCACAAAAAGAGCAGGCGATTGCCCTGCTAAAACAGCTTAAGTACGGTAAAGATGGCTACTTCTTTGGTTACGATGGCAATTCAGTGCGGGTGTTTTCCGGCAGCGATAGCGCGCGTATTGGCGATAGTTTTCGCGACTATAAAGATGTTAATGGCGTGTTCCTGATTAATGATCTGGTTAAACAGGGGCAGGCTGGCGGTGGTTTTGTCACCTACCACTTCCCCCGTTTGGGGCAGGGCGAGACGGCTTACCCAAAACTCAGCTATGCCATTTGGCTGGATAAATGGAGCCTGATGTTGGGCACTGGCTTCTACATCGACAGCATTGATGAAGCTGTCGCGGCTGCGCGGGCAGTGGCGGATGAGCACATCACCGCCACCCTGATGTGGATCTTTGTTGCGGCCTTGGTTTTGCTCGCTGCGATTGCGTTACTGGCCATCTACATCGCCAACAAAACCCTGGCGCCGCTCAACGGCCTGGTACACAGCCTTGAACAGATAGCGCGCGGTGGCGGCGATTTAACCCGCCGTCTCACGCGCACCAGCAACGATGAAATTGGTGCAGTGATTACTGCGTTCAACAGTTTTGTGGATTCTATCCACGGCATGATCCAGCGCATCCAGCAGCTCACCTTGCAGGTCGCCAGTATTGGCCAGCAGGTCTCGCAAGACACGCGCGCCACCCACCAAACCCTGGATCAACAGCGCGAGCAAACCCTGCAGGTCGCCAGTGCCATTAACGAAATGGCGGCGTCAGCAGTGGAAGTGGCGCGCAGTACCCAGGAGGCGGCTGCTGCAGCCAACCTGGCTGAATCCACCACCAAAGACGCTCAAACAACCGCTAGTAAATCGATTGATAACATTCAGGCGCTGTCTTCAGAGGTAAAGCTTAATACCGATGGTTTGCAGCAATTGCAGTTGGATGTTAACGGGATTGGCGCCGTGTCCGATGTGATTCGCGGCATCGCCGAGCAGACCAACCTGCTGGCACTGAATGCCTCTATTGAAGCGGCGCGTGCCGGTGAGCAGGGGCGTGGGTTTGCGGTAGTCGCAGACGAGGTGCGTGCGTTGGCAGCGCGCACCCAGGCGTCTACCGAGGAAATCCAGCAAATGATCCAGCGCTTGCAAGCCAGCACCAGCAACGCGAGCGAGTCGATTAAACGCAGTTTGGTGAAAGGCGATGTGTCGGTACAAATGGTCTGTGCGACCTCCGATGCGCTCTCCTCTATCGACCAACAAGTCAGCACCATCAGCCAGCGCGGTTTGCAAATTGCTACCGCTGCCGAGGAACAGACCCAGGTCATCGAGTCCATCAATCAAAGTATGCATGCCATTGCCGATGCTACCGAGTCAGCGGGTCGTTACGCGGCGCGCTCACAGGCCTCCGGCCAGGAGCTTGCCAGCGTCGGCAGCGAGTTGCAGCAACTGGTTGGCCAGTTCCGCACTTGATTTGCATTATTTTGGTGCGCAATCTGTGTTGATGTGATGATTTGGTCTTGATGTTTGTGTGCTTGAATGCACCATTCAACACCAAGCCTGTGCACCGGTGCTTAATTAATGCATTTCAATGAGGCAAAAAACCGGGCGGCGGGTTTTACGGGTGGCTGAGTTTGGGCTAAAACTCGCCAGGTGAAATAAAAATCTATTTATTAATCAATAAGTTATATTGCCTTGCTGCGGTTAGCTTGGCACTGGCATAGCGCTTGCAAAACCCCTCGCACTGAGGAGTTGCAAGCTTATGACCGAATCCCTTCCGAATACTGACAATAAATCTGTTCGCTCTGTATGCCCCTACTGCGGTGTTGGCTGCGGCATGGTGTTGGAAACCCGTGACAATAAAGTCATCAAAGTCACCGGCGATAAAACCCATCCCGCCAACTTTGGCCGCTTATGTACCAAGGGCCAGACCAGCGCCCAGGCGCTCACCAATTCCGGCCGCATGGAATCCGCTTTTGTACGTCACGAACGCCAGCGCGACCCGGTGAAGTCCAGCATGGCGCAGGCGATTACCACCACTGCCAAACGCTTGCGCGACATACTCGATCAGCACGGCCCGGATGCCATTAGTTTTTACGTGTCGGGCCAGATGTCGATTGAATCCCAATATCTGGTGAACAAACTCAGTAAAGGATTTGTGCGCACCAACAATATCGAATCCAATTCGCGCCTGTGCATGGCCAGCGCGGGCATGGGTTATAAATTGTCGCTGGGTTCCGATGCCCCACCGGGGTCCTATCAGGATTTTGATCACAGCGATTTATTTTTGGTGATGGGCGCCAATATGGCCGATTGCCATCCGATTTTGTATTTGCGCATGATGGATCGTGTCAAAGCCGGTGCAAAATTAATTGTGGTAGATCCGCGCCGCACCACGACTGCCGACAAAGCCGATGTATATTTGCCCATCAAACCCGGCACCGATATCGCCTTTTTAAATGGTGTTTTATATCTGCTGCACAAAAACGGTAAAACCGATGCAGAATTTATTTTGCAATACACCCAAGGCTGGGAAAATTTTCCGGAATTTTTAGCGGATTACACACCCGAAAATGTGAGTGAAATTACAGGCCTTTCTGTTGAACAATTAATGAAAGCTGCCGACATGATCGGCAGTGCGCCCGAGTTTATGACCTGCTGGACTATGGGGCTCAACCAAAGTACACACGGCACCTGGAATACCAACGCCATATGTAATTTGCATTTGGCGACCGGAAAAATTTGTCGCCTTGGCAGCGGGCCTTTTTCCCTCACCGGCCAACCCAATGCGATGGGTGGGCGCGAAATGGGTTACATGGGGCCGGGCTTGCCCGGGCAGCGCAGTTTGTTAGTTGAAAAAGATCGCGAATTTATTGAAAACCTCTGGGGTATTGCGCCGGGCAGTATGAGCACCACACTCGGTAAAGGCACAGTGGATATGTTTGAGCGCATGGCGCGCGGCGAGATAAAAGCCTGCTGGATTATTTGTACCAATCCAGTCGCGTCAGTTCCCAATCGCAAAGTGGTGATTGAAGGTTTACAGAAAGCGGAATTGGTTATCGCACAGGACGCCTTTCTCGATACCGAAACCAATCGCTACGCCGATATTTTATTGCCCGGCGCTTTATGGGCTGAAGCCGAAGGCGTGATGATCAACTCCGAGCGCAACATCACGCTTATGCAAGCGGCAGTAAGCCCGCCGGGTGAAGCTATGGCGGATTGGGAAATCGTCGCGCGTGTTGCACGCGAAATGGGATTCACCGAAGGCTTTAATTTTAATTCGGCCGCCGATGTATTTGCAGAAATTGCACAGAGCTATAACCCAAAAACCGGTTACGATTTGCGCGGTGTGAATTACGCGCGTTTGCGTAACGAGCCATTGCAATGGCCCTGTGCCGATGAGCAATCCACGCGCAACCCCATTCGCTATTTGAATACCGGCATTAACCAGCCGTTAAAAATCAATGCAGATGGCAGTAAACCCCTGCTGCAATTTGCAACCGATTCCGGCAGGGCAATTTTTCATGCGCGCCCTCACGTAAATCCGGCGGAAATGCCCGATGCGGAATTCCCACTGGTATTAAACACCGGCCGCGTGCAACACCAGTGGCACACGCTCACCAAAACCGGAAAAATTCCCACGCTCAATAAATTAAACCCCGGCACCTTTGTGGAAATTAACCCGCAAGACGCAGCGGAATTGGGTATCAACAATAAAGACAAAGTCGAAATTCGCTCGCGCCGAGGCTATGCCATTTTGCCTGCGGTAGTGACTGATCGTGTGCAACCTGGCTGCTGTTTTGCTCCCATCCATTGGAACGATGTTTATGGCGATAACCTGTGCATCAACGCCGTCACCAGCGACAAAATTGATGCGCTTTCCCAGCAGCCGGAATTAAAAATCGCGGCGGTATCACTCAAGCGTGTGGAGCTGATAGCAGAGGAGTCACACACTAGCGATAACTCTGCACAAAATTCCGATGACCATAACTACGATTATGAATTGCCCTTGGCGTTTGCTGCGCCTAATGAGGAAACCAGTATGACCTTGATAAAAACCTTTGCCGCCAAAGTGGGCGTGGCAGAGGTGCAGGCGCCGAATTTTTCTGATGCAGAACTTGTGTATCTCGGTGGATACGTTGGTGGTTTGCAAGCTACCGCCGGCGCTATTTCTGCGGTGCCGGCGCTGCCGGTGGATGCACCGCTTGCACCGCAACATCGCACCTGGGTGAATGGTTTATTGGCGGGTATGTTTAGCCGTGTTTTACCGCTAGGGATTTCTGCATCGGGCAGCGCTCCCGCCCCGGCAAAACCGGAATTATTATTGCTTTGGGCCTCGCAAACCGGCAATGCAGAAAATCTTGCGCAGCAGTATGCGCAACAATTATCTGCACAGGGTTGGTCAGTGAATTTGCAATCCATGAATGATTATTCGGTGGAGCAATTGCGCAACAATAACATCGCGCTATTTATCACCAGCACCTTTGGCGATGGCGATGCGCCCGATAACGGCGGTGATTTTTGGAGCCAATTGAGCAGCGAATCAGCGCCGGATTTAAGCGCAATGCAATTTGCCCTGCTCGCATTAGGCGACTCCAATTACGATCAGTTTTGCGGTCACGGCAAAAAATTATTTGCGCGCTTACAAGCACTGGGCGCCACCGCATTGGTTGAGCGGGTGGACTGCGACAGCGATTTTGAATCGCCAGCGACAGAATGGTTTGCTAAGCTCTGCGAGCAATTAGCACCTCTATCTGTCTCTGCGAATAACACATCCATGAATGCCAGCAGCACTACCCAAAATACGTATACCCACGCAACCACTGCCAGTGTTTATACCAAAGCCAACCCCTACCCAGCAGGGTTGGTAGTGAATAAACGCTTGAATGCCCAAGGCTCAGCCAAGGATGTTCGCCAATTTGGTTTTGACCTGGGCGATTCCGGTATCACCTATGAAGCAGGCGATGCGCTGGGCGTTTGGCCAAAAAACTGCCCTGAGTACGTATTTGAATTGGAGCAAGCGCTAAACCTGAATGCCGCAGCACCTGTGGTTGTCGATACCCACGAAAAACCGCTGCATCAAGCCCTGATTGAAAATTATGAAATTTGCCGCCCCAGTTTGGAGACGCTGAATTTTATTGCGCAGCGCAGTAACAGCAGTGAATTACAAAAAATACTCAGCGCTGAAAATAAAGCAGAACTGCAGGATTGGCTGTATGGCCGTCAGCTAGTTGATATTTTGCAAGAGTTTCCGGTTCGTGCGGGTGTTGATGAGTTACTGCCATTATTAAAACGCTTGCAGCCGCGTTTATATTCCATCGCCTCCAGCAGCAAAGCGCAACCCAAACGCATAGACCTCACTGTGTCTGCAGTGCGCTACACCCGCTTCCGCGACAGCAAAAAAATTCGCAAGGGTGTGGCATCCACATTTCTGGCAGATCGCGCTGAAGGTATTGACGTTCCTATTTTTGTACAGCCGAGCAAACATTTTCATGTACCGGAAAAAGGCGACACACCACTCATCATGGTAGGCCCAGGCACCGGTATCGCACCTTTCCGCGGCTTTTTACAAGAGCGCCAAGCGCGTGGTGATGCTGGCAAAAACTGGCTCTTTTTTGGCGAACAACACGCCGCCAGCGATTTTTATTATCAAGACGAAATTCAACAATTCCAAAAAGACGGTCTGCTCACCGAATTAAGCCTCGCTTTCTCGCGCGATCAAACACAAAAAATCTATGTGCAAGACCGCATGCGCGAACGCGGCGCAGAATTATGGGAATGGTTAGAGCAGGGCGCCTACTTTTGCGTATGCGGCGACGCCAGCAAAATGGCCAAAGACGTAGACCAAGCCCTGCGCGACATCATCCAACAACACGGCAAGTTCGACGAAGCCGACACCGTCAACTATATCCGCAAATTAAATATGGAGAAACGCTACTTGCGGGACGTGTACTAAACCCTAATCAATTTCAAAGCCCCATAAAATCCCCCGCTGGCGCAAGTTAGCGGGGGATTTTTATTGGCATATAAAAATGTCCATACGCTGTAATATCCGGTAATTCAGATTATCGCGGTTTGGTGTAATAGTCTTAATTGCGACTTTTAATTACGTCAGGCTTGCGCGTTTGCGGTAATAAGGTGCCTGCTTGCATTCTTTGCCATGCTCAAAAAAACTACCCAAAATATAAATATGCCTTTATATTCAAGACATTAAAAATAAAGCAGAGTGGTGTAAGTAAGCGGAGACGGTCGGTTACAAGCATGCTCAAATTGGTTTTTGACTTACCTAAACTGCGCCTAAAAAAGTTTATTAGGCTCAACCACATAGATGGCTTTTATGATGAGAGCCTAAAGTTAGATAACCCGCATGCGCGGTATACAAATGTTAAGTTGGAGTGTTTATGAAGAAGTCTGAACTTGCGAAACTGCAAATAGAAAAAGCAATTGATCTTTTTTATGAGAATAATTTCCCGTGCTCAATTACGCTTGCAGGTGCCGCCGAAGAAATGCTTGGTAATATCTTAAGAAAGAATGGCGAAGAAAATATTCTTGGCGACCTGCTTCCATGGTTTAACGAGCGCTATAACACTGAACTGTCCTTTTCAGAATTAGCAAAAGGTGCAAACGAAATACGAGACGAATTGAAGCACGGACATAGTTACCCTGATATCAATCATGAAGTTGAGGTTTCATTGGCTTATTGCACCCAAATACTTCAAAGAGCATACGTAAATTATTCCCGAGCAGTTGGAATTCCTACTGAAAAAATGGCCTTGTTTGGCAGGTACGTAACAGAAAACGAAAAAGAGCTATTTTCTGAATGGTCAGAAACTTAACAAGGCGGTCAAACACCGTTACGCTTCGCTCCACTGGACAGAATTTAAGTAGCTTTTTTGTGGTTTTACTTCGTAAAATTTTTCCACAAAAAACCTACTTAAATTCTGCCGTTTACCGCAACGTTAGCAAAACGAGTAGCGAACTATGCCTTTTTCATTAAGTGAAACATTAGCCAATCTAGGAAATTCAAATCACATCGAATGTTTCTTGGTTCATTATGAGCAATCTATTGAGGCTAACCTAGAGTATGAAAAATCACTCTCCGAAGCACCAAATTATTATGCTTGGCTAATATGCTCATCGGAACATGTATATTATAAAATTCGTGAGTTGGTTTACACCAACACAGGAGATGAAGATGCATTTGATTTTCCGTACAAGCAACTACTGAATGAATTTTTTAAACATGATTTAAATCTTCAAGAAAAGGAATGCGTCATAAAAGTTGCAAAAATAAGGCATCTTATAGTGCATAAGGGTTTTCCAAATCCACACTCAAGTCCATCAAACAGAAACAACTTTATCGCTGATGGCGTGAGCTTTACGAATGACGAAGTTTTCAAGCTAGCAAATGAAATTGCATCTCCGTCCTCCTTTAGAAATTTAAAAAATATTCATGAAATTGTTATGTCAGCAATCAAGGCACACGAAAAGCCATTTTTACGTGACTTTGGTGGCATTAAGGTCATTAAAAAAAGCACACCATAAAATATCAGTACAAATTGCTAACAAAGCATTGCACCTGACGAATTGTAAGTAGCGCTTATGCAATATCGCTACGCTAAGTTTATCGCAACGTGCTACTTACAATCCGCAGGTGAACGCAACGTTAGCATAGGGAGTTTCGATGAACTGGGACTTGACGGTTCTTATAGAAAATGCCGAAAAACTTCATGGCAAAGAACAAAAAAATCTTGTTATTGAAAGCTCAAATTCAATTATTGAGCGCCAAGATTATGCGCGCTTTCATTACCATGAAGCTGTAAATATATTCAATGGCTATTTTGAAAATAGAAAGTCGTTAAGAGAATCTATGGACTTGGTTTTTCGAACAAATGCTCCTGACTATGAAGCGTTTGACTTCATAAAGAAAAAAACTCAGGCCCATATTTTTGGGTTTATGCAAAGCTTGCATAGTGTTTCTGACATACTGAGTCATGTTATATATTATTCCCTTGGGCTTAATTTCTCTCATCAAAGCAAAATCAATATAGATTATCTGACTATTCATAAGCTTCCAAAAGTCCTTGAGGAAGAGAACACTTACCATCATTTATCAAGTTTAATTAGAGAGCTTATAGAAAATAGTGAATATAAGTATTTAGCTGACGTTGTAAATCATTCAAAACATCGCAGCATAATTGAGCCATTTTTTAATGTGAACCTTAAAAAATCTGAAGGCGAACACCATGAAATAAAATTCAGGGGCTTCAATTTTAAAGGAGCAACTCATATGCCAAGATTGGTTTTTGAATTCATGGAGCCTGAATTTGACAGGCAAAGCCAGTTAATAATCATTATTGGTAATGAGATAAATAAAATCGTAACTGAAAAATGCTAACAAAGTGCTGCAACCCGCGCACTGCGTGCGCTGGACAGTTTGTAAGTCGCGGCTTTGTGGTTTTGCTGCGCAAAAGTAATCCACAAACCACAACTTACAAACTGCCGTTGAGAACGGCGTTATGTGATAAGGAGGAAAATCTGAATCAGTACAAGTACGACCCAATTATTACAGGAATCTTTGTTGGTTTGGCTGGCTTAATTCTCTGGTACTTTTCAACTTTAGCGGTGGCAGAATCCTTGGCTCCAAAATGGGTAGAACCATTTTTGGATTTTTTTACAGCCTTATGTGGGGCCTTTGCTGGTGCATATTTTGCTTTCAAATTTGGCCATAAAATGGAGCAAGGTAAGAGACAATTAGAAGAGAAAAAACAAACTGATAGCGAAGTCGCTATTATAAATAGAGCGATTCTCAATTTGGCTATTCAACTCAATACGGTAAGCAATATAAAGTCCGAGATAGACAGTCAGAATAGCCTTCATCAAGCAATATTTGGAATGCATGCGTTTAAAAATTTTCATGATGGTGCGAGAGTTGATGTGGGCGAACTAGCTCTAATTTTAAATAATTCTCCACAACTACTTTTAGAGCTAAGCATAGAGCAAGACGCATTTCTGCTAACATTGGAATCTCTTAAAGTTCGAAACGAATTTTATACCAATACACTACAGCCAAAAATGTCAGAAGCAGGTCTATTAGATAGACCTTGTTCTATAGCTGAATACGAATCAAAGTTGAGTTTCGGAGATAGAAATACAGCTCAACTTGCATTTCAGCATCTGAACAAGAATGTAACTAAAAGCCATGCAGGCTTAACAAACAAAATATTCTTAATCCGCTCTGCCGCAAAAGGTATTTACCCTAACCATAAATTTATGAATATAGAAAACACATAACAAGCAATCAAATGGATGGTGAACTTCCCTCGATTTTGTGGGCACTTTTTCTAACAAGAAGGCGTCACTATGTCAGGTTATAAAAATCCACATAAGACGTGAGATTGGTAAGCTATATTTAAAATCAAGGCTGACAAAATCAGTTGCGATCCTGATTACATAAACAGAGCTATCGGATTTTAAATTTATAAAGCACAAAAAATAACCCCGCATTTTTAAAATAAAATGCGGGGTTATTTTTTTGTGGGTAAGTTGTGCTGATTGAATAATTATTTAATTGCTGAAAACTCAGTAGCAGTCATAAAGATTGATTCTACTCCCGCTACAATCGGCCCCTTGGCTTCACTTGCGGTGCTGACTTTTATCCATTCCGGGTCTTTTGAGAAGGCTTTCCATGAGGCTTCGGCGGTGGTGCGGCTTTTGTGTTTCAGGATGTAATAGAGTTTGTCGCTATCTTTTTGGTCGGTGGGTAGCCAATAGCCTATGTTCTCCATCCCATGTCGTTCAAAAATTTTGGTGGTGTGGTTGGTGAAGCGGGCGATTAAATCCGGCATTTTTCCCGGGTGTGTGGTGTATATGCGCAATTCAAAAATGGGAGCTTGCTCGTTGGCGAATGCGGGAGTCAGTGTGAGGGCAAACATCAGACTGGCGATTGCGAGGATTATTTTTTTCATAGGGTGTTCAACTTTTGCTGGTGATTTGAATAGGGTGTTCGCTGCAATAATGCCGTTTTTGCAACCGCAGCTGCACCAGTCTAGGCGCAGTTGCTGAAACTGGATTCTGGCTAAACGGATTTGAACGGGCTTTTACTTTTCTTCACCAACAGGGTTCGTGTTACTCGCGCTTTAATTTTTCGGCGGCTCAGGAGGGGCAATAAAAAACGAGCCATTCGGCCCGTTTTTTGGGTGATACGTTTTTTATTGTTGCTTAGGCGCGCGCTTTTCTGCGTGCTACGCCTAAACCTAACAGCCCCATGCCTAATAACAACAGGGTTGCTGGCTCAGGTACTTCATTGGGTTTCAACTTGATAGAAGTGTCGATGCGGAAGCTGGATGCCACTGTGTGGCGCTCGGCAAAAAACAGGTGGAATGAATAATCATTGCCTGCGGTAAGGCCCAGGTCGTCCAGGTTTACTGTTTCGCTCAGTGCGCCGTGAACGCCACCCAAGTCGATAACCAATTGATCGTTGATAAACACCCAAACGTCATCATCACCGGTAAAGGTAAATGATTCGCCACCCTGGTAGGTGAATGTGGTGTTTAAACGGAAGGTGAAATGATAGTTGTGGCCATAACCCTGATTACCACCTAACTCACCATCCAATGGGAAGAAGTTGTCGTTGATGTAGGTATAAACGTTAGGGTTGCCAGAGATGGTGTTGTCCAGTGTCAGCGACAAGGATTTTTCACCCAGCACATGGTTAGTGCCGCTGCCGAACCAATCAGCGAAATTGGCTGCAGTGGTTAAAGACGCTCCGCCGTTGTAAACCGGTGTGCCGTCTGCGCCCAGAGTTTGTTTCACCAAGCCATCAACCGCACCGCAGCACCAATCTTCAAAATCGGGGTGTGCTACGTCTATGTCGCGCAGGGTTCCAGTCAGATTTATGGTGCCTGCAGTGGCCAGGCTGGTTGCGCAAAGTGCCAGGGCCGCGAGGGTAGTTTTAATTGTGTTTTTCATAGTATGTCCTTGAAGTTGTATTTGCGTGCTGCGAGAAAATATCTCGAGGTGCGCTTAGCAACTCCTGTTCCATTTTTTGATTAGCCAGAGCTTTCATAGTGATAGTCGATTGGTTCACATTTTTTTGTGGGGTATACGTAAAATTAATCGACATTTTTTGGGCTGATTTGATGTGCAATTTGATTGCAGTGCCCGAGCCTGACGTGGCTTTTTAAGGGGTGTGCCCGCATGAGCTTATTGCCTGCATGATCCCATCCCGCTTGGCTATCGAATAATCAACCATTTAGCTGTGTATGCGGATGTGCCTGTGAGTGTGAAAAATTCTCTTGCTGTTAATCGCGTTGCCATCGCCGGTGGGGTATTGGGCCTGGTGCCTTTTTGGGCGTTGGCTCTGGCCCCTTGGTGGACGGAGGGTGCTCTGGCGGCGGCTGGCCGGAGTTATCTGTTGAATTATGCGGCGCTGATTCTCACCTTTGTTGGCGCTATTTGGTGGGGTATCGCTGTTTCTTTACCCCAGATGGCGCTGAGTGCGGGCAAACGCAGCGTTTTGTTTGCTTGGAGTTTGTGCCCCTGTTTGCTGGCCTGGTTTCTATTGATGACTACCCCAAAGGCTGCACTGCTGGGAATGGCGGGGTTGCTGTTGCTGCAGTTGTTATTGGATTTTACGCTGCTCTGGCGCGCGCAATTAATTCCACGCTGGTTTTGGAGTTTGCGCATCGCGCTCAGTGTGGGTGCTGTACCTGCGTTGGTCTTTGCGGCATTTAGTCTGTGACTGTGCAGGTGCATTCCATGAATTATTCACATCCAGAATCTCGTCTGGTTGCCGCGCTACAAAACAGTCTGGTTGCCGATGCGCTGGCTATGCCGGTGCACTGGTTTTACAACCCATTGGATATTTATCGCGCTTTCCCCGGTGGCATACAAAAAATGGAAGCGGCGCCTCAATATCACCCTTCCTCTATTATGAATTTGCATTCCACCAATGGCGGTGGGCGCGGCTCACAGCAAGCTGGCGCTGCGGCGCAGGTTGTTGGCGATATTATTTTGAAAGGCAAGCGCCAGTATTGGGGTGTACCTAACCAGCATTATCATCGTGGCCTGTCTGCCGGTGAAAACACCCTGAATGCGTATTGCCTGCGCCTGGTTATAGGTTGCCTTTCGGCCAATAAAGGCCGCTATGACGCTGGGCTTTTTTTACGCCGTTATATTGAGTTTATGACGGCGGATACCCCTCAGCATCCGGATACCTATGCCGAGTCTTTTCATCGTGGATTTTTTGCCAATCTTGCAAAAGGTTTACCTCCGGAGCGTTGTGGGGCGGTGACTCACGATACGGCGTCGGTCGGCGGTTTGGTGATGATTGCACCTATCGCGCTTGCAGGGTTGTTGCATGAGCGTGACCTGGTTCAGGTACAAGCAGTGTGTCGCCTGCATTTACAGTTTACTCACCCGGATAAATATCTTGCGCAGGTGTGTGATGCCTATGTCGCACTGATTGATGGCCTGTTGTTTGGCGAAGGCGATGCCCGCGAGTTAATCGCTGCTGCGGCGCGGCACTCGGCCGGTATTGATCTTGCGCAGCTGGTGCGGCGCTATAGCGATGACAATCAGGTGGTTGGAGGCAAGTTTTCGCGTGCCTGTTATATAGATGATTCATGGCCCAGCCTGCTTTACTTGGCTTGGAAGTACATCGATAACCCGCGTCAAGCGCTGTTGGTCAATGCCAATCTAGGCGGCGATAACTGCCACCGTGGGGCGGTGCTGGGGGTTATTCTGGGGCTGGCCAATGGTGAAGGGCTGGGGGATTGGTTCAGTCAATTAGCGCAAGCGCGAGCTATAGACGCTGAGTTATCAGCCCTGACGTTGGCGCTTAAAGCACCAGATTGAGTCATGCATAAACAGTGAATGAGTGGTGCGCGGGAGCCGTGCAGGAATTGAACAGCGGGTTCGCCACCAGCAATAATCGGTGCTCCGCTCTATTACCAAAAGGTCATGCACAGAGTTATTCACAGCTTCTGTGGATACTTGCTTGTGAATAAGTAGATCAACAATTCATGGCGTATGATTTCTCGTTTGCGCTAATTTCGTGCAAAATATGCAGCCCTGCACCGCTCATGCTGCCAAATCCAGCTCCTTTGTTTGTGTAAACAAAGCGAATTTTTTTAACCATATCCGCGTTGGTTTTTTGGCAGGCTATTGCATCCATGAGGGGGGCTTTGTAATCTGCGCGGCCGCCGTTAACACTCGCGGCGCTTGGTCCTCTGCCTTCTTACAATTAGGCACAGATTTCGCAGCTTTTAAACCTTTTGCTGCGTTTGTTGGCCGAAAATCCAGCTGGCGACGAATAATCCCGTTCCTGTTTGGCTCTTTGTTCCTTCCTCTTATCGATTGTTGGAGAGTTGCTCATGTTAAAACTGCCTGAAACCCTGCGCGAAAACGTACGCCTGCTGGGGGAACTATTGGGTGAAACTATTCATGCCCATGAGGGTGAAGAGCTGTTCTCTAAAGTCGAAGGTATCCGTAAATTGGGCAAGGCCATCAATAAGGCCGAGAACGGGGATTCCGGGTCGCTGGTGGCTATGCTGAGCAGTCTGGATGACCAGAGCATTCTTCCTATAGTACGGGCATTTAACCAATTCCTGAACTTGGCCAACATCGCCGATCAGGAGTACTTCTCCAGCGCAGAAGCAGAAGCAGAAGACAAGCTGCAGGCACTAATCCTCGAGCTGGCGGCTAGCCAGGGTAAAGATGCCCTGAGTGAGCTAATCAACAAGTTGCGAATCGAGCTGGTACTCACTGCCCACCCAACCGAAGTTACCCGTCGCACCTTGATTCGCAAATACGACCAGATCGTAGACACCCTGGCTGATCGCCAAAACCCCAGCTTACTGGTCTTTGAGCAGGACAAGCTGCGCGGCCGTTTGCACCGCTTGGTCGAAGAAATTTGGGCTACCGATGAAATTCGTACCACTCGTCCGACCGCTGTGGATGAAGCCAAGTGGGGCTTTGCTGTTATAGAAAATAGCTTGTGGCAAGCGGTTCCTGATTTTATTCGTCATCTGGATCGCCTTTCACAGCGTCATTTGGGTAGTCATTTACCGGTGGATATCCGCCCCATCAAATTCTATTCATGGATGGGCGGTGACCGCGATGGCAACCCCAACGTAACCCACAAAATTACCCGTGAAGTGCTTTTGTTGGGCCGTTGGATGGCGGCTGAGCTTTACTCGCGCGATATCTATAGTTTGGGCGGTGACTTGAGTATGAGCGAAGCAAGCGATGAGCTGCGCGCCATCTACCCCGACTCTCCAACACCTTATCGCGATGCCATGTACAGCTTGCGTCAGCGTATTCAATCGACTTTGGAATGGGCTGAGGCACGCTTGCAGGGTCGTGCCACTGAGGTGCCATCCGATTTGATCACCAGTCGTGAAGACTTGCTCGCACCCTTAATGCTCTGCTTCCGTTCCTTGAATGAGGTGGGCTTACCACATATTGCCAACGGCCCGCTGGTAGATACCATCCGTCGGGTTCACTGCTTTGGTATCAACCTCGTGCCTTTGGATGTGCGTCAGGATGGCGACCGCCATGTGCAGGCAATCGATGAGTTGGTGCAATACCTCGAATTAGGCGACTACCGCGCCTGGTCAGAAGAGCAGCGTCAAGCCTTCTTGCTCGAATCACTCACCAGTAAGCGCCCGTTGCTACCGGCAGTGTGGCCAATGAGCGACGAGACTGCGGAAGTCTTGGCTACCTGTCGTGTGGTAGCGCAAGAGCCGCGTGAGATACTTTCGCATTACATTATTTCCATGGCGCAGCAACCTTCAGATGTGCTCGCTGTAGCACTCTTGTTGAAAGAGTGCGGCATGGCCTGGAATATGCCGATCGTTCCCCTGTTTGAAACGCTGGACGATCTGGATCGAGCGCCGATTGTGATGGAGCGTTTGTGGGGGCTTGAGTGGTATCAACACTATTCTGCCCAGCAGCAAACCGTGATGATCGGCTATTCCGACTCAGCCAAAGATGCGGGCAAATTGGCCGCAACCTGGGCGCAATATAAGGCGCAGGAAAAACTGGTCGCGCTGGCCGATAAATATGCCGTGTCGCTGGTGCTGTTCCACGGTCGTGGCGGCACCGTTGGTCGCGGCGGCGGCCCGGTAGAGAAAGCCATGGCCTCGCAACCACCCGGTTCGGTAAAAGGGCGGATCCGTGTAACCGAGCAGGGCGAGATGATTCGCTACAAATTCGGCCTGCCGCGTGTTGCGTTTAGCAGCCTGTCTTCCTACGTGACCGCAACCCTGCGTGCCACTATGTCGCCCAATGCGGCACCTAAAGATGAATGGCGCGATCTCATCGAGCGCATGGGCAAGGCGAGTCTTGAAGCCTATCGCTCAGTGGTGCGCGGTCACAAAGATTTTGTTCCCTACTTCCGCAACCTGACGCCTGAGCAGGAGTTGAGCTTGCTGGCATTGGGTAGTCGCCCGGCAAAACGTAAATCCACCGGTGGCGTAGAAAGTTTGCGCGCTATTCCTTGGGTATTTGCCTGGACGCAAGTGCGCCTTAACCTACCCGCTTGGTTGGGTACGCGTCAGGCGTTTGAGTACGCCTTGGCGAATGATCCCAAGTTGCTCGAAGACATGATTGCCAATTGGCCATTCTTTTCCAGTTTCCTGGATCTGCTGGAGATGGTGATAGGTAAAGCTGACGGTCCTATCTGCACCTATTACGAACAGCAATTGGTGCCAGTGGAGTACCGTGGTTTGGGTGAACAGTTGCGCGGCGATCTGAAAGCGCTGGAGACGCTGATTAACCAAATGAAAAAGCAGGACACCCTACTGGCCGATGAGCCTATGCTGCGTCAGTCACTGGAAGTGCGTAAACCCTATGTGGATCCGCTCAACTATTTACAGGCCGAGTTGCTCAAGCGTTATCGCAGCAGTGAAACCATTAGTCCTGATCTGGAGCGCGCACTAAAAGTGACCATGGCGGGTATTGCTGCCGGTATGCGCAATACAGGTTGATGGATAACCCCTCAAACATCTAATCATCCTTGTTTGATTAAAAACGCCCGATCCTGTCTCAGGATCGGGCGTTTTTTATTTTCCAAAAGGTTCTGCCGCGTTTGTGGCTATTTTCCCTTTGCCAAGCTGCAATCTGCGCGCTGCACAAGAGTAATTCCACTCAATCCAGCTTTTTGACACCTAACTGAACCAGGTCTATACCTAAAACACCTACCCGATAGGCGCGCTTGCGGCGACACAACAGCATAAAAGCTCGATTTGCACCTCACTTAGACGGATATTTCTGATGCGTAACAACCATTCCTACAGTGCCGCATCCGGCGCTACCTCCGGGTCATCTCCTGTTTCGTTTTTGCCGCTGATGGCTGGGGTTGCAGTGTTGCTCCTGATGGCGCTTGCACTGGTATTTTTCAGCAGTTTGGGCGGATTAGTGAAGCTGATGCTGAGTTTGATTATCGTCATTGCCGCCGCTGTGAGTTTTATGGCGGCCAATCAGCAGGCCGCGCGCTCGACCCAGCTGGCGGCAGAATTGGACAAGGCACAGGCCGCATTAAATAGCGCGCAACAATACAAACCTCTATTGGAAAACTATCAACAATTAATTAAAGAAGTGTTGCCCCTGTGGCAGCGTCAAACCGAGTTGGCTCGTCATCAATTGGAGTCCAGTATCACTGAATTGGTAAACCGCTTTTCAGATATTCATCAGCGCCTTCAGGCGGCCGTTGCCAGTTCTGCAACTACCGCCGGCAATATGAGTGGAAGTAGGGGGTTAGGCGGTGTGATTAATTTCGCCAACAGTGAACTGAATGAAATCACCCAAAATTTGCGCCAGGCAATTAATCAGCGCGATGAATTGCTGGGAGAAATATCCGGCTTGTCCAAAATCACCGTTGAACTGAGCGGCATGAGCGCCGATGTTGCCGGCATAGCATCGCAAACGAATTTGCTGGCATTAAATGCGGCCATTGAAGCGGCGCGAGCTGGCGAATATGGGCGCGGTTTTGCAGTGGTTGCGGACGAAGTGCGCACGCTTTCCACTCGCTCGGGTGAAACCGGTGCACGCATTGGGCGACGTATTGAACAAGTAAATTCTGTGCTGCAAACCACGCTTGAACGCACTACAGAATATGCCGCGGAAGATAATTCCCGATTGAGTAAATCAGAAGAGTCCATCACCCAGGTGCTCGAACAATTCCAGCAGTCCAGCGAAAGTATTATGCACTCAGCGCAAACCCTTGAACATGAAAGTTCTGCTGTGCAGGCGAGTGTGGAGGAAGTTCTGGTTAATTTGCAATTCCAGGATCGTGTCAGCCAGATTCTGAGTCATGTCACTGATGATATGGAAAAACTGGTGGGTGCTATTTCTGAGCAGGAAACACGTATTCGTCATGGTGAATTGATTACCCCGATTGATATCAATGACTGGCTGCGCGCGGTGCAAAAAACCTACACCACACTGGAGCAAGTGGATGTGCACCGCGGTGGCAACCATTCCAAAAGTCCAAGCAATTCTGAAATTACCTTTTTTTAGGGAGTAGTGAATGTCTAAAGTTATTTTAGTGGTTGATGATTCTGCCAGTGTTCGTCAGGTCGTAGGTATTGCTTTGCGTGGTGCGGGTTATACGGTAGTAGAGGCCAGCGATGGTAAAGATGCATTGAACAAACTCGATGGACAAAAAATCAATTTGGTGATTTCTGATGTGAATATGCCGAACATGGATGGCATTAGTTTCGTAAAAGAAATGAAACAAAAGCCCGCCTATAAATTTACCCCAGTGATCATGCTGACCACTGAAGGTGCAGAAGAGAAAAAACGGGAGGGCCAAGCCGCCGGTGCAAAAGCCTGGATTGTGAAACCCTTCCGCCCGGAGCAAATGTTGCAAGCTGTTTCCATGCTCATCTAATAGCACTTCTTTATTGTTATTAAAGGTAGCGTGATGGACATGAATCGTTGATGGTTTAATCAATAGGCTAGAGCAATGAAAATTACACGCAAAAAAAACAAGGATATTACTACCTTGGCATTTGATGGTGATCTCACCATTTACCAGGTTACAGAAACCAAAGACGAGCTTTTTGCGGACCATGAGCGGCTCACAGAGAATATTGCTTTAGATCTACATAAGGTGGGTGAAATAGATACTGCAGGTGTGCAGCTATTACTATTTGCCAAGCGATTTTTTTCTGATGTGAACAAAAATATTTTTATTGTGAAAAGTAATGAAATTGTTGATTCGGTGTTGCTCAAGCTCGATATTTATTCGCAATTCACCCAGGATGCAAAGGAGGCGAGCCTATGAACCTCGATGGAGCATTACAAACCTTTTTTGCAGAAGCCGAAGATTTGCTTAACTCCATGGAGTCTGCGCTATTGCGACTGGATGAAGGTGACTCAGATCCAGAAACTATCAATGAAATTTTTCGTGCGGCGCACACTATTAAAGGTTCAGCCGGATTGTTTGGGTTGGACGATATAGTGGCATTTACGCACACCGTAGAAAATCTTTTGGATCGCGCACGCGATAGCACTATTACGATTGGTGGCGACCTGCTCAGTATTCTCTTGCCATGTCGCGACCACATTGCGCTATTAATCGACCATGCCTTACAGGGGCGCGCTAACGATGCCGAGTGTTTGGCAAAAGGACAAGCGTTACTCGATTCATTACAGCCTTGGCTTGCAGAAAAAAATACAGAAGAGCCTGTTTCCGCGGTGGCGAGTCAAACTATACAAGCGGACTACATCAAGTCGCTGGTGAGTGAGAGCGAGCGCGAATCTTGGCATATCTCCGTGCGCTTTGGTCCGGACTTGATGCGCAACGGTATGGACCCGCTCTCCATCATGCGCTTCCTTTCCACGCTGGGTGAAATTACACACATCACCACGATTACCGATCATTTGCCTGACTACCAAAATTTTGATCCCGAGCAGCTTTACCTGGGGTTTGAGATAGCGCTATCCAGCACAGCCAGCCAGCAGCAAATTGAAGATGCCTTTATGTTTGTGCGGGAGGATTCAGAGTTAATTATTATTCCGCCGCGCAGCAATATTGAAGCTTACATCAATCTTATTAAATCCCTACCAGAAGATAACAAGCGCCTTGGTGAAATTTTAGTAAAAAGTCATGCGATTAGTTATCAGGAATTGGATGCAGCGCTGGCCATGCAGAAACAACAAGCCAAAAGCCAAGCCCAAGTGAGTATGCTGGGTGATATTTTGGTGGAAGGTGAGGCGGTAGCGCCAGAAATTGTGAGTGCAGCACTCGACAAGCAAAAGAAAAACAATGAGAAAAAAACCAGTCCGGAAAATCGTTTTATTCGTGTTGACGCAGAGCGTTTGGATACGTTAATAAACTTGATCGGTGAGCTGGTGATTAATCGTCAGCGCATTGACTTGCTTGCGTCAAAAATGGGGAATCCAACGCTAATTGAGGCGGTGACCTCAATGGGTAATTTTACGGAGGCGATTCGTGATGCAGCGTTAACGCTGCGGATGGTGCCGGTGGGCGATACCTTTCAAAAATTTAAACGTGTAGTGCGCGATACTGCAAAAAGTTTGAATAAGGAAATTGAGTTAGAAATTGAAGGTGCTGAAACCGAGCTGGATCGCTCGATGGTGGAGAAATTAAATGACCCATTGATGCACATAGTGCGCAATGCAATGGATCACGGTATTGAATCTGTTGCTGTGCGTCAGGCGCGCGGTAAACCAGCGCAGGGCACCATCAAGCTTACCGCCTGCCACGATGCAGGCAATATAGTAATTGGAATTCATGATGATGGTGGCGGTTTGGATGTAGAAAAGATTCGCAAAAAAGCGATTGCCAACGGCATTCTTGATGAAAGTGTCCATCTGAGCCAGCAAGAGATTTTTCAATTAATTTTTCATCCGGGCCTTTCCACTGCCGAGCAGGTCACCAACCTATCCGGTCGCGGTGTGGGGATGGATGTAGTGAAGCGCAATATTGAGGAATTGCAGGGCGGTGTCGAAATAGAAAGCGAAATGGGTGTTGGCACCAGCTTGAATATTCGCTTGCCACTAACCCTCGCTATTATCGATGGCTTCCATGTTGTAGCTGGGGCAATAGACTTTATTGTCCCGCAGAACACCATTCTTGAATGTGTAGATTTGAATTCGCTGAGCCATACTCAGGGTCAGAATTGTGTCAATTTGCGCGGAGAGCAAGTTCCTTATATTCGCCTGCGTGAAATATTTTCCTTGCAGGGAGCTGAGTCGGAACGCGAAAAAATTGTGGTAGTGCAATTTGGTGAGAAGCGAGCTGGTTTGGTCGTAGATGAATTGCACGGCGAAATTCAAACTGTCGTAAAACCCATGGGCCCAATATTCCAAGCCTTAAAAGGGATAGGTGGCTCTAGTTTATTGGGTACTGGTGCTGTTGCTTTGATTTTGGATATCCAGCAACTCATCAGCTATGCCATCAATCGTGAAAATCTACGCAATAGCGCGCTGCCTCTGACTGCGCAGGAGCAATAGTCATGAATCAATTGAATAAAACCAAAAAAAGCCATGTGCCCGAAGTCATCAAACAATATCTTACATTTAATATTGGTAATGAGCACTACGGTTTGGAGCTGTCGCAAACCCGCGAGATTATTGAATACAGTGGAATTACCGAAGTTCCGCTCATGCCGAATTTTTTGCGTGGGGTAATTAACCTGCGCGGTGAGGTGGTGCCGGTGATTGACTTGGCGGTGCGCCTGGGCCGAAAGCCAATCGAGGTGCAAAAGCGAACCTGCATTATTGTTGTTGAGCTGGAAAATAATGAGCAAAATCATGTGCTCGGTTTGCTTGCTGATGCTGTTAGTGAGGTAATCGAAATGGATGATGAAAATATAGAGGATGCGCCTTCGTTCGGTGCGAATATTCGTGCGGATTTTATTCATGGGATCGCCAAACGCGATGACGAATTTATTGTGCTACTGGATGCTAATAGCGCACTTTCTATTCGTGAATTAGCGCATTTAGTTGAAGCGCAGTTGCAGTAGCTTCAAAGAGTGCTGCTTTATATCCATAAGAGGTTTTCCATGTTCGCCAGAATGACGTTAAAAGCAAAAATTTTGCTGCTCAGTACACTTATTGTACTGGGCTTGTCTACCTTGGGTGTCTCTGCATATATGCAGCTGCGTCAATTCAATACAGTTGTGCAGGATACATCTGAACATGTGCAACGCCGCGCAGATATTTTGGCTGCCATAGAGGCAGCTTCCATTCATTTCAAAACCCAGGTTCAGGAGTGGAAGAATATTCTGATTCGCGGCAACAATCCCGATCAGTTTATGCGCTATGTCGATGGTTTTGCCAAATCTGAAACTGCTGTGCAAGAACAGTTGGGAGTGGCGATTGAGTTGCAAAAACAGGAGGGGGTAGCCACTTCAGTTACAGAAGCTTTGGTGCTTGAGCATAAACAGCTTGGAAAAAATTATCGCTCTGCATTGGAAAAGTTTGATCAGCAAGATCCACAAGCCGGGAAAATAGTAGACAAATTAGTAAGCGGTATGGATCGTGAAACCAGTCGACAAATGGATGAGTTGGCCAATGCAACATCCACCGGCTTTGCACAGTATTTAGTTGAATCAGAAGAGAGAACCAATCAAATTTACAGTCACACGGTAAAGCTATTGGTGCTTATATCAGCAATCGCCACGGGCATTATTATTGGTGTGATGACATATATTTTTCGCGATATGTTCAACACTCTGGGCGGCGAGCCTGCTTACACTGCTGACATTGTGTCGCAAGTTGCCGATGGTTATTTGGATTTGGATATAAATCTAAAACCGGGAGATGAGACGTCGCTGTTGGCCAGTGTTGCCAATATGCGTAAACAACTTGCTGAAATTATTGCTGAAGTACGCAGTTCAGCAGATGCACTGTCTTCAGCTTCAGAAGAAGTAAATGCAACCGCTCAATCTCTGGCAAAAGGCGCTTCAATACAGGCTGCAAGTGTGGAAGAGACCTCTGCTTCAATGGAGCAAATGTCGGCGTCCATTGCACAAAATACCGAGAACGCAAAAATCACTGATGGCATGGCGCAAAGTGCAGCGCGCGATGCGGCCAGTGGCGGTGATGCGGTAATGAGTACCGTAGCCGCTATGCAAAAAATTGCTGAGCGCATCAGTGTGATTGATGACATTGCCTATCAAACCAATTTGCTGGCGTTGAATGCGGCGATTGAAGCGGGGCGTGCCGGCGAGCATGGGCGCGGCTTCGCTGTGGTTGCTTCGGAGGTGCGCAAACTTGCCGAGCGCAGTCAGGTTGCTGCACAGGAAATAGGAACATTGGCGCTGGATACGGTAAAACGTGCTGAAACTGCAGGCACTATGCTCAATCAAATGGTGCCTGCAATTCGCAAAACTGCGGATCTGGTGCAGGAAATTGCTGCTGCTTCCGCTGAACAAAATACCGGTGTAGCACAAATTAACGGTGCAATTGGTCAGGTCAGTCAAACCTTGCAACAAAATGCGGCGGCTTCGGAGGAGCTGAGTTCTACATCCGAGGAGATGAGCTCCCAAGCCATTCGTTTACAAGAGTCAATGACCTATTTCAAATTACAACTCGATAAAAAGAGCGAAGCAAATCGTTCCGCTGTCGGTGGTATAAGAGCGATGGCGACACGGCCTAAAAAAATGTCAGCGCCACAGTCTGTAGATGATATAGATAAAAATTTTGTACGTTTTAATTAATGCCGGCTCAATGTTCTGTAAACCAATAAGCTGAATAGTTGCCAGGAATCCGGTGCGTTGTTATTAAATGGATAAAATGGAGTTATAAGATGAGTGTTGCAAAAAAAATGTTGTTGCTGGTGGCCGCAGCTTTACTCGGTATTATTATTTTAGCGGGTTCCTCCCAAATACAGATCGATAAAGTATTTGAACAAACTAATTACAGTAACGTGAGTGTTATCCCTAGCATGTATTTGCTTTCGGAAATTCAAAATGACGTTTACCGTTCACGCATACGTTTGAATCGTCATATCCTCAATACAGATCTTTCACGATCCAGTCAGTTGGAACAGAGCATGAACGAGGCTATTGCCCGTGTGAAAGCTGGCTTGAAAAAATATGAAACCATGCTGGCAGATGATATGGATCTTCAGCTTCTCAAAGCAGATGTTGAAGCCTTTGATGCTTATCTTAAACATATACCCGCCATTATTGCCGCTTCCAATAAAAATGATAATGAAACTGCAAATCAGCTGCTCGAAGCCGGTGTTTCCGATGCAATGGCTGCGTCGGCAGCGATAGAAAAACATATTGAATACAACATGGAGCTTGCAACCAATGCGAAAAATGCAGCACTGGAGACCAAATCCAGTGCAACAGTTTTCTCCATTGTTACTGCACTCATTACGTTAATTACGATTGCATTGATTGGATTTTTCATCACCCGCAATTTGCTGCGTCAGTTGGGTGGTGAACCCCACTATGCCGCCGCCGTAGTGGCACGCATTGCAGCTGGTGATTTAACCCAGCAAGTGAATCTGAAACCCGGTGACAGTAGCAGTATGCTCGCGGCTATTCGCGAGATGTCCAACACCTTGTCGCAAGTGCTTGGTGAAGTGCGCAGCTCAGCGGATGCCTTGGCTTCGGCCTCAGAGGAAGTAAACGCGACAGCACAATCCTTGGCTAAGGGGGCATCAGTACAGGCTGCGAGCGTAGAGGAAACGTCAGCGTCTATGGAACAGATGTCAGCCTCGATTATCCAGAACAACGAAAATGCCAGCGTGACCGATGGCATGGCTCAAAAAGCCGCAGCCGATGCTGCTAGCGGTGGAAACGCTGTGGCAAGTACCGTTGATGCTATGCGTAAAATTGCTGAGCGCATTAGTGTGATTGATGACATCGCTTATCAAACCAATTTGCTCGCATTAAATGCAGCAATTGAAGCAGGGCGTGCGGGTGAGCATGGTCGTGGTTTTGCGGTCGTGGCATCGGAAGTTCGTAAGCTGGCTGAGCGCAGCCAGATTGCTGCACAGGAGATAGGTTCGCTCGCTGGCGAGACGGTAACAAAAGCAGATAATGCAGGAAAATTGCTGCAGGACATGGTGCCAAGTATCCGTAAAACTGCAGACCTGGTGCAGGAAATTGCTGCTGCCTCTACCGAACAGTCGGCTGGAGTAAACCAGATCAACGCAGCCATAGGTCAGGTGAGTCAAACCATGCAGCAAAACGCTGCGGCTGCTGAAGAATTAAGTTCCACTTCTGAGGAACTGAGCTCACAAGCAATGCGGTTGCAAGAGTCGGTGAGTTATTTCACCCTGAGTAATACTGATCCGGGCCAGCGCCACTATCAGCCGCGTTCGCCAGCGCCATCTCAACCCACACCTAAAATCAAACCGCGCAAACCAGCGACACATAAAGTCCTGAGCGATGATGAATTGGACAAAGATTTCGTTCGCTACACTTAATTGACGGACAGTGTCATGACAACTGATATGTCGAATGTAATTCCATCGGATCGCGAATTCGAGTTATTCCAGCAGTTGATTGAAAAAAAATTAGGTATTTTTTTGCCTCTGCAGAAAAAGGCGTTACTCAGTAATCGCCTGTGGAAGCGGCTGATTGCCTGCGATATAAAAGGTTTTGATGAATATTATCGCTACATCCAAAGCCCGCAGGGAACCAGCGAGTTGAGCTTGGCTTTGGAGTTGATAACAACAAACGAAACCTATTTCTTTCGCGAACAAAAACATTTTGATTATCTGCGTGATGAAATGCTGCCCAAACTAAAACCCGGTAGCAGCTTTCGCGTGTGGAGTGCGGCGGCATCCACCGGCGAGGAACCTTACAGCATTGCTATGTTGCTTACTGAGCGCTGCACTAACCCTTGGGAATTGTTATGTTCCGATGTTAATCGCAAAGTGATTGAACAGGCGAAGGTTGGTATATATCCGGAGATGCGCATAAAAAATATTCCTCCAGAATATTTGCGCCGCTTTTGTCGTAAAGGGATTGGCCCGCAGGAGGGGCACATTCGTGTCAATGCAGAGTTACGTCAATCGGTTCAGTTTTTTACGCTAAATCTGCACGAGGAGTTTCCCGATCTCGGTCAATTTGATTTGGTGTTTTTACGCAACGTATTAATTTATTTTGAAAATGATAATAAGGCAAAAATTCTGGAGCGAATTGCTACTACCTTGAAACCCAACGGAATTTTATTTGTGGGGCACTCGGAAAGTTTGCATGGGATTAGCTCACGCTTTGTACCTGTCAAACCCGCCATATACAGGCTGGGAGCCTAGTGAATTTATGACGCTGCCATCCGGCCAGGACTTGCACATTATTCACCCTGGGGATTGGTACTTTGGCGCTGAATATCAGCGCCTGCATACTTTGCTGGGTTCCTGTGTGGCGCTTACTGCCTGGCATCCACAATTAAAAATCGGCGGTCTCTGTCATTACTTGCTGCCTGCATCGCCCTATGATCATTCGCCTCAGGAACCGCGTAACAAATCAGAGTCGGATTGCCGTTATGCAGATAATGCTCTGGCGGCGATGAAATTTGCGATGCTGCAATATGCCCAACTCAAGGAGTTTCATATCGCCGTATTCGGTGGCGGCGATATGTTTGCTTTTAATAGCCCCACCTCGATTGGTTACGACAATATTCGCTATGCGCGCCAATGGTTGCAACGCGAGCAGATCCAGCCTTACCGCGTCGATGTGGGGGGCACTATTTCCCGGTCTCTAACTTTGATTGTGGCCACCGGTGAAATCCATGTAAAACACTATCAAATGAATGCCGGTTGAAATCTTGTAATCAGCTTGTGATGGGCAATACTTAAGGAGTTGCGTTTCAGTGAAGCCTTCGTGCAAAGAATATGAAACATCTCCTTTTAGCAGCAAGGAAATAACGGTGTTATGACTATAAATGTGTTAGTCGTTGATGATTCAGCGGTGGTGCGCCAGGTGCTGACAGCCGTGCTTAATGAAGCGCCAGATATTCAGGTTTATGCCACAGCATCAGACCCTATTTTTGCCCAGCAACAAATGCAAAAAAAATGGCCCGATGTGATTGTGTTGGATATCGAAATGCCGCGGATGGACGGGCTGACATTTTTACGTCGCCTTATGAGTGAGCAGCCAACACCGGTAATTATTTGCTCATCGCTTGCGGAGAAAGGCGCGGAGCTTTCGCTGCAAGCGCTCTCTGCAGGTGCCATAGATATAATTACCAAACCGCAGCTGGGTGTTAAGGATTTTTTGTTGGAGGCCAAAAATTTACTCTGGCAGACGGTGCGTGGTGCAGCGGGTGCACACGTTGCCAAACGCGCCTTGCCTGCTGCGTCAATAAAGCACAACACACCGGCGCCTGCAGTGGATTTGGTGGCAATGACCGCGACCACAGACAGCATTATTGTCATAGGTACTTCCACCGGTGGAACCCAGGCCTTGGAGCAGATTCTCGCCAAAATTCCGCGCACTTGCCCCGGAATTGCGGTGGTGCAACATATGCCGGAAAAATTTACCGCTGCGTTTGCCAAACGTCTGGACGGCCTGTGTGAGGTGGACATTAAAGAGGCTGAATCCGGCGACCGTTTAATTCCCGGGCGGGTGCTCATTGCGCCTGGCGGGCATCATCTGGAAGTGCAGCGTTCTGGTGCGCAGTATGTTGCCAAGGTATTCAGGGGGCCGAGTGTGAATCGTCATTGCCCCTCGGTTGATGTGTTATTTCGTTCAGCAGCCCGCGCTGCAGGGCGTAATGCGATGGGAATAATCCTCACCGGAATGGGTGATGATGGCGCGCGCGGATTATTGGAAATGCGCCAGGCCGGGTGCCGTACTATCGCTCAGGATGAAGCCTCCTGCGTGGTCTTTGGTATGCCTAAAGAGGCAATCAATCTGGGGGCGGCAAAAGAAATTATGTCGCTCGCACAGATTCCAGCAGTACTGGGAGGTAAGGTGTGAAATCCACCATTAAAGAATTAAGTGTACTGGTCACCGATGACAGTTTGACACAGCGACAATATGCGCAGGATTTATGCCGCGATTTGGGTATCACCGAATTGCATGGCGCTACCAATGGTGCGGATGCACTTCAGCGGCTTGAAGCCGGCCCCATCGACGTAGTGTTGATTGATCTGGAAATGCCAATCATGGATGGCGTGGAATTGATCCGCTCTATCGCGCAAAAACAATTAACCACCAGTGTGATTATTCTCAGCGCAAAAGATCCTATTCTAATTTCCAGTGTGGGCACTATGGCAGAGGCTGACGGGCTGCACGTGTTGGGCACTTTTCAAAAGCCACTTTTACCCGACGCGCTGGAATGCAGTCTGCTTCGTTACATTCACGATGCCAAAATTGCCAAACAGCAAGCACATCCGGTTGTTGAACAAGAGGTGACTGCGGTTGAATTAAATGAAGCGCTGGTTAATGGTGAAATGACTTTGGCATTTCAACCCAAGTTAACCGTGCAGGGGTTGCTGTTACGCGGTGTAGAGGCGCTGGCACGCTGGCGCCACCCCAGTAAAGGGATGATATCGCCCGGCGTATTTATTCCTTTGGCTGAACGTCATGGTTTGATTGATGCGTTGACACGCAGTCTTTTGGAGCAGGCGTTTAAACACAAGCGTCAATGGCAACAATATGGTCTGCGCTTTAATCTTGCTTTCAATTTATCGCCTTTATCCCTTGCCGATATCGATATAGTGGATTGGTTGTGCGCGATGGCAGAGAAATATGAAGTGCCCTTTAATGAAGTCACATTTGAGATTACCGAAAACGCGTTACTGGGCGAATTAGCCAGCGCTATACGCACACTGGCACGTTTGCGCTTGAAAGGTTTCCATATTGCGATTGATGATTACGGAACCGGTTTTGCGAATGCCCAGCAGTTGTCACGTGTGCCTGCGACAGAACTAAAAGTGGACCGCTCATTGGTGCACCGCGCAGCGGCGCGGCCGCAACAAAAAACGATTTTTTCCAGCACGGTAGAGCTTGCCAAAAAACTCAATTTAATTACTGTTGCCGAGGGAGTGGAGACCGAGGAGGACTTCCAAATTATTGCTGAGTTAGGTGTGGATTTAGTGCAGGGCTTTTACTTTTCCAAACCGCTCTATGCGGATGATTTGCTGGAGTGGATAAAAAGTGGCTTGACCCAGCTGCGGCGTGAGCACGCCAAAAAATAAGTTTTATCGATACTTTTTGTCATCTGCTTGTTTTTTATCTACTTCTTTGTTGTTTACTTCTTTGTCATCTAGTTGTCATCTGTCATTTTTATAGTGCGCGCTTCTATTATTTTGCGAGAAGCGCCATGTCCCCCAAATCCCATAAACACATTCACTATAATGTCACTTTGGTTGATAAGTTGTGGAATTTGAAACGCTTGTGCGAAGTGCATTTAAAAATGCATATTCCGCTCAATATGGTGTTAAAAGATGATGAATATCGCAACGAATTACTAGAGCGAGCACTCAGCGCCAACAATGAAGAGCTAACGGCATTGGTGTGGGACGTTCGCCAGCTGGAAGACTCCATCGCCTCTGCAACCCATACCGGCGAGCAATTCAAACCTGCCAAAAAAACTAAGAAAGGTATTCGTCTTACACGTCTGGCTGCGGTTGCCTGTTCATTATTACTGATTCTAAGTGGATACCTATTGCGTTCTTTTTTGCCACTGGATTCCGGTGAAGTGTTTGTGGTGCAGGCCATCAGTGAGGCGAAAATTAAGCCTGCTAATTCCCTGGCTGCCAATGCTGCACCTGCAAACGGTACATTGGTGCGTGCAACTACGCCGTTATTTCGCGTTCATGGCTCTAACACTGTGGGTGAAAAACTCGCACCGCGTTTGGTTGAGTCTTATCTGATGGCACGTGGTGGCGCCAATATCAAAACCGAGCAGGGCAATAACCCGGTAGAGAAGGCGGTCAGTGCTGAAATTAACGGGCGGGTAGAATTTGTAGAAATTCATGCGCACGGTTCCAGCACAGCGTTTACTGATTTGCTCAGCGGTAAAGCTGAACTGGGAATGTCCTCGCGCCGGGTAAAAGAGCAGGAGCGTGACTTGCTGCTGGATAAACAAGGCGATCTCACTGAGCCGGGCGCTGAACACATTATTGGCTTGGATGGTTTGGCCATTATTGTGAATAGCCGCAATAAATTAAGCAGCTTGTCAATTCCGCAGTTGGTAAAAATATTTTCCGGTGAAATTACTAATTGGTCTGAGCTTGGTGGTGATGATAGACCTATAAACCTTTATGCGCGCGATGAAAATTCAGGCACCTGGGATTCGTTCAAAAGTATGGTTTTGGATCCGGCAGCTGCCACCATAATCCTTTCTGCAAAACGTTTTGAGTCGAGTACTGAATTGTCAGATGCTGTGGCCAAAGATGAAAATGCAATTGGTTTTATCGGCTTGCCTTATGTGCGTCGCGCCAAGTTGTTGGCAATATCATCAACCAAAAATTCAAAAGCCATTGTGCCAACCCATTTTACGGTAAGCACTGAGGATTATCCGCTGGCGCGCCGTTTGTATTTTTACCTGCCGCAGAAAAGCACCAATAATGATGCCGAAGAATTTGTGCGTTTCAGTGCAACTGAACGCGGTCAGAGCATTGTTGAAGATATTGGTTTGGTCTCACAAAATATTAAAACCGGTCAGCCGTTTAGCAATAGTTTTTATCCGGAAGAAATGCGTCAGCTAACTAATCGCTCACAGCGCCTGTCTATTAATTTTCGTTTCAAAGATGGTAGTGATGAGTTGGATACTAAAGCCATCAGCGATTTACAGCGCTTGGTAAAGTATATGGAAGCCAACGCCCCCAAACGTGTACAGCTCTTTGGATTTACGGATGACGAGGGCGATAGCTCGGAGAATCGTGAGTTATCCTTGCGGCGCGCCAAGGTGGTAGAGCAGGAGCTAATCGCGCGTGGTATTTATCCATTGGTGGCGCGTGGTATGGGTGATGAAGCACCACTGGCGAGTAGTAAATCGGAAGAGGGAAGGCGGATGAATCGTCGTGTAGAGGTGTGGATTTTATAAGAGCTTGCTCCCGCGAACGGGAGCAAGCATGCAAGGGTTTTAAGAATATTTATGCGACTTGGCTGCGCAATTTAAAAAACTCCATCATTTGTTGCAATTGCACCGCTTGGCCCGTTAATTCTTCTGCAGTGGAATAGAGTTCTTCTGCAGAAGAAGAGTTTTGTTGAGTTGCAATACTAATTTGTGAAATAGCGGTAGTGATTTGGCTTGCGCCCATAGTTTGCTCATCGCTAGCCGCAGAAATTTCTTCCATTGCGGCACTGGTTTCTTCAATGCTGGCTGCCTGTTGGGTGGATGCCTGGCTGAGTGACTGCGCAGTTGCACTCAGCTCTTCCGAGGCCGATGACAATGAGTCTGCAGTTGAGCGAACATCGCCAATAATTTCTGAAAGGCGCACCACCATTTGACGTATTGCAAATAAAATACTGCCCTGGTCTTTGGGATTGGTATTTACCTCTACTGACAGGTCACCCCGTGCAATGCGATAGATGACGTCTGAGGTGTAATTGGGTTCAGCTCCGAGTTGTAGCAATAAGCTGCGACTGATAATAAAACCAAGCAGAACACTGATAAGCAGGCTGCAAATAATTAACCCAACATTTAATGCTCTGGCGCGTGCGTAATTGATGTTGGATATATTGTAAACATCCTCTGCCACAGCGAGCTGCACATCCACTAATTGGGTAAAACGCTCCGACACTGGTTCAATACTGGGGTAAAGTTGGTTTAAGACAAAGTTGTCGAGTTGTTGCTGTTCTTGTGCAGAAAAAATTTGCACTAATTCGGCGGTGGCTTTGTCTGCTGTTTTTAACAAAGGTTTTAGTTCATCAACCAGTTTTTTTTCTGCATCAACCAATTCGGTATTCAGGTAGGCATCCCAGCGTGTTTGGATGGTTTGTTGCGCCGCTTCTACCGAGTTAATGCCGTCCTGCCAGCTCATGCCTTTGTTGCGAACTTCGTGGGCTACATCCACGATATTCACCGCATACATATCGGCGATATAGGTGCCACGAGGGTGGTGGGTTATCCTGCAGCCGGTGATAGTCAAGAGCAATCAAGAGGGGGGAATTAGTGTTGTTCCAGTAGCCAGCGTTTCGCTATTTCCAAATCATTGAACAAACGGCCGTAACCGATAGAGCGGCTGGTGAGCACATCGCGAATGAAAGCCGTTGTTTCGCGGGTGCGCGGGTTTTTATCGACCCATGCAAGGCGATGTTTAGCGGTAATGCCGGCTTTTTTAAATAAGGCCGGATGGTCGAAGGCTTCCGTGGTGCTAACAGTGGCCACTAAATATTGCTCACCCAGGACATTGAAGCATTGGTATTGTTCACAAGCTTGGGCAATGCTCGTCCATAACGTTAGCGCAGATTCGTAATTGCCCATGCCAGTGACATCCACATGCAAATAATTTTCTTGCAGGTGCGGAGTGATGGTGACGTTATTTTCAAACGATTTATTCATTAACGATTTAATTCCTTGAGCGCGGTGGTGAATGTAGATCGACGAAGATTCTACTTGCCGCTTGCATCTCTCGCTGGTGATTTGACTAGCGTCCTATAATGCAGCTAATCAACAGAGGGTCTTGCTAGTCTTGCTCCAGCAGCCAGCGTTTGGCTGCTTCTACATCAGTAAATACTCTGCCGTAGCCCATAGAGCGGTTGGCGAGAACATCGCGCACGAATTGTGTTGTCTCCAGTGTGCGTGGATTGTTATCCACCCATGCAAAAGTATATTTTCTGTTTATACCGAGTTTCTTAAACAGTGCGGGATGATCAAATGCTTCGGCAGTGGAGACCGAATCAAAGAGATATTGTTCGCCCAGCACCTTGAAGCACTGTTGTTTTTCACAGGCGTCAACAACGCTGCGCCACATCAGTAGCGCGTTTTCATAGTTACCCATGCCGCGCACATTGACGTGAATGTACTGCTCGTGGGGGGTGATTTTTAATTCAAGGTCCATTAGGCGATAGTACTCCCGGTAAAGATCGAATCTGTGTCTAGTACGGTTAATGTGGGTAAAAATATCACAGGGCTATCTTGCTGGATGTTTGCGATTAACAAAAAACTAACAAAAAAGCCGGAGCGGATCCGGCTTTTTTGTTAGAGCGATTCTATGGCTTTAAGGCTCCAATCGATGGCTTCGCGGTAGTGGTGCTCAGGTAGCAAATCGCCGAGTAACACCAGCGTCTCACGTACTTCGGTGAGGTTATTGCTCACTATGTTGATGTGGCCAACCTTGCGGCCAGGGCGCACTTCTTTGCCGTACCAGTAAGTACGTGCGCAAGGCAGATCGCGCCACGCAGGATTGTAGTCAGTGCCGATCAAATTAATCATCACGTTCTGGCCAATCACTTGCGGAGCGGGGGTCGCCATATCGGCAACGGCGCGCAGGTGGTATTCAAATTGGCTGATGCTCGCTCCAGCCTGTGTCCAATGGCCTGAATTGTGTACCCTTGGTGCCAGTTCGTTAATAAGTAACTGGTCGCCAACACGAAAGGTTTCCATCGCCATCACACCCACATAATTGAGTGCGTTCAGAATGTTGCCGAGCATGGATTCGGCTTGTGCTTGCAAGGGTTGCAGGCGCGCCAGTGGCGCAACCGAGGCATAGAGAATACCGCTCAAATGCAGGTTCAGCGTGAGCGGATAAAACACGCATTCGCCCTGTTGGTTGCGCACACCTACCAGCGACACTTCTTCGTCAAAATTTATGGCCTGTTCAGCGATGGCTTCGCCTTGCCAATCCTCGGGGACTTGATCTTCATCGGTGCGCAACCAGTGTTGGCCGCGGCCATCGTAACCACCGGTGCGACGTTTCAGCAGTACATGCTCGCCCAGCTGATCGCGCAGTTCGTTGGCGGTGATGTCATTAGCAACATTACGCCAGGGAGCGGTAGCTATACCCAGTGAATCGATCAATTCTTTTTGGGTTTTGCGATCGGCCAAACGGCCAAATACGTTTTGGTTGATAAAGCGCGGGTGTTGGGCGAGGGCATGGGTCACCAGGGTTTCTGGCCACTGCTCGCGCTCGGCGGTGACCAGGTCATCGGCTGCCAAGGCAGGAGCACTGCTTTCATTGATATCCACGGGGCACACATCCAGCGCCAATGGCATACCGGCGTGTTTGAGCATAGCGCCCAATTGGCCTGCACCTAAAACCCAAATTCGTTGACTCATGCCTAACCTCGGAAACTGCTTACAAAACCGGAAATAATTCTGGGAAGTATTACTGATCTCTTGGATCGGGATTATCCAACACCGCCTGAGTCTGGTCATGGCGGAATTGTTCTATCTTGATCGCCAAGGCCGGGTCAGTTACCGCCAGAATCTGGCAGGCCAGCAAACCGGCGTTAAACGCACCTGCCACACCAATCGCCAGAGTCCCCACCGCCACACCTTTGGGCATTTGTACGATGGAGTAAAGGCTATCCACACCGCTCAACGCCTTACTCTGCACGGGCACACCCAGTACCGGCAAGCGCGTATGCGCCGCTACCATGCCCGGCAAATGTGCAGCACCGCCGGCGCCGGCGATAATCACTGCATAACCTTGCTCTACCGCGTTTTCTGCAAACTCGGTTAGCTTTTGCGGAGTACGGTGGGCAGAAACAACCTCGGTGTGGTATTCAACGCCCATCTGCTCCAGTATTTCTACTGCCGCCTGCATGGTGGCCCAATCGCTCTTGGAACCCATAATCACCGCAACTTTTCTAGCCATAGCTCTCGCCTGAATTTGAATGAGTAAGCGCTCAAAAAATGAGCCGGAATCGGAAAAAAGGCGCGCATATTAGCACGATGCAGGGGGATGCCGAAGGCATTCTTTATGCCCAGACATGCCATCCCGACGCTTTTGCGCATCGGGATGGTGTTATCAAGCAATCTTAATAGCGATTGGCTGTTAGGCCATCAACGACAACATCACTTGGTGATACACCGGAATCCCCACCAATACATTGAGCGGAAAGGTCACACCCAGTGCAGCGACTATGGCGAGGCCGACGTCGGCCTCTTTGATGGCGGCTTGAATAGCAGCGGGGGCGGCGATGTAGGAGGCGCTTGCGGTCAGGGCGGCGAGGATCAATACGCTGCCTTGTGGCAAGTCCAGTGCGATACCGGCGGTAATGCCTACCAATGCCAGCGCGAAGGGGGCGATGAGGGCGAAGCTAATCAAGCGCCAGTGCTGGCTTGGGAAGGGGCGCAGGTGTTGTGAGGCGCATACACCCATCTCCAATAAAAACAGGGCGAGCAGGGCTTTGAAGGCGCCAAGGAATAATGGTGCTATGTCTTTACTGGCTTCCGGGCCATAGAGGTAGCCAATCACAACGCCACCGGTCAGCAGGACTACGCCGCGACTGGTAAGCGCCTCGTGCCAGATGCCTTTCATGCTACCGCCGTTACCTGTGGCTTTTTTGTAGAGCAGAATCGCCACCACAATCGCGGGCAGTTCCAGCAGTACCAAATACAGGGTGGTTTGTGGGGCGATGCTCAGGTTATTGGCCTCGGCAAATGCCAGTGCCACTGCAAAAGTACCGGCGCTGGCAGAGCCATAGTGCGCGGCGATACTAGCGCTGTTGGCTTCATTCAGCAGCACCAGTTTGCGCAGTAGCGGGTAAAGCGCAAGCGGGATGGCGATGCCGAGCAAAATCACCGTAATCACTTCAGGCAGAAGGTTCCAACTGACTTGGCCATGCAGTGCAAGGCCGCCTTTTAAGCCGAGGGTGAGCATCAACAAAATGCTCAGGGTGTCGTAGGCGGCTTTGGGGACTTTGAGGTCTGACTTGGCTAAACCTGCCAGAACACCCAGCAAAAAAAACATAACAACAATATCGGGCACGATTCGCTCCTCGAGGAGATAACAGGATTGGTGCTATTGTCGCTAAATGATTAAATTGATGATAATTAATGTTTTGTATTTTATATATTTACAATTATCTATGTGCTGTCGGGTTTTATTGCCATGAATATTCGCCACCTTACCTTTCGTTTACTTCAGGTCTATGTCGCGGTAGTGCGTACTGGCTCTATTTCGCAAGCGGCGCAACAGTTGCACCTGACCCAGCCGACCGTATCCCTGCAGATAAAACGCCTGAGCGAAGCGGTTGGCGAGTTGTTACTTGAGCAGCGCGACGGGCGTTACCAGCCAACGTTTGTTGGCACCGAGCTGTACCACGCGGCGCTGGATGCACTGACCCGCTTTGAGGACTTTGATGGTTTTTTAACGGATGCCGCCAGGGGCAATAAAGGCCATTTCAGTATAGGCGTGGTGACTACGGCGCAATATGTATTGCCGCGTTTGTTAAGCCCCTATGCGCAGCAGTACCCAGCGGTGGATGTGACATTTAATATCGGCAATCGCGGCAGTGTGTTGCAGCGCTTTCAAAACCAGTTGGATGACTTGTATTTATTCAGTCACCCACCCACGGGCGATCATGTAGTGAGCCGGCGTTTTTTGCGCAACCCTTTGGTGTTGATCGCACCAATCCATCACTGGGCCGCACAGCGTGCCGATGTGGAATTTGCGGAGCTGGTGGATGAACGTTTTTTAATGCGCGAACCGGGCAGTGCCACGCGCATGGTGTTTGAAAATTATTTGCGCGAAAACAATTTGCAACTGCACAACACCATGCAAATTGAAAGTAATGAAGTGATAAGAATGAGCGTGGAAAATGGTTTGGGTTTAGCGGTACTTTCCGAACATACGCTGGCGCAATCTCAGGCGCGTGTTGCACCTATTAAGCTGCGTGATTTTCCGCTTCACAGTCACTGGTATTTGGTGCAACACGGGGATCGTCGCCTGCCTGTCAGTGCACAAAACTTTATTGAATTTATGGGTGCCCATTTAGCGGAATGGGTGGAGGGGAAATATATCGGTCAGGACTTGGATGCTCTACTGGCAGGCAAGTGAATGCTTAGTTTGACCAGGATTGGATAATGATCCGAAGGGTGGCGTCCATTATAAGTTGTGGTATCTATCTGGTGCCCCAGAACCTCCGCGAGTTGACTGACAAAAATAAAATCAATCTTGTTAGCGGCTTCCGTATTTTTGCCAAAGTCGTTAAACGTTTTTTGACCGCCAGTGGGCGCAGAGCGGGATATCTTTTCCGCATCGCGTAAGACTCCGGTGATGATGGCGTAGCTAGTGCTGGGTGCGACAAAATTAAAATCGCCCATTAGAACAAGTGGTTCTGTTGGAGCGATTTGACTGATTTTCTCAAGTAAAAAATGTGCACTTTCTTGCCGTGCAAGTTCGCTGTGGTGATCAAAATGCGTATTTAAAACATGCAGCGGGCTGTTAGTTTTAAGGTCGATTAACTGCAGTATGCTGAGTGTGCGTGGAAAGTCAGCACCCCAGCCCTTTGAAGGCAGCTCCGGTGTGGGCGATAACCAGAGCGTTTTTTCCTGTTGCAGTGCAAAACGCTCGCTGCGAAAGAGTACCGCAGTGGATTCGCCACGTGTTTTACCGTCATCACGACCAACGCCCACCCATTTATATCCATCAAGCAGCGCTGCCAGGTCTTGCACCTGAAACAATTCGGCTTCTTGTAAGCCAATTATGTCTGGTGCATGGCTTTGAATTAATTTTGCAATTAAAAATTTACGTTTACTCCAGTGGTTGGGGCTTTCTGCGGGTTCACAAAAACCACAGCGAATGTTGTAACTCATGAGGGTGAGTTCAGCGGTTGAACCAGTGTTTGCCCTGATATCTCCAGATACCAATATTAGTAATAAACCGTAAATTAGAAATTTCATTACCAGATCCGGTTAGGGAGTTTTAAAGCTGATGCCTTTGAGTGCTTTTAATGCATCTGATTCGACTTCAATCAGTTGATCACCCTCCTGGTCAATAAATAGCACCGCCAATTGGTGTTCATTGGCGACTTTTAAACCCTCGCGGCTGCCTAAACAAGAAAATGCGGTGGACCAGGCATCGCCCAATGTGGCATCGGGAATCAGAATAGTAACTGAGACTGTATTGTGCTCAACAGGTTTACCGGTGCGTGCATCCAAAATGTGACTGTAACGTTTGCCTTTGTCATCAAAAAAATGGCGATAGGTTCCCGAGCTGATCAGTGACATAGGTTCACCTGAATCAAAACTCACAATTTTATGCATTTTACGCTCATTCGGCAGGGGTTTTTCCAGCGCTATACGCCAGGCTTCTCCATTAATTTTTTTGCCTTGAATTTTCAGCTCGCCGCCAATTTCTACCAAATAATTGGTCACGCCAAATTGCTCAAGAATTTTCACCATACGTTCCACAGCATAACCCTGGCCAATGGAGGAAACATCGATACGCAAATTGGGAAGTTGTTTGCGCAGCTGTGTAGCACCCAGCGTTTCCAAATTATCCAAACCAATGCTAGCGAGCGTGACGCCCAGAGCATCGTCACTGGGTGGTGTGAATACATCGTTTTTAAAACCCCACAAGTCAAACAAGGGTTTAATGGTCAAGTCATAACAGCCGTTGCTCGCGCGGTGAATGCTGCGTGCAATTTCCACCAGGTCTACCAACTCGGCATCAACGTTAATGGCATCGGTAGATTGTTGCGCATTAAATTGTTCAATCACCGAATCATCGCGGTAGTTTGACAATACCTTATCCATACGCGCCAATTCATCGCTGATGGCAGTTTCAATTTTTTCTATCGGTTGATTGCTCCCAGCGGGCAATTCAAAGGTGAGATTGTAGGTAGTGCCCTGTGCAAAACCTTCAATTTTGCTCATTTCTGGCTTAGGGCTGCAGCTGATAATAAAAAAACTGGTCGCAAGCAGTGCGAGCTGGGGGAGAAAACGCATAATCATAAATCCGGTAGTGGGTGTGACTAACGTTTGGATTTTACGTTGTACGATTTATCGCGGTGCAATTTATCGTGGCGCAAAGAGTAAACGGTAGCCAACACCGGCTTCAGTTTTGAGGTACTTGGGTTCGGCTGGGTCTTCTCCCAGTTTCTGCCGCAAGTGGCTGACTATTATACGCAAATAATGGGAATCTTCCTGATGCGTTGGCCCCCAAATTTCCTGTAATAATTGGGTTTGGGTAATGACGCAGTTGGGTGCCTTGGCGAGTTTGGAGAGCACTGCGTATTCTTTGGGGGTGAGGTCGACGGGATTGTTGTCAGTTTTGACGAGGCGTTTGCCTAAATCGATATACAAATAGCCGTCATCCAAAATCTGTGCGCTCTGCTGTTTAATATGGTCCCGCAGGTTGGCGCGCACGCGGGCGAGAAATTCTTCAATACTAAAGGGTTTGGTCACATAGTCTTGTGCGCCCGCATCGAGCAGCTGTACTTTTTCTTTATCGCTATTGCGCACCGAGAGCACAATCACTGGCACGGCTGACCAGCTGCGCAATTCGCACAGAAGTGTTTGCCCATCCATATCGGGCAGGCCTAAATCCAGCACGACTAAATCCGGTTGCTGGCGAACAATACTGGCGAGACCCTGCTCGCCATTTTCTGCTTCGCTAATATCGTAACCTTCGCTTTTTAGGGCGATACGCAACATGCGCCGGATTTGATTTTCATCGTCGATGACCAGAATTTTTGCGCTCATCACAAATGCTCGTGCTTTTTAACAGGTTGTTTATTTCTGATTTAATGGTAGCGGAATTTTCACCAAAAAGCGCGTGCCGATTTTTTGTGATCCTTCCAGTGCAGTTACACTGCCACCATGAGCAGCGATCATACCTTTGCAAATAGCCAAGCCCATACCAGTGTTATTTTTTTTGTGGTCGCCATCGGATACCACATAAAACATATCAAAAATTTTCTCGCGCAGATCTTCAGGAATGCCAGGCCCCTTGTCTTCGATATTAATGTTACAGATATCATTAATTTGTTCGAGTGTGACAGTGATTTTTTCGCCGGGCGGAGTAAATTTTGCAGCATTCTCCAGAATATTAAACACAGCTTGTTCGATTAAGGCGGCATGTGCATAAAGCAGTGGTGCAGTGCCATTCACGCGAAATTCAATCAGTGCTTCCGGGCTATAACGTTTTAAGCGGGTGAGGGCGCTGCCGATAATATCGCTGGCTGAAACCCAGTCGCGTTCAATTTTCAAGGTGCCGTGGCCGAGACGAGTCATATCCAGCAGGTTTTGAATATAGCGGTCAAGGCGACGACTCTCTTGCAAAATCGTATCGATTAATTCATTGCGGTCTTCGCTGCTGAGTTGTTGATCCAGTAATCGCAAACTGTCGGCAGCGCCAATCATGGCGGAAAGCGGTGAGCGCAAATCATGGGAGACGGATGAGAGCAGTGCTGAACGCAGTTGTTCAATTTCTGCTTTTACCCGCGCAGACTCCAAATCTTTGGTGAGGTAGATGCGTTGCCATGCATTGGCCGCCTGTTGGGTCATTGCGTTGATGATATCCAGATCATAAGCGGAGAGACTGTTTTTTTCATTGTGCAAACGCACCAGTATTACGGCGATAGTTTTATTATTTTTAGTGATAGGAAAACAGCTCCAGCTGGATTTGCTTAGTGTATCGCTAAAACGTCCGGAGGCCGCTGCTTGTTTGCGTGTCCATTCAATGGCGGCCATGTCCAGTTCGGTGAACTTTTCGCTGCGCGTTGGAAACGTATCGAAAGTATTATCTTTATTAAATTGCACTATGCAGGTTTCTGCCAGCAGCGAACTGTTGAGTTCTTTAGTCAATGCTTGCCATAGCGCGCTTTGGTCGTCGGCAACAGCAAATTGCTCAGCGAGCCGTTGCAAGGACTCCGAGTATCGATTAGATTCTGCGAGCAATAAAAATTGGCGGCGAATACGTGAGGCGGCGGGCCCACACACTAGGCCAATCATAACTAAAAATATTAACCGTGTGATATCGTCTTGATTGTGTACCGTGAGCGTGTGCAGCGGTTCGGTGAGAAAAAAATTAAAACTGAAGAAAGAAAAAATTGCCGAAAATACTGCCGGTACGGCGCCAAACCGCAGACCGCTGATAATCACGGCGACCACATAAATTAATACCAGATTGTCTGGATGCAGCCAGTTTTTCGATAAGACAGCTATCATGGTCGCGAGTGCGACACCAAAAATACTGAGTAAATAGCCGCGTGCACCCGGCAAGAATTTTTCTGCTGGTTGAATAAAATGATTAACGCGGCTGTGCTGATCCGGGTCGCGGTAGACACTTACCTCCAAGCCTAAACTACTGTTAATCAAGCGCTGATAAAGTGGTCTGCGCCAGCGCCAGCGGCGTGTGCCCGAACCGACTAATACGGTATTGACGCGCTCTTCACGAATAAACGGAATAATGGTTTGCCAGGTGCTGGGGCCGCGCAGAATTTCGGTGCGCGCACCGAGCTCCTGCGCCAGTGTCATGGCTGATTGCAAGCGCGCTTTGTCTTGCTGTAGTTGCACCTGGCCAGTGTCCACCCATACCACCAACCAATTCATGCCGCGTTTTTCCGCAAGACGACGCCCGATGCGAATTAAATAGTCGTGCGCGCTGCGGTTGGAAATTAATACCAGTAATTTATCGTTGATAACTAAATGTTGTTGTTCACCGCGTGAATCTAGCTTGGTTTTGAGTGAGTCATCCACATGTTCGATAACAATTTTCATCGCCAATTCGCGCAGTGCAGTTAAATTGGCGGGCGAGAAAAAACCGTCCAGCGCGGAGCGGGCGTATTCCTCTACATAGACTTTTCCCTGCTGCAACCGCTCGATCAGGTTTTGCGGAGGTAAATCGATAAAGACAATTTCATGAGCTTGATCAATAAACGAATCGGGCACCGTTTCTTGCACGCGTACGCCGGTAATTTGCAGCACTAGATCATTTAAGCTTTCGATGTGCTGCACATTGAGTGTGGTGTAAACATTGATTCCCGCTTTAAGTAATTCGGCAATATCTTGATAGCGACGCTTGTGGCGGCTGCCGGGCACATTGGTGTGCGCGAGTTCATCTACCAGAATAACGTTGGGGTGCAGCGCGAGCGCGGCATCCACATCAAATTCCGTGAGTTGTTGATTTTGGTAGTGAATGGTTTTGCGCGGCAATAGGGTACAGCCTTGCAATAAGGCTTCGGTTTCGGCGCGCCCGTGCGTCTCCACCAAGCCGACACACACTGCCGTTCCCTGTTGCTGCAATTCCTTCGCCGCATTGAGCATGGCGCAGGTTTTACCTACGCCGGGTGCTGCACCTAAAAATATTTTTAACTGCCCACCGCCTTGCTGCTGCACGGTTTTTAGCAGCGCATTGGCTTGTTGGTGACGCTGGGTTTGTTCATCGTTCATGGCAAGTGTTATCTAGTGATTAGCGTGGAGCGAGTTGATCGAGCGCGAGATTTAATAAAAGCACATTAACACGCGCTTGTCCGAAAATTCCCCATTGTTTTTGTTCGGTATTGTTCGCGATTAATTGCGCAACCTCTGCTTCGCTGATACCTCGCGCTCGCGCAACCCGCGCGATTTGTATTTCTGCAGCAGCAGGGGAGATGTGTGGATCAACCCCGGAGCCGGAGGCGCTGATTAAGTCTACCGGGATGTGCGCAGCACTAATCTGCTCGCGCGCTTGAATCGCGCTGCTATCAGCAATTGCGCGTTCGCGCAGTGCTGGGTTGCTAGGCGCGAGATTGCTACCGCCAGTCGCTGTTGGATTATTGTTAGCAGCGCTGGGGCGGCCATGAAAATAACCTGCACCGCTAAAATTTTGGGCAACCAACACCGAGCCGCGCGCTTGGCTTTTATGCTCAAGCAAACTGCCTTGGGCTTGATAGGGAAACAATAGCTCGCCAAGTTTGGTGATGCTGGCGGAATACAGGATTCCGCACAGGATCAACATCAGCAAACAAAAGCGCACACCGGTAAAAAATTGTTGTGAAAAGCTGAGTGAAAAATTCATGGTAAACCTCAATGACATAAAGGGTTGTGGTGCAATTACATCAACGGCGCCTTACATTAACGGTGTCAGCATCACATCCAATAATTTGATTGCAATAAACGGTAGGATTACTCCGCCCAAGCCGTACACCAGCATATTGTTGCGCAGTAATTTTTCCGCGCTAATTGCCCGCAGGTTGACGCCTTTGAGCGCGAGTGGAATGAGTGCCGGAATAATCAGCGCGTTAAAAATCAACGCGGCGATCACCGCGCTTTGCGGGCTGTGCAACTGCATAAAATTCAGTGCGCCGATACTGGGAATCGCGGCGATAAAAATCGCGGGCACTATCGCAAAATATTTTGCTACATCGTTGGCGAGTGAAAAGGTGGTGAGTGCGCCGCGCGTCATCAGCAATTGTTTGCCTACTTCTACCACTGCGAGCAATTTGGCCGGGTCAGAATCCAAATCCACCATATTGCCCGCTTCACGCGCGGCTTGAGTACCGGAGTTCATCGCGAGGCCAACATCCGCTTGCGCGAGTGCAGGAGCGTCGTTAGTGCCGTCGCCTACCATCGCGACCAGTCGGCCTTTCGCTTGCTCGGCGCGGATCAACGCGAGTTTGTCTTCCGGTTTTGCCTCAGCGATAAAGTCATCTACTCCGGCTTCGGCGGCTATTGCACCCGCGGTGATAGGGTTATCGCCGGTGACCATAATTGTGCGTACACCTAGTGCGCGCAGCCGGGCAAAACGTTCAGCGATTCCGGGTTTGATCACATCGCTCAAGGCCACTACACCGAGGATGGCGGTGTTGCTCGCGACCACCAGCGGCGTACCGCCAGTTTGCGCGACCTGATTAATGAGACCCTGCAAACTGCCCGGTACAAACAGATCGTAACCCTCTGCCCAGCGGCTTACCGCTGTGCCCGCGCCTTTGACAAATTCGCGCGCACTCTTGCCCTGCTCACCTTCGGTTTGGCCATCACTTGCGGGCAGACTTAAACCCGACAGGCGTGTTTCGGCGGAGAAGGGCGAAAAGACCGCATCGCTTGGCAAGCTGGGTAACTGAAACCCGCGATTTTCGGCCAGCTTGAGGATGGATTTGCCTTCGGGCGTTGGGTCTTGCAGCGAGCTGTAAACGGCGGCTTCCAGCAAGTCTTGTTCGCTGGTTCCCGCCACCGGCAAAAAGCGCGTGGCTTGGCGATCGCCAAAGGTGATGGTGCCGGTTTTGTCGAGCATGAGTGTGTCTATATCGCCCGCGACTTCCACGGCCTTACCGGATTTGGCGACTATATTGGCGGCCAGCGCCCGGTTCATTCCGGCGATACCAATGGCGGGTAGAAGCCCGCCGATGGTGGTGGGAATCAGGCAAACCAGCAACGCGATGAGCATGGTGTTATCCAGATTCACGCCCATAAAACCGGCCATAGCGGGCAGGCTGGCCACGGCGATTAAGAACACCAACGTCAGCGCCGCAAGCAAAACGGTGAGCGCCAATTCGTTGGGGGTTTTCTGGCGTTTGGCGCCTTCCACCAAACCGATCATGCGGTCGAGAAAACTCTCGCCCGGTTCGGTGGTGATGGCGACAACTATCTCGCCGCTCAACACTTTGGTGCCGCCGATGACGCCCGAGTGATCGGTACCGGCTTCGCGCAATACCGGCGCCGATTCACCGGTCACGGCTGATTCATTGATGCTGGCCACGCCCTCGATAATCTCGCCATCTGCAGGTACATAGTTGCCTGCGCTTACCAGTACTTTATCGCCCTTGCGCAGTTCGGTGGCGGGGATGGTTTTAGTGATACGCCCATGATTATCTAACCGCTCGGCCATCAGATCGCGGCGTGCTGAACGCAGGCTGGTGGCTTGACCGCGCCCGTGCGCCTCGGCAATTGCTTCAGCCAGATTGGCAAACCAGACGGTAAACAGCAGGATCAAAGCGCAGGTGAGCTCAAAGCCAAAACTGGCGCCAGCGAATGCTCGTTGCAAAGTGATACCAGCGCTTAACAAGGTTCCGATAAGCACCACAAACATCACCGGATTTTTACTGGCGCTGCGTGGATCGAGTTTTGTTACGGCGATCCGGCAAGCGGCAACGATTTGGTTTTGGTCGAGCGCAGGCGCTGTTTTTTGGGATTTTTTGATAGTCGAATTCTTCATTTGGCAGCCCCTGAATGTTGAGCCAGTTGCAGTGCTTCGCCAATCGGGCCAAGCACCATTGAAGGCAGGAAGGAGAGGAAGTTGAGCAGCAGAATCACCGTCACCAGCGTCAGGCAAAACGTGGTGCTGCCGATATTCAAACTGGCGCTGGATTCAGGCGCGACACGTTTGCGCGCGAGATATCCGGCAATCATCAGCGGGATAAACAGTGGCAAGTAGCGACCCAATGCGAGGCACAAACTGGTGCTCAAATTCCACCAGGGTGTGTTATCGCTCAACCCTTCAAACCCCGAACCGTTATTGGCAAAGGCGGAGACGTATTCGTAAATCACTTGGGAGATACCGTGAAAACCCGGGTTGCTGGTGCCGGTGATAGACGGGATTGCCAGCGTGATGGCGGTTAGCCCAAGAATGCACAAACTGGGCAACACAATCAGCACGCCGAGCAGACGAATTTCCGGTGTCTCCAGCTTGCGCCCGAAGATTTCCGGCGTGCGCCCGATCATCAAACCGGCTAGGAATACAGTGATCCACACATACACCATAAAATTCACAAAGCCGCAGCCAATTCCGCCCCAGATGGCGTTGATTAGCATGCCCGCGCGCGTCACTAAACCTGCAATCGGGTTGAGTGAATCGTGCATCGCATTCACCGAACCGTTGGAGGTTTGGGTGGTAAGTGTCGCCCAGAGTGCGGAGGCATCGGCGCCAAAGCGAACCTCTTTACCTTCCATGTTCACATCAGTTGCGCTGAGTCCGCTAAAGGCCGCATTGGGTTGGCGCTCGCTGTAAACGCTGGCGCTGATGCAGGCGATACTGAGTATTCCCATCGCCGCCAAAGACATCAAAGTAAAACGACGGCTGCGCAGCAGATAGCCCGCCATAAACACCACCGCCATGGGGATAAGCACCAGCGCCATGGTTTCCAGCGCATTGCTTAGCGGCGTGGGGTTTTCCAGTGGATTGGTACTGTTAGGCCCGAACCAGCCGCCGCCATTGGTGCCAAGTTGTTTGATCGCCACCATCGCCGCGACTGGCCCGCGCGGGATTGTTTGTTCAACACTGGCTGACTCAAGTGTGGTGACCGTCGCCGCGCCTGCATAGGTACTCGGCACGCCTTGCCAAGTCAGCAAGAGCGCGAGAATAGCGGCAGCGGGGATTAACACGCGCACCACGGCGCGGGTCACATCCACATAATAATTGCCCAGATCCCGCTCTTCGCCTTCGGCGGCGGTATCTTTATTGTTGCCGCCCAGCTTTTTACCACCGAGGAGGCCGCGTAACACCGCAAGGCAGATCGCCAAACCCATCGCCGGGGTCACAAATTGCAAGGTCACAATCGCCACCGATTGCGAGAAATAACTCAGCTGTGCTTGCCCCGAATAATGTTGCTGATTGGTATTGGTGATAAAAGATACGGCGGTGTGCAGCGCTAAATCCCAACTGAGCGGGCCGATGCCATCCGGATTTAACGGCAGGCGATGCTGAAATAAAAACAACAAAAAAACGGCGATAAACAGCAAAAAATTGCTCAGCAGAAACGCACTGCCGTAGGTTTTCCAATTCATGCCGCGCGCCGCATTAATCCCCAACAGGCGATAAAGTGTTTTCTCGATAGGTAAAAAAATCCGGTCGCTCGCGTGCGGCTGCGCAGAGAAAATCCTCGCCATATAAATCCCCAGCGGCCAGGCCAGTATCAGGCTGGCACCAACAATCAGCGTAATTTCCAGCATGGTTCACTCCTGAAATTTTTCAGGTGCGACCATGGCCACACACAAGTAGATGGAGAGCGCTATAACAATCAACAACAGCAACGTATTCACGGGCATAACCTCATCTGTTAAACACCAGATCAGGTTAGGGAAAACACGCGTAAAGAATCGAGTGGGTTGGAAGGGAGGGGCGTAAAGAAGTTGTAAAGTCGGTTTATCCATTGCATCAGCTATGCTGACAGTGGTGAGTGTCCGTACTGGATGAGTAATTAAAAATGGCGAACGTGGTTTCTGGCGTTAGTTTTGCAAAGTAATTTGCCGCCAACCACGGTTGCCATTCGACGACAAAAATCCGCATTAAGATTTTGAAAAAGGATTCCTATGCCCCATCGCGCCCATTTGTTCTCCCTGCGACTTGGTCACGCGCTGCGCGAGGCGTGTATCGCTGAGCATTATGGTGCGCCGCGTTTCACTCGCGATTTATTAGCGGGCATCACCGTTGGCATTATTGCGATTCCACTGGCGATGGCACTCGCCATCACCAGCGGTGTGCCGCCGCAATATGGTTTGTATACCGCTATCATCGCTGGGTTTTTAATTCCACTGCTGGGCGGATCGCGGTTTAGTATCTCCGGCCCTACGGCGGCGTTTGTCGTGATCCTGTATCCCATCGCGCAAAAATATGGTTTGGGTGGCTTGCTGGTGGCGAGTGTGATGGCCGGTGGGATTTTGGTGGTGATGGCGCTGCTGCGCTTGGGGCGTTTGATTGAATATATTCCTGAAGCGGTAACGCTTGGTTTTACCGCCGGTATTGCGGTGGTGATTGCGACCTTGCAAATAAAAGATTTTTTTGGTTTGCAGTTGCCGGATATGCCCGAACACTATTTGGAAAAGCTCTGGTTGTTAATACAAAGCTTGCCGGATTTTTATTGGCCGAGTTTTGTTGTCGCTGCCGCGACGCTCGCCATCATGTTGTTGTGGCCGTTATTAAAGTTGCCTGTGCCACCGCATTTGCCCGCGCTGATTGTCGGCACTCTGGTCGCTGTAGTGTTGAATCAATCAGGTTTTTCTGTCGATACAATTGGCTCGCGTTTTTCTTACACTTTGGCCGATGGCACCACCGGTTTGGGTATTCCACCCCAGCTGCCACAATTTGAATGGCCCTGGCTGCAGGCCGGTGCAAATGGCGAATCGATTCAATGGAATTTGCGCGTGGTGCAGGATTTACTCGCCGCCGCCTTTGCAATTGCCATGCTCGGTGCGATTGAATCCTTATTGTGTGCGGTAGTGTTGGATGGCATGAGCGGCAAACGCCACAGTGCCAATAGCGAATTATTGGGGCAGGGCATCGCCAATATGATCACCCCATTTTTCGGTGGCATTACCGCCACTGCTGCACTTGCGCGTTCGGCAGCGAGCATTAAAGCCGGTGCGGAATCGCCAGTGGCGGGCATGATTCATGCGTTAGTCGTTTTACTGGGGTTGGTTGCACTCGCGCCGCTGCTCGCTTATTTACCCATGCCCGCCATGGCGGCGTTGTTGGTGATGGTGGCTTGGGGAATGAGTGAAGCGCATAAAGCCGTGCACTTAATTAAAACCGCGCCGCGCGGTGATATTTGGGTGTTTATCACCTGTTTTGCGCTAACGGTATTATTCGATATGGTGATTGCGATTACGGCCGGTATTGTGTTGGCGGCGCTGCTGTTTATGAAAGAAATTGCGGCCATGACCCACGTGGATGATGTGACAGGTGATGGACGAATTGATGACAAACAATTACCGGAAAACTGGCGGGCGTTCAGTATTAGCGGGCCATTATTTTTTGCCGCCGCTGATCGCGTCTTTGGAGAACTTTCAACGCTCTGCACCGAACAGCAGCATATTATCCTCTCGTTAAAAGAGGTATCGCTACTGGATGCGGGTGGCTTGTCGGCGTTGAATAAACTGATCGCCAAATGCGAAAAAAATAATACCGAATTAATTCTGACTGATATTCCCAAACAGCCACTGAGTACACTGGCGCACGCCAATATCAAACCGATAAAAGGCGTGCTGCGTTTTTATTTAACCCTGGCTGAAGCGCGCAAGGTGGTGGTGCAAGAGTTACAGCCTCCATTACAACAAGAACTTCAGCCAGGGTGAGACCAATACAACTAAAAAATTGTTATTCGCGCTCAGCTTCACCGCCAAAGGCTGCCAGCAACGCGCTAATAAAGTTTTTTAACTCCATCGCCATAATCGCAAAGTCTGCATCAAATTGTTCAGCTTTACTTTCCGGATTGCGCTCGGCGGCTTTATCGCTAATGACATCTTCAAACTTCAATCGCTTGATGCCCAATTGATCATCGATGATGCAGCTGATTGATTCTTTCCACACCAGCGCGATTTTGCTTACGTGCATACCGCTTTCCAAATGATTGCGGATTTCGCTTGCGGTTAAATCCTGTTTTTTACAGCGGACTATGCGGCCATCTTTTGCAGCTTGTAACTCCACCTCTTCACCCAATTCAAACTGGTGCGGTGCTTCACTTTCACGCAGCCAATGGGTCATCACCTGGGTGGGAATATTTTTGGGCGCAATCGGCAAACAGCGCAAACTGCCCAATGCCTCGCGCAATTTACTGAGCAAATCTTCGGCGCGTTTTGCAGATGAAGAATTCACCACAATCAGACCTTCCTGCGGTGCGATGTAAGCGTAATCCAGCGATGAACGGGTAAAGGCTTTGGGTAGCAGCGAGAAAATTAATTCATCTTTTAAGGTGTCGCGCTCTTTGCGGCCAACCGGGCGCGACTCGGCCTCTTTAATGGCCTGCACTTTTTCTTCCAGCTGTTCTTTAATCACACCGCCGGGCAGAATTTTTTCCTGCTTCTTAGCGCAAATCATCACGTAACCGTTAGTCACGTGTACAAATTCACTGCCGTGGCGCCCCAGTGGTGGTTCAAAACCGTAACGCATTGGGTCAAGGCTGCCACAGGGGTTAAAACAAAACTCGGCGAGTTTTTCGTTTAATTCTTCAGCGGAAATAGTCCACTCTTCGGTAAGGCGATATAGGCGTAAATTTTTAAACCACATGAGGAGATCCAACAGCTGCAAAAAATAAAGTAGGAGTAATCGGTCAAGTGCGATGAAGCGGGGATTGCGGTCTAGTCTCTGGGACCGTATGCCCACAGGACGTGGGCATCGAGCCTCCAGGGATGGATTCACGGCGTGTCACAGGGACTAGACCGGAAGCCGCGCTGGGGCAGGAGATTGGCACCTGTCAAAAATGGGTATCGCTTGCGCTCCACCCATCCTACAGATTGCAAATGCAATCACTTAACCAACAATATCAATCAACTCAACATCAAAAATCAGTGCAGAAAACGGCGCAATGCTGGCACCGGCGCCACGCTCACCGTAGGCGAGGTTGTGGGGAATGTACAAACGCCATTTGGAACCGACAGGCATCAACTGCAATGCTTCAGTCCAACCCGCGATCACACCGTTGACCGGGAAATCGATTGGCTGACCGCGATTCACGGAACTATCGAACACAGTACCGTCGATCAAAGTGCCGTGGTAATGGGTTTTTACTTTGGAGGTCGCTGTCGGGATTGCACCAGTGCCCTGAGTGATAACTTCATACTGCAAGCCAGACGCCGTGACGGTTACGCCGGCTTTTTTAGCATTTTCCGCGAGGAAAGCTTCGCCTGCACCAGCCAAGGCTTTGTGCTGTTCAGCCGCTTTGGCTTGCATACGCTTGTTGATCTCTTCAAATGCCGCTTGCATTTGCTCGTTGCTGTAAGGCATGGCCACATCATTCAGCGCATCTACCACACCCTGGGCAACAGCTTCAGGTGATACACCATCAAATGGATTACTAGCCAGTTGATCGCCCATTTGACGGCCAATACCGTAGCTGACCAGTTCTTCAACGCTGCTAAATTGTTTGGACATAACTCATTCTCTTGAATCGTAAAAAGGCTGGGCAGTCTAACAGATCAGACCGTAGAATCCTGTTTGGATTGTGTATTGCTAATGCTCTCTGTACTTTGGTGAGTTTCATTTTCCGCCAGGCTGTCCGGTGAAAAAATATGCACCTCGCGGATAAATATTCCCCAAAACGCAATAAACAAAGCCGCCACCAGCGGCCCAATCACAAAACCGTTCACCCCAAACAAGCCCAGACCACCCAGGGTGGACAGTAGAACAATATAGTCGGGCAGTTTGGTATCCCGCCCCACCAGAATCGGGCGCAGAATGTTATCGACCAAACCTATTACTCCCGCACCAAAAGCCACCAGAATAATGCCCTTCACATTTTCCCCTGAGGCAAATAAATAAATAGAAACTGGTATCCACACAATCGCCGGGCCAACGGCGGGAATCAGCGAAAGTACGGCCATCACCACCCCCCAGAGCAAGGCGCCGGGAATCCCCAAAATCCAAAAAATCAGCCCGCCCAGGCTGCCTTGAATGACTGCAATCACCAGGTTGCCTTTGATTGTTGCGCGAGTCACTTCGCCAAATTTTGCAAACAACATCCGCTCGCGGGCATCGCCCAGAGGCAGGGCGCGAATCAACAATTCCAACAGATAGTTGCCATCGCGCAGTAAAAAGAACGTGAGGTACAACATCAGGCAAATATTGAGCAGCAATTTAAAGGTGTTTTGGCCAATGCTCAGCGCGTTCTGCGCCGCCCATTTACCAGCGCTCATGGTGGCGTTAAGCGCGCCTTCTTTTACTTTGGCGATATCCACATCAAAGCGCACCAGCGTCTGCTCAACAGCGGGAAAGGCGGTGCGCACCTGCTCGATATACTGGGCCGGGTTAAGCTCGCCGGATTCCAGTTTTTGGTAGACCTTGGCCCCCTCTGCGACCACTGAACTGATCAATAAGGTCACGGGCAACACCACAATTAATATGCAGGCCATAAGGGTTAACAAGGCGCTGGTGTTGACTCGCCCCTTCATTCGCGCCAGCAGCCATTGCTGCAGAGGGTAAAAAATAACGGTAATGGCGCAGGCCCAAAAAATGGTGCCAAAAAAGGGCTTGAGCACCATCAAAAAACCTACCGATACGATGAATAAAAACAGCAAAAAGGTGCGTGTTTCCAGTTTTTGTTGCATTGCGTGAGTTTCCCTAATTGGACTAGCAGAGGCTGCCGACTATACGACAGCAACCCTGAGGGTGCCATCCCTTTACCTGTGCTAGGCTCAATCAAGATGACTTTTGGAAACTCTGTATGCGGCAGTTGCGCGGGTACATATTCACAGTATTGTTTTCTGTTTGCCCGGCAATGGCACAGGAACGAGCGATAGTTGCTGACGCTGCGGCACCCGGCACCTATGTCGTGAATGTGGAGGCAGTTACCCCTGAGCGCGAGGACGACTATTACGTGAATTTGCTGCGCATGGTGCTTGCCGCGAGCAAAGCGCCGCAGGAGCAAATCGAGCTGCGCTTTTCTGATCGCCAATTTACCCAATGGCGCTGGCTCACCGAACTGAGCCACAAAGAGCGCACCAACAACCTGCTTTGGACGGTAACCTCCATTCACCGCGAAGAACTCTTGCGCCCGGTGCGCATCCCGCTGTTCAAAGGCTTGATTGGCACCCGCCTGATGGTGATTCGCCGGCAGGACGAAGCGCGCTTCAAACAGCTGCGCAACTTAAAGGATTTACAGCAGCTGGTTGCGGGGCAAGGCGCCAATTGGCCAGACACAGCGGTATTGCAAGCGAATGGCCTGCCAGTGACCGAAGGCGTGGGTAAAGAGCAGCTTTACAAAATGCTCGCGGCCAAACGGTTTGATTATTTCCCGCGTGGAGTAACGGAAATTGCCAACGAAACCGCTTTTTTACAGCGCTATGATTTGATCATCGCGCCTGATTGGTATTTGTCTTACCCTGCCGCCATGTATTTTTTCGTTAACAAAGATAACCAAGCCCTCGCGCAACGAATCGAGCAGGGGTTTGAGGCATTAATCGACAGCGGTGAATTTGAACAGTTTTTTGCCAACCATCCACGCGTCAAAAACGGCTTGCCCCACTTGATTGGCCGCCGCCCCATCCAGCTTCACAACCCATCGCTACCCGAGGCAACACCGGTGGATAACCCGAGGTATTGGTGGATGGTTGAGAATTGATTTTCTAAGTTCGCCGCCACCTATAACTAGAGGTTTTTTTCGGCTGGATTACTGCAACTGCTCGCGCTGGTTTTATCGCACCCGCCACAGCCACCGCAGGCAGCGGATTTGTTAACAGATGGAAACAACCAGCGGCGCACTAAAAAAATCACCGCCGCGATAACACATAGGCCGACGATCACTTCTTGCCACATAGTGCGCTCCCCTTAAGCCACAATCGCGCTGGCGATCTGGTAAGTCGCCCAAGCGGCAAAATAGGCCAGCGCAAACAAATAAACTGTGAAAAATGCAGTGGCTTTGGCGGAGTTGGTTTCGCGTTTGACCACGGCGATGGTGGAAATACATTGCGGCGCATACACAAACCAGGCGAGGTAGGCGTAGGCAACCGGCAGCGACCAGCTGGCCGCCAGCGCTGAGCCAAGTGCAACATCAATGGATTCTTCACCCACGGCATAAACCGTTGCCAAGGCGCTCACCGCCACTTCGCGGGCGCCCATCGCGGGGATTAGCGCAATACACATCTGCCAGTTAAAACCGAGCGGGGCAAAGAAGGGTTGCATCCAGTGACCGAGTTGGCCGGCAAAGCTGTAATCAATCGCCGGTTGGGTAGCACCCTCCGGAGCGCCGGGAAAGGTCGCCAAAAACCACAGCACAATCGAAAGCGCCAGAATAATCGTGCCCACACGGCGGACAAAAATCCACGCGCGTTCACGCAAGCCCATGAACAGGTGGTAAGCCATAGGCCAGCGGTAGCTAGGCAACTCCAGCAACAGTGGGAACTCCTCGCGGCCACTGCGGCGGCGCATGATCCAGGCGATTAACGCAGCACTGGCAACGCCGGCAAAATACAAGGCAAACAGGGTTAGCCCCTGCAGGTTAAAAATACCCCACACCGTTTGCTGGGGAATAAAGGCGGCGATGATGAGTGCATAGACCGGCAGGCGCGCCGAGCAGGTCATCAGCGGCGCCACCATAATGGTGATAAAGCGCTCGCGCGGGTCGGAAATCGTGCGCGTGGCCATAATGCCGGGCACCGCACAGGCAAAGCTGGACAACAGTGGAATGAACGAACGGCCCGACAAACCCAAGCCGCGCATAGGGCGATCCAACAAAAACGCGGCGCGGGTGAGGTAGCCGGTATCCTCCAGCAGCAGGATAAAAAAGAACAAAATCAGAATTTGCGGCAGAAATACCAGCACACCGCCCACGCCGGCAATTAAGCCCTCTACGATAAAATCTTTGAGAATCCCGTCGGGCAATAAGGCGCCCACCAACTCACCCAAGCCGCTGAACCCGGCATCAATCAAATCCACCAGGGGTGAGGCCCATGCAAAAACGGCCTGGAAAATCACCAATAAAATACTGAACAAGACCACCAAACCAATCAGCGGATGCATCACCAGGGCATCCAGGCGATCCTGCCAGCGCGGCATCTGTGCCGGCGCGATGACATATTGGCGCATCAGGCTTTCAATTTCGGCATAAAGTGCCTCCACTGATTCCTGTCTGTCGCTGATGGCAAGGGTTTGTTCGCCCTCAGCCAAGGGCGGCTGTTGGGCGTAACCGTCAAGCAACTTGCGTAACGCATTCACGCCCTGGCTATTGACCGCCACGGTTTCAACAATAGGAATGCCAATAGCCTGCGAAAGTGCAGCGGTATCAATACTAATACCGCGGCGTTTGGCTTCATCCATCTGGTTGAGCGCCAGCACCATGGGGCGATTCAGGGTTTTCAGCTCCATCACCAAGCGCAGGCCAAGGCGCAGGTTGCAGGCATCCACCACGGCTACCAGTAAATCAGGGCGACGCTCGCCGGGCAGTTGCCCCAGAATCACATCGCGGGCGACCTGCTCGTCGGGAGAGGTCACAAACAGGCTGTAGGTGCCGGGTAAATCCAGCAGCTCGGCAGGCTGAGTAAGGCCGGTGACCATGCCGGAGCGGCGCTCTACGGTCACGCCGGGGTAGTTGGCGACCTTGGCGCGGGCGCCAGTCAAGCGATTAAACAAGGAGGTCTTGCCGCAATTGGGGTTGCCAATCAGCGCAAAGCGAATAGGGGTGGACATAGAGCTACCTGACAGAGGCTTGAAAGGGGTTAGGTGGATGCAGGTTCTACACAAATTTTGGCGGCTTCAGCGCGACGCAGCGCAAACTTGGTGCCATTGACTTGTACTGCCATAGGGTCTGACCCCATAAGGCCAAAGCCAATCACCTTGAGCATCGCGCCGGGTAAAAACCCCAACTCTTTCAAGCGCAGGCTGACCTGCTCATCCTGTTTGCCGAATAAAGGCTGTTGAATAATGCCAGTGACACGCACCGAGGCGCCTTTGCGGCACTGATCAAGGCGCAGTGCGGGTGCGAGAGAATCAAGCACAGCTGAGTTCATAGCGAATATCGTCTTGAATGTAAATGAGATTGATTATTATAAAGAATACTTCATTTACCTTGCTGCCGCAATTTTACGCAGTGTCCTGAACCTGTGTGATGATTTCTTACCGCTGCACAGGCTGCCGGCACTAACGGTTTTCCAGGCGATTGTAATCCAGCAGTGCGGCCTCCTCGGGCTCGCCAATTTCATACAGCTGGTGAAGCTTGTCGCTGAAGGCCCAGAACTCCGGGTGGGTGCGGCGTATGCCAAAGCGACTCTTGAAGTTGTAGTAGTCCTGCTCTGACGCCAGCGCTTGTAGTTGGGCGATAAACTCCTCCAACTCATGGGATTCCAAACGTAGAAAGCTATTTGGATAAGCGCCGATCACACCGCGCGTCAGGGTAAGGTTGTCCTCAGCAGGAATACGCCGCTTATCCTCGCCAAACAGAGAAGAAAGGTTGGAGTAAGCACTGTTGTGAATGAGGCTGAATAGTCCGACTCCGCGCAGTTCGATCAGGGTGGTCTGGGGTAAAAAGCGAATTGCATTGCCGCTGGTGTTTTGCAGCTGCTGATAGAGCGCCAACTTGCGCGCGGGCAGTTTAGCGGTGTTGAGGTTGTGATGGGATTGCGCCGCTTTACCCAGATGCATTTTTAATTTGAGATACAGCTCTTCCTGATACGCCTCTGTCTGGTATTGGATATTGTTGGTCTCTTCCACCTGCTTCAAATATAGGTCGATGTAAGTTTGCAGGTTTGATTCCGCATCGCGATACCAATAATGCAGAGTTGGTTGTTGGGCCGATTTAGGCAGTAGCTCAACAAAATTCATCTCGCCTTCAATACGCAAAAAGTCCATGTACAAGCGGCTAAGTAATTGGTGGGAAACATTGCCATATACATCAAAGCCGGCCACCAACAAATAATGAATGCGCTCAAGCAGCGGGTAGCCAATAACCCAGGCTGTTTTGGGTGATTGACCGATCAAGCCTTTGTGTACGCTGGCACTGTCGGCATGGCGGAAAATAGTCAGTGCGGCATTGTTATTGGTGCCCTTGTCGCCATCCCAAATGCTGTGCAATTCAAATTTGCCGCGTGTCGCCACCTTATTGCGAATGAACTCTGCTTTGGCTGCCATATATTCCTTTTGTAGCTCTGAATATTTGAGCCAATTGGAGAGCGGCAGCAAAGTATTGCCGGCACCTGCGGGCAATTGCAGATGTTTGCTGTTGTCGGCAAGAAATTGCGCTTGCTCGGCGGTGGCCTGTGATTCGGGCGAATAAAAGAACACCCAAAAATGATCCTGAATAACGTTGAGCGCTACTTGCCCACGGCAAACCGGGCCTTTGATGAAATTCATAATCGTGAATTCCGCCTCGGTTAGCATAAAGCGGTAGCGCGCATTAATCGGTAGTTGGGCAAAGGTCACAAAGGGGTTGGAGGCCGTCTCGCTCTTGTAGTCAGGCAGCTGGTTGACTTGATAATCCGCGCTATAAAACAGCTCCTGCCACTGTTGCGCGCGGGCAACATCCAGACGATAGGGCATATGGGTTTTAGCGACGACCGATGAAGGGTCCTGCCAGAGGCGGTAATAAACGCGGGTTACCCCCGGATCATCAAAAGGGCGTGCGGTACTGATGCGCTGCAGTGGCTCGCCCGGTGGAGTGCTGGAACGCACCAGGCGGAAATACACGCCGGGTGCGGCGGCAAAATCAATTTGCGCCAAAAACAAATGCTCATAAATGTAGCGATTCACGAGTTGTGCTTTGAGCGAATCACCATTTAAAAAGGATTCCCAGCGGGCTACTTCCGTGTGTAACTTTTTGGGTAGCACAGGTGCTTTACCCATGGCCGCACCCTGCTTGAGCCAGTCCATGGTGATTTTATGCTCTTGCTCGCTTAACCCGGGCAGTCCGTAGGGCATACCTAGCAGCGGGTTTTTAGCGGTATAGCTGTGCAGGTTTTCAATGCTTGCGCAGTGCTGCGGGCTGTTGATGTCCAGATTAAACGCCTCGGGCAGCAGGGCGCCTTTGGGCAGCGGGTGATCCTGCTTGAGCTCCAGTAATTGCGCCATGACACCGGCGTTGATATTGGCACTGGGGCTGTTGCCACGCTCGTTAATCACTGGGTGAAAACCCTTGCGTCGCCACTCGGCGGTACTTTGTGCATCTTCAAACAGGCGGGTAAGGCTTGCCCCCAGCAGGCGGGTTCCATCGTAAACCCTGGCAGGGTTGGCGCCGCGCAATAAACCCTCGTAGGACTCCAGTTTTAGCTGACAAGGTGAGTCATAACAACCGTGGCAAACTACACAGCGTTGCTCAATGATGGGTTTGGTGTGCTGGTAGTAGGTGTATTGCGCTTGTTGCGGGCCGGCGCCTGGCTCCCGTGGAACCGCCGCACCATAACGCTGATCCCATTGCGAACCACTCAAGCTGGTACAGCCAAACATAATCAACAAAGAGCAGAGTATCAGGGCGCGTTGCAGGTAAAACCCCTCGGCAAACTTGGCAGGGCAGCTCATAGATTTCCTTCGATGAAGTGGTGGCAAGGCGAAAGTGGCGCGTTAAGCTAGGCACAAAACCTGGCCAGTCTAACGGTCACCGCTAAAAAAGGGGAACCAGCCAAGCGCAGGGCTGTCAGGTCTTGTGTGGATTAGGCCATAATCCATAGCGCCAAAACAGCCATTACGCTGTGCTGCAAGGCGCAGCTCAATGTTTATGTAAAGTTTTAGTTGCAGGTTTTAACCAGCTCACCAACAAAAGGGTTTGCCATGAGTGATGATTACCAGTCCCGTCCCAAGTCTTCTTCTACTGCAATGATAGTTACTGTGGTCATTGCGCTTATCGCGCTGGGGCTTGCTTTTACCTTCCTGCGCGACGATGGCCCCTCGGTTACCCCTACTCTGGTCAAACCGGCCACGACCGCACCGGCCACTGTTACTGCCAGTAGCGCCGCTGCTGAGCCTGCCCCTATCGAGGAGTATCAACCGCCCGCCCAGGTCATTGAAGTGGAGCCTCTGCCGTCGCTGGGGGAGAGCGATAGCAGCGTGCTTGCCGCCCTCATGCAATTGCGGGGCGAGGGCTTGATCCAGTTATTGGTTCCCGAGGAATTGATCCGCAAATTTGTACTGGCGGTTAATAATATTTCCGAGGGTAAAGTTATTCACGAATATCGCCCGGTAGTCTCGCCGCCACCACCGTTTATTGCCGATAGTTTTACGGTGATGATCGAAGGTCAGGCAGTAGAGCAGGAGCGCGTGTCCACTAACAATTACCAGCGCTATGAAAAATATGTGACAACTTTGGCGCTGATTGACAGCGATGCTGCGATTGCAATCTATCGTCGTTTTTATCCTTTGCTGGAAGAAGCTTTCCGTGAATTGGGCTTAAAAAAACCTAACTTTCACAGTGTACTCATCGCTGCTATAGATAATATTTTGGCAGCGCCAGATCAGCAGGGTGACTTATTGTTAGTTCGTCCAAAAGTCTTTTACCAGTATGCAGATCCTGCGCTGGAACAGTTGCCACAAACGCACAAATTAATGCTGCGTATGGGCCCCGAAAATGCGCGTAGTGTGAAAGCAAGTTTGCGCCAATTGCGTGCGCGCCTCATCACCCAGTGAGATAAAGTTGTGCGTTATAGCTTGTTGTTTACGCTGTGAAAAAGCCGCATTTTTGCGGCTTTTTTTATGCCCCTGATTGGGTGTGTGTATTTTGGTAATGTTTTTCCGGTAACACCAAAAATAAATTTTTTGTCGCGCGTGGCACATAAATAATCTAATCATTTGATTTGTAATAGATTTCTTCTAAACCTCTCACTTAACACCCTCTAAACATTCATTTACGGCGATTTACAAAGATGTTGACAACGTTGTCCGGTCTGGATAGTGTTGGTTCATCGACAACGTTGTCTTGGGGCGGCGATTTTCGAAAGTGTTTAATCCTTATCAATACACATAAAAGTACCAATCTCGGGAGATTAACCATGCGTAATAAGTTAAGTGACGCGATCAAGTTGGCCAACAAGAGTGCACTGGTGCTCGGTTCTGTTGCCGCCGTTGCTATGATCGGTGTTCCAAGTGTTGCCTTTGCCCAAAACTCTGCAGATCAAGTGGAAGAGGTGATGGTGACGGGTATTCGTGGCGCTTTGAAAAATGCGGTGGATATCAAACGCAACTCTACTGCCGTGGTTGATGCGGTATCGGCAGAAGACGTGGGTAAATTCCCCGATTCAGATGTGGGTGAGTCCTTGGGTCGTGTTCCTGGTGTAACTGTTGGTCGTGCATTTGGTCAAGGCGCATCGGTTTCTATTCGTGGCGCTGCTCCACAAATGACACTCACCCAGTTGAACGGTCAAAACGTTGCCTCTACCGGTTGGTATGACCAACAGGCAATTGATCGCAGCTTTAACTACTCCTTGCTGCCTTCACAATTGATCGGTGGTATGGATGTGTATAAATCGTCCCAGGCTGATTTGAATGAGGGTGGCATTGGCGGTACCGTTATCGTAAAAACCCGTAAGCCTTTGGATATGGAAGCCAATACTTTGCACGTAGGTGCAAAAGCACGCACTGGCACTATTAGCGATGAGATTTCTCCAGAATTGTCGGCGTTATACAGCTGGAAAAACGAATCAGAAACTTTTGGTGTGTTGGTTGCTGCCGCCACAGAAGATTTTGATTACGTTCGTCGCGGTACCGAAGCAGATTACCGCTGGTGGGATGACGTATCGCCAACTACTTTTATTCAGGAGCGCGAGCGCGAAGCATTGGATTTAACCTTGCAGGCCGCACCTACTGACAACTTGACCTTGGGGCTGCATGTCCTGTCGTTGGATCTCAAAGCAAACAACACCAATACCAGTACTTACATTTTTGGCGGTTTGGATGAGCGCCCTTCAAACTACACGTGTGAGCAAACCAACGCTGCCGGTGTTTGCGTGAAAAGCACAACCAAAGAAGCCGTGCGCGGTAACTTGACTGCCGGTTGGGCAAGCGGTGCATTGGGTACAGAAACCTTCAACCAAACTTGGGGTCGTGTAGCGGAAATGTCTTCCGATACCTATGACTTTGATGTGAAATACGAAGGCGAAGGCTACACCCTGAGCGGTCGTGTTGGTGGAACCAAGGCGGAAGGCGGTACAAACCTGACTACCAACTTCTCCCATTTTGCGAGCTTGGGCGATTACAACATGGCCCTCTGGTCTGGTTCTATTGACGCCACCGGGAAAAAAATCAAAATCAATGCAACATCTGATTTGAACATGACGCTCGATAACTATCGCGCGCAATCAGCGCCAGAGAGCTGGGCTGTAGGTCGTGGTCCAAACTCTGATGAAGAAGTTTATGGTCAAATAGATGTTGAGTTTGATCTGGATTTGGGTGCAATCAAATCGTTCAAAACCGGTATTCGTACCACTGATCACGATGTAGAAAAATTCTCTTACCGTGGTGTCATTGGCGACCAAACACCAGTTGATACATCCGAGTTCTACAGCGGTACCTTCCAGGTAGGTCAAGATGGCTTCAGAGCGCCCAAGCCTGTACTGAGTGCAATGATTGCCAAAACATTAGCTGACTTGGATAGCTGGAAAGAAGAGCGTTCAGGTTACGCCGCGCTCAACGAACAAAACGATGCGCTCTACGGTATGTTCACCTTTGAAGCAGATGCTGTGAAAGGTAACTTCGGTTTGCGTTATATAAGCACAGAAGTGACTGGCAAATCCTATGCGATTGACGGCACTCCTTTGGCAACAGGTGACTTGGCACAGAATGCTTTTTACAGCAACAACTTGTCATCTACCACCGAGAAATACGATGACGTGCTGCCAAGCATCAACGTATCCTTTGATCTGACCGATGATCTGGTATTGCGCACCACAGCGTCACAGGCCATCAGCCGCGCAAACTATAACGATATGTTCACTGCCGCTACTCAAGCAGGTTATCAGGATACTGTTCAGGGTAACGAGCGTTTGACAATTGGTAATGTAGGTTTGAAACCTATGAAGGCTTCGCAAGCTGATGTAGGTCTTGAGTACTACTACGGCGATGGCAACATGTTGTCTGCAACTTATTTTGTTAAGTCAGTGAACAACTTTGTTACTAACGAAATTCAGGTTAACCAGTCTATCGGTTTGGTGAGCCCGGATACTGGTCGTGATAACTGGGAAGTAAATACCCTGAAAAATGCGGGTGGCGGTGAGATCGATGGTGTTGAACTGCAATTGAATCACGCATTCGATAACGGCTTTGGTGTTGTACTTAACTATACCTACACCAACGGCAACGCACCGGCAGAAAGTTACGCAGATCGTATTGGTGTATTCACTGAATCATCAAAAGATAGCTTGAACCTGGTAGGTTACTGGGAGAATGATGTTTACTCCGCGCGTGCTGCCTACAACTGGCGTTCTGAGTACATGATTCGTGAAACTGGTTACTACGGTAATCGTATGCACGACGACTACGGCTCATTGGATTTGAGCTTTGGCTGGAACATCACTGATAGTTTGGGGCTGACTTTTGAAGCCACTAATATTCTCAAAGAAGATGATATCCAGTACGGTGCTGCGGAAGCCTACACAGCCCAATATGGTATGAAAACGCCTCTGCTAGAAGGTTTTCCTGCCTGGTCGTTTGAAGGTGAAGCCACCTATATGTTGGGTGTAAGCTATAAGTACTAATAGCTGAGCCACAACAAAGCCCGGCAATTGCTGGGCTTTTTTTGTTTCTGACTTATCTCTCTAGGGTAAAAATTTTATTTACGAAAGGCGCTGTGTCCTGAAGCGTGCTGTACAGGTGATTGGGCGATGAAAATTAAACGTATAGCGATTGTTGGCGGCGGCACTGCAGGCTGGTTGGCCGCTAACCATTTGGGCGTTGAGTTAAGTCGCGACCCTGAAATAGAAATTACGTTAATTGAATCTAAAGATATACCAGTCATTGGTGTGGGTGAGGGGACTGTCCCACAAATTAAAGCCACACTAAAAAAGTTTGGCATCAGTGAAATTGATTTATTAGCTAGTTGTGATGCCACGTTTAAACAGGGAATTAAATTTGCCAACTGGATGGATGCAAAAAAACATGGCGTTAATCACTTCTATTATCATCCCTTTAGTTCACCGCACCCTTCCGGGTTCGATGTAACCAATTATTGGCTACACAATAAATCGCTATGCGATTATTCCCAGCTGTCAGAAATTTATACCCTCGCCGAACTAAATCGTTCACCCAAACAAATATCTTCGCCACCTTACATGGGTGTGGTGGATTATGCTTACCATTTTAATGCAGCGAAATTTTCTGACTTATTGGCTCGCAATGCGCGCGAAAAGTTTTCTGTCAAACATCGAAATGAAACCATAATTCAGGTAGAGCGTCAGGATAATGGTGATATCAGTGCTTTGCAGTTTGCATCAGGTATTACTGAAGCGTTTGATTTTTATATTGATTGCACTGGCTTCGCTGCTTTGCTTATTGGTGAAACGTTGGATGTGCCATTTTTAAACAAATCCAACCATATACTCACCGATACCGCCCTGGCTTTGCAGGAACCCACGCCTGAACAGGAAGAACTGTTGCCATATACCTTGGCGACGGCTCACCAGGCCGGTTGGATTTGGGATATTCCGCTAACTAATAGGCGTGGTATTGGTTTTGTTTATAGCTCGGCCTTCATGAGCGAGGACGAGGCTGTTCAGCAATTCTCCCATTATGTTGGCCGGGATTTACAGCAGGCAAATTTGCGCCGTGTGCCGATGAAAATAGGTTACCGTGAACGCTTCTGGGAAAAAAATTGTGTTGCATTGGGATTGGCGCAGGGTTTTGTCGAGCCGTTGGAGGCTACATCTATTTTAGTTACCGATTTTTGCGCACAGTTATTGGCACGCAGCTTTCCTCACTACAGGGATGATATTCCCCAACTTGCTGATTATTGCAATAAAGTAGTGAGCTACACCTGGGAAAGAGTTATGGACTTTGTGCAGTTGCACTATTTGATTTCCGATCGGCGCGATTCAGAATTTTGGCGAGAAAACACCGAAAAAACACCACTGTCATCTATTATGCAGGAGCGATTGGCTCGTTGGAAAATAGCAGCGCCAAAACGTAATGATTTTTTTAGCACCTTTGATATTTTTGGTGTAGAGAATTATTTATTTGTACTTTACGGCATGCATTACCCTACCCGTCCTGGACGTTTGGGTCAGGTAGAGGCAGAGCGGTCAGCCATTCTGATCCGCGAACTGCAACAAAAAGCAACTGCAAGCGCGAGTAAACTCTTGTCTCATCGCGCTTGGTTAATGGAGCTTAAAAAGGCTATGGCGTTACAAGCTGGTTAAGCGTCTTCATTAATAAACCGGATTGTCAGGTCTATGGATACCAAAATTTTAAAAATAGGCAATGAACAAAATACAGTAATCTGCATTGATAATTTTTTATCTGACCCTGATCGCTTGGTTGATATTGCTGCCCAATCACAGTTTTCACCCTACGCAGCGGCTGCACAGCGTAAAGGTTATCCTGGTGTGCGCACAGCGGCGCCGTCTGATTACAGTACTGTGCTGGTAAATACCGTGAATGAATTGGTGCGCAGTGAATTTTCTGTTGCCGCCTCTGCCAAGGTAAAATTGTTGCAAGAGGCTATGTGCATGATGACAGTGCCTGAGGCGGCGCTGGGTCCTTTGCAAACTATTCCACATTTTGATGCCAGCAACCCTAATTTTTTTGCCACTTTGCTCTACCTGTGCGATGAATCTCACGGCGGCACAGGCTTTTATCGTCACAATGCTACAGGTTTTGAAACCATCACGCCGGAGCGATGCGATCAGTATTTGGATGTGTGTTACGACGAGTTGAATAGCAAGCGCCGCGCTAAACGTTATTTTTCTGAAACCGATGAAGCCTTTACCAAAATCGATTTTATTCCGGCAACATTTAATCGCCTGGTTATTTATCGTGGCTGTTTGCTTCATTCAGCAAATATCCTCTCGGAAATCAGCTTGGGCGCAGACCCTCGCAAGGGGCGTTTAACGGCAAATGTATTTATGATTTTTGAGGAATAACCAGGTGACTGAATTATTTTACGGGTAAAAGTTTTACTATTTTTTACCTGTAGATAAATCGATTTATGGTCAATGAAAAATCTGTGGAACTTTTATAAATATTCTTTGACAACGTTGTCTGGCAGGCGTAATCTAAACCTGTCCGATGATGAAAGCCGGGCGGGGTAGCTCTCCATGCCCCGTGTGGTGTCAGCGGGCATGAGTTCTCTAGAGCTGTAGTAGTGGTCTTGTGGTTAGTGCCCGAAAGGGCGCTAACCTTTTTTAAATCCGGCGGATTTAACGGCCAGTTGTATCGCGGCGGCAGTGAGAAATATGCGACCATTCGATTGTCAGACTTAGCAAGCATTTGGCATGGCGGCGGTTCGCGCGCGTTACGGTTTGTATTTAAAAATAATTGAGGTAAATCATGGTGAAAATGCCGCTTGGCGATCAGCCCTTGTATATCGGTATTGACGGTGGAGGCACCAAGTGTCGCGCCAGTATCATGACCGGTGATCTACAAGTGCTAGGCACTGGCGTGGGCGGCCCGGCGAACCCTTTCCATGGTGTACAACAAGCAAAAGATTCCATTCGTACTGCAGCGGAATTGGCATTGATAGATGCCGGTTTTCCACCTGCAGTAATGAGCCAGCTGATTGCCGGTGCGGGCCTGGCTGGCGTCAACGTGCCGAGCTTGTATGAAGTGATGAGCAGTTGGCAGCATCCCTTTCAAAGTATGCATCTCACCACCGACTTGCACATAGCTTGCCTTGGTGCTCACAACAGTGATCAGGGCGCAGTAATGATTTGCGGTACGGGTTCTTGCGGTTATTCCTACGTGAATGACGCCGCGCTATTTTTGGGCGGGCATGGCTTTCCTATTGGTGATAAAGGCAGCGGTGCCTGGATGGGCTTACAAGCAATCAAAGCGGTGTTGCTTGATTACGACAAGCTTGGGCCATCCACCATTCTCAGTCACAGCATCAGTAGCTTTTTACAAGCAGAAGGGCTGATGATTGTGGACAAAATGTTTGGCGCCAAACAGGGCGACTACGCCAAATTTGCAATTTTTGTCGTGGATGCCGCCGATGCGGGTGATGAAGTTGCAATCGGAATTGTGAAAGAAGGTGCAGCGTATATGAGTGCTGTTGCACGCCGCTTGTGGGCTACCCAACCAGGCCGCATGTCTATTATTGGCGGTCTTGCGCCGCGGTTAGTGCCGTGGATGGATAAAGATATGGCGGAGCATTTATCGCCGGCTTTGTATCAACCAGAATTCGGTGCTGTGTATTTTGCCAAACAACAGTCAACCAAGTGTCGATAGGAATTATTGACATACGGCTTGTTGGATTTTTTTGTCCGAGTGCGCAGTTTTGGTTGGTCATTTTTTCTTGTCATTTTTCAATGCCGTTCGGTCAGTACCAATCGTTTAACCTAAAAACATAAATTAAAACGTAAACCCACTAGTGCAGGTTACTTACTATGTCAGTCGAAACTATGGCGGTACCCAAGCAATCCTCCAGTATTGTTCCCTTGGCAATGATTGCCGGATTGTTTTTTATTTTTGGCTTTGTAACCTGGCTCAATGGTTCGTTAATGCCTTATTTGGAATTGGTATTGTCGCTCACACCTTTTCAGGCTTCGTTTATTTTATTTTCGTTTTACATTGCAGTAACCGTTTTTGCTTTGCCATCTTCCTGGGTGATTCGCAAAGTCGGTTACAAAAATGGTATGGCGATTGGTTTGGCAGTTATGGCATCGGCTGCGCTTTTGTATATTCCTGCAGCAAAAACTCATTGGTTTCTGTTGTTTTTGGTGGCGCAATTTATGATGGGTGCCGGTCAGACTCTGGTGCAAACGGCAGTGAACCCCTACGTGGTAAAAATGGGGCCTGAGGAGTCAGCAGCACGTCGTATCAGTATCATGGGTATTTTGAATAAATCTGCCGGTATCGTTGCGCCACTGGTTTTTACCGCGTTAATTCTTGGTGGTATGAGTGGAACAGCATCAAAGACTCCCAGTGCAGAAGAAATTGAACAGCTCGCCAATAATTTGGTGTTGCCATACATCTATATGGCGGTAGTTATTGGCATAGTTGCATTTTTAGTGCGCATTTCTTCACTGCCGGAATTGGATCTGGAAGAGGATAAAGAAGAAAAGCTGCCGCTGCGTGATGTTTTTCAATTTCCAAATTTGGTTTTGGGTGTGGTGGCATTGTTTTTATACGTGGGTGTTGAGGTTATCGCTGGCGATACTATCGGTTCTTACGGGCGCAGTATTGGCTACACTAATTTTTCTATACTTACGTCAATCACTATGTCCTGCATGGTGTTCGGATACATTCTTGGCATAGTGTTAATTCCACGTGTTATTTCACAGCAAAATATGTTGTTAATTTCTGCTGTGTTAGGTGTCTGTTTAAGTTTGGCCATAGTATTTGGCAGTAATGAATCCACCAGTATTTCTTCGGCCTTTGCATTCCTGGGTATGCCAGCTATCCCCAACACTATTTTGTGTATCGCTTTACTTGGTTTGGCCAATGCAATTGTCTGGCCCGCAATTTGGCCACTGGCGTTGAGTGGTTTGGGTAAATATACCGCTACTGGTTCTGCATTGTTAATTATGGCGATTGCGGGCGGCGCGGTAGTGCCAGTGATTCTTGGCGCAGCATCTACCATTGTTGATCGCCAGACAGCCTATATCGTTATGACGCCCTGTTATTTGTTCATTCTTTATTACGCAGCAAAAGGACACAAACTGCGCAGCTGGAAATAATTTATCGCACATTGGTTTGCGAGTTATTTCTAAACAATGATTGCCTGCGAGGTGCCTGTGGTCAAACAACGTTTTCTGGCCTTGGATGTGATGCGTGGTTTGACCCTCGCGTTAATGATTCTGGTAAATACCCCAGGCTCCTGGAATCATGTGTATGCGCCACTGTTACATGCTGACTGGCATGGTGCGACACCCACGGATTTTGTATTTCCTTTCTTTATGTTCATTGTCGGTTCCGCGATGTTTTTTGCTATGCGCGGCTTGCAAACATTAGCGCCTGCGGCACAGGCCCAAAAAATTTTACGCCGTGTTGTGTTGTTATTTGTCATCGGCTTGTTGCTATCGGCTTACCCTTTTACTCAGCCATTAGAGCAGTGGCGTATTATGGGGGTGTTGCAGCGTATCGCCATCGCCTATGGGTTTGCGGCGTTTATTATTTTGTATTTTGGTTTTGCTGGCCGCACCTTGATTAGTGCAGTAGTGCTCTTGGGTTATTGGGCGCTGCTGAGCCTCGCGGCAGATCCCTACAGCCTTGAGCACAATTTGGTTCGCCAAATAGATATGGCGCTGTTGGGTGAGAGCCATCTTTGGCAAGGTAAGGGGTTGGCGTTTGATCCTGAGGGTATTCTCAGTACTTTTCCTTCCATTGTGAATGTGATTATTGGCTTTGAAGCAACACGGGTGCTGCTGGCGAGTGAAAACAAAACCAAGGCGCTCAGCCAACTATTTGTTGCGGCACTCTTGTTAATTGCTGCTGCCATACTGTGGCATACATTTTTTCCTATCAATAAATCCCTCTGGACCAGTTCGTTTGTTTTACTTACCTGCGGTGTAGCGATTTTATTGTTATTACTCTTGGTAAAAGTTGAACAATCCGCAGTCGCTAATGCAATAAAACCGGCTTACCAATTTTTTGAAATTATCGGCAAAAACCCGCTATTTATTTATGTGCTATCCGGGCTGCTCGCCACCACACTTTATTTAATTCCAGTGGGTGATAAGTCTGCTTATGTTGCACTTTATGATGGGTTTCAACGGATTGCAGATCCCTATTTAGCCTCTTTGTTGTTTGCACTGTTGATGGTGTTACTACTTTGGTGTGTCGCTTGGGTGCTACACAAGCGCAATATTATTATCAGCCTGTAAATACTTTTTAATCTTTGGTTGTAGCCTGTGTAAACCTAAAGGTAAACCTATGAAACAAGCTTTAGTTGGTGCGCGTATTTTTACGGGCGACATTTTTTTGGATGATCATGCGCTGGTTATTCAGGGTGAAAAAATCGTTGAGTTAGTGCCCTATGCGCAATTAGATACCAGCATTACCCAAACACGTTTGCAGGGGGGGGTGATTGCCCCCGGTTTTATTGATTTACAAGTCAATGGTGGTGGTGGTGCTTTTTTTACCAACACCACCACACCGCAAGCGATTCAAACCATGCTCGATGGGCATCGCCCCACCGGGACAACCTCGTTACTGCCAACACTAATTAGCGATACGCGTGCAGTGCACCAAGCCGGCGTTAACGCGGTGGCTGATGCAGTGGCCGCTGGCATGAAAGGTGTATTAGGTGTGCATGTGGAGGGGCCATTTTTTGATATGGCACGCCGTGGTGCGCACAACGAGCGCTACATTCGCACTATGGAGCAAGCCGATATAGATTGGCTGGTGGACTCTGTAAAAAGCCAACATGATTTTAAAGTCATGCTTACCCTTGCGCCCGAACATACAGCGCCGGGGCAGATTAAACAATTAACCTCAGCAGGGGTTGTGGTATGCGCTGGTCATACCGATGCCCATTACGAACAAGTTGTGGCGGCTTTAAACGAAGGGCTTTCCGGTTTTACGCATTTATATAACGCCATGCGCCCCACGACCGGGCGCGAGCCGGGTGTAGTTGGCGCAGCGCTGGAAGATGCTAACAGCTGGTGCGGCATTATTATTGATACCTATCATGTACACGCGGCTTGCGCACGTATTGCCTACACTGCAAAACCCAAAGGCAAAATGTATTTGGTGACTGATGCTATGTCCACCGTTGGCTCACCAGAAAAATCCTTTCAAATTTACGGTGAAACTATTTTTGAAAAAGACGGCTGCCTGGTAAACGCGGAAGGGCGTTTGGCAGGTAGTGCGATTGGGATGATTGATGCGGTGCGTTTGAATACCACATGGGTAGGCGTAGAACTGGGCGAAAGTTTGCGTATGGCCTCGCTATACCCTGCGCAATTTATGCAGGTGGATAATTATTTAGGGCGCATTGCGCCGAACTATCGCGCTGACCTGGTTCACTTTACCGATGATTATCGTGTGACATTAACCTGTGTCGCTGGCGATTTGCGAGAACACAATTTGCCCGGTTAATGATATCGGCTCTGCAAGGGTAACAGCTTGTAGACACGCCGTGAATACATCCCTGTAGGCTTGTCGTCGACTCCATGTCTTCGACAGTCTACAAGCCCTTATCCTTGCAAAGCCTTAGTGTTAATTTTTAGTTATCACCACTCACTGGAGTGTTCAATGAAAGTTGTTATTTTGAAAGATGCCGCTGCAGTTGCCCGTTATGGTGCGGATATTTTTATCAAACAAATTAACCGCAAACCCGATTCGGTATTGGGTTTGGCGACTGGCTCTACACCGGTTGCGCTGTATAAAGAATTAATTGACGCGTACAGAAATGGCGCTGTGTCATTTAAACATGTCAGCAGTTTTAATTTGGACGAGTACCTTGGTTTGCCTTCCACTCATCCACAAAGTTATCGTTATTTTATGAATCAACAATTGTTTGATCATATTGATATCGACAAAGCGCAAACCAATGTGCCGCCGGGTGATGCGCAAGATCCGTTTAGCGCGTGTGAAATTTATGAAACTGCCATCAAACAAAAAGGCGGTATTGATATTCAATTACTCGGTATTGGTCGCAATGGTCATATTGGGTTTAATGAGCCATCTTCCTCGCTCATGTCACGCACACGGGTTAAAACGCTTACACGTGCGACTATCGAAGATAACGCCCGCTTTTTTGCGGAAGATGAATACCAGCCGCACTTATCTATCACTATGGGTATAGGTACTATTTTGGAATCCAAAAAAGTGGTGTTACTGGCGACCGGTGAAAATAAAGCAGAGGCGATTAAAGCGACAGTGGAAGGGCCCTTGACTGCAGCTTGCCCAGCGTCTGCTTTGCAATTGCATGAACAAGTAGTGTTAGTGATTGATGAAGCCGCTGCATCACAGCTGTCGGATGTGGATTTTTACAAACACATCGAAATGGAAAATCAAAAGTTGCTGGAGCGTTTAGGCCGAGCCTGATATTCGCCAGGTATGAGTCCAACAAAATTTTAATTCTACAAAAAACAAAAGGCCGACTTGTTATACAAGTCGGCCTTTTCAATCAAAGCGCAGTGGACTTCATATAACCACAAACCTGGCATCTTCCTAAAACAGCCTGATCTGTTCATACATGGTGCCCATTTCTAACGATAGACCAGTATTAAAAAACAATCTGTAATATCATCTCGCCGCAGTTTTTCCCTCCTGTTTTTAACCCTGTCATTCAAGGATCACAACCAACATGTGGATAAGTTCTCTATTTCAAACCGGTATGCGTAGACTCTTTATTCTAGGCCTGGTCAGCTCGTTGGCCGCCTGTGGAGGCGGAGGTGGCGGCGGTAAAAAACCTGACCCGGCTCCCCCTGGTTCTAGCCCCGTGGCTAGTTCAAGTATTAGTTCGCTGGCCAATTCATCCAACAGTTCGATAAGTAGCGTTGCCACTATTGACACGACTCCAGATCCGTTTAGCTTCACACCTGTAACAGGCGCAGCATTTAATGCAAACGTGATGTCAACGGCGATCAACATTTCAGGTATCAATACTGCCGTGCCTATTGATATTGCGAATGGTGAATATTCTATTGATGGTGGTGCTTTTACGAGTGCGGCCGGAACCGTCACCAATGGTCAAACAGTTGCGCTTAGGTTGATAAGTGCGGCAACTGTTTCTACAACGTCTCAGGCTGCAGTAACCGTCGGTGGCATTACCTCAACTTTTTCGGTAACCACAACCAACATTCTCGGTGGAGCCGTTCAAGGCACTCCGCTGAATATTGCTGGAGTTGTCACAACAACTGCTGGAGCGCTGCAAGGTACTGACGGCGTTAGCACCGCTGCAAGATTTAATAGTCCAGCAGGTGCGGTAATTGTCGGCGCTTATTTGTACGTTGCAGATGCTTCGAATCACAAGATCCGCAGAATCGAAATCGCGACAGGGGTAGTTACTACGCTGGCAGGGAGTGGTTCAGAAGGCAGTGCTGATGGCAAAGGCGCAGCAGCGAGTTTCAATGCCCCTATGGGTATCGCTACCGATGGCACCCACCTTTATGTGGCGGATATCAATAATAATAAGATCCGCAAAATCGTGATAGCGAACGGTGTGGTCACTACGCTGGCGGGCAGCGGTTCGAGGGGCAGCACTAATGGCATAGGCGCAGCGGCAAGTTTTTATCTACCAGCCGGCATCGCCACCGATGGCACTCACCTTTACGTTGCGGATACCTACAATCATCAAATCCGCAAAATCGAGATAACCACTGGTACAGTTACTTGGCTGGCGGGCAGCGGTATGCAAGGCAGTTCTGATGGCATCGGTGCAGCGGCAAGTTTCTATCGTCCATACGATATCGCTATCGATGGTGCTTACCTTTACGTTGCGGATACCTACAATCATAAAATCCGCAAAATTGAAATAACTACGGGGGCAGTCACTACGCTAGCGGGCAGTGGTCCATTGGCTGGTAGTGCTGATGGCACGGGCGCAGCGGCCGGTTTCTTTATGCCAAGCGGCATCACCACCGATGGTACTTACCTTTATGTGGCCGATACCGACAATCATAAGATCCGCAAAATTGAAATCGCCACGGCTGTGGTTACTACCTTGGCGGGCAGAGGCTCAAGAGGTAGTGCTGATGGTATAGGCACGGCGGCGAGTTTCCATTATCCAGATGGTATCACCACCGATGGTACTCACCTTTATGTGGCGGATTTTGGCAACGATGCCATCCGTAAAATCGAAATCGCCACGGCTGCGGTCACTTGGCTTGCGGGTAGTAGTGATAAGAGCGCTGATGGCACAGGTTTAGCGGCGATCTTCTATAGTCCAGCCGGCATCACCACCGATGGCACTCACCTCTATGTTGCCGATACCAACAATCATAAAATCCGTAAAATCGAAATTGCTACAGGTGTGGTCACTACACTTGCGGGGAGTGGTTCGATAGGTAGTGCTGATGGCACAGGTACTGCGGCGCGTTTCTCGAGCCCCGAAGGCATCACCACCGATGGTACTCACCTTTATATTGCGGATACTTGGAATCATAAAATCCGTAAAATCGTAATAGCCACAGGTGTGGTCACTACGCTGGCGGGTAATTATTCTTACGGTAGTGCCGATGGCATAGGTTTAGCGGCGAGTTTCGATTTGCCAACCGGCATCACCACCGATGGTACTAACCTTTATGTTGCCGATGCCTTCAATAAAAAAATTCGCAAAATCGAAGTAGCCACGAGCGTTGTCACCACGCTGGCGGGCAGTGGTTCAAGTGAGAGTGTTGATGGTACAGGCGCAGCGGCGAGTTTCGACAGGCCAACGGGCATCACCACCGATGGTACTTACCTTTATGTTACGGATAAATACGGCAACAAAATTCGCAAAATCGTCATAGCGACGGGTGTGGTTACTACACTTGCTGGGAGTGGTTTACAGGGCAGTGCTGATGGTACAGGCGCAGCAGCGAAATTCAATTATCCATCGAATATTGTCACCGATAGCACTCACCTCTATGTGGCCGATTATCGCAGTCATAAAATCCGCAAAATAGAAATAGCGACCGGTATTGTTACTACATTAGCGGGAGGAGATGCATATGGCAGTGACGATGGTGTAGGCACAGCAGCGCGGTTCCGTGAACCAACTGGTATTACCACTGATGGATTTGCATTGTACGTAACGGACTCTGGTAACAATACCATCCGCAAAATTGAGTAAGCGAATGTGTAGTGAGTGTAATTTTATCTACTCATCTGCCACTTACCAAAAAGCCCGCACAATTCAATCGTGCGGACTTTTTGTTTGATGTTATTTTTATCGTTGGCTTAACGTTTGGAAGGCGCAGGGCAGGTGGAGTCACGCACAATCAGTTGTGGATAAAAACCTTCACTCTCCACATCGCGCGCCGCGCGAATAGTGTCGATCAATAAACCCGTAGCACGTTCAGCAATAGTGGTGTTGGGCTGTTGTGCAGTGGTGAGGTTGGGCCAGGCTTGACGAGAGAAGGGGCTGTCCTCAAAACCGACAATGGACAGTTGTTGCGGCACTTCCACCCCCTGAATCCGCGCGGCAAATAAAGTACCCGCTGCAATTTCATCGTTACAGGCAAATACGGCGGTGGGTTTTAAATTGGTTGCTAATAGTTGGCGGGTGCGTTTTACCCCTGACTCAAACGAATATTCGCCGGGAATAATTAATTTTTTATCCAGAGTAATTTTGTTGGCTTTGAGCGCGGCTTTGTAGCCCTCCAAGCGTTCGATACTGGATTTGTGTGACTCCTCCCCGCCTAAAAAGGCGATAGCTTTATGCCCCAAGTCAATCAGGTATTGGGTAATTTTATAAGCGGCGGTGCGGTCATCCACAAAAATACAGGGGCCTTTTTTATCTGGTGGTTGTGAGCCGGAGAGAATGCGTACAAATGGAATTTTGCGTTTATTTAGCACAGAAAGTATTTCCGGCATTTCAGAGATGGGTGGTGTAAGAACCAGCCCACCCACTTGGCTGCGATCCACCATGTTGAGCACTTCATCAATAATATCTTCTGCTTTGGAATCACAAGGGTGAATCACCAGTTCATAACCTTGTCGGCGGCACTCTCCTAAAATCCCCTTTTGCATATCAATCACGTAGTTGCTGTTGGGGTTGTCGTAAATAAAGCCAATAGAAGACGCCGCGCCGCGCAGCAAACGTGCGGAAAGGTTGGGTTGGTAATTCAGCGCTTTTACTGCCTGCATAACCTTTTCTTGCAATTCTTGCCCAACAGTACCTTCTTTATTGATGACACGCGAAACGGTTTTAAACGAGACGCCGGCTAGTTTGGCAACATCCTTGATGGTGGCTTTGGATTTGGGCGCGTGTTTATCGACACTGGGTTTCATAGGCATCTGGTAATTAGTGGCTGATCAAAACGCTAGGGTAGAGCTTAGGCTGGCGGAGCGCAATCATTTCGCGGGTATCGATAAAGCCGTCACTGGTAAATGTAATGCGTTTTAGCTTCAAACGTCTTGCGCAAGGATATGTAAAACATTTTGGCTGCAGGAATTCGCTGGTGGCACCATGCGAGTGCAAAAACTCCTGGGCCGGCCCAGCCACCCCCGGGTGCAACCTGCTGTTAATGCATAATCAGAATGAGGTTTACCCATGAAAAAATTCATTGTGTTGTTTGTTGCCTGTTTTTTTCCGTTAGTTGCTGGTGCCCAGGCGTCCAAACAATTGGAGCAGATGTGGCAAGCGAGTGATTTACCTACTCCTGAGTCAGTGCTTTATGTCGCCGATAAAAAATCGCCTTTTCTGTTTGTGGCTTTGATTGACGGTCAGGGCGATCAAGCCGATGGAAAGGGTGGTATAGCCAAGTTGACAACCCATGGCAAACTCATCGATAAGAATTGGATTACCGGATTAAATGCGCCCAAAGGTATGGCGATTGACGGCAATTATCTCTACGTAGCAGACATTACCGAGCTGGTCATCATCGATATTAAAAAACAACAAGTGACACAAAAAATTCCGGTTGAGAACGCGGTGTTTTTAAATGATGTAACAGTTAGCTCTGCCGGTGTTGTATATGTGTCTGACACCAGAACCAATAAAGTTCACCGCTTTCACAAGGGAAAAATGGATACTTATTTGGAAAACGTTAGCAGCGCCAATGGTTTAAAAGCATTGGGTTCCAGCTTGATAGTAGGCGCTGGCCCAGAGTTGTTAATGATTGATGCCGATAAAAATCGCCAGGCTATCGCCAAGGGGTTTGAGGCCGGTATCGATGGTATTGAAATGACCAAACCCGGGGAATTTTTGGTGTCCTGCTGGGTGGGGCTGGTGTATTACGTTCACAGCGATGGCCGTTTGGAGCGCTTGATCGATTCGCGCGAAGCAAAAATTAACACGGCGGATATAGGTTATGATCAAGCTTCCCAGCAGCTGTATGTGCCTAACTTTTTCAAAAATACAGTCACTGCTTATCAAGTTAAATAAATCGCTGATGCTAATAAGCTGAACGTAGAAATAAATCGACAGCTGGGCTGATCCCGCCTGCCCAGCACTAAAAAGCCGTTGCGATTGCAGCGGCTTTTTAGTACCCGCCGCATTAATCTTTTTTGGCTATTTCCTGGGCAAATTTGGCTTGTTGTTCAGCACTGGCTTCTGTCTGGTATTGCGCTTTCCACTCGCTATAGGGCATGCCATAAATGTGTGTGCGGGCATCTTCATAGTCCAATTCGATGTACTGTTCTGCTCCGGCCGCGACATACCACTTGCTCAAACAGTTACGACAGAAGCCTGCGAGGTTCATTAAATCGATATTCTGTGCATCTTTGCGACTATCCAAATGAGCAATTAAACGGCGAAAGGTCGCTGCTTCCAGTTTTTCCCGCTGTGCGGGGCTAAGTTCGTCAATTTTCATCAATACCAACTCGTGTAAATAAGAATTCAGCCGATATTCTACGATGCTTTATGTGGTTCTGGTGTGTTTGATTAGGGTTTGGTGGGGCGCTGAAGGATTAAATCCGGTTCTTGTCTTGAACCTCAATTCAGGCTGCCTATACTCAAACGGTACTGTTAAGCTTGTCGTCTAAGTTATTTTGTCTCGAAAGTTTGCGCGAGAGATCTGTTTTCTGCTGGGGGGTTAAGTGAACATTATTATCGGGATAATCGTTGTTTTTGTTTGTGTGCTTGGAGGCTTTGTCCTCCATGGCGGAAATATTATGGCACTCTGGTCGCCCGTTGAAATTATGGTAATTTGCGGTGCGGCGTTTGGTGCAATGATCATCGGCAATCCGCTCTCTGTAACCATAGGCGTAATTAAATCCGGGGGATCTTTGCTTACCCCATCAAAATTTAACAAGGTTTTTTACCTTGAACTCTTGACCCTGATGTATGACATTCTGAATAAAACCCGCCGTGAAGGGTTGATGGCAATAGAGGGTGATATCGAGGAGCCAGATACCAGTCCAATTTTTGGGAATTATCCTGCCATTTTAAAAGATCACCACATCGTTGAATTTATGTGTGATTACCTGAGGCTGATGGTGGCGGGGAATATGGCTCCGCATGAGCTTGAATCTTTGATGGAACAGGAAATTGATGGTCATCACCAAGAAGCCTCGGTTGTACCCGGTGCTATCCAAACCGCGGCCGATGGTCTACCCGGGTTTGGTATCGTTGCAGCGGTACTCGGGGTGATTATTACCATGGCAAAGATTGGGGGGCCTCCAGCAGAGATTGGCGCTTCGGTAGCTGCAGCTTTGGTAGGAACCTTTTTAGGTATTTTGTTTGCGTACGGTTTCATCGGTCCTTTCGCTACTTATTTGAATGGAAAAGTACGTGACGAAGGCCGCTCTTATGAGTGCGTTAAAGCTATTCTAGTTTCATCAATGAGCGGTGTCCCTCCACAGGTAGCTGTGGAGTTTGGTCGTAAAGTTTTGTTCCACAGTGTCCGTCCCAGTTTTAAAGAGTTGGAAGAACAATACAGGGCAAAAAAATAAGGTAGACACCTGATGGAGAAAAATTCGCAACAACCGATCATCATCAAAAAGAAAAAGGGGCACGGTCATGGTCATCATGGCGGTTCCTGGAAGGTCGCACTTGCCGATTTTATGACGGCAATGATGGCTTTCTTTCTTTTGATGTGGCTTCTTGGTAGTACCTCACCGGAGGAGAAGAAGGCTATATCGGGTTTCTTTCAAGATCCCGGTAGCCCCTATGTGGTGGGGGAGGGAGGCGCCAACCCAGGCTTGATTAGTCTTGATCAGCCTATGCAGCCATTAGTGCCGGCTGAAGCTGACGATACCCCTGCACAGGAAATGACAGAAGATAGGATTAAAAAAGAAATTGAGCGTATCGAAAACGAACAGCTGGAGGAACTCAAGCGACAGCTGGAGACGGAAATCAATGCGCTCGATTCAGTATTCCAGCAAATCAAAGATCAGATCTTGATCGACTTTACTGCCTTGGGGCTGAGAATCCAGATTGTGGATAAAGACCAGCGCCCCATGTTTGATGTTGGCAGTGCCAACCTCAAGCCCTACTCGGTAGAGGTGCTTCATGCGCTGGCTCCGATACTGAATAAAGTACAAAACAAAATCAGTGTGACTGGCCACACTGACTCTACTCCCTATGGTGTAGGTGCCAGTTATACCAACTGGGAGCTCTCGGCAGATCGCGCTAACGCCGCGCGTCGCGCGTTACTTGATGGGAATTATCCGGAAGGCAAAGTGGCTACGGTGCAGGGTATGGGTTCGGCGGCCCCATTTTTGATTGATCGTCCGCATGAGCCAATTAATCGTCGAATCGCTATTATTGTGCTCAAAAAAGCAGTTGCCGATGCGCTGGGCAGCGGTGCAGGGATCGATAGCAGCCAATTGATTAATAGCAGCGAAACTTTTACCCAGCCGGCTCCAAGCCCGAAAATTCTATCGCCCAATGAAGTTAACGACGCGATTGACGCGGCAAATGCCCAATAAAACGAAGGGGGTTCAACGCAGTTACCTTTAAAAACAAAGCCCGGATTATTCCGGGCTTTGTTTTAATACGACCTTGGTATTAATCCTGAGCGGCGAGCTGGTCGCGAATAAAACCGAAGAGTTTGCGCGCATTCGCAGGCGGTTTGTTCTCATCCCGCTCCTTTTGTGCCGCGCGAATTAGTTGACGCAGGTGTTGGACATCCAGGCCAGGGCAGGAGGTCACCAGTGTTTGGAAAATTTGTTTGTCACCTTCAATCAGCAAATCGCGATAGCGCTCGATCTGGTGCTGACGATGCACATACTGATCGCTGCGGTTTTGCATTTTCTCAACCGCCGCTTTGATTTCCTCATGGTTACCTTCGCGCATCAAACGACCGATATACTGGATTTGGCGGCGACGTGCTTCTTTGGGCGGCAATTTGCGGGCGATATAAATTGCATCCAACATTTCTTCGCTGAGTGGAATGTTGGCCAGTTGCTTTTCATTCATATCAATTAGACTTTCGCCCAGCGCCTGCAGTGCATGCATATCGCGTTTCACCTGCGATTTGCTAAGAATATAATCGTCCGGATTGATGTCGTCGTAGTTGTAAACCATAAAATTATCTGTCGTGTTCAGTAGGTCATGGCAAATGAAAACCCAGCAAGGCTGGCAGCCAATATTGAATAGAGCGTAAGTCGGGTAGGAACAGGGCATTACTGCCCCATTCCCCCCTAAGAACCGTGCGTGCGACTTTCATCGCACACGGCTCAAGCTTACAGCAAGTCAGACAATCTGACCGGCGACTGTACAAAGATGCGGATTCTACGCTTCCAAGCCGCTATACCGCAATTTTTCTGCCTTCCCCTGGCTATGAACCAAGGAGTGACAGTTAGGATGAAGCAAAGCACGGTTATCTTTGCGATCAGACCCACCATCAACACGTCTGACGATGTGATGATCGTGCCAGCCACTTTACATTGATATTCCGCCACCACAGTAAGCACACAAACCCAGTTGTCTGGCGAAAATTGTCCAGACTTCTTTGCGGTAGCGCAGTTTATGCCGCATCCGCTGGACTCGTAGTGCCTCCCATTTCTCCTCGTGCTCCGCGTCATACGGATGGTAGTCCGTTGGTAGACGCTTGTGGCGCACGATTGGGGTGCTCGCTAACCCGTAGAGTCGGCGATACCTCACTTCACCTGATTGCAATTTGTGCGCTAGCGCAAACACCCATTTTCGCTCACCGATGGATTTGAAGTATCGCTTCCGAATCCACTCAATGGACTTATTAGGGTGCCTGTGTTTTGCCCACCGCCACACTCGCCAGAAAATAAGGTGCTCCAGCTTGCTAAAGGTTTGCTTTGCCACCACTGGAGAATGGTATTCCGCCCATCCCCGCAACACCGGATTCAATTGGCCAATTAACGCATCCTGCGTTAATGCGCCGCTGTTTTTAATAATCGCCGCCACCTTTTGATAAAACGCTTGCGCATTTTTCTTGGATGGTTTGATAAACAGCTTGGCCTTTCGATACGGTGACTTAGGCACATATTTCCTGAAATTCCATCCCAGAAAATCAAAGCCGGTGCTGATGTGAGTAATGCGTGTTTTCTCCTGTGATAGCTGAACTCCTCGTATTGATAGAAATTCCTCTACCCAAGGCTTCACTTCGTTTTCCAGCAACTCTTTCGAATAAGCTGTAATCACAAAATCATCTGCATATCTCACCACCTGTAACCCAAGTTTTTTGGATTTAGTTTTACCAATCGTCTGCGCAAAGTGCGTTTTTAATTGGCTTTCCAATCCGTTCAGTGTGGCGTTAGCCAAACAGGGCGAAATAATGCCACCCTGCGGTGTTCCTGCCTTCGTTTCTGCAAACTGGTGCCTGTCGATCACACCGGCCTTTAACCATTTGTTTAACACCGCTTTGTTCATGGGAACATTACGGCATAGCCACTCGTGGTTAATGTTGTCATAGAAGCCTTTGATGTCACCCTCCAAAATCCATACCGGTGCCACAGCGGGCGCCAGTAAGTGAAAGAGTTCCACCATCGCATCAGCGGTTGATCGGTCAGGGCGGAAGCCATAACTTTTCGGGTCACTGGTGCTTTCTACAACAGGCTCCAATCCTTGCAGGTAAAGCGCCTGCATTGCCCGATCCAACATCGTCGGGATACCTAGCGGACGCTTTTCCTGCTTGCCGGGTTTGGGTATCCATACCCGTTTTAGCGGTTTTGGTTGATAACCCCGCTTATGTGACAAACGCTTCACGGCATTCCATTTGGCGGTTGGCGTACTCCATGTTTCACCATCCACGCCCGGTGTCTTGCGACCCCGGTTCTCCGTTACCCGCTTGACGGCCATACAGCGACCGTAAAACGAGTGAGCCAGCAATCGTTGAAGTCGAAATACCCTTCGCCAATTACCTGCCTGTGTCGCCTGCGCGATTTTCAATTGCGTCTTCCGAACAAAACGATAAGCCTTTTCCCAGTTGATCTGGTGCCAGCCTGTCGCCTCGTCAGAGGACGCAGCGTGCATCGTTTCCGATGGTAGATTCATACAGTCCCCCTGAGTGGATAGAAACTAACTACCCGTCAGGCGGACTACTCCCCCAAAGGGTAGTGTCTACCCTTCAGGTGAGTTAATAGATTGAAATCAGCAAAAGTTCACACGCGTGTAAACCAGATGTACGTCAGCCAGGGTTGCCCCAGTCGGTAATATCTCAACCGATATACCCCTCATTACAAGGAGTCATTCGCTTTTTACATCCTCCTATTCCCCACACTCATCAGCGCTTCTTGCGAAGCACCTGCCTGTGCCGATCTTCTGGCCGTGGGCGAGTGGTCGGGATTGCCACGTGCCCCGTTTCGTACCGATTCCCCGTTTAGGCTTCATCTTTCCCCCGGCAGTTGTTTGGTGTCGCTACCCAAGACCTTACTGAGTAGTCCAACTGCAGTGCCATTTTTGGCTGAGGCCAATAATTGCCGTAGGCCCGTTGCTGCTAACGAGGGTTATATCGATGATTCACATAGGTTAGCCATGCAGGTACTGTCACTAGCCCCTTCAAATCTGTGCAATTCAGATTCAAACCGATGTTGTTACCAACAACAGGCACCACTCTTTCCTTATTCAGCAAAAGAGATTGGCAGAGACATTGTCAATCGAGCTTCACACGCCGAAGTTGGCCTCCAACGCATGTCGATCTAGTGAACTGACAGACACATGTCAGGCTTGATACCCCGATATTCTGGAGTCAAGCATTACGAAACGGAGCATTGAGTGCCCCTTGATTGATAAGAACAAGGACTGCAAAAGCAGCAAGTTCGTGTGGATACCTCTCTCGTTTGTATGCGGGAGAGTCCAATCCCCTGCGGGATTGAAATCCCGCAGGGGTGGTGTATCTAAGATGAGGTCAGGCTTTCGCCTCGCTATCTAAGAGTGAAAACTCCGTAGACCTGTGGATAGCATTTCAAGGGAGACACGTCCTACGTGTCGCACAAGGTCGCGCAGCTTAGTGCACAGAGGCTTCAGTCACAACTGCTTTGGGTTAACAATAGAGTATTTATTCGCCTTCTTCAAAGCGATCTGCAATCAGGTTGCGGATAGCACTCATTGCTATCTCTGCATCTTCGCCGTCGATATTGACTTCTATACGACTGCCACAACTTGCTGCGAGTAGCATTAGAGACATTACGCTCTTTGCATCCGCCCAGATACCCTCACCCACACGCACCTGAATGCTCGCCTTGAATTGGTTTGCCAGGGTGGCAAACTTGGCTGCCGCACGTGCGTGTAAGCCACGCTTATTGATAATGTCGAGGGTTTCGATTGGCATGGTTTAATGCTTTTTGTGTTTGTTGATATCGCGATGGCGTACCTGCACATCGTTAAAACTTTGATCAAAGTGACGTTGTAATCGTTCTGCCAGATAAACCGAGCGATGTTGTCCTCCAGTACAGCCGACAGCGATGGTGATGTAGCTGCGGTTGTTTGCTTGGTAGCGAGGTAGCCAGCGTGTCAGATAGTGCTCAATGTCTTCGTACATCTCTTTGACAGTGATTTGTTCTTCCAAAAATTCAATAACATCCTGATCCTTGCCGGTCAGTGGGCGCAGGTTGGGTTTCCAGTGAGGGTTTGGTAAACAGCGAGCATCAAACACCAGATCGGCGTTTACAGGAATACCGTGTTTAAAACCAAAAGACTCGAACAGGATTGCCATGGTCGATTCACTGCGCCCAACAACCCGCTCTTTTACTAAATCCCGTAATTCATGAAGATTCAAATGGCTGGTATCGATTATTTGGTCAGCACAATCCCGGATTGGCTCCAACAAATGCTGCTCAGCAGTGATGGATTCCTCAAGGCTTGTGTGTTTGTCCGAAAGCGGGTGTTTGCGCCGTGTTTCGCTAAAACGTTGAATAAGTACTGCGGGCTGAGAATCCAGAAACAGAGTCCGAAAGGGCAAGTGTGCCTCTTTTAGCGTACTTATCATTTGCGGAAATATATTCAGGTCTTGCCAAGCGTTGCGCACGTCAATGCCTATGGCAAAGCGCTGCTGGTCGTCCTTGTGGATTTGTATTTGGGCTACCAGTGCGGGTAGCAGGCTAACAGGTAGATTGTCGATGCAATTAAAACCAACATCTTCCAGCACATGCAGCGCGGTACTTTTTCCTGAGCCTGACAGCCCGCTTACTATCACAAGGTGCATGGCATAGACCTACTAGGGGGCTGCTATAGCTGCTTGAAAAAGTGCTGCATCGCTATCCGCCGTTCGCAGGCGTTGGCGGTAGTCAGCGTTGTTGAGAGCGCCTGCCAGTGCTGCCAGGGTTTGTAGATGTTCATCATGAGCATCTTCGGGTACCAACATTGCAAATAGTATGTCAACCGGTTGTGAATCTATGGCATCAAAATCGATGGGATCTGCCAGTGTGAGTAGAGCGCCTATGGTGCTATTGCAATTTGCTATGCGGCAGTGGGGTATGGCGATGCCGTGCCCTATGCCAGTGGAACCAAGGCGCTCCCTGCCGATCAGCCGGCGGAAGAGTTCGTCTGCCTCAATACCTGGAACATCCTGAGCAATGGCGTTAGCTAACAACTCCAAGGCACGTTTTTTACTGCCGCCCTCAACACCGCACAGCGTGCGTCCAGGGGTAATAAGATTTTGAATTTGCATGGTAGGGGTGACTAAAAAATTCTATCAATAAGTACGCGGCGAGTCTGACGGCCCGCCGCATGATGGTTAACGATGGCTACGCATCTTTTCTTTGTGCTTAATTAGCTGGCGATCCAGCTTATCTGCCAAGGCATCAATAGCTGCATAAAGATCATCATGGGTCGCATCTGCAAACAAGTCCTTACCACTTACATGAATGGTAGCCTCTGCTTTCTGGATAAGTTTATCAACGGAGAGGATCACATGGGTGCTGGTAATTCGATCATGGTGGTGACTTAAACGCTCAATTTTGCTGTTGACGTAGTCTTTTAGTGAATCGGTGACTTCCAAATGATGACCACTAATGTTTATTTGCATAGATACTTCCTCTCGATAGAAACAAAATGGTTGTGATCAGCACAACCTAACAGTTCATCCCTGATTTTCTTCCGAATTAGGTACTGCTTGCCAGCGACAATAGTATGTCAAATGGTCTTACGTTCGTTTGATGGTGGAATGTTCAGCGATTCGCGATATTTTGCGATTGTGCGGCGCGCCACCTGAATTCCCTGTTCTGCCAATAAATCGGTAATTTTGCTATCGCTCAGGGGTTTTTTGGGGTTCTCAGCGCTAACCAGTTTTTTGATGATGGCGCGAATTGCTGTCGATGAGCACTCGCCTCCACTATCGGTACTGACGTGGCTGGAGAAAAAGTATTTAAGTTCAAATATACCTTGCGGCGTATGCATATATTTTTGAGTGGTGACACGAGAGATGGTGGATTCATGCATTTCCACTATCTCGGCGATATCATGTAACACCAGAGGCTTCATTGCTTCCGGGCCGTAGTCAAGAAAGCCGCGTTGTTTTTCTACAATACAGCTCGCCACTTTCAATAGTGTCTCGTTACGGCTCTGCAAGCTTTTTAGGAACCAGCGAGCTTCTTGTAAGTTGTCCTTGAGAAAGGTGTTGTCGCTACTGGAATCGGCTCGTTTTACCATTGAGGCATAGTTGGCATTGATGCGCAGGCGAGGTGCAATTTCAGGATTTAATTCAACTATCCAGCGACCATCGCGCTTCTCTACAAATACATCTGGGACAACATATTCAGTGTCGCCGCTCGCAATAATATCGCCCGGACGAGGGTTGAGGCTCTGGATAAGTGCTATAGCCTGACTAAGTTCAGCTTCTTTAAGCTTGGTGCGGCGCATCAGCTGGCGATAATCGCGGCTGCCTAAAATGGGCAGATAGAGCTTGGCGATAAGTTTTGCTGAGTCCAGATAAGGCGTCTTGGCGTCAAACTGTTGCAGCTGCACCAGCAGACATTCCGAAAGATTCTGGCTGCAGACACCGCAGGGGTCAAACTGCTGTAAGCGGTGCTGCACTGCTACCACCTCATCCAATTCCAGATCTTCCAGATCGTTGCGCATTCCCTCAAATATTTCTTCAATGCTGATTGATAGCATGCCGCTGGGCTCTACGGCATCGATGATGGCCATTGCCAGCACCCTGTCACGATCAGACATTGGGGTAAGGTTAAGCTGCCACATCAAGTGGTCATAAAGTGAGTCTGTTGCTGCGCGTCGGCTCTCAAAGTCGCTGTCTTCGTTATCGAAGTTGGTTGAGCTTCCCGCTGATGATGTTTGGTAAACGTCATCCCAGCTGGTATCTACTGGTAGATCGGAAGGAATGGAGTCGCTCCAATCGCCGCTATCGGCACTAAAACTCTCGCCTTCCCCATACACATCGCTATCACTGAAGGATTCCCCATCACTGAAATTATCACTCTCACCAAAACTCTCGGTATCACTGTAGTTTGGCTCACTAAAGTTATCGCTGGTTGAAGAGGTGAAACTGTCGCTACTGGAGTAATCACTGCTCGTGTCGGTGCCTGACTCTGCAGCAATTTCTTGCTGGCGGTTGTAATCGATTTGATCCTCAGCACTGCCTTCGTAATCACTGCTTTGGGGAGAGTCAAAGCTCTCTTCCATTTCAAGCATTGGATTTGAATCAAGCGCCTCTTGGATCTCTTGCTGTAAATCCAGAGTTGAAAGCTGCAGAAGGCGAATTGCCTGCTGCAGTTGGGGGGTCATAGTCAGCTGTTGGCCGAGTTTAAGCTGGAGAGATTGTTTCATTGTTGTTGCAACAAACCCTTAAATAACACGGTATGGAAAACATCTGTTAAGTGGAGTTTAGTCAGGGTTTGCGCTTCAAGCAACATGCTTAAGCAAGCTTTATGCCTAGTAGACAAAGAATGTTGCTTGTCAAGTTGTTTCTGCTTTGTTCGTCTCTTCAGAGTCGGAAGTGTTCGCCTAGATAGACTTCGCGAACCTTGCTGTTGCTGAGCACAGTATCAGCGCTACCCTCTGCGATGATGTGGCCTTCGCTGACGATGTAAGCCGTTTCACAGATATCAAGGGTTTCGCGCACGTTATGGTCGGTTATCAATACGCCTATGCCGCGATCTTTGAGGTGGCGAACAATTTCTTTAATGTCATTTACAGAGATGGGGTCTACGCCGGCAAAGGGCTCATCCAGGAGAATGAACTTGGGGTCTGTTGCCAGTGCGCGCGCAATCTCAACCCGACGGCGTTCACCGCCCGATAGAGCCATACCCAAGCTATCGCGGATGTGGGTGATATGAAATTCGCTTAAGAGCGCCTCTAGTTTTTCTGCGCGCGCTTTTGGGTTCAAATCTTTGCGCGTTTCAAGTATCGCCATGATGTTATCGGCTACAGTGAGTTTGCGAAAGATAGATGCTTCCTGGGGTAAGTAGCCAATGCCAGCGCGCGCGCGTCCATGGATAGGTAATTGGGTAATGTCCCTATCATCAATAAGTACGCTACCGTTGTCGGCAGGAACCAAGCCAGCAATCATGTAGAAGCAGGTTGTTTTACCTGCACCATTTGGTCCTAACAAACCTACTATGTGGCCGCTCTCGACAGTGATAGAAACATCGATAACTACTTTGCGTTTTTTGTAACTTTTGGCGAGATGACGCGCGTGCAAACTGGGCATAGGTTAATTGCTGCCTGGAGTTAAAGAGGGAGCTTGTGAGTCGCTTGAGGAGCCTGATTTGGGGGGTATTACAATTTCAATGCGTTGTCCTTCACCTGCAGTATTGCCCTCGGCTTTCATAACTTCTTTAACCAGATCATAGTTAATGTGTGGGCCGCTCATGACAGCACCATTTTGCTCAACGGATGCATCTTCAACCAGAACCAAGTGCTCATTACTGGGCGTGTAAGTAATCTGTTTGGCTGCGGCGGTAACTACGCCTTGTGTTTCTTCGGGCTGTTGTTGGAATTTGGCTGGATTGCCTGTGGCGATCATTTTTTCAACGCCGCCGTCCGTATTGGTGTGAATGATGATTGAATCAGCTTTGATAGTAAGAGAGCCTTGGCGGATTTCTACCGAGCCGGTGTAGGTGGCCACTCCATTTTTCTGGTCAACAGTTAGGTTGTCTGCGGAGCCACGAATGGTTTCGTTTTTGTCGCTGGGTAATGCCCAAACTGCGCCTGCACTGATTAACGCAGCGGCCAGGCCAAGCAACTTAAAAGTGGATTTAACGTGGTTCATAAACAGCCTTGACTTGTGACTTTAATTGGAACTGACTGTTGGTAAAGTCAGCTTCCATGCCTTCGGCCGTCATCTGACCCTTGGCACTGCGCATCTTAACAGCTTTGTCTGTGCGCGCGAATTGTGTCTTGGGTAGCAAATCCAGCTTGCTGGTAGATATGCGCACCAATCCGTTAGATGGCGTGTGTTGTTGAATTTCTACATCGTTCAGAAGTTGAATTAATTCACCATTCATTTGGCTTTTGCCCTCCCTTGCATTGACTATCCAGGGGGCAGCCGGATCTTCATCAAAAAACTCCATGGTAGGGCTTTCGATCATGGTGTAGTCATGTTCCGATGGGCTCTCTGTATCTTTTTGAAAATGGGTGATTTGCGGTGTGGTAAGGCGATAGCGTAGGTTGCCTGATGCACCATATTCGCGGGTTTCTATGTTGGTCATGTAATATTGTGGAAAGCCGCCACTAGCATACGGGTCTGGTCTAGGGTCATCTTTGTGGCGCAGGGAAAATGCAAAGAAAAACACCAGCATAACGATTGCAATTATCCAAGGCATTGGAATCTGTTGATGAATTTGCTGGATTCGTTCGACTAGTCTCATCTTATGCAGAGCATCCCGGAAGGTAAGCGCCCAGCGCTTTATCGTATGTATTTTGTGCTTGCATAAGTAAGTCACAGGCGGCTCGTACGGCTCCTTCTCCGCCGCGCTCTTGACTTTGCCAGTGCGCGCGTTCGGCGACACTGAAATGCGCATTAGCTACGGTAAGTGCAAGGCCGATGCGAGTCATCACAGCCAGGTCTGGCCAGTCATCTCCCATAAAAGCAATTTCATGCAGTGCGTAGCTGTGTTCCTGCAGGATTTCTTGCAGTGCCTCCCACTTGTCCTCGCGACCTTGAACGAGTATGCCAATCCCTAAGTCCCGTGCGCGCCGGGCTACCAAATCGCTGGTGCGCCCAGTGATAATGCCAACTTTGACACCGGTTTTTTGCAGGACTTTGATGCCTTGTCCATCGAGCGTATTAAATGCCTTGAACTCATCGCCGCTATTGTTGAAAAACAGCCGCCCGTCGGTCAGCACACCATCCACATCCAATAGCAGAAGTTTGATTTGCGCCGCGCGTTCCCGTAATTCTAGATTCATCTTTTTTGTCTCAAACCCAATTATCACCGCAGTTATCAAATGATACCGGCGCGTAGCAAATCATTAATTTTTACGACACCAACCAATTCTTTTTGTTCGTTGTGCACCAGTAGTACGTTTATCTTGGCTTCCTCCATAACCGCCAAGGCTTCTGCGGCGAGGGTGTTGTCGCGCAGCATTTTGGGTGTCGTATTCATCAAGTCACCTACTTTGGCGCTACGTACATCCACGCCCCGGTCAATACTGCGGCGCAAGTCGCCATCAGTAAATATGCCGAGTAGTCCGTGGGTATTATTCATGACGGTTGTCATGCCAAACCCTTTTTCTGACATAACCATCAAAGCATCTAATAAGGGGGTGTCGGGTGATACACGGGGAATATCACTACCAGTATGCATAACGTCACCAAGGCGCAGTAATAGTTTGCGCCCCAGTGCGCCTCCGGGATGAGAGAAGGCAAAATCTTCAGCGGTAAAGCCGCGAGCTTCCAGCAGGGCAATGGCAAGTGCATCCCCCATTACCAACGTTGCTGTAGTGCTGGAGGTCGGAGCCAGATCCAGCGGGCAGGCTTCATGCTCTACGCTGATATCCAAATTGACCTCTGCCACCTCGCCCAAAGTAGATTGGGCATTAGCCGTCATGCTGATTATTTTAATGCCCGCCCGCTTCAGTAGGGGGAGCAGGGTGATTACCTCTTTGGAGCTGCCAGAGTAGGAAATAGCCAGCACCAAATCATTTTTGGCGATCATGCCTAAATCACCATGGCTGGCTTCTGCGGGATGTACAAAAAAAGCCGGGGTGCCGGTACTTGCTAGAGTGGCAGCGATTTTTTTGCCTATATGACCGGATTTGCCTATGCCTGTGACTATGACTCTACCGCTGCACGCCATAATCAGTTCACAGGCGCGGCTGAAACCCTCGCCAATACGTCCATCCAGCGCGCTTATTGCCTCTGCTTCAAGCCGGATGGTGCGCCGTGCAGAGTTTGGATAATCGAAATTGGTCATATCAAGATCCCAAAAATAAGGGTTGCATTATAACGGTCATGTTTCACAAGGCGAGTGGGAGAGTGTCTTTTTTGCGGGTATGCGGTTATCCCGATATTGGTGAAATGTTATAGTGCGCGCCGTAAAAGACCTGAATTAAGTTTCAGGTTAAATTTAACTTTCCTTTGGTTTAATAAGTCGCCTCAATAAATACCTTGCACGAGAATGGCACCATAAGGGGGTAGTGTTGTCCGATCATCTGTTGTCTTGGCTTGCTCGGCCCGTCAACCAGTTCATTTTTCTTAATACGGAAGGTTTTACAATGAAATATGTGTTCACCAATCTATCTCGTTTTGTTTTGGGAATGTTATTGCTGCTCGGATTCCTGGTGGCACAGGCTGCCGACGCCACTCAGAGCCCCCAGATAATTGTTGAAACCGTCGCACAGGAGCTGTTTGGTCTGGTTAAGACTAAAAATACCGACAAGATGGCTGATGAGGTCTACTTCAAGCAAGTTGAAAAGGCACTTGATGATGTGGTGAACTTCCCTTTTATCGCTGCATCAGTAATGGGTAAAGCCGCTTACTCCAAGGCTACCCCGGCACAGCGTGAGCAGTTCCAAAAGGTTTTTAAAGATGGCATGGTCAAATCGCTTGGCAAGGGTGTTTTGGGTTATGCCGACAGCAAAGTTGTGATTGCCGGGGTAGATGACAGTAATCCCAGCCGACAGGTGGTCAAACAAGAAGTGTCGGCCGATGGCGCTACCCATAAGCTGAATTACACCATGCGCAAGGAAAAATCAGGCGAGTGGAAATTGATCAATGTAGTGCTTAATGGTGTAAACCTTGGGCAATCGTTCAGCGGGCAATTCAAGGCGAGCCTTAAAAAATACAATGGTGATATCGATAAAGTAATCGCCAATTGGTTGGTTGATGCATAACCGCATTTGCAGCTAGCAAACCGACAAAACCCCCGGCCTGTGCTGGGGGTTTTGCTTTATGGAGGCTGATTTTTGGATGCGATATTAACGACATTCCGGTAAACTTCGCGCCTCATTTCTGATCACAGCCCTTCTTAATCGAGTAATTCTATGCAAGCTGAACAAATCAAAGCGCTGATTGAAAGCCAAATCCCGGATTGCGATGTCAAATCGGTTGATATCATGGGCGATCACATAGGTCTGGTGGTCGTAAGCCCTGCATTTGCCGGTTTGACCCCAGTTAAAAAGCAGCAGCTGGTGCTGTCTACCCTGAGCGCGCAATTTGCTGACCGCAGCATCCACGCGGTGGATTACATCAAGTCGTTCACGCCTGAGCAGTGGGCGCAACAGCAACAACAGCAGTAATTTTTCTGGTTTGATGCCGTTATAAACCGGCTCGGCTCTCTTTCTCCTTCTTTATATTCAGGGTTGTATGGATAAGTTTTTGATTAGCAGCAGCGGGCCACTCTCCGGCGAGCTGCGAATTTCCGGTTCCAAGAATGCAGGCTTGCCGCTGTTGGCTGCGACGATTTTGGCCGATTCCGAAGTGCGTTTGAGCAATGTTCCGCACCTGAAAGACATGACCACCATGGTGCAATTGCTGCGCACCCTCGGCCTGACTATTGAGATTCAGGGTGAGCACGTTGTCATCGTTGACCCTAACACCATCAACTCCTACACCGCGTCATACGAGCTGGTTAAAACCATGCGCGCCTCGATTCTGGTGCTTGGGCCTTTGCTTGCGCGCTACGGCGAAGCCAATGTGTCCTTCCCGGGTGGCTGTGCAATTGGTTCGCGTCCAGTGGATATCCACTTACGCGGCCTTGAGGCGATGGGCGCTACTATCGAAATCGACGGTGGTTATATTCGCGCCCGTTCCAATGGTCGTTTGAAAGGATGCCACTTCCTGATGGATATGGTCACTGTTGGTGGTACAGAAAACCTGCTGATGGCGGCAGTGTTGGCTGAGGGCAAAACCGTATTGGAAAATGCCGCGCGTGAGCCTGAAATTGTCGATCTTGCAAATATGCTGGTTGCTATGGGGGCGAAAATCGAAGGCATTGGCACTTCCAGCCTGACCATTCACGGCGTGGATAAGCTGCACGGTTGTGATTACGCGGTAATGCCGGATCGCATCGAAACCGGTACCTATCTGGTAGCAGCAGCGGCAACGCGCGGCAGTATCAAATTGACCAATACCCGCGCGGATATCCTCGAAGCGGTGTTGTTGAAACTGCAAGAAGCCGGCGCTGACATCACCACCGGCGAAGATTGGATCGCGCTGGACATGCACGGCAAACGCCCCAAAGCGGTCAGCTTGAAAACCGCACCTTACCCCGCATTCCCTACGGACATGCAATCGCAATTTATGGCAATGAATGCGGTTGCTGAAGGTGTCAGCCACATCACCGAAACGATTTTTGAAAATCGCTTGGTGCAGGTGGCCGAATTGAACCGTATGGGCGCGCATATCGAACTTGAGCACAATACGGCAATTGTCACGGGAGTAGAGCGTTTAAAGGCAGCACCAGTGATGGCATCTGACCTGCGCGCTTCGGCGAGTTTGGTGATTGCCGGTTTGGTGGCCGATGGTGAGACACTTATCGACCGTATCTACCACATCGATCGCGGTTACGAAGCCATCGAACAAAAATTCCAAAGCCTGGGTGCCAGTGTGCGCCGTGTGAAAGGGTCCTAAAAAGGTAAATCCCATGAGTCAAACCCTGACCATCGCGCTCACCAAAGGGCGCATTCTGGAAGAGACATTGCCACTGCTGGCGGCAGCGGATATTCGCCCGCTCGAAGACATGGAAAAAAGCCGCAAGCTGGTATTTGAAACTACCCAACCCAATGTGCGTTTTTTATTGTTGCGTGGCGCAGATGTTCCCACCTACGTGCAGTTTGGTGCGGCCGATATGGGTATTTCCGGAAAAGACACCCTGATGGAAAACGGCGCTGAAGGTTTGTATGAACCGCTCGATTTAAATATTGCTCGCTGCAAATTAATGACTGCTGGCGTGAAGGGGGAATCCCTGCCTGCTGGCCGTATTCGTGTTGCCACCAAGTATGTGAATATCGCCAAACAATATTACGCATCACAAGGTCGCCAGACGGACATCATCAAGCTATATGGTGCGATGGAATTGGCACCGATTATGAATTTGGCTGATGAAATTGTGGATATTGTCGATACCGGTAATACCCTGCGTGCGAATGGTTTGGAGCCGCGCGATTTTATTGCAGATATCAGTTCGCGTTTGATCGTCAACAAAGCTTCAATGAAAATGAAGCACGTACAAATTCAACGTATTATCGATCATATTGCCGCTGCCGTGGCGACTGATTAATTTTCTATTCCGTTGATTGCAAATGCCAATGAGCATTTGCAATCGATAGGCTGCATGATCAATAAGCTGTTTTCATTATTTTTGAAAAAGAGAATTCCATGTCTGACTCTATCATTACCCGTTTGGATGCAAGCCAAAGCGATTTTAATCAGAAGTTAGATCAATTACTTGCATGGGAATCTGTTAGCGATACACGTGTTGCAGCGGTTGTTGATGACATCTTGCATCAAGTGAAAACACGCGGTGATGCAGCAGTAGTTGAGTTCACCAATAAATTTGATCGCCGCAGCGCGCAACATATTGATGAGTTTGTAGTTTCATCTGCACAGCTACAATGCGCGCTCGCACAAATAACACCTGAGCAACGCACTGCGTTGGAAATTGCGGCTGAACGTATCCGCAGTTATCACCAGCATCAATTGCAAAGTTCCTGGCGCTACACGGAAGCTGATGGCACTGTGCTCGGCCAACAAATTTCGGCGATGGAGCGTGTGGGTTTGTATGTGCCTGGCGGCAAAGCGTCTTATCCCTCATCGGTATTGATGAATGCCATTCCAGCGAAGGTTGCCGGTGTTGATGAATTAACCATGGTGGTGCCTGCGCCCGATGGTGAAATCAGTCCAATGGTGTTGGCCGCTGCGGCGATTGCCGGTGTGGATCGCGTCATTACGATTGGCGGCGCGCAAGCGGTTGCGGCACTTGCTTACGGAACTGAAACCATTGCCAAGGTCGATAAAATTGTTGGCCCCGGCAATATTTATGTTGCGACCGCCAAGCGCGCAGTATTTGGTCAGGTGGCGATTGATATGATTGCTGGCCCTTCCGAAATTTTGGTGGTGTGTGATGGTTTGACCGACCCCGATTGGATTGCCATGGATTTATTCAGTCAGGCCGAGCACGATGAACAGGCGCAATCGATTTTGCTGTGCCCGGATGCGGAATATTTGAATAAAGTTGAAGCATCCATTAAAAAATTATTGCCAACACTTGCGCGCGAAAGTATCGCCAGTGTGTCGTTAAAAAATCGCGGTGCGTTAATCAAAGTGACTGATATGGAGCAGGCAATTGCCGTGAGTAATCGCATCGCACCTGAGCACTTGGAATTATCGATTGCTGATCCGGAATCATGGCTACCGAAAGTGCGCCACGCGGGCGCAATTTTTATGGGGCGTTTTACCCCCGAAGCGCTGGGTGATTATTGCGCTGGCCCCAACCACGTATTGCCCACCTCGGGTACTGCGCGTTTTTCATCGCCACTGGGTGTTTATGATTTCCAAAAACGCAGCTCGATCATCATGTGTTCGGCAGCAGGTGCGTCGGAGCTATCCAAAACCGCATCGGTACTGGCGCGCAGTGAATATCTTGAAGCGCATGCGCGCTCAGCGGAGTATCGTATTATCGGCTAATTTTGGTTGGTAATGCTTAAATAAAAAATGGGCGCTGATGCGTCCGTTTTTATTTCAGCATCATTATTATGTCTTGGTTTGCGTGTTGCTGCGTTCACCTGCAATAGCTTCTAATTCAATTGCTTCGCCATTGCGTATTAAATTCATTTTTACTTTGGATTTCGGTATCAGCTTATTCACGAGTTCCATGCATTGGCGTGCATCTTCTATCTCTTCATCATTAATATGCGTCAAAATATCGTTTGGTCGCACGCCAGCAACATGTGCTGGGCCATTCGGATAAATTCCAGAAATTACAATACCTTTGGTGCGCGGATGGGTGCCGCCTTCAATTCCCAGCCAGCCACGAATAACTCGTCCATGTTGTGCGATTTGACGCAAGCTTTCCATTGCAATTTTTGCCGGTACTGCAAAGCTAATTCCAGATGAGGTGTTGTATTCATCAAGTACGGCTGTATTGATTCCTATCAAGTTGCCGTAAGCATCAACCAAGGCGCCGCCCGAGTTGCCAGGGTTGATCGCTGCATCAGTCTGAATAAAGTTTTCGCGGTAGGCTTCTTCGCTGATGCCCACATTCCAGCGACCTGTGGCACTGACAATCCCTTGACTGACGCTCTGCCCTACACCAAACGGATTGCCAATTGCCAATACCACATCGCCAACTCTCACTTTGTCTGAGTCGCCAAGCGTGATTGGGCTGATGTTATCAAGCTCTATTTTGAGTACCGCCAAATCGTTGTCTGCATCCATACCTACGAGTTCAGCTGCAGTGACGCGGCCATCGTAAAGCAGTACAGCAATGCGATCAGCGCCGTTGATGACATGGTTATTGGTAAGAATGAGCCCAGAGCTATCAACTATCACGCCCGACCCTAGGGTTTTTTGCATGCGTTCTTGCTGCGGTGTATTGGAGTTGTTGTATAAATGACGAAAGAATGGGTTGTTTGAAAGGTTGCGATAACGCTCAATTACGCGTTTCTCAGTATAAATATTGACTACAGCTGGGGCCGCGCGATTAACTGCATCGGCGTAAGAGACAACTCCATATGGCAAATGATTCTGTAGCGTTTGTGTGTCGGAGGTATTGGGTTGACGCAGCTGGGGAAACAGCAAGAGTGCGAGTAAAGCGATCATAACGCCTGCGGTGATCGGCCAACCAAAAAATTGCAGCAAGCGTTGCAGTTGCATCCTAGGCGTCTCCAGTGAGTGAGCGACAAGCTAAGTCAGGTCAATAAAAACCCCGCTGATTGGCGGGGTTTTACGTGTGTCTTAATTCTGTGCAAAAGCTTTGATTTTATTTGCTGTATTCGGAGCTCCTTTCCGGGGGCTGGCTAATTATCAGTAGCGGTTTGCTTTACCGTCAAAGTCATAATCTTCAGCTGATTCTGTTGGAAGGCGAGAGCTATCCAACGGATCGTCACGCAAACCATAGTCTTCGCTAAGTGCGCCTTTGCTGCCGGGGGCTTTGGGCGCCCAGTCGCGTGGAGGTTCAATCTGCTGGCCGGTGATATAGGATTTAGTGCCTCCAGCTAATCCGCTATTGACCGAATCCAGAATTTGTCTGCTGATGGCAGGGGTGGCCAATTTAAGTGCGCCACTTGCAAGGTGCTCATGTACTTCACGATACGATTGGGTCAGGTTATTAACTAGCTCGGAGGTTTGCGCAAAGTGTTCAGCAACATCGCGTTGATAACTTTGCAGCGATGTTTCTGCGTGATGTAGGCGTTGCTCAAGGTTATGGCCCAATAAACGGGCGCGAAAACTGTACATAACAAGAGCGGCTACACCACCACCTGCGAGCAAGCAAACTAAGCCAGTGACAACGAGGGTACTAAATGAATACACAGCTATCTCCTACTGAATAACAACCTTGGGCCAGCAACATACTGTCGAACGCATCAATGCATCTATTATAAGTCCATTTTCTCATTAAAATGGGCAAATATTATCGCGCTGTGCGAAACACCGCTGACATTAAAGGTATTGAATGGTTTTTCCGTTTTCAAAAGAACAGGCAATTTTTGTCCCGGGGCCCAGCGGTCAATTGGAGGCGATGATTCACGCTCCGAACGGTGACGGAGTATTTTCGGAGCGACAGGCCATCGCTATTATTTGTCACCCGCATCCGCAACATGGCGGTACTATGGATAACAAAGTGGTTACGACGCTCATGCGAGTGTACCGCGATCTAGGTATTGCTGTGGTGCGCTTCAATTTTCGCGGAGTAGGTAGAAGTGAAGGGCAATTTGACAATGCCGTAGGTGAACAAGATGATCTTTTGGCTATCGTTGCTTGGTTGAACCAACAATTTCCCGAGGCGCCTTTGTTACTGGCAGGTTTTTCGTTTGGTTCCTCCATTGCTGCTCAAGTTAGTTATGAGGTTACACGATTGCTGCATCTGGCGCTGATTGCTCCACCGGTTGAACGATATCCTTATTCGCGTGACAGCAAATTCAACTGTCCTTTGTGTGTGGTTCAGGGAGATGAAGATGAGAGGGTGTTTGCATTTGGTGTTTATGATTGGGTGGCCTCGCTACAAGGTGATGTGGAGTTGATTCGCTATCCTGATGCTGGTCATTTTTTCCATGGATATTTAACGGCACTTAAGATTGATTTGAGTGCTGCGATAGAGCGGCAATTAATAGGGGCAGTATGACAAGCGAGATGGCGGTTTCTTTATCACCTCTGGAGCGCTATCAGCGTGATTTAACTCGTTCCGATTTTCGACACGACACCGCTCAGGAGCAGGCGGTTCAACACTTGCAACGATTGTATGAGGAGTTGGTTGCAGCTTGGCAAGATGAGCAGCGTCAGTCTGTCTTGGGTGCTATTTTCAAGCGACTGCGTGGCGACGAGTCGCGCAAATTGGTGCGTGGATTGTATTTCTGGGGCGGAGTAGGGCGCGGCAAAACCTACCTGATGGATAATTTTTTCGAAAGCTTGCCCTTTGAGCAGAAGTTGCGTGCTCACTTCCATCGGTTTATGCGGCGGGTGCATGCTGAGTTGAAAAAGTTGGATGGGCAAAAAAATCCGCTCAAGAAAGTCGCTGATATTATCGCGCATGAGGCAAGGGTTATTTGCTTCGATGAGTTTTTTGTTTCGGATATCACCGACGCCATGATTTTGGGTACGTTGATGGAAGAGTTGTTTGCTCGCGGTGTTACGCTGGTGGCAACCTCCAATATAATCCCGGATGGTCTTTACAGGGATGGATTGCAGCGCGCTCGTTTTCTGCCTGCGATAGCACTGTTGAATGAACACACATTAGTCGTCAATGTTGATGGTGGTGTTGATTATCGGTTGCGCGCGCTGGAGCAGGCCGAGCTTTACCATTACCCACTCGATGAAGCTGCCGATAAAAGTCTGCTATGTAGTTTCAAGAGTTTGTTGCCGTCTGGGGTTATCTATCAAAGCGATATAGAGTTGGAGGTTGAAGGTCGCATGATTTTTGCTCGCCACCTAGGTGAGGGTGTGGCCTGGTTTGACTTTGTTGAGCTTTGTGATGGGCCCCGGTCGCAGAATGATTACATTGAATTGGCGCGCGAGTATCACACGGTTGTGCTGAGTAATGTGCCTGCCTTGGGGCGAGCCAAGGATGATCAGGCACGCCGTTTCGTCAACTTGGTAGATGAGTTTTATGATCGTCAGGTCAAGCTGGTGATTTCCGCGGAAATGCCTCTCGCTAATCTTTACTCAAGTGGTAGGTTGGATTTTGAATTCCAGCGCACCGTTAGCCGTTTGCTGGAAATGCAGAGTCACGACTATTTGGCCAAGCCGCATCGACCTTAATAGATTGCACTTAGTCGTTGAAAAGTGGGCATTTGCTGTGTAGTATGCCGCCTCCCTATTTTAGGGATGTTTGTATATTTGAAATTTGTATCCACCAATTAGGCAGGAATAACATGAAGACCTATATTGCCAAAGCAGAATCTGTCTCTCAGGACTGGTTCATCGTGGATGCGGCTGGAAAAACACTCGGCCGTTTATCTGCGGAAATCGCCTCGCGTTTGCGTGGCAAGCACAAGCCAGAATTCACCCCACACGTTGATACCGGTGACTACATCGTAGTGATCAATGCTGCACAAGTGCGCGTGACTGGTCGTAAAGCAACTGACAAGATTTACTACTCTCACACTGGGTTTGTGGGCGGCATTAAATCTATCAGCTTCCAAAAGTTGATTGAAAAAGCTCCAGAGCGCACCATCCAAACAGCCGTCAAAGGTATGTTGCCGAAGGGTCCACTGGGTCGCGCTATGTTCAAAAAACTGAAAGTTTATGCAGGTAATGAGCATCCGCATGCTGCTCAGCAACCTAAAGAACTGAACATCTAAGGGGAGCTGACATGTCTGCACAATTTTACGGCACCGGCCGTCGCAAAACCTCTACCGCGCGCGTATTCATCACCGCTGGTTCAGGCGCTATCACTGTAAATGATCGTCCTTTGGACGAATACTTCGGCCGTCCAGTAGCGCGCATGGTAGTGCGTCAACCACTGGAGCTGGTTGGTTTGGTTGAGAAGTTTGATGTAAATGTCACCGTGTCTGGCGGTGGTAGCTTTGGTCAAGCGGGCGCTATTCGTCACGGTTTGACTCGTGCGCTGATGGAGTATGACGAAAGTCTCCGCAGTGAATTGCGTAAAGCTGGTTACGTTACTCGCGATTCTCGTGAAGTTGAGCGTAAGAAAGTGGGTCTGCGCAAAGCGCGTAAGAAGCCACAATTCTCCAAGCGTTAATGATTTTTCCCAGTTGCGGCTTTTTCCGCAACTGGTTGATTATCATCAAAAACGCCCAAGTCTATGCTGGCTTGGGCGTTTTTTTATGTCTAGAATTGCGCCCTTATAACCCACTGAATAAGTGTGGTTATTCTTGTAAGCCGAGCGCGAATTCATTAAGATTGCCCGCCTTTTCTTGAGTCACCCAATAATCCTTTGTCGCCATACTTCGTATAAGCCTTAGTTCAGGTTGTAGGGCGATGTGAGGCGATTTACTAGCCGTTAAAGCTGTTAGGGGAGAATTTCGTCATGAGTAATGACGCAGTAAACAAAACGCGCCGTCGCGTGTTGATCGGTGCCACCTGTGCGGTGGGTGCGGTTGGCGTGGTGGGTGCCGCTATTCCATTTGTAGGCTCGTGGAGCCCCAGTGCCAAAGCAAAAGCTGCTGGTGCACCGGTCAAATACAACATTAGCAAAATAGAGCCGGGCGCTATGGTCACCGTTGAGTGGCGCGGTAAGCCGGTTTTTATAGTGCGTCGCACGCAGGCAGCTCTGGATAGCTTAAAGGCTGTTGAAGCCCAAGGTGTGCTTCTTGATCCGGATTCCAAAGAAACGATGCAGCCAAGTTATGCACAGAATCCAGAGCGAGCTATCAATAAAGAGTTCGCTATCTTGCTGGGAATTTGCACTCATCTTGGATGTGCTCCAATGTTCCGTCCCGATGTGGGCGCCGCGGATCTTGGTGGTGATAAGTGGCAAGGTGGTTTCTTCTGTCCTTGTCATGGCTCCAAATATGACCTCGCTGGTCGTGTTTACTCTGGCGTACCCGCACCTCTCAACCTGGAAGTCCCTCCTCATCGTTATGAGAGCGACTCAGTAGTTGTGATTGGCGAAGATCAGGAGGCTTGATATGAATTGGTTAACAGGTTTGTGGCAATGGGTTGACAAGCGTCTGCCAGTACAGCGTGCGTGGGATACCCACATGGGTAAATACTATGCCCCTAAAAACTTTAACTTTTGGTACTTTTTCGGCGTCCTCTCAATACTTGTACTGGTCAATCAGCTAGTCACCGGTATTTGGTTGACCATGAGTTTTAATCCATCTGCAGAAGGTGCTTTCGCATCTGTTGAATACATCATGCGCGATGTGGATTACGGTTGGATTTTACGTTACATGCACTCTACGGGTGCTTCAGCGTTCTTTGTTGTCGTTTACCTGCATATGTTTCGCGGCATGATGTATGGCTCATACAAAGCTCCACGTGAACTGGTGTGGATTTTTGGTATGACTATTTACCTTGTGCTCATGGCAGAAGCTTTTATGGGATACGTTCTGCCTTGGGGACAAATGTCTTACTGGGGTGCGCAAGTAATCGTTTCCTTGTTTGGTGCTATTCCTGTAGTTGGTGATGGCTTGGTGGAGTGGATTCGTGGTGACTATCTCATTTCAGGCATTACTCTGAATCGTTTCTTCGCATTGCATGTGGTAGCGCTGCCGATAGTTTTGCTCGCTCTGGTAGTTATGCATATTCTGGCTCTGCATGAAGTAGGTTCCAATAACCCTGACGGTGTAGAGATTAAAAAGAATAAGGACGAAAATGGCATTCCGCGTGATGGTGTCCCTTTCCATCCCTTCTACACAGTCCATGATTTAGTCGGCATCACAGTTTTCTTGTTCGCTTTTTGTTTCATCATGTTCTTTATGCCGGAGATGGGTGGTTTCTTCCTTGAATACGCCAACTTTGAAGAAGCGAACAATCTGAAAACTCCTACCCACATTGCGCCTGTGTGGTATTTCACGCCTTTCTACGCAGTATTGCGTGCAGTAACTCTGCAAATTGAAATTGGCCCAATGGTGTTAACTGCAAAGCTGCTTGGTTTCATTGCTATGGGTGCTGCTATTGCGCTCTTGTTTGTTTTGCCATGGTTGGATCGTAGCAAAGTTAAGTCTATGCGTTACCGTGGTCACATTCCCCGCATTATGCTGATTGCGTTTGCTGCGATGTTTGTAGTGTTGGGTTACTTGGGGGTCAAGGCACCTACCGAGGGTAGAACGCTTTTGTCACAAATCGCGACAACCTTTTACTTTGCGTATTTCCTCACAATGCCAGTATGGACAACAACCAGCCCTGAAAAAGCCAAATCCAAGTTTTCTTGGGTAGCTTGTGGTTTGTTCACTGTGATATTCGCCTGGATGGGTATTGATTACATTGGCGGCGATGTTCCTGCTTTGTTATTGGTATTGTGTTTTGCATTAGCTGCAATTTTTGCTGTTTTACCGTTATTGGCTGCGCGCGATAAAGATTTGGTAGAGCCCACGCGCACCCAAGCCAAAGGTTTGCCGGCGATTGTTGTGCTTGGTGGCTTGGCATTATTCCTGGTGCTGATGATTGTCCCCATCAAGGCGGTCGCTGCCGGTGGCGCATTTGATTGTGGTGCGATTCCTTGTGACAAAATGGAGCCAGATTTGCGCGACAAGGAATCGCTGCAGAGCGGCGCCAAATATTTTATTAACTATTGTATGGGATGCCATTCGGCTAAGTTTTCCCGCTACGAGCGCGTTGCTGATGACTTGGGTATTCCTCACAGCTTGATGGAGGAAAATCTTATATTCGGCGGCCAGCGCATCGGTCAGTTAATGGAAATTGCCATGAAACCGCAGCAATCCAAAGTCTGGTTTGGTGTGGCGCCGCCTGATTTGACGCTGGTTGCGCGTGTTCGTTCACCAGAATGGCTCTACACGTATCTACGTAATTTTTATAAAGATGATTCGCGTCCATGGGGTGTGAATAATCGCGTATTCCCCAATGTCGGCATGCCTCATGTGTTGATTGGCCCACAAGGATTGTTGGAGTGTGGCGCCGGCCCTAAACTTAATCATCATGGTAGCGCAATGCGCAATGATGTAGGTGAAGTGGAGATGGACGAGCATTGTGGTGCTTTGGTTGAAGGTAAAGTTAAGGGCACCATGACCACCGCAGAGTTTGATAAAGCGATGTATGATCTGGTGAATTTCCTTGAGTACGTAGCTGAACCCGTCGCCGTCAAACGTGAAGTTATTGGTTATTACGTATTGGGCTTTCTTGTGATCCTGTTTATTTTTGTGTATTTCCTGAATCGCGAGTTCTGGCGAGATATTCATTGATAATCCAGGCAATATCAAAAAAGGGCGACGCAAGTCGCCCTTTTTGTTTGGCTTGGCGCGTCTCGAATAAATTTGCTTTTAGTTTTACAAACTGGCGAAACAGGTTAAATTGCTTTCTTCAGTTATGATCAGACCAAGGAACTTAGTATGTCCATGACATCCAGCCGACCTTATTTTTTGCGCGCCGTCTACGAATGGATTTTGGATAACAATTGCACTCCGCATATTTTGGTCGATGCTCATGTGCCTGGGACACAAGTGCCGCAGCAGCATGTGAATAACGAAGGGCAAATTATTCTCAATATATCTCCCTCCGCGATTAAAGATTTCTTCATGGACAACACAGCCGTGTCCTTTAACGCGCGCTTTAGTGGGGTAGTTAATAATCTTTATATTCCCTGCGGAGCGATTTTGGGAATTTATGCACGTGAAAATGGGCAGGGTATGATGTTTGAACCGGAAATCAACCCGGCCCCGCCTCCACCCAGTGGACCCACACCTGCTCCTTCTGGTAGTTCTGTTGGAGAGGCTAGGATTTCTGCTGCTCCCGCCAAGCGCCCCGGACTGCGCGTAGTCAAATAATCTCTTGTTTACACCCTAAAAACACCAGCTTCGGCTGGTGTTTTTGTTTTAAGGGTGGATAAAAAACCACGATTCGTGCGTGTGACATTTGTGCGACATATTTGTGACAAAAAAATTGGATGGTCACATAACTGTCATATTTGCTGGGTAAAGTGATTCTCAATGAAGGGCTGATCCTTCATCGCTAGAACTTATTTACTCACGTAATCACTGATGGAGCGCTCTATGAACGCTATGAAAATTATGAAGGGGCTGGTACTGGCCGGCTCTATGGTTTGTGCAGCTGCTGTGCAGGCTTCAGTTGATCCTGCGCTGCCTGAATACAAAGCTGTTACCGGCGTATCGGGCAACGTAAACTCAATCGGTTCAGACACGCTGAACAACCTGATGACACTGTGGGCTGAGGATTTTAAAAAGTGGTATCCCAATGTGAACATCCAGATTCAGGGTGCCGGCTCTTCTACTGCACCACCAGCCTTGATTGAGGGCACAGCAAACTTCGGCCCTATGAGCCGTATGATGAAAACCGAAGAGACTCAGGCGTTTGAAGCCAAACATGGCTATAAACCAACACCAGTGCCAGTAGCGATTGACGTACTGGCCGTTTACGTGAACAAGGATAATCCGATCAAAGGCCTGAGCATTCCTCAGGTTGACGCCATTTTTTCCGCCACGCGCAAGTGCGGTGCTCCAAAAGACATTACCCGTTGGGGTGAAGTAGGTCTGACGGATGCTTGGGTAAATCGTGACTTCGAAATGTACAGTCGCAATGCAGTATCTGGCACCTACGGCTACTTCAAAGATGAAGCCCTGTGCAAAGGTGATTTTAAGTCCACTATTCTTGAACAACCTGGTTCTGCATCAGTAGTACAGAGCGTATCTGAATCCATCAACGGAATTGGTTACTCAGGTATCGGTTATATCACTTCAAGTGTGCGTGCATTGCCTCTCTCGAAAAAAGAAGGCGGTGAGTTCGTTGCGCCTAATGCGCAAACAGCGTTAGACGGTAGCTATCCGTTGTCGCGTGTACTTTACATGTACATCAACAAGCATCCGAACCGCCCACTTGATGCACTGCAACTGGAATTCATCAAGTTGATCCTTTCCAAACAAGGTCAGCAAACTGTAGTGCGCGATGGTTATATTCCATTGCCAGCGACTATGGTGCAGAAGGCGCTTGCCGACCTGCAGAAGTAAGCTGATCGACTTGCACAAAAAACGCCGACTCGTTCGGCGTTTTTTGTGGCTGAAAGATAAATATGACAGTCAGGTGACAATTTAATGACAGTTTTTTAGATCTGTAACAAAAGTGTCATTTTTGGTTGCTAGGATTCTCGCGCCAGACGATAAACAGGTAACTAGACCATGTCCGAATCTATAACTTCGGCCAAGCCATCCCAGAGCTTGATGCCCAACCGCGAGCAGCGTGATAAGTTGCGTCGTGTTCGTAAATTGAAAGATCAGTTATCACGCTATGGTGTTATGTCCGCTGGGCTGGCTGTAGTGTTTTCCCTTGGTTTGATTTTCTTCTATCTTTTTTCAGAGATCGCGCCGCTGTTTCGCGGTGCGTCAGTGGAACCTACCCATAGATATACGGCTGCACAGCTAAAGCAACAAGCCGATGACCAGACAGAGCACCTTACCCTTGAGCGTTACGAGGAAATAGGCGCCAGTTTTAAGCGTAGCGGCAGCGTTCACTTTTTTCAGGTCGCCGATGGCCAAGAGATATTAAACGCGCAGGTACCGCGCCCGGAAGCGGCGGAGTTCAGCAGTATCGCCACCAGTACGCCTGACTATGGCCTAGTGGCTTATGGATACAGCAACGGTGAGGTAGCTGTTGTAAAGCCGGATTACGCACTTAGCTACCCTAATGATAAGCGCCAGATTATCCCCAGCTTGCTATCACCTCTGGGGGAAACCACTCAAGTCATTGATGAGCAGGGCAGTGCATTGGTCAACCTTGCAGTGCAAGAGACTTCTGCCGGAATTTTGATTGCTGCCATGACGGCAGATAGCCGTTTGTTACTGGCGAGTTTCAGCACTAGCCAAAACATGATTACCGGTGACATTGCTATCAACCGCGATGTCACCCAATTGCCTGCTTTGCCCACAGGCAGTAAGCCGGTGGCGATGCAATTGGATAATGGTGCGCGCCACCTGATTGTGGCAACCGACCAATCCCAGTTGCTGCTATATAGTTTGGTGAACCCTGCTGAGGCGCAAGTGCAGTCCGCAATTACGCTGGACAGCAAGATCACCCGCATGGAGTTTTTAGTGGGTACCGGGTCGCTAGTGATAGGTACCGATCAAGGTGAATTGAGCCAATGGTTTTTGGTTCGCAACCCGGAAAACATTTACCAACTCAAGCACGTTCGCAGTTTTGAGAGTCTGGATGGCGCTATCACTCGCGTAGTGCCAGAGCACGGGCGCCGCGGTTTTTGGGCCAGTGATGATAAGGGCAATCTGGGGATTTATTTTGCTACCTCACAACGCACACTCTTGATTGATTCCGTCAGCGATACACCTATCCAGCAGCTAGCCGTTTCCCCGATTCACAATCGTGCACTGTGGTTGGACAGCAATACACTGACTGTTGCCGATAGCTGGAACAAGCATCCAGAAGTCTCGTTTAGCTCCCTGTGGCACAAGGTTTGGTACGAAGGGCGTGATGCGCCTGAGTACATTTGGCAAGCCTCCTCCGGCAGCGACAACTTTGAACCCAAAATGAGTTTTGTACCGCTCTCTGTGGGTACGCTCAAAGCCGCTTTTTTCGCCATGTTGTTTGCTATCCCGCTGGGTGTGATGGGTGCCATTTATACCGCTTACTTTATGACTCCCAAACTGCGTGGTTTGGTAAAACCAACCATTGAAATCATGGAGGCCTTACCAACCGTGATTCTGGGCTTCCTTGCCGGTTTGTGGCTGGCGCCCTTCGTAGAAGATCATCTACCTGCCGTGTTCAGTATTTTGATTTTGTTGCCAGTTGTGATGTTGGTGACAGGTTACCTCTGGAGTCGTTGCCCTGAGTCTTTGCGTACCCGTGTGCCAGAGGGTTGGGAAGCGGTGATCGTGGTGTTGCCCATTATTCTTACAGTGTGGGCTTGTGTGGCCAGCAGTCAATCGGCAGAAGTATTGCTGTTCGATGGCAGCATGCGCCAGTGGTTTACCGAAAACGGTATTGACTACAGCCAGCGCAATGCCTTGGTGGTCGGGATTGTGATGGGTTTTGCGGTGATTCCCACTATCTTCTCTATCGCTGAAGACGCTGTATTCAGTGTGCCGCGCCACCTCACACAAGGCTCCTTGGCGTTGGGTGCTACCCGCTGGCAGACAGTGGTAGGCGTGGTATTGCCAACCGCCAGTCCCGGTATTTTCTCTGCGATTATGATGGGCTTTGGCCGCGCCGTGGGCGAAACCATGATTGTACTCATGGCGACGGGTAACAGCCCGGTGGTCAACTTCAACATCTTTGAAGGTATGCGTACCTTCTCTGCCAATATCGCGGTGGAGTTGCCCGAAACGGCGGTGGCGAGCACCCACTTCCGCGTTCTGTTCCTGGCGGCGCTGGTGCTATTGGCACTGACTTTTGTGATGAATACCTTGGCGGAAGTCATCCGTCAGCGTCTGCGCAAACGCTATAGCAACCTGTAATCGGTGATGAATTCGATGAACAAATTGACTCGTAAAAATACCTCTTGGTTTAGCACTGGTTCGCCGTGGATTTGGTTGAATGGCGGCGCCATATCGCTGTGTATGATTATGGTAGTAGGGCTATTGGGCCTGATTGCTGTACGCGGTTTTGGCCACTTTTGGCCGGCCGATATTCTGCAGACCAGTGTGGTTGATCGCAGTGGTCAAACCCACATCATCATGGGCGAAGCGGTACGCGATGAGGTGATTCCCGCTGCCGTGGCTCGCGATGGCGGCTATGACATTGCCGATGACGCCGAGATAATTACCCGCCATCTGTTCAAAATGGGTAACCGCGACATCACTGGTCGTGACTTTGTGTGGTATCTGGACATGGGCATGAAGCCTTGGGAATACCCGGCAGATGCGGTGGCGATTGAGCGTCGCGAGTGGGGTAATTTTTATGGCTACCCGGTGGCCATTAAAGAGCAGGATCAAAAGGTCACTGAGCTTGCAGCTGGCGATTTCTGGCAGCAACTGGATGCTCGTCTGGAGCGCGCACTGGATTTACATGAGCAGGTACATCGCATTGAGAAAGTGGATATTGGCCGCATCAACCGTCAAATGGACGACTTGCGCCTTGAGCGCCGCCGCTTGGAGTTGACCGGTATCAGTGCCGCCGAATTGGCCGTCGCCGATGCGGAATTTGCCGAGCAACGCGCAGCGCTGGAAACACAATACGCGGTGGTCAAAGCTGAGCGCGATCAAATTTTGGCACAAGCAACACGCGACAAATTATTGGTTCGTACCGCCGATGGCAAAGAGGCAACCATTGGTTTTAATCATATAGTGCGTGTTACTCGCCCTAATACCATGACTGTGCCTGAAAAGCTGGGTCAGTATGTGGAGCGGTTCTGGGAGTTTCTAACCGAGGAGCCGCGTGAAGCCAATACCGAAGGCGGTATTTTTCCGGCCATTTTCGGCACCATTACTATGGTAATCGTGATGTCGATTATGGTGACGCCACTGGGTATTTTGGCTGCCATTTACCTGCGTGAATACGCCAAGCAGGGCACCATGCTGAAGATTATCCGTATCTCCGTGTACAACTTGGCGGGTGTTCCTTCTATTGTGTACGGCGTATTTGGTTTGGGCTTTTTTGTATACATCCTCGGCGGTAGCATCGACCAGCTGTTTTATCCTGAATCCCTGCCAACCCCTACCTTTGGAACCCCTGGCCTGTTCTGGGCATCACTGACACTCGCGCTGTTGACCTTGCCGATTGTGATTGTGTCTACCGAAGAAGGCTTGGCGCGCATCCCCAGCACCATTCGTCAGGGCAGCCTGGCCTTGGGTGCAACGAAAGCGGAAACCCTGTGGAAAGTGGTCGTGCCGCTGGCAACTCCCGCTATGCTCACCGGGCTTATTTTGGCGATTGCCCGTGCAGCCGGTGAAGTGGCGCCGCTGATGTTGGTAGGCGTGGTGAAACTGGCGCCGTCGCTGCCGATTGATGGCAACTACCCCTACTTGCATTTGGATCAAAAGATCATGCATCTGGGCTTTCACATTTACGACGTAGGCTTCCAGAGTCCAAGTGTAGAAGCGGCCCGCCCGCTGGTATATGCCACCTCGCTGATACTGGTCGCGTTGATTATGGTGCTGAACATTGCCGCCATTAAGATCCGCAATAACTTGCGTGAAAAATACCGTGGCGCTTCGGAGTAATTCGCGCCCGCTCGACCTTAATTGTTTATCTACTGTGATTTTTTTATTGGTTTTTTAAAGCAGGCACAACTATGAACCCGACTGCATTGGTAGAACCTATCAAGCTTGAAGTGAACAACCTCAACTTGTACTACGGTGAAAAGCGCGCTCTGAATAACGTGAGCATGAAAATTCCCGAGAAAAAAGTAACGGCATTTATCGGCCCTTCGGGCTGTGGTAAATCCACCCTGTTGCGCTGCTTTAACCGCATGAATGATTTGGTGGATTCGTGCCGTGTTGAAGGCCAGATTCTGCTGGACGGCTACAATATCTATGACAAGAGTGTGGATGTTGCAGAATTGCGCCGTCAGATTGGTATGGTGTTCCAAAAGCCTAACCCCTTCCCTAAATCCATTTATGAAAACGTGGCCTATGGTTTGCGTTTGCAAGGGGTGAAATCCAAGCGTTTGCTGGATGAGGTGGTTGAGCGCTCGCTCAAAGGTGCCGCTCTGTGGGATGAGGTAAAAGACCGCTTGCATGAAAATGCCTTTGGTCTGTCTGGCGGTCAACAGCAGCGCTTGGTTATTGCCCGCGCAATCGCCATAGAACCGGAAGTGATTTTGTTGGACGAGCCAGCCTCGGCGCTTGACCCGATATCTACACTCAAAATTGAAGAGCTGATTAACGAATTAAAAAATCAGTACACCATTGTGATTGTGACCCACAGCATGCAGCAAGCGGCGCGGGTTTCTGATTACACCGCGTTTATGTACATGGGCGATTTGATTGAACACGACCTCACCGACACAGTGTTCACCAACCCCAGTAAAAAACAAACTGAAGACTACATCACTGGCCGTTACGGTTAATGCGGAGGCGCATCATGGTTATGGATATTACAAGTCACACTCACCATATTTCACAGCAGTACAACATCGAGCTGGAAGCGATTCGCACCCATTTGTCTGAAATGGGCGGTATGGCCCAGCGGCAGGTGAATGATGCCATTCAGGCGCTTATCGATGCAGATATTGAGCGCGCTGAACAGGTAGTGCGTGCTGATACCAAGGTCAACTCCATGGAAGTGACCATTGATGAAGAGTGCGTGCGCATTCTCGCTCGTCGTCAGCCTGCTGCCAGCGATTTACGGTTAGTTATCGCTGTTACCAAAGCCATTACTGATCTTGAGCGTATTGGCGATGAAGCCAGCAAAATTGCTCGTCAGGCCATCGCCATGAACAAAGATGGCCAATCGCCACGCGGTTATATTGAAGTGCGTCATATAGGTGGTCACGTATCGCGTATGCTACAGGATGCGTTGGATGCTTTTGCGCGTCTGGACATGGATCTCGCACTCAACGTAGTGCAAACCGATAAACAAGTGGACATGGAGTACGCCACGGCTATGCGTGAGCTGGTGACCTTTATGATTGAGGATCCGCGCAGCATCACGCGTGTGCTCAATATTATGTGGTCGCTACGCGCGCTGGAACGCATTGGTGACCATGCGCGCAACCTGGCGCAGTACGTCATCTATCTGGTTAACGGTGAGGATGTTCGCCACGCGAATCTGGAGCAGATTGCCGAAAACCTGCACCCCAAGAGCGAATAGGCTAGCCATTTGCGGCAGTCCGCATTTTTTGCGTGACTAAAGCTACTGCCTCTTGTTAAATAACCTGCGCCTTTTTCAGGGCGCAGGTTTTGTTTTTTTAGGGTCAACATAAATCGACATAAAAGCGGTTTCCGCGATTCATCTGAGCATTTTAGCTGTTCCAACCGCCTAAAATGCTTGTCGGAAATCCTACAAATATATAATATAAATAGGCTAATTAACTATGCTGGACACAGGGCGTAATCTTACTCACCAGTTAACCCATCAATTGGGTGCGGCAATTGTTCAAGGTCAATACGCGATTGATAAATCCTTCCCTACGGAAGCTGAACTATCGCAACAATTTAATATCAGCCGCAGCGTTACCCGCGAAGCGGTAAAAATGCTGACAGCCAAGGGCTTGATTGCCTCGCGGCCGCGCCAGGGCATCAGGGTGATGCCGAGCAGCCATTGGAATATGTTTGATGCGGATGTGCTTAGCTGGACACTTAATGCACGTCCGTCACTGGAACTTTTGCGTGAATTTACGCAGTTGCGTATGGCGATTGAGCCGGAAGCTGCTGTGTTAGCGGCGGAAAACAACAAAGATGAGGTTCGGATTAAGGCCATAGGTGATGCGCTGGCGCGTATGAAGCGTGCCGATGAAGGTTTGGATGATCCGCTCACGGCCGATATCGAATTTCACTGCGCAATACTGGCGGCGGGCAACAACCGCTTCTTTTTCCAGTTGCGCGAGTTTATTCAGGTCGCCCTGCGAGTCAGTATTGCCAGCACTAACCAGCTCAAGGGTGTGCTGACCGCAGATTATGATGATCACAAACGTATTTATGATGCGATTTGTGCCGGTGATGCGGACGCGGCGAGCAAGGCTGTAAAAGTCTTGCTACAGGAGGTTATGCAGTTGATTAATTTATCTCTGGTGAAAAAGGTTTAAGGACAATCAAGGCCACACAGGTATCAAAATACCTTTGCAGGTTGAATGATTCTGCCTAAGCTCATAACAGCTACAGGCTGTGCGACTCCAGAGAGAAATGACCATGTATAGCTATTCAGCCCATACAGAATACACTCGCTACCCCAGTTTACAGGGGCGCAGTGTGTTTATTACCGGCGGTGCCACCGGAATCGGCGCGGCTTTGGTTGAGGCGTTTGCCGCGCAAGGTGCGCGGGTTGCCTTTGTGGATATAGACACAGCCGGCGCTATCGAGCTTTGTGATGCGATTGACCAAAAAGGCTGCATGCGCCCCTGGTTTGAAACTTGCGATGTCAGTGATACCGCTGCGCTGCAGCAAAGTATCGGTCGAGCTCGCGCGGTCAATGGCGATATCAGTGTGTTGATCAACAACGCCGCTAATGACCAGCGCTACGATACCCGCAGCATGACAGCTGAGTTGTGGTACAAGAGTTTGGCGATCAACTTGCACCCTGCATTTTTTGCAGCTCAGGCTGTGCAGCCGATGATGGCGGCAGTGGGTGGTGGTTCGATCATCAACATCAGCTCCATCAACGTAGAGTTCGGGCCGCCCAATCTAGCCAGTTACATCACTGCCAAAGCGGGTATTTTGGGAATATCCAAAGCCCTGGCGACAGACTATGGGCGAGACAATATTCGGGTGAATTCCATTTTGCCTGGTTGGGTGGCAACACCCAAACAATTGGAAAAATGGTTGTCACCGGAAGAGGAAGAAGAATTAATGAAGCGCGTGTGCCTCAAAAAACGTTTAGGGGCTCACGACGTGGCGAACCTGGCACTCTTCCTCGCGGCGGATGATTCCGCCATGATCACCTCCCAGGAATTTATCGTGGATGGTGGACGAATTTAAGCACTCATAAGATTCAGTGCAGCACGCAAGACAAGCCGGAAGCATTCATTGGTGATCCCAATGAATGCTTCTTGTTTAAAGGGCTATTCGATTTTTACCCAATTGATCGGCGCCAATAAAAACAAAATTTTTTAATAACAGGATGCTTCCAACCACAGCATCACACCACAGAGGTCAATATGATTTTAAACGGACTCGATATCGGGGTATTGGTTGCCTACACCCTGATTTTGCTTTTTGTCGCCTACTGGGTTTCGCGTGAGAAGCCTGGCCATGAAAAAAATGCCAACGATTACTTTTTAGCGAGCAAATCCCTGCCTTGGTGGGCGATAGGCGCATCATTGATTGCGGCTAATATTTCCGCTGAGCAAATTATCGGTATGTCTGGCTCAGGTTATGTGATCGGTATGGGCATCGCCGCTTATGAGCTGATGGCTGCTATTACCCTGATCGTGATCGCTAAATATTTCCTGCCGATTTTCCTCGCCAAAGGCATCTACACCATGCCGCAATTTCTGGAGAACCGCTACGATGGCCGCGTGCGCACCATCATGGCGATTTTCTGGCTAGCGCTTTACACCTTTGTAAACCTCACCTCAGTGCTTTATTTGGGTTCACTGGCAATTTCCCAATTCCTCGGTGTGGACATGCTCTACGGCATGCTTTTTCTGGTGCTTTTCTCCATGGCCTATTCCGTTTATGGCGGCCTTAAAGCGGTGGCAATGACCGATATAGTCCAGGTCATTATGTTGGTATTGGGCGGATTGTTTGTGAGTTATCTTGCGCTTAACCAAATCTCTGGTGATACCGGTGTGGTGCAGGGTTTTGTCACCTTGATGGAAAAAGCGCCGGAAAAATTCGACATGATTTTGTCTAAAGATAATCCCAACTACATCAGTTTGCCCGGTATCTCTGTATTGATCGGTGGCTTGTGGATTATGAACATCAGCTACTGGGGTTTTAACCAATATATTATCCAGCGTGCGCTTGCCGCCAAGAGTTTGCAGGAAGCACAAAAAGGTATGGCGTTTGCGGCTTACGTAAAATTATTTGTGCCGATTATCGTGGTGTTGCCTGGAATCTGTGCTGTGGTATTAGCGCCAGATCTGGCTAAAGCTGACCAAGCTTATCCGGAAATGATGAAACTTTTACCGCACGGTTTATTGGGGGTTGCTTTTGCTGCGTTGGTTGCGGCTATTGCATCCTCACTGAGTTCTATGAGCAATAGTATCTCTACCATTTTCACTATGGATATCTATAAAAAGTTAGTTAATCCAGAGGCGAGTGAGCACAAATTAGTATTCGTCGGCCGTGCAACTGCGTTAATCGCAATGGTGATTGCGATTCTGCTCGCCAAACCATTGGTTGGCCAATCGCAACAGGCGTTCCAATTTATTCAGGAATTCACCGGCTTCTTTACCCCTGGTATTGTGGTGATTTTCCTGTTCGGTTTCTTCTGGAAAAAAGCTTGTGCCAACTCGGCATTGGCAGCAGCTATTGGCTCGGTGGTTTTCTCGGCGTTGTTTTACAAATTCCTGCCAGAGTTTCCATTCATTGATCGTGTCGGTGTGGTGTTTGTGCTTTGTTGTATTGTTGCTGCGGCTATTACCCTGCTTGGTGGCACCAAAGAACAAGCCAATGCAATTCATTTGGATGATGTCAGCTTTAAAACTACCAATGGTTTTAATATTGCGTCCATCGGCGTCGTCTTAATCCTCGTCGCCATCTACGCTACCTGGTGGTAAGCTTCACTTCGCTTGCGCCAGATGAAAAACGCCCCGCTTGGGGCGTTTTTTTTGGCGTCTATTTATTTCATGACCAGAAAAAATTCATAACTATCAATAATCCATAACCATCAAGAATTTACAATTACCACGAGTTCACCATGACAATATTCACGCTTATCGATACTGTTCCCTGCGCTAATCAATTAGGTGAGGGAGTGCAATGGAATCATCAGGACGGCTGTTTTTGGTGGACAGATATTCACGGTAAAAAACTCTGTTGCTATGAATTGGCAACAAAAAAACTTACCCGGTTCGATACTCCTGAACGTTTGTGTTGTTTTACTTTTGCTAAAAACGATTCACGTTTACTCGCTGCATTTGAATCAGGTTTTGCCTGGTTTGATCCGGGCTCAGGTGCACTTGAGTGGATTGCAAAACCGGAAGCGCATATCAATGGTAATCGCTCCAATGATGGCCGCTGCGATAGGCAAGGGCGCTTTTGGATGGGGTCGATAGTAGAAAATCGCACTAACGAAGAACAGAGTGCGAGCCTTTATTGTTTGCAAAAAGATTTTTCCGTCACGCAACATTTTAGTGGTTTGATGATTTCCAACGCACTCTGTTGGAGTCCCGATTCACGCAAGCTTTACCACGCGGATTCCCCCAGCCACAGTATTCGTGTCTACGATTTTGATGCTGGAACTGGTGAGTTATCCAATCCGGAAATTTTTGCCCATACTGCACTGGCAGTAGAGCCGGATGGTGCCTGTGTGGATGCTGAGGGTTATCTGTGGAATGCACAGTGGGGCGGCAGTCAGGTGGTGCGCTACGCGCCGGACGGTAGTAAAAATCTGGTTCTGGATTTACCAGTCACTCAACCAACCTGTGTTGCCTTTGGCGGCGAACAATTAAATCTACTTGCCGTCACCAGCGCCCGCGTCGGTTTAAATGATGAAGCTTTGGCAAGGCAACCCCATGCCGGTGATTTATTTATTTTTGCTACGCCTTTTGCTGGATTAACGGAAAGTTGGTTCGGCTAATTGATCGGTTAAATCAAATTAAATATTTCTAATAACCACAAACCTATCGTCACGCTGAGTAGCGACCAAAGCGTTGTTTGCACCACGATATTGGCCGCAAGCAGCGCGTTACCCTTCATGGCCTGTACCATCACAAAACTGACCGTAGCACTTGGGCAGGCGGCCAGTACAAATAAAATGGCGAGGTTTTCGCCGCGTACACCGAGACCAATAGCAATGCCACAGGCCAATAGTGGCGATAGAATTAATTTCCAGACAGTGGCGCTGAGCGTTGCTGCATCTATGCGTTTTAATTGCGACAAATCCAATGCGCCGCCGATACAAATCAGTGCCAGCGGCAACACCATTTGGCTTAAATATTTTCCGCTATCGAGCAAAATAACAGGCATTGTTAAACCACTTGCGTTGAATAACAACCCTGCTGCAATTGCTAGCATCAGTGGATTTTTAATAATACCGTTGAGTGTCGCTGTGAAGGAATTGCCGCTGCGCTGCAAGCTGCGGTTGAGTACATAAATGGAAAGAACGTTGTAGAGCACCACTGTCATAGCAACGGGCAGTGTCGCGGTTGCCAGCCCGCGCTCGCCATAAGCGTTAGCGCAGAAGGCCAAACCAAGAATCACTAAATTACCGCGAAAGGCGCCCTGAATAATGACGCCATGATCGCGCGGCTCCCGGGTAAACCAGTGTGTGGTTAGCAAACTGCCTGCAAATACCAGTAGGGTCATTAATGTAAACGCGACCAATACATTAATGTCGGCTATGTGACTAAAGTCGGCACTGGCGCTGGTGGTAAACAACATCACCGGTAGGCCTATGTTGAAGACAAGGCTTGAAGCCGTCTTGATAAAACTCTCATCAATCATGCCGCGTTTTTTTAGCAGGGTGCCTAGAAACAGCACCACAAAAATAGGTGCGGTAATGCTGAAAGCAAAAGTGAAGGTGGTAAGCGCGTTGGTTAGCACAGGAGATTCCCAAAAATAATAAAGCCCGGCGAGCCGGGCTTTATTATCGCATGCCTGTTATTTATTGCTCAGGCAATTATGTTGTAACAGTTTATTCCGGCACTTATTCAGGTACTACAAACGGAAAATAATTTTTCGCGTTATTAAAGCTGATGTCCTGAATCATTTTGCCAACCATCTTGCTGTCGTTAGGCACCAGACCTTTAGCCATATCGCGACCCAACATGCCGCACAGAATACGGCGGAAGTATTCGTGACGCGAATAACTGAGGAAGCTGCGACTGTCGGTAAGCATGCCTACAAAGCGGCTCAGCAAACCCAATTGGCTCAGGGCTTCAATCTGGCGTGTCATGCCATCCATTTGATCAAGGAACCACCAGCCGCTGCCAAATTGGATCTTGCCGGCGGCAGAGCCGTCCTGGAAATTGCCAATCATGGTGCCGATCATTTCGTTATCGCGCGGGTTCAGGTTGTAAATAATGGTTTTGGCGAGTTTGTTTTGATCGTCCAGACGGCCTAAAAATTTGGCGAGTGGTTTGGCGTAGTTGTGATCGCCAATGGAATCAAAACCGGTATCCGCGCCCAGGGTGCGGAACAGGCGCGGGTTGTTATTGCGAATGGCGCCAATATGGAACTGTTGCACCCAGCCTTTTTTGTGATCCTGCAGGGCGAATTCCACCATCATCGCCGATTGGAACTTTTCAATTTCCACTGCATCCAGATCTTTATGGCTGCGGATTTTCAAAAAAATGGCTTTGATTTCCGCCTCGGTGTAGTCCGCCGCGTATACCGTTTCCAAACCGTGATCCGACAGACGGCAGCCGTTTTCATGGAAGTAATCGTGGCGGATATCCAGCGCTTTGATCAAATCCTCGAAGGTATTGATGTTGATGTCGGCGGCAATCGCCAGGCGATCCAGATACTTGTTATAAGCGGCCGTGTCTTCCACCATCATGGCGCGATCAGGGCGCCAGGTGGGCAACATAGCGGACTTGAATGAGCTGTCTGCAGCGACGGTTTTGTGGTGCGCCAGATCGTGGATAGGGTCATCAGTGGTACATACCAGCTTTACATTGGCTTGGGTCATCAGGCCGCGCGCGCTGAATTCAGGTGTCGCCAATAACTCGTTACATTCATCCCAGGTGCGTTTGGCGGTGCTGCTGTCTAACAGGCGGTCGGTAATGCCAAAGGGTTTACGCAGCTCAAGGTGCGTCCAGTGATACAGCGGATTGCGCAGGGTGTAGGGCACGGTTGCGCACCATTGCTCAAATTTCTCCCAATCGCTGGCATCACCCGTGCAAAAGCGTTCATTAACACCGTTAGAGCGCATCGCGCGCCATTTGTAGTGGTCACCCGCCAGCCATACCTCGGTAAGGTTTTTGAATTGTTTATTCTGGCCTACTTGCTCGGGGGGAAGGTGGCAATGGTAATCAATAATAGGCATGTTCTTGGCGTACTCATGGAAGAGTACCTTGGCCTGCTCGGTGTCGAGCAAAAAGTCGTCGTGGATAAAGCTCATTCTCACAATTCCTCAATAATGCCGAAGCGACAGCAATCCTGCGTGAGGCTGTGCAATGGCAAGATAAATTTTTTACGCTCAACGCCTCTCATGGCTCTGCTCAAATAGCGAGCTGCCAACCTGTGTGAAGGGAGACTGATTGAAGATTTTATTCCGGCGGGTTTAGTGCCCGGGGGAATAAGTTTGACCGAGGATTGCCTGCCTAAAGGCTAGATGAATACCCAACATGAGTTTGTTATAGGTTGGGTTGTGCCGCTATGTTGCAGCTTGTGGGTAAGTGTAACCCTTGACGCACAAAATACCAACCGGCGAATTTAGACTTTAATGCTGCTGTTACGCAGGTTAAATAGCGGTGTAACCGTTTCCATTTGAGCAACTTTATTCGGGTAATCGGTTAAGCAAAATTGTCGCCATGCACTATAGTCTAAGGGCGTAACCTATCTTAATTATGCTACCTATGGAGCTTATTATGACCAAGCCTATCATCCACCAGAATCCTCTTTATCAATTATTAAAAGCGGAGCGAGTTGCTGAATTTAACGAGCGCAAAGCGCGTGGTGAAGTGAAGGAGGGTATGTTGCGCGGCGGTGATTTTCGCGGTCTGGATTTGCGCGAACTGGATGCCAGTGGTTTGGATTTGCGCGATGCTTATTTTCGTGGTGCCGATATTCGCGGTGTGGATTTTCGCACCACACAATTGGAAGGTGCGAGTTTTTGTCAGGCCCATTTTTCCGGCGCATTTTTTCCGCGCGAAATCAGTGCAGAAGAGTTGCGCCTCTCTTACGACATAGGCATACGTGTGCGCTACAACACGCGCTAACTGGCGAGTAGCTTGAGTCCAGTAAGTTGCAGCGAAGGGGATAGTGTGTGCATCTTGTGGTGCATGGTTTGTTGCAGATTTTCCTGCATAAATAAATCCAGTTGTACATGACGATTGTGCTCGCGCAAGTCTACAAACCGCACACCTAATCCCAATAGTCGCACTGCTTGTTGTTTACGTTGATAGGCTTCGCTGCAGAGCGCGATAAATTCCTCCAGTTGAATACTATTTGCACTGCGCTCAATCGTGGTGATACTAAAATCGCCAAATTTTATTTTTACAAATAATTTAATCACTTTGTAATCGTCATCAACCCGGCGCAAGCGTATCGCGAGTTGTTGGCTGAGTGCGGGCAGTTCATGCAGGCAATGCGACAGGCTTGGTAAGTCTTGGGCAAAGGTATTTTCCACGCTGAGCGATTTGCGTCGCCGATCAACAGTCAATTGACGCTCATCTATGCCGCGACTTAATTTGTACAGGCGCGAGCCCATTTGTCCAAAGCGCTGGGACAATTCAAACACTGATAATTTTTGTAAATCGGCGCAGGTAAAAATATTCAGCTCCGCCAGTTTGGTAGTCATGGCTTTGCCCACACCATAAATTTTTTTCACTGGAAGCTTGGCGACAAACTCATTGACTTGCGCCGGTGTAATCACAAATTGGCCGTTGGGTTTATTCCAGTCGCTGGCAATTTTGGCCAGGAACTTATTGGGCGCAACACCGGCTGACACGGTGATGCCAATTTCTTTATGGATGCGCGCGCGAATCTCTTGCGCAATCAATGTAGCGCTGCCTTTAAATTCTTTGCAGTCACTCACGTCGAGAAAAGCTTCGTCGAGTGATAAGGGTTCAATCAAATCCGTGTAATCGTAAAAAATATTGCGCATTTGCTGCGATGCTTCGCGATAAGCCTCCATGCGGTGCGGCAGGATTAGTAAATCCGGACAGAGGCGTAGTGCGGTACTGGAGGGCATGGCTGAGTGCACACCAAAGCGCCGTGCCTCGTAATTACAGGTAGATATAACGCCGCGTCTGTCACTACTGCCACCTACCGCGATGGGGCGATTAGCAAGGCTGGGGTCATCGCGCATTTCAATCGCGGCAAAAAAACAATCGGCATCGCAATGGATAATTTTGCGCATGGTTAGTCGTTGCTGCTGTAAAAAAGCTATAGGTTGCATACAGGTAACTGTATTTAAATACAGTATTTGTGGTTTGTCATCCATTTTTACCTGCGAAGTATTTTTCAGCGTTCAATCGCTGTCGTAAATTTAGGTTAACTTGTATGACAATAATATGTTTGTGCCTTTATGCTCCTGTTTCACCGCGTGTAAACCACAAACAGCGCAGAGCGATAACAACAAACAGGAGACACCTATGAGAATGATAAAACCCTTGGTCATGGCATTGGGCTTGGGCATGAGCCTTGGCGCTCTCGCCGATACCCAAGTCAAAATCGATGCGGCCAAAACCGGCCCGGTCATCAATAAAAACATCTACGGACAATTCGCCGAGCATTTGGGCCGTGGGATTTATGAAGGCCTGTGGGTTGGTCCCGAATCTACCATTCCCAACACCAAGGGTTGGCGCAATGACGTGGTTGGCGCCCTGAAAGAATTGCAGGTGCCGCTGATCCGCTGGCCTGGCGGGTGTTTTGCCGATGAATATCACTGGCGCGAGGGAATCGGCCCGCGCGAGCAGCGTCCGGCACGTGTGAATACCAACTGGGGCGGCGTAATAGAAGATAACGCTGTAGGTACCCATGAGTTCTTTGATCTGGTTGAAATGCTTGGCGCGGAAGCTTACGTAAACGGCAACCTGGGAACAGGCACGCCACAGGAAATGGCAGAGTGGCTGGAGTACATGACCTCGGACAGTAAATCCACACTGGCCGAGCTGCGTCGCAAAAACGGCCGCGATAAACCCTTCCGTGTGCATTATTTTGCGATTGGTAACGAGGCCTGGGGTTGTGGCGGCAATATGACGCCCGAGTTCTACACCCATCTCTACAAGCAATACGCCAGTTTTTTAAAGACGCCGAAAGACAACACGCCCGTTATGATCGCCAGTGGCGGGCACACTGAAGACACCAGCTGGGCTGACCACTTGACGGCTAACGTCAAACCCAACTGGAGTTTGCGAATGGATGCCGTGAGTTTCCACTACTACACCTTGCCGACTGGCGATTGGGTGAAAAAAGGTGCTGCGACGGGTTTCCCCGAAAGTGAATGGATGTCCACCATGGTGAACACCCTAAAGATGGATCAATTTATTATCAACAACAAAAAGGTAATGGATAAAAACGATCCCGAGAAAAAAGTCGGTTTCTACGTGGACGAGTGGGGCACATGGTATGACGTGACTGGCGATGACGATCCAGGCTTCCTGTATCAACAAAACAGTATGCGCGATGCAATTGTGGCGGCGTTGAATTTCAATATTTTCCACAAACATGCTGACCGTGTGCACATGAGTATCATTGCGCAAATGGTTAACGTACTGCAGGCGATGATTTTGACGGACAAGGAAAAAATGATCCTGACGCCGACTTATCACGTGTTCAAAATGTACAAGCCATTCCAGGATGCAACTTCACTACAGATTGAGCTGAAAAATGTGGCGCGTTACAAGTTGGGTAAATCGTCCATCCCGGCAGTGAGTGCAACCGCTGCGCGCGCTAAAGATGGCAAGATCTACATCGCACTGGTGAACGCCAATCCAAATCAAGCCGAGAAAGTCAACGTTAATCTGGCGGGTGTTGCTATGAACTCGGTGAAAGGTGAAATTTTGACGGCAGCGGCTATGGATGCACACAATACTTTTGCTGCGCCAGAGAATGTTAAACCTGCTCCATTTGCAGCAAATGCAGCAAACGGTAAGTTGGCGATTGATGTTCCTGCAAAATCCGTCATTGTGGTGGCGGTGGAATAAAAAAAGGGCGTGATAAATCACGCCCCTGCAAGATAAAACCATTTTGTCATGTCGTAAGGGCGCAATTTATTGCGCCCTTTTTTGTTTGCTGTGTTCGCTTTGGATTTGTTTATGTTGATTGCGCTTTTTGGTTAATTTTTGGATAAATTAAAACAAATCCTCAATCGATAAATAGCGTTCACCAGTATCGTAACTAAATACAATAACGCGGCTGCCGGGTTTCATGTCTGCTTGTTTTTGCGCGACGGCGGCGAGTGTCGCGCCGGATGAGATACCCACAAAAATCCCTTGTTTCAGTGCACACTGGCGCGCCATATCAAACGCAGCTTCTTCGCTGACCAGAATGGTGCCGTCCAGAGTGTCTTTATCCAACACCTGTGGGATAAATCCGGCGCCTATACCTTGCAAGCGGTGCAACCCTTTTTGGCCGCCGCTAATCACTGGTGATTTTTCCGGCTCAACCGCAAACGTTTTTAATTGTGGAAATTGCTCTTTCAATACCTGACTACAACCGGTGATATGGCCACCGGTGCCAACACCGGTAATCATGTAATCAATGCCCTCTGGGAAGTCGGTAAGAATTTCCTGCGCGGTGGTGTTGCGGTGAACTTCCACATTGGCGGGGTTGTTAAATTGTTGTGGCATCCAGCTGTTAGGGTTTTCCGCGAGCAATTCATTGGCTTTGGCAATACAGCCGCCCATACCTAATTCTTTGGGCGTGAGCACTAATTCTGCGCCCAGGGCTTTCATGTATTTGCGGCGCTCTACCGACATGGATTCCGGCATGGTGAGAATTAATTTGTAACCTTTTACCGCACATACCAGCGCTAAACCGATTCCGGTATTACCCGAGGTTGGTTCGATGATGAGCGTATCTTTATTGATCAAGCCTTTTGCTTCTGCATCTTCAATCATGGCCAGTGCGATACGGTCTTTAATGCTGCTGCCGGGATTAAAACGCTCGACCTTCATCCACACTTCAATATCGCTGCGAAATAAATGGTTGATGCGAACATGTGGTGTATTGCCAATGGTCTGCAAAATATTATTGAATTTCATAAGCTTCCCTCGTGAATAAATAAGTCGGTTGGAATTCTACGCCTAGTCCAGGCGTTTCTTAAAGCGACTTGCTGCCGCTATCACCCCAAGCACGGTAAACCCGATCAACCACCACAAGTCTGGTTGTAAATCTTCCAATGTTGCGCCGCGCAATACTATGGCGCGCACCATGCGGATAAAGTGAGTTGCCGGCAGCGCCTCGGCAATCCACTGCGCCGCCTCCGGCATACCCTCGTAGGGGAACATAAAACCGGAAAGTAATATCGATGGAATCAGCAGAAACACCGTGAGCTGCATCGCCTGCAACTGGGTTTTGGCGATGGTGGATACCAGCAGGCCAAGCGTGAGGCTGGCGCTGATAAAGGCGAAAACGCCGAGCACCAGCTGATCCAACCGGCCATTGACCGGCACATCAAAAATCAGGTGGCCGAGGCCGAGAATAATCGCGACCTGAATCAAGCCGACAAAAATATAGGGCACGATTTTGCCGATCATAATCTCGCTGGAACGCACCGGCGTGGTGATCAGCAATTCCAGGTTGCCGCGCTCGCGCTCGCGTACCAGCGCCGCCGAGGTGAACATCACCATGGTCATGGTGAGCACAATCGCCACCAGCCCCGGCACAATGTTGACTGCCGAGCGTCGTTCCGGGTTGAAAAAGAGCGCAATTTCAAAGGTGTTTTTGCGCGCGATGGGCTGCGCCTCAAAGCCGCTGGCAAAGGGCATTTGTTGCAGCGCGAGCAGGGCGTTGCTGACCATGGTGTCGGAGCCATCGATCAGCCACTGGGCAATAGGGCGCTGGTCTTGCAGGCGCTGGCCAAAATCCTCGGGGATCACCAGCACCGCGTGCACATGGCCACGGCGAATTGCATCTTCCGCCAGCGCGGGCGTTTGATAGGTTTCGGTAAAACTCACCACTTGGGTGGCGGTAAGGTCGCTCACCAGTGCGCGTGCCGTTTGGGTGTGGCTTAGATCCACCACGCCTACCGGCAAGTCGCGCACGTTGGTATTGATCGCAAACCCAAATAGCAATAATTGGATGAGTGGTACCATCACCACCATGCCAAAGGTTGGGCGGTCGCGCGTTAATTGGCGCAGCTCCTTAAACACAATCGCGCCTATGCGCTGCAAGCTCTGACCCAAGGCGTTCACTGACGCGCTCCTTGCCCTTCGGCGTTGTTGCCGGTGCAGTGCACAAACACATCCTCAAGGCTGGGGCGTACAGCATGTATCTGGCGATTGGCGACCAATGCGGGATGTGCGGTGCGCAGCCAGCTTTCCGGCTCATCAATGGATTCTTTGATAAGCACGCGCAAATGTGTGCCCTGTTGTGCAGTCGATATGACTTCCGGCAGCTCGCCCAGTTGCTGTTTGAGCAGGCGCAAATTCTCTCCGTCGATCTCCACCACCCTGGCACCCAGTTCGCGCATGAGTTGCGCGGGTGAGCCATCGGCGCGCTTCACGCCGCCCTCCATAATCGCCAAACCGTGGCAGCGTTCGGCTTCGTCCATGTAATGGGTGGATACCAGAATGGTGGTGCCGCTATCGCAGAGGTCGAACAGCTTTTCCCAAAAATCGCGCCGGTTTTCCGGGTCTACGGCGGAGGTGGGTTCGTCCAGAATCAGTAATTCCGGCTGATGCAGAGTGGCTGCGGCGAGTGCCAAACGCTGGCGTTGCCCGCCGCTGAGCGAACCGGCCAGGCGGGTTTTACGCTCGTTTAATTGATAGCGGCTGAGCTGGCTGTCGATCAGCTGTTTTACTGAGCGACTTTCCAGGTTGTAGATCTGCGCCATAAAACGCAGGTTTTCCTGTACGGTTAAATCGTCGTAAAGCGAAAACTTTTGCGTCATGTAGCCGAGGCGACGGCGCAGCAATTCCGCTTGGGCAGGAATCTCCATGCCCAATACACGAATGCTGCCCGCACTGGGGGTGAGCAGGCCGGTGATTAGCCTCATGCTGGTGGATTTGCCGCAGCCGTTGGGGCCGAGGAAGCCGTAAATGGTTTTGTGGGGGATGCGCAAATCCAGCTGGTCTACTGCGACAAAATCGCCAAAGCGGCGAGTCATGCCGCGTGTCTCTATTGCCCATGCGTTCGCCCCGCTTTGTAGTGAATCAGTCATGGGGCAGCTCAACCTGTACCGGTAAACCGCTGGGCAAATTGGCTGCGGAGTCGGGCAGTTGCACTTCCGCTAAATAGACAAGGCGAGCGCGATCTGTAGAGTTGAGCGCGAAGTAGGGCGTAAAGGCCGGGTCTTGTGAGATCCAGCGCAGCTTGCCGGTTTGCGGTTGATCCAGCCCATCCACATGGATCACCAATTCCTGCCCGGCACTCACTTTCAGGCGATGGGTTTCAGGGATATACACCCGCGCGTAGGGCGCGTTTTTATCCAATAAAGTCGCGACTGCTTCACCGATGCTGGTGCGTTCGCCCAGGTGTTTGGGCAGGTGATCCAGCCGTGCATCGCCAGTCGCGCGAATGCTCAGTTCGCTCAAATTGTATTGCTCCAATTCCAGTGCGGCCTTGGCGAGCGCAACTTGCGCCTCGGCTTGCTGCAAATCTTCTTCGCGGGTGCCGTTGGTGAGCAGCAATAAGTTTTCGTGGGATTTATCCAGATTGGCTTGCGCTGAATCGCGCTTGGCGCGGGCGCTATCCAACTCGGCCGCGCCCGCGAGTTTTTTACTCACCAGTGTTTCAGCGCGGGCAAAGGTTTTTTGCGCTTCGACCAGCTGCGCTTCTGCGCCTTTGACTTGTGAGCGTGCCGCTGCAATATCTTCCGGGCGCGCGCCGTTTTGCAGTTTGGTAAGGTTAGCTTGTGCGCTGGCGAGGTTGGCCCCGGCCTTGGCGACCAGCGCCTGCTGGCGGCGATCATCCAATTGCAACAAGAGATCGCCCGCTTTCACATCGCTGCCTTCGGCAACGGGGATTTGGGTGATGATTTCCGCGGCGGTCGCTTTAAGCACTATGCGGTCGCGCTCCAGAGTACCCAGTGCAAGCCTGGTGTTGTGATCCTTGCAGCCGCCAAGTTGGGCGCTGAATGCCAGTAACAGGCTGTAACCAAGGACATTAAATATAACTGACTTCATAAACGAATCCCTGAGCGATGGACAAAGCCGGGTGTGACCGAAACCGGGGCTTACAATAGTTAATACTGACAGCCGCCATTTGCCATTTTCCAAGATAGAGCCTCGCTGGCTTTTGTGTCAGAATCCCGCCAGATTTTGCTTTTTCTCCCCTGCTAACAAAGGAACTATCCATGCTTGAAACTACTTTGTCGTCCCTCAATGGCCTGCCGGCATTTCTTGCGTATTTTGCGATGGCAATTGTACTGCTGCTGTTATTTATCCGTATTTATAGCTGGGTGACACCACAGGATGAATTGACCCTGATCAAAGCCAATAATGCCGCCGCCGCCCTGGCATTTGGTGGTGCGCTGATTGGTTTTGCATTGCCGCTGTCCAGTGCGATTACCCATTCATTGTCGCTGTTGGACTGTGCTGTCTGGGGCGCGGTGGCGCTTGTGGTGCAAGTGCTGACCTTTGTGGTGTTGCGCGTTGCTATTCGCCAACTGCCCGAGCGTATTAATCAAGGCGAAATTGCGACCGGCATTTTTGTGGCTGCCACCGCGATTGCTGTAGGTTTGATTAACGCTGCATGTATGACGTATTAATTTTTTTATAGGCCATATTTATGAAACAGACAAAACGAGCAGTAATGAAACGCAGTAAAAAAGCCGCGCTGGTATTGATGGTTCCAGTTGCAACCCTGCTGTTAGCGGGCTGTGGTGAAGAGCGCGAACAGGCCATGGTATTCAGCGATCCGAGCGAATGTAGCGCTGCCGGGTTAAACGACACCGCACAATGCAATGCCGATTACGCTGCCGCCCAAGCCTTGCACCCGCAAGTTGCGCCCAAGTATTTAAACAAAGAGGAATGCGAAACCGATTTTGGCCCCGGCCAATGTGAAACAGCACCGCAACAAACCGCGCAGGGTGGCAGCGTGTTTATGCCAATGATGATGGGCTTTCTGGCCGGTCAAATGATGGGTAATAACGCCAGTAACCTACAGCAGCCTGCTGCTGGCTCCAAAGTGCCTACCCAGCCGCTGTATAAATCGCGCGATGATCGCAGCACCTTCCGCACGGCAACCAACACGCCAGTTGCCAAAACTATCGGTCCTATCAGCCTTAAACCCTCACAAGTGCAGCCACAGGTAGGCCAAGTGGTGCGTCGCGGCGGTTTTGGTGCGCAAGCTGCATCGCGTAATAGTTTTGGTGGTTAATAAATGAAACGCATCAGTGTTGCCGAGCGCGCGAATTGGCGCGCTTACGCCGAAGAAGTGGGCTTTAATTTTCACACCTTTGACGGCGAGCCCTATTGGGATGAAACCGCCTATTACCAATTCAGCTTGCAACAAATTGAAAATGACCTGGAGGCGCCCACCGAAGAACTTCACCAGATGGTGATGGACATGGTGGGCGATATTACCCGCAGCGAAGAAATGCTCACATTGCTGAATATCCCGCGCGATTTCTGGAGTTACATCTGGAATTCCTGGAACAAAGGTGAGCCGCATTTATACGGGCGCATGGATTTGGTCTACAACGGTTTTGGCCCCGCCAAATTATTGGAATTAAATTACGACACACCTACATCCTTATTTGAAACCGGATTTTTCCAATGGGTCTGGTTGGAAGACCAAATTAAAAACGGTGTGCTGCCTGAACATGCCGATCAATTTAATTCCCTGCACGACAAAATCGAACAAGCTTTTGCGCAACTTCCTTTACCCCAGCCATTTTATTTCGCCAGTGTGCGCGATAATTTGGAGGACTTGGGCACCGTAAATTATTTAATGGACATGGCCGCGCAAGCGGGTGTGGATGTTCGCTACATTCCCCTGGAAGATATTGGCGAGCTCAATGAGCAGTTTGTGGATTTGGACAACCAACCCATCAAAGGCTTGTTCAAGTTATACCCCTGGGAATTTATGGTGCAGGAAGACTTTGCCAAAACCATTATGGCAGCCAACACCCAAATGCTCGAACCGGCGTGGAAAATGCTGTTATCCAACAAAGGTATTTTGCCGCTCTTGTGGGCGCGTTACCCCAATCACCCCAACTTGCTACCCGCGTTTTTTGAAACTCCCAGCAGCGAACCGCTGGGTGCAGGCTGGGTGCGCAAGCCTCTGTTCTCCCGCGAAGGCGCCAATGTGGATTTAATCACCAACTCCGGTGAAAAAATCTCCGCCGCCGGCCCCTACAGCGACGGCCGCTACGTGCGCCAAGCGTTACATCCCCTGCCAAAATTCCGCGATGAATATCGCAACGCCGACACCTACGCCATGCTCGGTAGCTGGGTTGTTGGTGATAGCGCCGCCGGCATTTGCATCCGCGAGGACGCAACGCTAATCACAAAAGATTCCTCACGTTTTTTGCCGCATATTATTTTGGATTGATTGGTTAGCAAAGGGCTCAATGACAGCAATAAAAAAGGGGCTGCAAACGTTTGTTTGCAGCCCCTTTTTGTTTTTTTGCAGTTGTTTTGCGATTGTGTGATTAACCCGCTGGCAAGTTGGACACAATGGTAATCATCACGCCCGCTGCAATGGCGGAGCCTATAACCCCGGCTACATTTGGCCCCATGGCATGCATCAACAAATAGTTCTGTGGGTTGGCTTGCAAGCCGAGTTTGTTGGACACGCGCGCTGCCATAGGTACTGCCGAGACACCGGCAGAGCCAATCAGTGGATTGATTTTGTGTTTGCAGAACAGGTTCATGGCTTTGGCCATGAGCACACCGGCGGCAGTGCCAATACCAAAGGCCACAATACCCAGTGCCAGAATACCCAGGGTTTTGGGGTCGAGGAACTTGTCTGCCGCCAGTTTTGAACCCACTGCCAAGCCGAGGAAGATGGTGGTGATATTGATCAGCGCGTTTTGCGCGGTATCAGACAGGCGATCCACCACGCCCGATTCACGCATCAGATTGCCCAAACAGAAAGCGCCGAGCAGCGGAGTGGCATCGGGCAGGATCAAGCCGACCAGCGCCAGCATCACAATCGGGAAAATGATTTTTTCGCGTTTGCTCACGGTGCGCAGCTGCTGCATCACAATGCCGCGTTCAGCCTGGGTCGTTAAGGCTCGCATAATCGGCGGCTGGATCAGCGGAACCAGCGCCATGTAACTGTAGGCCGCGACCGCGATGGCGCCGAGTAGGTCAGGTGCAAGCTTGCTCGCCACATAGATCGCCGTGGGGCCGTCTGCACCACCAATAATGCCAATTGCAGCTGCCTCGGCAATGGTGAAATCCATGCCGAAATAACTGAGGCCCACTGCACCCATCACGGTTGCGAAAATCCCGAATTGCGCGGCGGCGCCGAGCAGCAGGGTTTTAGGATTGGCGAGTAGGGGGCCAAAGTCAGTCATGGCACCAACGCCGATAAAAATCACCAGTGGCGCAATACCGCTTGCAATCGCCACTTTGTAAAAGGTGTAGAGCATACCGTCGTTGTAACCTGCGGTTTGGACTGTGTGCAAAGCCGCTTGATGCAGCTCCGGTTCGCCCTGGGTGAGGGTTTTGTAAATGGTGGCGTCAGCGGTATCGGTTCCCAAACCAGCGAGTTGGGCAAGGGTGGCGCCAATTTCCGGGGTGCCGTTAACCAGCGCATGTTCGATGGCGGAAAACGCGAGGCCCGCCGCGGGCAGGTTGGCCAGCAGGCCGCCAAAACCAATAGGCACCAACAGCATGGGCTCAAAACCTTTGCGGATGGCGAGGAACAGCAGTAGCAGGCAAATGCCGATCATGATCATCTGACCAGACTGCATGTGGTAAATGCCGGTGGATTGCCAGAGTCGTAACAGGGTATCCATCAATTATTCCCCCGCAATCGCAAGCAGGGTTTTGCCAACCACGACAGAATCGCCGGTTTTGACATCGATACTGGTGACAGTTCCGCTGCAGGGCGCACTGATCTGGGTTTCCATTTTCATGGCTTCCAGCAGCAGTAATAGATCGCCTTCCTGCACTTCATCGCCAACATTAACCGCAATTTTGATGATATTGCCTGCCAGAGGTGCATTGACTGGGCGCGCTTGTACATCGGCGGCCGGTTTGCTGGCCGAAGTACTGGTTCCCGTGTGCAGGGGCTTGATACCGGTCAGGTCGCCACCGTTGTTTACGCTTACCGTATATTTTTTGCCTTCCACTTCCACGGTATAAATTTCTTCACCCGCGTCATTGGTCACTAGCGATGACTCTTTACCAGTAGGTGCCGGCTCAAATGCGGTTGGGTTGTTGCGATGCTCCAAAAAGCGCAGGCCGATCTGTGGAAAGAGCGCGTAGGTGAGTACATCATCCAGTGCGTTTTCACCGGTTCTCAGGGTGATATTGCGCAGTGCCGCTTCTTTTTCCAGCGCCGATGTCAGTTGCGCCAGTTCCGGTGCGAGGTTATCCGCCGGGCGGCAGGTAATGGGCAGTTCGCCGTCTTGCAATACTTTTGCCTGGAGTTCGGCGTTCATGGGTGCGGGCGTTGCGCCATATTCACCGCGCAATACACCGGCAGTTTCTTTGGAGATATTTTTATAGCGTTCGCCGCTCAGCACATTCAACACCGCTTGGGTGCCAACGATTTGCGAGGTGGGCGTTACCAGCGGGATAAAGCCCAAATCCTCACGCACGCGCGGGATTTCGCCCAGCACTTCATCAAAACGGTCGATGGCGCCTTGCTCGCGCAGTTGGCTTTCCATATTGGTTAACATGCCACCGGGAACCTGGGCGATGAGGATGCGCGCATCCACACCTTTTAATGAGCCTTCAAACTTCGCGTATTTTTTGCGAATTTCACGGAAGTAGGTGGCGATTTCTTCCAGCAGTATCAAATCCAATCCGGTGTCGCGATTGGTGCCTTCAAGGGTGGCGACCAGAGTTTCAGTTGGGCTGTGACCGTAGGTCATGGACATGGAGGAAATGGCGGTATCCACATTGTCGATGCCCGCTTCCACGCACTTCAAAATAGTCGCGTGCGCCAAGCCGGTGGTGGCATGGCACTGCATATGAATCGGAATGTCGCACTCGGCTTTGAGGCGTTTGACCAGTTTAAAACCGTCGTAGGGTTTGAGCAGGCCGGCCATGTCTTTAATACAGATGGAGTCGGCGCCCATGTCTTCGATTTGTTTGGCTTGGGCAATCCAGCCATCCAGGGTGTGTACCGGACTCAGGGTGTAAGAGAGTGTGCCCTGCGCGTGTTTGCCGTGGCGTTTTACCGCTTTCATGGCAATTTCAATATTGCGCATATCGTTCATCGCATCAAATACGCGGAATACATCAACGCCACTGTTGGCGGCGCGCTCTACAAACGCTTCGACAACATCGTCGGCATAGTGGCGATAGCCCAGCAGGTTCTGGCCGCGCAGCAACATTTGCTGCGGGGTTTTGGGCATGGCTTTTTTCAGCTCGCGAATGCGATCCCAAGGGTCTTCACCCAAATAGCGAATGCAGGCATCAAAGGTGGCGCCGCCCCAGGATTCGAGCGACCAAAAGCCTACCCTGTCCAGCTTTTCGGCAATCGGCAGCATGTCATCCAAACGCAGGCGGGTGGCAAACAGGGACTGGTGCGCATCGCGCAGCACTACATCGGTAATTCCCAGTGGGTTATCGGTATTTATCATTGTCAGGACTCCTGAAATCAGCCGCGCGATTGCTTGTCGCGATGTTGACGAATAGCTGCCTGAATCACAGCAAGGGTGGTGGGATCAATCGCATCGGAAGCGGTTTTGCGGGTAGCGACCGGTGCTTCTTCAATCACCGGTTCCGGAAAAAAGCTTTGGATAAAGCGCGACATCAGGTTTACGGCAAAAACTAACAGTGTCAGGAATACAAACACTGTGCCCATACCAAAAATCAATAGGTCGAACGCTTGCTCAAGTAGCGTCGCTTGCATAAAACAGACTCCTCGTTGTGCACAGGTATTGTTATTAGCCCCTGATGCTCCGCGGTTGTGGATTGCCAGAAAAATTGCAGGTTTATTGGTCGTTATAACCTGGCTTATTCGCAGCTAGTGCTGGGTATTTACCCTTGTTAATGGTGTGCAACAGGCAAATTCAGGGGGCCACCTTAAAAAAAATGGCGCCACTCAGCAAGCAAAAACATGTTTTTAAGGGAATTGCGTTCAGGCTGTTCAGGGTTTTTCAAGCGCCGTGCTGCTGCGCTTTGGTCTATCCTTGAGACAACTGCTGTCTGGATTGGGGTACTGTGTTGATATCCACTAAATACCGGCTTCTGATTGCCTTAGCGCTTCTGCTTTGCCTGCAGCCCTGTCGGGCAGAGGCAGAGCTGTCTGTTATTTATACTTATGCCAAAGATCCTCTAGGCAATATTTTGCAGGAGTTTTCCAAGCAGCAGGCGATTCCACTGAAGTTGGAGTTCAAGGAGCAAAACGATCTCAAGTCCAGCATTATGGGCATGATGGAGCTGAATACCGCGCCTGATGCCATTATCATGCCGGCGGATCATATGGGGTTGCACAGTTTTGTCCGTTACAGCGAATTAAGTCCGGCCGATTTCCCCGCCAAGGTGCCAGCGCGCATATGGGGGAGTGGCTACAGCGACGGTAAGCTTTACGGTGTCCCCCTGATTCAGGGCAATCACTTAATGCTCTTCTACAACAAAAAACTGGTGGTAGAACCCGCTGCGGATTGGGAAGCCATGTTTGCCCAGCGCGCGGAGCTGAACAAAAAAGGCGTCGCGCCTATCGCCTGGAGCTTTGACGAAATGTACTGGTTTTTGCCTTTTTTGGGTGCTTATGGCGGTTGGCCCCTTAACCAAGGCAAGGTGGAACTGAATACGCCGGAAATGGCAGCAGCGCTGGATTTTTATAAGAAGTTGCGCCAGCGCGAATTGCCTTACCCCAGCTGCAGTTATCAATGTGCAGTTGACCTGTTCAAAAGTGGCGCCGTGGCTTACACCATCAATGGCGATTGGATTGGCAAGGAGTTTCACGCAGCACTTGGCGACAGCTTGGGCGTCAGTGCCATACCTGCGGCCGATGGACGCAAAATGGTGCCCACCTTTAGCTCACATGTGCTTTCCTTTCCCAATCAAAGTTTGAGTGGCCCCAAGCGCAAACAGCTACTCAAACTCGCCAATTATTTGCAAAGCCATGCGGTGCAAAAACAAATTTGGTCTGTGATGGGGGCTATTCCCGTTGAGCAGGGGGCTTTTGAATACGCCCAACAAAACGCGCGTGGTTATTTAAAAACGACACTCGAATTAATGGCAGATACCAAGCCGCTGCCTGCGGATAAAGAAATGACTTTTATTTGGGATGCGATGGGTAAAGGTTTTTTGCGTCATCGCGAAGGTGCACTGGATGCCCCGGCAGCAGCAAAATACATGCAGCAACTGGCTGAGCGTCATATACGCAATGCCCAGCGCATCATGACACCCAATCCCGGCACTCTGGATACCGGCAACCCCAACACTAATAACCCCTGAGGAATCCACCTTGGCCCAACGAGCGCTACCGGGTTTTCGACGCACAGTGCTTATGCTGGTGTGGGCGACAATTGTAGTTCCCCTGATTATTTTGAGCGTTTACCAGATACGCGCAGATTATGAGCGGCAGCTCGCCAGTTATGAGCGCGAGTTGGTGCATGAAACCGAGCGTCTCTCATTTTTACTAACCCAATCGGTGCAACAGTTAATGGGCGACCTGGATCGTATCGCCAGTGATGGCTCGGTTATTCGCTCACTTTCCATGCCGATTCTCTCGCCTATTTCGGTGCAAAAAATCGAGTCTTATTTGGGGGCTAATCCGGCCGCCGAAACGGTAATGCTGATGGATAAGGAGTTTTTCCCCATTGAGGTGATCCCTTCCTGGGCACTGACTGAAGATATTTCCGGCTACGAACCTTTCCTCGCACAAGTAGCCTCATCGCCCAGCTCTATTAGTGACCCGCGCCCACGCCTGTTTATTCCCGCCGCTGAAGCAGGCAAGTTACCTTCTCTAATATTCATTCGCCCCATACTGACTGCCAGCAGCTCCTTATCCCAGCCGTTTCAGGTTGATGGCCTGCTGTTGGTAAAGGTCAACACCGAAAAGCTCATGCAGGCTGTGGTTGATGTACACCAGCGGCAGCCGGAGCTGCTGCGTTTGTTGGCGGGTGATCAACTGATTTTCAGTCGTGGTGATGCGCAACAAACACTTTCCCGGCATCAAGCAGGGATTAACCCTGGCTTGGGCAATCAATCGCTGCAGCTGGAAACCGGCAGACCCATCGAGGGTATTCTTGGGCAGGTATTGATGACCTACCGCACCCAGGCAATTGTGTTGTTGGTGGTTATCGGGTTGATGGTTGTGGTGATCAACAAGCTGGCTGACAAGGTGGTGCGTCCGCTTAAATTGTTGGATGAGCAGCGCGCCGCGCTACAACAACTCGTGCAATATGCGATGCAAGTGCACCAGGCGGACGAACCTGATCTGCTGGTAAAGCTGAGCCTGGAGATTGCACAAACCATCGGCCGTCAGCCATTTGGCTTGTATTTATTGCGCAGCGATTTTTTTGGTGGCTGTGAATTATTTACTGCGCTGGATCAATCGACCCAAAGCCTGCTTACCAAACACCATGAAGCACTCAATAATCAGGCGTCGCTCTCGCTGTTTGCCGAAACGCGCAAGGATTTACACCTGTTTCCGATTGGCACTGCCGGCGTGGATTTCCAGGGGTTTTTAATTAGCTCGCGCACAGCAACAAGCGAACAGGCAGAGGAGGCATTAATGGTACTTGCCACGCTCCTCGCCTCGGCATTGCGCCAGTATCGATTAAATGCGCGCTTGCATCAGCTTGCACATCTGGATTCGGTGACTGGCTTACCTAATCGTCACCTTTTCAATGCTTGCTATAAAGATAAGGTGAGTAATTTTTCCGCTGCGGATACATCAACCAATTTTGGTGTATTTGTGGTGGACGTAAATGGTTTGAAGTTTATGAATGACCACTACGGCCACCAATACGGCGACCAGATGTTGATTGAAGTAGCGCGCGCACTCAAAAAAGCCGCGCGCGCCAACGACACTGTAGCGCGGGTGGGGGGCGATGAATTTTATCTGTTGCTGGAGCAGGCCAATGAATCTGTCTGTGCTGCGTTTGCGGAGCGTTTAAAAAGTCAGTGCCGCGATTTACACATGATGATCGACGGCGAACAGCTACCGATCAGTTTTAGCTTGGGGTTTGCGAGCACCGATAAGGATTCGCTTAAAAATTTACTGCTGCTGGCTGACGAACGTATGTATACCGCCAAAAAGCAACACTATCGGCAACAATCTGCTGCGCCCAACCAAGTGCTTTAGAAGTTCGCTATTCAACTGCCCGGTGTAATATTTTTTAACACCTTGCAGGGGTTGCCCACCGCAACTACCCCGGCAGGTATATCTTTATTCACCAGGCTGCCTGCACCTATTACCGAGCCTTTGCCAATGGTTACGCCGGCCAGAATAATGGCGCCACCGCCAATCCAGCAGTCGTCGCTAATGGTTACCGCCGCACAAAACTCTTTGCCCGTAGCCCGCTCCTGCGCATCGAGCGGGTGGGTGGTGGCATAAATTTGTACGTTGGGCCCAAACATCACGTTGTTACCAATACGCACCTCGGCCACATCCAGAATTACGCAGTTATGGTTAGCGTAAAAACCATCACCTAAAAAAATATTTCTGCCGTAATCGCAAAAAAAATGCGGCTCAATATACGCGCGGGACACTTGCCCGAACAATTGCTGGTATAGCGGTTTGCGCGCTTTGGTTTGGTCGGCGCGCAAGGCGTTCAACTGTTGGCAGAGCTGTTTGGCACGTTTGCGCGCGGCCACCAGCTCAGGGGTAAAAGGGTTAACCTCAATAAACGGGTTCATTTTGTGACTCTCGGCGGTGGGCTGATTGCGGTAGAATAGGCGGAATTTCCGCTGCAATCATAGAGCAAGCCCGATGAGAACTAACGATATTTTTCGCAAACTTACCCAATCACTGCGGTTGGATACACCGCAAATCCAGGCGTTATTTGCGATTTCTGCTATTGAACTGAGCGATAAAGAAATCGCCAATTTGTTGAAGACCGATTATCAGCCCGGTTTTGAACCCCTGCCGGATTATGTATTGCTGATGTTCCTCAATAACCTGATTGAGCAACAGCGCGGCAAGAAAACCGATGGTGAACCAGAAGTCATTGCGAAACACGCCAAAATTTCCAATAACGATGTGTTAAAAAAATTGCGTATCGCCTACAACTTGCATGAGCAGCAGGTGCGCGATGCGCTCAAATTGGCAACCATCGAATTAACCAAGTCGGACCTTGCGGCCTTATTCCGTAAACCCGGTCATGTGCATTTCAAAGCCTGTGATAACGAGTTGGTTTTGGATTTTATTGAAGGCTTGGGTTTATTACTGCAGCAGCGTCAAACCGGAGCTTGAGTGATGGAGCAACACATCGCTATTCGCGTGACTGTTGCGCGCTGGTTAAATGAGGTGGTGATAGGTTTGAACCTGTGCCCCTTTGCCCGCAAACCGGCCAGTGAAAATCGTGTGCGTTTTGTCATAAGCGAGGCGACAGACGATGAAACCCTGCTGCAGGATTTAGAGCAGGAATTAATAGGGCTCGATGCAACCCCGGCGAGTGAAGTGGAAACCAGCTTGTTGATAGTGCCTGATCATTTGCAGGATTTTTGGGATTACAACCAATTTTTGTCCTGGGCAAATCAGTTGCTAAAACGCAATGGGTGGACGGGGGTGTATCAGCTCGCCAGTTTTCATCCGCACTACTGTTTTGCTGGAGCAGAGCCGGAGGATGCAGAAAATTTAACAAACCGGGCGCCTTACCCCATCCTTCACATTATTCGCGAAGCGAGTTTGGAGCTGGCCCTGCAATATTTTCCGGATGTGGATGCTGTGCCGGAAAATAATAAAACAACAGTTGAGTCATTAACTGCCGCGCAGCGCTTGCAGTTATTTCCCTATCTATTTAATTCAGCGTGACTTTTTAATTGAGTATGACTGTTTCGTTTCAGGTAATTGTTTCGTTCAAGGTTATTGTTTTTTCAAGTCATTTTTTCATGCCGTTTTTTTAATTCTGATTAACTGCTTAAGACTGGGTGATTAGCGTTAACGCGGTGAGCTGAAATTATCGATTAATTCCATGCTGGCTAAAGCGTCCTCCAGGCTGCAGGGGTTGCTGCCGTCACCGCGAAAATATTGGTTTACCTGCGCGATCAGCGGTTGTTGTACATGGGCCGGATAATCCAGCGCCAGAGTTTGTGTGCCGCTGGCCGTGGTAAGTTTAATGGTGCCATCGCCAAAAAAATTAAATTGAATGCTGCCTTGGGTGCCGATAATTTCGCCGCTATCCCGCGCCAATTCCGGCGCAACACCAAAATGCCAACGACCCTGGAGTGCCACCCCTGACTGCAATTGCGCCCAACCCTGAACCAGATCAGCCGCGGATGTTAATTGGCGTTGGTTGAGCGCAAAGCCAGCGGCGTTTTTTACAGGGCCGAACCAATGCACCATTAAGTCCAACTGGTGTGGCGCCAAATCATGGAATAAACCACCGCCGGAAATGGCGGGGTTAAGTCGCCAATTATCAGGGGCGTGTTTGGTTGGTGCCGGACGCAATAAATCAATCTGCGCGATTAATGGAGCGCCTATTACACCGCCAGCAATAAGTTCAGCAATTTTTATAAAATGGGGCAGGGCGCGGCGGTAGTGAGCTACGCAAACTTTATAACTGTTGCGATTGGCCGCTGCTATTAATTCACGGCATTCACGCGCATTCAGAGTCACTGGTTTTTCAATGTAGACATGTTTTCCGGCTGCCAGTGCTGCCAGTGCATAGTCCAAATGCTGCGCGGGTGGCGTGGCAATATAAACAGCATCTATGTCAGGGTTATTGAGCAATTCCGCCGCGTTGTTGTACCAGTGCGGTACATTGTGGCGCTGGGCAAAATCACGCGCTTTGTCGGCGTCCCGGCGCATCACGGCGAGCAATTGTGACGCTGGGTTTTTGTAAAAACCTGGCCCGCTTTTTACTTCACAGACATTGCCAACCCCAATGATTCCCCAGCGAATGGTTTGCATAGGTTACACCAGTGTAATTTTGTCGGACTGGATTAAAATCTTTCGCTGTTTGTAGAGCAAACTCAACGCGTTTTTGTAATTGCCTTTGCTGACATTAAACGCTTTGTAAATGGCCTCGGGTTCGCTTTTATCTGTCAGGTAAGACACGCCGCCTTTTTGTTGTAAATCGGCCAGAATTTTTTCTGCCAAATCTTCTTTGGTATCGCGCGCGCGTTGTTGCAAACTCAAATCAATTTTGCGGTCAGCGCGTATAGCTTTTACATAGCCTTTTACTTTTTCACCGTAGAGCAAAGTACGGAAGGCGTCATCGCGAAAAATCAAACCTAAATGGGTATGGTTAACGACTGCCTTGTAACCCATATCGCTGCGGCCACAAATTAATAAATCTACTGGCTGCTGCGCGCGTAAACCACTGGCGCGCTCTTCCAGATGGCGATTCAACCGCGATGATGCAGTAATGCGGCCGGTGTATTCATCCAAATAAATACACACCACATAGGAGCGACCAACTTCCATAGGTTTGTGCTGCTCGCTGTAGGGCACTAACAAATCTTTTGGCAGGCCCCAATCCAGAAAGGCGCCCACATTATTAACTTCTTTAACTTCCAAAAATGCACATTCACCGACCATTGCTTTGGGGGTGAGGGTGGTGGCGATAATGCAATCATCCGAGTCCAGATAAATAAATACATCCAACTCTGCACCAATTTTCATATCGTCGGTGACGTAGCGTTTGGGCAATAAAATGTTGCCAAACTTGCCCCCATCCAGAAAAATGCCGAAATCGGTGCGTTTGATAATGGTTAAACGGTTTTGCTGGCCTATGCGTAACATATTGAATCCGGTGTGATAAGTGCGCCTGGTGTGATGTCCGGCGGCGTTAAAATGAATGCCGACAGTTTATGCGTATGCCATGGCTAAGGCCAGTAAAACTCCGACCCGACGGCTCCTGTGCTGTGGGCAGAAGGTATGTTTCTGATTTTCCAATTAACCTTGAGTTGTGATTTATGCAGTTATTTTTGTTTGATTATGCCGGCCATGAATTTAGCTTGACCGCCAATCCGGCAACCGGTGAGGAGTATTTATGGGTAAATGGCCAGCAAGTCTCAAGCCTGCGCCACTTTGGTACGGGCAGTCGACACGAATTTGTTTTGCCTGATTTGGGCAATGTGAAACTGGATTGTGCAACGGATATGCACGCTGCAAACCTTGACTATCAATTGTGGATTAACGATCAGCAGGTGCTTGCCGGCCGCACAGCTTTGGCAAGTGGCGAGCACCCGGGTATTGCTGAATATGCAGCGCAGCAGGCTGCCGCGCATAGTCCTGCCGACACCAGCGGAGTAGCACCTATGAGTAAGAATAATTCCTGGTTATCCATCGGCCTGATTGTCTTTAAATTTTTAAAGGCGGCGCAGGTAATTAAAGTTGCGTTAATGGCTGCGTCAGTTGCGGTATACAGCGTAATTTTTACCTTTGAGTTTGCACTGGCATTGATTGGTGTTTTGGTCTTCCACGAATACGGTCATTTGCGTGCGATGAAAAAATGTGGCTTACCCACCAAGGGAATGTATTTGATTCCGTTTGTTGGCGGTTTGGCGGTGGGCGACATGCCCAAAAGTCGTTGGCAGGATGTTTATATTTCCATGATGGGGCCAGTATATGGTCTGATACTGACTGTTGCTTTTTACATCGTTTATCTGGTTACCAACAGCCATTTTGCCGGGTTGGTTGCGTCCACCAGTGCACTGCTGAATTTATTTAATCTCATTCCGGTGCACCCGCTGGATGGTGGCCGCGTGGTGAAATCCCTGGTGTTTTCCGGTCGCAATTATTTGGCTCTGGTTGCGTTGCTGGTGATTTCGGCACTGTGTTTTGTTGTTGCCTGGAAACTGGGTTTATTTTTCATCACCTTTTTTATTGTCTTGGGTGTGATCGATATTATCGCCGGCTGGCGTGTCGGTTTGGCTGAGGATCTGCCGCCGCTTACGCCTTACGGTATTTGGTTTTCGGTGCTGTGGTATTTAGCGGTAGTGGCTTTGTTTATCGGTATGATTTTATTAATCGCCGCAGATCAATTACCTGGATCGGAAATTGCGGTGAAGGTGCTGGCATCCTGATTCGGTAAAGCGCTGGCTGGCGATTAGCGGCAGGCAAAAAAAATCCCCGCGAGGGGATTTTTTGATGCACTTTATGAAAATAGACTTTTTATAAAAACGGATCATCCTCGTCGCGCGGGAAATAGCGATCAGCGGTAATTACCTCAGGTTTAATTTTGTGGGCGAGCAGGTCATCCACATCCTGATTCACTCGATCAATAAGCGGTAACGCCTGATCGCGATCCAGCGATTCAAGCAGGGCATTGCCCCATATGGAAACGTGGCGCAGGTAAATGGTGCGGGTGTCTGATTTTTTTGCCCATTCGCCCGATACCAAACGACCAATACGATCAATTTTGTGGCGTACTTCCTCTACCTGCTGTGGGTCATCAATTTGTGCCACCAGCTCATCGGTCATTTTGATCCAGCCGCGACGATACAATTCCCAACCGTTGTAAAAACGCAAAATCCAGGTGAGGTATTCGTCCTGATTTTGGATTTCTTTATTGACCTTATCTGCCTCATAGACTTTCACGAAATAGGCGCGTGAAGGCATGCCTTCGGGCCAGGAATCCTGCGCTGAGCGATGGGTACTACAGGCGAATAGGGTTAAGGTGATGCCCGCTAACAACAGGGCGCGAAACAAATGTGCGATTTTCTGCATGGGAGAGGAATGCTCAGTTGTACTTGGGTGAAACCAGTGTGATCCAGCAATGTTGCAATAGTATAAAAGTTGACAGATGGATTGCCCAGCGCTTGGTAGCGCCGGGCTGGTAATAGAGAGTTAATTGTTCTTGATGTTCGTTAGCGTTGGCGTTCGCCGCGCATTGAGGCGCGATCATCTCCTCCGCGATTTACGCCCGGATTGTCGCGCCGTTCGGCGGGCTGAAAGCGCGATGGACTACGCTCCACCGACTCTGGCCGCTGGCTCGGAATACGCTCCATGGTCTGCCGGCGTTCGACACGCTCAAGCCGTTGGGGTTGGGGGGCCGCTTGCGGCCGGAATTGTTCCGGTGACTGCTGCTGGTTTTGCTGCTGTGCAGGTCGCTCAGTTCGGTAAAGCCGTTGGCGTGCATCATTGGTCTGCTGGCTTGGTCTGATGCGATTTTCAGGTTGTAGGCGCTCCTGACGCGCAGGCTGCTCTTGCTCCAGTCGTTGCGGGCGTTCCTGATATTGCCGATCAAGACGATTATTCATTCTCTCACGCAGTTGTTCGGCGCGCGGCTGGTTATCACGAGATGCGCGTTGTTCATCGCGGTTGTAAATTCTGGCGCGTGCATCATTGCCACCCATCGGGCCGGCCTGGGTGCGTTCCAGGCGTTGTTGGAAGCGCTCATCGCGACCCTGGCGCTCATCGCGGGCGCGGTTGGGCGCTATGTAATTACTATTTCGATCCCCGCGCAGATTGCTGCGGTAGTCACGCGATTCACGATAGCTCTCTCTTGGGCTATTAAAACGTTCACGCGTGGGGTTGTCGTAATAGGCTACACCCCGTCTGTGCACCGGATTATGGTGCCAGTGACGCGCATTGTTGTGGCGAACTATGCTGCGGCTATCATAAAAACGATGGTGGTGATGGTGATCTACCACCACTACTCGGCGCTGATGCCAGTGACAGGCACTGAAATAAAAGCGTGGGCCAAGGTGTACCCTTGGCCCCCAGTAAAACCCCGAGACAAAAACATAGTTGCTGGGATAGTGCCAGTAAACGGGCGGGTAATCGGCCCACCACCAACTGCCGTAGACCACCCGGGTATCGTAGGCGGGTACATACACTACACGCTCAACCGATGGCTCAATCACAATGGTGCGCTCTTCGCGTATCACCCTCACATGTTCAACCTTATCCAGGCTGCCTGAGTCATAGGCGCGGTTGCGCAGTTTTTGGATGCTGTCCATCACCCGCACTTCATCGGCAAGGAAGGCATCACCTAATTGCTGGGTCCAGTCCAGGTCTTCACTCATCCGGGTCAATAAATCGGGAAAGGCGACCAGCGCTTTAACACTGGGGTCCCAATCCTTGTTGTCGACGGCATTTACCGCATCTTCACCGCTGTAACGGCGGTTATTGCGCGCCCAACGCTCGGCCTCCACTACTTCCAGCGGATAAGTCGAGGCAATTAATACATGGGATAGCACTGTGTCCGGATAAAGCGCTATGGGCGCGAGCAGCGAGTCCAGTTGGGCGTCACTGAAACTGGCTTGTGTTGCCGCCCCGCGGTAGGGTGGCGGCTCAACCGCCTGGGACGTCGTGCAGCCTGCAATAAATGGCACTAGCAGGCTCAAGGTCAATATCAGTTTTCCGGGGCGATGCAGTAACTTGCTGGTCATGATGGCTCTCGCGGTAATCACGCATAATCACAATTAACACCGGTTAGAGGGCAATTGGGCGCCCTTGGTTCAGTTATAGGCGCATTGAGCTTAATACCGGCTGAATTGTGCAGTAGCTCTTGTATTCTTGTCACAGTGGCTCTTGCGCGGTTACCGCTGGTCTGTTGCTTGACTAATCACCCTGCGCCCCGATAATGGCGCACCGCTGTACACACTGCTGTAGCGCCCTACATTCAATTAACAGGCTAATACCAAAAGCCGAACGCGAGAGCCGCGCATGATCGATGTGAATTTCCAGTTAAAAGGCAGTGCCATTACCGTGGTGGTATTGGCGATTATTCGCTACGAACCTAAAAGCCTGGTGGAAGAACTGAAAGAGAAGATTGCCCAGGCGCCGCAATTCTTTGTTAACTCCCCAGTGTTGATCAACCTGGACAAGCTGGAAAACCCGGAAAGCCTGAAGAAGGTCGCCGATTTGCTGACAATTTGCCGCGAATTGGATTTACAACCACTAGGTTTTAGCGGCGTACCTGATGTATTGTTAGCGCCAGTTAACAAAACCGGTTTGGCCATATTGCCAACCCCCAGTGAACGCGCCTTGAAACTGCCCAAACAGGAGGCGCCAGCTGCCGAGACGGTAGTTGAGCGAGTTGTAGAAACTGTCGTTGAAACGGTTGTTGAAACCGTGATCGAAGAGCGGTTGGTACAGCGGCAAAGCAAAGTGATCACCCGCCCTGTGCGCTCAGGCCAGCAAATTTATGCCGAGGGCGCCGACCTGATTGTATTGGCGCAAGTCAGTGAAGGTGCAGAGGTATTGGCTGATGGTCATATCCACATTTACGGCACCCTGCGCGGTCGCGCTCTGGCCGGCGTTAGAGGCGATGAAAGCGCACGTATTTTTTGTCAGCAGATGGAAGCTGAATTAGTCTCGGTTGCTGGCAATTTTGTGCTGCAGGATTCGCTCCCCAAAGAATTATTTAAAAAGCCGGTGCAGGTTTCCCTGCAAGGCGAAAAAGTAGTAGTAGATGCACTGGTGAGTAGCTAAAACCTGACGCGGTTTTGCTGGCAACAGGCGCACCAATAAAACAGATATTTTTAACCAGTTTTGATATGTAAGGAGCCTCCCTTGGCCAAGATTATTGTTGTTACATCCGGTAAAGGCGGGGTGGGCAAAACCACCTCCAGCGCAGCAATCAGCACCGGCCTTGCGATGCGCGGTCACAAAACGGTGGTTATCGATTTTGATGTGGGCCTGCGCAACCTGGACTTGATCATGGGCTGTGAACGCCGTGTGGTTTACGATTTTGTAAACGTGGTGAAAGGTGAGTCCACACTCAATCAGGCACTGATCAAAGATAAACGCACCGAAGGTTTGTATGTTTTGCCGGCCTCGCAAACTCGCGACAAAGACGCACTGACTCGCGAAGGTGTTGAAGCTGTTATCAATGAGCTTTCCAAAGATTTCGAATATATTGTCTGCGATTCGCCTGCTGGTATTGAGCAGGGTGCGCTCATGGCGTTGTATTTTGCTGATATCGCTATTGTGGTTACTAACCCTGAAGTTTCTTCAGTGCGCGACTCGGATCGTATTTTGGGTATTTTGCAAAGCAAATCCCGCCGCGCTGAACAAAACCTTGAACCCATCAAAGAGCATTTGTTGTTAACTCGCTATAACCCGGTGCGTGTTGAGGCGGGTGAGATGTTGAGCGTAAACGATGTGGAAGAAATTCTGGCTATTCCACTGCTGGGAGTAATCCCTGAATCAGAAGCGGTGTTAAAAGCGTCCAACCAAGGCACACCCGTTATTTTGGATGAGGCTACCCAAGCGGGTCAGGCCTACAACGATGCGGTGGATCGCCTGTTGGGCAAAGACATTCCTCATCGCTTCCTTGAAGCGGAAAAGAAAAGTTTCCTTAAGCGTTTGCTGGGGGTATAAGCCGTGAGCATTTTTGATTACCTGCGCAAGAAGCGCGCGCCGTCATCGGCATCTGTGGCAAAGGAACGTTTGCAAATTATCGTGGCGCACGAGCGTACCAAGCGCAACCTGCACCAGCCGGATTTCCTGCCACAAATGCAACAGGAAATTATTGCGGTGATTCGTAAATATATTCATATCGAATCCGATCAGGTGACCGTTAACCTCGATAATTCCGATAACTGTTCGGTGTTGGAATTAAATATCACTTTGCCGGATTAACAGGGTGCAGCTAAACACTGCGGCTACAACAAAGGGATGCGCTGAACAGGCGCGTCCCTTTTTTATTTTTTGGTCTGGACTATGACTGTATCCGCGGCCCAACACCGCTCCGCTGCCAGCCTGGTGGTATTTGATTTTGAAACCACAGGTTTATCACCCGATATGGGTGACCGCGCGATTGAAATCGGCGCGGTATTAATTGAAAACGGAAAAATCACTGCGCGTTTCCAGCAGTTGATGAACCCGGGCATACGCATTCCTGTGTTTATTGAAAATCTCACCGGTATCAGCAATGCAATGGTGAAAGGAGCCAATAGCAATGCGCAGGTAATGGGGGAGTTTTACGATTTTATCGCCGGCCAGAATTTGGTGGCCCACAACGCCAGTTTTGATGAACGTTTTTTGCGCGCCGAGTTTAAGCGCATTAAAAAATATTGCCCAACGGGCATTGCCTGCAGCCTATTGGCGGCACGCCGGATTTTACAACAGGCGCCCAACCACCAATTGGCAACTCTGGCTGCGTATAAACAGTTACCGAGCGAGGGGATTTACCACCGCGCCCTGGCCGATGCTGAAGTCACGGCACATTTATGGCTGAGCTTATTGGCGGAGCTGGAAACACAGCATGCGCTTTATGACGTGTCTTTTGGTTTTATGCAGCAGTTAACCAAAACCCCCAAACACCAACTACCTAAACTCTATGCCAAACACCAAGCGGATACGGCTTATGTATAAACGCGTACGTCTGGGTTTATTCATTCTATTACTGGTAGTGATTCAGGGGTGTGGTTATTTGATTAAACCGCGTGTCACCAGTGGCATGCTGCAATTGGAAAAGGGTAGCTACACATTGGATCAAAGCCATGTTGCAGTGTTATTTAAAATTAACCACATGGGGCTTTCTACTTTTGTGGGGCGATTCAATAAAGTGAATGCCAGTTTGGAATTTGACCCGGACAATATAGCCGCTGCCAAGTTGTCGGCTGTGATTGATATCGCCAGTATCGACGTCAATAATCCGGATCTTGAGCAAACTTTAATGGGCAATAATTGGTTTGCGGCAGAGCGCTATCCACAGGCTTTTTTTACCACCAAGTCAGTGACGGTAATAGATGACAATAGCGCATTATTTGCCGGTGATTTAACCCTGCGCGGTGTTACCGCGCCAGTTGAACTCAAGGTGAAATTTAATGGCGGCGGCAGCAATATGCTCACCGGTTATTATACCCTGGGGTTTTCTGCAACCAGCCAATTTAAACGCTCAATATTTGCAATGCATTATTTAATTCCAGCAATTGGCGATCAGGTAGATATTGAAGTATTTGCTGAATTCCAGCGACGCTAAATCTTAAAAGGACAAACTATGACTCAACAATTTCTTATCGGTGGTAATGCTAGTCAAGCAGTGAAATTAAATTTGGCCATGGGCAACCGTCACGGTTTAATTGCGGGTGCAACGGGCACGGGTAAAACGGTGAGCCTGCAAGTGCTAGCGGAGGGTTTTGCCAAGGCTGGGGTGCCGGTCTTTATGGCCGATATTAAAGGCGATCTCTCCGGTTTGGCTAAAGCTGGCAAGCCTCACCCAAAAGTAGATGAACGGGTGAAATTGCTGAATATCAGCGATTATCAACAGCGGTTATTTCCCTGTGTGTTTTGGGATTTATACGGCAAACAAGGGCACCCGGTGCGGGCAACTATTTCTGATTTTGGCCCTTTGTTGCTGGCCAGTTTTTTTGATTTAAATGAAACCCAAACCGCCGTGCTTTACGCCGCGTTTAAAATTGCCGATGACCAAGGCATGCTGCTGCTGGATTTAAAAGACCTGCAAGCTATGCTCAATTGGATGAAGGCGGAACGCAAAAATTTGGAGGATGAGTACGGTGGTTTAAGCGATGCCAGCATCGCGGCAATCCAGCGCCGTCTAATGATGCTGGAGCAGGAGGGGGCGGGGAATTTTTTTGGTGAGCCGGCATTGGATTTGAATCATTTAATGCAGGTAACCCTGGAGGGCAGTGGCGTCATTAATATTCTGGATGCAACCACCCTGGTTAATCAGCCAAAACTTTACGGCATATTCCTGCTCTGGTTAATTGCAGAATTATTCGAAAATTTGCCCGAACAGGGCGATGCCGATAAACCCAAACTGGTGTTCTTTTTTGATGAGGCGCACCTGTTGTTTAACGATGCGCCTAAATTATTAGTCGATAAAATTGAGCAAGTGGTTCGGTTAATTCGCTCCAAGGGTGTTGGTATTTATTTTGTTTCCCAAAGTCCTGCCGATATACCCGATAGGGTACTCGGGCAGTTGGGCAACCGCATCCAGCATGCGCTGCGTGCTTTTACGCCTAAAGACCAGCAAGCGGTAAAAATTGCTGCGCAAACCTTTCGCGCAAATCCGGCATTTTCCACGGAAGCGGTTATCACCCAATTGGGAATCGGCGAGGCGCTGGTTTCAGTATTGGATGACAAAGGCTCACCGACACCGGTCGAGCGTGTGATGATTGCACCACCTGCTTCACGTATCGGCCCTTTAACCGTGGAAGAGCGCACCGAAGTAATGGCGCGTTCGCCATACAAAACAATCTATACCCAGGCGATTGATCGCGAGTCTGCTTATGAAGTGTTAAAGCAGCGCATCAACCAGCAAGCGCAATTGGCCGAACAAGAAGCCCTGAGCCAGCAACAGGAGAAAATAAAAGCACAGCAGCGTGCTGAACAAGAACGCGCCATGAAAGAGCAATTAAAAAACCAACAGCAGGCTGAGCGCCGGGTGAGTCAGCGTGAGTCAGCAGCTGAGGCATTTGCCAAAAGTGCCGCACGTGCTATTGGTAGTAATTTAGGGCGGCAAATTGTGCGTGGCATTCTTGGTTCCCTGCTGGGAGGGCGGCGTTAATTTTCAGCCAAGCGGTTGTTAGCTGGTGTAATACAAGGAGATAAGTGGGGTGTTTATAGTGGAAGGAGTCGTTTTTTTACTTGTGCTTCTGTTTCGGGTACTGGAACAGCAAAAAAATGTTGAGGATGCAGCATGCAAAATGACAAACACAGTAAACACTTCAATTCCACTCACAAATACCGCCGCCAGCGAATGCGCAACTGGCTGCTGTACACGGTACTGCTCGGTGTTGGGAGTGTAGCATCGGTATTTGCCTTAAATCCGGCTGCAGTGACAACGCCATTATCCAATGCAGCGCAAACAAACTATTTGGATCAGGGCTGGGATCATCAAACCCGCCAGCAGCTGTCGTTTACCTCGTTTGGTTCGCGCTTAATTCCTTACGATTGGTTTATTGCGCTGGAACAGGCGCAAACTACGCAACTGTTTCGCGATCCGGCTCATATGTCTGCCCTGGGTTTTATTATCACCGAGCCTGATGAATACAATCCCGATGGCTTGCCTGTCGGGGTGGTGCGCGATAAAGATAAAAAACACGGCGATTATGTGGGGCTTACCTGCGCTGCTTGCCACACCGGACAAGTCAGTATTAATGGTCAGCGCATTCGGATTGATGGTGGTCAGGCGCTTATCGATTTCACCGGGTTTGAAATTGCATTGGTCGCCGCACTGGAGGCAACACTTGCTGATGCGGAAAAGTTTTCGCGTTTTTATGTGCGGCTCAGTCAATTGCAATCCAACAATTTTTCCTCTGTTTCGCTGGCAACCCAGTCCTTACAAGTATTAATGCAGGCGCGCCTGCAAGAATTACAACAGCGATTACACAATAATAAAACTGACGTGCCCTATGGTCATGGGCGGCTGGATGCTTTTGGGCAAATATTTAATGCAATTGCGGTCGAAGCATTGAATATGCCTGCCAATATCCATTCACCCAATGCGCCCACCAGCTACCCGGTGATGTGGGATGCCTCGCATTTGGATTTGGTTCAATGGAATGGTTCGGCACCCAATAAAGAGCCTGGGCCATTGTTCCAAAATGCGATTACTGCGCTTGCAGTTTACGGCACTATCGACATAAAAAAAGAAGATCTCAGCTACCGCTCATCCATCCGTATTAATCACTTGGCAGATCTGCAAAATGCATTTTATCAATTGACCGCACCACAGTGGCCACAACAATTTGCAGGGGCATTGGATGAGAAAAAAGTGGCGACAGGAAAAACCCTTTATCAGCAACATTGTGCGGATTGCCATACCTATGTGAATCCTGCTGATAAAAAACGCAAGTTGCGTGTTGTTTTAACACCCGTAGCAGAAGTGGGTACAGACCCATTGATGGCGCACAATTTTAGCCAGCGCAAAGTGCAAACCGGGATTTTGGAAGGCGAGCGCAGCCTGTTGTTGGTGGGGAAAAAGTTCACCGCCGAGGCCAGTTCGCTCGACCTGGTAACCCATGCCGCTCTTGGGGCTTTATTGAATCAGCCTTGGCAATCCTTTAAGGCCATAGTGCGCGAATATAAAACTAACTTTCCGGCTACACCATCAACCATTGATAGTTATAAAGCGCGCCCTATTAATGGTATTTGGGCTTCTGCGCCTTATTTGCACAACGGCTCGGTTCCCAGCATTTATGATTTGTTGTTGCCTGCCAAGCAGCGCCCACAAACCTTTTATGTAGGAAATATCGAGTTGGATTTACAAAAAGTCGGTCACCTTACATCGGCGGCACCCAATACCAGCCTTTTTGACACCCGTTTGCCTGGCAACTCCAATAGCGGCCATGAATATGGCACTGAGCTGAACGATGAGCAGCGCTGGGCCTTGGTGGAATACATCAAAAGTTTGTAATTTTAGCCTTGGGGTTTGCATAAATTGCCAACCCCTGGCTGCTTTTGCTTTACTGGGCCCCAGTGTAAAATTACCGTTTTTATTCGTGATAAATATCCCCAAATAAATCCACCTGAGTTAAATACAAACGCAAGTCGAACTCATATTGATGATAATGAGGCTCCATATGGCAGCAAAGTTGGTAAAAAGCTTTGTTGTGCTCCTTCTCTTTAAAGTGTGCCAACTCGTGCACCACAATCATTTTTAAAAACGCTTCGGGAACTGCGCGAAACAGACTGGCGATTCTAATTTCATTAACTGTTTTCAGTTTGCCGCCATGGGTGCGGCTGATGTAATGATGCTGGCCGAGAGCATGTTGGATAACTTTAATCTTGCTGTCATAACTCACACGGTTGAGCGGTTGCGTTTTTCCCATAAAATCGGTTTTGATTTTCTGGGTGTACTTATAAAGTGCACCGTCAGTGCGTATTTCATGAATCGTGGGGTAGCGTCTCAGCAGCACATCTCCCAGTGTTTTTTCTGCGATAAGCTTTTCGATTTTAGCGAGAGTTTCGGCTGAATACCCCTGTAGGTATTTCAATGAATGCATTTTTATTTCACTTAACAAAGGTTTTGATTCTTCAAAAAATTTTATTAAATTTTCGATCTTTTTGTAGCACTAAGGTGCTTTTGAAAAAAAGGTGTATTTTGTTAGGGCAAAAATTACCTGAATTAAAAATAAGAAAATATTCAAGCCAGTTTCTCTGTTGATTTTGGTGTCAATAATAGTTTATTTGACGACAAAAATCGATTTTTTATAAAACTCCATCACGTAATTTACGGCATCAGCATTTGTTGGCCTGATTAATGCGTTGAAATTGCCATTGGTAATAATCGCTGAAGCCAAATGCAGTAACTTGCGTGGAGGGAATATGAGTAATTTATCGGTCAACCGGGAACTTGTTAGCCCTGTCCCCCTTTCTAGCGAACCGCCTGTTGTGCGGTTTCATCACTCCAAAATCCTTGCTTTGTTTCGTGCAATCGACAGTGCACTCATAGTGGCAGTGCTCTGGGCAGGGCTGGAATTATTTGGGTTGCAATGGAGTAATCTTTACACGGCTTTTGCAATTACCGCAGTAATTGTTTTTGGTTTCTTTGCCGAGGGAAATGAAGTTTATTATTTGTGGCGCGGCCATGGAATGTTCGATTTGGCGGGCCGTATTTTATTTGCATGGGTTGCAACCAGTATTTTTATTGCAATTGCAGCAGTGGCGATTTATTCCTTTAAATCGGTTGGAATAATGGTGATTGCGAGCTGGTTAGTGGTAACGCCAGTGTTAATGGTAAGTATGCATTTGGGCCGACGCTTGTTGTTGGCAAAGCTCCGCGCTCATCCGACCGAACCGCGCCGGGTTGCTATTGTTGGGGCAACTGATTTGGGTGTACGGTTAATTAATTCTATGAAAACAATGCCTTGGTTAGGCTACAAAATCATGGGGTTTTATGATGACAGAGCGCCCTCTAATGATGTCACCCGGCGTTTGATTGGCAGTCATATCGATGTAAAAGGCGACTTGGAACAACTCTACCAGGATGCCCATGCCGGAAAATTGGATATGGTATTTGTTGCCCTGCCAATGCGCGCCGAATTGCGCATGCATGCGGTGATAGATCGCCTTGCCGATACCACAATTTCACCTTATGTGATTCCCGATGTATTTAATTTTGATTTACTACACTCGCGTCTGACTTGCTTACAGGGAATTCCGGCATTAAGCATTTATGATTCGCCATTAGTAGACAACGGTTGGACAAAACGAGTGGAAGATTTGGTGCTAGGCGCAGGAATATTGGCATTACTTGCATTGCCGATGTTGCTGATTGCAATAGGTGTAAAAATAACTTCACCCGGCCCGGTATTTTTTAAACAAACCCGCTATGGCATGGGTGGCGAGAAAATAAAAGTATGGAAGTTTCGCTCCATGACGGTGTGTGAAGACGGCAATGATGTTGCCCAGGCAAAACGCGCTGATCCACGTATTACACCCTTCGGAAATTTTTTGCGTCGCACCTCACTGGATGAGTTGCCACAACTGTTTAATGTTATCTCTGGAAGTATGTCGTTAGTAGGGCCGCGCCCCCATGCGGTTGCGCACAATGAATTTTATCGCGGCCAAATTAAAGGTTACATGTTGCGTCATAAAGTAAAGCCGGGTATTACCGGGTTGGCCCAGGTGAATGGCTTTCGCGGTGAAACAGAAACCCTGGATAAAATGTCCGGACGCATTGCCTACGACCTTGAATACATTCGCAATTGGTCCATTTTTTTGGATATCAAAATATTGTGGAAGACAATCTTTAAAGGTTTTGTCGGGCAAAACGTTTATTAGTTATGCTCTATTCAATAGTCCGCAAACAGCCACCATTGGCGATAAAAATGTTGGTTAAAAAAATCAGAAAACCTGTGCCCACAGATTCGCAATCATGGCATTTCCAGCGCAGGTTTACTGGTGTTATCGCTGGTCTTTTTAGCTTTTCTTGTTTGGCCAGTTTACCTGCTCAAGCGGTTGACCGCTTTTCCTTGACTATTGGAACCAAGGAAAATTGGGATAGCAATTTTGCCCGCAATGCAGCGGTGGATTCCGAGCACTATACCCAGTCAACCGCCTCGTTACGGCTAAATCAAAAATTGAGCAAACAACAATTTTCTGCAGGGGTTAGCGGTAATGATTACCGCCATAAGCTGCGCGAAGATCTTGATGTGAGTTTTTATGAAGGCGATGCCAGTTGGCGCAGCGAGTGGAGCTCGCGTGTTAAAACAGCAATTTCATGGCAGCGCGATGCTTATGCGGTAGACCGTTTGGAATTTGCAGATAGGGATGTAGTGGCTCGCGATAATCTCACTGGCCAATTAACGCTGGGCGGCTCAGGCCGCATAGGTTTTACCTTTGGCGCGCGTCAAATCGCGCAAACACATTCTAATTCGCTACGTGACGTTCTGGATTATGACGAGGACGAAGGCTTTGCCGCTATTACCTATACAAGGGCGACTCAATCTTTTTTAAGTGTGCGGTTGCGCGAGGGTGAACGCCAGTATAAATATCCATTCACCAATGAATCATTGCTGTTGGATTTTGATTATCGACAGCTCGAATTGGAAGGTGCTTGGGCGTTAAGTCGCAAAACCCAATTAGGTTTTACCCTGGGGCGTTTTGATCGCGATGGACAAATAAATGCCGGCACTGGCACCCAAGCGCAGATCAATATGGATTGGGCGATCACTGAAAAGCTCAAACTCTCCGTAGATTTTAGCCAAAGTGAGCCGGCGCTTGGTGAAACGTCTGATTCCCCTGCTGTGATTCGCAGCAGCAGGTTAGTTGCGGGGTGGGAGCCCACAGCAAAATGGTTGTTGTCCATGTCGGCGGGCTACAGTCGGCTTTCTTATTTGCTGCGAGAAACGGAACCTGCGCGCGATGAAAATATCCTCAGTTTTAGTCCCTTGAATATAACTTATCGTATTTCCGATAACTTACGGCTGCGTTTGGATGGCCAATGGGTTAATCGTGAATCCCCTTTGGCTTATCGCGATTACGATTATGCGCTTGCGAGTTTCGGTGCAACCCTAGCGTTTTGATTTTTTATCCCATTTACTCATGTGCTTGGTTTATGCCAAGCGCAATACACGTTGTAAATAGTGAATTGCCGGTTTGGCTTTTGCGGGTGCGACTGCTGCGCTTTCACCTAAAAAATGTTTTGTTTCTGTGCGAAATATGCACGACATAATTACCGCATAGATGAATCCACCTGCCGCTGCCAAAAGGATCAGGCGTATGCCCAGTGAAATATCGACAGGCAATACAAGTTTTAAGAGCTGTACACCAAGAAACATTAACAAGGCTGCGATGAAGGTCGGCGCTATAGTGGCCAGCTGTTTTTTAATATCTATGTGAAATGTTGTTTTGAAAAACAACATGTTAAAAATGATACTGAGATAAGCGCGCAGTGCATAACCGGCGGCGGCAGCAACTATGCCGTAAGGCACGAGCAGCAAGCCCAAAATACAATTCAGCATAAATTGGATTACTGACAGCGCCATCACATAATTAGTGTGACCACTTGCGGTCATGGCGGCGTTAACCTGTGCACTAATCACCGTAGGCGCAATGCCCAGCGCCAGCACAGTCATCACCTGGCCGCTTTGTGCCCACTTCTCGGTAAATGCCAGCGTAATAAACTCTGGCCCTATGGCTGCTGCACCAAAAAAAATGGGAAAAGTAAAATAAGCACTGATGCGCATGACACGTAAGGTAGCTTGGGCGCGCGCTTCGAGTTCGCTCAAGCGTGATAATGCCGGTAGTAGTGCCTGCTCAAAAGGTTTGATAACAATTTCCTGCATAATGAACAGCACTCGATCACCTATGCGATAAAAACCCAATGCGGCGGGGCCAATTAATAAGCCGATCAGCATCTCATAAATTTTGGTTGCTAAATTGCCCGCAAGTTGCGCCAGGGTAAGTGGTGCTGAAAACCCCATCAGTGAAGGCAAATAGGCGGTGGAAAACTGCCATTGCGGCAACCAGTGCGCGCTTTTCCAGGTGATAACAGTGATAAGGATTTGATTAATCAGTTGCTGCCATACCAAGGCCCATACCCCATAACCGAGTAGTGCCAAGGTAACACCAGCAACACCGGAGATTAAACTCGCCACCAGTGTGCGCAGCGCAATAGCTCGGAAATTAAATTCACGTTTGAGTTTTCCTTCCTGTACGGCTTTTGCGCCTTCCAGGAAAAAAATAATGGATAACACCTGCACTAAAAATTCGGCGCGCGGGTCGTAGTAAAACGCAGTCAGCGGAGCGACAACCCAAAAAATCACAGCGGTTAATAGCGCAGCCAACAACAAATTTAAATAAAAACAGGTTGCTGCATAGCTCTCATCCCATTCGGGGTGACGCACTATGGCTTGGGCAAAGCCAGCGTTGACAATTACCCGGCCGAGTTCCACCACAATAAGCGCAAAGGCAACCAAACCAATTTCTTCAGGGGTGAGCAGCCGTGAGAGCATGATAAAAATAATAAAGCTGATAAGGCTATTACCGCTGGCGGCGGTACTCATCCATACGCTGCTTTTACCAAAGTTTTTTTTCAGGTTCATAACTGTGATTGCTGTGTTTCCATTAATTGTTGCAGGGCATGTTCATATTTGTTGCTGTTGATGCAAGTTTGCATATCCCGCGCGCAGCAAGCGCTTTTGCTTCCAAGCAAGGCGCGATGTTGGTAGATGTCGCATAATATTTTGGCTGCGTAGTCCAGATCGGCATCTGCCCAGACAGCATTATGCAATTCGCGAAATTCGGGATGCCCGGATACTACATTCACTGGTGTAAATGGAATTAAGAAACTGTTTTCGTCGGTGCAAAAATCCATATTGCCTGACCAAGCGGTTGCCATTACCGGTGTCCCCAATAACATGGCTTCGGCAAGTGTTAAACCAAAACCTTCAGAGCGATGCAGTGACGCATAAAGATCGGAGTTTTGGACTAATCCCAGCACTTCGGCCCGGCTCCAGGATTGATCCACCAGCAGAATATTTTTCTGTTCGGCAATAATCTTGAGTAGCGATTGTTTTTCTGGCGAGTTGCTGCCGGCGTTGGCTTTTAATACCAGATAAGCATCGGGTTTATCTGCCAACGCTGCTATAAAAGCGCTAACCAGACCTTGGGGATTTTTGCGCTCCATGGCGCTCCCAAAACTGAAAATCGATGAAACTAAAAAACCATCGGACGGAATCTGTAAACGCTCGCGCATATCTGCGACTGCTTCGCCCGGCGCGACTGGATGTGTTGCGGTTAATACAGGGATATCGGTATAGCGCTGGATAACGCGAGTGGTGAACGCGGATGGGGTAATAATTGCATTCATATAACGCAGCGCGTTAATCCATTCATCCGGGATGCTTTCCAGCTCCCAAGCCCAATAGCCAATATTGTAGGTTTGTTTAAAACTTTCCAGCCCCATTTGCAGTATCACTGGTGGCAGCATCGGTGGATTTAAATGGAAAATGCGGCAGTTAATGTGGGCAGGTGTTGGATCATTATTGTTGGGGTGCGCTAAATCCCATGGTATTTCCTGCGGTTTGCGAAAATATTTTTCCACGCTGGTACAGCTGACTTTACACCCATCCTCCACTAATTGCTGTGCACATAGACGCGCCGACTCGCCAATACCGGAAATACTGTGAAAAAAACCAATCACTTCAATATGTAAATCCTTGGGCGCTGCTGGCAGCGCCGCTTGGCTTAGGGGAATCATGCGCTGTAGTAATTGGGCGCGCAGGCGGCGATAAATATGGCGGGCAAGATTTTTCATAATTTACTGGCGCCAGTGACACGCGAGCTGGTCGCAGTATTAAGGGAATTATGCAATTGGCAATAAAACTCCAGAGTTTTTGTGGCCAGTTTATCCCAATCAAAAATATCCAGTGGGCAAACAGGTGCGCGTGTAGATTGCTCCAGTGCAGTTAAACCGAGCGCGAGTACTTGCGGTGATAATTCACTATCGTAAGTTTGAATCCATTCTTCTCCCAAATTTTTTTGTAACTCGGCAACTGCACCCATATGCGGTGCTATGATCGGTCGGTTATAGGAAAGTGCCAGGAGTAAAGCACCGGAATTGAGGAGGGCTTTGTAGGGAAGTATCACTGCATCTGCCGCACTCATCAGCAAGGCCAACTCCTCGTCGGGAATAAAACGCAGGAAAACATGGGTATTGGGTTTGTCTACTGCTTGCAGGCGAGCTTGTAAATCAGCCGGTGCCGAGTCGGCGGTGCCGGCAATTACCAGCTGATAATTTTCCAGTTTGGCTTCGTCAAACGTTTGCAGTAAACCATCAATATTTTTGTAGGGCTTGATCATGCCTACAAACAACAGCACTTTTTGTTGTGGATTCAAGCCCAGTGTTTTTTTTGCCCGCGCCGCATCTACAGCAGGTGGATAGGCATTGCGATAGTGGCCGTGGGGAATAATTGCGGAGCTGGCGCTTCGCGATGGTTGATAACGAGAGTAAAACGCGGAGCGATTGGCTTCACTCATAAAAATAAAACCGTCACAGCGCCGCGCAAACCATTGCATGAAGGTTCGCGACAGGCGCGGCCGACGCGCATCGTGTGGTGCGGTGTTGTGCACTGTCCATACTAGTTTGGTGCCGCGCATTTTTATCAGGCAAACAGCTAGTGCCAGCATTAACATTCGCTGCAGGCTTTTGAGTAGGCCAGGGCGATTAATATCGCCATCCGGCCAATGAAAATGGACTATATCGGCTGCGTGACGCAGCGCTTTGCTGTGACGGTACTCGTCAACTGCAACACCCAGCTGTTGTAGTTCGCGATACAGCAGTGCGTTGTAGGGGTTCACTTTTTCATTGCTAAACGCAGGTGCAGCAAAAACTTTCATGGTTATCTCCCAGGCTGGCGCCATTGATCCAGACGATTGCCGCTGCGCAGGCAGAGCAGCAGAAATTGCCCTATGTCCAGCGTGTAGCGGCGCAGTAAACGCGATGGTTCAAGGCAGAGTCGATAAAACCACTCCAGTCGTAAGCGTTGAATAAATGCGGGCGCACGTTTTTTATCGCCGGCGAGAAAATCCAGCAGCGCACCAACTCCCATTAATACCTGCGCGTTTAAACGTTGGCGATGTTTTAAAATCCATTGTTCCTGATAGGGGTTGCCCATGGCGACCAAAATAATATTGGCGCCGCTGGCATTTATCATGTCGATTAGCTCATCACTGTTGCGTGCTTCATCGTAGCCATTGCGCACACCTGCAATAGCAATCTGGTATTGCTTACTCAACGTTTGTGCGGCGCGCTGTGCAATACCCGGTTTGGCGCCCAGTAAAAATACCTTTGCGCTATCACCCAGGTGTTGCAAAAACAGCGGCGTGAAATCGGTGCCGTTGAGGTTTTCGATAAAACGCCTGCGATGCACTAACCAGCAGGCGATATCCAGACCTACGCCATCATTGACAATCAAAGTTTCTGCAGTGGTGAGTGCTGTTTTTTCTGCTTGGCATTGCACAATAAAATTGGTGTTGGCAAACAACAAAGTAATTTGTTGTGTTTGCATTTTTTGTTGCAATACGGGAATTAATTCAGCAGTTGTTGTGCGCAAAATAGGAAAGCCACCCAGAGCAATTATTTCCGGCTCCGCGATGTTTGCTGCACCGGTGGGCTGTGGTGATCTGCTGTTCATCTGGCAAATACCTCGGTGTCGCTAAATTGTTTGGGCGCCAACATGCGCGCCGTGACTTGCGCCCAGTCGAGTACGCTGCGTTTGACGGGTGGTTGTGCCGGGTTTAACGCGCGATTAATCGCCTCGGCAATTGAGTCTTCGTTGCCAATTTCATAGCCAAAACGAGTGGGGTAATCCGCAGCAATAAAATGCGGACAAATGGCTGGCACACCAAAAAATTCATATTGTGTAAGTTTGAGTGAGGTGTCGCGCAGGTAAGCGGGCAAATTAACGCTGGAGTAGGGCGCTATGCCCAGGGTGGCGTGCTTGATGTAGGGCAGGGTTTTATCAAAAGGCATCTCACCATAAACACTCACATTCGGACCGTAATCCGGGTGGCGCGCCTGGCATGATCCGATAATGTGAAAATGAATCTCGGGAAAACGTTTACTCGCAAGCACAAAAAAAGTGGGATCAAATAACATTGAACCTACCGAGACAGCATGTATGCCACTGCTGTAAGGCGAGGGGTTGGCCTTGGCTCCCACGGCGTGATCAATACCCTGGGGGACAAAGGCCAGGTTGTGGGTGGAAGGAATAGTTTCCGCCAGTGCTTTGGATGGCAGCACAATAGTGTCTATATCTTTGGCGACCCGTGCAAACGTGTTGCGGATATATTCAGCGGCATTGATGGTGTCCAGTGCATCTGAAGCGCGATAAAGAATTTTTGCCTGTGGATTTAATTTTTTGATCAAGTCAAAAAATATGGGGGCTATACCGCTTTCCAAAATAATCACATCGGAATTGCTGATCCAGCGGCGCAGGACTTTATTGAACCCAAACCCATAAAGGTAGTGCATCAGCGATTCAAAGGGGCGGATGCGAATCGGGTGTATCGGTGTTTTCCATAGGTAGCAATCTACCCCTTGGTAGTGAACAACTTTATTGGCTTGATCATCCAGTGACAGGCGCGGATCTTGTTTGTAGCGTGACAAAAAACTGTAGCGCAGTGAAAAAAAACGTGTTGGCCCCATTTTGGCGAGTTCACTGGCCACAAAGTGAATACCCGCTTTGCGCGGCGAGCGAAAATCGTGGGCCGACAAGAGCAAATACGCTTGTGGTGTAGTTGTAGAGGGTGCGTTGGTATCGGCGATTGATTCTGGTGCGTTCACGGTAATCTCCTTAAATAACTGCCTGGGGGCTAACCCTGAAAGGGGCTAATGACGCTAGGGACTGGGCGCTAAGGGAATGGGGGGATTGGGTGGGCTGGGCGCTTCTGCCGCGCGATAAAAAAATTGTTTGAGCGGTTCCCACTGGGGCGCCGGTGGTTGATTGGCTCCGCTGAGTGCGAGTGGGTAGTTGCCCCACCAACTGCCGGCGGCCCAATAGCTCCAGCCGTGCCAGGTCGGGTTGTCCATTAATTCCAAAAAGCGGGTGAGGGTAAGCAGGCATTCGCTGCTACGCGGCACGCCAAATTCGCCCAGAAACAGACGCTGCTGGTTCGCTTCAGCCCAGGCAGTAATGCGCTCAAATTTGGTATTGAAGTCGTCTGCAGGGCGACAACCTGTGCCTGTAGTGCTGGTGTGAGTGCCGGAATAATCTTTATCGGTGTATTGGTGCACTTCAATAATGGTGCGTTTAAGTGGGTCCTGCAGGTCGTCAAATTCGGTTGAATTACTGATCAGTGAACCCGAAAACCAGTCGTGTACACCGCTCCAGCGCCCGCCACTGACAAACACCAGATTGGTCGCGCCAGCTTCGCGCAGTGCTGCAAGGGTTTGTTTGGCAATAGTTGCCCAGTGGGCCAGCGGAACATTGGCTGGTTCGTTCATCAGCCCAAAAGCTACTTTATCCGGGTCGGGGAATTCAGTGGCCAGTGCCAGCCAAAAGGCGATAAACATATCAGTAAGGGTTTTATTGGCGGGCGCTGGTTCCGGTAAGGCGTCGCCCAGTTTGTACTGGTAGTACTTGGCATAGTTGTGGACATCCAGCAACACACAAAGTCCAGCGCTGCGGGCATTGTTGATGGTGGTGCGCAAGCGTCCGAGTTCGCCTGCATCCAGTGGGGCATAAAGACTCTGTTGCAGCCGCTCCCACCGGAATGGCAGGCGAATCATATTGGCACCCTGGGCGGCGATGTAATTGAGCTCCGCTGCGCTGGGGTAGGTGTAATCCTTATAAACCACACCGGGCAATGCCTTGGTATTGAATTCTGCGCCTGCCAGATTCACACCGGTCAGGCGGGCCTGATCCAGACATCCGGCCATGCCATAGGGTGCGATTACCAGTACCAGGATCAGTATAACCGGCGCCAGCGCTCGGGCGAATGACGTGCTCATGCTCTGCTCCCCAGTTGTTGGTAAAGCGTCAGATAGCGGTCGGCCACTTTTGGCCAAGCGTACTGGGTCGCAAAACGCTGGGCCGCTTTGACCCTGGCTTGGTAGCCGATCTCCCCTTGTGCATGCAGCTGCAGTAATTTAGCAATGGCTTCCGATAGTTGCTGCGTCGGGTCAATACAGATCCCCAAGCCGGATTGGTCATAGAGGCGCCTGAAGGGGGGAATGGCACTAAGAATAGGGGTCAGGCCTGCGCTCATTGCCTCTATGGGGGCTATGCCAAAACCCTCGTGGCCAGACAGGCAAATGAAATAGCTCGCGCGTTTAAGCAGCGCTTTTATCTCCTCGTCGCTGGGGTTAGCGGCCAGGGTCACTGCCTCACTTACGCCCAGATCCCGCGCCGCATTAGTCAGTTCTGTCAGGCTGTGATCGTATTCGCGCCCGGCAATAATCAAGCGCCACTCGGGGCGTTGGCGCTGCAACTGCGCAAACAGCGCAAGCGTTGCCAACAATCCTTTATTGGATGACCAGCGCCCGAAATACATCAGGGTTGGGGTGAGCTGACCTGCCGCGCAGCCAGCGTATTTATCCACATCTACGCCGTTCTCAATCACCTCCAGTTTTTGCCCATCCATGATTTTGCGAAATAAATCGCCATCGTTGGCACTGGTGGCAATCACCCGGTCGTAGGCATTGGATGACAGCCGGGTGATGCTGTGGAAATAGGCTTGTTTGGCACCTGAGGCAAAATTGGTATGAAAGAAGCCACCGTGGGTGGATAACACCAGCGGGCGGCGGTGCAGCCATTTGGTGGCAGCGAGAAAATCGTAAAAGAAATCCACGCCGTGTACGTGAATAACATCTGCGTCTTTGAGGTACTTAAAGACAGCGGGGCAGAGTGGATAGCGGCTGGAGCCTTTGTAGGGCAGGCGAATCACTTCAATCCCTTCAATAATTTCACGCTCGGGCAAGGCCTGGCTTGAGTTACGAAAGAGGCGATTGAGCGTAATAATCCGGGTTGCCTTTTGCCCCTGGCGCAATTGGTGGCGGGCGATATTGCGAACCACCTCCTCCATACCGCCAATGGAGGGTAAATACTGGCGCACTATGTGGGTCACCTTGATCACGGGGGTGTGGCTAGTATGCATTTGTGCCTCCAGTGGGCTGTGTGTGGCCTGGAACCGGCGCGGGCCTTTGCAAGCTGCATCCCACCAGAAACCAAAGCACACCGGCGCTTTTTAATGCAAAGAATGAAGACCCGCTGATACAAAGAATCAGGGCGATGTAGAGCGATACCATGGCGCGGAAGCGCTCACCCACTGCCGATTGAAAGGATAAAAGCCAGAAACTGCCCCAAAAAATCAGCACCATCGGCAGCCCAAAGGTGGCCATCACATGGGCATAACCTTCGTCGTAATAGACCTTGGTGTGGCCGATACCAAAGAGTTTGGAGACGTCGAAGTCGAGCAGTGACCAACCGCTGTAAGCCAGGCGGCCGCGTAAGTCATCGCTGATAATGCCGCCGGTTTCATTGGGGGTGTAAGAACCAATCACCAGCAGCAAAATGACTGCAACAAAAGGCGTAAAAACACAGAGATAAAGCAGTGAACCGCGAACCAGCAAGCGCAGCAGTACAAAGCCGGTCACGGTCATCAAGGCAAAACGCGAATCGCAGAGCACCATCATAACCACGGCGGCGAGTACAAAAAATGCGCCCTCGCGCCAGTTGCTGCGCGCCAGCCCCCAGGCCGCACAGAGGCTCGCAAAATTGCCCAGCGACACAGGTTCAAGAAACACCGACGAAACCCGATGTGGGCCGAGTAACCCCGGCAGCAGTGTTCGGCCTATGCCTTCGGGGCGCATACCGTTGGCTAATAAACGGTCATCCCTAACAAAACCTGCCTGCTCGTTGAGTGTGCCTATGTTCACGTAATAGCCAAAGATATCGAACCAGCGCGTGTAGCTATCCAGTAGGAAGAGTTCGTAAAAACCCATCGCCAGTACCAGACAAATAGCGGCCTTTAAGGCGCGATCTGCCAAATCCAGCCGGCCCAGATTGCAGCCGAGCCAGAAGTAGCACAGCGGAATAGCAATATCGCGAAAGGCTTTGACATTTACCTGCTCGTTAGCAATAGCGAGCAGGCACAGCATGGCGGCACACAGGCAGGCGAGCACCAGTATCCCGGGCAACAAACGGCGCAATAGCAGTGGAATGCAGGCAGCGAGAATGATCGCTTCTGTCAGCCCTACAAGGGCGCGTGAAACTGGCATCACCAAAGTGTTGAGCAGGCACAGCCCCAACTGGTAGCCCACGCTGGCAACAACAATAAATACCACCAAACGTTGGTCGCTTAACCAGTGCTCCCCTGTGAGCCTCAGCGGGGGGGCAAGCGGCAGGCTTGCATCCCGGGTTTGTGGGTAGTTCATCCTGAGTTCGCGCATGGCCGGCGGGGTTCAACTGACCAGTGCGCTGCCCAGAAGGCGAACGCCCAGCTCGCGCAGGCGCTGGCTAACTGCCATCAGGGCTTTGCTATTGGTGAGGTTTTGCTGTGCCACCAGGATTGCAGCGCCGGTTTGCGCGGCAACTAACTGGGCGTCGCGGGTGGTATCCATCGGCGTAGTATTGAACAGCGCTATGTCAAACCGTTGGCTCAGCGCGCTGACTCGCTGGTTGAAAAGTTTGTTGGTCAATAACTCCTGCGGATTGGGCGCACGGGTGCCGGCAGGCATCACCCATAAAGAGTGCACCTGTTCAATGGCAGTGGGAGCGACCGGGGTGCGCTCGGCAATCCAGTCGGAAAAGCCCGGCGCATGTTCGGGCAAATCAAAAAGATGATGTAGTTGCGGCGCGCGCAGATTGGTGTCTATTAACAAGGTTCTCAGCCCAAGCTGGGCAAAACTGATCGCCAGGTTAGCGGCAAGCAGTGCAACGGCAGCCGGGTCCTCAGCGCTGACAACAGCCAGTGCACGACCTGGCGATAACTCCGGTTGCGCGCCAGAGGGCGGGTTGAAATAGCGCAGCATAAGCTCGCTGCGCAAACTGCGAATAGCCTCCGCCTGATTGCTGTCTGGCTGAAAGAGTGCAGTGAGTCGCGTATCCAGCTTGCTCGATGCCGGAGGCGCTTGGGTGTAGGCAAATTGTTTGGCGAGTATGGCATTCACATCCTCAATGCTGACCAAACCCAGTTTTACGGCGGCATCGCCAAAGCGTAAGCCCTGCTGTTTTTGGGTCGCGAGTACGCTGTTAAGGTCTTTGGGGCTGAGTTTGCCCATAGCTACCAGCATGGGGCCTATTTTGGTGGACGCAGTCAGCGGGGTTGCCTGACTTGCCACTGGTTCGCGATCCAGGATTTGTAAGCGATCATTCATTCTGCTGCCTCCTTTGGAACCATGAGCAATCATTTGGGGATCTGGGCCAGTACTGGCAGGCCCAGCAGTTGTTCCAAGTCCGATGCGGTGCGAACCCGCTGATCCAGCCATTCCCAGCCGAGCGCCAGGGCAATCCCGCTGAGCACACCGGCTATGCCAGCCAGCAGCAGAATCAGCCCAGGTTTGGGCGAGGTAGGTTTGTTTGGCACCAGGGCACTGTTGAGTACCGCCACATCAGTAGCGGCAATCTGGCTCTCCAGTCGGGTTTGTATGGAGCGGGCGAGGGCCGCGTCATAGGCGGCTTGGGCATTGTCTGCCTCCTGTTGCAGCAGGCTCAGCTGATTGCGTGTGCGGCTTAGTTGCAGCACCAGTTCCTTTTGCTGATTCAACTCCGCTTTTAATTGCTCGGCACGTGTCTCGGACAGCTCCACTGAGGATTGCAAGCTGCCGCTAATCAGTTCAAGCATACGATCCATCTGTTGCTGTAGCGCCACCACTTCGCTTTTTGCCTGCCGGTACTGAGGGTGGTTCTCTCCCACTTGCGTAGCCAATTCATTCAATCGCACCTGGGCCTGCGCCAAGTCGGTGGTCAGCTTTTGCACTTGCGGATTATCCAAGGCGCGAATTTCCAACTGGCCTTTTTTGCTGTTGGCGATCAAATCGCTGCGGCTCTGGGAATTGAGGCGCTCGTTCTGCACGGTCATCAGCATGGACGAAAGCTCGGCCAGCTTGTTAGCCTCAAGGTCAAGGCGATCCGAGGATGCCAAAATGCCGTGCTCCTCCTGATAGCTGGAGAGTGCGTCTTGCTTTTCAATCAGCTCTTGCCTGAGTCCAAGGAGTTGTTGGTTGTACCACTGGCTGGTCTGTTTGGCGGGTTCGATACGTAACTCAAGGTTGGTGTACACATAGGCCTCGGCAAAGGCATCGGCTATTTGTGCTGCCAGAGCTGGATCCTGCGCTTTAAAGGCAATGTTCAATACACTGCTTTCACGTCTTGGCACTACCATCAACCCCTGCGCGAGAAAGCCCAGCATACGGCGCCGGTCAGCATCTACCTGACCGGTTAGTTTGGCGGCTTTGATCATGGCCGGCGATTTGCCCAGATTCAGTTGGTCAATCACTTTGCCTGCGACATTGCGGCTACGAATAATGTCACTCTGGGTCGCCAGATAAGCACCAGTCATGCGTGCGGGCTGCAATTGACCGCTAATCGGATCAAAACCGCGGCTGTCGACCAGCAGGTCAATCGCTGCGGTATAGGACTTGGGGGTAAGCAAAATCAAGCTGATACCCGCGAAAATAGCCAGCGCAAGGCTGCCCAGAATTGCCCAGCGGCGCGCTAATAAAATGCTGATGAGGGTGTTAAGGTTCATCGGTTAGCTCCTGTTGCCCAGCTCCTGGTTTTGATTGGCAGAACTCGTCACTTGCCAGCCGCCTTAAAAAAGGCTCTCCCGCACTACCAGAACATCGCCGTCCATCACCGGATCATCAGGTTTTGCGATCAGTTCTTTAACCGAACCATCTGCCGCCTGACGAAAGACCTTGACCTTGCTGTCGCTGGCGCGCGCAGTGGGGCCACCACCGGCACTGAGTGCCTGGCGAATAGTTAAGGGGCGATCAAGAGGGAACATGCCGGGTGAGTGAACCTCGCCATTAATGTAAAAGCGGCCTGCGTTGGGCACATAGATAGTGTCACCATCCCTCAGCCAAACAGCTATCTGTTGTTCAGCCGCGTGGTTCAGCATTTGCTGCAAATCGTATTCAGTTCGCTCCATGCGGCCATTGGCCAAAGTGCGGGTAAGGATCAATCGCTCGCTGCCGGTCGCGGCAATGCCGCCGGCAGCGGCCAGCGCTTGGGTGAGGCTGGTTGGACCCTCCAACACCAGTTTCCCCGGGTTATTTACCCGGCCAAGGATGGCAACCACCTGACTGCGATACTTGGTAACCAGAAGGTTGACTTGCGCGTTTTTGAGGAAGTTGCCGGCCTCATAGCGTCCGGCAATCATTTGGGCGGCTTCAGCGCTGTTTTTACCGGCAATCATCACGCTGCCGAGCAGCGGTATCTGGACTGTACCTTGCGGGCTGACTTGAACTTCGGCGGTCAACTCTTGTTGGCCGAATACACTGATTCGAACTTCATCGCCGCTACCTATCAAGTAGCTGCGGGGTGCTGGTGAACTGGTGGCTTGAGCTGCCCAGCTGTTGCAGGTAGCAAGCAGGAGCAGAAGGGTCACAAGCTGCTGCAACCGGACAATCAACTGCCGGTAGAGGTGATGGGGATAACAACCAGTCATGTTTTGCTGTCCTTAATGAACTACCCCCTGAACTTCAGGGAAAACGAATTGCTTCCTGCTGTACTGCAAAAGCGAGGCCTATTTTTTCAATTCTTGTTAAAAATTCATAAAACTGCGGGCTTAGGCTGATTTTTGTGTTTTTTGGCGACACTTTGGCGCCATTTATTGAATTTTTATTGCTCTTTATCAACAGCTTGGTAATGGGATTGGCAGGCTAGTCTTGCCCTGAAGGGGCTTTTTCGGGGCGTTTCTGCAGCTTTGGAGTGAACTGGTGCAAAAATTACATGAAGCCATTTCATGCGCTGTATGAGTTTTTTGCGTAGAAGCTGTTTAGGGGCTTGGTGTACAATGCGCGCCTCCCTTTTTCACCTTCCCACTCACACCCTAGCCATTTGGCGTGCGGTTAACTCAGGAACTATCTATGTTTGATAAAAACCAAACTATTGCTTCTTTCGATCCCGAAATTTGGGCTTCTATCCAGAGCGAAGGTCAACGCCAGGAAGAACACATTGAGTTGATCGCCTCTGAAAACTACACCAGTCCAATGGTGATGGCAGCCCAAGGCACCAAGTTGACCAACAAGTACGCCGAAGGTTATCCAGGCAAGCGCTACTACGGTGGTTGTGAGTATGTTGATACCACCGAAGCTCTGGCCATTGCCCGTGCAAAAGAACTCTTTGGTGCAGATTATGCCAACGTGCAGCCTCACTCAGGCTCCCAGGCAAACTCGGCGGTGTACGCTGCACTCTGTGCCCCGGGCGATACCGTATTGGGTATGAGCCTTGCACACGGTGGTCACCTGACCCACGGCGCTAAAGTGAATTTTTCTGGCAAGGTGTACAACGCTGTGCAGTATGGCCTTAACCCGGAAACCGGTCTGGTTGATTACGATGAAGTTGAACGTTTGGCGCTGGAGCACAAGCCAAAAATGATCGTTGCCGGCTTCTCCGCTTACTCCCAAGTATTGGATTGGCAGCGCTTCCGCGATATCGCTGACAAGGTTGGTGCCTACCTGTTTGTAGATATGGCTCACGTTGCTGGTCTGGTTGCTGCAGGTGTTTACCCCAACCCGGTACAAATTGCCGACGTAACCACCTCCACCACCCACAAAACCCTACGCGGTCCTCGCGGCGGTATCATCCTTGCCAAAGCCAACGAAGAGATCGAGAAAAAGCTGAATTCCGCTGTATTCCCCGGCGGTCAGGGTGGGCCTTTGATGCATGTGATTGCGGCCAAAGCAGTAAGCTTTAAAGAGGCGATGACTCCAGAATACAAAGCCTACCAGCAACAAGTAGTAGTGAACGCCAAGGCTATGGCAGCTACTTTCCTGTCGCGCGGCATCAAAATTGTATCTGGTGGCACAGAGAACCATTTGATGCTGGTTGATCTGATCGGCAAATCCTACAGTGGTAAAGATGCCGATGAAGCTCTGGGGAAAGCGCATATCACCGTTAACAAAAATGCCGTACCCAATGACCCACGCTCACCCTTTGTGACTTCCGGTATTCGCGTAGGCACCCCGGCGATTACCACCCGTGGTTTTAAAGAAGCCGAATGTGTGCAGCTGACCAACTGGATTTGCGATATTTTTGAAGCACTGGAGGCTGGCAATGCCGACGCGGTTATTGCAGACGTAAAAGCCAAGGTGTCAGCACTGTGCAAGCAGTTCCCGGTTTACGCTGAGTAAATTCGTTTTTTGCGAGTGAGATTAAAAAGGCAGCTTTGGCTGCCTTTTTTCGTTTTTGGGTTATGTGTTAATAACGGTTAAGAAGCAATTCTAAAATCCTTAGATTTTGTTTTTCCATAGTGCATTTAACGCTCGATTTTGCCACCGCTGAGGCCTAGCATTAAGTCAAGTATTAGCCTCGTCGAATTCCCATGACTTCACAACGTGCTGCGCTTTCTGTATTGATCCTGCTGCTGTTGCTTACGGTGGCAGCGTATTGGTGGTGGTCGGGCCGTCACCCACAGCCTGCGCCGCTGCCACTGATATACCCAGACGGCATGATGGTTGATAAGGCTCTGGTTGATAAGTCGAACGAGTTGTTGCAGCAGGCAGATGCCATATTGGTTGCCGCGCCTGAAGCCGAGGAGGGCAATGGTGATAGTCAGGCGGCAAATCAGGTCAATACCCCAGCCAAGGCTGGCAGCGACCTATCGCCCTGGAAGTTAACGCAGGCAGAAAGTGGTCAGAGTTTGCCCCTGCCTGAGGGAATAAGTATTTATGAGCCGGTAACCCTGGATACCCAGGCTCCGCTGCCGCAGCCCGGCGAGCGATTGACTTTACCCTTACCGGATGGTGATTCAATTCAAGTCACGGTTGCGAAATCAACCCGTCTGGAAAATGGGGATTACAGCTGGAGCGGTCATCTGGAGGGCGACAGCAATGAGTACCCCGTTGTAATGACCTACGGCACCGGTCTCGCTTTTGCCACTATCACCACGCCCAAGGGTGCCTACAGTTTGGAAGCGCGCGAAGGCAGTGGTTGGGTCTACAAGAATCCGGCAGAGGTAGAGCTGACCCAGCCCGGAAAAAATGATTACCTGGAGGTTCCCGAAGAGGAACTGCGCCAACACTCATTGCACGATCACGATTAACCTGGGAGTCAATCAACAAATGGTTTTATGAAAGTGAAGTTACAGCGTTAACGGTTGCGGTTTTTGCATTCGCAACTTCTTGGCTTTAATGGATGCGCGCAAATTTTTGTTAATCAGGGAGGGTTTTCAGTAAAGTCAAATGAGACAAACACTATGAAATTTTTTGGCTTGTTTTTTACCCGTGTTTTTTTTCTTCTCCAGTTTATTTTTGTTGCGCTACCTGCATCGGCTGCTTCGCAAGCTATAGATGTGTTGGTGGTTTATACCGATGGCGTAACATCTCTTTACGGCACAGATCCGAGCAGCCGCTTTAATCACATTTTCCAAGTTACTAACCAAATCTATCGCGATAGTGGTGTAGATCTGGAAGTACGCCTTGCTGGTAGCCTCAAGGTTACTTACACCGATGACAACTCCGCCGAAACCGCGCTAACCGACATCACCAACGCTTCCCATGCAGCTTTCGCTGCCGTTTCTGCGGCACGTGAACAATACAAGGCTGACATGGTAATTTTTTATCGTCCTTACAGAGCTATTCATGGCAGCTGCGGTGTCGCCTGGGTTGGTGGCAATGGCACTAACGGGGATTTCAACAGCAGCATTTGGAAGCGCTATATGTTTTCGCATGTCGCGATAAATTCCTGTGGCGATTACGTGACTGCCCACGAGCTGGGGCACAACATGGGATTGAAGCATTCGCGTAAACAGGATGGCACCGGTGGTACCTTTCCCTATGCGCTCGGTCATGGTGTGGTCGGTTCTTTCACCACCATAATGGCCTATCAAAGTGAGTTCAGTGTTGATTACTGGACCGGCAAGATTTATAAATTTTCCAACCCCGAGTTGTTATGTAACGGCCAACCCTGCGGTGTATCAAGAACCAATTCCACCAGCGGTGCTGATGCGCGTCATGCACTGAATGTCACCGGCCCGCAAATCGCCGCGTTTTACCAAGGCGTTTCCAGTCAAGCAAGCTCTTCCCAAGGTGTCTCTGCCAACAGCAGTTCAGCGGTCTCAACAAGCTCTACTATTGGAGTAAGTTCAAGTCGCAGTTCAAGTTCGTCGTCGGCAAGTAGTCTGGGGGTGACTGAACTGGCACTCAAGGTGGCGGAAGCCAAAGCCAATCTGGATGCTGCGATAGCGGTGCAAACTGCGCATGTCCAGGTGGCAGCCAGTGCGCAACAAGCAGAAGTCGCGGCCAAGACTGAATTAACTCGCGCCACAACAGCGGTTAAGACGGCGAAAACGGTCTACGAAACTTCGGTAAAAAAATACAACACTTCGATTGCAAACCTGGACAAGATGCAAGCACAGTTGCAATCAGCAATCCTTGCCTACAATTCGGCGACGACCAGTGCTGCCAAACAGGCCAGGCTTGCGGCCTACAATGCGTTGGTGACCAAATACAATACTGCAGTTGTGGAGTTGAACCGTTTGGTTGATACCATCAACGGCAACCAGAATGCGCTTAATTTGGCTAATCAGAGACTGCTGGTGGCGTCATCAGCTTTCACGCAGGCGCAAGCAGCCAACACTGCGGCCAAGGCAAAGACAGTTGAACTGCGCAATCTGGTAACGAGCTTAAAATTGCTTCATACAAATTTGGTTAAGGCTTATAACGCCGCACTCAAGGCAGCTAAATAATCAGTTGTCTTCTTTGTGGCTGATCAACTGGGCTCTCTATGGCTCTGCTAGACTAGCGTCCGAACAGATGTTGGATGCGAAGCGATGCTGCGGGTGTTGTGGAAAAAATACAGTTTATTGGTGTGGCTGGGGAGCTTGCTGGTTGTTGGCTTCCTGGCCACCAGTCTGGCCAGCTACTGGGTATCGCGCGATCAGATTCGTCACTCGATTGTCGATCAGGGGTTGCCGCTAACTGGCGATAATATTTATTCCGAAATCCAGCGCGATGTTTTGCGCCCCACCTTTATCTCCTCTCTCATGGCCAGTGACACTTTTGTGCGCGACTGGATTCTTTCCGGTGAGCAGGATTCCGCACAAATCGTGCGCTATTTAAATGAAGTCAAGCGCGAGTACGGCGCCGTCAGCAGTTTTTTGGTATCCAACAAAACCGGCAATTACTATTACTCCAAAGGGGTTTTAAAAACCGTTAGCGAGAGCGAACCGCGTGATCTGTGGTTTTATCGTGTGCGCGATATGAAAGACCCCTATGAAATGAACCTTGACGTAGATTTTGCAAACCATGATGCAGTGACTATTTTCATTAATTATCGGGTGTTGGATTACGATGGCAATTTTATTGGCGCAACGGGCGTGGGTTTGACTCTGGAGTCATTAGCGCGGGTTATTGATGATATCCAGCAGCGTTTTAATCGGCGTGTGTATTTTGTGAATGAGGCGGGCGAGATTATTGTCTCTGCGAAAACCGGTGAGCTGCACAAAGGATCCATTCACGAATTGCCGGGTATAGCGGCAATCGCTACCAGTATTTTGAACAAAAATAGTCAGCCAACTAATCTGGAATACGATGCGGGTTCCGGGTTAATTATGCTCAGTTCGCGTTACATACCTGAATTTAATTGGTATCTGGTGGTGGAACAAACCGAAGCGGAAGAAGTTGCCAGGGTTAGGCAAGTATTGGTGGGCAACCTCGCGGTGAGCAGTATAGTGACTGCGTTGGTGCTGCTTCTGTGTTTGTACAGTGTCAATCGCTTCCAGCGTCGCCTGGAAAATGTTGCCGCAACAGATTCGCTTACCGGTTTATTAAATCGTCAGGCATTTGAGTTGATGTTTGAACAGGCGGTGCATGAAGCGCATCGCGCTAAAACGCCGCTTTCAATGATATTGCTCGATATAGATCACTTTAAAAGTATTAATGACAGTCACGGCCACTTGGCAGGTGACAGAGTGATTATGCGCGTGGCTCGTATGCTGGAAAATAGTTTACGTAACGGTGATGTCTTGTGTCGTTGGGGCGGTGAAGAATTTTTAATTTTACTTAAACAAACCTCGCTCATTTCTGCACAGGCAGTGGCAGAAAAACTGCGCGATGCTATGGCCGCTGAACAATTGCAGCTGGGTCATAGAACCTTGCGTATTACTGGCAGTTTTGGGGTGGCGCAATTTGGCGGTGTAGAAACCCTGGTGCACTTTTTTGCCCGGGTAGATCGTGCGCTCTACCTTGCCAAAGCAGCGGGCCGCAATCGGGTTGAGGTTGTTGAATAATCCTTGAGTGCTTGTATCGTGAGCACAGTTCGCAGCATTACGCGCGCAGCTCGATGGGCGAAAATCGCCCATATTGTGCTAGTATGCGCGCACTTTCACTATCGCTAGGGCTATTGATCATGCATTGTCCGTTTTGTAGCGCGGAAGATACCAAAGTTATCGATTCCCGTTTGGTGGCCGAGGGCGATCAAGTGCGCCGCCGTCGCGAATGTTTATCCTGCCATGAGCGCTTTACTACCTTTGAGGTAGCCGAATTGGTGATGCCGCGCATCATCAAACAAAATGGCACCCGCGAACCCTTCGATGAAAATAAATTGCGCGCTGGTTTATTGCGCGCATTGGAAAAGCGTCCGGTCAGTATCGAGGCCATCGAATCAGCTATTAATCACATCAAACATTTTTTGCAGGCGACGGGTGAGCGCGAAGTGAAAGCGCTCTTGGTTGGCGAAAAAGTGATGGAACAATTACAAAAACTCGATGAAGTTGCCTATGTGCGCTTTGCCTCTGTTTATCGCCGCTTTAAAGACTTGAATGAATTCCGCCAGGAAATTGATCGCCTTGAGCAGCAACCTGAAAACGAATGATTCCCGCATGAGCATTACCGCAACCGATTTTGATTTTATGGCGCGGGCGTTCCGTTTGGCGGAGCGCGGCCTCTATACCACTATGCCTAACCCGCGTGTGGGTTGTGTATTGGTGAAGGATGGGCAGGTGATTGCAGAAGGCTGGCATATTCGCGCTGGTGAAGCCCATGCTGAGGTCAATGCCTTAACTGCTGCGGGCGACAATGCGCGGGGCGCAACCGCTTATGTGAGTCTTGAGCCTTGCAGTCATACCGGTAAAACCGGCCCCTGTTCACAAGCTTTGATTGATGCAGGTGTTGCGCGTCTAGTCTACGGCATGGAGGATCCCAATCCGCTCGTGTCGGGTAACGGCATCGCTATGGTACGCGCCGCCGGGATTCCGGTGGATGGCCCGGTGCTGGAGGACGATGCCCGTGCGCTTAACCCCGGTTTTATCAAACGAATGGAGCGCAAGCGGCCACTGGTGCGCTGCAAAATGGCCATGAGTCTGGATGGTCGCACAGCAATGGCATCGGGCGAGAGCAAGTGGATCACCGGCCCCAAGGCGCGCGCCGATGTACAGCGCCTGCGCGCCCGTTCCTGTGCAATTATCTCCGGCGTGGATTCGATCATTCAGGACAATGCCTCGCTCACGGTGCGCCCACAAGAATTGGGCTTGCCGGACAACGACGCTAAAGCTGCCGCAGCCAAACAACCGCTGCGGGTAATTTTGGACTCCCACCTGCGCACCCCACGCAACGCCTTGATGTTCAAGCAATCCACCCCGATATTGTTGGTACATAATGGTCAAGTTGATGAGGCGCAGTTACGCGACTGGCCAGAGTTTGTTGAACTACTGGCGCTGCCCGCCAAAGATGGCCGCGTTGATTTGCAAGCATTAATCAGCGAACTCGCCCGTCGTCAATGCAATGAAGTTTTGGTGGAAGCAGGCGCTACTTTGGCTGGCAGTTTTTTACGCCGTGGTTTGTTGGATGAAATTATTATTTACATGGCGCCCAAGCTATTGGGCAATAAGGCGCGCGGTTTATTTGAGCTGCCACTCGATACCATGTCCTCATCCCTGGCGTTAAAAATTAAAGATATCTGCGCTGTCGGCCGCGATTGGCGTATCACCGCTGTGCCCGACACTGAATATTAACCGCGAGTTTTTTCTGAAAGGTTTCCTGCTGTGAGTGATCAACCCCAAACCCCGTCATTCCCTCCGCCTCAACACGTGGATAATACCGCATCGCTGGGTAAACGCCTGCAAGCCACGATTATCGATGTGGTGATTATGATGTTCTGCATTTTCCCTTTTGCCCAAAGCCAGGGGTTGATGGAAATTGCCGAGCAGCAGGGCGCTATTCCACCAGAGCTTGCGTTAAAAATTGTGCTGTTTCAGTTGATGATGTTTTTTGTCCTGCACGGATTTTTATTGCATCAATTCGGCCAAACTATTGGTAAACGTATTATCGGTATTGCCATAGTGACAATGGATAATCAAAAGCCAGCCTTTATACCGCTGATTTTGCAACGCTACGTGTCCCAGTGGTTGATGGGCATGGTGCCTGTGATTGGAATTTTGTTGCGTCTTGCCGATGTACTGGCGATTTTCCGCGACGATCGTCGCTGCATTCATGATCATTTGGCCAAAACCAAAGTTATCGATTTGCGCATTCCGGTGACTACCGCTCAAGCCCAACCCAACAGCATCATCGTATAACTTCCGGCCGCGATTTTACGGCGAGAATTCGGAGCCTAATTATGTTCACCGGTATTATTGAGGCCATTGGCGAAGTGGTCGCCTTGCAACCCAACAATGGCGATCTGCGCTTGCGCATCAACACCCACAACCTGAATTTAGCTGATGTGCATTTGGGGGATTCTATTGCCACCAATGGTGTGTGCCTGACGGTGGTGGATTTACCCGGCGATGGTTACTGGGCGGACGTTTCGCGCGAAACCCTGGACAATACTACTTTGCCCAGCTGGAAAGTCGGGCAGCGGGTGAATCTGGAAAAGGCACTCACGCCCCAGACCCGCTTGGGCGGTCATATTGTCAGCGGCCATGTGGATGGCGTCGGTGAAGTGGTCAGTCGCTACCCCGATGCTCGCTCGGAGCGGTTTCGTATTCGCGCGCCCAAGGCGCTGGCAAAATATATCGCCCACAAGGGGTCAATCACGGTGGATGGTACTAGTCTTACCGTTAACAAGGTGGATGGCGCCGAGTTTGAATTGAATATTGTGCCCCACACCCTCAAGTGGACCATCATGGAATCCTACCAGACAGGCAGCAAGGTCAATTTGGAAGTGGATGTATTGGCGCGCTATCTGGAGCGGTTAATGCTTGGCGACAAAGCCGCTGAGGGCGAAGGGCAGGGCATCACCCTGGAATTTTTAGCCAAAAACGGCTTTATGTGATTGGCATCGGCAACCGGAATTTTCTATGCAACTCAATACCATTGAAGAACTGATTGAAGACTTGCGCCACGGCAAAATGGTCATCCTCATGGATGACGAAGACCGTGAAAATGAAGGCGACCTGATTATGGTGGCGGAGCAGGTGCGTCCGGAAGATATCAACTTTATGGCGACCCACGCACGCGGTCTCATCTGCCTCACGCTCACTCAGGAGCGCTGCAAACAATTGGATTTGCCGCTGATGGTGAGCGACAACAAATCCCAGCACACCACTAACTTTACCGTCTCCATTGAGGCGGCCGAAGGCGTGAGCACCGGTATTTCCGCGGCAGATCGCGCGCTAACCGTGCGTGCGGCGGTAAAAGCCAATGCCAAGCCAAGCGATTTGGTACAGCCCGGCCATATTTTCCCGCTCATGGCGCAGCCAGGTGGGGTAATGAGCCGCGCCGGTCATACCGAAGCCGGTTGTGATTTGGCACGCTTGGCCGGGTTTGAGCCAGCAGCAGTGATCGTAGAGGTGATGAACCCCGACGGCACTATGGCGCGCCGCCCGGATTTGGAGCGATTTGCCGAGCAACATCACCTGAAAATCGGTACCATTGCCGACCTGATTCACTACCGCGCCACCAAAGAGCGCACGGTCGAATGCGTTAATAGCCGCAAGGTTGATACGCTTTACGGCGAGTTTGATTTACATACCTATCGCGATACCGCCCGTGGCGACTTGCACTTTGTGATGACCAAGGGCGAAATCAATGCAGAACCCACTCTGGTGCGTGTGCATGTGATGGACATAGCGCGCGATGTGCTGAACCTCAAACGCACCTCGGTCGCCGGCGGCAAAAGCTGGACTTATCAAGACGCGCTGAAAAAAGTCAGTGAAGAGGGCAAGGGCGTTGTACTGCTGATTTGCCACGACGAATCCACCCAGGAAGTAGAAGACAGCATTGACTGGCTGATTTCCGGCAAGCAAATGCGCCGCAGTTCGGAAGTGCTCTACAAACAAGTGGGCACCGGCTCGCAAATCCTGCGTGATTTGGGGGTGCGCAAAATGCGCGTAATGTCTGCGCCCATGCGTTACTCCGCACTGTCGGGTTTTGATTTGGAAGTGGTGGAATATATTTGTCCGGAAGGTGATTAACGCCTCCCCAACCCTCCCGGCTAGGCGCCCCGCTTAAAAGAGAGGGAGTAAACGAATTTTAAAATTGGAACATGTAACGAGAAAAACATATGAGCAATATCAAGGTAATCGAAGGTGATTTTTCTGCATCAGCAGGTAAGTATGCGTTGATTGTTAGCCGTTGGAATAGTTTTGTTGTGGAAAGTTTAAAAGACGGTGCGCTGGATACCCTGCGTCGTCACGGTATTAAAGATGAAAACATCACCATCTATTACGCACCGGGTGCATTTGAATTTCCACTCACAGCGCAAAAAATTGCCGCCAAAAATGAGTTCGATGCAATCATCGCTCTAGGTGCGGTGATTCGCGGCGGCACTCCACATTTTGATTATGTTGCCGGCGAATGCACCAAAGGTTTGGCGCAGGTATCACTGCAATACGGCGTACCGGTAACCTTCGGTGTATTGACCGTGGATTCTATCGAACAAGCCATCGAGCGCTCTGGCACCAAAGCCGGCAACAAAGGTGTTGAGGCTGCCTCTACCGCGCTGGAAATGGTTTCACTGTTTGGCAAAATCTAAGGCTGGAAATCCTTCATTTCCTGTAGGCAATTAGCGCCTTGGTTTCTTTGTTTATTTTATGCCCGTGCAAGCGGGCATTTACGTTTTTATCAGGTAATTGTTCATGAACACTTCTTCCGCCCAGCAAAAAGGCCACACCGCGGCCACTCGTCGTATGGCGCGTCACTATGCTATGCAGGCGCTCTACCAATGGCAAATGGCCGGCTCCAGCATCAATGCCATTGAAGCGGAATTTCGCACTGACAATGATATGAGCAAAGTGGACGTGGACTATTTCCACGAAATTTTGCATGCCGTGCCTGAAAATCTCAGTGATTTGGAGGCGGCGTTTACGCCTTATTTAGTGGATCGCTCACTCGCTGAATTAGATGCGATTACCCGCGCTCTGCTGCGTATGGCTACTTACGAATTAAAAGCGCGTATTGATGTACCTTACAAAGTGGTTATCAATGAAGCAGTTGCGTTGGCCAAAAAATTTGGCGCGGAAGATAGCCACAAATTTATTAACGGTGTGTTAGACAAAACTGCAGCGGTATTGCGCGTGGTTGAAGTCAAGGCTGAGCGTAACAGTCGCTAACAAGCTTGCCTCAAGGTGAGCTTTGCTCGCCTTGTCGTTTCTTCCTTTTCTACTTTTCTATTGTGGCGTAAACCAGTGCCCAGCGAATTTCAATTAATCCAACAATTTTTTCAGCGTGAGCAGGCGGAGCATCCTTCGGCGGGCGTGGTGTTGGGTATTGGCGATGATTGCGCGCTGCTACAAATTCCCCTTGGGACGCTACTCGCGGTATCGGTGGATACGCTAGTGGCCGATGTGCATTTTCCTGCAGATGCTGCCCCTGAACTTATCGCCGAGCGTGCGCTGCGCACGAACCTCAGCGATTTGGCCGCGATGGGCGCAGACCCGCTGTGGTTTACACTCGCACTCACCTTACCCCAAGCCGATGAAGATTGGCTGCGTGCATTCAGTCGTGGTTTGTTTAACTGTGCACGTGAATATGGCATTGCCTTGGTGGGAGGTGACACTACTTCCGGCCCGCTTGCCATCACCATTCAGGTGATGGGTGCTTGCCAGCCGCAGCATAGCCTGCGCCGCGATGGCGCCAATGTGGGGGATTTTGTGTTAGTCACCAATTGTGTAGGTGATGGCGCCGCTGCGCTCGCGTCTATCCAACAACAATATTCATTTACTGATGAGCACAGTGCCTATTTGCACGACCGTTTTTATCGCCCAGTGCCGCGTTTACAGGAATCGCAATTAATTCGTGACCTGGCCAGCAGTGCACTGGATATTTCCGATGGTCTGGCTGCTGACTTGCAACACATTTGTAATGCGAGCGATGTAGGTGCGGTGATTTATGTGGAGGATTTACCCCTCTCTCCAGCGGTGCAATCCCTGCTTGAGCAATCCTCCGCAGATCAACAGCAAATTTACCAATGGGCCTTGAGTGGCGGCGATGATTACGAACTCTGTTTCACTCTTGCGCCAGAAAAAATGCCGGAGCTAGCCATGCTGATTGCACAGGGCAAGCTCAATGCCACCGTGGTGGGTGAAATTACGGTAGGCAATGCCGTGAGTTGTGAATTAAACGGTGAGTTGTTTGCGCTGCCCAAGCGCGGCTACCAGCATTTTTAATGGAATAGATTGGCTATGAATAATCCCCACTGGAAACAATTACTGCGCAACCCCGATCATTTTTTTGCTTTTGGTTTTGGTAGCGGTCTCTCGCCCAAGGCGCCGGGTACCGTGGGTACATTGGTTGCCATTCCGATTTTTTTACTGCTGCAACATTTGACTTGGCCGGTGTATTTAAGCTGGCTGCTGGTTACTTTTGCGTTGGGCGTTTACTGGTGCGAACGCTCCTCCAAAGCGCTGGGGGTGCACGATCACGGCGGCATAGTCTGGGACGAATTTGTCGGCTTTTGGGTCACTATGTTTATGGCTCCCGCTGGTTGGCAGTGGGTTCTGGTTGGCTTTGTGTTGTTTCGTTTTTTTGACATTCTCAAACCCTGGCCCATTAATTGGTTAGATAAAAAAGTTCACGGCGGTTTCGGCATTATGATCGACGATCTACTCGCCGGAATTTATGCACTTTTGGTGCTGCAACTCATCGCTTATTTTGTGAGGTTCCTGTGACAGTTCGTTTTGTAGAGTCTTCCAAGTTGCCTACGCCTTGGGGCATTTTTGTGATGCATGGTTTTTGTGACGCTGAAAATGAAAAAGAACATGTGGTGCTCACCATGGGTGATGTCACTGGCGATGAACCCGTGCTGGCGCGTGTGCACTCTGAATGCTTGACCGGTGATGCGCTGTTTAGCATGCGCTGTGACTGCGGTCCGCAATTGCAAGCGGCCATGCATAAAATTGCGTTAGCGGGGCGCGGTGTCATTTTTTATTTGCGTCAGGAAGGTCGTGGTATTGGTCTGCTGAATAAAATCAAAGCTTATCACTTGCAAGATCAAGGCGCCGACACAGTAGAAGCCAACGAGCAATTGGGGTTTGGTGCAGACATGCGCGATTACTCCATTCTCAAACCCATGATCGAACATTTAAAAATAAAATCGCTAAAACTGCTGACCAACAACCCGCGCAAAGTCAAAGCATTACAGGACATGGGTGTGAATATTGTTGAGCGTTTACCCCATCAAACCGGTCGCAACCCACACAACGCCAAATATCTGGAAACCAAAAAAGGTAAGTTAGGGCATTTGTTTAATACCGATGACGACGAATAACTCCATCGCCAGCTAACCCTTTTTTTAAATCATTTTTTATTGTAGAGATAAACACAATGACACGAATCGCAATCGCTGGTGCTGCAGGCCGTATGGGAAAGGCTCTGATTGAAGCCACCCAAAAAAATCCACAAACAACCTTGGGCGCGGCCACAGTGCGCCCGGGTAGTTCACTGCTTGGCGCTGATGCGGGTGAGTTGGGTGGTGTGGGTAAATTGGGCATCACCCTGGTCGATAACATAGCGACAGTGATGGATCAGTTTGATGTGCTGATTGATTTCAGCTCACCTTTGGCGACTCTCGATCATGTTAAAACCTGCGCCGCACACAACAAACCTGTAGTAATTGGCACCACCGGTTTTAGTGCCGCAGAAAAAGCAGATTTGCTCGCTTACCAAAGCCAGATTCCACTTTTGTTATCCGCTAATTTTTCCACCGGTGTGAACCTCTGTTTTAAATTGTTGGATTTGGCTGCGCGTGTATTGGGCGATGAATACGACGTAGAAGTTTACGAAGCGCATCATCGTCACAAAGTGGATTCTCCTTCTGGCACTGCCATGCGTATGGGGGAAGTGCTTGCCAATGCGCTGCAGCGCGATTTGGATAAGGTTGCGGTATACGGTCGTGAAGGACAAATCGGCCCGCGCCCGCGCGATACCATTGGCTTTGCCACAGTGCGCGGAGGCGATGTGGTAGGCGATCACACCGTCATGTTCATGGCCGACGGCGAGCGTGTAGAAATCACCCACAAGGCCTCCAGCCGTCTAGCGTTTGCCAATGGCGCGGTGCGCGCAGCAGTCTGGCTTGAGCAACAGCAACCGGGGCTATTTGATATGCAGGATGTTCTTGGTTTGCGTTAAGTTTTTTATCCACCATTTATAAATTGCAGGGAACTGATAATGGCTGGTTCAAGTTTATTGATGTTGCTTGATGATATTGCCGCTGTGTTGGATGACGTGGCGGTAATGACCAAAGTGGCCGCCAAAAAAACCGCCGGCGTACTGGGTGATGATCTCGCCCTTAATGCGCAACAAGTTCAAGGCATTCGCGCCGAGCGTGAGTTGCCAGTGGTGTGGGCGGTCGCCAAAGGTTCGGCGCTAAATAAACTGATATTAGTTCCTGCGGCACTATTAATTAGTGCTTTTGTTCCCTGGTTGATTATTCCCTTGTTGATGATCGGCGGCACCTATTTATGTTTTGAGGGTTGTGAAAAACTCGCCCATAAATTCTTCCACTCCAGAGCGGAACAGGAGGCGCAGCATAAACAACTAATTGCAGCTGTTGCCAATCCAGCGGTGGATTTGGTTGCGTTTGAAAAAGAAAAAATAAAAGGCGCAGTGCGCACGGATTTTATTCTCTCGGCAGAGATTATTGTTATCGCGTTAGGAACCGTTGCTGCGGCCACTTTTATCAAGCAAGCAGTTGTTGTGGTCAGTATTGCTGTATTGATGACCCTTGGCGTTTATGGTTTTGTGGCTTTGATTGTCAAACTCGACGATATGGGAGCACACCTTTGCACCAAACAAAATTCGGTCGCGCAAATCCTTGGCAAATTTTTGCTCGCGGCGGCGCCCAAGTTGATGAAATTATTGTCGGTGCTCGGTACGGCCGCTATGTTCATGGTAGGTGGCGGCATAGTCACGCATAACCTTGCGACGATTCATCATTGGATTGAGAATTTGGCTAACGGGACTGAGCCCTTGGGTTGGTTGACCTCATCAATATTAAATGGTTTGGTCGGTGTAGTGATTGGCGCTGTAGCGCTGATGTTATGGTCGCTAATCGTCCGATTCGTTAACAACAAAAAACCAAAATCTAGAGTTTGATTGCGCTGTTAATTAGCTGGCTTACGAGTTGGTTTTGTATCTGGCGTTTTACCGTTACCGCATAGAAATTTTCATACACATTGGGCAGGGTCAGGTAGTTCACCAACCGGCCCTGCAGCAGTTCATCTTTTACGACTACATTGGGCATTACCGCCAGCGCGCCGGTGTCGCGTGCTAACAGACGCAGCATTGCCATGTCATCCGCCTCGGCGACTATGCGCGGTTTGAATTGGTGTTGCGCGCAGAAGCTGTCGAACGCAGAGCGCACCGGGCTGTCGGTAACGGGGGCGACCCATTCGTGATCCTTGTAGCGGCTGGAAAAGGCTTTGCCCAGCGGCAAGTCGGGTGGGCCGACAATCGCCACGGGTTGACGCGCGAGCAACTGGCACTGCCAGAGTTCTTTGTTGGTGCCTAGCACCTGAATGTTGGTGAGTGCCAAGTCAAATTCGTGGTTGGCCACTGCATTGAGTAAATTCACTTGGCCGCGCGCATGCAATACATATTTGGTATTGGGGCGACGAATCAGCGGCTCAATAAAACTCTCCACAAAATTCCGCGACATAGTCGTGAGCACACCAATGCGCACAGTAAGCAGTTCCGGCTGAATGCCCTTGCTCAGCAGCGATTCCAATTCCGCGCCGCGTTTAAAAATTTCCTCTGCATACACCAGCGCGCTTTGCCCACTCTCGGTCAGCCGCAGTTGCCGGCCTTCGCGCACAAATAACTCCACACCCATAGTCGCTTCCAGCTGGCGAATCTGCGCCGAGAGTGCCGACTGGGAAATATGTAATGCCTCAGCGGTTTTGGTCAGGTTGCCCTGCTTGGCCACGCGCCAGAAATAGTAGAGGTGATGGTAGTTAAGTTTGTTCATGCTTATACCAGTTAGTTAATCGTTCTCTAAAAGTGAATGATATGTTGAAAATTATGTATTTTACCGATGGTTTTCGCTAGCCCAGAATAGCCCAACTGCTTAACGCTTGGGGGGTAAGTAATGACGATCAATGGGCTGGTTCATTGGGATTTTGCGCTCTGGGCGCTGCTGTTAATACCACTGCTTATTAACGCTATGGCGGCACGCCCTTGGGGTTGGGCGCTGGCACAGCGTGCGGCGGGTTTTAACCTGTTGCTCGCAGTGGGTTTATGGTTACTGGCTCTGGAGCAGCCGCTGCAAAGTGGCGTGCTGCGGTTAGGTGTGCTGCAGGCGACGCTGCTGGTGCTGGTGAACTTTTTGGGCTGGATTATCTACCGCTATGCCGCCACCAACTTTCAAGGTGATAGCGACGGTGCGCGGTTTCTGCGCTGGCTTACCCTGACGCTGCTCGCCGTACAAACCCTGCTCTTGGTAGATCACTTGGTGCTGTTTTGGGCCGCTTGGGTGGGTGTCAGCCTGAGCCTTAATCAGCTGTTGTTGTTCTACCCGGATCGCCCGCGCGCGCTCTTGGCCGCGCACAAAAAATTCCTTATCGCACGCGCATCAGAGCTGCTGTTGGCACTCGCGATTGGTTTGCTCTACAGCCAGTTCAATAGCTTCTCCCTGTCTCACGTCATGGCACAAATAGCCCAGCTGCAGGCCGATCAACTGAGCTGGCCGCTGATGCTTGCGGCACTCTGTGTGGCTCAGGTGGCGCTGCTTAAGTGCGCCCAGTTGCCGCTGCAGGGCTGGTTGATTCAGGTGGTGGAATCGCCCACGCCGGTATCCGCTTTGCTCCATGCTGGTGTAATCAACTTGGGCGGTGTTCTCTTGCTGTTGTTCGCGCCACTGCTCAGCCAAGTGGTGGCGGCCCAGTGGTTACTGCTGCTGGTGGCTGGGCCATCGGCGGTGCTTGCGGCGCTGATTATGACTACCCGTATCAGCATCAAGGTGCGTTTGGCCTGGTCTACTTGCGCGCAAATGGGGTTGATGTTGGTTGAGTGCGCCCTCGGCCTGTACGAGCTGGCGTTACTGCACCTGATCGCCCACTCCTGCTACAAGGCGCGTGCATTCTTGGCCGCCGGCAGCGCGGTGAATGAGCAGTTGGAGCAGTCAGTGAGCGATGCCGTGGGCAGCGCACGGCTGCCGAACCTGACCCAATGGCTGGGTGCGAGCCTGCTGGTGGTGCCGCTGGTAGCCGGGCTGGTTTGGTTGGCTAACACCTACTTGTTTGCGGCTGCCGGCAGTAATGCGATCAGCGGCTCGCTGGTGCCTTGGGTGATTTTGTCTGTCGCGCTTATCACGCTGGTTGCCCAGGAGCTGGCGCAGCAGGCGGCGCTCTCCCGTCACTGGTGGCGCCCCATGCTGGCGGGGTTGCTGTTGGCTGCAGCCTTGGTTGCACTCTACCTCACCCTCAAAACCGGTTTGGCACAAGCACTGGAACTTGCCCCAAGCGCGGCCAATTTCTGGGCGGATATATGGGTTTGCAGCTTGTTGTTGGTGCTTATGGCGACGAGTTACAGCCTGCAGCGCTGGCCGCTCAATCACAAAGTCCGCCGCCTGTGGATTGCCCTGAATGCCGGTCTGTATCTGGACGAATGGATGACCCGTTTTACCCTGCGCTGGTGGCCAGTGACCCTGACCCCCGGTGCAGCCCAGCCCTCTTTTCTTGATGCCGAGGTGAAATCATGAGTGCGCTTGCGACTAGTTTGCCGAACACCACCTTAGCGCTGGATGCCTTTGCCCTGCGCGCTGCCAGCGCCGCGAGCGCGCGTATCGCACCTGTCTGGCCCTTGGACAAAACCGTTGCCGTAAACCCTTGGTGGCACTTTCGCGACTACCCAATCAGCCAGGTGGCGGCGCGTTTGGCCAGCCTGCGCGATGTGCGCCTGCTCATGCCCAAGGCCTACTACCGTCGCCACTTTCCCGATCCGATTGGCACCGAAGAGTTGATACTGGCGGCGCGTGAATTGGGTGTGTCGGCATCGCCCCAAGCCCTGGTGGATTACCTGAGTGAGCCGGAGCATTTGCCGCAGTGGAAAAACCTGAGCGATTTGCTGGATGAGCAGCCCGCCCAAGCCACCAAAATGCCCTGGCGCGATGAGATCACCCAGCAAATCAGCCAGTCCTGCGGCCTGTTCTTCAGCTATCCCGAACGTCACCCCAAGCCCTTGGATACACCCGGCAGTTTTTACGGCTTCTGGCGCGAGATCATCCAACAAGACGCGGGCTTGTCGATTCTGATGGAGGCGCCCGAACTGCATGGCTTTTTCCTCAGCCTGCCGGAAAGCCCGGCGGCGGTTATCAGCCATATGTACAGCGAGTTACAACAACAGGGCGTGATTGATGAGGCGGGTTTTGAGAATTACTGCCTGGCGCTGCTCTTGGACATTAACGGTTGGGCGGCGGTATTTGCCCGCAACACCCAGCAGGGTGCGATTGATGCGCAAGGCTTGAACTGTCTGGGTGATTTGCTCGCGGTCAGGCTCGCATGGGAGTGGGCGCTCTGGTGGTGGCTGGCGCAACCGGCACAGGCGGGCGCTGCCTTGCGCGGTCAGTTTATTGAGCAATTTCAACAAGCCATGCTGCGTGAAGCAGTGTGCCACCAGCGCCAGCAGTACCTGTGGGTATGGCAGCGCGCACTGGAGTTGAGCCAGCAGGCGCAGTTTGCGCGGCAGCTCATCCGCGTTGAACCGCTCACACCCACCATGGCGCAGGCCAGTGCCAGCCTTGCGCCGGCGCTGCAGGCGGTATTTTGCATTGATGTGCGCTCCGAGCCGATGCGCCGCGCGCTGGAATCCGTATCGCCGGATATTCAAACTCTCGGTTTTGCCGGCTTTTTTGGCTTGCCCATCGCCTATCAACCCATGGCGACGCCGCTCAAGCGCCCGCAATTGCCCGCGCTCCTGCAGCCCGCGCTCAACGCGCGCCCAGTACTGTTGAACGCCAAACAGCAGGGGCAACTCAAGCCTTTATTGGGCAAACGTGCCAAAGCCAATACCGGTGGCCAAGCGGCAGCGAGTTTCGGTTGGGTGGAGGCCAAAGGCATAGTGGATGGATTGCGCCTGCTTGCGCAAAGTTTTGGCTATCAGCACGATGCCAACCCGCTCAATCAGTTTGCCGACATTAGCGGCTGGGAGCTGTGGCGCGATGGCGAACCCTTGTCGCCCCAAGAGATCGCCAATCTGCTTGCCGGTGTGCTGCGTCACATGGGCCTGACCCAAGGCTTTGCCCCGCGGGTTTTACTGGTCGCCCACAGCAGTTGCACTGCCAACAACCCGCTCGCCGCCAGCCTGGACTGCGGTGCTTGCGGGGGCCAGTCGGGCGAGGTGAATGTGCGGGTGCTGGCCTATTTCCTCAACCTTTTGCCAGTGCGCGAAGCGCTGGCGGCGCAGGGGATTCACATCCCTGCGGCCACCCGTTTTATTCCCTGTTTACACAACACCACCAACGATGACATTGAGTGGTTTGCTGCACCCGATGAACCAGCGCAAGGCAACGAGGAAGCCTGGCAGCGCTGGCTGCAAGCAGCGAGTGAGCGGGCGCGAGCGCAGCGGGCTGGCGCTATGGCGATTAGCGCCACCACCCCCGATGCCCGCGCCCGCGCCTTTGCCGAGCGCACCCGCGATTGGGCACAGCTGCGCCCTGAATGGGGCTTGGCCAATAACGCCGCCTTTATCGCCGCGCCACGCTCAGCGACCCGCGGGCTGAATCTGGGCGGCCGCGCCTTTTTGCACGATTATCACTGGCAGGCAGACAGTGATTTTGCAACGCTGGAATTAATCATCACCGCGCCAATGGTAGTCACCCAGTGGATCAACCTGCAGTACTACGCCTCCATGACCGACAACCTGCATTACGGCAGCGGCAACAAGCTGCTGCACAATGTGGTGGGTGGCAACCTGGGTGTATTTGAAGGCAATGGCGGCGATCTGCGCATCGGCCTGCCCCTGCAATCCCTGCACGACGGCAAAGACTGGCGCCATCAACCGGTGCGCTTGAATGTGTATTTGGCAGCGCCGCGGCAGGCGATTGCGGCCATTATCCAGCGCCACCCCGATATTGCCGCGCTCATCAATAACGAATGGCTCTATGTGTTTCAGTGGGACAGGGAGCAGCGCAGTATTAGTCGCTACCTGCGCGCGCAGTGGCACGCGGTGCCCGAGCTTGAACCGCTGGGTGACTATGCAGGTGAGGTGTCGGCGTGAACCATTCACTGACGCATTTACAAGCATTGGAAGCCGAGGCTATCGCCATTTTGCGGGAGGTGGCTGCAAGCTTCGAAAACCCTTGTATGTTCTACTCCATCGGCAAGGATTCCACCGTGATGCTGCACCTGGCGCGCAAGGCATTCTGGCCGGCGCCTGTGCCATTCACTTTGCTGCACATAGATACCACCTGGGAATTCGCGGAAATGGCGCGCTTCCGCGACCGCTTGGCTGAGCGCCTGAAGCTGAAACTCAAGGTGCATATCAACGAGGAGGCGCTCGCGCAGGGGGTTCACCCGATTGTGTCTGGCTCGGTGAAATACAACGACCAAATGAAAACCCAAGCGCTCAAACAGGCTCTGCGCGAGTACAAGTTCGACGCCGCACTGGGTGGCGCGCGCCGCGACGAGGAGAAATCCCGGGCTAAAGAGCGGGTCTTCTCGGTACGCGATGCCCATCAAACCTGGGACCCGAAAAACCAGCGGCCCGAGTTGTGGGATTTGTACAACACCCGCTTGAACCCCGGCGAAAGCGTGCGCGTGTTTCCGCTCTCTAACTGGACGGAGTTGGATATTTGGCTCTATATCCTGCGCGAGCAAATAGACCTGGTTTCGCTCTATTTTGCCGCGCCGCGCCAGAGCTGGATCAGCGAGGAATCGGGGCAGGTGTTTATTCTGGACGATGAGCGCATGCTGCCGTTTCTCACCCCCGCTGAACGCGATTCCATCGCCGTGCGGCAGGTGCGTTGCCGCACACTGGGCTGTTATCCGCAAACCGGTGCAGTATTGAGTGATGCCACTGACGTGAGCGCGATTATCGAAGAATTGCTGCTGAGTAAAACCAGCGAACGGGAAGGGCGCATGCTGGATAAGGATCAGGTCGGTTCTATGGAAAAGAAAAAACGCGAGGGTTATTTCTGATGTCATCCAACCTGCACATCGAGCCATTTCATGGTGCGCATTTTGGCCTGTTAAGCCTGCATGACAAGGCATCTATCATCGCCCCCCTACTGGCGGAGCGCTGGCAGGCACGCCTGACTAATAGCTCGGCATTTGATACCGACACCTTGGGCACCTTCAGTGGCGAAGTAGAGCGCCGTCTCACGCCTGTGGATTGCGCCCTGCATAAAGCAAGGTTGGCGCTGGAGCTGACCGGCGCTGATTTCGGCTTGGGCAGTGAGGGTAGTTTTGGTGCCTCGCCCTGGGGCTTTGGCACCTATAACCAAGAACTGGTTGCCTGTGTACCTGTGCGCGGCGATTGGGCGGTGGTAGGGGTCTATGGCAGCGCGTTTGCAGTGGATGAGTACCGCCCCTCCGATCCAGTTAGCCAGCAGCGTTTTTGGCAGCAGCTGCCTGCAGGGCAGAGAGTGATGGCAGTAGCGACTGACTGCGACATCCGCAAGAGTATCAAGGGGATAGCAACCGAGTCTGAGCTAAATGCGCAGCTCGCGGCGCAGTTTGCTGAAAATATCCCCGCCGACTTGCGTATCACCTATGACCTGCGCGCCCACCATTCGCCCCAGCGCCGGGTGCATATTGCGCGCGCGACCGAGAATCTGCTCGCACGATTAGCCTGTAATTGCCCCGAGTGTGAGCGCCCAGGTTTTTGGCCGGATCACCCCGAAACCGGCTTGCCCTGCGCCGACTGCGGCACCCCAACCCACAGTCTGAGCGCGCGCATCGCCCAGTGCGCAGGTTGCGGTTATCGGCAGCGCACAGCAGTGAATGAAGCGTTGGCCGATCCGGCCACTTGCCCCTGGTGTAACCCATAAGTCTTGGGCATCTGTATTATGCGAAGCCAATGTTAAAGCGATCTAATTTCGACGACCTAACCATGAATGAGGCAAACCATGACCCTGCTGCTAGATGCCAGGCACGATTCTGACGTGCAGCAAGCCATCAGCCTGCTGCGTGCGGGTGAGCTGGTGGCTGTGCCTACTGAGACGGTTTACGGTTTAGCGGCAGATGCCCGTCAGCCAGCGGCCGTGAACGGCATTTTTGCCGCCAAACAGCGCCCTGCCAATCACCCCTTGATTGTTCACCTGGGTAACGCAGCTCAGTTGGAAGAGTGGGTAGAACAGGTGCCGGAGCTTGCGCTGGCGCTTGCCGGCCGCTTCTGGCCGGGGCCGCTGACGCTGGTATTGCCCAAAGCGCCGTGGGTGGATTCGACAGTGACCGGTGGGCGCGATACCTTGGCGCTGCGCATTCCGGCGCATCCCGCCCTGCGCGAATTACTGCAGCGTGGGAACTTGGCGGTCGCCGCGCCCTCTGCCAATCCCCACAAAGGCCTCAGTCCGACCAGTGCCGCACAGGTGATGGCGACAATGCAGGGCAAGCTGGCTGCAGTGTTGGACGGCGGCGATTGCACTGTGGGCATAGAATCCACCATTGTTGATCTCACCAGCACCGAACCCAGGGTGCTGCGCGCAGGGCCTATTACCGCCGCGACCCTGGCGGATTTCCTCGGCTGCCAAGTCCATCACCCGCAGCAACACAATGTCGCGGTGCCCGGCAATATGCAGGTGCATTATCGCCCGCGCACCCGCCTTAAGCTCAAAACCGCTAACGAAGTGCAGCAGGATCCGGGTTATCGAGTGGTGCGTTTGCTGCTCAGTGAACCGCAGGATTCGCTGAGTCTCGGCTTTGCACTGACACGGTTAATGCCCAAGGATAAGCCCTCCTATGCCCGTCTGCTTTATCGCGCCCTGTACGAGGCGGATCAATTGGGCGCTAAAGAAATCTGGGTGGAGCTACCGCCCACCAGCGAGGACTGGGCCGATGTGCATGATCGCTTGGGGCGAGCGGCCAGTGGCTAACCACTTGCCGGCAGTGTCGAGTAAAAAGATTGAGTGGCAGCCCGAGTCAGTGGTTAATAAGAGTGCAATATCTAATAGACACAATCGGCTCGCTCCCGTAGAATTCGCAGCCAGATTGCGCCCGGTCAACAAATAGGGCGACACAGAATACAAAACGGTTCGCACAAGAACATAAAAAGGCGAGATGAGATCAGGGTTTCATCTCGCTTTTTTACAACCAAACGTTTTGCAGTCAGTTCAATTTTGCCTTTTTACTCAATGACTTATCGCGCCGCCTATAATATCAGCGACAGTGCGACTGGATTTTTGAGCCCAAAAAAACTGAACCTCTGCGCGGCGCTGGTGACGAATCCATAATCATTTATTAGCTCGCTTTAAGGGTATCTGGCAGCTTGTTTCTGCCGGTGTTCTCCAAGCCAAAACCCCAACCAATTCAGGAGGTTGTTTTGACTACTCAGGAATCCCTTCCTGCCCCGAAAAAGGCCATATTGGTCCTTGCCGACGGTAGTGTGTTCCGTGGCACCGCGATTGGTGCCGATGGTTTGTCTGTGGGTGAGGTGGTGTTTAATACCGCTATCACCGGTTATCAGGAAATCCTTACCGATCCATCCTATGCCCAACAGATCGTTACCCTCACTTACCCCCATATTGGCAATACCGGCACCAACCCTGAAGACGAAGAATGCGAACGCATTTGGGCCACTGGCTTGGTGATTCGCGATCTGCCACTGCTCGCCAGCAACTTCCGCAATACCCAGAGCCTGTCCGACTACCTTAAAGCGCGCAATGTTATTGGCATCGCTGACATAGATACCCGTCGCCTGACCCGCTTGTTGCGCGACAAGGGTGCGCAAAACGGTTGCTTAATTGCGGGCGATGATGTGGATGAAGCCAAAGCCTTGGCCGCGGCGAAAGCATTTGGCGGTTTGAAAGGCCTTGATCTGGCTAAAGAAGTGACGGTAAGTAAAGCCTATCAGTGGAACGAAAGCACCTGGAAATTAGGTGAGGGGCACACCGCTCTGACGGGCACTAAGAAATTCAAAGTTGTCGCTTACGACTTTGGTGTTAAGCGCAACATCCTGCGCATGCTGTCTGATCGCGGTTGCGACCTGACTGTCGTGCCTGCTAAAACGACGGCGGCTGAAGTATTGGCCATGAATCCAGACGGTATCTTCCTCTCCAATGGCCCTGGCGATCCTGAGCCATGTACCTATGCCATCGAGGCGATCAAGTCGTTCCTGGAAACGGATATTCCCGTATTTGGTATTTGCCTCGGCCACCAGTTGCTGGCGCTGGCGTCGGGTGCGAAAACTATCAAGATGAAATTCGGACATCACGGTGGTAACCATCCGGTGCAAAATCTGGATACGCAGCGCGTATTAATCACCGCGCAAAACCACGGTTTTGCGGTGGAAGAGAGCAGCTTGCCTGCCAATCTGCGTGCGACTCACAAGTCCTTGTTTGATGGTTCTCTGCAAGGTATTCATCGGACCGACAAGCCCGCGTTCAGCTTCCAGGGGCACCCTGAAGCGAGCCCCGGCCCGCACGAAGCCGACACCTTGTTCGACCACTTTATTGAATTGATGCAAGCCCGCAAGTCTTAATCGGAGCCGACATGCCAAAACGTACCGACATAAACAGTATTTTGATTCTCGGCGCTGGCCCGATTGTTATTGGTCAGGCCTGTGAGTTTGACTACTCGGGCGCACAAGCCTGTAAGGCGCTGCGCGAAGAGGGTTATCGCGTCATTCTGGTGAACTCAAACCCGGCCACCATCATGACCGACCCTGCGATGGCCGATGCCACTTACATCGAGCCAATCGAATGGCAAACCGTTGCCAAAATCATTGAAAAAGAACGCCCCGATGTGATCCTGCCCACCATGGGCGGTCAAACCGCATTGAACTGCGCGCTGGCACTGGCCAAAAACGGTGTGCTGGAAAAATACAATGTGGAATTGATCGGCGCGAAAGAAGAAGCCATTAATATGGCCGAAGACCGCAACCTGTTTGACCAAGCGATGAAGCGTATCGGCCTCTCCTGTGCACGCGCGAAAATCGTTCACAGCTTGGAAGAAGCCAAAGAAGCACCGAAAGAATTCGGTTTCCCGTGCATTATTCGCCCGTCATTCACCATGGGTGGTTCCGGTGGCGGTATCGCTTACAACTGGGACGAGTTTGAAGAAATTTGTACCCGTGGCCTGGACTTATCGCCCACCAACGAGTTGCTGATCGACGAATCACTGCTCGGCTGGAAAGAGTACGAGATGGAAGTGGTGCGTGACAAAAACGACAACTGCATCATCGTGTGCTCCATTGAAAACTTTGACCCTATGGGTGTCCACACCGGTGACTCGATTACCGTTGCGCCAGCGCAAACCCTTACCGACAAGGAATACCAAATCATGCGCAATGCATCGATTGCGGTGCTGCGCGAAATCGGTGTAGAAACCGGTGGTTCCAACGTGCAATTTGCGGTGAATCCGGTCGATGGCCGTATGGTGGTAATCGAGATGAACCCGCGTGTATCGCGCTCATCTGCTCTCGCATCAAAAGCAACCGGTTTCCCGATTGCAAAAATCGCCGCGAAATTGGCTGTGGGTTATACCCTCGACGAATTGAAAAACGACATCACTGGCGGTGCAACACCTGCATCGTTTGAGCCGTCAATCGATTACGTAGTTACTAAAGTTCCGCGCTTTACCTTTGAAAAATTTGGTGATGCGGACGCGCGTTTGACTACGCAAATGAAATCCGTTGGCGAAGTGATGGCAATTGGCCGTACTTTCCAGGAATCCCTGCAAAAAGCCCTGCGCGGTTTGGAAGTGGGCTCTGCCGGTTTTGAATCAAAAGTGGATGTCACTAGCGAAGAAGGTCAGGCAAAAATTCGCCGTGAACTAGCGACACCGGGTGCTGAGCGTATTTGGTACGTAGGTGATGCCTTCCGTATGGGCATGAGTGTTAACGATGTGTTTAACCTGTCCAAAATCGATCCTTGGTTCCTGGTGCAAATCAAAGAACTGATTGATTTGGAGCAGTCGCTGCGTGGGAAGTCGCTTAACCAACTGGATGCGGATCAATTATTCCGTCTGAAGCGCAAAGGTTTCTCGGACAAACGTTTGGCCTTATTGTTGGGTGCTACTGAAAAAGCAGTGCGTCACCATCGTCAAGGTTTGAATATTCGCCCGGCCTACAAGCGTGTTGACACCTGTGCGGCCGAATTCTCTACATCAACTGCTTACATGTATTCGACTTACGAAGAAGAATGTGAAGCTAACCCGAGCGATAAGAAAAAGATTCTAGTGATTGGCGGCGGCCCTAATCGCATTGGTCAAGGTATCGAGTTTGATTACTGCTGTGTGCATGCTGCGCTGGCCATGCGCGAAGACGGCTACGAAACCATTATGGTTAACTGTAACCCCGAAACCGTTTCTACTGACTACGATACGTCCGACCGTCTGTTCTTTGAGCCAGTGACACTGGAAGATGTGTTGGAAATCGTCCACAAAGAAAAACCGGTTGGCGTAATTGTGCAATTCGGTGGGCAAACTCCGCTGAAGTTAGCGCGCGCACTTGAAGCGGAAGGCGTGCCTATTATCGGCACCAGCCCGGATGCCATCGATAAAGCCGAAGACCGCGAGCGCTTCCAACAAATGATCAATAAGCTTGATCTGTTGCAACCGCCAAACGCGATTGTACGTTCACTTGAAGAAGCATTATTGGCTGCAGATAAAGTTGGCTACCCACTTGTTGTTCGTCCGTCCTACGTATTGGGCGGCCGTGCGATGGAGATCGTCTACAAAGAAGAAGAGCTGCGCACTTACATGCGTACCGCAGTGCAAGTGTCAGAAGACGCGCCCGTGTTGCTCGACCACTTTCTGAATAACGCTATCGAAGTGGATATAGATTCCGTGTCTGATGGCAAGCAAGTGGTTATCGGCGGCATCATGCAGCATATCGAGCAGTGTGGCGTTCACTCCGGTGATTCTGCGTGTTCATTGCCACCTTACTCACTGCCGGCCAATGTGCAGGACGACATGCGTGAGATTGTTAAGAAAATGGCAATTGAATTGGGCGTTATCGGTTTGATGAACACCCAACTTGCGTATCAGGATGGCAAAATTTACGTAATTGAAGTGAACCCGCGTGCATCGCGCACGGTTCCCTTTGTTTCCAAATGTATCGGCGTGTCGCTCGCAAAAGTCGCTGCGCGTTGCCAGGCTGGTGTTTCTCTGGCGGAACAAGGCTTTACCAAAGAAATTATCCCGGATTACTTCAGTGTTAAAGAAGCGGTATTCCCCTTTAACAAATTCCCGGCAGTTGACCCAATTCTTGGGCCAGAGATGAAATCTACCGGTGAGGTTATGGGAGTTGGCAATACTTTTGGCGAGGCTTATGGCAAGTCGCAGTTGGGTGCTAACAACCGCATTCCAACCTCTGGTACAGCTTTTATCAGTGTGCGTGATATGGACAAAGATGGAATTGTCAGCGTTGGTAAAGACTTGGCCGAACTTGGCTTTAAGCTGGTGGCCACTCGTGGTACTGCTGAAGTTTTACAAACAGCCGGTTTGACTGTGCAAGTGGTCAACAAAGTACAGGAAGGGCGTCCACATATTGTCGATATGATCAAAAACGATGAAATCGATCTGATCATCAACACAGTAGAAGGCCGTCAGGCTACACGTGATTCATCTTCAATCCGTCGCAGTGCTGAGAATCATCGTGTTTACTACAATACGACCCTGGCTGCCGGCTTGGCTGTATGCATGTCGCTGAAAGAAGTGAAAGATATTGAAGTGCGTCGCCTACAAGACTTGCACAACAGAATCTCCTAAAGGAACTGCCATGAGCACAAAATTCCCTATGACCGAACAGGGCGCGGAAAAACTGCGCCTTGAATTGGAAGATCTGAAAAAAGTTCAACGGCCACGTATTGTTCAGGCAATCGCTGAGGCACGCGAGCATGGTGATTTAAAGGAAAATGCTGAATATTCGGCTGCCCGTGAGCAGCAAAGTTTCTGCGAAGGCCGAATCAATGAAATCGAAGCTAAATTGTCCAATGCCCAGATTATTGATGTCACAAAAATACCGCACACAGGAAAAGTGTTGTTTGGTACAACAGTGACTATGATCAATCTGGACACTGATCAGGCTATGACCTACCAGATAGTTGGTGACGATGAGGCTGATGTTAAGGCCAACAAGATTTCAGTAAATTCTCCAATTGCCCGTGCGCTTATTGGTAAAGAGGAGGGTGATGTGGTCGTAGTTAAAACGCCCGGTGGTGATGTTGACTATGAAATAGATACCGTTGAGCATCTTTAGTCTAACTTTCTTTGCTAAAAAACCGCCTTTTGGCGGTTTTTTAGCTTTTAATCTACATCTCTTCTGGGTGGATCTTTGCTTGGGTGGGCAATAGCTAGCGGTGTAGATTGGACAGTTTTGGATTGGCTTTTTTATTGTGGCGATAAAGTAAAACAACTTTCCCAATTTCCTGGATGAGTTCAACATTGGGCAGATTGAGCAACTCGACAACAAGCTCTTTACGCTCGTCACGCTCCGCAATAGCTAGTTTGACTTTGATAAGCTCGTGGTCATCCAGTGCGCGATTGAGTTCTGCAATGACCCCATCACTTAAACCATTACCCGCGATAGTAACTATAGGGTTTAATTTATGGCCAATGGTTCGAAATTGTTTTTTGCGCTCTGTGTTGATCGGCATACACTTACCTGAAGTAATTAAAGAAGTAATGGTGTCATTCTACTCCATTATAAGGTTTCAAGGCTTGTTTTTGCCTGTGGTGCCCCCAACTCAAATCAGGAAAAGAATCGGCAAATGGTGCCTATCAAGGGTTCTCTGACAGGGTTAAACTTGGAAAAGCCGGCGATTTCATGCTGCAGATATGTAAGAATTGTATAAATTGATCAAAACGAAGTAACTGTGAGGCACTTTCCTTGAACGATATCACCAAAAATCTCGTGCTCTGGCTGGTTATAGCTGTAGTTCTCTTCAGCGTGTTTGAGGGCTTCAACAAACAGTCAGCGAGTAACACATTGAATTACTCTGATTTCATCGCGAGTGTGCGTGATGATCAGGTAAAAGAAGTAACCATTGATGGCTTGGTCATCGAAGGTATTAATCGTGATAACTCAACGTTCAAAACCATCCGTCCTCAGGTTCAGGATCCCAAGTTAATTGATGATTTGTACAATCACAATGTAACGATAAAGGGGCGCGAGGTTGAGCAGCCGAGTCTACTGAATCAGCTCCTGGTGGCCAGCTTTCCGATACTAATTATCATTGCAGTGTTCTGGTTTTTTATGCGCCAAATGCAGGGCGGGGCCGGTGGTAAAGGCGGCCCAATGAGTTTTGGTAAAAGCAAGGCCCGTCTGTTGGGTGAGGATCAGATCAAAACTACCTTCGCTGATGTTGCTGGCGTTGACGAAGCCAAAGAAGAAGTTCAGGAGTTGGTGCAATACCTGCGTGACCCCTCTAAGTTCCAACGTTTGGGTGGCCAGATTCCACGTGGTGTACTCATGGTCGGTCCACCCGGTACGGGTAAAACCCTGCTTGCTAAAGCTATTGCGGGTGAAGCTAAGGTTCCTTTCTTCTCGATTTCCGGTTCAGATTTTGTGGAAATGTTTGTTGGTGTGGGTGCAAGCCGCGTGCGCGACATGTTCGAGCAGGCCAAAAAGCAAGCCCCTTGCATTATTTTTATCGATGAAATTGACGCCGTGGGTCGTCATCGTGGTGGTGGGCATGGTGGTGGTCACGATGAGCGCGAGCAAACTCTCAACCAGTTGCTGGTAGAGATGGATGGCTTTGAGGGCAATGACGGCGTGATCATTATCGCCGCCACTAACCGTGCCGATGTTCTTGATAAAGCGTTGTTGCGTCCCGGTCGCTTTGACCGTCAGGTATATGTTGGTTTGCCAGACATCCGCGGCCGCGAACAGATTTTGAAAGTGCACATGCGTAAGGTGCCACTAGACGAGCGTATCAGCGCTTCCGTTATCGCGCGTGGCACTCCCGGCTTTTCAGGTGCAGAGCTTGCCAATCTGGTCAACGAAGCAGCCTTGATGGCCGCACGAGGCAATAAGCGCTTGGTTACAATGGAAGATTTCGAGAAAGCGCGCGACAAAATCATGATGGGCGCCGAGCGTCGCACTATGGTGATGAGCGAGAAAGAAAAAGAAAATACCGCCTATCATGAAGCGGGTCATGCCATCGTAGGTCGCATAGTTCCTGAGCATGATCCTGTGCACAAGGTCACAATTATCCCTCGTGGTCGTGCTTTGGGGGTGACCCAGTTTCTCCCTGAAGCAGACAAGTACAGCATGAGCCGTCGTGCGCTGGAGTCCAGTATCTGTACTCTATTTGGTGGTCGGATCGCTGAATTAATGACCCTGGGCGAAGAGGGCATTACTACTGGTGCCTCCAATGATATCGAGCGTGCGACTGCGATCGCTCGTAACATGGTTACCAAGTGGGGTTTGTCAGAAAAGCTCGGGCCACTGCATTACGGCGAAGAGGAGGGCGTTTATCCTGGTATGGCGACCCAGCAGTACTCTGATGATACATCGCGCCACATCGATGAGGAGGTTCGTCGGATCATCGACGATTGCTACAGTCGCGCCAAGAAAATTTTGGAAGATAATCGCGACATCCTTGAAGCGATGAAAGATGCTCTCATGGAATACGAGACCATTGACGCTGAGCAAGTTGATGATTTGATGGCGCGCCGCAAAGTTCGCCCACCACGTGATTGGAATGACGATGACTTTAATAGTCATCTGCGCGAGAAAGAAGAAAAGGGTAACTCAGGTGACAACCCGGCAGGCCCGATAGGTGGTCCCGCAAACACACATTAATGACTGTTTGATATTCACTCAACGAGCCCCGGGTTATCCCGGGGTTTTCGTTTAATAATGGCCCATCCAAAAAACTCACATACACCTATGTCCAGTTACGCTATCTCCTCCAGCATTCGTTGCGGTAAACATTTATTGGATATTTCTCGCCCGATAGTTATGGGTATTTTAAACACAACTCCCGATTCTTTCTCGGATGGCGGAAGTTATTACCAGGGACAGTGTTTATCGGTAGACCTTGTATTGCGGCGTGCCGAGGAAATGTTAAATCAAGGTGCCCAGATTATAGATATAGGTGGAGAGTCGACTCGCCCTGGCGCACCAGTGGTTTCTGCCCAAGAGGAATTAGACAGGGTTATTCCAGCGGTAGAGGCAGTTGTCAATCGTTTGGGTGCAATAGTGTCGGTTGATACCAGTTCGCCTAATGTAATCTCTGAAGCGGCCAAGTATGGAGCTGGTTTGATTAATGATGTACGAGCTTTGCAGCGGGAGGGGGCACTGGTTGCTGCAGCAGCAACAGGCCTACCTGTCTGTTTAATGCATATGCAAGGCGAACCTGATTCTATGCAGAATAGCCCGATTTATGGTGATGTTGTTGCTCAGGTCAGCGATTTTCTGCGCGCGCGCGCGCTTGCCTGTGAGTCTGCAGGGATAGCGTCTGAGCAAATTTTGCTGGATCCGGGGTTTGGCTTCGGTAAAACGCTGGAGCATAATCTCGCCCTTTTAAATGGTCTACCAAAGCTCGCGTCATTGGGCTTTCCCTTGTTAGTTGGGATGTCTCGCAAGTCGATGCTTGGGCATTTGTTGGGGCGGCCTGTTGAGCAGCGCTTGGCAGGTAGTTTGGCATTGGCGATGCTTGCTGCTGAACGCGGCGCAGCCATAATTCGAGTTCACGATGTTGCTGAAACAGTCGATGTGTTAAAGGTTCTCGCGGCAGCCGAGTGTTAATTTAGTTGTATTAAATTTGTCAGCGGAGTAAGGACGTATGTCTCGCAAGTATTTTGGAACTGATGGTATTCGTGGCTTGGTTGGTGAGTTTCCAATCACTCCGGATTTTATGCTCAAGCTGGGCTGGGCTGCGGGTTGTGTATTGAAAGATCGTTTCGACGGTCAAAATATGATTTTGATTGGTAAGGATACACGCATCTCCGGTTACATGTTCGAGTCGGCGCTTCAGGCCGGTCTCATTAATGCGGGTGTCGATGTCGGTTTGCTTGGTCCTATGCCTACCCCGGGTGTTGCTTATTTGACGCGCACCTTTAAGGCTCAGGCTGGCATTGTTATCAGTGCTTCTCATAACAGTTATGTTGATAACGGGATTAAGTTCTTTGGTGGTAATGGCAGTAAGTTACCTGATGAGCTTGAGGATCTTATCGAGCAGCAATTAGAAAAGCAGATGTCGACAGCTGAAAAGTTGGGAAAGGCGCGCCGAATTGCTGATGCATCAGGTCGCTATATTGAATTCTGTAAAGGCACTATGCCTTGGGGTTTTAATCTCAAAGGTATGCATATTGTGCTCGACTGTGCAAACGGTGCGACCTACAACATAGCGCCGGATGTGTTTACTGAGCTGGGTGCACATGTCACCTCTCTTTTTGTTGAACCAAATGGTACTAACATCAATCGTAGTTGTGGCTCTACCAAGCCGGAAGCACTGCAAGAAAGAGTAGTTGAGTTGGGTGCTGACCTAGGTATTGCATTCGATGGCGATGGCGATCGTGTGGTTTTTGTTGATCATAAGGGAGAATTGGTTGACGGTGATGAGCTTCTTTACATTATTGCAGCTTACCAGCATGAGTATGCTGGTGGTTGTGATGGTGTTGTGGGTACTCTGATGAGCAATTATGGTTTTGAACTTGGACTGAAAAAACTTAATGTGCCTTTTGCTCGGGCGAAAGTGGGGGATCGTTACGTTATTGAGCTTATGCGCCAAAACGGATGGCGCTTGGGTGGGGAGAATTCAGGTCATATAGTTTGCAGTAATGTGACTACTACCGGCGATGGAATTATTGCCGCTCTGCAGGTGTTGCTCGCAATTACAACTATCGGTGAACCCTTGCACAGAATCAAAAAGGCAATGAATAAGTTGCCGCAAGTAATGATCAATGTGCATATGTCAAAACGCCTCGATCTGAGTAAAAACGCAGAGGTTCAAGCTGCTGTAAAACAGGTGGAAGGTAAACTCGCCGGTACCGGTAGGGTTTTGTTGCGACCATCAGGAACTGAGCCGGTGGTAAGAGTAATGGTAGAGGGGGAGGATAAAAAACAAGTCAAAGAGTTGGCACAAGAACTGGCTGCGGCTGTTGAAGCGGCGTTAAATTAATTGATGTAGATGCAAGGCTATGTTTATCGGCTTTGCTTTGAGTCTAAGCTTGGTACGAAATCTGCCCCGAATGATTGATTAATGCGCGCAAGTTGGATAATCCTTCTTGTTGATTAGAAAAAATAGATAAAAATCAGGCGCTAACCCAAGATTTGGTTGTATGTTCAAACCATCTTGGCTAAGATTGGCGCCCGCTTCGGGGGAGGTATTGCTGTTGAACAAAGCAAGTAACGCCAAGCGTCGCCAGCTTATAGTTGGCAACTGGAAAATGAATGGCAATCTACAAGAAAATGATGCTTTGCTCACAGCTGTGACTGACGGGTGGGGCGCCAGCAAAGATGTCGATGTGGTGATCTGTCCTCCATTTCCATATCTTGGTCAAGTGGCAACATTGCTCACTGGTAGCAAGCTAATGCTGGGGGCACAAACAGTCAGCGAGTTTGAAGCTGGTGCACATACCGGCGAAGTGTCCGCAAAGATGCTCGCAGATTTGGATTGCAAATTTGTAATAATTGGTCACAATGAGCGCCGTCGATTGCAGCGCGAGACTGATCAACAAGTTGCTGAAAAATTTATTCGGCTTCAAGCTGCAGGCTTAACACCAATACTATGTGTCGGTGAGTCCATTGAGGATCGAGAGCAGGATAAACATTTACAAACCATCGACAGGCAACTCAATGCAGTGTTTGATGTAGTAGGTATGGAAAGTTTATCTTGTGCTGTTTTAGCCTACGAGCCAGTTTGGGCGGTAGGAACTGGAAAAACAGCAACACCAAGTCAAGCAGAAGAGGTGCATTGCTTTATTCGCAAACAGCTTGGTAATCTCGGTGAAAGTGTGAGAATTTTGTACGGTGGCAGTGTCAAGGCTAGTAACGCTAAAGATCTATTTGCCTTAGATGATATTGATGGTGCATTGCTTGGTGGCGCCTCACTTAATGCCAGCGAGTTTTTAGCAATCTGTGAAGCAGCCGATAGTTGCTTTACTTCAAACGCTCCAGAGAGCTTGTAATGGAAAAATTAGTATTAATTATTCATTCGCTTGCAGCTATTGCCATTATCGGTTTAATTTTGTTGCAACAAGGTAAGGGCGCTGCTGCAGGCGCTTCTTTTGGTGGTGGCGCTTCACAAACTGTTTTTGGTAGTGAAGGCAGTGGAAACTTTTTCACTCGTGCTACTGCAATAATCGCAACAATATTCTTCTGCACCAGCTTTGGTTTGGCTGTGATAGCTAAAAATCAATCAAAAGTAGCTACCCAAGGTTTGGTTGTGCCAGCTGCTGTGCAGCAGCAAGAAATTCCTGCTGCTACTGATGTGCCGGCAAGTGAAGTTCCTGTTTCTACTACTGCACCTTCTGATGTGCCTGCTGTGCAGACTGAAATGGCAGAAAAGCCCGAAGAGAAAAAGGAGTAATAAAAATTTTTGCCCCGGTGGTGGAATTGGTAGACACGCTATGTTGAGGTCGTAGTGGCGAAAGCTGTGCCGGTTCGAGTCCGGCCCAGGGCACCAAATAAAAAAGCGCTCGCTAAAGAGCGCTTTTTTTTCGTCCGTAATTTTCCAATTTTTTAGTGGCGCATCGTTTGAAATGATTCGCTGTGAATAATCCTTATGTTGAATGAATATCCTAATCAATATTTGCGTCTGCGCTCGCAACGGCTTGCTCAATCCACCCGTGAGTTTTTAGCTCGAGGTAAGTCAGTGAAGCGTTGCGATTCATGTCAGCTAGCAGAATTTGCGTGTATATGCCTTTGGCGTCCAGCCTTAAGTGCACGTGTTGAATTTGTCCTTCTGATGCATAGTGATGAGGTTTTTAAACCCACGAACACTGGTCGTTTAATTGCTGATGTTTTGCCTGATCAAACTCACGTCTATTGTTGGAGTCGCACAGACCCTGATGAAGGGTTGTTAGCCCTGTTAGCCGACAATCGGCGAAGGTGCGTGGTGGTATTTCCGGCCGAGGTAGCCTCTACAGCCAGTCATCCTCGAAAGGTGTTATATGGGTTGCCTCAAGATGATCGGATTATAACTTTTATCCTGCTGGATGGAACCTGGAAACAAAGCAGTAGAATGTTTCATCTCAGTCGTTGGATGGATGATGTGCCCTGCATTCAATTGCCCAATTCGTTAATGCGCGGCTACGTTGTGCGTAAATCTCATCAAGAGCATTACCTCTCTACAGCAGAGGCTGCCGCACTCTGCTTACATATGGCTGGGGAGCAAAGTGCGGCAGTAGCCCTGAGCGATTATTTTCAGTTATTTAACATGCATTACCTTGCCACTCGTGCCAGTCAGCCGCCTGTCGTCGGAGAGTTGCACCAGCGTTTAATGACTCACATTCCTGCAGATAAATGCTAAGCAAAAGAGGAGATTGCCCTCGGGTTCTAGTGACGATTTCCTACAAAGACTAGTGAGTTTTGCCACTGTTGAAGTCAGCTCTATTGCTGGAGAATGGCATCTAACAAGGAGGTAGTCAGGGAGGGTTAGTTGGCCAAGCAGGGTCAAAGGAAGCGCCTAATTTACACGCTCAGTCGTCTTTATTATGCAAGTAAGTGCTTGGTTAGCGACAGGAAGCCTGCTAACGCGTGAATAACCAAAAAACGGCATTAGCAATCGCTAATGCCGTTTTTTGGTTTATGGGGTTGGTGATGATGATTCATCTTTCGGCAGTTTTTTCTCGGTACCCTTGGCATGTTTCTGCATAAACCCTCTAGTTCGTCCTAATAGAAAGCTCTGGAAATCGCCTTCTGTTGCATTTGGCTGATTTTCAAGCCTCAGTTGGAAGTACTTTTCCATCTTCTGGCGCATGGCTACAGCTCTGTGTAAATCGCGTACTCTGAGTTGCTCTTCATCATCGGGTGCAAAAAATAGATCCATAAACGGCAGTTCGCGCGGATTAAATATATCCTCCAGTTGCTCTTTGCCAAGTGGCTCTAAAGGTTGCAAGTTGGTAAGGATGACCGCCCTTAACCGGCTGGTTGTTGTGTCTGAACCGGTCGGAATATCTTTGAGTAAAGGTTTCAACTTAATCAGACTGTGATGGGCGCTACTGTTGTCGGTGAGAAGCACAAGGTTTAATTGATTGTTTTTGGTTAAATACTTAACTGCTGCGTCGAGATAAGCAGCAATCAGTTGTTCTCTTGCGATATATGCTGAACTTGAGCTTGAGCTTGAGCTTGAGGTTTTTTCGTCGGCTGCATTGTTTGCTGCTGTGGGCGCTGGTTCTGTCTCTGAATCAGTACTAGCTGAGTTTTTGCTGGATGCGGATGAAAATGATCTGCCGGGAATTGGTGCTATTGTTTTCTGCGGCATTGTCAAGGCTAGTGTTTCCCACCCATACCGAGGTAGGTTTATGCGCAAATTTTCGAGTGTGGTTGGCCAGTGTTGCGGATCTTCTGCGGCGTGAAGCAAAATCAAAGTCCCAAAAGTCGAATTGGCTTCGGTTATCCGATGAATTGCCAATATTTTTCCGTATTCTGTTTCCAGCCATAGGCTTTCTTCAGGCAGAGCGTTGGCTAAAAGTGTTTTATCGCGCATGGTGCGCGATTCATAAGGCGGAGGTGCTGTGGACGAGCTGGCGTTTGCCTGCGTTTCGTTTGGTGGTGCGTCAGTTGTTGGCTGGGTATCAGCAGGAGGCTCTTGGGCGTAACTCTCAAATGCCAGAAATATAAATGCTAATAGCATGCAGTAAAGGTAGCTTGCCTTGATTGGTAGTCGTGGATGAGTTGCTAGTCGCATGGTTTGGCCTTGCAAGCTGTAGGTTGTACCGCTTTTCGCCTAGAATGCGGTCTGATGTTGATAGATATCGGGATTTTTATGCAGAACTTTAAGCGTGATTACAAAATTGCACCGTCAATCCTCTCTGCTGACTTCGCCTGTTTGGGTGCTGAAGTGGATGCTGTTTTGGAAGCTGGTGCCGACTTTATCCATTTTGATGTTATGGATAATCATTATGTCCCCAATCTCACTATTGGCCCTATGGTCTGCAAAGCCTTACGTAATTATGGTGTGATCGCGCCCATAGATGTGCACTTGATGGTCGAACCGGTGGATGATTTGATCGTGCAGTTTGCTAATGCGGGCGCTACCTATATTACCTTTCATCCCGAAGCATCGCGCCATCTTGATCGTTCACTGCAGCTGATTAAAGATCATGGATGTAAAGCCGGTTTGGTACTGAATCCCGCTAGCTCACTTGAGCATATTCACTATGTGCTGGATAAGCTCGACATGTTATTGCTAATGTCAGTTAATCCCGGTTTTGGTGGACAGAAATTCATTCCCTATGTGCTTGATAAGCTACGTGCTGCGCGTACATTGATTGATGCGTCTGGTTTGTCGATTCGTTTGGAGGTAGATGGCGGTGTGGGTCTTGCTAATATTCGCGAAGTGGCTGAGGCCGGTGCGGATACTTTTGTCGCCGGCTCTGCGATTTTTAATGCGCCAGATTACAATGCGGTGATTGCTGCAATGAGAGCCCAGTTGGCATTGGTTCAAGTTTCCTGATCAACTGTCTGAAGCCGGTGCTGAGGGTAGGCATGTACAGATTAATTCAGTACACTTGCCCTCAAATACATAGGAATCTTTCCCGTGAACCAGTTTAATCTCAACATTCAAGAGTGCACCAGTCTCCTCATCGCCCGATGGCGTTGCTAGTCCAATGGCTGTTACCTATATGCAGCCTATCCGCTTGCTGTTCGCACTAGATTAGCTCTGGTAACAGCCTACCGAATGAATATTCCGATTTCAGATAATCATAAGGCTTGCCTCAAAATAAGGTAAGCAAAAGGTAATTGCATGAATGCCGAACAATTTGCTCAATTAGCTGCACAAGGCTACAACCGTATTCCGGTAATGCGTGAAGTGCTGGCTGATTTGGATACGCCACTTTCATCCTATCTCAAACTTGCTGCCGGTTCGTATTCTTATTTGTTTGAGTCCGTCCAGGGGGGTGAAAAATGGGGTCGATACTCTATGATAGGCCTACCTGCGCGTACAGTTTTAAAAGCCTCTGGTGACATAATCACCGTAGAGCGTGATGGCAAAATTATAGAGACTCATGAATGTGTTGATGCTCTTGAGTTTGTTGATGTATTCAAGGAGCGCTATCGTGCGCCTGAACTGCCCGGGTTGCCTCGATTTACTGGTGGTTTGGTAGGTTACTTTGCCTACGATTGTGTGCGTTATGTAGAGCCGCATTTAAAAATAACCACACCCAAAGATGTAATAGGCACTCCGGATATCCTGTTGAGCGTATCTGATGAAGTACTGATTTTTGATAATCTTGCCGGCAAATTAATTTTCGTTATTCATGCTAATCCCGAAGTGGAAAACGCTTACATCAAAGCTAAAGAGCGATTAGATCAACTTGAAGAAAAGTTGCGCGGTGAAGTTCCAGCCACGCCTAGTTTGTCCCTTGGTAATAACGGCAACAGCGAGCCACAGTTTGTCTCTAATTGTGGTGAAGAAAGCTTTCACGGCTATGTTAATAAAATAAAGGAATACATATTGGCAGGCGACACTATGCAGGTTGTTGTGTCGCAGCGCATGTCAATTGATTTCTCCGGTGAACCCATCAATCTCTATCGCGCACTACGTAATCTGAATCCATCCCCCTATATGTATTTTATGGATTTGGGTGATCATCACGTAGTAGGTTCCAGCCCAGAAATTCTAGCGCGGTTGGAAGATGGAGAAGTTACCGTTCGACCTATTGCGGGTACTCGTCGTCGTGGCCGTACCCAGGAGGAAGACAAGGCTCTGGAAATTGAATTAATTAATGACCCCAAGGAAGTTGCTGAGCATTTAATGTTGATTGATCTTGGGCGCAACGACGTTGGGCGTGTAGCAAAAATAGGCAGTGTAAAACTCACCGATAAAATGGTCGTCGAGCGCTATTCTCACGTCATGCATATAACTTCAAATGTTACAGGGAAATTAAAAGATGGCTTGCATGCGATGGATGTACTACGAGCCGCACTGCCCGCTGGAACCTTGAGTGGTGCCCCCAAGATCAGAGCAATGGAAATCATAGATGAATTGGAGCCGGAAAAACGTGGTATTTATGGTGGCGCTGTGGGCTATATCTCCTGGAATGGGAATATGGATACCGCCATTGCAATTCGGACTGCGGTAATTAAAGACGGCAAGCTATATGTGCAGGCAGGTGCAGGTGTTGTTGCCGATTCGATTCCTGCGCTGGAGTGGAAAGAAACCATGAATAAAGCACGTGCTATTTTTAAAGCAGTGGATATGGTTGGTGAATCTGCAATGAAAGGCGGTGCACAATGATTTTAATGATTGATAACTACGATTCGTTTACCTACAACTTGGTGCAGTATTTTGGTGAGCTGGGTGCTGACATAAAAGTTGTTCGTAATGATGAGATCACTCTGGATGAAATCGCCGCGCTCGCACCAGAAAAAATTGTTATATCTCCCGGTCCATGCACACCTACAGAAGCGGGTGTCTCGGTGGATACGATCAAAACCTTTGCCGGTAAAATTCCTATTCTTGGTGTGTGTTTAGGGCATCAAAGTATTGGGCAGGCATTAGGTGGCAAGGTCATCCGTGCTCCGTTTGTAATGCATGGTAAAACCTCGGCGGTATACCACAACAATAAGGGGATTTTTCACGGTCTGAAAAATCCGTTTCAAGCTACGCGCTATCACTCGTTGGTCATAGAAAAGGAAACTCTGCCTGATTGTCTGGAAATTACGGCTTGGACGCAAAATGAGGACGGCAGCATGGCTGAGATTATGGGTGTTAAACATAAAACTCTGGCGATTGAAGGTGTGCAATTTCACCCGGAATCCATTCTGACTGAGCATGGTCACGATATGCTGAGTAATTTTTTAAAGGCATATTAATAATTGAGTTTTGTTCCCAATGAATTACCAACATCTGCTGTTAGTGACGTTTATTCTAAGAAGGTAAATGGCAATGGATATCAAACAAGCCTTAACAAAATTAGTGGCGCGAATTGATTTAACCACGGAAGAAATGATTTCCGTGATGCGGATTGTAATGACTGGCGGTGCAACGCCAGCACAAATTGGTGGTTTTCTGGTTGCGTTGCGCATGAAAGGTGAAACACTGGATGAGATTACTGGTGCCGCCATGGTTATGCGCGAGTTGGCTACGCCAGTTGCCATCGATGTAGATTATTTGGTGGATACCTGCGGTACTGGCGGCGATGGCGCTAATTTATTTAATGTTTCTACTGCCAGTGCCTTTGTAGTGGCCGCCGCCGGTGGCCGGGTTGCAAAACATGGCAATCGCTCGGTTTCCAGTTCAACAGGCAGTGCGGATGTGCTGGAGGCTGCAGGTATTAAGTTGGATATAACTGCTGAACAAGTCGCTCGCTGTGTGCGTGAAATTGGTGTTGGATTTATGTTTGCTCCTGCACATCACAGCGCTATGCGTCATGCCATAGGTCCGCGCAAAGAATTGGGCATGCGCACTATTTTCAATATGCTTGGCCCTATGACTAATCCAGCCAATGTTAAACGTCAGGTAATCGGTGTATTTAACGGAGAACTTTGCAAACCCATGGCTGAGGTTTTAGGGCGTTTGGGCAGCGAGCATGTGATGGTTGTGCATGCCAAAGATGGTTTGGATGAGATTAGTTTGGCAACCGAGACCCAAATCGCTGAGCTAAAAAATGGTGAGATTCACGAATACATTATCAAACCGGAAGATTTTGGTATGCAGTCCAAAAGTTTGATTGGTTTGAGTGTATCCAACGCGGAAGATTCATTGTTATTGATTCGCGACGCGCTAGGAAATCGCCGCGGTCAATATGCTGAAAAAGCAGCAGATATAATTGCACTTAATGCTGGTGCTGCCATATATGTCAGTGGCGTGGCAGCCAGTTTGATGGATGGTGTAGAAATGGCACGTGATGCAATTGGCAGTAGCTTAGCCGGTGAAAAGATTCGCGAGTTAGCGGCATTCACTCAATATCTTGAATAACCATATTTATTGTTTCTGGAAAAATTCATGACAGATACACCAACGGTGCTGCGTAAAATTATTGCGCGCAAATGGGAAGAGATTTCAGAGCGTAAAGCGCTTGTCTCGCTTGATGTGCTTAAAGAGAAAGTAGCGGAACAACCTGCTGCACGCGGTTTTGTGCGCGCGATCGAAGAAAAAATCAGTCAAGGCAATGCGGCAGTAATTGCCGAGATCAAAAAGGCATCACCCAGCAAAGGCGTTATTCGTGAGCACTTTGTGCCGCACGAAATTGCACGTTCCTATGAGCAGGGCGGCGCAGCATGTCTATCGGTGTTAACCGATATAGATTTCTTTCAAGGCGCCGATGAATATTTGCAACAGGCGCGTGCTGCGGTAAATTTGCCCGTAATCCGCAAAGATTTTTTAGTGGACGAATATCAAGTATATGAAGCTCGCGCTATGGGGGCTGACTGTGTATTACTGATTGTGGCAGCGCTTTCTGTTGAGAAATTGGTGGAATTAAACAATCTTGCGCTAGCAATTGGTCTGGATGTATTGGTTGAAGTACACGATGCAAATGAACTTGATATTGCGCTCACGCTGCCAAACAAGCTGATCGGGATTAATAATCGTAATTTACACACTTTTGATGTCACACTCGATACAACGTTTAATTTGCTCGATAAGATTGGTACTGAAAGAATAGTTGTTACTGAGAGCGGCATATTATCGCCGGCTGATGTTACGGCTATGCGTAGCAGGAATGTGAATGCCTTTTTAGTCGGTGAGGCATTTATGCGTGCGGATGATCCTGGTGTTGCGTTACATAAATTTTTTGCTTGAGTGGTCTATACCAACCCCAATAAAAAGCCCGCTAGAAGCGGGCTTTTTATTGGGGTTAATCTACAGCTTTTGATTAGCGTGTTCCAAATACCACCATGGTTTTACCTTTCACAGTTACCAAACCTTGATCTTCCAGGGTTTTGAGTACTCGTCCCACCATTTCACGCGAGCAACCTACAATACGACCTATTTCCTGACGGGTGATTTTAATTTGCATACCATCTGGATGAGTCATAGCATCTGGTTCTTTGCAGAGTTCAAGAAGAGTTCTTGCAACACGTCCGGTCACATCAAGGAAGGCTAAATCGCCCACTTTGCGAGTGGTCGCGCGCAGGCGGCGTGCCATTTGGCTGCCTAGTGCAAAAAGGAATTCAGGATGTTCTTCGGATATTTCCTGAAATTTTGCATAGCTGATTTCAGCAACTTCACATTCTGACTTGGCGCGTACCCAAGCACTGCGAGAGTCTTTATGATCGAATAAACCCATTTCACCGAAGAAATCTCCATCATTGAGGTAGGCGACAATCATTTCGCGTCCTTCATCATCCTCAATTAATACAGTGACTGAGCCTTTCACTATATAGTAAAGCGAGTCGCTTTTATCGCCTGCATAGATAATGGTGCTTTTAGCTGGGTAACGGCGACGATGGCAGTGAACCAAAAATTCTTCCACATTCTTGATGTGCGGTGTGAGTGAGACAGCGACCAAAGTGTGGCTCCCAAGATAAATGTAATAATTAGTTAGAGTTTATATCACTATTTAGGATATAAAATTTATTATGACATAAGCTTGAAGTACAGCTAGAGATATGCCAAAACAAGCTGAAAATTTGTGATGCAGTTATAAGCCTAGTGAATTGAATTGTCTACAAAAAAACGCCAGATGGGTGCGAAGTGTTGATTTGTGTGACATTTTCGATATTGGCGTACCTTGTGTTAGTCTAAATACTTATTTTTAAACGCGATTTTTGATGGTGTGATTATATGCAAGCAGTGGTTAAGTGGGTCGATGGAGCACAATTTTTAGGTGAATCAGGCAGTGGTCATGCTGTTTTAATGGATGGCCCACCGGATCATGGTGGTCGCAATACTGGTGTGCGTCCGATGGAAATGTTGCTCTTGGGTTTGGGGGGCTGCTCTTCTTTTGATGTGATGAGTATTCTTGCCAAGGCGCGGCAACAAGTAACAGATTGCCGTTGTGAGCTGGAGGCGGAGCGAGCAGATGGAGTTCCATCGCCTTTCACCAAAATCCATATGAAATTTCTGGTAACAGGTAAAGAGTTAAAGGAGGCACAGGTCAAGCGCGCAGTAGAGTTGTCTGCGACTAAATATTGTTCCGCCTCAATTATGTTAGAAGCAGGTGGTGTGGAAATTACGCACTCCTATGAGATTCGTGAAGCCTAAAAATGGTTCTTCGTTCTCTTAGATAAGTGACTAATAGAAATGCCCGCAGTTCGCAGGCATTTTTATCTTAATGTGCAAATTGGATCTAAGCGCTTTAAACCCTGTAGCTTGTGGTGGTCATCATCTTGGAGACAAGCGTCATTAATCCTTTAACTGGCTCGGGGAAGTTATATCCACCGGCGCTAAGTGCCATTTCGGCGTGGCGAGCTTCATCTTCCAGCATTTTTGCCACTACGGCGCGGCTGCGCAGATCGCCTTGGGGTAGTTCACTCAGGTGATGTTCCAGATGTTTGCAGACCCTATCTTCTGTAGCGGCCACAAAGCCTAAACTGACTTTGTCACTCACTAAGCCGGCTCCAGCACCGACAGCAAAGGAAAGCCCGTACCAAAGCGGGTTCAAATAGCTAGTGTGGCTTCCGAGCGCGTCTATTCGTTGTTGGCACCATACCAAATGATCAATCTCCTCGGCGGCAGCATTTTCCATTTCGGCGCGTACATGAGGCAGTTTGGCAGTCAGCGCCTGACCCTGGTAAAGCGCTTGTGCGCAGACTTCGCCCGTGTGGTTCACTCGCATCAGGGCGGCAGCTTTTTTGCGTTCTGCGGGTGAAAGTTCTGCTTCAGCCAGTGGTTGAGCGGGAGAGGGACGTTCACAGGCCATATCGCTGCCCGCTGCTAATGTGCGTAGGGCGCGGTCAGCATTAATAATCAGGTTGTCGATAAAACTGTGACGGATTTGAGGCATATCTCGTTACCTGCGTTTATGGTTACTCTATTTAAACAGAAAACTTTGCCTTGGGAACAGGCCCTTGTTTGCGTTGTATCAAATCATTGCAAGCTGTTACCTCGCACTGCATGCTTGCGCCTTCAAATCATCACCTGCTCGAAGGAGACAAGCGTGCAAGATGTCAACGAAATAAAACTCCTATTGGATGCCCGGATTCCATTGGTAGTGATAGAAACCTTTGAGGAGAAAAAGGCCCTGGATGTTCTGCTAAAAGTGGCCAATACCCAAGGTAAGGATTTGCACCGCTGGTCGCTCACTGATGGCCTTGCCCGCTTGAACTTTGGCCCTCAGTTGGTTCCAAAAGGCACTAACCTGAATGATCCGGAAGAAATGTTGCAGCACATTAAGCAGCTGCATCAGCCGGCGATGTTTGCCCTTTGCGATTTACATCCCTTTCTGGCGGACAATGCCCAAGTAGTACGTTTGTTGAAGGATATTGCGCTTAATCATTTTGCTGTGCCCCACACTCTGGTTTTACTCAGTTATCAGTTGCGCTTACCGCCTGAACTCTCGCGCTACAGTGCATCCTATGCCCTTAAGTTGCCGAGCGATGACAAAATCATGGAGGTGATTCGCGAAGAGGCAAAAGATTGGTCTGATCGTCACGCAGGGGCGCGAGTTAAAACTGACAATATCACGCTCAAAAAATTGGTGAATAATCTGCAGGGGTTGAGTATTAGCGATGTGCGCCGTCTGGTGCGCAGTGCAATCTGGAATGATGGATCTCTCAACGAGGATGATCTGCCCAAAATCAATAAAGCTAAATTTGCGCTCCTGGATATGGAGGGCGTTGTCAGCTTTGAACTGCAGACAGAGGACTTCTCGAATGTGGGGGGGGTGCAGAACCTCAAGCGATGGTTACTGACTCGCCGTGAGGCTTTTAATGATGAAGATACCAAACTTGATCGCCCCAAAGGGATTTTACTGTTGGGTGTGCAAGGCGGAGGAAAGAGCCTGGCGGCCAAGGCTGTTGCAGGCTTATGGGGCTTACCGTTAATGCGCATGGATGTGGGGGCGTTGTATAACAAGTTTCACGGTGAAACCGAGCGCAATTTACGCGAGGCGCTTAAACTTGCTGACGCCATGTCGCCCTGTGTGTTGTGGTTGGATGAGATAGAAAAAGGAATGGCTCAAGATGGCAATGACAATGGTGTATCACAACGTTTATTGGGCACCCTATTAACTTGGATGGCAGAACGACGCTCACGCGTGTTTATCGTTGCAACCAGTAACGACATATCGCGTTTGCCGCCAGAGTTGATTCGCAAAGGGCGACTGGATGAAATCTTTTTTGTTGATTTGCCAGACAAGGCAGTGCGCGAAGATATCTTTTCGATTCATCTGCGTAAACGCGGTTGTGATCCCCGGCACTTTGATTTGTTGCGCCTTGCCGAAGCCAGTATTGGCTTTTCCGGCTCGGAAGTTGAGCAGGCTATTATCGCCGCATTGTATTCGGCTGCCGCAGAGGGGCAACCGCTCACGACCGATATTTTATTGCGCGAAATAGCAGCAACAAGTCCCTTGTCGGTTGTTATGGCGGAGCAGATAACACAATTGCGGCGATGGGCGGAAGACCGCACTATCCCGGCTTAAGCGGAGTGACTTATGGCAGCAACTGAGGGGATCATCGAAGATGGGTGGCTACAGGGAGCCAATATCTGTCCATCATCCAACTGGAATGAGCGACCACAAGATGCAGACATTAGCTTGCTCGTTATTCACAACATCAGCTTGCCACCGGGTGAATTTGGCGGTGGCTATGTTCAGGCGTTTTTCCAAAACAAACTGGATATCAATGCGCATCCGTATTTCGCCACTATTGCCCAGTTAGAGGTTTCTGCGCATTTGTTTATCGAACGCAATGGTGCAATTACCCAGTTTGTTCCATTCTCAGCGCGTGCCTGGCATGCGGGAGTCTCCAGCTTTGATGGTGTCGCCAATTGCAATGATTACAGTATCGGTATAGAACTCGAAGGCACTGATGAGTTGCCCTACAGTGATGAGCAATATCAGGTACTGGAGAAAGTTACTCGCCAGCTCATGCAGACTTATCCTAAACTAACAGCTGAGCGCATCACCGGCCATGATCAGGTGGCTCCTGGCCGCAAGACCGACCCCGGTCCGGCTTTTGATTGGGTTCGTTTTCGCAGAGCGCTTTTGTAGTGCCCTCGTATTACTTTTTATCGATGAGTGATAAAACACAATGATTTTTCTCAGCTTGGTTGTTGTTCTCGCAATTGTCTACTGGCTTGGCTCTGCCAGTTTCATTCAGTACGACGGTTGGTTTAAATGGTTAATAAACCGCCTGCAAAAAATTCCCGGATTTTCATCATCACCCATACCTCCATTGCTGCTTGCGCTGCTTATACCGCTGGTAGTTTTAGTGTTTATGTTTTTATTTATCAACGAATTAGCAGGCAAGCATTGGTTGTTTTTTCTTTATGTTCCGGTGCTGCTTTACAGTTTGGGGCGCGGCAATATTTTGGTCGATGCGCGCGAATATATTGCGTTAGCAGCGCGAGGTGAGGGGGTGGCAGCAGCGCAATTGCTTGATCGTTTACGCGGTAATGCCCCCGCTGATATCAATAGTGCAGAGGTGTCGGATTGGCGTGAGCTGCACACTGAAGCACTGAAAGTTATTGCTTATCGCGGGTTTGAGCGTACTTTTGCGGTGCTGTTCTGGTTTTTTATTGCCGGGCCCTTTGGTGCACTGCTGTATCGCTTGAGCGTTTTGTATCGCGATTTTTCGCCATTAAATAGCGATAATTTCAATGCTGCAAATAAATGGTTATGGCTGTTGGAATTGCCTGCGGTGCGCTTAATGGGGGTAACATGGGCGTTTGTTGGTAATTTTGAAACCTGTCCGTTACGCAAAAATCTACTGGATACACAAAACCCATCGGATTATGTATTAAACGAATGTCTGCGCGGTGCACTGGGTGCCCCAACGGAATGTTCAGCGGCAACTATGGCGGAGCTTGATCCGCAAGAAAAAGCGGAACTGGAAGAAGAGATGGCAGAAGAGACTCAGGATATTATTGAGGATCTTACCGGGGATGTGATCACTACCCATACCGAACCTGCTTATTCATTTGCGTTGGTTAAATCGAGCTTGCCGTTGTACTCACGTTCAATGTTGTTCTGGATTTGCGCCATTGCCTTTGCAACCTTGATTGTTTGATAAGCCATATTGATGAATTCAAAGCAATTAAATTGAAAAAACTTGAGGTTAGTTATGCCATCGTTTGATGTGGTTTCTGAAGTTGATAAACACGCGTTGACCAACTCGGTTGACCAGGCTCAGCGCTTGATCACTAATCGCTTTGATTTTAAAGGCGTGAATGCAAGTTTCGAGCTTAAGGAATATGTAATTACCATTACGGCGGATGCAGAGATGCAGCTTGATCAAATGCTGGATTTACTCAGACCTGCGATGGCAAAAAATGGTATTGATGTCAGTTGTCTGGAAATAGGCCAAATAAAAAGCGCGGGTAAGCAAGTGAAGCGAGAAGTTACCGTGCGTACAGGCATCGACAAAGACTTGGCCAAAAAAATTGTTGCCTTGGTAAAAGATAAAAAACTAAAAGTGCAAGCCAGTATCCAGGGTGAACAAGTGCGCGTAACCGGTAAAAAGCGCGATGATTTGCAGGAGTGTATTGCAGCGCTACGTGCTGCCGAGTTAGGTATGCCAATGCAGTTTGAGAATTTCCGCGATTAAAAAATCTGGTTCACTTATTAGTGTGATGTTTGGCAAAAGCCCTGTTTTTATCAACAGGGCTTTTTTGTTCTTAAGGCATATTACTCTTGTGTAGTTTGTTCCATAGCCAAGCGAGAATTAACAGGGTTGGAATTACTGACAAACTACTGACGACATAGAACCAGGAATAACTGGTGGCTTCAACAATATAGCCGGATAAACCGCCAATAAATTTGCCCGGTAGATTTGCAAGTGATGCGAGCAGGGCGTATTGGGTGGCGGTGAAATTTTGATTGGTTAAACTTGACATAAATGCCACCAACACAACCCCTGCAAATCCCTGCGATATATTGTCAGCACTGATCGCGGCAAAAAAAGCCCAATCTTGCCCGGGATTGTTAGCCATCAGTAAATAAGCAATGTTGGAAATAGAAACAATAATAGTGGCTAGCACGAGCATGCTGCGCAAACTGAAGATTGCTATGCAAATACCCCCGATAAAAGCTCCAGCGATTCCCACCCAGACACCAAATAATTTTGAGACTGTTGCTATATCAGCTTTGGTATAACCAGAGTCCAAATAAAAGGGGCCTGACATCACGCCAATCATTTGATCGGGTAATTTAAACAGGCCGACAAACAACAACAGCGCCAACGCCAAGGTGGTGCCATTGCGTGAAAAAAAATCCTGAAAAGGTTTTACGAAGGCGTCGACCAGTTTTATCTCGCGCACTGCAAGTGCCTGCGCGCTATCGGGTTCTCTGGATACAACAGATGCAAGCAGTGGAATAAGCAAACAAAGCGCCATAATCAAATAAGCCGCGGTCCAGCCCAATAATTCAGCGAGATAAAGTGCCATAGCCCCGGAAATGATGAGCGCAATTCGATAGCCTAAAATATAAGTCGCTGCCAGCGCCGCCTGATATTCAACCGCAGCGATTTCAATGCGATAGGCGTCAACCACTGTATCCAATGTTGCTCCTGCAAATGCGGCAAGCCCTACCAAAAGAATAAACAGTGTCAGTGATGATTCTGGCCCCAGTAGTGCAATGGCGATCAAGCTGGTAATAAGCACAGTCTGCGATACTACCAGCCAGCCTTTGCGTCGCCCCAAAAAAGGCAAGCTGTAGCGGTCAATTAATGGGGCCCATAAAAATTTGAGTACATAAAAAAAACCGGCAAAGCTGATCAGGCCGATAACACTTAATTCAAAACCTGCATCGCGCAGCCAGGTTGATAAGGTCATTCCTCCAACTAATAAAAATGGCAGGCCCGAACCGAAACCCAAGCAAAACAGGGTGAGAGCAGAGGGCGTGGCAAATGCGCGTTTGATTCCGCTCCAGCCCCGGTAATTGTTGTCGATTGAATCAGATGTGTGAGGCATAGAATGGAGGATACTGTGGTGATGAATGTTTAGTTATTGTAACCGTAAATGCGCAAGCTAATTTTTTGGTTTTTAAATTCAACGCCTTCCGCTTGCAAGCGACGCTTTTGTTCAGCGTAAGCCGGCGATGATTCTGGCAGGGAAATTTTGCCTTGTGCATTAATCACCCTATGCCAAGGCAAATGAGTATGCTCCGGCAAACCACAGAGTAAAGTGCCAGCCAAGCGCGCTGCACCTGGCAGACCCGCTAACGCAGCCAGTTGGCCATAGGTAACTACCTTACCTTGCGGAATATTCATCAGGGCCAGGTAAATTGCTTCTCTATTACTGTCTTTGTTACCCATATGCAGTGCTTGTCTCGTTCATTTGCTAACAGGAATCAGGAATTTACGCCCCTAAACTCAAGGAAACCTAAGTTAACACTATTAACATTTATGTCGTTGCGGCATTTGGAGGGTGTCACTTTAATGGCAAGTTGTCGCTAAATAAACACTCCACCCAAAAGGTTGACTGTGAAAAATATTGCATCACTAATTAGCTTGATGTTGATTGTGTTTTGCCCCGCCGCTTTTGCGGGCGTGCTTGAACTGCTTAATGGCGATCGTCTGGAAGGGGAATTGGTCAGCATTGATGATGAATATCTGCTATGGAAGTCCACTAATTTTGGCGAGCAGCGCATTAAAAAAAATATCGTTAAAAATATCCAAACTGATACAGCACTGAAAATAAATGGCAACAATACGCCTTGCCATCTGCAACCTATGGATGAAGAGTTTTTACGTTATCAATGCGGAGATTCCCCGCGGATCAAGCGCGCTTCTCTACTGCGTATAAAAACCCTTATGCCTTATGAAGAGTATAGAAAAGGCAGTTTTACCCATCATGGGCGTATTAATCTTTGGGGTGCTTATTCGCGCGGCAATGAAGTGCGTGACGAATGGAATGCCCAAAGCGAATTCACGCTCAGGCGCAATGATTTTCGCCACGTGATTGGCGGTGAGTTTTCACGTGCTTCCTGGAATTATTCACGGCCACAAAAACGCTGGAATAGTCGCTACTCGCTGGACTGGTTTTTTGGCGAGCATTGGTTTTGGTACAACAGCCTGTTAGCCGGGGCTGATCCCCAGCGTGGTATGCGCAGCTATGAGCGCCTGGGTTCAGGTACGGGATATCAGTTTTTTGATAATAAAGCCATGGCCTTGTCGCTTAAGTCCGGTTTGGCGCAGCACCATGAAACCTATCAGCTACCGGTTGATTTAGCAGGTAATTATGCATCTGCAGATGATTTTCTCGCCTTGGGGCTGGCGCTGGATTTTCGCTACCAATTGCCTTGGGGGGTGGGTTTTTTTCATAACAATGAGGTGCTGCAATCTACGGAAGGTGACCCTAACCTACAGTTAAAAACTTCAACAGGTCTTAGCTCCATGATTCTGGCGCGGATCTATTCCGAGTTTAAGTTGGATTATTGGCTGGATACTGACCCCCAACCTGCACGGCAAGATAAGGACACGCGTATGTCACTGGGGTTGAGCTACAAATGGTAGACTGCGTGTCTGCCCACTCTGGATACCTGTTATGCCTCTCCCCCTTTTGATACTCATACTGCCTGTACTTGAGCTTTGGTTGATGATTGAAATCGGCAGTCAAGTGGGCGCTCTGGTGGTCATCGGATGGTTGATAGCGATGATTGCTCTCGGTATGAACTTGCTGAGGTATTTAGGCGCATCAAGCATGTTGCGTTCAGCGCAAAACTTGCGCAGTAGCGCCGAGTTTCCCGCCCAGTCGCTCGCGGATAACCTTTTTAAAGCGCTGGGTGCAGTACTGCTCATAGTTCCCGGTTTTCTTACGGATTTAGTAGCTCTACTATGCTTTGTGCCCTTTATTCGCCGTTTAATGCTCAAGCGCTGGTTGGCAAAAATGGCTGTTAAAGCTGAGGCATCGGGTTTTTATGCCAGAGGATTCAGGCACGGGCATTTTCATCAAGACCCATTCCAGAATAGCGATTTTGCGCAAGGCAACGTTTACGAACATCAGGGTTCAGCCCACAGCAAATCGCCAAAGTCAGGGGTGTTGATTGAGCAGTCGCCTGATGCTCCCGAGTCCTCTAGCTCAAAAAACACCTGACTCTTGTCCTTAATCAGGAAAATCCGGCCATAAGGTCAGATTTTTTTATGGTTGCTGTTGAAATTCCCTCCTCTAACCCCAGATATGTCTCACCGTTTTATTGGTTACCGGTTTCCGGAGTGTTCCTGTAGATCGGTGGCCTAACCGGTGGCCTTGAAACCTTCAAGACCATCCCTATATGTCATCAAGCCGGAGCTTGGCGTCGAAAGAACCCAGCTCCTCGCTCGTTTAACCTGTTTGTTTAGGAGACAAATATTCATGAAAATTCGTCCGTTACATGATCGCGTTGTTATTCGTCGCAAAGAAGAAGAAACCAAAACTGCCGGTGGCATCATTTTGTCTGGCGCTGCGAAAGAAAAGCCGAATCAAGGTGAAGTGGTCGCCGTAGGTAATGGCCGCGTTTTGGCGAGTGGTGAGCTGCGCCCGTTGGATGTAAAAGTAGGTGACGTGGTTGTGTTTGGTAAATATGCCGGCAGTGACACTATCACCATCGATGGCGAAGAGCTGGTGATCCTGAACGAGTCAGACATCAAAGCAGTGCTGGTATAACCCAACGGCAGCATACGAATTTAATCTGGGGTCGCTGTTGGGCGATCCTATCGAGTTAAACAACAGATTGTAGGAAAAAAGATATGTCAGCTAAAGAAGTGAAATTTGGTGATAGCGCACGTCAACGTATGTTGGCTGGTGTAAATATTCTGGCCGATGCGGTTAAGGCGACTCTTGGTCCGAAAGGCCGTAACGTGGTGTTGGAAAAATCTTTCGGTGCACCGACCATCACTAAAGACGGTGTGTCTGTAGCCAAAGAAATTTCCTTGAAAGACAAGTTTGAAAACATGGGCGCGCAAATGGTGAAAGAAGTTGCGTCCAAGGCATCTGACGATGCGGGTGACGGTACCACTACTGCAACTGTTCTGGCGCAAGCGATTGTTAACGAAGGTTTGAAATCTGTTGCGGCAGGTATGAACCCGATGGACCTGAAGCGCGGTATCGACAAAGCAATCACTGCTGCAGTTAAACACGTCCAGTCTATTGCTGTTCCTTGCGCTGACAGCAAATCTATCGCCCAAGTAGGTACTATTTCTGCTAACAGCGATGCGTCAGTGGGTTCACTGATTGCCGAAGCGATGGAAAAAGTAGGTAAAGAGGGCGTTATTACTGTTGAGGAAGGCACCAGCCTCGAAAACGAGCTGGATGTAGTAGAAGGTATGCAGTTTGATCGCGGCTACCTGTCTCCTTACTTCATCAACAACCAGGACAACATGAGCGTTGAGCACGATCATCCGTTCATCCTGTTGGTTGATAAAAAAATCTCTAACATCCGTGAATTGCTGCCGGTGTTGGAAGGCGTTGCCAAATCAGGCAAACCACTGGTGATTGTTGCTGAAGACGTTGAAGGCGAAGCCTTGGCAACTTTGGTAGTCAATAACATTCGCGGCATAGTAAAAGTTGCTGCGGTTAAAGCCCCCGGTTTTGGTGATCGTCGTAAGGCTATGTTGCAAGATATCGCCGTATTGACTGGTGGTACTGTGATTTCTGAAGAAGTGGGTTTGGATCTGGAAAGCGCAACTTTGGAGCACTTGGGTACTGCAAAACGCGTCACCATGAACAAAGACAACACCACTATTGTTGATGGTGCAGGTAACGCTGACGAGATCAAATCTCGCGTGCAACAAATCCGCGTACAAATCGAAGAAACTTCTTCTGATTACGACCGTGAAAAACTGCAAGAGCGCGTAGCTAAACTGGCTGGCGGCGTTGCGGTAATCAAAGTTGGTGCTGCCACCGAAGTGGAAATGAAAGAGAAGAAAGCACGCGTTGAAGACGCCCTGCACGCTACCCGTGCAGCGGTAGAAGAAGGCGTGGTTCCAGGGGGCGGTACTGCTCTGATTCGTGCAGTTGCCGCTATCGCTGACCTGAAAGGTGACAACGAAGATCAAAACGCAGGTATCACCATCGCACGCCGTGCAATGGAAGCGCCTTTGCGTCAAATCGTTGCTAACGCTGGTGATGAGCCATCAGTCGTTGCTGATTCCGTGAAAAAAGGTACTGGCAATTTTGGCTACAACGCTGCAACTGGCGTATATGGCGACATGATCGAAATGGGTATTCTTGATCCAGCCAAAGTAACCCGCACTGCATTGCAAGCCGCTGGTTCTATCGCCGGTTTGATGATCACCACCGAAGCAATGGTTGCTGATCTGCCAGAAGATAAACCTGCTGCTGGTGGCCACGATATGGGTGGTATGGGTGGCATGGGCGGTATGATGTAAGTCGACCCCATAGATAGTTGCGGCCCCTAGTGGGCCGCAATTGTTTTCGGTCTCTGCTCTTTTTAAATTGCGATAGCGAATTTTTAATAATGCCAAAAGCATTTAGTTGGTATTATTTTCCCTGAATTTTGAACAAGACTAAATTTACACAACCGTGAATTAGGAGAACCATCATGGCTTTTGAATTACCAGCACTGCCTTACGCAATTGACGCTTTAGCTCCTCATATCTCCAAGGAAACCTTGGAGTTTCACCATGGTAAGCACCATAAAACTTATGTAGACAAGTTGAATGGCTTGATTCCTGGTACTGAATTTGAAGGCAAAACACTGGAAGAAATCATCAAAACCTCTTCTGGTGGTGTATTTAACAATGCTGCACAAATCTGGAACCACACTTTTTACTGGCATTGCCTGAGCCCCAATGGTGGCGGTGCAGCAACTGGTGCTGTTGCCGAAGCGATTAACAAAGCCTTTGGTTCTTTTGAAAAATTCAAAGAAGAATTTACTAACTCAGCCATCAATAACTTTGGTTCAAGCTGGACCTGGTTGGTAAAAAAAGCGGATGGTTCTGTGGCAATCGTGAATACCAGTAACGCAGCAACTCCGCTGACTGATGCTTCAGTTACCCCAATCCTGACAGTTGATCTGTGGGAACACGCTTATTACATTGATTACCGTAATGCGCGTCCGACCTACATGAACGCCTTCTGGGCGTTGGTGAATTGGGATTTTGTAAACGCTAACTATGCTGCGTAATCAGATTTGATGCTGCATTTGATGCATTAACCCGCCGGTGACTTGCAGGGTGAGGTGAATAAAAACGGGCCTGCGGGCCCGTTTTTATGTGGTGCTAAATAAAAGTGGCAGCCTATGTTTGTATCAGCAGCTACTATAAAATGCGCACACTCGTTAATCATTTTTCAAAATCTATTTTTTCCACTGACCCATCGTTAAGGTAACTGTTGTTATGGAACGCAGAGAACCCACATTATCCACTGGTGCTGTGTCAGAGCCAGCCGAACCTGTAGCGCGTCGCCAACAAGCTACCCAGCGGGATCAAGACGACGATTTTTTGTCCAGTCGTCCCGCACGCAAGGCAGCGCCTGCACCAAGTTATAGCGCTCCAGCCCCAAGCAGTAGCTTGCCAGTAGTGGCATTGGTCATTGCCTTGGTTGCAGTTGCTGGCGCAGGTTTTTTAGGCTGGCAGTTATTTCAGGCTCAATCAATGCTTAAACAGGCTGACACGCGTATCCAGGGTTTGGAGCAGCAGTTGAGTCTGACATCTGAGGAGTCCAGTGCGTCAGTGGTTACTTTGCAATCCAATTTGAAAAAAATGGATGGTGAATTGCGTCGTGTTGCAGGTTTGGTTGAAGTCAATCGCAAAGCAATTGCAGCGGCTAATGAAAAAACGACTGCCGTTGGTCGTGATGCTGCCAATGCACAAAAAGCGGCCAGTGAAGCGAAAACTGCAACGGCTTCACTCAAGCAAGAATTGGCGGCTAACAAAACTGTGGCAGATGCCGCCGCTGCAAAAATTGATGGTATGGCGAGCAGTGTGAGCCAGCAGTCAAAGAGCGTTCAGGAATTGAAAGAGCAGATAAACAAAATGTCTCTGGAGATGACCGCATTGGATAGTCTTGCTGCTCGGGTGCGCAATAATGATGAAGCGATTGCTGCCATTGATGATTTCCGCCGTAGTACCAATCGCGAGTTACTGCAGATTAAACAACAGTTGGGTGCCAAACCTTAGTTTTGTTTTAATGCTCGTCATGAAAACACCCGGCTCAGGCCGGGTGTTTTCATATTTATCTATGTCTTTTATTAGAAAGCCCAGCCAACACCCGCTACAATTCTGGCCTCATCAGTTTCAGATTCCGGCATGCTTGTTTCATGCAAACTCAAACTCCACTGTAACCCGATCATTTCTTTTTCTGCTCTTGCAAAATAATGTAGGTAATCGGACTCTCCTAAAATAGAGTAACGTGTTTCATCGCTGGTTACGGCGTAATCTGCGCCTAAGGTCAGGTTGAAAAAATTATTAATGGAAAATACTCTGGAGACTTGTACAACGGTATAACCCGCGCCGCTACCGAAATAATCCCACGCGTAATGAAGCCCAATATTAATAACTGGCGTGTTGAACAAGGTATATATTTCGTTGTATTTATATTCATCACTAATGTCTGCTCCCTCATACAAAAATTGCGCGATTCCAGCGTCTAATGAATATCCCTCGTTGATACTCATGCTGTAGCCGGCATAAACACCCATTTCTGTATCTGTACCCTCGCCGAAGTCAACCTGTGATGCCCAACCACTGAGGTATAAACCCGATTCACCCGACCAGGTGGTGGTGAGTTGTACTGCGGGTTCATCCAGTGTTTGCGATAAACCGTAAGAAAGATAATTACTCATCAAGGATATTTTCCCCGAAACAGCTGCGTGAACAGGTTGTGTAGTCACGGCTAATAACATAGAGAAAGCTGCGAAACCTTTCGTTATTTGCATTGCAATATCTCCTTTGTGTTGATAGTAGCTGCGGTCTGTTAGCAACGTAAATGTGATAAGTGACCATCAATATCCTGAGTGATTTTGTCCACGTTGCCGCTTGCGGCAAACACACTCTGCGATAAACGCTCAAGTTCATGTGTTGCATCGCCGATTGCGGAGATATTACGATTAATTTCTTCGGTAACTTGATTCTGCTCTTCTGCTGCCGCCGCAACCTGATAAGCACTATCGGTGATGGAGTTAATCCCTTGGGTTGCAGTCGTCAAACGTTCGTAGGCATGTTCTGCTTCAGAGAGAGTGTCGCCAACACGCTGGGTGTTTTGATTAATTTGCACAACCGTTTGGTCAACTTGTTGCTGCAAACCCTGAATTAAATTTTTAATTTCCTCTGTGGATTGTTGGGTGCGTGCTGCAAGTGAACGAACTTCATCTGCCACAACAGCAAATCCTCGTCCCTGTTCACCTGCTCGCGCTGCTTCAATCGCAGCATTCAATGCCAGAAGATTAGTTTGCGCCGCTATGCTTTGAATGACATCGGTAATGCCACTAATCCTGTGGCTACTTTCCGCCACCCGTTGAATATTTTGACTCGAGTTGGAAAAGTCAGTGGCGACACCTTTAAATTCTTCCAGTGTGCGTTGAAATAAATCACGGGCATTATTGATTTCTTTTACCGAAGCTTGCGAATCGCTTGAAGTATTACTGGCGAGCTTGGCGACTGCATTGGCAGTTGCCGACATTTCATGAATGGCGGTCATAATATTTTGAATTTGCTCAACTTGTATTTCGGTGGCCGAACGTGTGTTTTTGGATGTGCCAGTCAAACTATTGCTTTGTTCTTTCAACCGAATCGAATCAGCTTTTAGCGCGAGTATCATGGCGCGCAATTTTTCAGTGAAATTATTAAAACCTTCTGCCATGTCGATCAGCTCCCGGTCATTCGAGGGAACTAATTTTCGAGTGAGATCACCATCGGAGCTTGCCAGATCGCGCATCATTTCACTCATATTGACAATAGGTTGGGTGGATTTTTTGATCCAGAAGGACACAACCGCCACGAATACCACTAGCAAAATCAGCGCAAGTACAATCATATTTCGCGCAGTAGATACACTACTTTGCTGCATGGATTGGCTTAACTCGTCCACTACTTGATAAGCAATAGCTGAGGGAGTGACTATGACCATGCGCCATTCAGTGGCAACGGCATCTGCTTTGATTGGCTGAATAGTAATTATCTGGTCTTTATGAATAAACTGATTACTGCGGTTTGTCTCCAGCACTTCAAATAATGCAGGGTCTCCTGCTTGCAGAGGCTTGCCAACAAATTCCGGATGCAAGCTACTGGCAACCACTGTGTTGCGTGGACTGAGTAAATACATACTGGTTTGCCCTTGATAGAGTTCGGCTGACTGTGCAACCAAATTGCTTTGCAGTACGGGCAAATCTATATCTATACCAGCAACACCACGAAACTCATTGTTTACCAGTACGGGCGCTACCAGCGATGTTAACAAGACTTGTTTTCCGGGCGTGACTTCGTAAAGGTAGGGTTCCATCAAACAAGGTTTGCGATTGTCACGACTACAGAGATACCACTCAGCCTTACGCAAGCCATTGGTATCCAGAGTTGAATCATATTGATCGGCATAACTCACCTGGCTGAATACGGGGCCACTATTCTCTGCGACCCAATAAATTCCCAAGCTGCCAGTTTCTGAACTGTAGTTGGTATCGCCAATAAATTCGCTGTCACGATTATCGTAGCCATTGGTATCAAACTGGGCATAGATAGATGATGCCGAAGGTGTTGCCACAAGCATGTCAAACGCCATCCGTTTTACTTGATCGCGGGAGAACGGGCTTCCACTACCATGCGCGGTACCACCCAGAATACTGGCCAAATGAAGTGCGACATCAAAGTTGCGGTTGAGCAGCGAACTGGTTTCCAGTGCACTTACTTGGGCAATTTCCAGCAGGCGATGATTAATCGTTTCTTTCATGGAGGCTTCGCTGCTGGCGATAGATTCCCTGGCATTATTGGACATGGATTTCCAGGCAACAAGACTGAGGGTGCCCATGCTAAAAGCGAGGATGAGCGCAACGCTCAAGCTAAGTTTGAAGCGAAGAGATAAAGCGTTCATAGGCAATTAATTCCTTCAACGATGGCACTTAATTTAGCCTAGTTGCTGCTTGTCGAATTGGCTACTTTTTCGCCGGATAAAGTCCTGTGCCGGAGCGCCAGCGGCAGGTTTGATGGTGTAGAATTGGCTCCACTTTTTGTTCCGCAATTTATTAATTAACGCTTTAACCCAACGGATCAGTGAAGCTGATTCATAACAAGAGATGCGCTTATGCCAACCGTGATTCGCCAGCAAGACCTGATCGACAGCGTCGCCGATGCGCTGCAATTTATTTCCTACTATCATCCCGTGGATTTTATCCAGGCAGTACACAAGGCCTACGAACGCGAAGAGAACAAAGCCGCTAAAGATGCAATGGCGCAAATTCTTATTAACTCCCGCATGTGTGCCATGGGGCATCGCCCGATTTGCCAAGACACGGGCATAGTGACTGTGTTTGTCACTGTGGGGATGGATGTACAGTGGGATGCACAAATGAGCCTGACCGATATGGTGAATGAAGGTGTTCGACGCGCCTACAACAACCCGGACAATGTATTGCGTGCATCCATTCTTGCCGACCCTGACGGCGCTCGCAAAAATACTGGCGATAACACGCCTGCCATTATTCACTACAATATAGTGCCCGGTAATACTGTGGATGTGCATGTTGCAGCCAAAGGTGGCGGCTCTGAAGCTAAAACCAAATTTGCGATGCTTAACCCCTCGGATTCCGTTGTGGATTGGGTGCTCAAAGTAGTGCCGGAAATGGGCGCTGGCTGGTGCCCTCCGGGTATGTTGGGTATCGGCATTGGCGGCACCGCAGAAAAAGCCATGCTGCTCGCTAAAGAAGCGCTGCTGGAGCCGGTAGATATTCAGGAGCTGCAAGCGCGCGGGGCGAGCAATCGTGCAGAAGAGTTGCGCATTGAGCTGTACGACAAGGTGAATCGCTTGGGCATTGGCGCCCAGGGCTTGGGTGGTTTGACCACTGTGGTGGATATCAAAGTCAAAGATTATCCAACCCACGCCGCCAACAAAGCAGTGGCGATTATTCCCAACTGCGCCGCTACTCGCCATGCGCATTTTGTGTTGGATGGCTCAGGCCCAGCGTTCCAAACACCACCATCGCTGGAAGACTATCCGGATATTACCTGGGAAGTGGGTGATAGCGTGCGCCGCGTTAATCTGGACACCATCAAACCCGAAGACGTACAAGAGTGGAAAACCGGCGAGACAATTTTGCTCTCCGGCAAAATGCTTACCGGTCGCGATGCTGCCCATAAAAAGATGACCGACCTGCTCACCAAAGGCGAAGCGCTGCCAGTGAGCATGAAAGGGCGCTTCATCTATTACGTTGGCCCGGTTGACCCGGTGCGCGACGAAGTAGTTGGCCCTGCTGGTCCCACCACCGCCACGCGCATGGATAAATTCACCCGCACTATGCTGGAGCAAACCGGTTTGCTGGGCATGATCGGTAAATCCGAGCGCGGCCCGGCTGCGATTGAAGCGATCCGCGATAACAAATCCGTGTATCTCATGGCGGTTGGCGGTGCGGCTTATTTAGTGGCGCAGGCGATTAAATCAGCCAAAGTGCTCGGCTTCCCTGAGCTGGGAATGGAGGCTATCTACGAATTTGACGTGAAAGACATGCCCGTTACTGTAGCGGTGGATTCGCGCGGTGAATCGGTACACACTACTGGCCCGCAAATCTGGAAAGCCAAGATCGAAGAAGGCGTGGTTGCTGTGCGGTAAACGAAAGTTTTTTTGATTGTCTTGCAAAACGGCAGCCTTTGGGCTGCCGTTTTGCTTTTTAAACCGGAGTGTTATGCAGTCTTGATTGCATCTAGTTATATAAATATTTTTTTTAAGTGATTTTTTTGTTCTGCATCAAGCAATCGCTGCAATGGCGTAAAATTTTTTTGACCGCCTGGTTATTGCTGCAAGCATCTAAAAATAAACCTGCTACTTTTAAACATACCAATGGATGACAGGAGCAGTTAAAGCCCTGTTGAGTAATGCAGGGGATTTCAACCTTATGCCGATCAAGCAAGCACTGGTGATACTGCTGGCCCTTTGTGGGGGTTCGGTTTTAGGCATATGGCTTCATCCGGTCTTGGCAGCGATTTTTGCTACGTCGGTATTGGCGCTTTACCAACAGTTTGGACTTCAGCCTTTAGGTATATCTGCGGGCGCTAGTTCAAACGCCCCTACAACATCTGAAATATTGCCGTGTTCAAGTGGCGCATCGCTCGAAACTACCAGCCAAATCCTCGACTCTACCCTGAGAGAGACGGGGCAGAACCTGAATTCACAAATCGCTATCCAATCGGATGCGATACAAGTGTTAGTGCAGTCGTTTAGCACTATTAAAAACCTTCTTGATCAACAGCAGTTGTTTTTACACCAGTTACTTTATGAAGGTGATGCGGATAAAAACACTATATCTGCACGCATGAGTTTATTTGCAGAAAACACCTATGATTTATTAAATCGTTTTGTTGATACCACTGTAGAAATCAGTGCATCTTCAATGGAGCTAGTCGAAAAAGTAGGGAAAATTGCTGATCAAATGCCAGACGTCATCCGCGCGTTAAAAGATATAGATCAAATTGCGTCACAAACCAATTTACTTGCACTTAATGCCGCCATTGAAGCTGCCCGTGCCGGAGAGGCAGGACGCGGTTTTGCAGTAGTTGCTGATGAAGTGAGGGCGCTCTCCAATCGTTCAGCCGGGTTTAGTCGCGATATTCAGCAACAATTAGGTGGAATCGCTAATGCGATTGCCGATCTGGATCAGGTTGTGGGCGATGTTGCATCGCAAGACATGACTTATGTGTTGCTGGCAAAAGCAGAAATGCAAAAAATAAGTAATCAGCTAATCAATAAGGCTGACTCTGATCAGAAAATCACGCATCAGCTAGAGTCGCTTGTTGCTGCACTGGTTGACGCACTAAACAATGCAACGCGCGCGCTGCAGTTTGAGGATATGTCCAAACAAAATCTGGAGTACACCATCTCCCAACTCAGTGAGCTGCTCCCGCTTATTTCCCAATTAAAAACAGCTTGGAAGTACCCGCAAGGCTTGCAAGCGGAACTTGTTAATTACCAGACTGGCGAGTTGCGTAGAAAACACAATCCTGTGTCTGCATCGTCGATCGCCGGCGGTTCAGTTGATCTATTTTAATTTTCAGGAGTGACTAATGACTCAAACAGCAGCTGTTATCCGTATGCCAAAGCGGTTCGATTATTCATCAAGCGGTGAGTTCAATGCGGCTATAGCAGCGGCCATGAAGGAAGGCGGGAATATTACGCTGGACTGTATTGAGATGGAGTATATCGACAGCGCCGGTATAGGTTTGCTCGTTATGTCCAACAAAAAAGTTCAGGCGAACAATGCAAAATTGATTATTAGTAATTTGAAATCTGCACCAAAAGAAATTTTGGGGTTGGCAAATATTCAAAAGATCATTGATATAGATTAACAAGCGCGTCAGCGCAATATGGAGTTGTTATGAGCGAGCGAGCGGTGGTGGTTTTACCTATGCGATTTGATTATGGCTACCACAAAGATTTTCAAAAACAATGTGCATCCTGTATCGATAATCCGGTTATCAATGAAATTGTCTTCGATTTTGGGCAAGTGGATTATTTGGACAGTGCTGCGCTGGGCATGATGATGATGTGGCAACGCCGGGCTTCTGCAGCAAATAAAAAAATGTATATCAAGGGTGCCAAGGGAGCAACAGCACAAATACTGGATATGGCAAATATGCAGCGTATTTTCGAATACATGACATAAGCAAGCGGCGATCACTCATGACTGAATTGCTGTCGGAAAAATCCCTTACGATTCTGGTGGTCGATGATGACCAGCTGCTTAACCAGCTTTTGTGTGAGTTTCTATCCAGTAAAGGTCTGGATACAGTTTCAGCATACGGTTTAGCTGAAGCCGGGCAAACATTAAAAAAAGCCGATGAGATTGACCTGGTGTTGCTTGACTATGACCTAGGTGACGGCACAGGTTTGGATTTGATGCGCAGCTTGACCAAAGATTCGACGCATTCAGTACCGCCGGTCATTATGATCTCTGTTAATGAAGATCCGGAATTTCTAGAAAATTGCTTTTCGTGCGGTATTGCCGACTACATTATTAAACCGGTTAACCTTTCATTGTTGGCGTTAAAAGTACGGGCATTGATTAACTCGGTTGCTATGCAAAAACTGATTAGTTTGCAAAACGCCGAGCTAGCTCATTTCAAACGTGAAGCAGAGCGCGAGGAAGCCGTTGCCAAATTTATTTATGAATATCTACTGGGGCAAAATAGTCAGCGTGTAGAGGGCGTGGAAACCTGGCTCCAGTCATCCTCGTCATTCAGTGGCGATATTGCCATGGCGCGAACATCTCCCAGTGGTGATTTGTATTTCATGTTGGCAGATGCAACAGGTCACGGTCTCTCAGCGGCTATTACCATTATGCCGGCGGTATCCATTTTTAACAGCATGGTTGCCAAAGGTTTTCATCTTCAGCCGATTGTAACTGAGCTTAATAAGAAACTCAGTCGCGATACTCCCCCTGATCGATTTGTGGCAGCGTTGATTATTCACGTCCAACAGGGCACGGGTGAATTACACATATGGAACGGTGGAATGCCAACTGCTTACTGGGTTAGCGCCGGTAAAATTCTTCAGTCATTTCGTTCGCGTCATATGGCGCTCGGAATATTGGATGATCATCAATTTGACTCAACAGTGGAGACTTTTCGTTATACCAAAACAGGTTTTCTTTTTGGTTATACAGATGGCCTGCTGGAGGAGGCAAACTCCATGGGCGATAGCTTTTCCATGCGGCGAGTGGTGGAAGTTATCGAGTCCGATCCTGACAATTTACATGATGAATTGATTTCTGCACTAAAGCTTCACACCGGAATGGGGCATTTTAAGGATGACATTTCTATGTGCACACTTACACCAAGCCGGATGCTAATAGGTAGTTCTATTCTGTTGTCTGGTCAGGGGATGAGAGGGAAAATTGCGGAAGGCTTTGGGCGCTTTTCTTGGGGTCTTGAATTGTCCGGCCGCCAGATTGCTGACTGTGAAATTCCTCCTTTGGTGAATGAATTTTTGCAATATTTGGGCTTGGAGAAAAATATTTGCCAAATTGTCTTTCTAATTGTTACTGAAATGATCAGTAATGCCATTGATCACGGTATTTTACGGCTTGAGTCTGGGTTAAAAGAAAAAGAGGATGGCTTCGATCTTTATTTTCAGGAACGTGAAAGTCGACTACATAAATTAACAGCAAAAGATGTGATTTGCTTGGCTATTGAGTGGAATCCCGAGGCGCCTAATCCCGATCTAACCATTAGCGTTAGAGATACGGGTGATGGGTACGACCCTGGCAAGTTGGATAAACGCAGTGATGAAAAACTTTCTGGTCGTGGTTTGCACCTTATTCGCGGTTTGGCTCAAGCGGTAGAGATAATTCCACCGGGAAACAGAATATGTGCAGTTATTCGATCAATCCAATAAATGTTATCGCAGGTTAAACCTATGAGTAAGCATGTGTTAATTGTTGATGATTCCGTATCAGTACGACAAATGGTTGAAGCCACTTTGAAAATGGCCGGTTATACAGTCACTGCTGCAAAAGATGGCTTGGAGGCATTTAACTTGTGTAAAGCAAAAAGTTATGACTTTGTGTTGACTGATCAAAATATGCCGAATATGGATGGCTTGACTTTAATAAAGTCATTACGCGGTTTGCCTACTCACGCCCGAACTCCAATAGTTGTTTTAACTACTGAAGCGAGTGATGCAATGAAAGCGCAAGGACGAGCGGCAGGAGCGACTGGCTGGATGGTGAAGCCATTTGACCCTAATAAATTATTGGAAATAGCAAAAAAAGTTATGGGTTAATTAAATTTTTCCATTGAAGTCTGAATAACTGCTGAGCGTTTTTGCTGATAGGACTAGCGTATGTCAATTGACATGAAACAATTTCACACTGTTTTCTTCGATGAAAGCCAGGAACATCTGGACGAGATGGAGCAGTTACTTTTGGAATTGGACGTGACCGATCCAGATACTGAAATGCTCAATAGCATTTTTCGTGCAGCTCATTCCATTAAAGGTGGTAGCGGTATATTCGGTTTTGATGCGCTGACCAGTGCAACTCATGTCTGGGAAGGTTTGTTGGATAAGATTCGCAAGGGCAATTTATCCATTACCGCATCTATGGTGGATTTGTTTTTGCGCGCAGTGGATAAATTAAAAGATATTCTGGCAGCCTATCGCCAGGGCGAAGATATTGATTGGGCAGGTATTCACCAATTAACCCAAGAGTTGGAATTGGTTACCTCTGGTGCTTCGGTGCAGGCTAAACCCCATGATGAACAGGAGCAGGATTACGGCCTTTTTGGTGAAACAATGGCTGTTGCAGAAGAAGAGGCCTTTGGCTTTTTTGAGCAAGATGCGCCAGTAGCTGATGATGCCTTTGGCTTTTTTGATGACCCTATTGAGTCAACAATCCAACAGGAGAGCGATACAGTTTTTGGTTTTGTGGATAGCCTGCTCACTAGCCATAAAGATGAAGCCTTTGGTTTTTTTGAGGAGCAAATCCAGCCGTCAACTAACGAGATAACTCATCAACCAGCCCCTGTTACACAATCTCCAAATAGACCTGTTCCTACTTCAATTGTAGAAAGCAATATTCAGGTTTCCCCTCCAGCTAATACTGGTGATTTGCCAAAGCCAGCTAAAAACAAACCATCTGAAACCTTGGTAGAGAGTTCATCAATTCGTGTGGATGTTGCCAAGGTCGATCAGTTGATTAATCTTGTGGGTGAAATTGTTATCACGCAATCCATGATGAATCTTTTAGGGCAGAGCCTTGAGGGAGCGATTGCTGAAAAATTTCAAGCAGTTGCCAATGAATTAGAACGCAATACACGTGAAATTCAAGAAGCAGTTATGTCGATTCGAATGCTTCCTGTATCGTTTGTATTCAATCGTTTTCCTCGAGTGGTTCGTGACTTGGCGAGCAAGTTGGGCAAACAAATCGATTTGGTTATTGAGGGGGGCGACACAGAACTGGATAAAGGGTTAACCGAAAAACTGGTTGATCCACTTACACATCTGGTGCGCAACAGTATCGATCACGGAATTGAATCGCCTGAGTTACGCCAGGCCCGCGGGAAAAATCCTGTTGGTAAGGTAACCTTAAGAGCCGCGCAGCAGGGCGGCACTATTGTCATCAGTATCAGCGATGACGGTGGTGGTTTAAATCGCAAACGTATTTTAGCGAAGGCTGCCGAAAATAATATTCCTGTTAACGAAAACCCTAAAGACGAAGATGTCTGGCAACTTATTTTTGCACCCGGTTTTTCCACTGCGGCTGCCGTCACTGATATTTCTGGGCGTGGTGTGGGTATGGATGTTGTCAAACGTAATGTCCAAAGCTTGGGTGGTCGAATTCACATTGAATCACGCGAAGGTGAGGGTGCAACTTTTACTATTCATTTGCCGTTAACTCTTGCGATAGTTGATGGCATGTGCGTATCCGTTGGTGACCAGACATTTATCATTCCATTGGTTCATATTGTTGAATCTATCCAGCCTGCACAAAAAGATATTAAAGCCCTGGCTAATAATGATCAGCTGTTACAAGTTCGCAATGAGTATTGGCCAATCTTGCATCTCTACAAAATTATGCAGCTGGAGCCGCAATTTAATGAGGTTTCAAAAGGCATAGTCGTACTGGTAGAAACTACGAAGCATCGTTTTGCGTTATTTGTGGATGCTTTGGTTGGTCAGCAACAAGTGGTTATTAAAAGTTTAGAGCAACATTACAAACGTGTGGATGGTGTTGCCGGTGCAACTATCTTAGGTGATGGCAGTGTAGCGTTGATTTTGGATGTGGAATCACTGGCATTGGCTGTAGATCACTCAGTTCATTTGGCTGCAATGTGTTAATTATTTACCGGAGTTTTTGTATATGGATCAATCCTCCCCATCATCTTTCACCAATGAATTGCAAGAGTTTCTGACATTTAGTTTGGGTGATGAGCACTATGCAATCGATATATTAACGGTGAAGGAAATTCGCGGATACGAATCGGTAACCAAGATTGCGAATGCTCCACCTTTTATAAAAGGTGTGATCAATTTGCGTGGAGATATAGTCCCGATCGTTGATTTGCGAATTAAATTTAATGTTGGTGAGGTAACTTATGACGAATTTACTATTGTCATAGTTTTACACATTGATAATCGCATAGTAGGTATGGTGGTCGATGGTGTTTCTGATGTGGTTAGCTTGAAAAAAGAACAGGTGCTGCCGCCGCCCGATTTTGGTGTTGCGTTTAATAGTCGTTATCTACTGGGACTCGCGAGTATCAACGAGCAAATGATTGTTTTGGTTGATATTAATGAATTGGTTTCCAGCGATGAGTTGGGGCTTTTTGATGATGTTACAACGCAACAAAAAACTGTCTAGGAGTTATCACAATGAAACTGTCAGAATTACTGGGCACCAATAAAGATTTAGTTAAAGTGGATGCTAAGGAATGGGAAGCACTAAAGGGAAAATTAACTGCCGTTGATCGTGTTCAGGCTGTTATTGAATTCTCGCTGGATGGAACAATTTTATCTGCAAATGATAATTTCCTACGTTTGATGGATTACAGTATCGATGAAATTAGAGGTCATCATCATGGAATGTTTGTCGAGAATTCTTACCGTCTTAGTGACGAATATCGTCGTTTTTGGCAGTCGTTGGCTAGGGGGGATTTTGAGGCTGGCCAATATAAACGTATTGGTAAAGGAGGTAAGGAGGTTTGGATTCAAGCAAGCTATAACCCCATTCTAGACTCACAGGGGAAACCAATAAAAGTCGTAAAGTATGCAACTGATATTACTGAGAAAACCCTTAAATCAATTAATAGTCAGTTGGAGATGAATCGGATTTATAGCGCTTTAAATTCGACTTCATCCAATGTCATGGTGGCTGACAATAACCGCATTATTGTTTATATGAATAAAGCAGTTGAGAAAATGTTGAGGGGAGTTGAATCTGAATTGCGTAATGCGCTACCCCACTTCTCTGTTGATAAAATTCTTGGTAGTAGCATGGATATCTTTCATCGAAATCCAGCTCATCAAACTCATCTACTAGAAAATCTCAAAGATACTTATATAGGTAATATTGTCGTCGCTGGGTGCAGCTTTCGTTTGATTGCCAATCCAATTTTTTCTGCAGGCGGTGAAAGACTTGGATCTGTTGTTGAGTGGATTGATAGAACCAAAGAGGTTGAAGCTGAAAATGAAATGGCCCGGCTATTAGGTGCCCTCGATACAACATCGACAAATGTGATGATCGCAGATCCAGATAGAAAAATTATTTATATGAATAAATCGGTAGAGGCAATGTTACGCGCTGCCGAGTTAGATATTCGAGCAGTTCTACCACATTTCGCTGTTGATAGAATTGTTGGAAACTCTATGGATCAGTTTCATAAAAATCCTGTCCATCAAATGAAACTGTTGGATAACCTTACTACTAGTTTCACTTCCAATATCGTTGTTGGTAAAAGACATTTCCGGCTTGTTGCTAACCCTATTTTTACCAAAAAAGGTGTGCGTTTAGGCTCAGTAGTTGAATGGTTAGACCGAACTGTTGAAGTAGCTGTTGAAACTGAAGTTAATTCATTGGTGCTTGCGGCGGTAGCTGGTGATTTCAGTAAGCGTATAAAAACTGATGAAATGCAAGGGTTTATTTTGAAGTTAGCTGAAGGACTGAATCAGTTAACTATGACCGCTGAGAAGGGATTGACTGATGTTGCTCGTGTGTTAGGTGCTATTTCTCGTGGTGATTTAACAGAGACGGTAGATGCTGAGTACTCTGGCACTTTTGGAGACTTAAAAAATTATTGCAATGAGACAACTGCAAGCCTGACTAATATGCTCGGCGAGATTCGAACAGCAGCTGAAACGATTTTTACTGCAGCAAGTGAAATTGCTCAAGGTAATGCAGATCTTTCCAGTCGTACTGAGCAGCAGGCAGCGAATCTGGAGGAAACGGCTTCTTCTATGGAGGAGCTCACTTCTACAGTGAAATTAAATGCCGATAATGCGAAGCAAGCAAATGTACTGGCGGAACAAGCGTCTGCAGTTGCCGTGGATGGCGGTGTTTTGATTCAGCAAGTTGTTACTACCATGAACGCTATTAATGAGTCGGCACGGAAAATTTCCGACATTATTGGTGTGATCGATGGTATTGCTTTCCAAACTAATATTCTTGCACTGAATGCAGCCGTAGAAGCTGCTCGCGCGGGTGATCAGGGGCGGGGGTTTGCGGTGGTTGCCTCTGAGGTTAGAACGCTTGCCCAGCGCTCGGCAAATGCTGCAAAAGATATCAAGGCGCTGATATCGGATTCGGTACAAAAGATCGATAGCGGCAATCAGTTGGTTGGAAAATCTGGCGACACTATGAAGGAAATAGTGAGTGCAATAAAACGTGTTAACGACATTATGGCAGAGATAGCTGCGGCTTCAGCAGAGCAGTCTACTGGTATAGAAGAGGTGTCCACTGCTGTGTCACACATGGATGAAATGACGCAACAAAATGCCGCTTTGGTTGAACAGGCCGCCGCTGCTGCTGAAAGTTTACAAGCCCAGGCCGATCAATTAACACAAAGTGTTGGTCAATTCCAATTAGCAACTGATAGTTCACAGGATGCCGTATCGAAAAAACGTCCTTCACCACCAAAGCTTAAATCCGCATCAACTACAACCACTAAAAAACTAACACCACCAAAATCTGCTCAGGATGATGAGTGGGAAGAGTTTTAATGAATGAGCGGGAGTTTAGTTATCGCCCTGCCGATTTTGAGCGTGTCAGGGCGATTATTCATCGCAAAGCGGGAATTCATTTGGCGGACAGCAAAAAACAGTTGGTCTATAGTCGGCTTGCTCGTCGCTTGCGGGTTCTTGGATTAGCAGATTTTTCGGACTATCTGGATTATCTGGAAAAAAATCCTCCTGAGCAGGAAGAGTTTGTTAATGCATTAACCACTAATCTAACCGCTTTTTTTCGCGAACCACACCATTTTTCAATTCTGGCTGCTTATGCTAATAAGCATAAAAATTCTCCGGCGCGTTTGCGGGTCTGGTGTGCCGCATCTAGTACTGGCGAAGAGCCATACTCTATTGCTATGACATTAATTGAGACCTTCGGTCGTTACGACCCACCAGTAGATATTATTGCTTCGGATATCGATAGTAATGTGTTAGCCGAAGCCAGTCGCGGCGTTTACTCGCTCAGTCGTCTTCAGTCCCTATCGCTATCTCAGAAAAAACAATTTTTCCTCAGAGGGAAAGGCAGTAATGCATGCAACGCCAAAGTTATTGATGCATTGAAGCAACTGGTCGAATTTAAAAAAATTAATTTACTGGATAAACGCTGGCCGCTGGAAGGAAAATTTGATGTGATTTTTTGTCGCAATGTCATGATTTATTTTGATAAGCAAACCCAAATGGTTTTGCTGACAAGGATGATGCGCCTACTTAAGCCGGAAGGTTTATACATAGCGGGACACTCAGAAAGTTTTTCACATGCTGCACACTTGGTTCGTTTGGTAGATAAGACGACCTATCAGGCGATTGATTCTGTAGCCGACAATATTAACGAAGGTGCGGCTTATGAGCCTTGAGCAGGATGTTCATTTGGCCCCTAATACCTATCATGACCGCTACTTTAATTGTGAAGCAGCCAAGATTTTACCGGGCGAATATTACGTAACCTCGACGAACAAAATGATTGTGACCGTGTTAGGTTCTTGTGTGGCTGTTTGTTTGCGCGACCGTTATTCTGGTGTTGGTGGTATGAATCATTTTTTATTGCCTAACGATGAATCCAATCAGTCTGGTTTGCTCGCTGAGTCAGCACGTTATGGCAGCTATGCTATGGAATTATTAATTAATCACTTATTAAAAACCGGTGCTAATCGAAATCGCCTTGAGGCTAAGGTTTTTGGTGGTGGGAATGTGTTACGTGGCATTACTATGAACAATGTGGGGGAGCGCAATGCCGAGTTTGTGTTGAACTATTTACACAATGAAGCCATTCCGATTGTTGCCCAGGATCTGCTTGGGCCTTATCCGCGTAAGGTATATTTTTTCCCAAAAACAGGAAAAGTGCTGGTCAAGAAAATAAAATCTATTCATAACTCCACCATTATGGATCGCGAAAGTGAGTACCGTTTGCGGGTTAAGTACACTCCCAAAGCGGGAGATGTTGAGCTTTTTTCGGAGTAATCCTCGTGTCTATTAAAGTGCTTGTTGTCGATGATTCGGCGTTAGTGCGTAGTTTGCTGGCAGAAATAATCCGCGCTACACCCGGGTTGCAATTGGTGGGTTTGGCACCAGATGCTTATGTTGCGCGAGATATGGTGAAACAGTTTTCCCCTGATGTGATTACCCTCGACATTGAAATGCCGCGCATGGATGGCTTGAGTTTTTTGCAAAAACTAATGCGCGCCAGACCAACACCGGTGATTATGATATCTACTCTGACGGAAGAGGGAGCTGAGGCAAGCTTACAGGCGCTTGAGTTGGGTGCTGTGGATTTTATTCCTAAGCCCAAACTAGGCATTACTGCAGGTATTCGCGAGTACGCGGAGTTGATTGTAGAAAAAATTCAGATGGCCGCCCAGGTCAAGGTAAGGCCTCTGGCTCAGGTTGATAATCATCGCGACAAAATTGTGGCACCGGATAAAAAAATTACATCGTCCATGCAGGGAACAGAAAAAATAATCGCCATAGGTGCCTCTACGGGAGGTACGGAAGCTATTAAGGATTTATTGTTGCAATTACCGGCGGCTGTACCTGGTATTGTTATTACCCAGCATATGCCGGCAGGTTTTACGCGAACTTATGCAGAGCGCTTGAATAAAGTCACGCGGCTGCATGTGGTGGAGGCTAAAGGCGGTGAAAGAATATTGCCGGGGCATGCATTTTTGGCGCCTGGCGGGCACCATCTTATTGTTGTGCGTTCAGGGGCAGATTATCTTGTTAAGCTCTCTAATGCAGAGCCTGTACATCGTCATCGGCCAGCAGTGGATGTAATGATGGAATCTGTTGCCATGGCTGGAGGTAAAAATGTGTTGGGCGTGTTGCTGACTGGAATGGGCAAAGACGGCGCAAAGGGAATGTTGGCGATTAAACAACAAGGCGGGTATACCTTCGCACAAGATGAAGCTAGCTGTGTGGTGTATGGTATGCCCAAAGAGGCGGTGCAAATAGGTGCTGTCGATAAAACCGTTGTCCTGGATAAAATGGGTTCCGAGTTGCTGGAAAAAATTAAATCGCTTGGAGGTGGCAATCGCCTCTAAAGCTTATGAAAATTGTCCTTAACCTTCAACACGGCAATCATTAATAACGCTGTGGCGCTTGAGGGAAGCTGACTCCAAAATTAATTGTTTCCATTTGTGGCTGCAGTTCAATAGTGCCGTGCATACGCTGTATTATTTCTTTGGCGATGGCCAGACCAAACTCTACTCCTTCTTTGTATCCCGCATGGTGTAAACTGATTTTCTGTTCTATTTGTTGTTGCAATTCGTTCCGGTCTGCCTTATCTAATTTGTGAGAAATACACTTCATTTCAAATTTTATTTGCCCTCTTTCCTCAACCAAATTTATTTCTACCAGTCCATCGCGCCCTGCTGCTTTTAATAAGAACTGCAAAATATGCCCAATGGCTTGTTCGAACCGGCGTGAGTCAGTATTGATCATTGGATTATGTAAGTTGTGGTTGATTATCGCTTTGCTTTGGTAAATGTCACAAAAAATTTGCTGCTGTTCTACTGCTGCTTGAATTAACGGCAATGCAGGTTGATAACTGAGATTGAAAGTTAAATCTGTACGTGACAAATTTTGCATTTCCAGCAAGTTACCCATGAGTTTTTGTAGCTGGTAATTATTGCTTTGGACTATTTCGGTGAGGTTAACCAGATGTTCAGGAAGCTCTTCACTGGCGCGCTTGCGTAGTAAGGTAATAGCCTCACTTATCAAGTGTAGTGGCCCCAGGATTTCCCGAGTGGCGGCATTGATAAACTGCATGCGCAGATCATCAATACGTTTCTTTTCGGTAATATCCCTGACGATTCCAATAAACACTGGCTCTCCCTGTTGGTACACTCGCGAGACCATCAAGTCCATGGGGAATTCTTGTCCATTGCGGCGAATGCCGCGTACCTCCCGACCTATACCGAGAATATTTTTTTTGCCGGTCTTTAAATGATTTTGGAGGTAGCTGTCATGCATTGAGCGATAAGGTTCTGGCATGAGCATGCTGACATTTTTACTTACCACTTGCGGGGCGCGATAACCAAAAATCGTTTCCGCTGCATGATTAAAACTTTGGATGATGCCAGATTTATCAATGATGATAATGCCATCGGCAATATCGTTGAGAATGGTCTGGTGTTGTTGGTTGCTCGCTTCCAGAGCGGCTTGGTCCTGTTCATGTTGCTGTTGATGGCTGAGCGTCTGGATGAATTGGGCAATGCTTTTGAGGATTGGCTCAAGGTAGTTAACTGTGTCAATCGAATAACCAGCTGGTGCATTGGCTAAGCCTAAAATGGCAATTTGTTCTTTGCCATTAAATACGGGGATGCCTATAAAACTTTCGATAGCCGGGTGGCCGGGTGGAAGCGCTGCTGCACGCAAGTCGCGCCCCAGGTGGCTGGTAATCAGTGGTTTGCCGGTCAACATTATGCTGCCGAACATGGTGCCGAGATTTCGATATTCTCCATTGGTGGGTAGGTTTTTTTCGCGAAACAAACTTAGTTGCAAATCGTTGCTTTTGATACTGGAGAAAGCTAACGCTCGCATAAAAGGTTGATCTTGGTCATCCCTGTGAACCTGACTGATAAACCCGAGTTTGCTGTCGCATAGGTTTAACGTGTTTTTTAGTAAGCTTTCGAGTGCAGCGTGAACATTATTTTCCTGAATGAAAGTAGATTGCGCACTATTAATTATTTGTTCCAAACGTTGTTTTTTATCGAGCGCTTCGCTGAGATGCAACAAATCAAACTGTTTGTTGAGTTGATCGGTCATCATGTTGCGTGTGCGAGCAGTTCCTGCAATTACAAATAGAATGAATATAAAACTCATGCTAGCCATAGCAATAGCGGTAGGACTGTTGTGCAATAGCATCACCACGCACAGAGGGCTGATAGCTAATATCACAAAGCCAATGCTGCAGTATTTATCGACAGTGAGAGAGGTAACCGAGCCGGTGGCGATACCTGCGAGCGTAAATGCCAACAGTGCTTGATAGATGCTTGCATCGTGGGCAAACAATAAAAATGCAGCAGAACCCCAAGCTAAACCAGTTAGCCAGGTGCCCAAGCGAAAGGTATTGAGCCAGAAGCGTGCAGAGTAGAGTTGATGCACATTTTTCCAGCTAAGCCAGAGAATCAGGCGCGCAAGTAATGCACCGTCAAGAATAAGGTTCCACAGAATAATGTCAGCGTGAGCAATTACTTTCCATTGTGAGGCGCTGAGGCAGAGTGCGATTACAATCGATGAGAATAGCGAAAGTGGGAAACCCTGGTAGAGCTGGCGAACTTGCTCCGGTTCTAAATGTTGTCGCTGAAAGAGTTCAGGTGAGGTGTCACCGGAAACCAGGGTTTCAAATTCTGTTTTGGACGGTGGCGGTGAATTATCCTGCATTTATTTTCTCGCCAGTGGTAAAAGTTATTGAGCATTGCCCAAGTATAGAACAGCGACTAAGGCTTTCTAGCAGCGTTGGTTAATTCTGGGGGGAAGTGTTGGGGTGGGGAATTACAGGGTATTACCTGCATGCAGGCTAACAACATTATTGTCTTGGGCATAACTGCTCCGGGTAAAGTGCCCGAAGCAGTGGTTTTGACTTTGGCTTAGTAAAGGCGGTACTGCTCTGGGATTTGCTCAATACAATCCACTGGCGGTACAAGCTTGTGCAAAATGCCATCGTGAATGTCGTAAATCCAACCGTGGATACTCAGCTCCTGGCCGCGTGCCCAGGCATTTTGAACTATATTGCTTCGGGCAATATTCTCTACTTGCTGCACCACGTTCAGTTCACAGAGGCGGTTGACGCGAGCATCCAAGTCCTGGATTTCATCAACAATTTCTTTGTGCTTGTAATAGACATCACGGATATTGCGCAGCCAATAATCGATCAAGCCCAGTTTACGGTTTTCCAACGCCGCTTTAACGCCGCCGCAACCATAGTGACCGGTCACCATCACATGTTTTACTTTAAGAAACTCAACTGCATAGTTCAGAACGGTCATGCAGTTTAAGTCTGTGTGGATTACGACGTTGGCTACGTTGCGATGTACAAACAGTTCGCCCGGAGCCAAATCCACAATCTGATTGGCTGGTACACGACTGTCGGAACAGCCAATCCACAGATATTCCGGTGCTTGTTGTTGTGCCAAATTGGAAAAAAAGTCAGGCTCTCTGCGTTTGATGTCTTCGGCCCATTTTGCATTGCTGGCGAACAGGCTCTCTAAATCACTCATAGTGGCTCCAAGGCGGGACTTTAATGAAAATTTGCAGGACAAAAATCCCGCGCAGTATAGGGGAAAGTATTTGGCAGGTGTTAGATTGCCCGGTTTTGGTGCTGCCGGTTAACCCGGAAAATGTCTGGAATAAATAATATGAAAAACGCTGTATCGGCAAGTCTTTATTGGCACGATTATGAAACCTGGGGCGAAGTTCCCGCTATTGATCGTCCCTCGCAATTCGCGGGTGTGCGTACCGATGAGGCGCTCAATGTGATCGCCGAACCACTCATGATTTACTGCCAGCCCGCCCCTGATGTGCTACCCAAACCCGAGGCCTGTTTGATTACCGGACTACTGCCACAAGTGGCTCAGGAAAAAGGACTGCCAGAGAATCAATTTATTGCTGCTATTCATCGTGAATTGGCGCGGCCCGGCACTTGTGGTGTCGGTTTTAATTCAATTCGTTTTGACGATGAGGTGACACGTTATACCCTTTATCGCAACTTTTTTGATCCCTATGAGCGCGAGTGGCGCAATGGCAATTCGCGCTGGGACATTATTGACATGGTACGAATGACTCGGGCCTTGCGCCCAGAGGGTATCGAGTGGCCTGACTATGAAGATGGTCGTCCCTGTTTCAAGCTGGAGATGTTGAGTCAGGCTAACAACCTCAAGCATGACGCGGCTCATGATGCGCTCTCTGATGTGTATGCCACGATTGCAGTGGCCAAGTTAATTAAAACCCGCCAACCCAAGTTGTATGATTATGCCTATCGCCTGCGTGACAAGCGTTTTGCAGCAAGTTTGATCGATATAGATTCCTCCAAGCCTTTACTGCATATTTCCTCGCGCTTTCCGGCCGAAAATGGTAATGCGGCATTGATTTTGCCTTTGGCAATTCACCCAACTAACAAAAATTCGATCATTACATACAACCTCAGTTCGGACCCGGGGGATTTGCTCAGTTTGCCAGTGGAAGCCTTGCGGGAGCGGCTGTTTACGCGCACCGAGGATCTGCCTGAAGGGGTAGGGCGCTTGGCTCTCAAAGAGGTGCACCTGAATAAAACTCCTATGCTGCTGCCTGCCGCGATGCTGGATGATGTCACCGCTCATCGTTTGAGTATCGACAAGCAGCGCTGTGAAGCGCATTGGCAGCTGCTACGCAACTTGACCCTGAGTGAGCGCGAGGATCTCTTGCAGCGCTTGCGGCAGCTTTATTTGGTAAACCAATATGCTGACAAAACTGATCCAGAGCAGCAGTTGTATGGTGGTTTTTTTGACGATCATGACAAGCATTTAATGGCTAAAGTGCGCACCGCAGATCCTTCCTCTCTGGTGGGCAGCGAATTTCCCTTCAAGGATTCGCGTTTGACGGAAATGCTTTTTCGCTACCGTGCGCGTAACTACTTTGCCAGCCTAACTCCGCAAGAGCAGGCGCGCTGGAGGGAGTTTTGTCGCTGGCGGCTTACCTCGCCCGAGGCGCAGTCTTCATTAACCTTGGTTGAGTTTGAGCAGCGTATACAAACTATTATGGATGCTGAATCGACTACCCCGGAGCAGCGTCAGTTATTGAAGCGTTTGGCCGGTTATGGCGCGCAATTGTTGGCGGCTTGTTGAGCTGGGGTGACTTGCCTGGTTGTTGCTATATCGCCCTTTTTAGTCCTTGCAGCGGTGGGAATTTCATCCGCTTGCGAGTACAATTCTGCGCCCAAGAAGGCAGTGGTCTGCGTTTATGGCGCCTGATTCTGCTGTGAGAATTGTCAATGAGTGTTAGCGGGAGCTCCCATGTCATCTATTAAAAAAGTCGTGTTGGCCTATTCCGGTGGCCTGGATACATCCGTGATCGTCAAGTGGTTACAGGAAAACTATAACTGTGAGGTGATCACCTTTACCGCTGATATTGGTCAGGGTGAAGAAGTGGAACCCGCGCGCGCCAAGGCTCAGGCTTTGGGTGTTAAACAAATTTACATTGATGACTTGCGCGAAGAGTTTGTTCGCGATTTTGTGTTCCCGATGTTCCGTGCCAATACCATTTATGAAGGTGAATATCTGCTAGGCACCTCGATTGCCCGTCCGCTGATCGCCAAGCGTTTGATTGAAATTGCTAACGAAGTTGGTGCTGATGCTATTTCTCACGGTGCTACCGGTAAAGGTAACGATCAGGTGCGTTTTGAATTGGGTGCCTATGCATTGAAACCAGGCATCAAAGTAATTGCCCCATGGCGCGAGTGGGATTTGACCTCCCGAGAAACCTTGATGGCGTATTGCGAGAAGCACAATATTCCGGTTGATTACTCCAAGAAGAAAAAATCACCTTACTCCATGGATGCCAACCTGCTGCACATCTCTTACGAAGGCAAGGTTCTGGAGAACCCGTGGACTGAAGCGGAAGAAGATATGTGGCGCTGGACTGTTGCCCCTGAAGCCGCACCGGATAAACCGACATACCTTGAGCTGACTTACGAGAAGGGCGATATTGTTGCTATCGATGGCAAGCCAATGTCTCCAGCTACTGTATTGGCTTATTTGAATAAAGTAGGTGGTGAGAACGGTGTTGGTCGTCTGGATATCGTGGAAAACCGCTATGTAGGTATGAAATCTCGCGGCTGCTACGAAACCCCCGGTGGCACTATCATGATGCGTGCGCACCGCGCGATTGAATCTATTACCCTGGATCGTGAAGTTGCCCATTTGAAGGACAGCTTGATTCCCAAGTATGCAGACATGATTTACAACGGATACTGGTGGAGCCCTGAGCGGTTGATGATGCAAGCGATGATTGATCAATCGCAAACCCATGTAAACGGTGATGTACGTGTGAAGTTGTACAAGGGCTCGGTGAGTGTTGTTGGTCGTCGTTCTGCTGACAGTTTGTTTGATGAAAAAATAGCGACCTTTGAAGATGATGCTGGCGCATATAACCAAAAAGATGCAGAAGGTTTTATTAAACTGAATGCACTGCGTATGCGTATTGCTGCAAACAAAGGCCGTGTACTTAAATAAGTTTCACTTGCCCGCAGTTTTTTGGGGGCGGGCGCTTTATTTAGGTGGTGGGATGTATCAAGCCGATAAATAACGCGCCCAGGTTAATTCCGCATAAATAATTTGATAAATATCAATCCGATAACTACTTGCGTGGGACAAAATGCCGCACATGAGGCAAAATGCCGCACCTTCAGTAGGGTTATAGGCTTGATGATCGTCGTGAAGCCTTGCGCACTTAGTTGCGCGGTCTGAGACAAACAAGTTTTCATTTCTCTTTAAGTAACAGGAAAGTCCTATGGGTAGTCATGCGACTGTAGCTGGGGATCCTCCAGTATACGACTTCGATATAGTGCGCAAGTTCTCCATTATGACCATTGTGTGGGGCATAGTGGGAATGGGTATTGGTGTACTTATCGCATCACAATTAGTATGGCCGGGTCTGAACGACCTTCTGCAGCCTTATACACATTTCGGCCGTTTGCGCCCCTTGCACACCAATGCGGTAATTTTTGCGTTTGGTGGTTGTGCGCTGTTTGCGACCTCTTACTACGTTGTTCAACGTACATGTCAAACCAGTTTGTTTGGTGGCTGGTTAGTGCCGTTTACTTTCTGGGGTTGGCAAGCAGTCATAGTATTGGCAGTTATTACTTTACCTTTGGGTATGACATCCTCTAAAGAATATGCGGAGCTGGAATGGCCAATTGATATTCTTATCGCGGTTGTTTGGATTTCCTACGCAATTGTTTTCTTCGGTACCATCGTTAAACGTAAAACCTCACACATCTATGTAGCTAATTGGTTCTACGGAGGTTTTATCCTTACGGTTGCGGTGCTTCATATAGTCAACAGCGCAGCTGTACCCGTCACTCTTACAAAATCCTACTCAGCCTATGCTGGTGCCGCTGATGCTATGGTGCAATGGTGGTACGGTCATAACGCAGTAGGTTTTTTTCTGACAGCTGGTTTCCTGGGCATGATGTATTACTACGTTCCGAAGCAAGCGGGTCGCCCGGTTTACTCTTATCAGTTATCTATTGTTCACTTTTGGGCACTTATCTCCCTTTATATCTGGGCTGGTTCTCACCACTTGCATTACTCAGCGTTGCCAGATTGGACTCAGTCATTAGGCATGGTTATGTCGTTAATCCTTCTGGCGCCAAGCTGGGGCGGTATGATCAACGGAATTATGACCCTGTCTGGCGCTTGGCATAAGCTGCGCACTGACCCAACCCTACGCTTCCTCGTTGTTGCATTGTCCTTCTATGGTATGTCTACCTTCGAAGGCCCAATGATGGCAATCAAAAACGTAAACGCACTGTCTCACAACACTGACTGGACTGTTGGGCATGTTCACTCCGGTGCTCTCGGTTGGGTGGCGATGATTTCTATTGGTGCTCTTTATCACATGATTCCCAAGTTGTTTGATCGTGAAGAGATGCACAGTGTGAAATTAATCAATTTACATTTTTGGTTAGCGACTGTGGGAACCGTTCTTTATGTTGTTGCTATGTGGATTAATGGTATCGGACAAGGTTTGATGTGGCGTGCTTTCAACCCGGACGGTTCTTTGACTTACAGCTTTATTGAGACTGTTGTGTTCAGTAAAGGTGGCTACATTATGCGTTTGATCGGTGGTGCGTTCTTCCTCACTGGTATGCTCGTAATGGCCTACAACACTTATCGCACGGTGAGCGCCTCCAAAAAGGCTGCTATCGCCAACGCTACCCAGCCTGTTCAGGCGCCAGCTGTTTAAGGGGAATGCCATGAAAGGTCATGAAATAGTCGAGAAAAACATTGGTTTGATGACAGTATTTATGGTCATCGCTATCAGTTTTGGTGGTTTGGTGGAAATTGTCCCCCAGTTCTTTTTGAAAGAAACCACTACACCCATCGAAGGTTTAAAACCCTACACCGCTATACAATTAGAAGGCCGTGATATTTACATCCGCGAGGGTTGCCACGTGTGTCATACACAAATGGTGCGGCCATTGCGTGCTGAAGTTGAACGTTATGGCCATTATTCTGTGGCAGGTGAGTCGGTATACGATCATCCGTTCCTGTGGGGGTCCAAACGCACCGGGCCAGATCTGGCGAGAGTAGGTGGTCGCTATTCAGACGATTGGCATAAGGTTCACCTCTTTAATCCTCGTATCGTAGTTCCTGAGTCGATCATGCCGGCCTATCCATGGTTGTACGACAACAAGCTTGACGGTAAACATACCGCTGCCAAGATGCGCGCCCTAGCTTCTGTTGGTGTTCCTTACACCGAGGAGGATATAGCAGGTGCAGAAGCAGCAGTGAAGGGTGTGACAGAAATGGATGCCTTGGTTGCCTATTTACAGAATCTGGGCGTTTTGCTCAAAGAGAAGCGTTAATGGATACGGGTACCCTTGGTGCTATTTCTACGGTGTTAGTGACGATTGCTTTCTTCGGCGTTTGTTTTTGGGCGTTCTCTCCGAGATTGAAGAAGCGCTTTGAGGAGGATGCAAAACTACCCTTTGCTGGCGACGACATTAATACCCAAAAGCCCGGCCAGAATCAGCGGGCTACCCAGCAACCGGACAACAAGCAGACTGATGATCACAAGTAATCATCGATTAGGGCGGATTTAACTATGAGTACTTTTTGGAGTCTTTGGATCATTATCCTCACAGTCACCAATTTGGTGTTACTGTTGTGGATTCTATTTGCCAACCGCAAACGTGCGGTAGTTGGCGAGGAGAGCACGGAAGCAAAAACAACCGGCCATGAATACGATGGTATTGAGGAGTACGATAATCCTCTGCCGCGTTGGTGGTTCTACATGTTCTTGCTAACTTTTATTTTCAGCGCGGTATATCTCGTTATTTACCCTGGTTTGGGCGCTTATAAAGGTATCGCTTGGAAAGATACTGGCGCTTGGACTTCGGTGGGTGAATTGCGTGGTGACCAGGCCAAAGCTGAAACTATATATGCCGAAACCTATGGCGTTTATTCAAAAATGCCTATTGAGGATCTTGCGAGAAACCCTGATGCACTGAAAATGGGATTCCGTCTGTTCCTTAATAACTGCGCGGTATGTCATGGCTCAGACGGTGGTGGTAACCCCGGCTTTCCGAATTTGACCGATAAAGATTGGTTGTATGGTGGTACCCCCGATAAGATCTTGGAAACTTTGATTCATGGTCGTAAGGCCGCCATGCCAGCTTGGTCTGCTCTGTTGGGTGAGAAAGGCATTGCCGAGACAACAGAGTATGTCCTGAGTTTGTCGGGTGCTGAACATGATGCTGCCAAAGCAGTTGCCGGCAAAAAACACTTTGAGGTCAACTGTGTTGCATGCCACGGTGTTGATGGTAAGGGTAACCAGTTGCTTGGCGCGCCCAACTTAACTGATGACATCTGGCTTTACGGTGGCGAGGCTGCCACTATTCGCCAAACTCTGCGTCATGGTCGTAATGGGGTTATGCCAGCCCAGAAAGATTTGTTAAAGCAGGATCGTATCCACTTGTTAGCTGCTTACGTGTACAGCTTATCGCTGGATGATAACAACTAATTCTGTGCAGATTGGTTGTGTCACAAGGAAGGCGGGCTAAGGCCTGCCTTTTTTTTGTCCTGTTTTTGGATGCCTGTGTAGCTGTCGGGGTTGCCCGATCAGTTAACTAGTGAGGTGCTTCCCGTGAGTGAAAAAACCACCGACCATTCGCCTGATGAGAAACCTGTCGAATCTGCCATTCGCTATGTGAATTTGTACGAAGCAGATGACAAGATTTACATGCGTCGTATAACGGGCTTTTATCAGCGCTTGCGCCGTTACACGGGTGTTCCGCTGATGTTGGGCTTTTTGCTATTGCCTTGGTTAGTGATCGATGGTCGCCCGGCTATGCTATTTGATCTGCCCGAACGCAAATTTCATATCCTTTGGTTGACCTTTTGGCCTCAGGACGCCATGTACCTCGCATGGTTACTAGTTATATCTGCTTTTTTACTGTTTACCGTGACGGTGCTCGTCGGTCGTGTATGGTGTGGTTTTACCTGCCCTCAAACCGTCTGGACTCAAATGTTTATCTGGGCGGAGTTTGTCTGTGAGGGGGATCGCAACAAGCGTATAAAGCTGGATGCTCGCCCTTGGGATTTCGAAAAAATCTGGCGTAAAAGCGCCAAACAATTCATCTGGATCACCATCAGTGTTATCACATCACTCACATTTGTTGGTTATTTCACGCCTATTCGTGAGTTAGTTGTTGATTTTTTTACCTTCGATCTTGATGTTGTCCCATTTTTCTGGGTCGCCTTGTTTGTAGGGGCGACATATATGAATGCGGGATTTATGCGGGAGCAATTCTGTAAGTACATATGTCCTTATGCTCGTTTTCAAGCGGTAATGTACGACAAGGACACCTTGACAGTTTCTTACAACCCCCTGCGCGGTGAAAAACGTGGGCCACGCAAAGTGGGCGACGATTATAAAGCCCAGGGGTTGGGTGACTGTATTGATTGTTCTTGGTGCGTACAAGTATGCCCGGTTGACATAGATATTCGCGATGGGTTGCAAGCAGAGTGTATCGATTGTGGTCTTTGTGTGGACGCCTGTAACAGCGTGATGGATAAAATGGATTACCCTCGCGGCCTGATTAGCTTCACTACTGAAGACGCAATCCAAAACGGCAAAACAAAAGTATTTCGTCCGCGATTGCTGGGTTACGGTTTGATGTTACTCATCATGATATCGCTCTTTGTCTACTCGATTGCCACCCGTGTACCTGTGGGTTTAGAGGCTCAACGGGATCGTGGTGTTCGTATGTACCGCGTGGCTGGCAGCGAAATACAGAACGTGTATACCATTAAGATCAGCAATATGGATCGCAAGACCCATGTTTATGATTTGCAAGTAGAGGGCGATTATCCATTTGAGATTGAGGGTTACAGGGCTATGCCTGCATTGGAAGGTGAGGTGATTACCTTACCTGTGCGGGTCACTATTCCCAAGTCGGCATTAACCACGCGTAAAACCGAGATACGTTTTATAGTGCGCGCACGTGAAAATCCTGAGCTGACAGCAGTCAATACCACCACGTTTATCGGCCCTTGATAATAGACATGTTTTTTCCAATCCAATCTGTTGAGTTATGCAGTGTGGATTACAACCAGTTCGAGCAGGTAGTCCTATGAGTGAGTTAGTCGCTGAGAATGCAAAACCCTGGTATCGGGAGTTTTGGTTTTGGTTTGTATTTAGTCCGCTGATTTACATCATGATCATGTGCAGTATCACCGTGAGCATAGCGCTCAATGGCGCGGATGATGTAATTATCGACAACTATTACAAAGAAGGCCGGATGATTAACCAAGCGCTTGAGCAGGATCAGCGTGCTCGCGACTTGGGTATTCATGCCGATCTACAGTTTGATCGCACCAGTGGCGAGGTCAATTTAAAATTGGTTGGTGCGTCTGTCGCGGGCGATGCTTTTCCAGAAAGTATACTTTTGATGATGGGGCACCCGGTCAAAGAGGAGAAGGATCAGTTGATCAGTCTAAAGGCTATAGCTCCTGGTATATATCGCGGTGAATTATTGGCCAAACCGGAATACTCCTGGTATCTCACACTCTATCCAATAGCTGAGATAACTCAGCGCAAAGAGGCTCTTTGGAGCTTGAGTGGCGAAATTGATTTCCGAATCAGTGAGCAAGCCGGGTTGGTACCGCGCGTTAAATAAGCGGGCTGCTTATGACCGCTCTGTCAGAAGCAGCGCCAGTGCAACCTTGTTATCACTGTGGTTTACCGGTTCCGGCTGCCAGTTATTATCCGGTACACATTCAGGGGCAGGCTCGCCTGATGTGTTGTCCTGGCTGTCAGGCTGTGGCCATGGCGATAGTTGATGGTGGCCTGGATAGTTTTTACCAATTCCGCACCGCCGCCAATGAACGCCCTGATATTCTGGAGGGGTCTTCAGCCAAGAGCGCGCAGCACTGGGCGATTTATGATCTCCCCGAGGTGCAATCCGAGTTTGTTCTACCGCTTTCTGGTCAGCTCAAGCAGGCTAATCTTCTACTTGAAGGCATAACCTGTGCTGCTTGTAGTTGGCTTATTGAAACTCACCTCAAAAAGAATCCGGCCGTTAAATCGGTTACCGTGAATCTCACCACTCATCGCTGCACAATTATTTGGGATGAGCAGGCGCCCTTGAGTGAAATATTCTCTGCACTACAGGCCATAGGCTATTCACCAAGACCGGCAACAGATGATCAACAGCAGCAGTTAATTAAGCGCGAAAATCGCATAGCTTTGTTTCGCATTGGTGTGGCTGGTTTTGGCACCATGCAGGCGATGATGGTTGCAGTCGGCATGTACACCGGGGCAACCGACTTTTGGTTGGATTTTTTACGCTGGTTGTCCATGTTGGTAGCTACCCCTGTTGTTTTCTTCTCCGCCTGGCCTTTTTTTCAGGCGGCTTGGCGCAGTATCCAAATGCGTCATTTGGTAATGGATGTACCTGTTGCCCTGGCGATTGGATTGGCCTATCTGGCCAGTGTCTGGGCGACGCTTACCAGTACTGGTGAGGTCTACTTTGAATCAGTCTCTATGTTCACCTTGTTTTTGCTGGTCGGACGTTATGTAGAGCTGCGTGCGCGACATCGTAATCGTCTGGCATTTGGTAACTTGGCGCAACTTATGCCTTTGACTGCCTGTTGCTTGCGCACTGAAAATGGCTGTGAAGTCGAAGCCTCTATGCCCATTAAAACCTTGAAACTGGGCGATTTAATTTTGGTAAAAGCCGGCGAAACCTTTCCTTGCGACGGGCGAGTTGTAGCGGGGGAAAGCGCAGTAGTAGAAGCTTTATTGACGGGGGAGTCACAGCCAGTGACTAAGAAATCCGGCGATACAGTTATAGCTGGAACGTTGAATAATCATAGCCCTCTCAAAGTCGAGGTGACCGCCTTGGGCGCTGCTACCCAGCTTTCTGCAATCGAGCGGCTTGCGAGTCAGGCAGCAGAAGAGAAGCCGTTGCAAGTATTAAGTGCTGATCGTATTGCGCGCTTTTTTATTGCCCGGCTGTTGGTTGTTTGTGCCTTGGTGTTTGGCTTTTGGCTCTGGTATCGCCCGGATCATGCACTTTGGGTCACGCTATCAGTGTTGGTTGTAACTTGTCCTTGTGCGCTCGCGTTGGCTATGCCAGCAGCCCTTTCTGCTGCAACGGCCAACCTGCGGAAACGCGGATTTTTAGTGGCTCGCGGTCACGTTATCGAAACTTTGAATAGCATTAATCGCGTTATTTTTGACAAAACAGGAACCCTCACCCTGGGTAAGTTTTCCTTGGCTGAGGTACAGCTGCTTAATCAACAGGAGCTCGGTGCGCGTTTGCCGGTGTTATCGAGGGAGGCATTATTAGGTGTGGCAGCGGCGCTGGAGACAGGTTCTAACCACCCGCTTGCTGTTGCTTTCAGGCCTTGGCAGGACATCTGCCAGGCGAGTAACGTTAAACAGACAACCGCTGCAGGGGTAGAAGGGCAAATAGATGGGATCACCTATCGGCTCGGGACAGTCGGATTTGCTACCACCATTTGCAATATTACAGGCGCTGCCATCCCTCCTATGACCCTACCGGACGATCAGCACACATGGTTGTTATTGACGAGTGAGCAGGGGCCTTTGGCGTGGTTCGGGCTTGTCGATCAAGTACGTCCTGATGCAGCAGCACTTATCGCAACACTTAAAGCGCGCGATATCAAGGTTGAATTATTAAGTGGCGACCACAGTGGCGCTGTTGCGCAGCTGTCACATCAATTGGGTATTGATGAATTTACTGCAGGTGCTGCACCTGGCGACAAATTGTCGCACTTGGGGCGGCGCCAGGCGCAGGGTGATAAAGTATTGATGATAGGTGATGGTATTAATGATGTTCCTGTGCTTTCGGGCGCGGATGTTTCTGTCGCTATGGCATCAGCATCCGATTTGGCCCAAACACGTGCAGACGCCGTCTTATTAAATGACCGCTTGGCTGTGTTGACTGAAGCCCTCGATGTGGCCGGCCGTACTAAAGGCATAATCCGCCAGAATTTGCGTTATTCGTTGATTTATAATCTGCTCGCTTTGCCCCTCGCTGCAGCTGGTATGATTCCACCTTGGTTGGCTGCCATCGGCATGACTGCCAGCTCACTTGTAGTAATTTTCAACGCCCTGCGCTTGATGGATTAAAGTTCTTCACGCCACTCAAATCCGGATTTACTCATGGAAAGTCTCTATTTTTTGGTTCCTTGTGCTCTGGTCTTTATCGGATTGGCAGTTAAGGCGTTGTTTTGGGCGATCAATAATGGCCAATACGATAATCTGGATACCGAAGCCCATCGCATTTTGTTTGACGCCGAACAGAAGAAAAAAGAAGAACCTTCCAGTACCGATACCACGAAGACGCCTGAATGAACCTAGATTTTTCTGTATTGATTACCGCCTTTTTATTGGGTTTGTTTAGTAGTGCCCACTGTATTGGTATGTGTGGTGGGATTATGGGCGCTCTGGGTATGGCGGTGCCTCCACAAAAATCGCGGCGTCGTTTTATTATCCTCTGTTCCTACAATATTGGCCGCTTGCTGAGTTACGTACTGATGGGGATTTTAGTTGGTGTGTTTGCCCAGCAAATTACCTCCTCGGGGGGAGCTGTGTGGTTGCGTTGGCTTGCGGGGTTGCTGCTGATTGCCATGGGGCTCTATTTGGCCAACTGGTGGCATGGATTAACTTACCTGGAGTCTGCTGGCCGCTATCTATGGGCTTATCTACAGCCTATTGGTAAAAGGCTGATGCCTGTGAATCATCCGGGTAAAGGCTTATTGCTTGGTGCGCTCTGGGGTTGGTTGCCTTGCGGTTTGGTTTACTCTGCACTGGCTTACAGTATGGCGCAGGGGCACTGGGTATTGAGTGGCTTTACCATGCTGGCATTTGGCGCAGGAACTTTACCGAGTTTACTGCTCGCGGGGTTGGCAGCGCAGCGGCTCAATAGGCTGTTACAACGGCGTCAACTGCGTTGGGCGATGGCGTTAGTGATTATTCTGTTTGGTGTGTTAACCATCTGGGGCACGCTTGGGCATGATCATGCCGCCCACAATCATTCCAACCCCGTTCATGAGACAGCCACGCACGGCGAACAACCCAGCCATGAACACCATCACATACATCAAGAGCAAACATCCTCATCGGCTCAAATGCAAGATTCTCATGAGCACCATCACCACTAACAAGCATTTACAGCAATAAGCTGGGTTAGCTGTTGGCCCTGTGTTAATTTGCCGCGTTAACTACCCTGTGCTCCTGATCTGAACTTAAATAGTAGAGAGTGAGTCGAAATTTTGATCGGTTTTAAAATCTGAAGAGATCCTGCGAGACACTATGATGAGCAAAACCCCTCTGAAAGGGTTATTGAGTAGTGCTATTGGTTGGTGTCTGCTTGTCGTATCGGCAAGCGGTTCGCCGGTAAGGGCAGAAGCGCCGGCAGAGGTAGAAGACTCCAGCTGTGTGCCATTTGATTCGCGTGTCGCCCGCGAACTTGCTATTACCGACCAGCATGCCCGGGTTGAAACCAGGGTATTTAACGGCCTGGAAGGAAAGCGAATCCGTCGTATTCATTTCAATAGTCTGTCAATTTTTGATAAAGATAATCCGCGCGAAAACAATCGCCTTTACATGTTTCTGAACAAACTGCATATCAATACCCGCCCAAGGGTGATTGAGGCACAGCTTCTTTTTAATCAAGGCGAAGTGCTGGATATTTCCCGCATCGAAGAAAGCGAACGCATTCTGCGAAAGCGCCCCTATTTAACCAACGCCTATATTTTACCGCTCAATATTTGCCAGGATCAGGTTGACCTGGTGGTTATCACTCAGGATGCCTGGGCACTGGAGCCGCAGTTTTCAGTGAGCAAAGAATCAGAGAGTACCAATTCCGGATTTGCAATTTCTGACGGTAATATTCTTGGCTCAGGCAATAGCCTCACGGTGGGTTATGAAGAAAATGCACAGCGTAATCTAGTGAATTATGATTTTCGCAATCCGCATATTTTTAATTCACAGATTGCCGTGAAATTGTATTACGCCGATACCAGTGATGGGCGCGACACTATAGTCGATGTGTCACATCCGTTTTATTCATTACAAACACCTTGGTCTGCAGGGGTATACACACAGGATGTGACTCAGGAAGAAAAAATTCGTCATATGGATATGGAGATCAATGAATTCCAGCACCAGTCAATGAATAGTCAGGTGTATTTTGGTGTTGCCAGTGAAATCACTAATAATTTTACCCGGCGTTGGTTATTTGGTTTTTCTAATGAAGAAGACAATTTTTATCCTACCCAAGATACTCTGCAAACAGTCCCGCTTGCGCGTAAGGCGGTCTACCCTTGGGTAGAGTTTCAACTCTTGGAAAATCGCTTTGGCGTTTTTAAAAATGTTAACCAAATTCAGCGGCCAGAAGATATAGCGCTTGGTCAGAATGTGACCTTTAGGTTAGGTTATGGCGGCGCCGCATTTGATAACAGCGAAGATGTAATTCGCTACATAGGTTCTTACACAAATATTGCAGAAGTTAGCAAGCATCATATTTTGGAAACCGGGTTAGCCCTCAATGGTCGCCACTACTCAAACCTTAATAATCTAAGTACTGCAGTTGCTAGTTTTACGATTAACTACAACTACTTTCAGGATGAAAAACGGAGATGGTATATGGGGCTGCGCTATGATCTTGGCCAAGACCTGGCGCAATATGAAGAACTGACTCTGGGTGACATTACCGGCTTGCGTGGCTATCCAACGGATTTCCAGCGTGGCGATGAAAGCTATGTCTTTACACTGGAGCATCGCTATTTCTCTGATCTGCATATTTTCAATCTCATGCGTATTGGTGCCGTTGCTTTTATTGATGTAGGTAAAGCCTGGGGCATAGAAGAATATGGTTACAGTCCGCTGCTCAGTAATTTTGGTGTTGGGCTGCGTTTAAGCTCCAGTAAGGTGCGAATTGGCAATGTGGTGCATATTGATATTGCCACTCCCATGACGGCACGCGATGGAGTGGATAAATATCAACTTACCATTGGTGCTAAACAGCGGTTTTAATTTTTTAAGTTAACAATATTTATTGAAGGTTTTTTATGCGAATTTTGCACACCATGTTGCGCGTTGGGAACTTGCCTAAATCGATTGAGTTTTATACCCAAATACTGGGCATGAAATTACTTCGTCAGCAAGATTATCCTGAGGGGAAATTTACTCTGGCGTTTGTTGGTTATGATGATGAGGCTGACAACACAGTAATCGAATTAACTTATAACTATGGAGTGGAAAGTTACGATTTAGGTAAAGGCTACGGTCATATTGCATTGGGCTGTGAAGATGTTTATGCCACCTGCGCTAAAATTCGTGCCGCGGGTGGGAAAATTGTGCGCGAGCCTGGTCCTATGCTGCATGGCACCACTATTTTAGCTTTTGTGGAAGACCCTGATGGTTATCGGATTGAACTGCTTGGTGTTAAATAGTTTTTCTTTTTCCTGCGCTTGATCTGCATGTCGGGCACTAAAGCTTATGAAATCCTCTCTCCATGAATTGTTGTTTGATAATCGTTTGGTGCGTGAATTACCTGCTGATCTGATTGCTGAAAATTATCGCCGTCAGGTGAGCGGTGCAATTTATTCGCTTGTGAATCCAACCCCCGTAAAAAATCCGCAACTGGTTACTGGTGCAATCGAAGTGGCGGCGTTGTTGGATTTGGATGCAAGCGTTTTCGAACAAGCCGATTTTGTAAAAATCTTCAGTGGCAATCAATTGCTTGCTGGTATGCAGCCGCATGCTTGTTGTTATGGTGGGCATCAATTTGGCAACTGGGCCGGCCAGCTCGGCGATGGTCGTGCAATCAACCTGGGTGAAGTTCTCAATCGCAAGGGCGAACACTGGACGTTGCAGTTAAAAGGGGCAGGGCCAACGCCCTATTCGCGTACCGCTGATGGCCTTGCGGTATTGCGCTCGTCTGTGCGTGAGTTTTTGTGTAGCGAAGCAATGTTTCATTTGGGGGTGCCCACAACCCGAGCCTTGAGTTTGGTCACTACCGGTGAACAAGTCAGGCGCGATATGTTTTATGACGGCAATCCGGCCTGGGAGCCCGGCGCGGTTGTCTGTCGGGTGGCGCCAAGTTTTACTCGTTTTGGTAATTTTGAAATTTTATCGGCACGTGGCGATATCGATCTATTGAAACGCTTGGCTGATTTCACCATTCGCAGTGATTTTCCGCAATTGCTAGCTACTCCTGATAGCCCCATAACAACAGATACTTATCTTTGCTGGTTTAGCGAGGTTTGTATTCGCACCGCACAAATGATTGCACACTGGATGCGTGTCGGTTTTGTACATGGCGTGATGAATACCGACAATATGTCGATACTTGGTTTAACAATTGATTATGGCCCTTACGGTTGGTTGGAGGGCTATGATCCCAGCTGGACACCCAATACCACAGATGCCCAAGGTCGCCGCTATCGCTATGGCAATCAACCGCAGATTGCACTGTGGAATTTAACGCAATTGGCCAATGCAATTTATCCACTTATCAATTCAGTCCAACCTCTGCAGGCAGCGCTGAATAACTATCGCATTGAATATGAAAAGTGTGTCCAGCGCGATATTGCAAACAAACTCGGTTTGGTTGCATTTGATCCGGCAAGGGATGAGACGCTCACTGAGGAATTGTTTGCGTTATTACAATCTGCCGAGATCGATATGACTATTTTATATCGTGAGCTTGCTGGTTATTCGGTGAATGACATTGATCAATATTCGGATCTGGATTGGTTTGCCAAAATTGCACCTGCTTATTATGAGCAACCTACCGAAGAAAATCGTGTTTTAGCCGTTAGTTGGTTGCGACGTTATGGGCAGCGGTTGCAGCAGGATTTAGTTGTGCACAACCGCAGCGATGCCGAGCGGCGCGAGATTATGAACCGTACCAATCCCAAATATGTATTGCGCAATTATTTGGCGCAACAAGCGATTGATAAAGCAACACAAGGCGACAACAGCGAAATCCAACGATTGTTACAACTCCTGCGCAATCCCTACGCGGAGCAACCGGAGTTTGAATCCTACTATGCCAAGCGTCCTGATTGGGCCAGGCATAAAGCTGGCTGCTCCATGTTGTCTTGTAGCTCTTAAATTTATTGATTATTGGAATAAAAAGCATGATTAAAGCCTTTGGCTCTCTAATTAAAATTTTGCTGCGCGGTGTTTTATTGGTGGTCGGTTTAGCTGGTGCGTTGATTGCAGGCATTCTAGGCGGTTTGTTTTTGTTATGGCGGCGCCATAAGTCTACGCCCGGTTTGTCTGCTGAGCAGCGTCAGCAAATCCAAACCACCTTTTTTAATAGCGTGTTTTTATTGTTGGGGCATTTGGCAAAATCAGATGGTCGTGTCAGTGAAACCGAGGTGCAATTAACCGAAGCGCTGATGACAAAAATGGGGCTGACTGCGGAGCATCGCCGTGAAGCCATTCGTTTGTTTAAGCAAGGCGCAGCACCTGGGTTTGATTTTTTTGCAACAATTGCAGAATTCAAACGTGTGTGTGGTGCCAGTCCCAATTTAAATAATATGTTGCTAGTGAACTTGGTCAATCTGGCAATGGCCGATGGTTTGCTTGATGAACAAGAGGCACTGGTGTTGCGTCAATTGGCTGAACAGCTAGGGTTTTCGCGTTTTGCGTTTGAGCAATTGCTGCGTATGCTCAACGCGCAAGACGCTTTTAATCAGGAGCGTGCGAGCTATAAAAATACGCCGCGTGGTGACGAACTCAGTTTGGCTTATGAGGCATTGGGGGTCGATAAAAGCGTAAGCGATGCTGAGCTTAAAAAGGCTTACCGTAAACTCATGAGCGAATACCATCCGGACAAATTAATCGGGCAGGGTATGCCGGAAGACATGGTTAAAGCGGCAACCGAACGGTCGCAAGAAATTCAAGCTGCTCACGATCTTATTAAAAAATCCCGCCAATAATTATCCCGCTGTTGATAAGGTTATAGTTTTTTACTCGCTGTAGCCTTTGATTTCTATACTCTTCTCACTAAAAAGCTATAAGCAGGTTGTCTGACCACTTGCGGCGCATATCACTTATGCCGGCAAAATCTGTGACTTATAAAACAAGTTTTTGACAATTTGTTGACAACGTTGTCTGTCTGGGTGTATTTTTCAGACTCCAGCAGTTTTTGTTATCGCAATAACAACAATAAGAATTCGTATGCAGAGCTCTGGACGATATTAATAATGTTTTTGGAAACCCCTGACGGGTTTTCATTGCTGTGTCTGTTGTGCTGTTTTTATTGCTTTTCTGTACTGTTTTTTCTCTGCTGCCTGCAGGGTGTGGTGCGTTTTTCTCCAAATTTTATTTTCGATTTTTGAGATTTCACTCAGGGCTTTTTATCGCCTGAAGGAATTGTTTTGCCCATAAAAAGCGCAGTTTAAGCGGGTTTTTATGCGCAAAACAGCTGCGGACGATGTTGCTGCAGGATGCTGTTGGCGGACAAAAAATTACAAGGAGCGCGAGGTTTATTTGTGTGAACAGCTTGCTTGGTGTTCACCCGAAACCGGAATGAGCGCATCACTGTGTTGATATATCGGGCATTGATTCGGTGAATTATTTTTACCGGTCGATGAAATAAAAAAATTATGTCGAGGAAAGTGTCAATGAAATCCCCTAAGGTTTTAAAGTTCTTATCAACCCTCGGGTTGCTTACAGGCGCGGGCTTGTTGGCTACTCAGGCACAGGCATACAACTGCGCTGGTGTCGCTAATTATCAAGCGGGTGCGACCTACGCCAACGGCGCCATTGTGCAAAATGCTGGTAATGCATATTCATGTACTGTAGGTGGTTGGTGTACTGTGGGTGGCCCTTACGAACCGGGAGTAGGTTGGGCCTGGACTAACGCTTGGAGTAGCTTGGGTGCATGTAGTGGTTCAGGTCAAAGTTCTTCTGCCATATCCAGTGTGGCGCCAAGCTCTGTTGCCAGCTCGGTGGTAAGCCAAACTTCGTCTGTCACGTCATCGGCGGCATCTGTCGCCGGCTGTGCCGGGTTAAGTGCCTGGAGTAGTACGGCGGTTTATACCGGTGGTAATGAAGTGTCCCGTAATGGCGTTAAATACCAAGCCAAGTGGTGGACCCAAGGCCAAGATCCGCTGACCAATTCTTCTGCCGATGGCGTATGGGCAAACAAGGGCCAGTGCGCTACTTCTTCTGTATCTTCGGTAGCGAGTTCAGTGGCTAGCTCAATCACTACTTCTTCATCCAGCTCAATTGCCAGTTCAGTGGCAAGCTCCATTAGCTCCAGCGCTTCCTCCAGTTCGGTTGCCTCTGTTGGTGGCAAAAAAGTGGTGGGCTATTTTGCAGAGTGGGGCGTTTACGGACGCAACTACCACGTGAAAAATATCGCTACTAGTGGTTCAGCGGCGCAGCTGACTCATATTCTTTATTCCTTTGGTAATGTACAAAACGGTCGCTGCACTATTGGTGATGCGTATGCTGCCTATGAGAAAGCCTACGATGCCGCCGGCAGTGTAGACGGTGTGGCGGATACTTGGGACCAGCCGGTACGCGGCAACTTCAACCAATTGCGCAAGCTCAAGCAAATGTATCCCGGTTTGAAAGTGATCTGGTCATTTGGTGGCTGGACCTGGTCCGACGGCTTCCCTCAAGCAGCACAAAACCCAACGCTCTTTGCTGAGTCTTGCTACAACCTGGTAGAAGATCCACGCTGGGCCGATGTGTTTGACGGTATCGATATCGACTGGGAATACCCCAACGAGTGTGGCCTCAAATGCGACACTACCAGCGGCTTCTCTGGTTACAAAAACCTGATGCAAGCCCTGCGTGCACGGTTTGGTAGCAACAATCTGCTGACCTCAGCAATTGGTGCTGGTGCGGCCAAACTGAATGCCGCGGATTATGCGGGTGCTGCGCAATATGTAGACTTCTATATGCCAATGACTTATGACTTCTTTGGCGCATGGGATAAAACCGGCCCAACAGCCCCGCATTCCGCACTCTACGGCTACAACGGTATTCCTATTGCCGGTTACCACTCTGACAATGCGATTCAAATTATGAAAGCCAAGGGGATTCCAGCGAGCAAGATTCTCCTGGGAGTTGGTTTCTATGGTCGCGGTTGGACTGGTGTAACCCAGGATGCACCCGGTGGCTCAGCGACTGGCGGAGCGGCTGGTACTTATGAAGCGGGTATTGAGGATTACAAGGTACTGCGCAACACCTGTCCGGCAACCGGTACTGTCGGTGGCACCGCTTACGCCAAGTGTGGCAACAACTGGTGGAGTTACGACACACCGCAAACCCTGGTGGGCAAAATGGATTATGTACATCAACAAGGTTTGGCCGGCACCTTCTTCTGGGAGTTGAGTGGCGATACCAGCAACGGCGAACTGATCAAAGTTATTGGCGATTCCATGCGTTAATTATCGATAGTGCGATTGAAAATGGCGGCCAATCCGGTCGCCGTTTTTTTGAAGGGCTTGCGATAAGGCTGCCTGAGTAAAAACAAAAAGCCCGATTAGTTTTTTGCTAATCGGGCTTTTTATATTGTGCTGCTGTAAGCACGGTATTAACCGTGGTTAATTACCATCACATCGGTATCAACAGCGGCAATTAAACGCTCTGCAGTGTTGCCGCGGCGAGTTTTAGTCATACCGTTTTGGCCCAGAGTACCCATCACAATCAAGTCAGCATTAATCTCTTCTGCCAATGCTGAAACTACGTCAGAGGTATAGCCGTTTTCTACATGGATTTTTTCGTTGGGTAGGCCCGTCAGTGCAACCAAACGACCGCGATCGGGATAATTCATTGAGTCCAGGTAGCCATTGATTACATGCAAATCAGCACCATAGGTGTCAGCATAGAATTTTGCTTGCTCAACAATTTTTTTGTTCAGTTCGATTTGCACATCGCGTTGCGCTTGCATATTTACCGCAGCAAGAATGACTTTGCGTTGTGCTTTAGCACCCGGGCGAATCAGTACCACCGGGCAGTATGCCCCTTTCAATAACTCCCACTTGGATTCAGAGAAGCTGAAACGGCTGGTATTGGTTTTGGCGTGCACTGGTAAGTAAATCAAATCGGCATCAAAACGTTTGGCTGATTCCATAATGGATTTTTGCCATTCACTCGACCAGGAAACTTCCAGGGTATATTCAATGCCAGCATTCGCCAGTGGGCTTTTGATATTTTGCTCGAACCAGGTTAGGTCGCGGAACAGGTTATCGTTAATAGAGCGAGTGTCTACCGCATCGCCATCAACGGCAACAAAGGCATGAACCTTGGGTTTAGTGCCTTGCATCAAGGAAGAAACAATAATGGCGCGCTCAAGTGCGATGTGGTGGGTGTCGTTGGGGTCAACAACAACAAACAGCTTTTGTGACTTTGACATACTGGCTCCTACTGGTTCCCTAAAAAGTTAGGTTGTTATTTTTTCGCTGGGGCTAGCATAGCAACCCCTATGGGGTTTTTACAGCGCGAAAGCCGGCGGGGGTAGGCGATAGCGGAGAAATAAACTTGATATGGATTAAACTGTACGCCGTTTTTACACAGACTGTTGGATAAGACTATGAATTTGCTTGAAAACTACCCAATTACTGAAATTGCCGCGGGGCAGACAACGAGTTACAGCAAGACCTTAACTGAGCGCGATGTCATTTTGTTTGCCGCCTGTTCGGGTGATGTTAACCCTGTACATTTGGATAAAAACTACGCCGCCACTACTGCTTTTGGTGAACCCATTGGTCACGGTATGTGGACTGGTGCGCTGGTATCGGCAGCGATTGCTACCCGATTACCGGGCCCAGGTTCGGTATATCGCAGCCAGAGCCTGAGTTTTAAGCACCCGGTGAAAATCGGCGATACGGTGACTGTCACTCTGACAGTGGCGGAGGTTAAAGAGCGGGTAAAATTGGTGACGCTGGATTGTGAGGCACACAATCAGGACGGCAAGTTAATCGCCAAGGGAGTAGCTGAAGTTATAGCGCCAACCGAAAAGCTCGCGTTGGCACCGGGGAATTTACCGCAGATTCAACTAGGCAGTTAATGCTGTTAAAGCATGTCATGTATTGTCGCAAAATTACTGACCGCTCAAGCGTTTGCCAAAAGAAATGGCGTAAGCCGCTGAGCGCATTTGCAATACCGGATCGGCACTTGGCGTGACACCCACAGTCACCCGATTGGGGTCAAAGTTGATATTGTCACAGCCTTTGTCACTAATATCGGCAGTGGTTAATTCAAGGCGCGCCAAGGTCACTTTGGGGCGCGCATCCGGCCATACTTGCGAGGGATCTATTTCGTTATCGCCGGGTTCACCCAAGCTGATTTCCATATCCCAGCTGACCTTGCCCATTGCTAATTGCTGGCGCAGGTTATCCATCAAAAAGTCAGTGCCTGCTGTTGCCAGCTCATCATCGCTCAACAGCTTCTCTCCCTTGGTGGGCGTGAATTGCCAGCGGACTTTATGGCGTTTGCCATCGTCTGCAGTGAAAAAGAAAGTGTGTATGCCGTAATAGCGCGTTGAACCATAGCTCCACGAGGGATTATGGCTGGCCAGCCACGCAGGTTGTGCCTGGGTGCTGGGGTTAGCTGCACGATAGGCAGCGGTTTTGGTTGGATCTGGCTTTCCGGTTTGTGGATCGGGAATAAACGTCTGGAGTAGGCCGTTGAATTCCGTAGGATCTTTAGCGGGGAACATAGGGGTGCTGAGCATAGCCATGTTATGCGCTTGTCCATCAGCAAGTTGAATTTGCAGTGCCATACCCCTTGGGCCACGCGCCGCATCGCTTGCAGCCGGGTTTCCTCCGCCCAGCGAAAAGCGCAGGGTAACCGGGTGTGCTGTGCCGTTAAAAATAGGTGAGCTTGAGTAGTTGCTGGCACCCTGCAGTCCAGTGAATACACCTCTGGCACAGTAGCCTTTAGCGTGGCCGCGTCTTATGCCCTTGTGTACGCCGGCTACTGATTCAAAGGTTTGAATCAATTCTTGCGGACTAACCGAAGTTGATTTGGCTGCGCTGGCATCGATTGTTGTTTGCTGCGCGCTTGCCGTGCCGCTTGCAAGCATAAAAAGCGATGTCAACAGAACGCGTTTAACGCGGTAATTGACTTTGTGACGACGGAAGTCGGAATTCTTTTGCGAAGGGATGTGCATGAGTAGATTTCCAGCGTAGGGACATTGATTCGTTAGCTACGCGACACTAGCCGGCCTCGATCAAATGAGGCCAGTGTGTTTAATCTTCTTTACCTGTTAGGTTGGTTTTATGACTGCTCCTCCTCATCTTCTTCCAGCGCAGGATTCCAGCCCCCCAACTCCTTCCAGCGATTCACAATCAAGCAAAATAAATCTGCAGTTTTTTCGGCATCGTAAGCTGCCGAGTGGGCAGCACTATTGCTGAATTCCAGGCCAGCTGCTTTACAGGCTTTGGCAAGGACTGTCTGACCAAAGGCGAGGCCGGCGAGGGTGGCTGTGTCGAATACCGAGAAGGGGTGAAAGGGGCTGCGTTTGATATTGCAGCGATCCACAGCGGCATTCACAAAGTTCAAATCGAAATGGGCGTTGTGGCCGACGATCACCGCGCGGGTGCAGCCGTTTTCTTTTACCGCTCGGCGCACCGCCGCGAGTAGGTCGGTCATCACCATCAACTCAGGTTCTGCCATACGCTCGGGGCTATCCAGATCTATGCCGGTAAAGTCCAGGGCGGCCTGCTCGATGTTGGCGCCCTCAAATGGCTCCACATGGAAGGCAAAAGTTTCGTGGCGATGCAATAAGCCTTCCTGATTCATACGGATGGTGACGGCGGCAATTTCCAGCAGTGCATCGCTTTGGGCATTAAAGCCGCCGGTTTCCACGTCCACGATCACGGGCAAAAAGCCGCGAAAACGCTGCGCCAATGGAGAGTCAGGATCGCGGGAGTTTTCAGGTGGATTCACTGGGACGCCTTAAGCCGTTTGCAACTGGCTGTTATGGGTGGATTGAAGTTTCCAACGCAGGGTTTCGCCGGCACGTAGGGGGACTAAGGGTTGGTCACCCAGAGGCAGGGTGTCTGGCACTTGCCAATCCTGCTTCACCAGCGTAATGGTCTCGCTGTTGCGCGGCAAACCGTAAAAGTCCGCGCCAAAGTGACTGGCAAAGGCTTCAAGTTTATTCAGCGCGCCGGCGTCTTCGAAAGCTTCGGCATAGAGTTCGATGGCGGCAAAGGCGGTGTAGCTACCTGCGCAACCGCAGGCGGCTTCTTTCTTATCTTTGGTGTGAGGGGCAGAGTCGGTGCCCAAAAAGAACTTGGGGCTACCGCTGGTTGCAGCTTTAATCAAGGCTTGCTGGTGGGTGCCACGTTTCAAAATGGGCAAGCAGTAATAATGAGGGCGAATGCCGCCGGCGAGCATATGGTTGCGGTTATACAACAAGTGGTGGGCAGTAATTGTAGCTCCCACATTGGCCGGGGCGGCAGCGACAAACTCTGCGGCGTCGGCGGTGGTGATGTGCTCCAGTACCATTTTCAGGGCGGGGAAGTCGCGCACCACCTTACTGAAAGTGCGCTCTAAAAAGACCTTTTCGCGATCAAAAATATCAATCGCGCTGTCAGTCACCTCGCCATGCAACAAAAAGTGCATACCTTCTTTCTGCATTGCTTCCAGCACCGGATAAATCTTGTTCAGGTCGGTAACGCCGGACGCGGAGTTGGTAGTGGCACCAGCAGGGTAGAGCTTGCAGGCTTTTACGCCGGCTAGTTTAGCGCGGGCGATTTCGGCTGGGTCAGTGTTATCTGTCAGGTAGAGCACCATCAGTGGTTCAAACTGGCTGGATGCGGGGCGCGCAGCTTCAATACGCGTTTTGTACTCTAGCGCCTGCGCTGCTGTCATCACCGGTGGCACCAGATTGGGCATAACTATCGCCCGCGCAAATTGCCCGGCAGCATCGCCAACGGTGCGTGTGAGCGCTGCGCCATCGCGCAAGTGGATGTGCCAATCGTCGGGGCGGGTGATGGTCAGGGTTTGGGTCATGAGCGGTGGTTCCCTAGCGGTGAGCGGTAAACAGCAGAAAAGTGGCGGCATGCTATCAAAATTGACCTTCATTCGCAGCTGCAATTCCGCAGCGCAATCTGTTGGGCACTGACTATACTGCCAAGATTATTATTGGCAATCAGGCTTTATTTGCATGTCTTGTATATACCGTATTGGCTTTATATCGGTTTTATCTCTCGCGCTCGCGCTGGTTGGCGCTGGTCTTCAAGCCCAAACCTACAGTCTCGGTTTTAACGATGCCCAATGGAAACTTCAAACCGGACACTTTGCCTGCGGACTCAGCCAGGAGATTCCCGGTTATGGTCAGGCTTATTTTGGCAAGCGGGCTGGTGGTGCGAGCTTTTTTGAGTTTCGTAATGCCAAAAAAAACTTTCCTGCCAGAAATGTGAGGCTGGAGGCGGTTCCGCCACAGTGGCGCAATGACTTGGCTCCCCGGGCGTTAATGACCCTGACGGCTAATCCAAAGCTGCAGTTGAATGGCGAGCAAATGAAAACCCTTGCAGGGGCGCTGGAGTCAGGCACCAATGTTGTTTTCAGCAGCACCGCTGGTGACGGCAGTAGCCTGCGGGTGATTCTGGATGCGCGCCACTTTGCCACCAAGTACACCGGTTTTAATCAATGTGTGGCCAATATTATTCCTTACACCTTTGATCAGTTGTCGCGCTCGATTATTTATTACGCAGAGGATGCCCAAACTCTCAGCCCATCAGCCAAAGCCCAGCTGGATAAAGTTGTGCGTTACAGCAAGGCAGATGACAAAGTATTGGGGGTATTGGTCGATTCCCACAGTGATAAGCGAGTGACGCCTGAGGAGGCTGAACTTGTATCGCAGCAACAGGCGCAATTGGTATCGGATTACCTGGTAGAGAAGGGTTTGTCTGCAAGCTTTGTCACCGCGCGCTGGCACGGCGACCAGTTTCCTATCGCAGATAACAGCAAAAAAGCAGGGCAGGCTAAAAACCGCCGCATCACCCTGCGCCTTGAAAATGAATCCACCCGCAAAGACATGGAGCGCCGTGTGGCGGCATTAAAAGCTGCGGAAGAAAAAGCTGCCGCCGAGCAAGCCGCCAAAGCAGCGGCCGCCGCAGAAAAACAAGCATCCGTCGAGGCGTCTTCAGTCACTCCCAGTCAGCTGGAAGACTTGGTGGAGCGCCAGAATCTCACCAATGGCAAGCAGCCCCAGCTCTAAATCCAGCCCGAGCCGCGTTGTTTGGGCTTGCATTTTTTTAACACAATTCCCAAATCATTCTTAACCCGATCCACACCAGTGGGCCGGAATTTTTTGATGTGTTATCAGTCCTAGAGTGCGAGCCAGTGTTTTTATGCGCTGGATATAAATTTCTTTAAGGAGCCATACATGCACAGATTGACTGCCAAGTGGGCGAGTCTCATTGCAATAATCAGTATCAGTTTTTATTCGCTGGTAAGTCAGGCTGCCGACTTGCCGGATTTCACCCAACTTATCGAGCAACACTCCCCGGCCGTGGTAAAAATTACTGCTGTTTCTAAAGGTGATCCAACCCAGCCCCAGCGCGCATTACCGCCGGATATGCAGGGCTTGCCAGATATTTTTCGCGAGCTTTTAGAGCGTCGTCAGGCACCGCGTGATCGCGGTTCGCTGGGTTCCGGATTTATTATCTCGGCCGATGGCTATGTGCTCACCAATGATCACGTGGTCGCAAAAATGGATACCATCACCGTGATTCTGAATGATCAGCGGGAGTATGTAGCGACCCTTGTGGGTAGTGATGAGCGTTCGGATCTGGCGCTGTTAAAAATCGATGCCAAAAACTTGCCGACACTCACACTGGCTAAAGATGAGGCTTTGAAGGTTGGTCAATGGGTAGTTGCTATAGGCTCACCTTTTGGGCTGGATTATTCAGCTAGCGCCGGGATTGTGAGTGCGATTGGTCGCAGTATTCCCTCGGCACACAGCGAAAGTAACTACGTACCTTTTATCCAGACCGATGTGGCCATCAACCCGGGTAACTCTGGTGGCCCGCTGTTTAATATGGATGGCGAGGTGGTAGGTATTAATTCCCAGATCTACTCGCCCAGTGGTGGCTCTGTAGGGCTGTCTTTTGCAATTCCCGCATCTCTGGCGGTGGATGTCGTCGCACAGCTGAAAGACAAAGGTCGGGTTGATCGTGGTTGGTTGGGGGTGATGATTCAGGATGTGGACAAAAACCTCGCCAATTCACTGGGGATGGATAAACCCGGTGGCGCGTTGATCAGCGAAGTGGATCCAGATGGCCCAGCCGCCAAGTCTGGTCTAAAAGCCGGTGATTTGATCATTAAATTCAACGGCCAGAACGTAAATACGTCCAGCGATTTGCCGTACTTGGTCGGGCGCACTACCCCCAAAAGCAAGGTGCCAGTTGTGATCATGCGCAAGGGCAAAGAGCAGACGCTAAATGTGACTGTGGGTATTTTGCCGGTATCGCCTCAAGAGGCAGCAAGTCAGCCAGCCGCAGCGCCAGCGCAAAACGCGCCGGATGCTATGGGTTTGATCGTCGCGCCGCTGGAGTCCACTCGACGCGGGGGGGCAGAATTTGGCGTGGTGGTGCAACAAGTCCAGCCGGGTAGTCCGGCGGCTGAAGCAGGTTTGCAAGCTGGAGATGTTATCACCCAGCTAGCTTTCAGCGATATTAAGTCCATGGCCGATTACGCTCGCATAGTCAAAGGTCTGCCTAAAAACGAACCACAACCTGTGCGTTTCTTCCGTCAAAACCGGTCGATCTTCCGCTCGGTAATTATCCGCTAGCATCTGTCCCGGCCTGCCGCTCGCCAAGTGGTTCCAGCTTGGTGAGCGGCCTTGGCTCACATAGCACCCACCCTGCAAATAGGCTAGAATGCCGCCCATTCTTTTCATGCCCCGGTCTGTTCGGGGTTTACTTCTCCCATCACTTTAAAGTAGTTAAGCGCCTGTGACTGACCTGAGCCATATCCGTAACTTTTCTATCATCGCCCACATTGACCACGGTAAATCCACCATCGCTGACCGCTTTATTCAAATGTGCGGTGGTTTGAGCGACCGTGAAATGGAGGCGCAAGTGCTCGATTCCATGGATTTGGAGCGCGAGCGCGGCATTACCATCAAAGCCCACAGCGTGACTCTGCACTACAAGGCGCGCGATGGTAAAACTTACCAGTTGAACTTTATTGATACTCCCGGCCACGTGGACTTCACCTATGAAGTGTCCCGTTCGCTTGCGGCCTGTGAAGGTGCGTTGTTGGTAGTGGATGCCGCTCAAGGCGTAGAAGCGCAATCTGTCGCTAACTGTTACACCGCGATTGAGCAGGGTCTGGAAGTGATCCCGGTACTCAACAAGATGGATTTGCCCCAGGCGGAGCCTGAGCGTGTTGCCCAAGAGATTGAAGATATTATTGGTATAGATGCCACCGAAGCAGTGCGTTGTTCGGCCAAATCCGGCATGGGCATGGAAGATGTGCTGGAAGAATTGGTGCGTTTGGTGCCGGCCCCTGTGGGCGATGTAGATGCACCCTTGCAAGCATTGATTATCGATTCCTGGTTCGACAATTACCTGGGCGTGGTTTCTTTGGTGAGAGTGAAACAAGGTACTTTGCGCCTCAAGGATAAAATCATCACCAAAACTATTGGGAAAGCGCAAATTGTGGATGGTGTAGGCGTATTCAGCCCCAAACCCACCCAATTAAAAGAACTCAAAGCCGGTGAGGTAGGTTTTGTGGTGGCGGGTATCAAAGACATTCATGGTGCGCCCGTGGGCGATACCATTACCCATGCCCAAACCCCCGAGGTTGAAGCCTTGGCCGGTTTCCAAAAAATCAAGCCGCAAGTCTATGCGGGTATGTTCCCTATCAGTTCCGACGATTTTGAAGATTTCCGCGAAGCGCTGGCCAAGTTAACCCTGAACGATGCCTCATTGTTTTATGAGCCAGAGAGCTCGGATGCCTTGGGTTTCGGTTTCCGCGTGGGTTTCCTGGGTATGTTGCACATGGAAATTATCCAGGAACGATTGGAGCGTGAGTACGACCTGGATCTGATCACTACCGCGCCTACCGTGGTTTATGAAGTGGTAAAACGCGGCGGTGAAGTTATTTTTGTTGATAACCCGTCCAAACTTCCGGACCCCGGTTCTATCGATGAGATGCGCGAGCCGATCGTGGAAGCCAATATCCTCGTGCCCCAGGAACATTTAGGGAACGTCATCACCCTGTGCATTGAAAAGCGCGGCGTGCAGAAAGACTTGCAGTTCACCGGCTCACAGGTATCGGTTAAATACGAACTGCCTATGAACGAAGTAGTGACTGACTTCTTCGATCGCCTCAAATCCGTAAGTCGTGGTTTCGCATCATTGGACTACAGTTTTGTGCGTTTCCAGCCGGCGAATTTGGTGCGTTTGGATGTGTTGATTAACAGTGAAAAGGTTGATGCACTCGCGATTATTGTGCACCGCGACAAAGCGCACAGCATGGGGCGTTCACTCACAGAGAAAATGAAAGAGCTGATTCCTCGTCAAATGTACGATGTTGCGATTCAGGCGGCGATTGGCGGTCAAATTGTGGCGCGCTCTACCGTTAAAGCCTTGCGCAAAGATGTAACTGCCAAATGTTATGGTGGCGATGCTACACGTAAGAAAAAATTGTTGGAAAAACAAAAAGCAGGCAAGAAGCGAATGAAACAAGTAGGTAGTGTGGAGATTCCACAAGCCGCGTTCTTCGCTGTATTAAAAATTGATAGTTGATTTGTTGAAACTCTGGTTTGTTGACAGCAACGCGCTAAGGACATTTGATGAGTAGTATTAACCTTCCCCTGATTTTAACACTGGCTGTTTTTATTACCGGCTTGGTGTGGCTTTTCGATGCTTTGGTTTTATCACGGCCACGCAAGCAAAAAATAGCGGCGGTGGAGAAACAATTTAGTGGTCTGGCGCGCGAGACCGAGCAGCAAAAAACTGCTTATGAAGCAGCCAAAGCTGTTGCTGCTAAAGAACCGGTGTTGGTGGAATACTCCAAATCTTTTTTCCCCGTGTTGTTTATTGTTTTCTTCTTGCGTTCATTTTTGGTTGAGCCATTCCAAATTCCTTCAGGTTCGATGATTCCAACCTTGGAAGTGGGCGATTTTATTCTGGTGAATAAGTTCGCCTATGGTGTACGTGCGCCGGTGCTGAACAAGGAATTTATCCCGGTGGGTAAGCCCCAGCGCGGCGATGTGATGGTGTTTTTCCCTCCTCATGCGCCAGAGACTTATTACATCAAACGTGTGATTGGTGTACCCGGTGACCATATTTCTTATAACAACCATCAGCTCACCATTAATGGCAAAGCAGTGGAGGAAAAACTCATCGCCCAACTGCCTGCGGGTGCGCCGGTGCTCAGAATGACTAGTGAAAAAATTGACGACAAGGAATTCACTACCTATAAACATTTGCAACCCAGCCGTTTAAGTATGCATGGCTCATGGGTAGTACCCGCCGGCCATTATTTTATGATGGGCGATAACCGTGACAACAGTCTGGATAGTCGCGAGTGGGGTATGGTGTCTGAGGACGCTATAGTCGGTAAGGCATTTGCTATCTGGATGCACTGGGATTCCTTTTTCAGTATCCCCTCGTTTGATCGTGCAAGCGTAATTCAATAATTCAATTGTGGAGTTGAGCCTGATGCGAGCCAATAACTATAAAACAATCAAACACCAACGTGGTTTGGGTATGCTGCAATGGGCCTTGGTGATTGCCGTTGCTGGTTTCTTCTTGCTATTTGCTTTCAAGGTTGTGCCGCTCTACGCCGAGAACCGCTACGTGGAATCGGCTTTGCGCTCGCTCGAAACTGGCGGTGAAAAAGTGGGTGAGATGACCGATGCCGAGATTCGTAAAAAGCTGGGCAACTTTTATATGATTAACAATGTGCGCAGCGAAGGGCCTACCAAAAATATCAAAATCGATCGCCGCAGTGAAGATCTGCTGATCACCATAGACTACGAAACCCGTGTTCCTCTTTTTTACAATATCGACTTGGTGCTTAGCTTCCAAAACCATTTGGATAGTTCCCGTCCCGGTCAGTGTTGTAAACCTGCTACAGCGACTAAATAACTTGTGTTGACACTTAAATACCAGCGCCTTGAACAACGCCTTGGCTACTCTTTTTCCGATCAGCGCCAATTACAACTGGCGCTTACCCATCGCAGCCATGGTGCTAGCAACAACGAGCGCCTTGAATTTTTAGGCGACTCTATCTTGAATTTTATTATCGGTGAAGCGCTGTTCAAGCGTCTGCCCGAGGCTCGCGAAGGCCAACTGAGTCGGCTTCGTTCGCAAATTGTGAAAGGCGATACTCTTGCATTATTGGCGCGCGAGTTTGAGCTTGGGGATTGCCTTATTCTTGGTGAAGGTGAATTAAAATCCGGCGGCAAAAGTCGCGATTCTATCTTGGCCGATAGTGTGGAGGCGATCATTGGTGCTATCTATCTGGAAAGCGGTCTGGATCTCTGTCGCGAGCGAGTGCTCACTTGGTTTGCCCCTCGTTTGAATGAGTTGAGTGCTAATACCAGCGCAAAAGATCCTAAGTCTCGCCTGCAGGAATATATGCAGTCACAGCGTCAGCTATTGCCTGAATACACTGTTGTAGCGGTGGGTGGTGAGGGGCATGCTCAGGTATTTACTATCGAATGCCGTGTGGCACTTGCTAAACAAGCCACACGGGCTACTGCATCTAATCGACGTGAAGCAGAAAAACAAGCTGCCGCGCTCATGTTGGCCCAGTTAAAAATTAATTGATTCGCTCCAATACTCCTGCTGTTTTTATTATCAACTGTGCAGTACTTTTTATGACTTTTCATTCAGACACTGAAGAAGCTTCACGCAGCCGTTGCGGTTACGTTGCAATCGTCGGTCGCCCCAACGTGGGTAAATCCACGCTGCTTAACCATATCCTCGGACAAAAAATCAGTATTACCTCGCGCAAGCCGCAGACCACCCGCAATGCGGTAGTAGGCATTAAAACTGAAGGCGATGTGCAAATTATTTTTGTCGACACGCCCGGTATGCACTTGGGGCAACAAAAAGCGATCAACCGCTATATGAACAAAGCGGCTACCAGCGCCATGAAAGATGTGGATGTAGTCGTATTTGTGGTGGATCGCTTTATTTGGACGGAAGAGGATGAGGCCGTTGCCGAAAAATTACAGCATTTGCGTTGCCCGATTATTTTAGCTGTTAATAAAGTCGATCAAATTGAGGATAAAGAAAGCTTGCTTCCTCATTTGCAATTGTTGTCTGAGAAGTTAAATGTCGCGGAAATTGTGCCTATGTCAGCGCTGCGCAATACCAACCTGGATCGATTGGAAGCGTTGGTTGTCGAGCGTTTGCCCGAAGGAATACATATGTATCCCGAGGATCAGATTACCGACCGCAGTTCGCGTTTTATGGCAGCTGAAATTGTGCGCGAAAAAATTACCCGTCAGTTAGGTGATGAGCTGCCTTATGAAATGGCTGTGGAAATTGAAGAGTTCAAACAAGAAGGGCATTTGCTAAATATATCGGCGCTGATTTTGGTTGAGCGCGATGGGCAGAAAAAAATCCTGATTGGCGATAAAGGGGCGCGCATTAAACTCATCGGCACTGAAGCGCGTATAGATATGGAAAAATTATTTGAGATGAAAATCATGCTCAAATTATGGGTCAAGGTTAAGTCAGGTTGGTCGGATGACGAGCGGGCGTTGCGCAGCCTTGGTTACAACGAGTTTTAATTGACGGTCATGCGTGTTGATTTACAGCCCGCATATATTCTACATACGCGCCCTTACCGCGACACCAGTTTATTAATTGATTTGCTTACGCCTGACTATGGTCGTGTCACTGCTGTGGCACGCGGTGTGCGCAAAGCTAAAACTCCCAAACGCCAATTACTAAATCCTTTTAGTCGCTTGCTGGTTTCCTGGCAGGGCAAAACGGATATGAAGTTGCTCACCCTTTTTGAATCAGACAATCATTTTCTTTCGCTTACTGCCAATCATCTCTATTCCGGTTTTTATTTAAATGAGTTGCTGGTTCGTTTGTTGCCGGAAATGGATAGTCACAACGGTATTTTTTACGCCTATGAGCAGAGTTTAGTTACCCTGCAGGCGGGGGCAGATATTGAACCTCTGTTGCGTACTTTTGAGTTTCGCTTGTTGGAGGAATTAGGTTATGGCTTGGATTTTAGCCAGGATGTTCGCAGTTTTTGCGCTATCCAACCTGAATGTTTTTATGAGTGCCATGTACAGGAGGGTTTTTACAGCGCTGCGCCAGATATACCAGAAGAGGCATTGTTAAAAGGTGAGGTATTGTTGGCGATTGCCCAAGGGGATTATTCCCGGGCTACTACACGCCTGGCGGCAAAAAAATTGGCGCGACGTTTACTCAAACCACTTCTTGGGAGTCGCCCGCTAAACAGCCGCGCCTTATTTATTTCGCAGAAACCTGGCTTATAAGTTTGCATGCATCTCTGGACTTATTGCAGGTCAGGCAGATGTTTGTTCCAGCCCAAATAAAGCATCTATATCTTTGTTAGTTCCCCAGCGAATTAAATCATCCAAAGCGTGATTCAGAGCAGGAATCGCATCGCGTGCTTGTTCGTATTGGCCGCTTTGAAATAATTTATCCAGAAGTCCACTGATATGTTTCAAGCGTGGCACTCCGCAGTAGCAGCTACTCCCGTAAAGCCGATGGATTAATTCGCCTGCCTCTTCGTGTTGGTTAGCGTTCAGCGCGCTATTAATTTGCTGTTTTTCGCTTTCTAGACCAGCCAACAACATGGTTAACATGTCCCGCGCCAATGCAGGTTTATTGTTAGCTAGTTTTAAGCATAGGGGAATATCGACTGAACCTGTGTAGTCCTCGGTGGGAACACTGGGGCGGTTGTTGTTGGTTTTGTCTTCAGTTTGAATAACAACTTCTTTTTTTCCAGTCAGTGTGGCCCAGCGATTAATAATATGCGCCAGTTGTGCTTCATTAACCGGTTTACTGATGCAATCATCCATTCCTGCAATTAGCAATTCCGCTTTTTGTTCGGTGATGGTGTGTGCTGTGAGCGCGATAATTGGTGTGCGACGTTTGCCTTGTTCCTGTGCACGAATTTGCCGCGTTGCTTCCATGCCATCCATGCCCGGCATTTGAATATCCATAAAGATCACATCAAATTCATTTTCATTACAGGCTTCAATCGCTTGTTTGCCGCTGCTAGCTTGTACTACTTGTGTGTTCAAACCCCGCAATAACTCAGAAGCCAGTTGCAAGTTGGCGGGGTTGTCGTCTACCAGCAGTACATTTGCGCTTGGGCGCTGCGCTTCCTCATCCTGTTGTTCACGCACATCTTTAATGTGCAAATCCAGTTGTCGCCCTAGCGTTTGTAAAAAAGCGTCGTAAGCGATAGGTTTATTCACAAATAAAACCCGTGACTTTTCAGAATAGGCGCGGAATAGCCGTTGGTGTGCAGTGGTGCAACAGGCAATCAATGTGCAATTAAATTCGCTGTGTAACTGTTCGGCGAGATTATTGAGCAGTACGGGAGGAATTTTTCGCTCACCGGGGTGGATATCCAAAATCAACAAATCAAAATCTTTGTGCTCTGCATGTACACCGCGCAGTATCGGGAAGCAATCGTGGATTGCTTGAATGCTTTGGGTATTTGCATTCCATTCATGCAGTAGATTGCTTAATTGCTTAACTGACGCGGGATTTTCACCGCACAGCAGAATGCGGTATTCACTCAGATTGGCCAGTTGGTTAGGCGCAGGTTGACGTTTATCTACACCAAGGCGTGCGGTAAACCAGAAGGTGGAGCCTTTATCGGGTTCACTGACGACACCAATTTCACCATTCATACGCTCCACCAAGCCTTTACAAATCGCAAGACCAAGACCAGTGCCTTCGTGTTCGCGACTGCTGGAGGAGTCTGCTTGATTAAACGGGCTAAATAACTGTTCCTGCTCCTCGCGGGTTAAACCAATGCCTTCATCACTGACGCAAACTTTTAATGTGATCTGTGTTTCCTGGCGCTGCAAAATACTCACATCGACAATAATGTTTCCCACTGTGCTGTATTTGATTGCGTTGCTGACTAAATTCGAGAGGACTTGTTTAAAGCGTAAGGCGTCTCCCAATAAGTTTTTGGGAATGCAGGGTTCAATATAATTAATTAGTTGAAGGTTTTTGTCGTGCGCATCCGGGGCAAAAATATTGAGCACTTCATCAATTGAGTGGCGGATGGGTAAGGGCGCGTAATCCAGTGTAAGTTTGCCGGATTCAATTTTTGAAAAGTCGAGAATTCCATTAATAACCGTCAGCAAATTTTGCGCAGAGTCACGGATGGTTTCCAGATATTCACGCTGCTGTTCGTTGAGTTCTGTTTTCAGTGCGAGGTTGATAAAACCTAAAATGCCATTTAGTGGTGTGCGAATTTCATGGCTGGTATTGGCAAGGAATTCCGATTTGACGCGACTGGCTTCCAACGCCTCCTTGCGGGCGAGGTCGAGTTCGACGTTCTGGATTTCAATTGTCTCCAGTGTTTCGCGCAAATCTTCGATGGCGTGATCTATATGTGACTGCATATCTGCTTGGGCAGCTTCCATATAATCTGCCATGGTATTAATGGATTCTGCCAATCCCAAAAATTCGCTGGAATGCTGTGGCTCTACTCGCTCATTAAGTCGCCCGCGCGCCAAGCCGCGCACTACATTATTAATGTGTTCCAGTGGCTCGGTGATGCGGTAATAAAGTGAGATCGCAAAGTAAGCGCCAATAATTAAACACAGAAGAGTAATTGCGATAGTGAGAATGATAGCTTCATGGCGCACCAGGGCGAAGGGAGCTGTTAATAATTCCAGCTCTACCCAGCCGAGTGAGCGGGTATTGTCAGGGCTAACCAGCGGGTGGGAAAAACGTAAGGTGTGATAGTTTCGAACCTCTCCTGATGTTTCCTGGCTGGGGCTGCTGGCGTCATTGCCGCCCATCAATTGCGGGCCGCTGTGCAAATATTGTTTGCTGTCGGCAAGGTAAATGCGCACGGCGCGAATATATGGCTCCTCAACGGAGGCATCCAATATGTGGTGAATTAATTCGGTATTGTTTTGCTGTACGGGTTTATACAAGAGGTGCGCGGTTTTCTGCGCGAGCAAACTGCCGCGCAGGTCGATAAATTTATTAATTTGTGAAATGCACAAATAGCTCAGGCTGGTTGCAATTAAAATGATGATTACAAAGGAGGGAATAAAAATCAGCCGCCAGACATCGGATTTAATATTGCCGTATTTCAGTTTGCGAGCAGAATTCATAACAGAAGAAGCCTTGTTGTTGTGCTTATTAACGAGTGGCAATCTGAAGTTGCCCTCAAGTGTTCGCAGGCAGGGTGTTCGCAGGTAGAATAGCCGCCCCGCGCGCGCCTGTGCAATCATCTCCGAGGTCAGTATGGATTTTCCCACCATTGAAGCATTTGTTGGCAATACCCCATTGGTGCGTTTGCAGCGCCTGCCCGGTGCAACCAGCAATACCTTGTTGGTGAAATTGGAGGGCAATAATCCGGCGGGATCGGTAAAAGACCGCCCAGCCCTGTCTATGATCAGCCGTGCCGAGTTGCGCGGTGAGATCAAACCCGGCGACACGCTTATCGAAGCAACCAGTGGTAATACCGGCATTGCGCTGGCGATGGTAGCGGCTATTAAAGGTTATCGCATGATTTTAATCATGCCCGATAACTCCACCGCCGAGCGCAAAGCCTCCATGCTGGCCTATGGTGCGGAATTAATTCTGGTCAGCAAAGAAGCGGGTATGGAAGGCGCGCGCGATTTGGCGCTGCAAATGCAGGCGCAGGGCAAGGGCAAGGTGTTGGATCAGTTCGGCAACCCCGATAACCCCTTGGCTCACTACACCACCACCGGCCCCGAGCTGTGGCAGCAGACTGGTGGTCGCATCACCCATTTTGTCAGTTCCATGGGCACCACTGGCACTATCATGGGCACCTCTCGCTTTCTCAAAGAGCAAAATCCGGCGATTCAAATTATTGGCTTGCAACCTTCGGAAGGCGCACAAATTCCCGGCATTCGCCGCTGGCCAGAGGCCTACCTGCCCAAAATTTATGAGCGCGACCGCGTGGACGGTATTGTCAGCATGCCGCAGGCGCTTGCCGAGCAAACCATGCGCGAGTTGGCGCGTACTGAAGGAATTTTTTGCGGCGTCTCCTCAGGTGGTGCGGTTGCCGCTGCGCTGGAGTTAAGCCAGCAGGTGGAAAATGCGGTGATTGTGTCGATTATTTGTGATCGCGGTGATCGCTATTTGTCGTCGGGCTTGTTTAATCAGTAGGGCTTGTTTAACTGGGTGATAGTCACTGCTGTTGATGGACTGCGGCAGTTTTATTTTGGATCTTGGAAACGATAATAAATCAGTACAAAAACCAAAGGAAAAAGGTATGGCGACAGTAGCGATAAAAATACGCAGTATTTCATGGCGGCTAGGTATATGGCTGTCATGTTTGAGCCTGCTGCAAGCCTGTGGCGGTGGTTCAGGTTCGGGAGCTGGGGCGGGTAGTTCGGCGCAGAGCATAGCGCTGAGTTCGGTGCAGGTGTCATCAGCCGGAACCAGCTCTTCTTCAACCGGAACCAGCTCTTCTTCAAGTAGTAGTGCGATTTCAACATCCAGTTCCTCCCAATTCAGCATTCCCGCTGATTTTCCGGTAGGCATAGCGGAGGCATTGCCGGTGCTGAGTATCAACACCACAGCAGCTGCCCCTATCGTCTCAAAAGAGGATTACCTCACCGGCACCTATTCGCTCGCCAACGCAGGGCAAAATACTCTGGAAGGTGCGCTGGAAATTCGCGGGCGGGGCAACTCTACCTGGGCTTGGGTTAAAAAACCTTATCGTCTCAAGCTGGGGGCGGCGAATGAGATGTTGGGTATGCCCTCTAATCGCCACTGGGTATTGCTTGCAAACTATGCGGACAAAACCCTGATTCGCAATGATATGGCATTTCGTTTTGGGCGCAGCTTGGGCATGGAATACACCCCGCGCAACCAGTATGTTGAGTTGCAATTAAACGGAGCTTATCAAGGCGTTTATCAACTGACCGAGCATATTCGCACCGGCAAAGACAGGGTAAATATTCCTGAGCTAAAAGTAGGCGATACCGATGCCGAAAAAATTACCGGCGGGTATTTATTGGAAGTGGACTTCCGTATGCATAAGGATTATTGCCAAACCGCATTCTGGGAAAGCTACTGTGTGAATGGCGTGAATTTAGCGCGCGAAGAAACTTTTTGTGTGGATTCCGTACATGGCATGAATCCTTTCTGTGTTGATACCCCGGAGACTTTGCTGGAACCTGAGTGGGCAGCACAGCGCAATTATATTGAGCAATACGTCACCGCAACGGAAGCGGCATTATTTGGCGATGATTTTACTGACCCGAATACCGGCTATGCGGCTTATATCGATGTTGATTCTGCTGTTCAGTATTTTTTAGTGAATGAGTTTTTTAAAAACCCCGATGGTGCCGTGGCGAGTTTTTATCTCTATAAAAAGCGCAATGGCAAATTATTTTTTGGCCCGCTGTGGGATTTTGATCTAGCTATGGGCAACGTCGGTTATGACAATCTGGATAAAACCGACGGCTGGCATATCCGCCCTGCACCTTGGTTTGATCGTTTATTTCAGGACCCTGCCTTTGTTGCAAAAGTCAAAGCCCGGTGGCAGTTGTTGAAAGCCGAGGGGAAGTTGGAAGAAATGTTTCACTACGCACAAGCCCGTGCGATCTGGTTGGATAAGCAACAAGAGAAAAATTATTCAATCTGGGATATCACGGATTTCGAATCCTGGATTATGCACCCCTCGCGTGGTATGGGCAGATATGAGTCTGAAGTGAATGAACTGATTCGCTGGCAGCGCGAACGCTATGAGTGGATTGATGAACAATTCAGTCAGTAATCAGGCTGGGCCTGTGTAAAGCGCCGTCACTTTTTGTAATACCAGGAATTTTTAATGTCCAATCGCAGTGGTAAAAATGGCAACTCATCCAAAACCGGCACGCCTAAAAAAGGTGCAGGTTTATTAGGCAAAAAGCCGCGCCCCAAAAAAGCCGATGGCAGTGTGTATGTGCGCGATGATGCGCCGCGCCGCAATCAGCCGCGCTCGGCTGACAAGTCGACGCAGGCCAGTAGAGTGCCGCAATTTAACAAGCGTTTGGGCGAGTTCACCATTGATCGTCTAAGTCACGATGGACGTGGAGTGGCAGATCTGGATGGCAAGACCATTTTTATCGCCGGCGCTTTGGTAGGTGAGCAGGTCTCCGCACGTTTGGTGGAAGAGCATGCGCGGTTTATTGATGCGCGGGTTGATCAAATCATCACTGCCGCCCCCGAGCGGGTGGCGCCGCCCTGTGCCCATTATGAGCAGTGTGGCGGTTGTCAGTTGCAGCATATGCAACCGGCGCAACAGTTGGCGATGAAACAAGACTCACTATTGCAACAGCTTAAACGCTGGGGCGGTGTGGAGCCAAAGCGAGTGCTGGCGCCGATTAGCCATAGCGATACCGGTTACCGCAGCCGCGCGCGTTTAGGTGTGTGGTATGAGCAGGACGGCAGCGTCAGTTTGGGGTTTCGTCAACACTACAGCAATCAAATTACCCAGATTGACGATTGTTTGGTGTTAGCGCCGGAATTGAATCAATTACTGGCGCCGCTGCGCCACTGGTTAACGGAATTGCGTGCGGCTAAAGCGGTGACCCATATCGAACTGGTCAAAGGGCAGGGCGACAACCCAGCTGTTCACCAGAGCGCGATGATTGTGCGCCATACCAAAAAACTGGCTGAGGCGGATTTGACCGCCCTGACACTGCTGGCAGAACAACAGCAGGTCGCGGTTTGGCTGGAGCCGAATGGCAATTTGGGGCTGACGGATTTGCAGGGCAATTTCTGCGACCCGCGTCTGCACTACTCAGTGGCGGGGTTGTCGCTCACCTATCACCCACAAGACTTCACCCAGGTCAACCCGCAGATCAACCAGCAGATGGTGGCGCAGGCCTTGGCGCTGCTGGAACTCAAACCGGATGATCGCGCGTTGGATTTATTCTGCGGTATAGGCAACTTCACCCTGCCTATGGCGCGCCAATGTAACGAAGTCGTGGGTATAGAAGCAGTGGAAACCATGGTGCTGCGCGGGCGCGAGAATGCGGCGGCGCTAGGCATCAACAACGCCACTTTTATTGCCGCCAACCTCGCGGATATGACCCATACTCAGTTGCAGCGTTTGGGGGGCAATATTAACGCGCTGTTATTAGACCCGCCCCGCGATGGTGCAAAAGACATTATCGCCAGCATCCAGCGCTGGGTAACAGGCAAGCAACTTTCGCCGCAACGGATTGTCTATGTGAGTTGCAATCCCGCCACCTTGGCGCGGGATTCCGCATTGCTCGCCGAGGCGGGTTATGTATTGGACGCGGTGGGTGTGCTTGATATGTTCCCCCACACCCAGCATTTGGAGTCTATGGCGCTGTTTTTGCTGAAATAAATGGCTTAAGCAACATAGCGCGGGCAACACCGGCCTGCTGCGAATACACAAAGTGGCTGGCTTAGCCGCCGCTGCCCCAAGGATATAGGTGTCAGCAACTTGCGCGGTTGCCGGCCCACAAGAATAAGTAAGGCGAGCCTTATGGTTAAAGTCAGAGCTGATCACCCCATAGCGGCCGATGGTCAGGTAGATATAGATGCCTGGATCGACCGTTTAAACAAATCCCACCTGCAATCCGACACCAGTCGCGCCGAGCTGCGCCGAGCGGCGGAGCTGAGCTTGTCGCTGGTGGATATTCACGCCGAAGACGATCACAGCTGGGGCGAGGACTTTTCCTGTTTTCGTATTGGGCTGGAAATGGCGGAAATCCTGGCCGACCTGCAATTGGATCAAGATGCGCTGATTGCCGCGATTTTGTACCGCGCGGTACGCGAGCACAAAATCACCCTGCCGGAAGTGCAAAACCGCTTTGGTGATACGGTCGCCAAATTGGTGAAAGGGGTGCTGCGCATGGCGGCGATCAGCTACCAGCGCAATGAACACGAAGACCGGGTGCTAGGCTCCCAAGCGGTGGAGCAGGCGGAAAAGATCCGCAAAATGCTGGTGTCTATGGTGGACGATGTGCGGGTTGCACTGATTAAACTCGCCGAGCGCACCTGTGCGATTCGTTCAGTAAAAAATGCCGAGGCAGATCGCCGCCGGCAGGTGGCGCGCGAAGTGGCCGATATTTATGCGCCGCTCGCCCATCGTTTGGGCATAGGCCACATCAAATGGGAACTGGAGGACTTGTCCTTTCGCTACCTGCAGCCGGAAGAATACAAACGCATCGCCAAGTTACTGGATGAGCGCCGTCTGGCGCGTCAGGAATATATCGATAACCTGCTGGAACTACTGCGCAGCGAACTTAGAAAGGCTGGAATCGAGGGATCGGTTGGCGGGCGCGCCAAACACATTTACAGTATTTGGCGCAAAATGCAGCGTAAGGGCATTCCTTTCTCACAGGTCTACGACATTCGCGCCGTGCGCATCCTCGTGCCGACAGTGCGCGATTGTTATGCGGTGCTCGGTATAGTGCATAGCCTCTGGCGCAACATTCCTCACGAGTTCGATGACTACATCGCCTCGCCCAAGGAAAATGGTTACCGCTCATTGCATACCGCAGTCTGGGGGCCGGAAAACAAGGTATTGGAAATCCAGATTCGCACGCAGGAAATGCATGAGGAGTCGGAGCTGGGTGTATGTGCTCACTGGCGCTACAAAGGCACAGACACCAAAGCGACTCAGGATGCCTACGAGCAAAAAATCGCCTGGTTGCGGCAGGTGCTGGAGTGGCACGAAGAATTGGGTGGCGATCCATCTCACTTGCAGGACGACCTGCGCGCGGTGAATCAGGATCGTATCTACGTCTTTACACCGGAAGGCCACGTGGTGGATTTGCCACGCACCGCCACACCCTTGGACTTTGCTTACAAAATCCACACCGATGTCGGTCATCGCTGCCGCGGTGCCAAGGTTAACAACCGAATAGTGCCGCTCAACTACCAACTGACTAACGCTGACCAGGTTGAAATCCTGACCGGCAAGTTGGAATCGCCCAGTCGCGATTGGTTGAATATCGCCTTGGGTTATGTGAATACCGGCCGTGCTCGCGCCAAAATCCAGCACTGGTTTAAACAGCAGGCGCGCGATAAAAATATCGCTGAAGGGCAAGCCTTGCTGGATCGCGAATTCAAACGTCTGGCGTTGCTGGATTTGGATTTTGAAGAGCTGGCGCACAAACTACATTTTAATACGCTGGATGACCTTTACGCGGCGGTCGGCGCCAGCGACATAGGTGTGGGGCAGGTGCTCAATGCTGCACAGAAGCAGTTGGATGACGCCCACCCGCAACAACCGCTAATTCCGCTCAAAACCAGCAAGTCTACCCGCCAGAAAAAGGACTCGGATTTCTACATCGAAGGTGTGGGTAATTTGCTTACCCAAATCGCCAACTGCTGTAACCCGGTGCCGGGCGATGCGATTACCGGTTACATCACCTTGGGCAAGGGGGTGTCCATTCACCGGCAGGACTGTAACAACATTCTGCAGCTGCAGGCCGATGAACCCCAGCGCATTATCAAAGTGGAGTGGGGCGAAACGCCACAGAGTTTCTACTCGGTGGATATAGTCATCGAAGCCTATGACCGCTACGGTTTGCTCAAGGATATTACGGTGCTGCTGGATACCGAGCGCATCAACATTGTCGCCATGCAAACCCTCTCGGATAAACGCAAAAATACCGTGGATATGCAGGTAACAGTGGAGATTCGCAGCTTTGACGAGCTGAGTCGCATACTCACCAAACTCAACCAATTGCCCAACATCGCCTCGGCGCGCCGCAAACATTAGGATTTAATTTGTGAGTCAGTACAACATCGACGATCTGCTTTATCTGATGGCACGCCTGCGCGACCCGGAAGCCGGCTGCCCTTGGGATATCAAACAGGACTATGCCAGCATCGCCCCCTCGACACTGGAAGAGGCCTATGAGGTAGTGGATGCCATTGAAAAACAGGACTTTGTCCACCTCAAAGAAGAGCTGGGCGATTTGTTGTTTCAGGTCATTTTTTACAGCCAGTTGGGCAAAGAAGAGCAGCGATTTGACTTTGCCGCCGTGGTGTCAGACCTGGTCGCCAAGCTGATTCGCCGTCACCCGCATGTGTTTCCCGAGGGCACTTTGCAGAGCCGCGTCGATAATCGCCACACTCTGCCAGTGGATGTCAAAGCGCGCTGGGAAGCCATCAAACAAGAGGAGCGCGCTGCCAAGGGGGCGCAGGGTTTGTTGGCCGATGTACCCCTGAATCTGCCAGCCTTGAGTCGTGCTGCCAAGTTGCAAAAGCGCGCGGCGACGGTCGGTTTTGATTGGGATGACGTGTACGGCCCGATTGCCAAAGTCCGCGAAGAGTTATTAGAGGTGGAAGCGGAGTTAGATTCTGGCGATCAGGCAGCGTTGGAGGAAGAACTGGGGGATTTGTTATTTGCGGTGGTCAATATTGCCCGCTACCAAAAAATCGACCCGGAACAGGCGCTGCGCCGTGCCAATCAGAAATTTGAACAGCGTTTCAACTACATAGAACAACACGCCACTGCGCCCTTGGCGCAAACCGGTATCGATGAAATGAATCGCCTGTGGGACGAAGCCAAGCAGCGCTGAACAAAAAAATAGCTATTCTGTAGTTTGTACGGTTTACCCATAATTCATAAGTGAGGTTCCTTTGGATCTCCGCGATGTAAAACCCGGCGCAATCGAGCGTAAATCCAGCAGCCTTAAAATTCATATTTCCGAGTTGAAGATCGGTATGTTTGTTTCCAGACTGGATCGTGACTGGCAGGAAACGCCGTTTTTAATGCAGGGTTTCATGATCGAAAGCCTCGATGACATAGATGCGGTTTCACAATATGCCGAGTATGTCTGGGTGGATGAGGTGCGCGAGGAGTGGGTTCCCCCTGAGCAGCGTGCAGTTATGGCTGCCGCGCAGCGCAAGCAAACCTACATCAACAAGTTGGCTGCCTCCCAGGAACATAGCGCGGCTGTTGGTGTTTATCGCGAAGCTAAAAAGCTCACCAAAACCCTTCTGGATGATGTGCGACTGGGAGGTGTGGTCAATACCGAGCAGGCCAAGGCCACAGTGAAAGACTGTGTGAATAGTATTCTGCGCAATGCTGATGCCCTGATCTGGATGTCGCGTATGCGCAATGAAGATGAATACACCGCCGAGCACTGCTTGAACGTTTGTATTCTCGCCATCGCCTTTGGGCGTCACTTGGGGATGAGTGAGGCTGAGCTGGAACGCCTGGGACTCTGCGGTTTACTGCACGATGTCGGCAAAATGCGTGTACCTGCCCTGGTGTTAAACAAGCGCGAGCCGTTGACAGAGAAAGAATTCAAAATGATCAAGGCGCACGCGGTTCATGGGCGCAATCTCTTAATGTCCTCACCCGGCGTGCCCAACATCACGGTTGATGTGGCTTACAGCCACCATGAACGAATCGACGGAACCGGCTACCCTCGCAAGCTCAAGGCATCCGGTATTTCTGATTATGCACGCATCATCTGCATTGTAGATGCTTACGACGCAATGACAGCTGATCGCTGTTATTCACGCGCTATTGCTAGTACCGAGGCGCTGAAGCGTATTTTTCATGCTCGCGGCGCCCAGTTTGATGAGCGACTGGCATTGGAATTTATCAAGTGTGTAGGGCTTTATCCATCAGGTAGTTTGGTGGAGCTGGTGAATGGTTTAGTTGGCATAGTGCTTGAAACCAATCACCGCTATCGCCACCTGCCCAAAATTATTGTGGTCAAGGATCTGCAGCAACCACTCCCCAAGGAGCGGGTGGTGGACTTAAATGATATCGAGTTAAACAAGCTCGATAAAAGCTATCTAATCAAACGCGCCCTTCCAGATGGCAGCTATGGTGTACACATCAAAGACTTCCGCGAGCGTGGGCTGAGTGTTTAGCTCTGCCTCGCCAATCACTCTATATCCCGATCCAGTTTGCGTTTGGGCTTTTGAATCACCAAAGTTTTTACCGCCGGTTTAGCCACTGTTTGCCCTGGGCTTGTCGGCCTGGCGTTTGGTGATTGAGTGCTTGAGGATTTGCTACGCATTGCTACTGCGCCGTTTTTTTTGCCGGTTGTTGATGGTGAATTGCCCCCCTTATGGGATTTGACACCTTGGCGTCTACCCTCAGTCGGTTTCTCCTCAGCACGCTTATGCCCAGTGTTTGCCGGTCGCGCTTCACCAGTTCTTGGTTTGAACCCTGTGCTTGGCTTCTGCAGTGATTTGGGCACAGTCACCGTTTCAGTTTTGTATTTGCCCTGTTCGATCCCTTCCAGTGTCCAGTTGCCGATTTTTACCCGCACCAAGCGCAGGGTGGGGTGACCCACGGCAGCCGTCATGCGCCGTACCTGACGATTTCGCCCTTCGATAATTACAATTTCCAGCCATTGGGTGGGAATGTTGGCGCGCTCGCGAATGGGGGGCACCCGCTCCCAGAGTTTGGGCGTGGGAATCAGCCGCACTTCGGCGGGTTGAGTCATACCATCATTCAGCGCCACTCCCTGACGCAACTGGGTCAGGGCATAACTGTTGGGGGCGCCTTCTACCTGCACCCAGTAGGTCTTGGGCTGTTTGTGAGCGGGGTGGCTGATGTAGTGTTGCAGGTCGCCATCGTCGGTCAGCAGGAGCAAGCCTTCAGAGTCGTGATCCAGCCGCCCAGCGGGGTAGACATGGGGGATCTTGATATAGTCTTTGAGTGTCGAGCGCCCTTCACCATCGGTGAATTGCGAGAGGACACCAAAGGGTTTATTGAACAAAATCAGCGTGGCCATAAAACCTTACACCGGGGTTGTGAGTCGTGTGGGCTGGCGATTTTATCTGAGTTAGACCTTCCTGCCATAGCAACTAAACATGCATAAACAAGCGCAGAGGTGTAGAATCGCCGCGCTCTGGCAAGGGGGAGTTCCCTGTGGCGGGGCTCTTTTTCTACATTTTCATACTGTTAATGGCAAAGCTCACAAGGCTGAGCCGCATGAATTGATGGAGCCATCTTTAAATGACTGATTCAAAAATTATCTATACCCAAACCGACGAAGCCCCAGCCTTAGCCACTTATTCTCTTCTCCCCATAGTTCAAGCCTTTACCAAAACTTCCGGCATTGCCATCGAGACCCGCGACATTTCGCTCTCTGGCCGTATTATTGCTGCTTTCCCCGAGCGTTTGACCGAAGCCCAGCGCATTGGTGATCACCTAGCGGAGCTGGGGCAACTGGCAACTACGCCCGAAGCCAACATTATCAAGCTGCCAAATATCAGTGCGTCGATTCCACAGTTGAAGGCTGCGATCAAAGAATTGCAATCGCAGGGTTACAACCTGCCCGATTACCCCGAAATTCCGGCTAACGACGACGAAAAAGACGCCAAGGCCCGTTACGACAAAATCAAAGGCTCTGCAGTAAACCCGGTATTGCGTGAAGGTAACTCTGACCGTCGTGCGCCATTGTCCGTTAAAAACTACGCGCGCAAAAACCCGCACAAAATGGGCGCTTGGTCTGCTGATTCCAAATCTCACGTCGCGCATATGAATTCAGGTGATTTCTACGGCAGCGAAAAATCAGCACTGATTAATGCAGCGGGCAACCTGAAAATCGAACTGGTTACTAAAGACGGCAGCACCAAAGTGCTGAAAGAAACTGTAAAAGTACTGGCAGGCGAAATTATCGATGCTTCAGTGCTTAGCAAAAACGCTCTGCGTGCCTATATCGCGCAACAAATTGAAGATGCAAAAAACCAAGGCGTACTGCTTTCTGTACACCTGAAAGCCACCATGATGAAGGTGTCTGACCCCATTATCTTCGGTCACTTCGTTTCTGTGTTTTATGCCCCTGTACTTGAAAAACACGCCGCGCTGCTTGCCGAATTGGGCGTGGATGTGAACAACGGTATTGGTGATCTGTACACCAAAATCAAATCTCTGCCAGCTGAAAAGCAAGCAGAAATCGAAGCCGACATCAAAGCGCTTTACGCCACTCGCCCGGCGCTTGCCATGGTGAACTCTGACAAAGGCATCACCAACCTGCATGTACCGAGCGATGTGATTGTGGATGCCTCCATGCCGGCGATGATTCGCGATTCCGGCAAAATGTGGAATACCGAAGGCAAACTGCAAGACACCAAAGCCTGTATCCCCGACCGCTGCTACGCTGGCATCTACCAGGTAGTAATCGACGATTGCAAAAAACACGGTGCCTTTGATCCAAAAACTATGGGTAGTGTGCCCAACGTTGGCCTGATGGCTCAAGCTGCCGAGGAATACGGTTCACACGACAAAACCTTCCAAATTCCTGCCGATGGTGTGGTACGTATTGTTGACGCAGCGGGCAAAGTGCTGATCGAACAAGCGGTAGAGCAGGGCGATATCTTCCGCGCCTGCCAGGTTAAAGATGCGCCAATCCAGGATTGGGTAAAACTCGCGGTAAACCGCGCGCGCGCTTCAAATACACCGGCGGTATTCTGGTTAGACCCAAAACGTGCACACGATGCGCAACTGATCGCTAAGGTAAATACTTACCTGAAAGATCACGACACTAGCGGCCTTGAAATTCATATCAAAACCCCGGAGGAGGCGATTCAGTTCTCCCTCGACCGTATCCGCAAGGGCGAAGACACTATTTCGGTAACTGGTAACGTGCTGCGCGATTACCTAACCGATCTGTTCCCGATTATGGAACTGGGCACCTCGGCCAAAATGCTGTCGATTGTTCCCCTGATGAACGGCGGTGGTTTATTTGAGACCGGTGCGGGCGGCTCAGCGCCAAAACACGTACAACAATTCGTGGAAGAAGGGCACTTGCGCTGGGATTCACTGGGTGAGTTTTTGGCTCTCGCGGAATCACTGGATCACTTTGGCAATGTCACTAACAATGCCAAGGCAAAGGTATTCGCCAAAACCCTGGATCAAGCGAACGGCAAGTTCCTCGATGAAAACAAGTCGCCCGGCCGTGCTGCAGGTGAATTGGATAACCGTGGCAGCCACTTCTATCTGGCGCTTTACTGGGCGCAAGCTCTGGCTGCACAAACAGAAGATGCTGTTCTGCAGGCGCAGTTTGCTCCGGTTGCCAAAGCCTTGACCGAAAGCGAAGCCAAAATAGTTGCTGAACTCAAAGCCGCCTCTGGTAAGCCGGTGGATTTGGGTGGCTATTATCGCCCTGATGACGCCAAAGCCTCTGCAGCCTTGCGTCCTAGTGCTACCTTTAACGCTGTTTTGGCAAGCCTTGTATAAAATCTGAGGTTCCGGTCAGCACAAGAAGCCTCCTGTAGTGATACAGGAGGCTTTTTTAATGGCCCTGACTGGCGTCTCAGACGGGAACGGCACTCATCTGTTGGTTGACAGCGGCTGCAGCATCCTGCGGTACTTTGATGCTTACAGCGTGCAAGCCTTTGTCACCCTTGGTGATGTCGAAACTTACGGCTTGCCCGGCTTTTAGGGTTTTGTAACCATCCATCGCAATCGCTGAGTAATGTGCAAACAGGTCTTCGCCGCCTTCATCTGCGAGAATAAAACCGTAACCTTTTGCATTATTGAACCACTTAACTGTGCCTGTAGGCATGATTTCATCCTTCTGTCCGTGCGATATATGAGAATTTCTAATATCGCTTCGTTATTATTTTCCCAAGCATTACTGCTGTTTGGGAGTATGGGACCTGGTGCTCTACTCCAAGCGCTACATACAAGTGGGTCGCATCGGTGGGGGAATTAGAGATAATTTGCCCAAAATGATGGATTTGTATGCGCTTGCGGTCTTTTTTTATCCAACATTTGACCCAAAGTCAAGCATTGATCCGTATCAACACCTGCTGGGGCAGGCTTTGTTGATGGGGTACAATGCGCGGTGTCGCCAACCATTTTTTATTTTGTATCGAATCTCTATGGGCAATCTGCAAAAGCATCAACTAACCTTAGCTAAAGACGAAGATCACTCTATTGACGAGTCGGACGGGAGCCTTGCGGTTTTAACGGAAAAACCGAAATTAAAACGTCCTCCTATGTACAAAGTGATGTTGTTAAACGATGACTACACACCAATGGATTTTGTGGTGGAAATATTGGAAATATTTTTTTCCATGTCACGCGAAAAAGCGACTCACGTAATGCTAACAGTACATGTTCACGGCAAAGCGGTATGTGGCATCTATACTAGGGATATTGCGGAAACTAAAGCCGCTCAAGTGAATCAATATGCAAGAGAAAACCAGCATCCACTATTGTGCGAAATCGAAGCGGTGGAGGACGGGGAATAAAACGGTTTTATGCCTTGTTTAATCAAACCTCGCCCCAACTGTTATTTACAGTTACCTGATTATTGTTAATCGATGGTTAAGCAACGGCAGGTTTAGATAAAGTGAGTTGCCTTGATAGACGATTTTAATGTGTTGGTTAGAAGAGGGTAAGCGCAATGTTAAGTAAAGATCTGGAAGTAACTTTAAATCTTGCTTTCAAAGGTGCGCGCTCCAAGCGTCACGAATTTATGACAGTTGAGCATTTGTTGCTTGCGCTCATCGATAATGATTCTGCTGCGAGTGTACTGCGTGCTTGCGGTGCAGATTTGATTAGTCTCCGCAAAGAATTAATTGAGTTTGTTGACTCGACTACTCCGCTTATTCCCGAACACGACTCTGAACGAGAAACCCAGCCTACACTTGGCTTTCAGCGTGTATTGCAACGTGCTGTATTTCACGTCCAATCTTCAGGCAAACAAGAAGTGACCGGTGCAAACGTACTGGTGGCCATTTTTAGTGAGCAGGAAAGTCAGGCTGTTTATTACCTGAAGCAACAGAGTATTGCGCGCATCGATGTGGTGAATTACATCACTCATGGTATCCACAAAGTGAGTGGTACCAGTGATCACAGTCATGATCATCAAACACATCAAGAAAATCAGGATGAAGAGTCAACAACCGGTGAATCAAGTGCTCAGAGTCCTTTGGAAAGTTTTGCGAGTAATTTGAACGAAGCTGCGATGCAGGGGCGTATAGACCCGCTTGTGGGGCGCGAATTTGAAGTAGAGCGTGTGTGTCAGATTCTGGCACGTCGTCGCAAAAATAATCCGCTTTTAGTAGGCGAGTCAGGGGTGGGTAAAACTGCCATCGCTGAAGGTTTAGCAAAGCGTATTGTCGATGGTGATGTACCTGAAACGCTTGCTTCCAGTGTGGTTTATTCATTGGACATGGGTGCACTGTTGGCGGGTACTAAATATCGTGGCGATTTTGAAAAGCGCTTCAAAAGTTTGCTTAACGAATTGAAAAAGCAAAAAAATTCCATTTTGTTTATCGATGAAATTCACACCATCATCGGTGCCGGTGCGGCATCCGGTGGCGTGATGGATGCATCCAATTTGCTCAAGCCTTTACTGTCTTCAGGTGAGATCCGTTGCATGGGGTCCACTACCTACCAGGAATATCGTGGAATCTTTGATAAGGATCGGGCGCTTTCACGTCGCTTCCAAAAGGTCGATGTGAACGAGCCAACAGTGGATGAGACTTATCAAATTCTCAAAGGTTTGAAGAGTCGCTTCGAAAAGCATCACAACTTGCGTTATACCGATGCGGCTTTGCGTGCAGCCGCCGAATTGGCTGAGCGTTATATCAACGATCGCTTTTTGCCCGATAAGGCTATCGATGTGATCGATGAAGCCGGTGCCTACCAACAATTACAAGCACCCAGTAAGCGCAAAAAAACGATTGGTGTGACCGATGTGGAAAACGTGGTAGCAAAAATCGCGCGCATTCCCCCAAAAAGTGTTTCTTCATCTGATAAAGAGCAACTGCGTAAACTTGATCAGAACTTGAAAATGACCGTTTTTGGGCAGGATGAGGCCATAGATACGCTGGCTACGGCAATCAAGCTATCGCGCGCAGGCTTGGGTTCGATGGAAAAGCCAATCGGCTCCTTCCTTTTTGCCGGGCCAACCGGTGTGGGTAAAACCGAGGTGTGCCGTCAGTTGGCGCAATGTATGGGCATGGAGTTGATTCGCTTTGACATGTCCGAATATATGGAGCGCCACACAGTATCGCGCTTGATTGGTGCACCGCCGGGCTACGTTGGTTTTGATCAGGGCGGTCTGTTAACCGATGCCATTACCAAGCAGCCGCATTGTGTATTGCTGCTGGATGAAATCGAAAAGGCGCATCCAGAAGTCTTTAACTTGCTGTTGCAAGTCATGGATCATGGCAGCCTTACCGATAACAATGGTCGCAAAGCAGACTTCCGCAACGTGATTTTGATTATGACCACCAATGCGGGCGCTGAAGTTATGAGTCGCGCCTCCATAGGCTTTACTCATCAAGATCACACCAGTGATGGTATGGAAGCGATCAAGAAGATGTTTACGCCGGAATTCCGCAACCGTTTGGATGCCATAGTGCAGTTCGCCCCATTGACCTTGAATACCATCAAAACTGTGGTAGACAAGTTCCTGATGGAGCTCCAAACCCAGCTGGATGACAAGCACGTCACTCTCGATATTTCCGATGCGGCGCGTGAGTGGTTGGCCATTCATGGATACGATGTGAAAATGGGTGCACGCCCAATGGCTCGTTTGATTCAAGACAAACTGAAAAAGCCCATGGCCGAGGAGATCTTGTTTGGCTCCCTGTCCCAGGGTGGCGGAACTGTAAGCGTGGATGTAGACCCGATAGAGGACAAGCTTACAATTGAGGTTAGCGCCAAGCATGCTCAACCTGCTTAATGCAGCAGGTGATAGTTGAAGTAACAAAAAAAGCCGCGTTATGCGGCTTTTTTTGTACACGTTCGCTGGCTAATTAACGAGCGCGATAAGTGATGCGGCCTTTGCTCAGGTCATAGGGAGTCATCTCAACCTTGACTTTATCGCCAGTCAGGATGCGGATGTAGTTTTTACGCATCTTGCCAGAGATGTGGGCAATAACCACATGGCCGTTTTCCAGTTTTACGCGGAAGGTAGTGTTGGGCAGGGTGTCAATCACTTCGCCTTCAAATTCAATGCAATCGTCTTTTGCCATGCGGCAGCTTCCTCAGGTTTGAAACAGTTCTTGCCCATCGCTGATGCGACAGGAGGGGGGGTAAAAAAATAGGCGTGAATTGTGCCTTAATTAACCAGCGGCGCCAAGTAAAAAGCCCCGAAAAGCGGGATTTAACCGGAGCTTTCTCTTGTTAACGGGGTAAAAAGCAGCAAAAGGCTGCGCCCATCTGATGATGGTGGCAGCGTGCTAATTGAGTCGCATCCAGCGACGATTGATGAGTAGTTCCAGCGGGCGATATTGGATTTTGTATTTCATCTTGTCGCACTCCTTAATCCAATAGCCCAGGTAGACATAATCCAGGTTCATGCTGCGCGCTTTTTCAATCTGGGCAAGTATCGCGAATTTGCCCAGACTGCGCTGTTCGAAGGCTGCATCATAAAAAGTGTAGACCGCAGAAAGCCCGTCCCCCAGCAGATCACACACACATAAACCTATTAATTTTCCATCCAGACGCAGCTCAATAAATTGGGTAATGCCCCACTCACTGGTCAGGAAGGCCTTGTACTGCTCCTCGGAGGGAGGGTACATATCGCCACGTTGATGCCGGCTTTCTATATAGCGGGCGTAGAGGTCATAATGCTCTTGGGTGTTAATATCAGGTACAAAATGTAATGAAATGTCGCTGTTTTGCTGCCAACAGCGACGTTGTGAGCGGTTGGGTTTGAATAATTTGACCGGGATTCGACAGGACACGCAAGCTTGGCAGCGTAGGCACTGGGGCCGATAGAGGTGTGCACCGCTGCGGCGAAACCCCAGTTGTGATAATTGTGTGTACAGCCCGGGGTTAATTTCGGCAGCAGGATCAACAAACACCGTCGTCGCCTCTTGTCCATCTAAATAACTGCAGGGGTGAGGTTGTGTTGCAAATAGTTTGAGGGACGACAAATCAGACATAATTGCCTCGCGTAGATCCGTTTTATGCCCAGGGCGCAATCGTCAGGGTTGACCAAGGCAAGGAATATACTGCAGGTTCGTACGCAAAGTTTATCAGCAATTGCTGGAAATCTTCACGCGGGATTTCAACCGCACCCAAACTAAATAAATGATCGTTGGCGACCTGGCAATCGATGACCTTAAAGTCCCATAGTGTCAATTGACGAACTAAATGGGCAAATCCGACTTTCGACGCATCCGTGGCACGACTAAACATGGATTCGCCAAAAAATAGTTGGCCCAGTGCTATGCCATAAAGCCCACCGACCAGACTATCGCCTTGCCAGACCTCAACTGAATGAGCAAGCCCGCGCTTATGCAGTTCACAATAGCCGTTAATAACTTCTTCACTAATCCAGGTGCCGTCGGCGTAAACACGAGGTTCTGCACAAGCGCGCATTACCGTTTCAAAACAATTATCAAAGGTAACCTTATAGCACCCCTTGCGTAAGGTTTTGCGTAGGCTTCTTGAAATATGTAATTGATGGGGAAATACCACAGTGCGTGGATTGGGGCTCCACCAGAGAATAGGATCACCGGGATTGAACCAAGGGAAAATGCCGTGACGGTAAGCTGCCAAAATACGTTCGGGTGATAGATCACCACCCACTGCTACCAACCCATTAGGTTCCTCTAGTGCAGTGGACGGGTCTGGGAACCAAAGATCGTCATCATTTAGCCAATAAAGTTTGTTCATGAAATCCCGTTTTGAAAAACCTGCGTATATAAGAATGCGGTATATACAAAAAGGTATGTGGTAGCAAAAGTCCAACCTGGGGGTATCACAATCTGCAGTTGCTACAAAAAATGAATTGTAAAATTTTATTAGTTGGCGCGTTTTTTGAGTGTAATTTTTTGCTGGGATCTGAGTCAATAAATTGTTATTACCTTGAGTGCTTGTAAATTTAAAGACTATGCTTAGTAATACCGATTGGTGCTCTAGCCCAACCCCAACTCCAGTGGAATTTTGTTAATGGTTTAATTGTCTCTCTTTTGCCGCTTAAGTTGCTAACCCGAGGTAGATCATGAGTATTTTTAGTCATTACCGCGAGCGTTTTGAAACGACACAGCAGGAAGAATTAACTATTCAGGAATATTTAGATCTCTGCAAGAAAGATCCAAGTGTCTATGCATCTGCCGCCGAGCGTATGTTAATGGCGATTGGCGAACCTGAAATGGTTGACACATCCCAGGACTCTCGCCTCAGTCGAATTTTTTCTAACAAAATAATCAAGCGTTATAAAGTCTTTAGTGACTTTTATGGCATGGAAGAATCCATCCAGCAAATTGTCTCCTTTTTCAAACATGCTGCGCAGGGTTTGGAGGAGAAAAAGCAAATCCTCTATCTGCTTGGGCCTGTGGGGGGCGGTAAGTCATCCCTTGCGGAAATGCTTAAGTCGCTGATGGAAAAAATGCCGATTTACTGCATCAAAGGCTCTCCGGTATTTGAATCACCATTGGGTTTGTTTAATGCAGATGAAGACGGAAAAATTTTGCAAGAGGACTATGGCATCCCGCGCCGCTACCTCAAAACGATTATGTCCCCCTGGGCTGCCAAACGCCTGCGCGAATACCGTGGAGACATCACCCAATTTAAAGTGGTGAAAGTGTACCCTTCCATTCTTGAGCAAATTGCAATTACGAAAACCGAGCCGGGTGATGAAAATAATCAGGACATTTCTTCGCTAGTGGGTAAGGTAGATATCCGTCAGCTGGAAGAGTTTCCGCAAAACGATCCCGATGCCTATAGCTTTAGTGGCGGTTTGTGCCGCGCTAATCAGGGTTTAATGGAATTTGTGGAGATGTTCAAGGCGCCTATCAAAGTGCTGCACCCACTATTGACTGCGACCCAAGAGGGCAATTACAACAGTACCGAAGGTCTGGGAGCTATCCCCTTTGACGGTATTATTTTGGCGCACTCTAACGAGTCTGAGTGGCAGAACTTCCGTAACAACAAAAACAATGAAGCATTTATTGACCGGGTTTATATCGTCAAAGTGCCTTATTGCTTGCGTGTTACCGAAGAGATGAAAATTTACGAGAAGCTTCTGCAGAATAGCTCGCTATCCAAAGCACCTTGCGCGCCAGATACTCTGCGGATGCTTGCGCAGTTTACCGTGCTGTCGCGTATCAAAGAGCCAGAGAATTCCAATATCTTTTCCAAAATGCGCATTTACGATGGGGAGAATCTAAAAGACACCGACCCGCGCGCTAAATCCCTGCAGGAATATAAAGATGCTGCCGGGGTGGATGAAGGTATGACCGGGCTATCAACCCGTTTTGCGTTCAAGATTTTATCCAAGGTATTTAATTTTGATCCTACCGAAATCGCAGCAAACCCAGTGCATTTAATGTACGTGCTTGAGCAGCAAATCGAGCAGGAGCAATTCCCCAAAGAAGTGCAGGATAAATACCTTGGTGCCTTAAAAGAATTCATTTCGCCACGTTATGTGGATTTTATTGGCAAAGAAATTCAAACCGCTTACCTGGAGTCCTACGCGGAGTATGGGCAGAATATTTTTGATCGCTATGTTACCTATGCCGATTTTTGGATTCAGGATCAGGAATATCGCGATCATGAAACCGGTGAGATTCTAAATCGCGCCTCCTTGAATGATGAACTTGAAAAAATTGAAAAACCCGCAGGCATTAGTAACCCCAAAGATTTCCGCAATGAAATAGTAAACTTTGTATTGCGGGCAAGGGCTAATAATGCAGGTAAAAACCCGGATTGGCGCAGCTATGAAAAATTACGCATAGTTATTGAGAAGAAAATGTTCTCCAACACTGAGGATTTGCTGCCGGTTATTTCCTTCAACGCCAAAGCTTCAGTGCAGGACAAGAAAAAACACCAGGATTTTGTGCAGCGCATGGTGGAGCGCGGGTACACCGAAAAACAAGTTCGTTTGTTATCCGAGTGGTATTTGAGAGTAAGAAAATCCCAGTAACTGTTAATCGGGCCGCTCGGGAAAATAGTAAATCCCCGGCGGCTTGAATGGGTGAGTAAACCATAAGGTTGAAATATGAGTTACATAATTGATCGACGACTCAATGCCAAGAATAAAAGTGCGGTAAATCGCCAACGCTTTTTGCAGCGCTACCGCCAGCAGATTCAAAAAGCCGTGTCTGATGCAGTAAACCAGCGCTCCATCACCGATATTGATAAGGGCGGTAAAGTCAGTATCCCTGCGCGTGATATTAATGAACCCACGATCTACCACGGGCAGGGTGGCTACAACGAGCGGGTTTTGCCCGGTAATAAACATTTCTCGGAAGGCGATAAAATTGCGCGCCCGCAAGGTGGTGAAGGGCAGGGCAGTGGTAGTCAAGCCAGTGATTCGGGCGAGGGTGAGGATGATTTTTCTTTCACTCTATCGCAAGAAGAGTTTCTGGATTTTATGTTTGAAGGTTTGGAGCTGCCTAATTTGGTCAAGCGCCAGCTCTCCGGGTTGGAGGAGTTCAAAACGGTACGTGCTGGTATTGCCAATGAAGGACAGCCTGGACGTATTAACATTGTGCGCTCCTTGCGCTCGGCAAACATGCGCCGTATAGCGCTTACTGCCGGAAAACGGCGACAGCTGGACGAGCTGCATAGCGAACTAGTCGCCTTGGATAAACAACCTGATTCTCCTGCAAAAAAAGCACGAATCAGTGAGATTGCTGAAATAGTAGCCAAGCTGGAAAAAGCCATTGGTCGTATTCCCTGGTTGGATACGTTTGATCTCAAATACAACTTGCACATCAAACAACCTATTCCTCGCTCCAAAGCGGTAATGTTTTGTTTAATGGATGTTTCCGGTTCGATGGATCAAGCGACTAAAGATATCGCCAAACGATTTTTTATTCTGCTGTATTTATTTTTACAGCGAAATTATGAAAAAACCGAAATCGTTTTTATTCGCCATCACACCATCGCCAAAGAAGTGAATGAAGATGATTTTTTTCATTCGCGTGAGACAGGAGGCACTGTTGTTTCCAGCGCCCTGCGTCTTATGCAGGAAATTATTCGGGATCGCTACTCCCCGGAAATCTGGAATATCTATGGTGCACAAGCTTCGGACGGTGATAACTGGGGTGAGGACTCGGACCTTTGCCGCGATATTTTGGTGAATGAGCTACTGCCCAGCTGTCAGTATTTTTCTTATATCGAAATTACCCAAAATCAACATCAAGCGCTCTGGGATACCTACGAGACAATTCAGGATGAGTTTCCTGAACATTTTGCGCTGCAACATATTCGTGAGGCGAGTGACATTTATCCTGTGTTTCGTGAACTTTTCCATAAGAAGGTCGCATGAAAAAACCACTGTTTACCACATCGGAATGGAATTTTGATTTAATTCGGGATGTCGATGCAGTGCTGGCAGAGCTGGCCGCTGAGTTTGGATTGGATACCTACCCCAACCAGATTGAAGTGATTAGCTCCGAGCAGATGATGGATGCCTATTCTTCAGTTGGCATGCCTATTGGTTATCACCATTGGTCTTATGGCAAGCAGTTATTAAGCACCGAGCACTCCTATAAGCGCGGTCAAATGGGATTGGCTTATGAAATTGTGATTAATTCAAATCCCTGCATTGCTTACTTGATGGAAGAAAACACCATGACCATGCAGACGCTGGTCATAGCCCATGCCTGTTATGGGCATAATTCATTTTTTAAGGGAAATTATTTATTTCGTACCTGGACCGATGCCAGTTCAATTATTGATTATCTTGTTTTTGCCAAAAATTATATTTCCAAATGTGAAGAACGCTATGGTGTTAACGAGGTAGAAAACATTCTCGATTCATGTCACGCCTTGATGAACTACGGGGTGGACCGCTATAAAAGACCATCGCCTATTTCTGCTCACGAGGAGGAGCGCCGCCAAAGCGAGCGTGAGGAATACTTACAAAAACATGTTAACGATTTGTGGCGCACCATTCCCAAATCGGCAAGCCACGAAGCCGAAAAAGATCTGCCGCGATTTCCCTCGGAGCCACAAGAAAACATTTTATATTTTCTAGAAAAAAATGCTCCTTTATTGGAGCCTTGGCAGCGTGAAATCATCAGGATTGTTCGCAAGATTGCTCAATATTTTTATCCTCAGCGCCAAACCCAAGTTATGAACGAAGGTTGGGCTACCTTCTGGCATTACACCTTGCTGAATGAACTCTATGCGAGGGGGTATGTAAATGAGGGTTTTATTCTAGAGTTCCTGCAGTCCCACACCAGCGTAGTGGCCCAACCTGCATACGATCATCCTTATTTTAGTGGTATTAATCCCTATGCCCTTGGGTTTGCGATGATGAGTGATATACGCCGCATCTGCGAGAATCCTACCGATGAAGATAAACATTGGTTTCCCGAAATTGCCGGCTCGAATTGGAAAGAAACTCTGCAGTTTGCAATGAAAAACTTTAAAGATGAAAGTTTTATCCTACAGTTCTTATCACCCAAAGTGATGCGCGATTTAAAACTGTTCAGCATAGTGGATGACGACCAGCAGGAAAAAATCAGTGTTGATGCCATCCACAATGAAAAGGGCTTTAAAAAGTTGCGCGAAAATCTGGCAGGTCAATATAACCTGGGTAATCGCGAGCCTAATATTCAGGTTTACAATGTCGATGTACGCGGCGATCGCTCGCTCACATTGCATCACTATATGCACAACCGTCGCCCACTGGCCGGGTCAACCAACGAAGTGCTGAAACATTTACATCGATTGTGGGGGTTTGATGTGCATTTACATTCAGTAGATGGTAGTGAGACTAAGCAGAGTTTTCACTGTCCGCAAAAATAAACCTAGTGGGTTTTTCATGGCAATGGATTGCTCTGTGTTTAGATTCGCATGTATAGATTCTCTAATTTTTCTGCCTCATCTAATCCCCTGTGGTAATTCCAACGACAAATTTTCTTGAGCTGACTGTATAGTGCTGATAGCCTTCTGGTGCCGTCAATTTGGGGTTGACGGTTTTTTTAAAAAATCAAACAGGGATTTACCAATGAAAAATAAGTTGATTGCATTAGGTTTATTGGTCTGCAGCAGTTTGGCGCAGGCAACCATTTATGACTTTAGCTTTTCTTCGGGTGACCAGGAGCTTCTAACGGGTCACGTAGATACACAGCAAGATGCCCTTTTTGTAACAGGCATGACCTCTTGGACACCTGGCAATGGCTACTGGTTGAACCCAGTTCTTCCTGATTTTGCTAACGATGTTTTTCCTAATTCTCAGTGGAAGTTGAGTGCGGTACAGCTTGATGGGTCGGGTTACGATATCACTGATAATTGGGATGGAAAAATTGGTGGTTCATGGGGGTTTGCATCAGACTTGGATGCAGAAAGTGTGAGTTATTTAGGAGCTCAGGCTCCAGGTAATCCTTTTTTTAAATTTTTCATGTCCATTGGGATAATAAAAACATATTTCCCTTTGGCAGGCTTCTTTGCTTACGACGGCTACAGTGAATCCACATTGCTCGCAGACGGTTCTTTCCATTCCGGTTTGCATAACTATTTGGCTTACGATTCGTTAGCATTTCCGCCTCTAAGTTTAGAGGATTTTTCACAGTCTGCTTCCTTGTTGACATCAGGTGGTACTTACCGAGTATCGCAAAGAACCTATGTTTCTGAGTCCGACTCACTAGTTCTGCTATTAATGGGCGTGCTGGCACTAGGGGTTGGACGAGTTGCCATACGCAAATAGTGTAAACAGTCAAAAATGAAATAAATAAAAGGCGCATTGTGCTTCTACGGCTGTAGCCTGCGCCTTTCCTTTTTCTGTGCACTCCAGTGATTGAAAATGATGCAGCGGCATCGTTCATTGGCGATCTGGTCAACCATTTGCGCAGCAAAGATTGGAAAATTATTTCGCCCCAGCAAGCCTATAAAGACACTATTGCGAAAAACTTTCCGCAAGTTACCCTGCATAAGCAGGGCAGGGTTGCCGCTATTGCCAGTAGCAAAGGTATTTCCGATGCTGAGCTGCGTCATCCATCAGAGAATGAACAATATCTGGCTCAGGCTTTTGCGCAGACAGGCGTGATTGTGAATCAATAATAAACAAAGGAATAAGATGTTTATCAAAAAAACGTTTTCGTTGTTGGTGCTAGCTGCTGTCATTTTTGTGAATGTCAGTTATGCGAACCAGCTTCCTCCATATGGTTATCCCGCATATGAAACTATTAATGTTCATGCGAACAGCAACAATAAAGATTATGAAATTTATATACAGCTGCCTAAATCTTATTCTGATACAAAAACGGCTTACCCACTAATCATTGTTAATGACACAAGTTGGGCTTTTCCGATTACCAATGGTGCTATGGCATTAATGGGAGGAGCTGTTGTTAAGGAGGCGATTGTAGTCGGTATTTCTTACTCCAAAGGTGATGATCGCATGGTTAGCCGTACACGTGATTACACGCCCACATTTTCACCGGTAGATAAAAATGGGAATTCAAGCCCGGCTCGAATGGCGTCTGGTCACGCCAAAGAATATGTCGGTTTTATAGAAAGTCAGGTCATCCCTTTATTGCAGAAGAAATATCGCACTGATTCAAGCAAAAGGGTTTTTGTAGGGCATTCCTACGGCGGATTGCTCGGCACTTATATTTTGTTTAATAAGCCGCACTTGTTTACTGACTATATTATTGGCAGTCCATCCCTGTGGTATGACAATCGCATTATGTTTACAGTCGAAAAAGCATATTCCAAAACCCATAGCCGCCTACCGGTAAATGTCGCTATGTTTGTTGGGTCACTGGAAAATGATTACTACCCAATGGTGACTGATTTATTAGCGATGGAGAAGCAATTGCGCTCACGCAACTATGAGGGATTTAATTTGCGTGTTGAGGTGTTGCAAGGTGAAAGCCATCACAGTGTTTTTCCCGGTCTGCTCTCCAAGGGATTGATGGCAACTTTGCCCTTGGAAAAATAATATTCCTGATTGCGGCTGCTATTGCAGCCGCCGGAATTATCTTTTTAACTCATACACACACATATTCACCGCTGAGGCCAAATTCAGCGATTCAATTGCCCCACAGCCTGCAACAGTAAACGCTTGTGCATTCATCGCCTGCAGTGCCTCACGCGGTACGCCGCGCGCTTCATTGCCAAACACGTAACAATCAAAATTTTTGAAGCTGTTATCACTCAATGCTTTTCCGTTCATATCCAGGGTGGCGATGGATTGGAATCGCTCAGCCAGTGATTCAACAGGTACATCCAATTCAATCGGCACATGAAAAATCGCGCCCATGCTGGAGCGAACCACTTTGGGATTATAAGGGTCAACCGAACCGGGGCTAAGCAAACAACGGAAGTTGCCGAACCATGCGAGGCTGCGCAAAATAGTGCCTAAATTGCCGGGGTCTTGTACTTCATAGAGGTAAATAATTTTTTCGTTTGCTACCTGAGCCCCTGTGTTATTCAGCAATGGTGCTACGGCGATAATCCCCTGCGGAGTTTTAGTGTCGGACAGCTGCGCCATGTGTTTTTCGCTGACCAGATGTTTTTTAAACTGGCTCGGAAAATCCTTGAACTGTTCGGTCACAAATAATTCGCATTCATTCAGTGCTGGGTTAATCGCTGCCGCTTTTTCCAACTCCAGAATTAAATGTTCGCCCTCCACCAAAAAATAACCGAATTCGGTGCGGTATTTTTTGTGGTGGAGTTTTTTGGCCTCATCCAGTTTTAATGGCATAGCGATTAACCTTGCAGATCAGCGAGCATAGCTTTGGCAACGGCTTCAGCGACTTTAATGCCATCCACACCTGCCGACAAAATACCGCCCGCATAACCAGCCCCTTCACCGGCAGGATACAAACCGCGCGTATTCAAACTCTGCAGCGATTCGTGATTGCGCGTAATGCGCACCGGTGATGAAGTGCGTGTTTCAATCCCTGTTAAAACGGCATCGTCGCGATCAAAACCGCGAATTTGTTTACCGAATTCCGGTAGCGCTTCGCGAATCGCTTCAATCGCATAATCGGGTAATGATGGCGCTAAATCGCCCAGTTTTACGCCGGGTTTGTAAGAGGGTTCTACTTCACCGAATTCGCGGGATTCTTTGCCGCGAATAAAATCGCCCACCAATTGCCCTGGTGCGCAGTAGTCATATCCGCCTAATTCAAACGCGCGGGATTCCAATCGCTCTTGTAATTCGACGCCCGCGAGTGGGCCGCCGGGGAAATCTTTTTCTGGTTCGATACCCACCACAATGCCTGCGTTAGCATTGCGCTCGTTGCGCGAATACTGACTCATACCGTTGGTGACAACACGATTAGGTTCAGAGGTTGCAGCAACTACTGTACCGCCGGGGCACATACAAAAACTGTATACCGCGCGGCCATTTTTAGCGTGGTACACCAATTTATAATCGGCCGCACCTAACTCAGGGTGACCGGCATATTTGCCGAGGCGCGCGTTATCAATTAAGGATTGTGGGTGCTCAATACGGAAGCCCACCGCAAAAGGTTTAGCCTCGATAAAAACACCGCGCTCGTGAATTTTGCGGAAGGTATCGCGCGAGCTGTGACCGAGCGCGAGTACCACATAACGGCTGCGCAGGGTCTCGCCGCTCGCGAGTACCACGCCTTCAATGCGGCCGTTTTCGATAATAAAGTCCGTTACTTTACTTTCAAATCTAACTTCACCACCGAGCGCTTTAATTTCTTCGCGCATGGTGGATACCACACCGGTCAAGCGAAAGGTGCCTATGTGCGGTTTGCTTACATACATAATTTCTTCTGGCGCGCCGGCACGCACAAATTCATGCATGACTTTGCGGCCGTAAAATTTCGGATCTTTGATTTGGCTGTAAAGTTTTCCATCCGAAAATAAACCCGCACCACCTTCACCAAATTGCACGTTGGACTCCGGTGTTAATACTTTATTGCGCCATAGTGCCCAAGTGTCTTTGGTGCGTTTGCGTACATCTTTACCGCGTTCCAACACAATCGGTTTAAAACCCATTTGCGCGAGGGTAAGGGCAGCGAATAAACCGCAGGGGCCAAAACCAATAACCAGTGGGCGCTCGGTTAAATTGGCGGGCGCTTGTGCAACGGGATAATAGTTGGTGTCGGGTGCGGGGCGAATATTTTTATCATCGGCAAAACGCTTGAGAATCTGTTCTTCATTGCGTGCGCTTAAATCGATGATGTACACAAAGGTAATTTCGCTGTTTTTTTTGCGCGCATCATAGCTGCGTTTGAATACAGTGAAATCGAGCAAATCTGTTTCTTTGATTTTCAGGCGTTTGACGATGGCAGCGCGCAAGGCTTCAGCAGGATGATCCAACGGTAGTTGGAGTTCGGTAATACGGATCATGATGGCTCCTGGCCGGTAACTTTCCGGCAAAAGGATGAAAGACTGGGAACGTGGGCATTTTACGCGGCTTGGTGCATTGCTGCCAGATAATCACACGGGTTGACAACTATTTTTGTCACCAAAGCTTCATAAATTTGCAATTAATGGTTCACATGTAATAACCATTCTTGCGGGCTGATTGTCTTCTTATTCAACTTTAAAGGATCAGTCCATGCAATTTGCGAAGAAAATACTCTCGCTGGCGGTTATTGCCAGCCTGCCCATGCTAATGGTTGGCTGTGGTGGTGACGATGGTAAAAACGGCACTAATGGCAGCAACGGTAGCAATGGCAGTAATGGTGCAAATGGCGCAGATGGTAAAACCAGCCTGATTGCACAAACCCGGTTGGTTGCTGGCGATACACAGTGTTTTGCAGGCGGCATAAAAATTGAAACCGGTATTGATGCCAACAGTGACAACACACTGCAAGCCACTGAGGTGAATCAAACTAGCTATCAGTGTGAAAAAACACTGGTGAATAGCGCGATGAATTTTAATCGTGTCGCGACATTTCCGGTGTGTTTGCAAATCAGTGGAACCTGTAACACCAACGATGAAACCGCCGCAGAAATTGTTGCCGCAAGCACCGATGGCATGACCTTGATTTATACCGATGCACTCAAAGAGCAAATTGGTTTTACTGATATCAGTCAGCCAGGTGCGCCTCTGGCAAAAGGCGTGTTGGCTATGGGGGGGGAGCCAACCTCGATTGCCGTAAAAGGTGGATACGCATTAGTTGCAGTGGATACCTCGGCCGATTTTGTTAATCCCACTGGCGATTTTGTTGTTGTGAATATTGCGACCCAAACAATTGTTCATCGCCGCAGTATTGGCGGTCAGCCAGATTCGGTAGCCATCAGTCCTGATGGCAAATATGCCGCCATAGTTATTGAAAACCAACGCGATGAAGACCTGAATAATGGCTTGCCACCACAGTTGCCAGCCGGCAAATTAATTGTGGTTGACCTGAGTGCAGCCAGCCCCGCTGACTGGACGACACGCGATGTGGATTTAACCGGTATCGCCAGTTTGTACGCCGCTGACCCTGAGCCAGAATTTGTAGATATTAATAGCGATAACATGGCAGTGGTGACGCTGCAAGAGAACAACCACATCGCTATCGTAAATTTAGCTATGGCTGTAGTGGTTAATCACTTTACTGCCGGCACAGTGGATATGGTGAATGTCGACCTCACCGATAATCGCCCCGCATTAATTAAACCGGTGGAAGTAAAAACAGCACAGCTACGCGAGCCTGATGGCGTAACCTGGATTAACAATGATTATTTTGCCACTGCCAACGAAGGTGATTTAAACGGTGGTAGCCGTGGCTTCACTGTGTTTAATAAGCAGGGTGACGTTGTTTGGGATTCCGGTTCAGCGCTGGACGATATGGCAATTCGTTTTGGCCACTATCAAGATCGTCGCTCAGACGCTAAAGGTAATGAGCCAGAAAATATTGAGATGGGTGTGTTCGGCGGCAATCGTTATTTGTTTGTTAACTCTGAACGCTCCAGTGTGATTTTTGTTTACGATGTGGCTGATCCCACTAAACCGGTATTTAAACAAGTGTTGCCTGCAAGCGCCGCACCTGAGGGTGGTTTGGCAATTCCCGCGCGCAATTTATATGTGGTCGCATCCGAGAATGACACGCGCAGCGTAGCCATTCGCGCTGGTTTGAATATTTATCGCTACAACCAACAACCGGCGGCTTACCCAACCGTTCAATCAGTAAATCGCCCGGACGGCAACCCGATTCCCTGGAGTGCATTATCGGCGCTGACCAATGATATGAATAACCCCGACATTCTCTATTCCATTGAAGATAGCTTCTTTGGCCAGAATAGAATTTTTGTGATGGATATCAGCACCAAGCCAGCGCTTATTGTTGATGAAATAAAAATCATGGACACCAACAATGTGTTTGCTAATTCCGGTGTGAATGCGCATTTGGCGAGTGTGACTAACGCAGAATTAGCGGCGATGGTAAATGCTGATAAATCCGTGAATATAGATCCGGAAGGTTTGGCAAAAGCAGCTGACGGTGGTTTCTGGATTGCCTCGGAAGGTTCAGGTGCCGCGGCTAATGCGGTATCCATGAATTTGATTTTTAAAACCGATGCCCGTGGTGTGATTGAATCGGTAATTCATTTGCCCGCCTCAGTGAATAATTTGCAAATCAATAATGGTTGCGAAGGTATTGCTGAGTACAACAACAGCCTTTATGTCGCCTTCCAGCGCGCTTGGGCAGGTGAGACTAACCCTCGCATTGGCATTTATGATTTGGCTGCGCAAAGTTGGAAATTTGTTTATTACCCATTGGATGCTTACAGCTCACAATTTGCCGGTGGCTGGGTAGGCTTGTCGGAAATCACGTCTCTAGGTAATGGCGAGTTTATGGTGTTGGAGCGCGATAACCGCGGCGGTTTGGATGCAGCCATCAAACGTTTGTACAAAATTAATTTACAAACAGTTAACGATGGCGATGTTATTACAAAAAACCTGATAAAAGATATCAAGCCAGCATTAGCCTCTACCAAAGGCAGTTTGATCGAGAAAGTAGAAGGTGTTGCGGTCACCCTGAATGGTGAGGTTTATATAGTGACCGATAACGACGGTGTGAATGATCACAACGGCGAGACCCAATTAATCAATCTGGGTCGCATGTTTTAATCAACGCCTAGCGCTTTTGCGTTACCTCAAGGGAGCTTCGGCTCCCTTTTTTATTGGCCGGAAATCTGATTGCATAAATTTTGGTATTACCTATAATACCAAATATGATCCCATCAATTGTGATAGATACCAATGTAATGGTTGCTGCCCTCAAGTCTCGCTTGGGTGCGTCCTTTAAGTTGCTGATGGCGCTGCCATCCGCTAGTTATAACCCCTGTTTATCTGTGCCCCTGTTTGTGGAGTATGAGTCGATATTAAAACGGCCTGAATTGTTGCCTCATCTATCGACGGATGATATCGACTCGGTATTGAACTACGTGTTGAGTCGCGCCAGCATTCACGAAATTTTCTTTTTATGGCGGCCATTTCTGAAGGACCCAAAAGATGATTTGGTATTGGAAGCAGCAGTAGCGTCACAGAGCCAATATCTGGTGACGTTTAATCTGCGTGACTTTGCTGATGTTGAAAAACAGTTTGGTATTAAAGTGGTTACTCCCCAGGAATTTTTACACGAGCAGAGGTTGATATGAGTACGCTGAGTTTGCGTTTGCCTGATTCTGTTCACGAGCAAATTAAATTGCTCGCCAAAAAAGATGGCATATCAATTAATCAGTTTGCGGCTTCGGCGATTGCAGAAAAAATGGCGGCCTATCTCACGGAAGAATATTTAAAAAAGCGCGCGGCCAATGGTAGCGAGCAAGCATTTTTAAGTGCGATGGACAAAGTACCTGCCACTGAACCTGCTGCTGAGGATAAGTTGCCCTAGTAAATGTAATGTATACCTGTATGCGCGATACGGCACAGAATGTTTTAAACGCCCCACAAAAGTGAAACCCTGGTTTTAATATGGCTAGATCCAAAAGCAGTAACCGTTGGCTGGAAGAACACGTCAATGATCCCTATGTTAAAAAAGCCCAGGTGGATGGCTATCGCGCGCGCGCGGCTTACAAACTTATTGAGTTAAATGAAAAAGATAAACTGATTCGCCCCGGTATGATGGTGGTGGATTTAGGCTCGGCACCGGGCAGTTGGTCGCAAATTGCCGGGCGTTTGGTGGGGGTAAAAGGGCGGGTGATTGCGTCTGATATTCTGCCCATGGATTCACTTGAGCATGTGGATTTTATTCAGGGCGATTTCACTGAAGAGGCTGTGTTTAACCAGATTATGGAGAAGCTTGGCGGCAGCCGTGCCGATGTGGTCATCTCCGATATGGCGCCCAACATCAGTGGTGTGGATGCGGTAGATCAAGCGTCTTCCATGTATTTGGTAGAGCTGGCCTTGGACATGGCCCGCAGCGTGTTAAAACCCAAAGGCGATTTTGTTGCCAAAGTTTTTCACGGCGAAGGTTACGATGATTATGTGAAAGATGTGCGCACATCCTTTGATAAGGTCGTTATTCGCAAACCCGATGCCTCGCGCCCGCGTTCGCGTGAGGTCTATGTGGTAGGTAAGGGTTTTAAAGGTTAGGGCTCGTTTTGCTGGAGCGCCTTTTTGTTCACATTTATTATTTTTATTACTTATTGATCTCAAAGAAACCAGTTGATTGGCCGATATAGGACATAACCTATGGAGGCCACAACTGATGGAAATTTCTTTAGTCCCCTATGCGGAAATCCCTTCTGCGGAGCTGCAATCGCGGCATAATTCCTCCGCACTGGCCGTTACTGCTTCAGCTCCGCCAGCGCTTGGACTGGCCAACACCACTGCCTCACCCGCGGCTATTGTCATTCTCACTCCTCCGGTCGAGCCGCCAGCGGTTTACAGCGAACCCCAGGTGGTAGCAACTTATTTGCGTGAAAATACCCAGGTTGGGCTTGCTGCCCAAGCGACAAATCAAGCCTTACTCAGCTCGCTAGCGCAGATTAAAAACGGCAAGGCGCCGGTTTCAGTAAGCAGTGTATTCAGCCAGGTAGCGGCCTTGAGTCGCGAGACCAGTGAATACCGCAATGAAGCGCGCGAATTTCGTGTGCCGCCCAAAGTTGAGGTGGAGAAATTTACCCCGGACTTCTCTGTCGCCAAGGGGCGTCGAATTGAATCTGTCTTTCTCAACTTGCGCACGCGCGAAGGCGATAACATCAGTATCCAATTTGGCCGCAATGCCAATCGCGATGGCACCTCGTTGATGACATTTTCGTTTGAGGTCAAAGGCGAGCTGTCGGAAGCAGAACAAAAGGCATTGGCGGCGGTGACGGAAAAATTAGGCGCTATGGGCGATGAATTTTTTCGTGCTGATACGACTGAACTGCGTGGTTTAAAAGAGATAAATACCGAATTTATCTCGGCGTTCAGTTTTACGCTGCAGCGATTTGACCCTGCAACAGATACCTATGTTGAACACACTTATGAATTCAGTGTGGACGAGGTGGCGCAAACCCAGACTCTGCGCGCCGGTGATATTAAGGGTTACAGTTTGGATATTACCAGCCACTTGCAAAGTTTGGCCGGCGCTCCAAACCTTGAGCGCAATGTGCTGCAGCAATACCTGGATTTGATCGCCCAAGCGGGTGATGAAAGTAAAGCGCCGAACCCGTCCAAACGGTTCATGCTGGATGCATTCAATTCCCTATTCAGTGGGTTTTTGAAACCTGCTGTTAAAGACGAGTCAGCCGGTGTTAATGCGGCACATGAAACCATTGCGGTATTTGATTCCGGCATGCCAGATTTCACCGCCAAATTTCGCTCCCCAGTGCATCATAACCCGGGTTTTTATTCCCAGGTTGCCGCTATGGCTCTCACGCTGGAACAGCAGGCTCGCCAGGAGCAAACAGGCGCTAGTTTGTTGGTCAAACAAGATACTCGCTATGACCTTTCTTACAGCAAATTTGAAGCTATTCCCAATGATTCGCTGGATATGCTGGGCGCAAATTACACCTATGTTAATGAGCACAAAACTGCACAAACCAGTCGTATTCTTTCCATGACCGGTGATCGCGTGAATAATCTTTGGGTAGAGCAGCAAGTCAACAAAGCAACAGAGCGACAAGAGTTTGAAAATTTTAAATTGATTGCGCGCGCGGCGTATGAAAATGGCGACAGGCGATTACAGGAATATGCAGATTTACTGAAAAAACTGAACCTGAATAATCAGCGCGGCGGAGTGCATGAATTATTAATTGCCAGTAAAGAACAATTATTTTTAAGTTTGGAATAATGCCAGGCAGGGCAAACACCCATAAAAGCTACCAGGGTGTTTGCCGTTGAATTTTTTAATTCAGTTTTTGCTGCTCTTCTTTGACATATTTCATGATGTTGATGAAAGTATCTGTCCAGTAAGTTTCTTTATTATCAGCGAGATATTTTAACAATTCCTCATGGGCTTCATTGGAAATGCTCAAGTGGTCGCCACCAATGCCATGAAAAGTAAAATTCATCATGGTGCCTTTAGCGGCGGCTTCTTTGACCAGCGCAATCAATTCTTGCCCGCTGACATTCGCCGGAGTCGCTACCACAACAGCGTAAGGGTCCAGGGTTTTCATGTCGGGCACGACTGTGCCAAACGCTGCTTTGGCAGCAACAAATTCGCTTTTTACCAAGGGTAAATACGGGGTGCCACCAGCATTTAAATCGCCGCAGGGGGTGGTGAACGTGCGCTCGGTTTTACCGTCAATGGCATGCAACATGGTGTTGCCTACACGAATTTGTGCGGCTAATTGGGTCGCGCTGACTTTGTCCAAATCATTTTCCGGGTGAACCCATTCGCGCCCCGCCCCTTTGCGTGAGCATTGGTGAAACAGCGTGTGATTTGCCAGTTCATGGCCATTCACTGCGGCTTTGCGCCATTCCGCCATGTGTGTGACCAGTGTTTCCGCACTTAGGGTTAAATAAAAGCTACCTTTCAAACCATATTTATCTAATGCGGGTATAGCGTTATCTAACTGCGACGGCACGGCATCGTCATAAGCGAGGTTAATCGCCGCTTTGGTGCCATTGGGCCATTGAAAACTTTTATCGGCAGCAAAGGTTGATTGGCTGCCGCCGACTAAACCCAGTCCGATTAATAATGGAATTATTTTTTTTGTCATGTGTATTGTCTCTGATATTTATCGATTCATTTTACTGAATGCGAGTGTTGATGAATAAACTTGTGTATCGATGGGCAGTGTTTGGCAAAGCGCGATTATTATTGGGAATTACTCATTTTTCTGTTGATAACAATTTGTTGTTGCTAACGATAGTCCCTGTCGTATTAATTCGCCAGACCATACTTGGGCTTTTGTATCGCAAACTGTGTGAATATTTGTAAGCAATACAGGTGTTATTTGGGTGGCTTGGCCAATAGCTGGGCTACACTCAATTCATAGGTACTCTCCCGTTAATTGTGTAGTAAGGAGTAGATTTATGTCGTTAAAAGATTTGGTTGGCGAGTGGGAAAAACAAGCGCAAGGCACCATGACCAAAGATACTTATACGGTGCACCTTACCATTGAAGATGCAGCGCGTATTGATGCGCTGGCGGAAATGTACCCCAAGCGCACCAAGGAGCAATTAATTCGCGAGCTGCTGTCGGTCGCATTGAATATGGTGGAAGAAAGTTTCCCTTATGTGCAGGGGAACAAAGTGGTCGCCACCGATGAAATGGGCGATCCCATTTATGAGGATATTGGCCCCGAACCACGGTTTATGAAATTGCTGGAAAAACACTTACACAAACATCAAACCCAAACTTAGGTGTGTTGTGATGACCTGTGCGGTTAGTGAGTAAGTGCGCCCGGGGTAATGCTACGGCGCAATTGCGGTAGATAAATGCCGAGCGACATAGCCCGCGCTACCACGTAAGTTATAAATGCCAGCCATAACCCCTGGTTGCCTAGCCAAAGAGCTAATGGCCAGGCGCTGGCAAGAAAGACCAGAAGTGAAGCAAGGGCTGCGTTGCGCATGGCGCGGCTGGCTGTGGCTCCGATGAAAATGCCATCCAACTGAAATGCCATAAATGACAGCAATACATAAGCTGCCGCATAGGGTAGGTAAGCTAATGCTTGCTGGCGTATCGTCTCGTGGGGCGTCAGCGCATTAATCGCCAGTGGGCCAAACACCAGCAATAACAACATCAACCCCAGCGCACAGCTGGCGGCAATCCGGGTGGAGTTAATTATCACCCGGTCAAACCATTGGCGATTGCGCGCACCTATGGCTTTGCCTACCAGAGACTCGAGTGCAAAGGCAAAACCATCCAGAAAAAACGCCGCGAAGGATAAAAATTGCAGCAGTATGTGATTGGCCGCGAGGGTGATATCGCCAAACTGTGCGCTCTGGTTGGCAAACCACCCGAAGCCCGCGAGCATAAACAGCGTGCGCAACATAATGTCGCTATTGATTTTCATTGTTGCGAGCAGGGCGCTGCGCTGGAAAATGTGTGACCAGATAAAAAATGGTTCGGAAGGTGATGAACCCTGTGGTTGAGCCGATGCGGCTTGTTGCTGGCGGAGTAAACGCAATAACAGCCAGATACCGGTAATGGCACAAGTCCATTCGGATATCACTGTACCCAGGGCAATGCCGCGCACACCCAAGTCAAAACCCAGTACAAAAACTACATCCAGAATCAGGTTCAAACCATTCAACAACAATTGCAATGCTAGCAAATGCCGCGTGTGCCCAAGGCCTATCAGGGTGCCCATAATGGCGTAACTGGCAAGTGTTGCCGGTGCGCCCCAAATGCGGGTTTGCATGTAAACCTGCGCTGTTTGTTCAACGGCGGCACTGCCGTCCAGTAACCAAAAGGCGAGCATACCGAGTGGGAATTGCAGCAGGAGCAATAGCAATCCAATCGCAACTCCCACAACCAAAGCGAGCCCATAGGCGGTGCGTACCTCGCGGTAATCGCCAGCACCTGCCGCCTGGGCGGTAAAGCCGCTAGTGCCCATGCGCAAAAAGCCAAAACCCCAAAACAGAAAACTGAAAATCAGTGAACCCAGTGCGATAGCACCCAGGTCGGCAGCGCTTCCGCTATGGCCGATCACGGCGGTATCCACTATGCCCAGCAGTGGAACGGCGGCATTGGCGAGGATAATGGGAAAGGCTAAACGCAAAATACCAGTGTGGCTTACTGCAGCAAAAGGGGAGGGTTGCTTTTGCGCAGATACATCGGGCGAGTTCATTGAGGGGCTCTTGGTGCAAATATCTTTGGGAAAAGTGAGTGATTGTAGAGCTAAAACCGGCGGGTTTGCGTACTGAGTAAATTGCTATCAATACAACACTGGAGAAAATATGTCGTTAACTCACCAAGCACATGCACACGAATCGCAGGCATCCGCTCAGTCTGCTTCATCGCACTCCACCGAGAACCCGCAGTCGGCACGTTTACCCTGTCGCGGTTGTATGCCGACCTGCTCGAATTACGCCACTTGCGATGGCAAGCCCTGGCGCGAAGTGGGGCAGGTTAACCCTATAAAGCACTGAGCTGTTCTTTAAAAAAAACAAACCCGGCTAGTTGCCGGGTTCGGTGACAAATCCTAACTTCAAAATGCCCGCTCGTTGTACGGCGGCCATGGTTTGTATCACGTGCTCATAGGCGGCTGCCTTGTCGCCACGGATATGGATCTCCGGCTGCGGTTGTTTGCTGGCTTCCCCGGCAAGGCGTATTTCCAGTTCCTCCGTGGTCACTTGGGTTTCGTTCCAGAAAATCTTGCCTTCCGCATTGACTGCCAGGTTAATCGTTTCCGGTTTTAGCTCGTTGGGAGTGTTGTCGGCACGGGGTAAATCCACTTTTACCGAGTGAGTTAAGACCGGCACAGTAATGATGAAAATAATCAGCAGTACCAACATAACGTCCACCAGGGGCGTCATGTTGATTTCACTCATTACTTCGCTGTCGTCGTCGAGTCCGCCACCAAATGCCATGGCTTAACCCTCTTTTCGCGGGCTGAGTTTGGTGATGCTTCCTTTATTTTGCATGGGGCTACCGGTGATGAAATAGGCGTGCAGCTGATGTGCAAAACGGTTGAGTTTGTTCAATACGCCTTTGTTGGCGCGTGTGAGTGCGTTGTAACCCAGCACTGCCGGAATTGCCACTGCCAAACCAAATGCAGTCATGATCAGCGCCTCACCTACCGGACCTGCGACCTTATCGATACTTGCTTGACCCGATACGCCAATGCCTACCAACGCATGGTAAATGCCCCAAACGGTACCAAACAGGCCCACAAAGGGCGCAGTGGAGCCGACTGAGGCGAGTATCGCCAGTCCACGCTGCAAGCGCTCGGCACTTTCATCGATGGAACCGCGCAAGCAAGCCGTCAGCCAATCTGCCAGGGGCAGATGACCGTGGAGGTCGTCTTTGTGGTTACTGTGATGATCCAGCGCCGCCTGGCCTTCTTCCGCCAAATGGCGAAAGGGTGTGGAGCGATCTTCACCCAAAGTACGCAAACCCTCGGCAAAACTTTGGGCGTGCCAGAAATCATTCAGGCCCTGTGCCGGGCGACGCAGGCGCCACAAGCCCCAGGCGCGCACCACAATCACCCACCAACTGGCGATGGACATAAGAAGCAACATGATGGCAACGCCTTTGATTAGCGCATCGCCTTGTTCCCAGATGGAAGCTATGCCGTAGGGTGAATCCATAAAAACCTCGATCTAACCGTAAAATGGTTGCAGTAATGGTTGTAACAATAGGTGTAAAAAATCAGTTCAATGCAAACTCAAGTGGCTGCTCGTACCAAAAATCAATCGCCTTGCCGCCCTGTGTTGCTGGTTGATAGCGCCAATGCTTAACCGCATTGATTGCGGCTTCGTCCAAGCGTTTAAAGCCACTCGATGTTTTAAGTTTGATCTCACCCACGCTGCCGTCAGCGCGAATCAGAATTTCCAGCAGCACCAAACCCTCCTCTCGCAACCGGCGCGACAAACTGGGGTAAGCTGGTGCGGGGTTGCTGATTTGGCCTGCATCGGCGCGCGGAGGAACCACTGGTGCTGGTGCAGCGGGTGCAGGTTCGGCCGGCTTTGCCACCGGTGGTGGCGGTGCTGCTGGTTCAGGCTCCGGGGCTTTTACCGCGCGCTCGGACGGTGGCGCTTTGGGCAGCGGCTTGGGTTTGGGCTTGGGTACAGGCTCCGGTTTTTTTTCCGGCGGTGGCGGCGGTAATGGCGCGGGCGGTGGCGGTGTTGGCTCAGGCTCGGCCATGACTATCACCCCTTGAATGGTAGGCTGCACAACCTCTACCGGAGCTGGTGCCGGCTTGGCCATAATCACTGCAGCCAATACCCCAATATGCAGCCCAGCAACGAGCAAAAACGAAATGAATGAGCTGTGTTTGGGTAACATCGGAAGCGCAATAGCCTGCAAGGGTGAATTAACAAATGAATGTTAATGATAATTCTTCTCAACTGTAAAGGCAAGACGAATCCACTAAGGGGCACTGTCTGCCTGTTTGGTGATACTCTGGTTAAAACTAAATAAAAATGCCTGACGTTCTTATGAGTTACATCAAACAATCGCCCGCCAGAGGCTACTTGCCTCGAATGCTATTGCTATTTTGGTTAGCCACGTGCGGCTCCCCCCCGGTTTGGTCGCAACATGATGATGAGGAGAGTGAGCAAGCAACCCCGGAGTATCGCTACTGGGATTGGGGTGTCACGCCCAAGCGCGATGATTATCAAGTGCGTTTGTTGCGCCTTGCACTGGAAAAAACCCGCGCCTCTCATGGCGAATTTCGGATTGTCCGGGTTAAAGCCCGCTTTTCCACACCACGGGTAAGGCGCGAGTTGAGCCGCGGCAAAATCATCAATGTCCAGGTTGGCCCCTGGCGACGACTCAGCCAGTCACTGGATCGGGGGGCGGATCCGGCGATTCGCATAGATATTCCGATCGACAAGGGGCTTTGGGGTTATCGTCATGTAATTATTCGCCGTGAAAACCTGGCCCGATTTGCTGCAATTGAGGGCGCTCGGGAGTTGAGGCAGATGCTGGCTGGCCAAGTGCGAGGTTGGGTGGATATAGATATCTATCGCGCTAATGGTTTCCGCGTGGCCGATAGCTCCAATATCGGAAATCTGCTTGCAATGCTCAATGCCAAACGCTACGACTATGTTCCCATGGGAATAGTAGAGGCGCCTTTATTGCTGGCAAGCAAGGGAGAAAAGGCAGAGCAAATGCTAGTGGCGCCGGCTCCCTTGATCTATTTTCCTCTGCCCTTCGTTTTTTACCTCAGTATTCACGAGCCTGAAATGGCTCAGCGATTGGAGCAAGGTCTGCGTGTAGCACAAGCTGACGGCTCTTTTGATGCGTTGTTTGCGCAGACTTTTGCCGCGGAGCTAGAGATGATTCGGGCTTATCAAGGGGGCTACATTCAATTGGATAACCCCCTGTTGCCCCCTGCAATGCGAGGCTCGCCTGCATTCCTGCAGCAGTCAGAAATAGCTGGCGCTAGAAGTTTACCGGTGAGTGATTGAATAGCTCGGATTCAATGAAGGTCAGCAACTTCCGGTAACCCGCATTCAGAGTGCGTCGCGCCTCGCGTACATCTACATAATACGCGGCGCGTTGGCCGTGGTAGTCCACAACTGGCCCTAGCTGGGTACAGTGAATTCCCACAAATTTAAGGCTGCGCGCCAGACGTGGTTCCATCATCAGGTAAATGTGGAAACGCCGCGTTTTGTGGCAGAGAGCCATGGCAGACAAATAAAGGCTTACAGCAATATAGGGGAAGGCGCGCATCTCATGTGCTGAGAAAGTATCTTCATTAATAACGCCCAGCGCCGCGCCGTCCTGTTGGTCTGATTGTCGCTTGCGAAATTGTGCGGGCACGGCAAGTCGCGATAACTCGCAGATTTGATGTGGCAAAAAGTGATGCGGAGCGAGGGTTTCGTGGGTGATTGCATGGGCGCAATACTTCTGCAACGGCAGCAATTCATCCGGCTGTTTGGTGGTAATAACGCGCACAGTGCCTGCGAGTTGATTGCTATTGAGGTGGCGAATGGCGCAGTGCACCGAGCGCTGGTCGAAATCATCCTGCTCTATTTGCTCGGGTTTGGTGTCCTCAAAATGCAACTCTTCGCAATAGACCTTGTGGCGCAGCTGATAGACTTCATGTTTTAACTCATCGCTGAGTGCAAGCTGTGGCCTTAGGTATTGCGAAAAGTGCTTTGCTATTGCGGTTGCATCTTCACGGCCAATGGCACCTGTAGAGGCTTTGGTTGTTGGATTGCTTGGTGGGGATTGGGTAGCTTGCTGCTCTAACGGCTGGCTGGGCAATGCTTGTGTCTTCATAAAATCCTTTGCAGAGGGAAAGAGTGAATCAAAAGGCGACTTGAGTCCGGCTGGTATCACCTAAATCGATGGGTGTTATACTCGGCCCTCCTTGTAACAGAGTCGCTTTAAAGGCTCCACTGTTTAACATTATTTTTGCGGGACATTATGGAAATTTTTGTATTGCTGGGTCTGATTGTGCTTAACGGCGTATTTGCTATGTCGGAAATTGCCATAGTTACTGCCAAGAAATCCCGCCTTACTGCGCTGGCCGCCAGAGGCAGTCACTCCGCCGCCGCCGCGTTAAAACTCGCCGAAGATCCCACTCAATTCCTTTCCACTGTGCAAATTGGCATCACCTCTATCACCATTATGAGCGGTATTTTTGGTGAGTCGGTCTTTGCTGAGCCCTTTTCTATCTGGCTGCAAAGTTTGGGGGTGCCCGCACACTTCAGCGATAACTTTGCAACCGTGCTGGTGGTTACTGTGGTTACTTTTTTGTCCATCGTAGTGGGTGAACTAGTGCCCAAACGCATTGGTCAACTCAGTGCCGAGCGCATCGCCTGCGTGGTGGCGCGCCCCATGCAAATGCTGGCAATTGGTACCAAACCCTTTGTGCAGTTACTGACTATTTCCACCCGTTATGTCATGCGTATCCTGGGATTTAGCCAGGTGGGCGGTCAACAGGTAACGGAGGAGGATATTCACGCGATCCTTGAAGAGGGTTCCAGTTCAGGTATTTTGGAGGCGCAGGAACATGCGATGGTAAAAAATGTACTGCGCCTTGAGGAGCGCAGTATTGCATCGCTGATGGTGCCACGTGCCGATGTCATTTATTTGGATACCGCCCTGACGCTTCAGGAAAACTACGAGCGGGTTATGCAATCACCGCATTCGCGTTTTCCGGTATGCACCAAACAAAATGACAATGTGATTGGCATTATCAATGCCAAAGAATTACTGGCCGAGGCCATTCGCGGCAATCAAGTGGATTTGGCTGATATGGCACAGCCTTGCCAAGTGGTGCCTGAATCCCTCACTGCCATGGAGTTATTGGAATTCTTCCGCTCTTCACGCAGCCAAATGGTGTTTGTGGTGGATGAATATGGCGATATGAAGGGCATAGTCACCCTGCAGGATCTGCTGGAGGCACTGACCGGCGAATTTATCAGCGAAGATGATCAGGACGCATTTATTGTGCGCCGCGACGACGGTTCATTTTTGCTGGATGGCATGTTGCCGGTTCTGGATATTAAAGATTGCCTGGGTATAGCGGAGCTGCCGCAAGAGGGCGATTACCAGACCTTGAACGGGCTGATTATGCTGCTAATGGGCCGTTTACCGGCAACCGGAGACAAAACAGAATTGCACGGTTGGCAGTTGGAAATTGTGGATATGGACGGGCGCCGTATCGACAAAGTGCTGGCCAGCAAAACCCTGCAGGACAGCGAGGAGTAAGTCCTCGCATACGTATTCATAGGGTTGCAGGCGCATCCCCACTTGGCACAGGCGCAATGAATGGGCTTTACTCACCAAGCTCATTCTCATAATACCAAGCCAAATGGAGCCCAGTTGATGAAACGTTTGCTTTCCCTGTTGATCGCCGCCAGCCTTGTTACCGGCTGTTCCGATTCCGGTACATCCTCCCCACAACAACCTACCATCGCCAATAGCGCAAGTAGCGCCGCTTACCAATCCCTTGCGATTAACGAAGATGCCAACGCCTGGTGGCATCAGGCCATTATTTATGAAATTTGGCCGCGCTCTTTTTATGACGCCGATGGTGATGGCAGTGGCGATTTTAACGGCATGACCAGCAAGCTGGACTATTTAAAAGACCTGGGCGTTAACGGTATTTGGCTGACGCCGGTGTTTGAAGCGCCGTCTTACCACGGTTATGACTTTCAGGATTTTTATAATGTCGAATCCGACTACGGCACTATGGAAGAGTTTGAAAACTTTATCGCGGAAGCCCACAAGCGCGATATCAAAGTCATTCTGGATTTAGTACTCAACCACATCTCTGACAAACACGATTGGTTTATTAAATCCGCAAACAAAGAACCCGGCTACGAAGATTATTTCATCTGGCGCGATGATCGCCCTGAAAGCGGTTGGGGCCAGCCTTGGTCGAGTGAATCCAACCCGGCGGCGGTATGGCATTGGAACGAAACCCGCAAAGCCTATTACTACGGCGCTTTTGGTGGCAGCCAGCCGGATTTGAATCTCACCAAACAAGTGGTAATCGATGAGTTAAATAAACTCGCCACTTTTTGGTTGGAAAAAGGTGTGGACGGTTTCCGTTTGGACGCAGTGCGCTACGCGGTGGAAGAGGGCGGTTATCCACTACAAGCAGACACCAAAGGTACTATCGATTACTGGACCATCTTCACCCAACACGTGAAGTCGATTAAGCCCGATGCCATGCTGGTGGCTGAGGCATGGGCGGATCTGAATACCATCGGCAAATACCGCAACAACGGCAAAGGTCTGGACTCTGCCTTTGATTTTGATTTTGGCACCATGGTGGTAGATATCCTTAACCCGGCCGTTAAACAAAGCGCGGATTTCGGCACCCTCGGCAACAACACCATGCAGCAAAACCGCGAGAATTTGTGGGCCAATTTAAAAGCCCGCAAAGCGGCAGCGCCGATGAATTATTTTTCGCCCTTCCTCACCAACCACGATCAAAACCGCATTATGCTGTCACTCAATGGCGATATGAATAAAGCCAAAATTGCCGCGAGTTTATTGATGACTACACCCGGTACGCTGTACATGTACTACGGTGAAGAAATTGGCTTGTCGCAATACAAAACCGGCGATGATCAATATCGCCGCGCGATTATGCAATGGGCCGATGAGCCCTCTGCCGGTTTCAATACCACCGCTAATTTTTGGCTGGATCAAGGCAAGTGGTTCCCCTGGGTACAAAACCACGAAGGTTGGTTTGCCAACTATTGGCAGGGCTTGCAGGGCAAAGGTTTGTCCGTTGCTGCGCAAAGTGCGGATGCCAACTCACTGCTCAACCACTACAAACGTTTGATCGCCGTGCGCAATGCGAATCCGGTACTAAAACAGCCTGACGAGGTGCGTTATTACCCCGTGGCCAATCAGGATGTGTGGCTGGTGGAAAAACTAGCTGAGACGGGTAGTGTGTGGGTGCTTATCAATTTGAATTCAAGTGCCGCCGCTGAAGTGCAAATCCCGACTGCCTTGCAAGGCGCGCGCACCGAAAAACTCAGCGGCAAAGAAATAACCCTGGGCGGAAGCATCACCCTGCAGCCCGCTGAAGCGATGATTTTTTAATAGCCACTGAGCCAATGCAGAACCCGGAAAGTTCTGCATTGGCGATTTTCTGCTACCCCTCCACAGTTCAACTCTCCACATTCCAATCCCCCGCAGTTTTATTCCCGCATTTTTCAGGGTGTTTTAACCTTTCTTATTTGCCGACACTTTAGGTGCACTAGTATGCTGCAATAATTTATTGCGCCAACTACTGCCTATTCGGGAAAAATAATGAAACGCTGGTTAATTACGCTTGTTGCTGCAAGTTCTGCCCTGAGCCTGTCCATTTGGGCTGCCGACCTTCCACCCGCCCTGGAAACCCCGACCAATGACTACGCCCGCGTCAGCGCCGATGGCAAGGTGGCGGTGGCAACAGTGAATCCCTATGCCTCGCAAATTGCGATGGATGTAGTTGCGCGCGGCGGCAATGCGCTGGATGCGGCGATTGCCGCAACTTTTGCGCTGGGGGTTGTGGATGGCCATAACTCGGGTATTGGCGGCGGTTGTTTTATTCTGGTGCGCTTGGCCGATGGTCGTGTGCTGGCGATTGATGGGCGCGAAATGGCGCCAGCGGCGGCTACACGCGATATGTTTGTGGTGGACGGCAAGGCCAACCCTGAGTTAAGTCGCACCGGTGCATTGGCAGTGGGCATTCCCGGTTCGGTGATGGCGCTGGATAAGTTGCGACAGTTAGGTGCACAGCTGCGTTGGCGTGATTTGGTATTACCCTCTGCTGAATTGGCGGATAAAGGCTTCACCGTTTCCCATGCGCTTGCAGAGCGTTTGTTGGCGACTGCACCGCATTTAGCGAAGTTTCCCGCCAGTGCCGCAATTTATCTGGACGACAAACAACAGCCGTGGGCGGCGGGCAGTGAACTGCGCCAAGCGGATCTGGCGGATACTTATCGTGTGCTTGCCAAGCAGGGGCCGGCTTATTTTTATCAAGGGGATTTTGCGCGTAAAACCGAGCGTTGGATGCAGCAAAACGGCGGCCTGATTACCCGCAAGGATTTTTCCAATTACCAAATCAAAATGCGTAAACCGGTGGTGTCCGAATTTGCCGGCTACACGCTTTACGGATTTCCTCCGCCCAGTTCGGGTGGCACCCATGTAGCGCAAATCCTGAATATTCTTGAACAGTTTGATTTGCAAAAAACTACCAGCAGCGAGCGCTATCACCTGATTGCCGAAGCCATGAAATTCGCTTTTGCCGATCGCGCCCATTGGTTGGGTGATGCTGATTTCACCCGTGTTCCAAAAGGTCTTATTGATAAAAACTATGCGCGCAGCATCGCGCAGAAAATCAGTTTGGAAAAAACCACAGCAAATATCAGTTACGGTAATCCCGATGTGGATATCCAGCACCTGATGAACAAACACACCACGCACATTGCTGCCGCGGATTTGCAGGGTAACTGGGTGGCGATCACGTCCACAGTAAATACGAGTTTTGGCAGCAAGGTGGTTATTCCCGGTACGGGTGTGGTGCTCAATAACCAGATGGATGATTTTTCCGCGCAGGTGGGAGCAGCCAATGCCTTTGGTTTGGTCGGTTCAGATGCCAATGCGATTGCCGCCAAAAAACGCCCACTCTCCAGTATGAGTCCAACACTGGTATTCAAGGGCGAACAGCCGGTGATGACACTCGGTGCAGCCGGCGGCCCGACCATTATTTCGCAAGTGGTGCAAACACTCTTGTATCGCCTGCAATACGACATACCGCTTGCCGAGGCTATGGCGCAACCGCGTATACACCAACAGTGGAATCCCAACCTGTTATTTGTGGAAGCTGCCATGCCCACACCTATTCAGGAATCGCTAAAACAGAAAGGTCACGAGTTAAAAATCTGGCCGCGTATGGGCGCCTCGCAAGCGATTGAACTTAAGGATGGAAAATTATTGCCAGTAGCCGAACCAAGAGTCATTGAGCAAAACAGTGGGCGGTGAGTATTGTCATTGCCAACAGATATTAATAACGACGATAAACAAGTGTTTAACAGGAGCATGTATGGGAATCAGGATGGTCGCCTTTGGTCTTTTGGGCTTAATCACCATAGCGCAGGCGGAAGCGTCCGGTTCGCCTGTGGCGGACAGCGGGCTGCAAGCGGCAGTAACCGGGGAGATTACGCAGCGCAAAATCACGGTCAGCCAGGATCAATCACGCACCGGCAGTACCCTTCCGCCGGTGGTGCAAGAGTTTGAGTTGCAACACCAGAGCGCGTTGGCGCTCACTAAAAATGCGAGCGGAATACAAACTCAAGTGGTGGCAAGTTCCCAGCCCCAGCGGTTCCTGGTCAGGTTAAAAGACCAGCCGTTGAATCCTTATCTGAAACAACAGCGCCGCCAGTTAGCTGCCACAGGAAAACTGTCGCGCGCGCAGCAACAGCAGTTGGCCAAATCGGTAGTCAGTTATCGCCAGCAGTTACAGAAACGCCAGGCGGATACGCTCGCCGAATTGCGCAAACAGAAACTGGTATCCCAGGTGCATCGGCAGTTCACCCAGTTAACCAACACCCTGAATGTCACTGCCACCGGCGACCAGATTAAACGTATTCGCCGTTTGCCACAGGTGGCAGCGGTTTACCCCGACCATAAAGTCACGGCCAATTTGGCCGAGAGTGTGCCCCTGACCGAGGCGCCCCAACTCTGGGCGATGAACGATGCATTGGGGTTTCCGCTAACCGGGCGCGGTGTGACAGTGGCGATTCTGGATACCGGAATTGATTACACCCATCCGGATTTGGGGGGGTGCATAGGTGCGGGTTGCAAGGTTGCGGGCGGGCATAACTTTATCGAATGGGAAGATCCAACCAATCCCATGGACATACACGGCCACGGCACCCATGTGGCAGGTATAGTTGCCGCCAAAGGAGCGTTAACCGGTATGGCGCCGGATGTGAGTCTCTACGCCTACAAGGTTCTGACTGACAACGGTTGGGGGAATAACAGCAGTATTATTGCGGCATTGGAAAAGGCGGTCGACCCCGATGGCGACCCGCTGACCGATGACCAGATTGATATAGTCAACATGAGCCTTGGCGGCCCGGGAGCGCCGGACTCGCCGCTGTCCGAAGCGGCAAACAATGCTGCACAAGCCGGGGTTCTGGTCGTGGTGGCGGCAGGTAACAGCGGCAGCAATTACTCCACTATTGATTCACCGGGCAATGCAGAGTTGGCTTTAACCGTAGGTGCGAGCGATAACTATGGCGCTATTGCCGACTTCAGTTCGCGCGGGCCTATAGTTGGCAAGCAATATGTAAAACCGGAAATTGTGGCACCGGGGGTGAATATTAACTCCACCAAACCGGGCGGTAGCTATGTGCGCCTTAGCGGCACCAGTATGGCCACGCCCCATGTGGCGGGCGGCGCCGCCCTGCTCAAACAACGCTTTCCCGAGCTATCGGCGAATGACATTAAAACCCTGCTGATCAACCATACCTCTGACCTTGGGCAGAACGTGTTTACCCAGGGTGCCGGTCTAATGAAATTGCTTGCGGCGGTTAACGCCAAGGTACTGATCCAGCCCAGGTTGCTCAATGCCGGTTCGGTCAATCTGGCGGAACAAAGTTGGACGCCCCAGCTGCCTGTCAGTGTGAAAAACATCAGTGCCAGTCCGGTCACTGTGGCGTTCCGTGCCCCTGCAACATACCCAACGGGTGCTTCTGCATCAGTGACCCCGGCAGAACCCCAGGTGCTGGCGGCAGGGCAGGAACAATCATTTAACCTGCAACTGATTGTCGACCCGCAGACCCTGCCCTATGCGGATAACGCTACCTTGCACCATGAAATTACCGCCACATTGGAGGTTGATAGCCAACCGGTGCTTATGCCTCTGGTATTTGCCAAGTCTGCGCGCTTAAACCTGGACTTTGTAGGAGCGCCCTGGGTGCTCCATATCTTCAATGATACAGGTAGTTATTTTGCATTTGATTCGTTTAGTGACTGCAGCGAGCCACCGTCAAACTATGGTGTGGATGTAAAGCCCGGCACCTACAAGCTGCATGTTGCTTTCTATAACAGCGATTGTTCAGTGAGTGCGATGGTATTCAAGGAAAATATTGAAGTATCGGGGGATGCCCGGGTGCTGCTGGACATCAACACAGCGGTTAACCAAATCTCGATAGGCAGGATTAAGGATGAGCAGGGCGCTGAAATGAACCTGGATGGAATGCGGGCATTTGATAAAACCCTGATCTGGTTTATTCCCGAAGCCTCCATTAGTGGCCTGTTCTTCCTGGGAAGCAGTGGCAAGGACATCATGCGGGTGTCACCCACTTCGGATAAGTTCAAACTACAGGTTTCTACCATGTTTAGCTTACCCGATACCCGCCCTGGCACACCGGGGCGATACTTCCTGCTGGATGAGGTTTTTCCTGAGGGCGTCAATAACAGTCACTTTCTGGATTTGGACATGGCCGCTGCCGGTGGTGTGAATTTCCGTTATGAGGACGCCGATGTTTTGGCCAATGGTGTCACCTTTGGTGTGGGATCCACCATGATCAAATCACTGCTGGGCTTATGGGGGGCAAGCAGCTTCCAGGTTGGCAGTGAGGTTTATTACGAGCCTATTGAGGCCAAGGTACACACCAATCTTGCAAAACTGGATGAAGGTGAGTGGTATCCCGAGTTTGGGGTCTATCACTACAACCCCGATCCAACGGTCTGGAGCCGGGAGTTAATGCGTACCGGCCCTATGGCAATGACCGATATCACCGGGTTTACCAAGCTGGAAGGTGCGTTTTCAGTAGTAGATGAAACCAACTACCGCAGCGACAGCAGCGATTTGGTAATCAGTGACAGTGCTTACTTCTTGGCAGCCGAGTACCGTTATGACGCTGCGGGCAAGCAGTTGTCGGTACGCAATGTCTCCAAGAGCGATGGCTCCAGTTTTACTATCCAGCGCGATCATCAGGAAAACAACTTTTTTGATGCTATGCCCTACCGGCAATATTGCGACGGCCAATTAATCAATCAGGCCGAAGTGAATGGTAGTAATTTCACGCTGTTGTTTACTGATCCAAATGGCGTGGCGAATTGCGATGCCGATCTTGCCCTGGAGTTTGATCAGCCGACCCGTTTGTTGGGCCGGCTTGGACAATCCACCAGCCGCCTGGAGATCGATGTCGCTGCAATCAAGGCAATGGGCGACGTTACTGTTTATGGCCCTGAATTACATATGCTTGAGTTTCGCAGCGATGGGCGTGCCACAAGGGTGCTCAACGGCAACGACCTTGAAGTGTTGTTGCGTGCAACCGCTGGTTCCTCAGCCGGTTTGGACATGCAGGCAGGCCAGATACTGGTGGAATACCGTCTTGATGGCGACGCAGACTGGATTGTTTTGCCGCTCACCCAGACGGCAAATGACTACTCTGCCAAGTTACCGGTAATGGCAGGTACGCGTGCGGGTTCATTGCGTATTAGTTTGCGCAACACGCTGGGAATCAGCCAAATCAATACCCTTAATGGTGTTTTCTGGTTGGGAACTGACGGCAAAGCGCAGGGCTTACAGCCGCCAGTCATTAACCCATTGCCACCCCTGATATTTGAAGCCACCGGGCGCGAAACCAGTGTTGATCTGCCAGCGGTTGTAGCCACAGACCCTATCGATGGTCAAATCCCCGCAGTCGCCAGTAATTTGGGGCCCTTTGCCTTGGGCGAACACAACATCTACTGGCAGGCGACCAATTCGATTGGTAAAAAAACCAGGGTGGTTCAGCGCCTGAGTATTCTCGATACCACCCCTCCGCAGGTAATAGCACCGGCCGATTTGCAAGTGACCGCCACTGGGGATATCACCCAGGTCACTCTTGGTTCGGCGCGTGCAGTTGATCTGGTGGATGGTGAGGTAGGGGCTTGGACTGACCACAGCGGTGTTTTTGCGCCAGGTGTACATCAGGTTGGCTGGCATGCTTTTGACTCGCGCAGCAACATGGGCAGTGCCTTCCAACGGGTGACTGTGGTGGCGCAATCCAGTGCTGCATCAAGTATTGCGTCGAGTAGTGCGGCCAGCAGTCGGGCGGCAACAGGTGGTGGGTCAGGCGGGGGATCAGGTGGCGCCAGCTCTGGTGGTGGGGGTGGAGGCTCCAGCTCCACCCTGATCCTGTTTATGTTACTGGTGATGGCAATCGGCGCAGGGCGCGCCGGTTTTTTACAGCCTATTAAACAATAGGGGAACTCTCGGGGGTTGCCGGTTTGTCTCCCTGTTTTGCCCCCGAGGTTCCCAGTCGTTCCGCCAACCCCTGCACCAGGCAGTAGAGCAGCGGCACCATAAAAATAGCCAGCAGGGTGGCAGCTAACATACCGCCAAAGACTGTCAGGCCAAGGGTGACGCGCGCGGCGGCGCCAGCGCCCGAGGCGAGTACCAGTGGCACCACTCCCAGGATAAAAGCAAAGGATGTCATGAGAATGGGGCGCAGCCGCAGCAGTGCTGCTTCCAGTGCCGCCTCCTGCAGTGGCTGGCCTTGCTCGTATTTCATCTTGGCGAATTCCACAATCAAAATGGCATTTTTGGCGGCCAGCCCCAGAACCAACACCAAGCCTATCTGGGTATACACCGAGCCGGGCGCGCCCGTTACCCAAAGGGTAAACATGGCGCCGAACAACCCCAAGGGCAGTGACAGCAATACCGCGAAGGGCACGGCCCAGCTCTCGTAGAGTGCAGCCAGAAAGAGGAATACCACCACTAGTGCCAGCACCAGAATAGGGGCCGTTTGGCCCGCACTTTCCTGCTCCTGCCGCGACAGCCCCGCCCATTCGTAACCGTATCCTTCCGGCAGGGTTTCAGCCGCCACTGCGGCTAGCGCCGCCAGGGTTTCACCGGAGCTGTAACCGGCTGCCGGTTTGCCGCCAATCTCGGCGGCGGTGTAGCCATTGAACCGCTTCAATACAAAGGGAGTGCCGGTTTTTTCGGTGCTTACCAGAGTGGAGAGTGGAACCATTTCGCCGCTATTGCTGCGCACAAACAACAGTCCCAGTGCTTCGGTATTGTCGCGGAAGGCGCTGTCGGCTTGCAGGGTGACTTTGTAGGTGCGGCCAAAACGGGAGAAATCGTTCACCTGTAAACCGCCGAGCATGGCTTGCAAGGTCGAGAAAACTTCCGAGAGGGGCACACCCAGTTTCTTGGCTTTTTCGCGATCCACCTGGATGCGAATTGCCGGTGTGTTGGTCTGGAGTTTGGAGAAGATAGAGCCAATTTCAGGCTGCGTTTGCGCCTTGGCGATAAAGTTATTGGCCACTTCCTCCAGTGCCCGCGCGCCTTTGCCGGATTTATCCTGAATCATCATGCTGAAGCCGCCAGTGGCAGAGAGGCCCGGAATAGCCGGCGGGTTAAAGGGCAGCACCTGCGCTTCGGTGATGCCCTGGGCCTGTGCATAAAAGCTGCCGATGATGCTGCGCAGTGAGGTTTCCGGACTGGTGCGCGCCGACCAGTCTTTTAGCCGGACAACGAGTAAACCGGCATTGGACTGGGGCGCGCCCACCAGCAGGTTAACGCCGCTCACGCCGATAGTTTTATCCACCCCCGGGATTTGCAGCGCCAGCGCTTCTACCCGCCGCATGGCCTCCTGGGTACGGGCAAGTGTCGCGCCCTCCGGCAGGCTGACGGCAGCGAGGAAGTAGCCTTGGTCCTCATCGGGCACAAAGGTGCTGGGCACCTGTTTAAACAAGCCAGCGGTTGCTGCTACCAAGGCGATGAGTAGCAGCAGAGCAAGGCTACCGCGGCGTATAAACACCATCACGCCCCGCCCGTAACGCGGCACCAAGGCGTCAAACAGGCGATTAAAACCGGCAAAAAACCGCTGGATCAAACCCTGCTTGTCCGGGTTTTTATGGCGCAGTAGCAGCGCGCAGAGCGCCGGTGTGAGCGTCAGGGCGACGAGCGCCGAGAGCAGCACTGCCACGGCGACCGTCAGGCCAAACTGACGAAACATAACGCCGGATATACCCCCCAGCAGCGCCACCGGCACAAATACTGCGCAGAGCACCAATGCGGTAGCAATGACTGGCCCCGAAACCTCGCCCATAGCGCGGATGGTGGCATCCCTTGCGTTTAAGCCCTTGTGGGCCATGTGATGTTCTACGGCTTCCACCACGACTATGGCATCGTCCACCACTATGCCAATAGCCAGCACCAGCGCAAACAGGGTGAGGGTATTAATGGAAAACCCCAGGGCGACAAAAATCGCCATAGTGCCGATCAAACTTACCGGCACCGCCAGCATGGGTATAAGGGTGGCGCGCCAGCTTTGCAGGAAAAGGGTGACTACCACCAATACCAGTAGCATCGCTTCCACAAAGGTCTTGAGCACTTCGCGCATGGACTCGGTCACAAAGATGGTGTTGTCGGTGACTATGTCCAGCGCCAGGTCGGGCGGGAAGTCGGCCTCTACCCGCGCCAGTTCCGCGCGGATTTGTTCGGCAACATCCAGAGCGTTGGCGTCCGGTGTCAGGTTGATGGCGTAGATGGCGGCGGGGTTGCCTTTGAAGGAGCCGAAGTAGAGGAAATCCTTGGCGGATAACTCGCAACGGGCAACATCACCCAAACGCACAAAACCGCCTTTGCCGTTGCTTTTGAGCACGACCTGGCAGAATTCGTCCGGTTTTACCAAGCGCCCTTGTACCAGCGCCGGGTATTGGGAGCTTTGGGTGCTAGGCGCGGGGTACTGGCCAAAAGTGCCCGCTGGCACCTGGGTGTTTTGCTCGCGCAGGGCCTGGCTCACATCCTGGGCGGTGACCGCGTGTTTGGCCATTTGGGTGGGGTCCAGCCAGATGCGCATCCCAAAATCCGCCCCGTATTCATTGACGTTGCCCACCCCCGGAATCCGTTTCAAGACATCGGTAATGTAAATGCTGCCGTAATTTTTCAGGAACAACTGGTCGAAGCTGCCCTTGGGGGAGTAAAGGGCGTAGTACATAAGCACATCAGGCGTTTGCTTGCGAATAGTCACCCCGGCTTGGGTGACTTCGCCCGGCAAACTGGGGTTGGCAGTGGCGGCGCGATTCTGGGTGAGCACGGCGGCCATATCGGCATTGCGCTCCAATCCAAAGGTCACGTTCAGGGAATAAAGACCACTGCCGTTGGATTGGGAGTCCATATACAACATGCCCTCCACACCATTGACCTTGTCCTCAATCACCTGGGCCACACTCTCCTGCACTACCTCTGCATTGGCACCCACATAAGCGGTACTCACGTTAATCGTGGGCAAGGTGATTTGTGGGTATTGGGCGATGGGTAGCACGCTCAACGCCAGGCCGCCACACAGTGAAATGAACAGCGACAGAACTATCGCAAATACCGGGCGATCAATAAAAAAATGCGCCATGGTTACTCCCCCTGTGTTGCAGTGGGGCTAGTGTGTGCACTCGCGACATCCAGCGGTACGGCGGTGACCTGCATACCGGGGCGCGCCTTGTGGTGACCATCCACTATTACTTGCTCGCCATCCGCCAGGCCACTGGTGATTTGTACGTAGCCGCCGGCCTGGGCGCCAGTTTTTACCTCCCGTTGTTCCACCTTGCCGCTGGCGTCCACCAGGCTGATGAAGCTCCGATCCAATACTTCCTGCAGTGCACGGTTGGGTATCAGCAGGGCATCATCCAGTTGTTTCACCACCGCGCGAATGCGCCCGAACATGCCGGGGCGCAGCACTTCCTTGGGGTTGGGAAAGGTGGCGGCCACCGCAAAGGTGCCGGTTTCACTGGAAATGCGGCGATCAGAAAAGGTAATCAGACCCGTTTCGGGGTAAAGGCTGCCATCGGCGAGGATGAGGCTCACGGGGATCAGCGGGCGCGGCTGGTCGGATTCCAGGATGGGGCGCACCAGCTCCAGGTAATCGCGCTCGCTCAGGGCGAAATCCACCCGCACACTTTCGGTGGTGGAAACTGTCGCCATCAAGGTTTGGTTGGCAGTGACCAATTCCCCCACTTTCACCTGGGCTCGCCCGATACGCCCGTTATAGGGCGAGACTATGGCGGACTCCTGCAGCATGGTTTGCGCCTGGTTTAGCTGGGCTTGGGCGGCATCCAGCGCGGCTTTGGTTTGCGCCACTTTATTGATGATGTCGTCATAGGCCTGGCGCGAAATGGTGCCTTTTTCCACCAGGGTTTTATAACGCTGCTCGTCCGCCAGTACCTTGGTCTGGTCGGCTTCAGCCTTAGCGAGGTTGGCTTTGGCCTCGTTGACGGCAGTAGTCAGGCTATCGCTATCGATTCGGAATAGCGGCTGCCCTTGCTGCACCAGGCTGCCCTCCTGGAACTCCACCGAGATAACCCGGCCGTTCACCTTGGAGCGGATTTCCGCCTCCTCCACGGCGGCGACCTCGCCGATAAAATCCCGCTCTACATTAATCGCGCGCCGTTCAGGTTGCTGCACGCTGACTTGCGCAGGGCTGGGCTTGGCAGGAGCGGATTTATTACAACCGACAAATATCAGGCACAAAAAGGCAACAGCTAATGGGCGTAGGTACATAGGTCACTCCTTAGTCTTATTACACGCGGTTTGTTGTGGAGCTATTGGTGAAATACCGGGGCGGCAGGGAATGCGTTGCGAGCAGCCTTAGAAGGCTTCGCGCTTCCAGCCACTCGCCGTTTTACAGAGCAAGTATTGCCCCTCCAGGGATACGCCTTCGGCATCGAACAAACTGATCGCCAGAGTTTTACAAGGCTGCTGGTTTTTCTGCGCGGCGCTGACCAGCACCAATGTGCCGTTGATTTTGGACTTGGGGTTAAACCAGGTGATGGGGGTGCCGGTCTGGTTGTCGTTGAGCGCTTGCAAGGCGTGGGATTCAATCAGCGCCAGGTCTTCAGTGCTCAGGGATTGCAGGCGCGATTGACTGATCTGCCATTGTTCAGCCGCATTTTTACAAATGGTAAAGCCGTAGGTTTCGGCAGGTTTGGCGGGCGATGAAAACTGTAACAGGGTGCGGCGACAGGGCATGCCGGACTCGGTGTAACTGAGTTTGGGCAGGATTTTCACCCCGATTTTTCCGTTGGGCGATTGCCATTGGCTCACCTTTTTGTCCGGTGCCTGCTCCAGTACCCGGGTGATTTCTGCCTTGAGCGACTGCATGTCGTTATCGGCGAGTTGGCTGGGCAGGGTATCGCGCATAAACCCGAAGTTACTCGCGGCTGCGGAAAGTGAGAGGGTGCACAGCAGGCTGGTGAGTGCGGTGGCGGTCAATCGTTTCATGGGCAATTCCGTCTTTGTTGTTGATTGAGGTTCTGTTGAGTTGTGTTGCTTGGTGATATTCGGTGTCGCTTTGTGACGTCTGGTCTTGTCTAGTCTGGTGCTGTTTTGTATCGATCTGGTCGATACAGAGTATAGCGAGCCTCTTTGAGGCTTATTTCAAACACCAAAAGTGATAGGCGCCGTCTTTGTGCACCAGGCCTTCCACCTCTTTTTCAAAACCCGGGAAGCGGCTGCTCCAATCCTGCAGCGCAGCAATATAGCTAAGCCAGGGGCCATCGATAGGCCCAAGGTTTTCGCCGGGCATCACAATGGGTATGCCGGGCGGGTAGGGCATTATGCCCACGCCCGTGACCCGGTTTGCCGCCTGCGCGAGCGGCAGTAATTCCGCATCGCCCGCCTGTAACTGCTGGAAGGCTTTACGGGGTGTGCAGCTCATGAGCGGCAACTTACCAAAGGCTTCGGCTTGCAGGGCGTCCATATGGCTGGTGCGCATGTAATTGAACATGTCCCTGGCGAGATCCTGCAGGCCCATGTTGTAGTAGCGCGCGGGTGCTGCATCTACCAATTCCGGCAAGACCTGTTCCAGCGGTGTGTTTTTGTCGTAGTGGCGTTTGAACGCCAGCAACACGTTAATCAGGGTTCCCCATTTGCCCTTGGTGATGCCGATGCTAAACAGGCAAAGCACCATAAAATCGGTAGTGCGCGAGGGAATGATATTGTTGCGATAGAGAAATGCGCTCAGCACCGCCGCCGGTATACCCACCGCCTCCATCTGCCCATCCAGCCCCATGCCCGGCACCATAATGCCGGCTTTGATGGGGTCCAGCAGGCACCAATTATTGTCCAGACCTTCAAAACCGTGCCAGGCGGCGCCGGGTTCAAGCAGCCAGCATTTGGGGTCACTGGCCAATTGCTCTGGGTCGGCATCGGCAAAGGCGACCCATTTGCCGGTTTTGGCATCGCGAATTTCCGGCGAATTCCAGGGTTGGAAAAACCAGTCTCCTTTTTGGGTAAATTCCCGATGCGCCCGCGCCAGCGCCTGGCGGAAATCCACGGCTTCACGAATCACATCCTGCGTCAGGCTGTAGCCGCTGCTGCCCTCCATCATGGCGGCGCCTATCTCATTGGAGGCAAACAACATATATAGCGGCGATGTGGTCGCCTGGATCACAAAGGATTCGTTAAAGCGGCTGTGCTCTATGGGGTTGCGACCATTGCGTACATGGATGTAGGAAGATTGCGACAGCGCCGCTAGCAGCTTATGGGTCGAATGGGTAGCAAACACCGTTGGGGCTGTTTCGCTGTGTTCGCGTGGGTCGCCACGCATGGCATACCGGCCCTCATACATGGGGTTAAAACGCGCGTAGCCGTACCAGGCCTCGTCAAAATGGATGCGGTCTACCGAGTCGGCAAGCATGGTTTCGGCGCGCGCGGCATCCAGGCAAATACCGTCATAGGTACAGTTGGTGATCACCGCATACACCGGCTGGTGGTTTTTGGCTTGTGCGGCGAGCGGATGTTGTTGGATCGCCTGCTGGATTGCCTGCTCGCCCAGCGCACCGGCAGGCATGGGGCCAATAATGCCGTAGCGATTGCGGGTGGGTGTGAAATAGACCGGAATGCCGCCCGATAACACCAGCCCTTGCTCGATGGATTTATGGCAGTTGCGGTCGCAGAGGGCGAACTGGTTCTCGCCCACACAGGCCATAAAAATGGCGCGATTGGAGCCCGAGGTGCCATTCAGCACCGCGTAGGATTCATGGGCGCCAAATACCCGCGCGGCAAACTTTTCCGAGGCCTCCACCGGCCCGGTGTGATCCAGCACTGAACCCAGGCTGCCGCGTTCGATTCCGCCATCGGTGCGGAACAGGTTTTCCCCAAAAAAATCAAAAAAAACTCGCCCCACTGCCGATTTGGTAAAGGCAATGCCGCCCTGATGGCCGGGCGCGGCCCAGGAGTGTTCGTCCTTTTGGCTGTAGCGCAAAAGTGCATCGGTAAAGGGCGGCAGCAGGTTATCCAGATAGCGATCCACCGCTGCCAGGGCGCGGCCTACAATAAACGGCGCGGTGTCCTCAAGCGTCCAGACAAACTCATCGGCCAGCTCCATCGCCTCCACGGTCAGGGTTTGTTTAGCGGCGCGATCGGCCATTAAAAAAATCGGTACGTTGGCATTGCGCTGGCGAATGGTGCGCAAGAGTTCCATCACTTCGGCATGGCTGTCCGCTTCGTTGTCACCCAGCGTCCAGTCCATAAAAATGCAGTGAAAACCGGCATCGGAAATAATCGCAGCATGGCCATCGTCGTAAGAGCGCGCCTGCACCAGTTCCACTTGCCGCTGTTGGAATTCGGTGACCAAATCGTGCAGCGCGCGGCCACGGGTAGTGTCTAAATTGGCGAGCTGATCCTCAACCACCAGCACATGGCGTTTAAATGTTTTGTTAGTGCGACCGATCATAAACCCACTCCTTTCGCTCAATACGGTGTCAGTTGTGAGTGTGGTAGAAAATCAGGTTGATGCAATCACCAATCGCAAAAGTGCGATAAAAAAACGGCGCCCAGTGGCGCCGCGAAAGAGGGGTTAAACAATAGAAGGGTTAAACAATAATTAGACTGTAAGTGACCACGTAAGGCGATTAGTGATGATTGCCCGCTGGCTCGGCAATACCCAGCCAGGTGAATTTGTTGGGCACAAAATTCAGTTGAATCGTTTCGCTGACAGTCAGCGAATCCAAATCAACCTGTTTGATTTGGTTGGCGATTGGGTCGCTCACATACACATGGTGACCGGGAGTCACCGCCAACTCAAAGCGGCTGCCGGCGGGCAAGGCGGCAATGTTGCTGGTAATAACTTGCAGGCGATCCACCAAGGCCCAATCCGCAGTATGGATAATATTCAGGCCGCCCTGGTTGTCCAGAATCACAAAGAATTCGCCGTTGTCCACAAAATCATAAGCCAATGCGGTGGGTGGTGTGGTGAGGCTGGCATCAATCCAGGTGATAGGCATGATGCTAGCGGTGCTGGTGTTTATTGCAAAAAATTGGCCTGCCGCTATGCCCACAAAATGCTCCAGTGCCTGATCGCCTAATACTGTTCCAACGCGAGTAGTCCCGGTAAAACTGCTGGGGTTGGCAATTTTTGTAGCGGTAAAGTTGTCGCCATTTTGGGTAATCACCAACACACCATCAGTGCAACCAAACGCGATTTGATTTTCGTTTTGTGCACTGCCGTGTAAACCGGGGCAAGTTTCAGCAAAAATTTCTTGTTCGGTAAACACACCGGCTTCCGCTTTATAAACTGCAACGCGGTCGGGCAGGGTGCTGGTGGTTGCCGGGTCGCGCACTGTGGAAATCAAATAATCACCACGGCCTTGTGCAGCGCCGTGCATATGGGTGGTGTATTGCAAACGCGCGCCGGCGGTGTTGTTGGCGATATTACTTTCGGTGTAAACACCGACGCTCGCTGGTGTGCTGGTGGCGGCGTTGCCGTCAAAGAAAATAACCGATTGGGTTTTATTGCCAGTGAAATGCGTTGGGCGCGAATCACTTGTGCTAAAACTCATTTGCATAGGTGCTTCGATGATATCGTCCTTGTGATCGCCGTGATCCTCTTGCGACAAACCGCTGTCAATCACATTCACCAAATCCGCCGTGCGTTGGATAACATAACCGTAGCGATAACTCGGGCTGGCATAAATCGCACTGGGCGCTTCGATGAGTGTAAATTCTTCCAATAATGCTTTTTCGTTAATGTCGATAATGCTGACTTTAGCCTGGTCTTTGGTGCTGATCAGCAAGCGGCCCTGGGTGAGTTCATGGTCGTGATCATGATCGTCGTCGTGATCGTCCTCAATTGGCACGGGTTCACGCTCAACAATTTTAGTGTCGCTACCACCGCAGCCACCCAAAGCTGCAGCGAGTATTAATAGCGTCAAGCTGGAAATTACATTCGGTCTCATCATTTAAATTGCCCTTTCAAATAAAAACTACTGGTAAAAGTTGCCCTGTCACGCCCGTTTAAACGGGCGTGATTGGGTTGGAAACAGCGGCCTAAAAAAGTGAGCGCTAGAAACTGCCGCTCACACCCAGCGCAAAGGAGCGCGCGGGCAGGGGAGCTTTGTCTTTCAGGAAGGAAGCGTGTACACGCGCGTATTCGTCAGTGAGGTTGTTACCTTTAAGGTAAATTTTTAAACCATCACTGAAGGCGTAACTGACTTGTGCATCCACCAGAGTGTAAGCGTCAGTATTTGTTTCGTAGGTGTCTATATTGTCCTGTTCAAAATAATGCTGGCTGCTTAACTCCGCGCGCCAGTTACCGGCTTCATATTCTGCGCGCGCGCCAATGCGCAGTGGTGGAATACGCGGCAAATCGCCGCCATCTACCAATTGCGCGCGAATATAATCGCTGGTGAGGCTGAGCTTGAAAGGCGCTGCTAACTGCCACACCAATTCCGTTTCAAAACCGTAGAGTTCCGCATCGCGTGCCTGGTAAATAAACACCGGCAATTCGCTGCTGTGTTCCTCGTGGCCGTCTTCTGCATGATCTTCGGTATGGTCTTCAGCGCCGTGATCGTGGGCATCGCCACCTTCGCGGGTGAAACCTGTGTCAGCAAGGTAATAAAAATTGTCGATGCGATTATAGAAAGCGTTGAGAATAAAACCCACATCGCCTTCAAATTTGCGCAGGGAAATATCCAGATTATTGGAGCGTTCCAATTCCAGATCGTGGCGTGCCAAATCAAAATGGAATTCGCCATCTTCATCTTCAACGAGTTGCAGCAGCGCGCCTACTTCATACAAACCTGAACCAATATGCGGGCCAAAGGAAAATAATTCCGCTGCCGATGGCGCACGCTCGGCGTGGGTGTAGGAAACACCCAGGTTGTAACCGGGAGTGAAATCCCAAACTACACCGGCTGAGGCACTGAAGGGCGTGGATTCCTGGTCGATAGCAAACACGCGCAGATACTCTTCAGTGTGTTCATCTGCATGTTCATTCTCATGTTCGTGTTCATCGCCGTGATCATGTTCGTTCAAATCCGCCATGAAATTATCGGCGGTAATGTTTACCTGCTCGATACGTGCGCCCAGCTGCACTAATACGTCACCAAAATGACGCTCCTCCATTAAACCCAGTGCGAGCGTTCCGGTTTGGCTGGGCGGCGTAAATGCTTCTTCACCAATTGCTTCAAAATCGCTGTGTTTGTAATGCAAGCTTAATGCACCGCGCCATTCGGCAATGGGGTGATGAAATAATTCCCAGCGCGCTTCAGCAGTTTCATTGCGGAAGGTGGTTCCCACTTCGCCATTTTCAATTTCGCTGTGTTCGTAATCGGTAAAACCAAAACGGGTATTGCTGGCGCTGAAAAATTCGTGATCCAGATTTAATTCACTCAGCATTTGAATGCGATGTTGTTTTACATCAGCGTAAACACTGGCTTCTTCATCACCGCCTTCTTCTCCATGAGCGTGGCCCGGGATGGCGTATTGGCGATCCAATAATCCATAGGACAAACCGACAAAACCTTCATCCACCACGTGGCTGGCACCAATATTAAATCCCTTGGCTTCACTCCAGGAATTGGCGAGGCGATCATCGCTGTGATCTTCGTGGCCCTCTTCCTCATGTTCCTCTTCTGTTTCCAGTTCAGCCGCGCCGGGAATTTTGTAATTGTCGGCATCGCGCCAGAATCCATCCAAATGCAACCCCATATTGCCAACGCCGGTATTACCGCTAGCGGAAACCAATCTGTCGTCCGCCACTGAGTCTTGCTGCAGGCGCCACTCACCAAAAGTTTCAGTGGTGTGCGGCACACGGTCGTCCACCACATTCACGACACCGCCAATGGCACCGCTGCCGTAAAACAAGGTCGCTGGGCCGCGCAAGATTTCAATCTGGCGCGCGGTGGAGGCTTCTGCCGCAACGGCGTGGTCAGGGCCAACACGGGAGGCATCGCCCGCATCCAGACCGTTCTGCGTTACCAGTACACGCGGGCCTTCCAAGCCGCGAATAATCGGGCTGCTAGCTACCGGGCCGTAATAGCTGGAGTGCACGCCCACTTCATGCTTCAGGGTTTCACCGAGGGTGGATGACTGACGCTCACGCAGGGTCTCGCCACCCAGCACATTTACCGGCTGGGCCGATTCCATATTGGAGGCGTGCCAGGGCAAACCCACCACATTCACAATTTCCAGCGTGGTGCTGCTGAGCACTAGCTCGACCGGGCCATCGCCCTCATGCACGTGCTGGGTTTTGTGGGTGTAATTGGGCGCGCGCACGTGCAGCTCAACGTGTTTGTCCTTCACCTGCGGCAAGCTGAATTCACCGCGCTCATTGGCGGTAGTACGAATTTTGGTGCCCACTACCTCAACTGTCGCCCCCGCAATCGGCAAACCCGCCGGGTCACGCACCACACCTTCCACCTGCGCCACAGCAGAACCGCTAGCTGCCGCCAGTGCTAACCACAAAAGGGATTTTTTCATCGCTACATCCTCACCCACATCAACGCGTTAACCCGGTCTGGTATCACCGGGCCTCTCAAATTTTTGGCAATGTTATACTATAACGTTTTGGGCGGGCAACCGTTTATAAGAGAGCTAAAAACCAAAAAGCCACCGCAAGGGTGGCTTTTTGGTTTTTAACGCGGTGAGTTGAATTAGAACTTAAACTTCACACCTACATCAATTGAACGCTCAGTACCCACGTAGATACCTTGGCGTAGACTGGCGATGTATTTCTCGTCGGTCAGGTTTTTGGCGCTGGCGCTCAGGCTCAGGTCTTTGCTGAATTCATACATGGCGCTTAAATCCAGCAGAGTGTAGCCGTCGATTTCACCGGTAAAGAAACCAGAGGTGCTTTCAGTGATGGGTTTGGTGTTGGCGACATCGGTGTATTGTTCACCGGTGTGATGCAGGCTGAGTGCGGTGCGCAGTTTGCCGGTTTTGTATTCCAGGCTGGTGTTGATTACCCATTCAGGCACGTAGGTTACGCGGTTGCCATCGGGGGTGGTGATGTTGCCGTTGGCATCGCGGCGCGCGCCTACAAATTCAGCATCGGGAATATAGGTTGCGCTGGAGGTCCAGCTAAAACCGGCGCCCAAATCCCAACCCAGCGCCGCCTCAAGACCCTGATGCAGGGTTTCGCCACCGTTGGTGCGCTGGAATTGGCTGTTGGAGTTGGCCGGGATAATTTGGTTGTCAAAGTCCATGCGGAAGAAGGTCAGCTCGTAGTTCAGCTTTTCGCGTGCACCGCGCAGACCGGCTTCAATATTGACTGAACGTTCAGCATCCAGTTTTTGATCTTGCAAGCCGTTGAGGGCATCGCCGTTCAACGCTGGAGAGAAGGCTTTATACACGCTGGCAAAACCCTGCAAACCACTGTTGATTTGGTAGGTTGCACCTAAACCAGGCAGCACTTCGGTGTTGGATGTGTCGGCTTGGTTGTTGGTGGCGGCGCGCTTGTTTTTGGTAGTTTGCTCGTAACTTTCGGCGCGTAAACCCGCAGTAACCGCAAAACGGTCGGAAACGACAAAGCGGTTTTGGGCATAAAGTGCCAGGCTATCAGCCGACTCAACCTGGTCTTTGCCGATGGTGCCAGTGCGGGGAGTCGCACGGGTGGCGGCGATGGTGATGTCATCCATGGATTCGTTCATCAAGCGCACACCAAATTCAGTTTCGTTGGCGATGCCAAACAACTGATGTTGCAGTTTCAGGCGGCTATCTACACCAAAACGTTCGAAGCTGCGGTTGTTACCGTTGAGCGTGTCCAAATACACCCACTGGCCGGCAGCAACTGAGGCAGTATTGTTGGTGTTGTAACGCCAGTAATCGCGATAGGTTTCGCTGCCAAACACCAGGGTAGTGAGTTTGGTTGTGGCGTTGATGTCCCATTCATGGTTGATGTCCACACCACGGCGGCCGCTGATGAAGTAATCATCCGGTGCGGGGTTTTCATCCACACCATCTTTGTATTGCTGCAGAAACAGACCGCGATAGGAAATGTTGGCTTCGCTGTCGTAATCGCTGACTTTTACGCTCAACCACTGGTCGTCGCCCAGTGCCATACCGGTTTTCACCATGACGTCGGTCATGTCATAGCCTTTATCCATAAAACCGTCGCTGCTGGCGTGGGTAATAAAAGCACCAAACTGGGCTTCTTGCGATGGGCTGGAACCGCCCACTTCTAAGGTGGCTTCACGGCTGTTAAATGAACCGGCGCGAGCTTCTAACTGCACACCATCCTTGGGTTGTTTGGTGATGTAGTTGATCACGCCGCCGATGGTGCTTGGGCCATAGCGCAGTGAGGCGGCACCTTTTAATACTTCAATGCTTTCCATGCGCTGGATGCGTGGGTTGTAGTAGCGGCCATTGCCCACAAACAGGCCAGGTGCTACGGGTACGCCGTCTTCCAGAATCAGGGTTTTGTAATCCGCAGAGCTGAGGCCGCGAATACCAATATTGGCCACAATCGCGCTTTCTTCTTCCGGTTTGATGGCGACGCCGGGGACAGCGCGCAGGGCTTCCTCGGTAGAGCGTGGTTGTTTCAAGCTCAATTCTTCTTGGGTAACTATGCCGACCGAGCCAGGTTGACGCTCTACGTCACCTTCTTCAGTTCCTACCACCACCACTTTGGGCAGGGTTTTGGTTTCGGCGATAGCGGGCAGCGCCACAAAGGCACCACCACTCAGTGCCAGTGCAACACCAAGTGCGAGGGGTTTAGGTAAAAATTTGGCTGTGTTTGCAGCAGACAGAACGGCGTGACGCATGTGAGGTTCCTTCGGTTAACAGTAGGTTGCAATAGCTTTTTTGGCTCGGCGACAAGTGATTATGGCAATCAAATACGTAAAGCATTGTTTTTCAGATGCGGCACTATAGCAAACAAGAACCATTTACATCAAACCCAGCCAGGGCAGGCCGTTGGGAATGAACAGAAGAGGGGGGATAGGTCTGGATTTTTCAAAAGCTATTAATAGCAATTATCATTTGCGATTAATTTGATGCCAATGCAATAATATCTCCAATGGGAATTATTATCAAAATGGATTAAGTCTATTTAATCATTGGGATTTAGCATCTGGGAGTTATTCGCTGTGATATCAAACACTCTGCCTGTTTCTGCGCGCCGCGCAGCTCACCCCCTGGCTCTCGCTATGGGTTTAGTGGCCGGTTTTGGCCATGTTGCGGCGCTTGCTGCCGAACCCAAGGCGGCGAGCACTGGTATTGAACAAGTGACTGTGGTGGGCAAAGACCTTGCCCAGCGCACCACCGCCGTGGGCAAAATTGATGTGCCTTTGGTAGAAACACCTTTTTCGGTGTCGATTTTAACCGAGGACTTTTTCACCGCCACGGGCGTAAAAACCCTGCAAGACGCGCTGCAATATTCTGCTGGTGTGAATGGCGGCACTTACGGCATCGACAGTCGCGGCGATTGGTCGACCATTCGCGGTACAGCGCCAGTGCAGTACATCGATGGTCTCAAATCCCTGTTTGGCAATTACAACAATACCCGCGCAGTGCCTTATACGCTTGAGCGCGTGGAAATCCTCAAGGGGCCGTCCTCGGTACTTTACGGGCAGGGCTCGCTGGGTGGTGTGGTTAACCTCAGCTCCAAGTTGCCTGAACAGGAATTTTCGGCGCAGGTCTGGGCGCAGTACGGCACCTTTGAACGTAAACAATTGGCGGCTGATGTTACCGGTGCCTTGGATGCAGACGGCGAGTGGTTATTCCGTGTGGTCGCCCTGGGGCGCGACAGCGAAACCCAAACCGATTATGTGAATGACGACAGCCGTGTATTCAGCCCCTCGCTCACCTGGAAACCCAGCGAGGCAACCAGCATCACCCTTTTGGCGAATATCCAGAAGGATGAAACCGGCACCGGCACCCAATTCCTGCCCTGGCAGGGCACGGTACTGCCCGGTGCATTTGGCGATATCGACCCGGGTGTGTTTCTGAGTGAGCCGGGATGGGACAAGTACAACTCCGAGCAGGAAGCCTTCACCCTGCTTGCCACGCAAGCCTTAAACGACAGTTGGACGCTCAATGCCCGTGTGCGTCACACCGACAGCAGCGCCGATTACTGGTCCATGTGGCCGGTATTTACCGGCTCCGGCCTGCGTATTAATGCTGATGGCCGTACTATCAACCGCGCTGCCTATGTCAGTGATGCCAGCAGTGAAGTGCTGGTGGGGGATGTCAATCTGCAGGGCAGTTTTAGTACCGGTTTTATCGACCATAAGCTGGTGGTCGGAGTGGATGTGCAGGACGCCACAATCGACAATGATTTCTGGCGCAGCAACGGCAGCTATGCCACGCCCGGTGCCGGTGGCTCCATCGACCTGTATAACCCAGTGTATGGCCAGTACCTGCCAACGCCAAACATCACTAATTACCCCTATACCCAATTGGAGCAAGAGGGTTTTTATATTCAGGATCATATGACTGCCGGCAATTGGGTATTAACCGCTGCTTTGCGTCGCGATCAGGTGAAATCCCAAAACCAGAATGCGGCGAACGTCAATTACGACACCGATGCCGATACCGGCCGTGTGGGTGTGATGTACCAATTTGCCAACGGCCTGCGGCCCTACGCCAGCTACACCGAATCCTTTGAGCCTATGGCGGGCTTTAATGTTTACGACGAGGCGCTCAAACCCAAAACCGGTGAGCAAACCGAACTGGGGGTTAAATACCAACCGGGTAGCAGCAATCTGCTGGTGACCTTTGCGCTGTTTGAGATCAACGAAAACGGCCGCACGGTAAGCGTATCTGTGCCGCAGCCTGACAACACCTTCAAACAAGGCACAGTGCAAACCGGCGAAGCCAAGAGCGAAGGTGCCGAGTTAGAGGTGCAGGGCAGCTGGGCACAGTGGGATTTAATCGCCAGTTACAGCTATACAGACACCCAGGACAAGGTCACGGGCTACCGTTTTGCTGCAATACCGGAAAACCTGGCCTCCTTCTGGGGTAGTTATCGTTTTACCGGTGACTTGCAAGGCTTGCGGGTTGGTTTGGGCCTGCGCGATATAGGCAAGAGCTGGGACGGCCGCGACAACCGCAATATCCGTATTGATGGTTACACCCTGGTGGATGCAATGCTGGGTTATGAGCTGGAAAACTGGTTTTTCAGCCTGAACGCCCGCAACCTGGAAGACAAGATCCACTACACCAGTTGCTTGGCGCGCGGCGATTGTTTTGCCGGTGAGCGTAGAACCGTCACGGCGGATGTGCGTTATAACTTCTAATCCCTTGTGATTTTTTCATGAGTCCTGGGATTGTTTAATGTATCCGGTGATTAGTAGATGATTGAAAGTGGGCGCTGCGGCGCCCATTTTTTTTGAAACTTAAATTTATGCAAACCGCGTGTCATTTAGTGGCTGTTTGTATTATGGTCAGCTCTGGACGCTGTTTTACCATGTGTTAGATCTGTTATCAGGTTTTATTGATTATGCTAAAAATAATAATTCTGTTTGCTTCACTCGTGGTCAGTGTTGCTTTTGCCGGGCAGCTCCAATCCCAGCTCCAATACCAGCACCAACCCCAGCCAGTGAATTTGATTGACGATAAACTCAGTCAATTCAACAATATCTATGACTATGGCAGCGCCAGGGTCGAAGCGGGTGAGCTAATTCTCCAATCGACCGATAATTGGTTTTTCACCACCAAAAAAACCTATGAGAATTTTATTTTGACGGCGGAAGTTTTGATGCCGGATGTAAGTGAATACAGTAATTCCGGCATTATGTTTCGCGGTCAAATCAAAACTGATAACAATCGTCAGCAAGCCATGGGTTATCAAGCCGAAGTGGACCCGAGCGAGCGCAAGTGGAGCGGTGGTTTGTATGATCAGGCGCGGCGTGAATGGTTGCATCCTGTCCATGCAACACGCTCCTTCCCCGATGCCGATTTTGTAAAAAATTATCTGAGTGCATGGACCAATGAAATGGCTAACGCCTATCGCCATTTGCAATGGAACCAGTACCGCATTGAATGCCGTGGCAGTGATATTAAAATTTATCTCAACGGTGTGCTCACTACCCACGTCAAAGATAATAAAGACACCCAGGGTTTTATTGGCTTGCAGCACCACGGCAGTGAATTGCTGAAAACCACTGGCACTACCAATAACATCGTTCGCTTTCGCAATCTATTTATCACTGAACTGGAATAAATTTTGTCTAGGTCCATAGATCCCAAAAAACCAAGAATAAATTTCAAAAAATCAAACGCACATCTGTTGATTTGTGCACTGCTGGGTTTATCAATGCTGGGTTTATCAATAGTCAGCTGCAGTACAGATAATTTACATTCAGAAAAAAATGCTGCGCCTGATACCAAAAAAAACGAAGCAACAAAACCTGAAGCAACAAAAAGCACGCCGGTAAGAAATCTCGGTGATCGCAAGGGCGAGGATATGACACCGCCGATTGCCGCCGAGGATATTCCTCCGGCGCCGGTTTTAGCGGTGCCACAAGCATTAAAGTCCATGCAGCTACAGCCCGGTTTTGTCATAGAAAATGTTGCCGCTGAACCCCATGTTTTTAGCCCGGTGGCCATGAGTTTTGATGGCAATGGGCGTATGTGGGTGGCGGAGATGAACACCTTCATGCCGGATTTGGACGGCAATAATGAAGAAATCCCCAAAGGTAATATCGCCATCCTCGAGGATACAAACGGCGACGGTAAAGTTGATAAGCGCAAAGTATTTTTAAATGATTTGATTTTACCGCGCACCATTGTGTTGGTTAAAGGCGGTATTCTCTACGCGGATCAAACCCAATTGTATTTTGCCGAAGTTCTGGCAGGCGATAAATTGGGGGTGCGTGAAGTGGTTGATCCAACCTATGCCCAAGGCGGCAGTGTTGAGCACAAAGCCAATGGCATGTTGTTTGGGTTGGACAATTGGTACTACAACGCCAAGAGTGATCGCCGTTACAAAATATTGCCACTCGATAGTGAATTGCCTGCGGGTGCGGAAGAAATTTATCGCAACCGTTATTGGAAAATGGCGAGCGCCACGACTGAATATCGCGGTCAGTGGGGCATGAGTATGGATGACTATGGCCGCCTGTTTCACACATGGAACAGTGCGCCAGCGCAGGGCGAATATTTGCGCCCTAATTCATTGAATAAAAACCCCGGTTTGGTGCAGGAAATAAAAGCACAGAGTATTGGCGGCAACCAAATTTATCCAGCGCGAATTAACCCGGGCGTGAACCGCGCTTATCTGCCAGAAACTCTGGTTGCGGCAGGGCCAAATAAAGGCAAATTAATTAATTTCACCGCGGCCAGTGGCAGTGTGGTTTATCGCGGGGATCAATTTCCCGCTGAATTTTATGGCGTTGCTTTTACTCCGGAGCCGGCGGCCAATTTAATCTCGGCCAGACGTATTATCGAAGAGCAAGGGCAATTTCGCGGCGAGGAGATTTATCCGCAAGGTGAAATTCTCGCCTCCACCGATGAACGGTTTCGCCCGGTAAATTTATACACCGCACCCGATGGTTCACTTTATATTCTCGATATGTATCACGGTGTTATCCAGCATAAAGAATATTTAACCAGCTATTTGCGCGAGCAATCAGAAAGTCGCCAACTCCATAAACATAACAGCAGGCTGGGGCGTATTTATCGCCTGCGTTGGGCCGCTAACCCTTTAGCGCCCAAGCCACAATTGGAAGGTGCTCAAATGGGAGGTAAAAGCGCCGCGCAGTTAGTTCCCTATTTGGCGCACGCCAACGGTTGGTATCGCGATACCGCCAGACGCTTGATCATCCAGCAGAACGATAAAAGTGTGACTGAGGCGATTACTCGCCTGGTGCAACAAAGCCGTGATCACCGCGCACAAATCAATGCACTTTGGACGCTGGAGGGATTAAATGTTGTTAATGCCAGCAGCATCCGCGCCGGTTTGCATGCTTCCCACCCCAAGGTGCAAATTTCAGCAATCGCGTTGTTAAAGCATTTGTCCAAAGCCGAGCAGCAACAATTTGCCCCGCGTTTGGCAGAGCTGGCCAAAAGTGACTATGAGGTAGCTGTGCAGATTGCGCTCAGTGCCGGTGAATTAACAATCGATTCCGGTTTGGCACTAATCAAAACGGTGTTGGCGAATTATGGCGATCAGCCGTTGATCAATCAGGCGGTAGTCAGTGGTATCGCGGGTCGCGAACAAGCGTTAAAAACATTGTTAGGCGCTGATGCCAGTCAGGAATTAATTGCGTTGCTGGATTTGGTGGGCAAACAAAAAATTATCGAAAGTAATTTCAATAAACTTGTCACCCAGGAGCAAAACCAATACTACCGTGGACAGGCGTTATTTGACGGTGGCGCAGCCTGTTTTGGTTGCCACGGCAAACAAGGGCAGGGTATGGACGGCATGGCACCGCCACTGGCACAGAGTGAATGGGTTACCGGTGAACCGGAACGTTTAATCAAAATATTACTGCACGGTTTAAATGGCCCCATCACTGTGAATGGTGTGCATTACCAATTACCGATGATGATGCCGGGCTTAGGCGCTAATCCAAACTTTAGCGATCAGGACACCGCCGACATTGCCACCTACATTCGCAACAACTGGGGCAATGCCGCGCAGGCAATCAGCGCTGATGAAGTCGCCAAGGTTCGTGCACAAACCGCAAACCGCAACCAACCTTATACCGCGAGTGAGTTGGGCGAGTGAGTCAGAGCAGTAAGTTGGTGCAGTGAACGAAGCGATGAGGGAATATTGGAAGTTAAAAACGAATGTGATCTAAAAAAACAAAAATCCCGCCGGGTCTAACGCCGGGACTGACCCGGCGGGATTTTTTATTAGTATTGCCAGCGAATCGTCGCGCTGATGTTGCGCGGTTCGGCGTAATAAGCCTGGCTGTATTCAAAACTGGTGAGGTAGGTTTCGTCGGTGATGTTGCTCAGGTTGAGTGATGCCGACCAGTTGTCGTTGAACTCGTAGCTGGCAAAGAGATCCACCAAGGTCAATGCATCCTGCTCGATCACTGTGCCGCGCAGATAGGTATCTGAACGGTATTCCACAAAACTCCCCAACTTCAAACCTGGCGCAAATTGCGGGTAGTAATTGACGGTAAATTTGGCGGATTGTTTGGGTGTGAAGGTGCGCGAGACTTCGCCCTTGTTATCGTCGATAGTGAGGTTGGTGTAACCCAGCACCAGGTTGATCTGCTCGGTCAGTTCACCGGCGATTTCAAATTCAAAACCGCGCGACTCATAATCATCGCCCTCATAATAATTACCGGTTTCACCTTGGTTAGGGTCGGTGTTAAAACCAGCCACTGTCGCCAAACCTTCTTGTGCCGTTTCAAACACCGCGAAACTGGTGTTGAGTTTGCCTTCAAAGAATTCGCCTTTTAAACCCACTTCTTTATTTACACCTGTCACCGGATCAAGGCGCTCGCCGGAAAGCTTGCTCTCGCTTTGCGGGGTAAAAGTTTCGGTGTAGCTGGTGTAGAGAGTGAGTTGTTTATTCAAGTCGTAAGTCAGGCCAGCGTAGGGCACCACTACATCATCTTTTTTACTCAGATTGGCGCCGTAGCTGACGCTGTCGCTTTCGTAGCGCGCTGAACGGGCGCCGGTCAGCAGTTTCAAGTCGTCGCTCAAACTGAACTGGCCCGCCAGGTAGACACCGGTTTGTTTGTCGCTGGTGATTTCACCATTGGGCATATCGGCAAAGGTGGGGTATGGGGTATCGCCGGTCCATTCGGCCATATTGGTAATGGCCGGAAAGCCGTTACCGGTGGTGTAGTCGTAGAGCGCATGTTCATCGACATCGTTATCGGCTTGATTGGCGCCTACTACAAATTTGTGGGTAAGGCTGCCGGTGGTGAATTCGCCGCTGGTGGCGATATCAAAGAGTTTGATATCAGTTTCGCGGTCAAATTTTCCGGCCCAACCGGTCAAGCCGGACATATCTTCATTGAGTGTGCCGTATACATAAAGCAGCTCTTGTGCGCCCCGGGTTTTGGTGCGGTTGTAGGTGGCTTTGGTATTCCAGCCATTGGCCCAGGTGTGGTCCAGCTCCACAAAACTGCGCGTGTCTTTTACATCCCAATAAGCCCAGTCAGCCGAGCTGTTCATAGAGCGACGGAAGTTGGTGGGGCGACTGCTGCCATCATCGGCCAGATAAGTCAGGGTGAGGGCGCCCCACATAGGGCTGTCGGCTTCACTTTTTTGGCGGCTGATACCAGCGGTGAGCAGGGTGTTCAAGCCCAAATCAGCCTCCACCACACCATAGGTGCTGCTCAGGTCTTTGTGGTAATCCTGCAAATAGGAATCGCGGCTCTGGTCGCTTACTACCACACGGGCGCGAATGGGTTCTGCCACCTGGCCGGATACATCAGCGGTCAGGCGAGTGTCATCCCAGCGCGCCTGGGTCAGGCTGGCACTGGCCTGGGTTTCTGCAGTGGGGCGTTTGCGGATCAGGTTGACGGTGGCTGCGGGGCTGCCTAAACCGCTCATCAAACCACTGGCGCCGCGCACTATTTCCACGCGGTCATAGGTGGCCATATCGATATCGCCTTCCAGCAAACCCCAGTGTAGGGGAATGCCTACGCCATCCATTTGGAAGTTATTGATGTTAAAGCCGCGCGCTTCAAAGTAGGTACGGTCGGTTTCCGAGCGTTTCACGCTTACACCGGTGGCGGTATCCAGCGCTTCATTTACGGTGACAATATTCAGGTCTTCAATCTGCTGGCTGGTGATCACCGATACCGATTGCGGTGTCTCGCGGATGCTCAAATCCAGTTTGGTCGCGGTGCTCATGCTGCCGGTGGTATAGGAATCGGTCTGTTCGGTGGTGTTACCCAGTGCGTCGGCTTCCACTTTTACGGTTTTAAGCTTGCCTGGCTGCTCAGCGGCAATGCTAACGGCAGAGTTAAACAAGACGCCGGCAATAGCGCTGGCAAGCAGGGTTTTATTCAAGGTCATGGTGAATGGGTTTCCTAACAGGTGAAGTTGAGCTGAGGTCTGTGATTTTATTATCAAATGATAATTACTATCAAATGATTTTGAGTATTTTTACTTTTGTGGGTAAATATCAACAACTCACTGTGAGCTAAGGTCAATCTTCGGCAGAAATATCGGGAGGGGAATTAAATAAGTCTTGATGTAATAATTATCAAATGATAATAATTATCAAATGAGATTGCGTGAGCAGGGAGGAAGTCGGGGAAGACGACGCAATTTCATACCCCGCGGCGGCCTGTTATTGGCCAGCTGCAGGGTTTATTGGCCGTTTGTATCAATGAAAAAGAAGGAGCGATGGTTTATGACAGACCCACTTTCGATTGTTAAGCGCGCGGCCCTTGGCCAGCGCAGCGGTTCGGCACAAGTATTTTCGCTAGGGGCAGGGCAGGATTTACCGGTATTGGATTTTATTGGCATAGGGTTGGGGCCCTTTAATTTGGGGTTGGCGTGTCTGCTTGAACCAGTCAGCGAATTGACCGGTTTATTTTTGGATGCGCGGCCTGAATTTAATTGGCACCCGGGTATGTTGCTAAAAGGGACACGTTTACAAACTCCGCACACCGCGGATTTGGTGACTATGGCTGATCCTACCAGCCGTTTCAGTTTTTTGAATTACGCCAAACAAAATGGTCAGTTGTATTCATTTTGCATACGCGAAAATTTATTTTTATTGCGCCGCGAATACAACCGCTATTGTCAGTGGGTTTGTCGGCAGTTACACAATGTGCAATTTAACCGGCGCGTGGTGCTGTTGCGTTATCTGGAGGCGGAGCAGCAATATCTGGTGAAATCCCAGTGCTGTGTCACTCACGCCTATCATTATTACCGTTGCCGCAAACTCATACTGGGCACAGGTACATCACCTCACTGGCCGCAGGCAGCCGATGCGATACGCCACAAAGCCATTCATTCCAGTGATTACCTGACACACAAAGCGAGTTTGCTGCAAAAAAATACGATTGTGATTGTGGGTAGTGGCCAAAGCGCTGCCGAGATTTTTTACGATTTATTACAGCAAGCGCCTGGGCATAATTATCAACTGCACTGGTTGACTCGCTCACCACAATTTGCACCGCTGGAATATAACAAGCTCACTCTGGAATTAAGTTCGCCCGATTATTTGCATTACTTCTCTTCACTTGCACCGCAGCAGCGAAAACAATTGCTGGCGTCGCAGACCCATCTCTATAAAGGCATTAATCGCGATTTACTGGATGCGATTTTTGATTGTCTCTACGAACAAAAATTGGCAGGTCATAGTATCGCCCGGCTCAATGCGAATGCGGAATTGCAAGCTGCAGAGTTTCATGCTGCGAGCCAGGAATTCACTTTGGATTTTTGCCAGCGCGAGCAACAACAGCCGTTCCGCCTGATGGCCGACGCTGTCATCCTTGCCACGGGTTATTCCTACAAAGTGCCGGAGTTTTTGGCACCGCTAAGCGCGCATATTTGTTGGGATGAGCAGGGGCAGCCACAGCCAGATCGCAACTACGCTATTGACCGGCAAGGCAAGAGTATCTATGCGCAAAACCTGGGTTTGCAGGTGCATGGTTTTGTTACGCCGGATCTGAGCATGGCGGCCTATCGCAATTCAATTATTGTCAATCAACTGGCTGGGAGGCAGGTGTATCCGCTTGAACAGCGTATTGCGTTTCAGGATTTTTTTGCGCCCGCATCCATGGATATATTTTCCAAACGGGAGTTGCAAGTCTCATGAAGCCAGCAGTTAAACATTTGTTGATATTAATGACGGCCGCTGCTGTGATTAGCGATGCTGTCTTATTACCTTTTTATCCGCAATTTTTTGCAGAGCGTTTTGCAATCACCGACAGCCACTATGTGGGAAATTATATTGCATGCATCTGCCTTGTGGTGACGCTCGCGTTTCCGCTGTGGGCACAATTGGCTAAACGCCTGAATGATGTGCACCTGCTGTTGCTGGGGCAAAGTGGCGCTACCCTCTTGGCAATCAGTTGTTTTTATGTGGAAAGCTTGCCGCTGTTCTGGTGTGTTTCCCTTGCCATGTTTGCGTGTAAAGCCAGTTATTTGTTGATCTACCCCCTGATTATGCGTTTGGAATCAGCACAGTATCAGGAACAGACGATAGGGATTTTATCGGTAATTGTGCATTTGGGATTTATTCTTGGCGCCTTGGTAGGCGGTTATGTGCTGGAAATGCATCGCGCAGAAATTATTTATTGGTATATAGCTGCAGGCGATTTTACCCAGTTGTTAGTCTGCGTTTATTTGTATCTCAATTATTTTCCTTTGCGAGCTGCCACGGATCATCAGTTGCCACAAAAGCAACCTGTGCCACGCTATTTTTTGGCGCGGTTAGGGTTAGCTGTGCTGGTATTTTATTTTGGTGTTTATTTGTCATCGCCTTTTTTTGTCAGCTATTGGAAAAGTTTTTCCAGCATCAGCGCAAATTGGGTGGCTGGTTTGGTTTATGCCATTCCCGGTATGGTTGCACTGGTTATTCTCTTTTGTTTCAAACCCAAACCAGCAGGAGTGCTTCAGCTACTTGGTTCGCTTCCGTTTTTATTAGTGTTCGGCGTGTTGGGCTACGGTCTGCAAACTATTGAGCAGGAGCTAATGGTTATTGCGGGGCGCGTGTGTTTGGGGGTGGCCTTATTTTATGGCGTAGTGCGCTTGGATTTGTTGTTGTTCCAAGCCAGCGACCCGCAAGATTATGGCGGTGCATTCGGGCTGATTTATGTTTTCCAAAATGCGGGTGTCATTGTGGCCTTTTATTCGGCGGGATTATTAGTACAGGAGCAACACTGGAATTTGCCATTTTATTTTTCGATTGCTGCCTTTTTGCTCTGTATTGTGTTGCTGTGGCAGTTGCGCCGTAAAGTGCAGGATTTTGTAGTGCTGGAGAATGTTGGCCAGCCGGAAAGCCAGGCATTGGCAGGGGAACAGGTGCGCTATGAATAAGTTAAATTCACACAACAATCCGGTGCTTGCGCCGTCATCCGAGGTATTTCCTGCGCGCGAATTCCATTTTGAATGGTCTTTCCAAAATGATGAACAATATTGCGCTGGGCACTTTTCGTTGGAGCCGTTTGTGCTTGAGCGGGATATAAGCAGTCTGCATCGCTGGATAAACATGGATTATGCCCGCTACTGGGGGATGCAGGGAAGTTCATTGGAAGAGGTCAGCCATTGTTATCAAAAACTGTGCAACGCAGAAGCGGTGTATGCGGGTTTCTATAGCGGCGAGCTGGCATTTATTGTAGAAGTGTACGACCCACAACGTGACTTGCTGCGTTATTACTACACACACCAGCAGGGCGATTTGGGTATGCATATTCTATTGGCACCTGCTGTGCAGCCCGTGCGTCATTTTTCACGCAGTGTATTTATGGGTGTGATGTACGGTTTGTTTTCCATGCCGCAAGTACAGCGTGTGGTAGTCGAACCCGATGCTCGCAATGAAAAAATACATCGCCTCAATCGCCTTGCTGGTTTTGCATATCATCAGCTCGTCTATTTGCCGCACAAAGTCGCTTGTTTGGCGAGTGCTACAAGAGCGCAATTTTCCAAGTCTTGTCCTGTATTGCCCATGCCATTAAACCCACCCATTCACCGTCATACTGTGACTACCACAAAGGAACTTGCTATGAATACTATTGAATCTGGTTTTACACTCTCACCGAATTTATCGATTGCCACGCAAATTGATAATCAGCCCTGGTTAGCTACCAGTCACTTGCAGCCCGAGTTATGGGTTCATGTAAATCGCTTATTAGTGCGTAAGGCGATCAGTGAGTTCTGTCACGAATCTTTATTGCAACCTCAATTATTGGAGCGAGAGGGTGATTGGTCTATTTATGAATTGCGACCGCAAAATCATAACCAACTGGTGTATAGGTTTAAGGCGCGTTTGCTATCGTTGAACCATTGGTGGATAGAATTAAACAGTATTACCAAACAGTTTATTGGTAGCTCTCCTGTTATTGATAGCTCTCCTATTATTGATCGCTTTCTGGCATTGGACGCGTTGGAATTTATGAACGAGTTTCAAAAGGAGTTGGGTATAGCCACCGATAAGTTGCCAATTTATTTGGAGGAGATCAGCAATACCCTTTATGGCAGTGCTTATAAACATACCAAGTTGGGTGTCAGTGCCAGAGAACTATTAACCGCTGGGTTTCAGCAGATTGAAGCGGCGATGATGGAAGGGCATCCGGCATTTGTGGCCAATAATGGTCGTGTGGGGTTTGATGCAAAAGATTTTCGCACCTACAGCCCTGAAGCGAACTATTCGTTCAAACCCGTATGGATTGCCGCGCATAAACATCAGGCCCATTTCGCCTGTTCCGCCGAGCTGGATTACACCAGTTTAATTACTTCCGAACTTGATGAAGCAATCCTCTCCCAATTTGAACAGCGCTTGACACAACTGGGAAAAACCCACGCCGATTATGTGTTTATGCCGGTTCATCCATGGCAGTGGTTTAACAAAATAAGCAGCATTTTTGCAGCCGAAATTGCCAATCAGAATATTATTTGTTTGGGTTACGCGAAAGATCGCTATCAAGCACAGCAATCCATTCGCACATTGTTTAATTTGGATAAGCCACAGCGCCACTATATAAAAATGTCACTGTCGATTATCAATATGGGCTTTATGCGTGGTTTGTCGCCATATTACATGCGCGGTACGCCGGCTATTAATGATTGGGTTTACCAGCTCATTAGCCGTGATGAGTTTTTACAAAGCAATGGCTTTACTATGCTACGTGAGCTGGCATCGGTGGGATACATTCATCGTTACTACGAAAATATTGCAGCGCGCGATACTGCTTATAAAAAAATGCTTTCCTGCTTATGGCGTGAAAGCCCCTTGCAGTATGTGGGTAATGGTGAGCGTTTGATGACTATGGCGGCGCTTTTGTATGTGGATGCCCAAGGTAATTCACTGCTTAGTGAATTAATCCAGTCCTCGGGTGTAAGTACCAGTGTCTGGCTTAAACGTTATTTACAGGCGTATCTCACCCCGCTGGTTCACTGCTTTTACACCCACGATTTAGTGTTTATGCCACACGGCGAAAATATCATTCTTGTGCTGGATAATAATGTGCCGGTGCGTGCAATCATGAAAGATATTGCCGAAGAAATTGCAATCATGAATACCACTTCGGAATTGCCGGAGTTGGTAAACCGGGTGCAGGTAAGGGTGCCAGAGGAGATGAAGGTCCTGTCTATTTTTATTGATGTATTTGATGGTTTCTTTCGCTATCTGGCGCAACTTCTGGAAGAACATATGGAATTCTCTTCAGCTAATTTCTGGCAGTTGGTGGGCGAGAATATTCATTGCTATCAAGCACAGCACCCCGACCTTAAAGCCAAGTTTGCACAGTACGATTTTTTTGCTCCGCGTTTTGCCCACTCGTGCCTCAACCGTTTGCAACTGGTCAACAACCAGCAAATGATCAGCGACTTAATGGACTTCTCCCACAGTCTGCAATTTGCTGGTGAGCTGCAAAACCCGCTGGCAGCCTTTGTCCCCGCAGTTTCCAGCCCGGCCGAGCCATTACTGAGCACTTGACTTGTCCACATTGCCCCCGTAACTTGCGCGCCCGAGGTGTCTGATGGGTGACGGCTCTATAACCGGAGCCAGCCAGGATCAGAGTGAATGGGAAGTCGGTGCGTTTGGTGTGAGCCAGGCAATTCCGACACTGCCCCCGCAACGGTAAATGCGCGCTGTATCACTGCAGCGCGCATGAGTCCGATACCAGCCTCAAGCCGGAGCATTTGCTCCATGTTATTCACGATGTCGCGGAGGGCAACATCGGTGGAAATCTATGTGTGTTGGGCGTTTGCCCCCGCACCGCTATTTTCCGCTTTCCCTCCCTCATCCCTTTTGGATTGAGGAATCTCATGTCTACCAAATCTCCAGTTTTACTGAGCGGCTTGAGTGCTGCTGTTATGTCTATTATTGCGCCGGTATCCATCGCTGCCGAAAAACAACTCGATACTGTGTATGTGAGTGCAACCCGCAGTGAAACTGCCACCATGCCAGTCGCTACGCAAATTAAAGTGATCAGTGAAGAAGAAATTCGCGTGAGCGGCGCAAAATTATTGTCGGAGGTATTGCGTACCCAAGCGGGTATTCAACTCACTGATTCAGATGGTAGCGGCGCACGCAATGTGACTGCCTCTATGCGCGGTTTGTCGGGCGCTAACAACGTATTGGTATTGGTGGATGGCCGCAAACTCAATAACCCCAGCCTCGCAGCACCGGCATTAAACACTGTCTCGTTAAAAGATGTAGAGCGCATTGAAATTGTGCAGGGTAGCGCGGGTGTGCTCTATGGCGATCAGGCAGTCGGCGGTGTCATTAACATCATCACCAAACGCGCAGCAGCTGGCGAAACCGACGGCACCATTAGCGCCACCAGTGGCACCGATAATTTGGAAGACTACACCGCCAGTATTCGCCAAGGTTTTGCAAACGGTTTGAGTTACAGCGTCTCCGCGCAAAAACGCAACGCGGACAACTACCGCGATAACAACCAAAATGCTTACGAAAATGTATTAGGAAATGTGCGTTACGATTTTGCAAAAGGTTTTGTGTTTGTGGAAGGGCAGGCGATTGATGATGAGCTGCGCTTGCCTGGTGCGATTAGTAATTCACAAGCAGCTATTGATCCGCGCATTACCTATTCGCCTAATAATTTCGGTGATCAACAAACCGATTTGATTCGAGTGGGTACTGGTGTAGATATTACTGATGCTTGGCAGTTCCTGGCGGAATATGCTGACCGCGATGAAGACAGCATTGCTTTTTACGATGATTATTATTTGGCAGATGGTTATTCGCCTTGGCGCTCTGACAGTAATTTGCGGGTAAAAAATATTACGCCACGTGTTGTCGGTAATATCGCCACCCGCAATGGCACAGCGGTGATTACGCTGGGTTATGACCAAACCGACGCAGATTACGCCACCAAAGATGGTTTCACCAACATTACGCAAAAAATAGAGGGTGTCTATGCGCAGTTGGTGTACCCGATTACACAGAAACTCAACGTTTCTACGGGGGTGCGTCACAGCACAGTGGATGATAAAAACTTTGCATCTGGCACTGCCCATGACGATAAAGTCAACGCGAGTGAATTGGGTTTGAATTACCAAATTGATCCCCAGTGGAGGCTCTTTGCTCGCTATGCAGATGGTTTCCGTTTCGCCAATGCTGATGAAAATGGTGCGGTGTTACCCGGTGTTGAATTTTTGGAGGTGCAAACCAGTCAATCCTACGAGGCCGGTGCTGCATGGGCGGGCGAAAAAGCCAGTGTGACTTACTCGCTTTACCATATGGCCTTGAATGATGAAATCACCTTTGACAGTTTTGTTTATAAAAACATAAACCTGCCTGATTCCGAGCGCCAAGGGTTCATTTTTGAAGGGCAGTTACAGCTGAGCGATGAAATTGGTTTGCGTGGAAATTACACCTATACCGATGCAGAGTTAAGTGAGGGTGTTAATAAAGGTAATGCTATTCCCTATGTAAGTGAAAACACCTTTAGTCTCGCTGTTAATTTCCAGCCAGTGCAGTCGGTGATTGTAAATTTGGAATCTGTTTACTTGGGTTCGCGTTATTTAAATGACGATGAGGCCAACGCGATGGAAAAAGTCAGTGCTCTGCAATTGTTTAACCTGAATGTGATTTGGGAATATAAACAACTGGAATTCGCCGGGCGTATTAAAAACCTGACCAATGAACGCTATGCCGGTTTGCAGGCAAGTTGGGGCCAATACCCGCAACCCGAGCGCAATTACGAAGCTAGCATTACCTATCGTTTTTAATGGCAATTAAACTGCGTAATTGTTAATTTTATGCCCCCGAACTTTGTTTAGGGGCATTTTCATATTCTGATTAAACCGGTGGTAATTTCCATGAGTGACGCAAACAGTCAGCACAATGATTCCAGCCTAAATGACGACAAAGCCAAGCGCCACCAGGAGCGCATGCAGCAGCGCAAAGAAATTGTCGATGCTGCTATCGCCCGTGCCGATGAAGAACGCGGAGTGGTCATTGTATTAACCGGTGACGGTAAAGGTAAAAGTTCCTCCGGTTTTGGTACGGCGCTGCGCTGTTTGGGGCACGGCTACAAAGTCGCCATAGTGCAATTTATCAAAGGCACTTGGGAGTGCGGTGAAAAAAACTTTTTAACCGAAAGTATTTTTCGCGGTGCCAGTCCGCAGTTGGAATATTTTGTGATGGGCACAGGTTTTACCTGGGAAACCCAAAATGCCGAGCAAGATAAAGCAGCAGCGGAAAAAGTCTGGGAAGAGTGCGAACATGTATTTCGCGACCCGGAGATTCATTTGGTATTGCTGGATGAACTCACCTACATGCTTAACTACAAATATCTGGATAAAGATAAAGTCATTACCGCAATTCAAAATCGCCCGCGCAACCAAAACGTAATCATCACTGGGCGCGGTGCTAAAAAATATCTGGAAGACTTGGCTGATACTTTTAGCGAAGTCAAAGCCATCAAACACGCCTTTAACGCCGGCGTAAAAGCACAGAAGGGTATTGAGTGGTAAGCCTCTCTACGAAAACCCCGATGATTCAAGGGGCTAAGACCTTAATGGTGCAAGGGGCTAAGGCCTCAATGGTGCAAGGCACCAAGACCTTAATGGTGCAAGGCACCACCTCCGATGCGGGTAAAACCACATTGGTTGCCGCGCTGTGCCGGATTCTAAAAAATCGCGGCGTGTCGGTTGTGCCGTTTAAACCACAAAATATGGCTCTCAATTCCGCTGTCACCATTGATGGTGGCGAAATTGGCCGCGCGCAAGCGCTGCAAGCACAGGCGGCTGGGCTTGAGCCGCATACGGATATGAATCCGATTTTAATTAAACCCACCAGTGATACCCGTGCGCAAATAATAGTGCAGGGAAAAGCAGTCACCGATATGGAAGCAGCGGTTTATCACGATTACAAAACCGAGGCGATGGGTTTTGTATTGGATTCCTATACGCGTTTGCAGCAGCAATATGATGTGATCCTGGTGGAAGGCGCTGGCAGCCCGGCGGAAATTAATTTGCGTGACCGCGATATTGCCAATATGGGATTTGCCGAAGCGGTGGACTGCCCGGTGATTTTAATTGCGGATATTGATCGCGGCGGTGTATTTGCGCATTTGGTGGGCACACTGGAGTTGTTGAGTGAATCCGAGCGCGCGCGGGTAATAGGTTTTGTAATCAATCGCTTTCGCGGTGATATCAACTTATTACAGTCTGGTCTGGATTGGCTGGAGCAAAAAACTGGTAAACCGGTGCTCGGGGTAATCCCTTATCTTCAGGGTTTATATTTGGATGCCGAGGATGCACTCACTGCATCGGCGCCCAGGGTCAATGCGCAATTAACCATTGCGGTACTTGCGCTGCCGCGCATTTCCAACCATACCGATTTTGATGCGCTGCGTTTGCATCCGCAGGTTAACTTTCATTGGGTTGGCCCTAACCAGCCTATTCCCGCCTGCGATCTGGTGATTATTCCCGGCAGCAAAAATACCCGCGCGGATTTGGATTTTCTTCGTGCGCAGGGCTGGGATGAGCAGATACAAAAACATTTGCGCTATGGCGGCAAACTTATTGGCATTTGTGGTGGGTTACAAATGTTGGGTAAAACCATTCACGATCCCCTGGGGTTGGAATCGGCGCCCGGCAGTTCCATCGGCCTGGGTTATCTTGCCCTGCATACTGAACTCAAGGACCAGAAAATCCTGCAGCGTCGCAATGGTTTTTTATGGGACAAACAAACGCCTGTCGCAGGTTATGAAATTCATAGCGGTGTCAGTTATGGCCCTGCGCTGCTGCAGCCGGCCACCTACCTCCAAGGCTCCAGTGGGCTTAGCGCCGATGGTGCCATCAGCGAAGATAAGGCCATTCTAGGCACTTATTTGCACGGTATTTTTGATCAGCCCCAAAGCTTGGCAGGGCTGCTGGCATGGGCTGGTTTGGATAAACAAGCCTGTGTGGATATTGGCCAGCAACGCGAGCAGTCCATTGATCGCCTCGCCGAGGCAACTGCCGCTGCCCTGCACAGCGACTTTCTGAAAAACCTTGGCTAATCTGGTTAAGTTATACATTGACCAGATGTTAATGCGTTATTGATCGAAGGCTCACTACTTCTTTGAGGTGTGGATACCACGCCGACCAACATCTGCCGATCTATAATAAAACCTGTCCCCCGCAGGAGTGTTCCTTGTTATGGAGTTACTTATGCAGAAATTCTGCTCGTTAGTATTGCGCTGCTTATTGGTGTGCTGTTTGCCGGGCGCTGCCCAGTTGCAGGCTGAAACCACTGAGCCTGGTGTGCCGCGGATTAACCTTGCCACCAATATCTCCTCTGCATTTAGCGCCGATGCGGGCGCCTCTTATGAGCACAATCTCCAGCCCCATTTGCACTGTATATTCAAGCGTATGCAGCGCGACTACGCAGTGCAGGTTATGCCCTGGCGCCGCGCTTACCAGGATGTAAAAAGCAATCGTATCGATGGTTTTTTTACCGCTATTCCCATGCGCCACATTGATCCCTATGCGGTGCTCTCCTCGCCCCTGGTATTGGAAAATTGGTATTGGTTTTGGCGTACCGACACTATTGCGCCTGAATCCTGGCGGGAGGGTTATAAACTGGGTTCGATTCTGGGTAGTCAGCAGGAGACCTGGCTGGCTGAGGCGGGTTATGAAGTTGAAATGTCCGGTAACAATTTGCCCCAGTTGATTAAACTTTTGCAGTCAAAACGCATCGACGTGATTCTGGCTGACCGCGAGCATTTTTTGCAGGCGGTAAAAGAGTTGAAAATGGAGGCGGATAATTTTCAATCGCGTTTTTTTCGCTATGTGCCATTGGGGGTTTATTTTAATGAGCAGTTCCTCAACCAGTATCCCGGCTTTCTATTGGAATTCAATCGCCATATCAGCAGCTGTTCATCGGTTAATTTTGCTACATCAGATTTTGAACAGCTGCAAATAAAAGAACTGCTGGGGCGTAAGCTGGAGCGTTGGAAACGCTTACCTAACCTTGAGCCTGCACTGGTGGCAGCCAATAAACACTCGGCCCAACTCAGTCAGCAACAAATAGAGAAATTGGACAAGCAATGGATGCGCGCGTTTGCCAATAATGATTTCAGTTTTTCTATCGGGTTAATCAATCAGCCGCTGTCTGCAGAATTACGTGAAATCAAAAAACAAGCCCAGGATATGGTCACTGAAGTGATTGTGACGGATAAACGCGGCTTGAATGTGGCGATTAGCGATATGACTTCTGACTATTGGCAGGGCGATGAACCCAATTTTATCCGCGCCTATGGCAAACCAGCGAATGCGTTGTTTTTTGGCGATATTAATTACGATGAATCTACCAAGCGCTTTCAGTTGCAACTGAGTGTGCCACTGCAAACCAGCACCAGTTTCAAACCCCTGGGGGTTATGATTTTTGGTATCGATGTGGAAAAAGTCCTGTCCCAATCCAACTGAGTTGTTAGTATCCCGGCAGTATTAAATAGATTGCTGCCGGATTAAATCCTGTGACATTATAGTTAAGTATGGTTAAGCATAGTTAAGCCAATCAGTGTTGTTTTTTATCGCTGATTGTGCGTTTTACCAATAATAAAATAATAATTTTTTACTGCAGCCATCAACCAATGGCCACGGTTTATTATGTATAGCTTCTATAAAAAAGCATTTATTGCTTTGGTTCTGCTTGTTGCACTATCGGCAGGTTTATTGTGTCTGGGTGCTGTTAAATCAAAACTCGCTGCCAATTTATTTCCACTCAGGGATGCCAATTATTTATGGCATTCGGCAGTAGAACCACCACAACCTAAAGGTAAAACCAGCGTATTGCTGCGCAAGGAGACTGACACGGTTGAATACGAATTTTTTTTGGATCCGCAACAAGAGTTCCCCTACGCCCATTACACCATTGCATTTATGGAGCCGGTACAACCGCAAAAGTTGGTTGATCTTACGGCATTTGATGGTTTGTCATTTAAGGTGATGTGCGATCCTAAAAATGTATTGTTGTTTGTGTTGTTCAGTTTTGACGACAGGGTGACTGATATTAATAAGCCCATCACCCGTCGTGTTTCCTCTACCGCCTTTTCCTGTGATCGCGATTGGACAACCGTGAACATAAAATTCAGTGATCTGGATACTCCTTACTGGTGGTTGGGGCGCTATGGCTTTGAGCACAGTGATACCGGTTATCGTCTGGATAAAACCATGGGCTTTGCCTGGGTTAATTCCTTGCAGAGCCCACTGAATATTCGCTCTGCCGTAAAAATTACCGACATACAGTTGCAGGGAAATAATTGGCGCTATTGGGTGGGCGCGATTGTGCTGGTGGTGGTGATCTGGGTGATTGCGCTCATCCTGTTGTTGCGCACTTATGTGAAACAGTTAACGTTGGATATTCGCGAGAAGTTGCGTTTGGATCAACCCTTCATGGCCTATAAAAAGTTGTCCATAGAACCGCAAAAGGACAAGGAGAAAAGTGCAGTCTTGCGTTTTATGGCAACTGAATACGCCAAACCTGAGTTGAGCCTGGAAATGGTGGCAACGGCACTGGGTGTGAATCGCACCAAAATCAACGATATTCTCAAAGAAGAATTGGGCCTGACCTTTACTGCTTACTTAAATAAGTTGCGTTTAACTGAAGCAGCGCGGTTGTTGGCAGAGAATGAAGAGGCGAATGTGTCGGAAATTGCCTACTCGGTTGGCTATAACAATGTGTCGTACTTTAATAAATTATTTAAAACCGAATATGGCTACGCACCAAAAACATTTAAAGCGCTTTATCCGATCAAAGACTGTTCTTAGGTTGAGCAAATTTTATTTGTAAAAACCGTGATTGCACCCGGTAAAAAATAAACGCATTTTTCTACAGGTTTTTGTTGCGCCAGTTTTCCTATCAGACACAATTTTTTACTGCAATGAAATCTGTGAGTGCATGTTTATCATTTTGCAAATTGTCGCTTAAAATTACATTAAAATAATTACAGCAATGCTTTAATTTTTTACAGTTTTTAGAAAAACGTTTAAAAATTCAATTTTCCACCTGTGCAATTTTTTATGCTCGCGCTTCCTAATAACTAACAAGCGGAGATTACCACTATGCACAGACTTCCTTTCCCCATTAATAACCTGAAGCGCGCTTGCGCTTGGGTTGGCGCCGGTGTGGCACTGGCGGCGCTGTCGTCAAATGCTATGTCGGCCTGTACTTACGCTATTGAGAGTGAGTGGAATAGCGGCTTTATCGCTAACATCACTATTAAAAATGATACAGGTGCACCCTTAAATAGTTGGAATGTGAACTGGCGTTACGTTAACAATTCTATGGCAGGTGGCTGGAATGCCAACTTCTCTGGCAGCAACCCTTATACCGCAACCAACATGAGTTGGAATGGCAGTATTCCGGTTGGCCAATCCGTCACCTTCGGATTCCAGGGCAATAAAAACGGAGCACCCGCTGAGCGTCCAACAATCAATGGCGCCGCGTGTGCGGGCGGCACAGTGTCATCTTCAAGTTCAGCGCCCAGCTCAGTACCAGCCTCATCCAGTTCTGTTGCCAGCTCAACACCGGTTATTTCCAGCAGCTCTTCGTCCTCTGGTTATACCGTTCCGGCCAATAATTTTGCGCAAAATGGCGGTGTGGAAAATAACCTGACCAATTGGGGCAGCACCGCCGCAACGGTAACACGCAGCACCCAGGACAAACGCAGTGGTGCGGCCAGTGCATTAATTTCAGGGCGCACAGCTAACTGGCACGGCATCACCTTTAATGTCGGCTCACTGGTAAGCGGTAACCAGTACGATGTCGCGGTGTGGGTGAAATTGGCACCGGGCACGCCTGACAGTGTTATCCACCTCACTGGCAAACGCCTGGACGATAGCGACAGCACAACTTACAACGAATATACCCGTGTCTCTACCGTCACGGCATCGTCCACTGAGTGGCGTTTGTTGCAGGGTTATTACACCCAGAGCGGCACCACTGGGTTCCAACATTTTATTATCGAAGCCGAAAGCACAACGGTCAGTTACTACGCGGATGATTTCTCCATTGGCGGTCAGGCGGCTTCTTCATCCAGCAGCTCCAGCAGTAGCTCAACCGGTGGCGGCACGCAGCGTAAATTCATCGGCAACATCACTACCTCTGGCGCGGTTCGTTCAGACTTTATTAATTACTGGAACCAGATTACTCCGGAAAATGAGGGTAAGTGGGGTTCAGTAGAAGGCACGCGCGATGTGTACAACTGGGCACCGGTTGATCGCATTTATGCCTATGCACGCCAGCACAATATTCCGGTAAAAGCGCATACCTTTGTGTGGGGTGCCCAGTCGCCTTCCTGGCTCAATAATTTAAGTGCGACAGAAACGGCCGCCGAGATTGAAGAGTGGATTCGCGATTACTGTACCCGCTACCCGGATACCGCAATGATTGATGTGGTAAACGAAGCTGTACCCGGTCACCAGCCTGCCGGTTACGCACAGCGTGCGTTTGGCAATAACTGGATTCAGCGTGTGTTCCAGCTGGCACGTCAATATTGCCCCAACTCTATCCTGATCCTGAACGACTACAACAACATTCGTTGGCAGCACAATGAGTTTATTGCACTTGCCAAAGCGCAAGGCAATTACATTGATGCAGTTGGCCTGCAAGCGCATGAATTAAAAGGCATGACAGCGGCGCAAGTAAAAACGGCTATCGACAATATTTGGAATCAGGTAGGCAAGCCTATTTATATTTCTGAATACGACATCGGCGATACCAATGACCAGGTTCAGCTGCAAAACTTCCAGGCGCATTTCCCCGTGTTCTGGGATCACCCACATGTTAAAGGCATCACCATTTGGGGTTATGTCAACGGCAGAACCTGGATTGAAGGTTCCGGTTTGATTTACGAAAACGGAACGCCGCGTCCTGCGATGACCTGGTTATTAAACAATTACATCCGGAAGTAACCGGCTTGTTGTGATTCGCAGCGGTCATGCTGCGAATCACATTCTCATCAAACTCAACTCACCGTGTGTACTGCGCTCTTCTGGAAAAAAGTGGAGGGCTCGCGTGCGCGCAAGTTTCAGTGGAGATAACAATGAACCACAAAACTCACCATAAGGTTACAAATTACGCCGGCGGTGCGCCCCGGTGGCCCAGCTATCTATATCGCTATTTGGCAGCCGGCATAACACTCGCGGTTTTCTCAACAAACGCCTCGGCAGCTTGCACCTATTCGGTAGACAATGAATGGTCAACGGGATACACCGCTAGCATCACGGTAAAAAATGATACTAATGCAGCGGTGAATAATTGGAGTGTGAATTGGCAGTACGGCAGCAATCGCATGGCCGGTGGTTGGAATGCCAATTTTTCTGGAACTAATCCCTACACTGCCACCAATATGAGTTGGAATGGAAACATTGCCGCAGGGCAATCGGTTTCCTTCGGGTTTCAGGTAAATAAAAATGGCGGCACTGCGGAGCGACCAATAATTAATGGCAGCTTGTGCAGTGGCACAGCAGCCAGTTCGTCATCGCGTGCCAGTGTTGCGCCCAGTTCAGTACCTGCGAGCAGTTCACCCTCCAGCAGCGCTGCTATTTCGTCAGTTCCCGCCAATAATTTTGCACAAAATGGCGGGGTAGAATCTGGCCTGACTAACTGGGGAACAACTGCCGGCACGGTCACCCGTTCAACCGCAGATAAACGCAGTGGTGCAGCCAGTGCATTAATTTCCGGCCGCACCGCCGCATGGCATGGATTGACTTTTGCCGTGGGGTCACTCACCAGTGGCAACCAATACGATGCCGCCGTGTGGGTAAAACTTGCACCCGGTACACCGGATTCAGTTATCACACTTACCGCTAAACGGTTGGATGATTCAGATACATCCACTTACAACGAATATACCCATGTGGCGACCATTACCGCATCATCCAGTGAGTGGCGTTTATTGCAAGGTTATTACACCCAATTAGGTGCAACGGCGTTTCAACATTTTATTGTTGAAGCAACTGATACCAGCATCAGCTATTACGCCGATGATTTTTCAGTTGGCGGACAGGTAGTGCAGCCTCCGGCATCTTCCTCCAGTTCATCGTCAAGTTCGTCAGCGCAAACCTGTGAATTAAAAGCGCCATTGCGTTGGACTTCTACCGCGCCGTTGATTAGCCCTAAAAATCCTGGCTGGGCATCGATAAAAGATCCAAGTATTGTGAAGTTCAATAATACCTACCATGTGTACGCAACTTATTACGATACTTCTTACAAATCCATGTACACCAGCTTTACCGATTGGAATAACGCGCAGCAAGCGCCGCATATTTCCATGAACGGTAGCCGTGTTGGCAATGCGGTTGCACCGCAAGTATTTTTCTTCCGCCCGCACAACAAATGGTACTTGATTACCCAATGGCCGGGCACTTACGCCACTACTGATGACATTCGCAATCCTAACTGGTCGGCCAAGCAGCGCTTGCTGCAAGGCGAACCGAGTGGTGCGCTGGACTTCTGGGTAATTTGTAACGATACCCACTGTTATTTGTATTTCTCGCGTGACGATGGTGTGTTGTATATGTCCAAAACTACCATTGCTAATTTCCCCAATTTCTCCGGTTATACCGTGGTGATGCGTGATAACCGCGGCAACGGCAGCCAATATTTATTTGAAGCGCCCAACGTGTATAAATTGGATGGCCAAAATAAATATTTATTGTTAGTAGAAGCATGGCCAAGTGGACCGCGTATGTTCCGCTCCTGGACTTCCACCAGTTTGGACGGCCCTTGGACACCACTTGCCGATACCGATGCCAACCCCTTTGCGGGCAATAACAATGTGGAATGGCCGGGCGGAAAATGGTCTGACGGTATCAGTCACGGTGAACTGGTGCGTTCAGGTTACGATGAGCGTTTAACTGTAGACCCTTGCAACCTCGAGTTCCTCTATCAAGGTAAAGCTGGCAATGGCGCAACCTATGATTTGATTCCCTATAAATTAGGTTTGTTGCGCATTAAAAAATAATGTCTGTGTAATGGTTATTTAATTTTTATTTTTATTCGCTAACACCCCGGCGCTGCTCGGGGTGTTAGTTGTTACCATGCCTCCCGTCATATTGATTCATATTGGGGAGATACTATGAAAAATAAAAAATCAACAGGTCATATTGCCCGCAAAAAATATTGTTTAATGTTGGCGATAGCTGCTTTATTTGGTTCTGGTGCTGTATTTGGTTCTGGTGCCATATCTGGCTCTTCTACAGTGTCCAGCGAGGTGCCAGCGGCGAGCCAGTGCCCAACAACTTATAGCAACCCCTTGATATGGGAAGACCTGCCGGATCTGGAAGTCATTCGTGTAGGAGATACTTATTACTACACCGCCTCAAGCTTTCACCATTCGCCGGGTGCACCACTATTGCGCTCTTACGATCTGGTCAATTGGGAATATGTTTCCCACTCGGTGCCCGTTCTGGATTTTGACAAAAGTTATGATCTGCAAGAAGGGCGCGCTTATGTAAAAGGTATTTGGGCATCCACCCTGCAATACCGCGAGAGCAACCAAACCTTTTATTGGATGGGTTGCATGCAAAATAAAGGCGGCGGTTATGTATTTACTGCGCAATCGCCCGAAGGTCCCTGGAAGAAACAAGCCAGCGAGGGCTGTTATTACGACATGGGGTTATTGATCGAACAGGACACGGACAAAATGTATGTCGCCTGGGGCAATAACACAATTTATGTGGCCGAGTTAAGTGCAGACGGTTTGCGCGAGGTTCGCAAGCAAGCTGTATTCAAAACACCAACGAGTATTTCCGGCCCATTGGAAGGCTCACGCTTTTATAAAATTAATGGCAACTACTACATTTTTTTAACGCAATACGCCAATGGTGAATATGTTGCGCGCTCTACTAACGGCCCCTTTGGTCCCTATGAAATTCGTCCCTTCGCGGTGAAGCTGCCTTATGCCGGTGTCGGTGCGGGCATTGCACCGCATCAGGGCGGCATAGTGCAAACCCAGCATGGCGATTGGTATTACATCGCTTTTAACGATTCCTATCCAGCCGGGCGTTTACCGGTGATGGCGCCAGTCACCTGGATGAATGGCTGGCCGGTGGTCAGTTTGGTGAACGACGCCTGGGGCGAAGCTTATCCCTTCCCGAATTTACCTTGCGCTGCAGACAGAGTGAAACCGCGCAACCCCACAGACAATTTCACCACGGCGGAATTAAATCCCGCGTGGGAGTGGAACCACAATCCCGATAACAGTAAATGGTCGAGTGGCAAAGGCCTGACATTGCGCACCGCCAGTGTCACGCAGGATTTATACGCAGCGCGCAATACGCTCACGCGGCGCATTGAAGGCCCGCGTTCTATCGCCACCATCGAATTGAATGTTAGCGGGATGAAAACCGGTGATATCGCCGGATTTGCCGCATTGCGTGATTCCTCCGCCTGGATTGGTGTGAAAAAAGAGCAGGGCAAAACACGCTTGGTGACCACCAGTGATTTGACTCTGGATGAAAAATGGAACACCAAAAATCTTGGTACTGAAACGGCAAGCCTGACGATTAATGATCAAAAAAATGAAACAGATAATGAAAACAATGCGGTAAAAAAAATATGGCTGCGTATCGATGCAGATGTTCGCACTACGCCTGAAGGTGGCACTGCGAACTTTTATTACAGCACAGACGGCAAACAATTTAACGCGCTGGGCAATCGCTTTGTTATGAAACGTGAATGGAATTATTTTTTAGGTTATCGCTTTGGAATTTTTAATTACGCCACCCAATCCTTGGGCGGCGCGGTAATCGTAAATTCGTTTGAGGTGCGCAAGGGCGACTAAATAAACCCCATGCTTTTTAAAGCACCTTAAGCGCTGAAAAACTATACCAAGAAAAATCAGTCAACCACCCGGTGTGCCGTTTATGCCCAGGATCATAGCGGCACTTTTTTCATGCGCTAACAAGGAACTGAATAATGTATAAAATCATTTCGTCCCCTCCGCACCTCGTTAAAAAAGTCCAGCAGGCGACCTGTGTTTTAGGTGCCGCTCTGTTACTGTCCACGGCTGCACAAACCGCATCTGCCAGTTGTACCTATACGGTGGATAGCGAATGGTCAAACGGCTTTACCGCTAGCATCACCATAAAAAATGATACGGGCGCGCCTATTAATAATTGGAATGTGAATTGGCAATATGCCACTAACCGCATGACTAACGGTTGGAATGCGAATTTTTCTGGCAGCAATCCTTACTCTGCCAGCAATATGTCATGGAACGGCAGCATCGCTGTTGGCCAAAGTATTTCGTTTGGTTTTCAAGGTGAAAAAAATGGCGGTAGTGCGGAGCGCCCAATAGTTAATGGTGCCGCTTGTGGCGGAGCAACTGCGCCAGCCAGTTCTGCGGCAAGCAGTACACCGGTGGTGAGTTCTTCGCGCTCCAGCGCATCCGTTGCATTGGGTTCATCATCACGCGCTGCTTCATCTATCCCGACAGGTGCTCGTAACGCTATTACCGTGCGTGCACTTGGCACAACAGCGACCGAGTCCATCACTCTCAGCGTAGGTGGTGCTGAAGTGCAGTCCTGGAGCTTGAGCACCGTCATGAACAATTACACGGTAGAAACGGCTCTGGTTGGCGATGTAGTTGTTGCATTTACTAATGATGATGGCGGCAATGCCGATGTACGTATCGATTACGTCAACGTCAACGGCGTAACCCGTCAAGCAGAAGTGCAGACAGAAAATACTGGAGCTTGGGGAAATAACCGTTGCGGTGGCGGAGCGCCCAGCGAATGGTTGCATTGCGCCGGTTACATCAATTTCGGTAGCGTCACGGGCGAGCCTCGTTCAAGCAGTTCTTCGGTCTCCAGCAGTTCGTCATCAGCTGGCGGTACTGGTGTCGGTTCGGCTGGCTGTGGCGCCCCGGCTAAATTAACGAGTGGCCGTCGTACCATTAACGTAAATGGTTTGAACCGCGAATACGTGTTGGATATCCCGAGCAACTACAACCAGAACAATCCCTACAAGTTGGTTTTCGGTTGGCACTGGCGCGGCGGTAGTGCGAACGATGTTGTAGGCCAAGGCTACTACGGTATGAAAAGCCTTTCTAATAACACTGCGATTTTCGTTGCACCTGATCGTGCCGCCGGCACCGACGGATGGACAAATGCCAATGGCCGCGACATAGCTTTTTTGCAGTCGATGCTAACCCAGCTGAAGTCATCCCTGTGTATCGACGAAAGCCGTATTTTCTCTACCGGTTGGAGTTACGGCGGCATGATGTCTTTTGCAGTGGGCCGCGAATTGCCAACCACCTTCCGTGCTATCGCGCCTGTATCCGGTGCCTTCTTGACGCCTCATGTGGATAGCGGTTCAGCGACTGCGGCCTGGATTGCGCACGGCACCAGCGACACTGTGGTAAGTCATAGTTCTGGCGCTCAAGCCCGTGATGCTTACCTCAGGGCAAACGGTTGCTCTAACACGACTGTGCCGGTGCAGCCATCCCCCTGTGTGGAGTACCAAAACTGTTCAGCAGGTAAACCTGTTGTCTGGTGTTCGTTCAACGGTGGTCACACCCAACCATCATTCTACAGCTCTGGAGCATGGAACTTCTTTAATCGGTTTTAATTGCCGTGATTCGAATGCAACAGTGATAAAAATAGCGAACTTATTTATTAGTCTGTTTTAACGTTGTTTTGTTTGTCCCTCAGGTTTGCCCGGCCAATGCGCCGGGCTTTTTTTCATGGTAAAAAAATAAATAACTCCTTAACATGCTGCCGAGATAAACTGCCAAGGCGGCATTCTCAATAGCTTATATTTTGCATGGAATTGGTTGGTGTTTGTTTTTAAAGATGAATCCGAGGCAGATAAAGTGCAGCCGAAAAAGATATATGGCTGTGGATATACGGCTTAGGCCGTCTAATAAACTGTTAATTGTCGAATTTGTTTATCGAGTCAATATGAAAATTAAAGCGTTATTTATTCTGTTAATTTTTGTCCCTCTTGTTGTATGTGATCGTTACACTAAGCAGCAGGCTGTAGTCCTATTAAACGGGCAAGAACAATTATCATTTTTAAATGGTTTTCTTACTCTCACATATCATGAAAATACTGGTGCTATGTTGAGTCTCGGAGCTTATCTTCCCGAAAACATTCGGTTCTTTGTTTTTACACTTCTAGTTGGCTTGGTTCTAGTTGGTGGCTTAACTTATGTTCTAATAAAACCAATGAATAAATATAGCTTTGCTGTAGCGTTGCTTATACTCTCCGGTGGGTTTGGCAACCTATATGATCGTGCGCTAAATGATGGCCGTGTAGTTGACTTCATGCTATTACAAGCCAGCTCTTTAAAAACTGGTGTTTTTAATGTAGCCGATGTTGCAATTATGGTTGGCTTATTGGGTTTTATTTTTATGTCTAGTAAGTGGGGCAAACAACTAAAAAATCAATAAAACTTATGGTTTTTAAGCCCGTAGCCCGTAGGTACGATTAGCGCAGCGTAATCGTACGCATGAAAAATCAATCGACAAATTTCAGGAGGCAAGGAAATGCCCAATTATCGCCGTTTACAAATGCCTGGTTCTACCTGGTTTTTTACCGTCAACTTGCTGCAACGCCATGACAACAATTTGTTGATAGAGGAAATTACAACCCTAAAGGCCTGCATTAAAAAGGTTCACTGTGCGCGCCCATTTGAGATTATCGCTTGGGTGGTTTTACCTGATCACATGCATTGCCTCTGGCGACTTCCAGAGGGTGATACTGACTATGCTACACGTTGGCGATTGATTAAAACCTACTTTTCAAAAGCCATTCCTCCACAAGAACATCGGTCACCAGTACGAATTAAAAATGGCGAACGCGGTATTTGGCAAAGGCATTACTGGGAGCACTGGATACGCGATGAATATGATTTCAAGCAACATTTCGATTACATACATCGCAATCCTGTAAAGCACAAACTGGTCAATCGTGTTGTTGATTGGCCTTACTCAACATTTCATAAATATGTAAAAGCAGGGATTTACCCTGCAAACTGGTTTGGGGATAACAGCATAAAAATAGAAGCTGGTGAATAACATGCGTACGATTACGCTGCGCTAATCGCACCTACACTAATAAGTTGCTACGATCTTCTATGTAAATGCCTGCAATTGGCCGAACTGCAACGTTCGGCGGCTTGCTGCGCGAAGCGTGCCCTACAATATCGCCTCGGCTTACAACCTGTAATGTGTAAATAAAACAAATCTCCTGAAAACGCAAAAATGGAAATCATCGTAGGTTTTGGCATTCTAATTTTTATCGGCTCATGCATTGCATTTTTGCATTACCGCCATTTGCGCTCTATTGCGCTAAGCCGCAGTAACTCAGATATTTGCCGTTACGCACGATCATTTGATTATCGCAATGTTGATACCAAAATCATGCGAGAGGTTTACAACCATGTTCAGGAATGAGCAGGTTGGAAGCTAATCCCTATTGGAATAAAGTAACCACCGTAAAAAATTTAGTGTTGTTTTTGCATAATCAACCAAGAGTAAAAGACAGCCTAGTTGCGAAGGCTTAGGTGTGATCTGGCTTGCTGTTCAAAATTAATCCTCATGATCGTGAGGATTTCCTCTAAAAACATCTCTGTTTCATAAAAATCCTCACAACCGTGAGGATTATTTATGCAGATACCCATTGATAGAGCAGGTGCCATAGGTAAGGTGGTGCGGGCGAGTCGTAAGGCGCAGAAGATGCGCCAGGATGATAATGCTCGTTCGGTGAGATGAGGGATGTCGATATCCTGCACATAAAAAAGTGACGGCCATTTATCTGGCCGCCGCTTTTTTTGATCTTGCATATTATTCAGATTTGATTTCGTGTGAAATGGTTTTGTGTGAAATAGTGTGTGAAATGGTTTGAGGTGGCTCGCCTAAATAAGCGCGTGTTGCCAGTAGCCAGCTGAAATCTGCACCGGCGCGTTGTGCACCTTGGTGGCAGTTCATGCAGCTGTCGTATTGGTGATAGGTTTCCATTGTCACGTTCGCCACTTGGCATTGCGGGAAAGGCATGCCACCGGCTTGCACTTCGGTGCCGTCCTCACAGCCAAAATCGCCATCGGTAGGGGTTTTGGGTGAAATAGAAGGCAATTGCGGCCATTGGCTGCCAATCAGTTGATAGTGCTCCCACACAGTGCCTTTGAGCATTTTGCGATACATATTATTCATGCCAGTGGTGGAGTAATCCTGTTCACCGGCGGCGGGTTTGGGGGTATCGGGAATTTGGCTCAAACGCACGACGTTGATTGGCTCGGGATTAAAATCGTTAGCATCAGGTACACGATTGGAGCCCGGGTGAGCCGCCGGATTTGCTCGCAATACGTGTGGATACTTTTTATAAAGCTCCGGATCGTAATAGGATGGTTGCATGTCCTTGGGTGTGCTTGGGTCTTCGCCCAAATTATCCACCTGTTCAAAGGTAGCCCAAACCCACTGCGGAAAATCCGGTGTTTTTTGTGCTATGTGAAAGCCTACCAGACCAACAGTAGTCGGTTCGCAATCGCATACAATCATGCTGTTGGGTTTGTCGGTACAGGTGTTTGGAATGGAAACCAGCGCATTTTCCAAGGTGAAAAAACGCGAGTGGAATTTTTTATCCACTTTGCGTAAATCCCGCCAGGCGGCTTTAACTTCTATTACACCTGCAACCTCTTCACCATCGCCAGCGGGCAGGGTAATGCCATCGGCTGGCCAGTTACTTTTGTTGTAATAGCCATTGCTGCGCACAAAATCGTATTCCACTTTATTCATGCGCACTTCATAGCGTGTAAATAAACCGGTTTGATCTGGCAGTGGGCCGCCAAAGGCTTGATCCAGTTCGTCTGCCACCGAGGTGAATTTAGAGCCGGTAATTAATACCGGACGTGTGTCACCCGCTTTAATATTACGGCAGGCGGCGGTGCCGTTATTTTGTTCCCAGGCGATAGGTTTATCGCCATTTTGCGGGAATAAATCAAACGCCGATTTCCACCCCAGCCACACTGGTTGTAAATCTTTCGTGTATTTACCAAAGACTTTTGCATCCTGCGGTTTATAGGGAATGCCGTGAGATTGCACCTTGCTGGGCCACATTAACGCAATAAAATTTTGCCAATTAAAATAATCAAAGAAGGGGCGCTTCACTACCCCTGAGGCGGCAAAAGGTTGTGCTGGCACTTCATTGAGTGGGGTGCCACTAATGGTGGGTTGCAGATTTTTATAAATATTTTCTTGCGCAACGGCGCTGCCACTGGCAATGGCCAGGACACTAACTGCCAATAATAATTTTTTCATTATTTCACCTCGCAGGCGGCAGCAGCTTTGCCTTTTGCTTTAAACAGTGACCACTCTTGCAGTGCGATTTGCATTTGCAACGAGGTGTCCAGATTCATTGCGTCTGGATAATTTCCGCCGGTGTATGCTTGCGGGAATTGAATGGTTTGGAAATATTCCACATTGTCCTGACTGTATTGCTCACAGATGCCGGGGAAACCAAAAATAGGTGGGCCATAAGCGCCAGTGGCAAAAGTATTGCCTGCGGTGTTAGCAAAAGCGCCACCGTGACAGGACATGCAGGAGCTGAGTTTGTTATCGACCGGCCCAGCGAGGCGACCATTGCAACCAAAATGTTCAAAGGCGCTAATGGATTTATTCAACACACTCTGGCGTGGCGCAATGGATTCCGCTTTCGGTACGGCGGGGAATGTCCAAGGGTCCATACCCCATTGCAAACCAACGGGTTGTAAATTGTCCCACACGGTTTTGCCGGGGCCGTTGATATAGGCAAAGGTGCCATACACCCAGCGGCTGGGTGAGCGTTCATCTACTACTGCTACATCCACCTGCACCAAACGCACTTCTTGCACTTTACGTTCACAGGAAAATCTATTGTTGGTTTCTACATGGCGATCTGCCTGCCATGTCGGGCTGCCCGTCAAATAGGGAACATCTGTTGGTGTTGCAGTGGTAAATAAAAATTTCACCACCACCGTACCTTGCATAAACGGCATACCTTTGGTGGAGGTAATACCATTAATGGTTTCGATATTGGGCGTGCCTTTTTTACTCCAACTTTGGCCGATGGTGTAGCCGCCATAGTTGTTGTACATACCGACTGCCCAGGTTTCAAAACCGGCTTGAGTGCCTGTTTTGGCATTGGGCAGCCCGTGTAAACCCTGACGTTCTTCGCCGTAAAAATCGCTGATTACTGCAGTGCGTTCATTGGTTAAGCCGTGCACAAATTCGCGTCCGGTGTGTTGGTCAAATGCCATCCAGGGAATGTGAAACCATTTATCTTTGCCATCGACCCGGGTCTTTAAACCTTCTGCATTATTCAGGTCCAGGGTTTGACCTTGTTTCACATAATTTAAAATACTCATGATGTATTGGTTATACACCGAATTTTTTTCCCAGGAGGGCACACCGGCGGCGGAAAAATCGGTTTGCATATTTAAATCAATCGCAAGCCAAGGGCATTCAGCGGCAGTACAAGGCGCAGGTTGTTGTTTGGGGTAATTGTGGCTCAGACTAAACTTGGGCCCTTGCCAGTCTTTTGGTGCGGGAATGGCAGCATCGCGATAGGCCTCGGTTTTGGCGTTTTCGGCGAGGGTTGTATTGGCTGCAAAAATGCAGGCTAGTGCAAATAAAGTACGTTTCATAACACGGTCCTTATTGATAATAAAAATATTCGCCAGTCGTTAAAATATTTGGCTAAGAGTGATCAGGATTTTTAACGCGCGATAATTTCCAAATAGGTGTTGTACACCGCATCGGCGTTGGCGCTGAGTGCAACGTCAAGCGGATGGCCGCGCTGGTTGTCCACAATGATCATGCCGGACTTATCGTCTTCTTCATTGAGTTGTTGCTCAACTCGCAGCGACAAGGTTTGTGTCGTGACTAGTGAAGGGGTAGTTAATACACAGGCGGCGAGCGGATCCCAAAAATCCAGGTATTTCCCTATACCGCCTTTGATAGTGCTGCTGGTTAATACCGCATAGAGAAAGTTGGTGGCGGGATTATTGATTTGTTTTATTTTTGCAACAAACGCATCGGTAATTGGCACTTGTTGGGTTGCATTCAAGGCAACCAGAGTGATAGGAATACCACTGGCAAAAATTTCTTCGGCGCCGCGTACATCCACAAAAATATTCCACTCTGCTACTTTGTTGGTGTAGTAGGGTGTGGGCTGCATGGTGGCTTGAATATTTCCCTCTGCACCATCAAAACCGGGAGGGGTAAATTCCGGTAATAAATTACCGCCCATCATCACAATGCGGGTTATATTTTTCTGCAGCGCCGCGTGCAATTGCGGATCGCTTTTGGCTGATTCAAATAACTTTCCATAATTGGAGCCACCACCAATACACAATACCGTGGTGGGGGTAGTGCTATTGATAAAATAGTTGCGCAAAAAAGTTTGTGCGCAATCAAGCGTGGGCGTTGGATTAGTGGCAGGAAATTCAGCGTTGTAATGCTCATTGGCCGCGGTGCGGTCACTGCCGGGAAAGGTGTTGCTGTAAATCATTGGCGCTTGTGCACCGCGCGCAACAGGGATTTTTAGTGCAGCGGGATCACTGAGCAATGTGAGCATATTGCTGACATTACGCACTCCGGGTGTTAAATGCACATCACCAGTACCGGTAACGGTGATGCCAGTTACTTGAATGGCGGGATGTTTGAGTAGATACAGCATCGCCAGGTAGTCATCAAAATCGGCGTCGGTATCAATTAATACTTGGGCGGGTGGTGTGAGGTTTGTCATAACGAATCCTTATTTTAGTTGCAAGTTTTTTTAGAAGGTTCCGCATAGTTATCAACTCCCTGTTTAGCGGTGAATCAATTACTCGTTGAATATTAAAAATCAGACAATGAGTAATCACAGATCATAATATCCTGCGTGATAATCCGGTGGGTATTACGCGATATTACGCAGCACACGTTGTTGGTTGAATTTGCCGACACCGTGTATTATTTCTGCAGTGCAAAAAATATCGCACCGAAATGAATGTAGATTGCAAATTGCATTTATGCGAATAAAAAACGCCGACTAGTCGCTCTAATCGGCGTTTTTTATTTGTTTATTTTTTATTGATTACAGGCCGCTGATGTTTATTACAGCAGGCTAGTGTTGATCCACATGTGCATGGCGATACTGGCGCAGTAGCCCAGTGCAACTACGGGTGTCCATTTCAGGTGACCAAGAAAGGTGTAGTAGCCACGGGCTTGCCCCATAAGCGCCACACCTGCGGCTGAGCCAATGGATAACATGCTGCCACCAACACCGGTGGTAAGTGTTATCAGCAGCCATTGTCCTTGCGAAAAATCTGGTGCCATCGTGAGCACTGCGTACATCACCGGGATATTGTCGATAACGGCGGAAACCAGACCCAAGCTTATGTTGGATACAGTTGCACTAAAGTTGCCATACAGTGACTCGGACATGAGTGTCAGGTAACCCATAAAACCAAGCCCTCCCACACACATAATGACGCCATAGAAAAAGAGCAAGGTGTCCCACTCCAGGCGCGCTAATGGTTGAAATACATCAAAGGGCAGGGGGACTTTAGTGACCGGATTTTCATTTTTGTCGGGCATAAAGTCAGATTGTATTGCCTCTACTTTTTTAAGATCAACGATGCCTTTTTTGCGTAAATAGAACCCGTATATTTTTAAATACGCCAGCCCCAGCATCATGCCGAGGACGGGTGGCATATGAATAAGTACATGCCCAAGAACGGCGCTGGCAATTGTGGCCAAAAACAAAAACAGAATGGGGAAGGCACCTTCTTTGTAGGTAAGTGTTTCCAGAAATAAATCTTCCTCATCTTTTTGTGCTGCTTTATTTTTGATAAAAAAACTCATAATGGCAGCAGGCACGAGGAAGTTAGTCAGTGATGGAAGGAATAAATGGAAGAAGGTAAAAAAATCCACTTTTCCCGCTTGCCATACCATCAGGGTGGTAATGTCCCCAAAGGGGCTGAACGCACCGCCAGCGTTAGCCGCTACAATAATATTGACGCAGCAGATATTGATAAACGCTTTTTCATTTTCAGCAATTTTCAATACTACAGCGCACATCAATAATGCAGTGGTAAGGTTATCGGCAATTGGCGAAATAAAAAATGCCATTAAGCCGGTGATCCAAAATAATTGACGAAAACTAAACCCTTTTTTAATCATCCAGCCGCGCAGAGCATTAAACAGCCCGCGCTCATCCATGGCGTTGATATATGTCATAGCCACCAACAAGAACAGCATTAATTCTGCAAACTCAAGCAGTGTGTGGCGGAAGGCTTGCTCGGCTAATGCCGATTGTTCATGTTGGGTGTAAATCCAGCCGATGATGACCCAGATAATTCCCGCGGCGGCTAGTACGGGTTTTGATTTGCGTAGATGAAATTTTTCTTCGAGCATTACAAATAAATAGGCAATCACAAATAAACCAACACAAAACCAACCTGCAGTTGTCTGCGTCAGGTCGAGAGCAGCACCATCATTTGCATAGACATGTTGGCCGATAAGCAAACACCAGAAGAGCGCGATGAATATCAGGATTTTTTGTTGCATGTGTTCTCCTCATGATAGCTATTGTTATGTCTGCAGTAGTCGCTGAATTGGCATTGTGGTCCCCGGAAACAAAAAAGGCAGCTCGTGTGAGCTGCCTTTTTCGATCTTTTTACGCCTTGAGCGGTTTGTATTTCATTCGCTTCGGCTGTGAATCATGCCCTTTACGTTTGACGAAATCCTCGTGATATTCCGTGTAGTTGCCTTCAAAGAAAACAATATCCGAATCACCTTCATACGCCAGTATGTGGGTGGCAATACGGTCGAGGAACCAACGGTCGTGCGAGATCACCAGTACGCAACCGGGGAAGGCGAGGATTGCATCTTCCAGGGCGCGCAGGGTTTCGATATCCAAATCGTTTGAGGGTTCGTCGAGCAATAGCACGTTAGCGCCTTGCTTCAAGGTGTTGGCCAAATGTAACCGGCCGCGTTCACCACCCGAGAGTTCGCCCACGCGCTTTTGCTGGTCGGAACCTTTGAAGTTAAAGCGGCCTACATAGGAGCGTGAGTTGACTTCGTAGTTACCAATCTTCAACACGTCCAAACCGTCGGATACCGCTTCCCATACCGATTTTTTATCGTCCAGATTTTCGCGGCTCTGCTCTACATAGGCGACTTTTACGGTATCGCCAATGGTGACTGTACCGCTGTCCGGTTTTTCGGTGCCTGCGATCATACGGAAGAGGGTAGATTTACCCGCGCCGTTACCACCGACAATCCCGACCACTGCACCCTTGGGGATGCTCAGGGACAGATTGTCGATCAACAAGCGGTCGCCATAACCCTTGCTGACGTTTTCCAGCACGATCACTTTGTCGCCCAAGCGCTCACCCGGCGGAATGTAGATTTCGTTAGTTTCGTTACGCGCCTGGAATTCTTGCGATTGCAATTCATCAAAACGCGCCAGACGCGCCTTGCTCTTGGCTTGACGGCCTTTGGGGTTTTGACGCACCCATTCCAGTTCGGTTTTTAATGCTTTCTGGTGAGCGGCTTCTGCGCGCTGCTCTTGCTCCAAACGGGCATCTTTCTGCTCCAGCCAGCTGGTGTAGTTGCCCTCATAAGGAATGCCGTGGCCGCGGTCAAGTTCCAGAATCCAGCCGGCAGCGTTATCGAGGAAGTAGCGGTCGTGAGTAATCGCTACCACGGTGCCGCTGAAGTTGTGGAGGAATTGCTCCAGCCAGTAAACCGATTCAGCGTCCAGGTGGTTGGTGGGTTCGTCCAGCAGCAGCATATCGGGGCGCGATAACAACAAGCGGCACAGTGCCACACGGCGGCGTTCACCACCGGAGAGTTTGGTCACATCGGCATCCCAAGGCGGCAGGCGCAGTGCATCCGCAGCAACTTCAAGGGTGTGCTGCAGGTTGTGGGCATCCCAGGCCTGAATAATGTCTTCGCATTTGGCTTGTTTCTTGGCCAGCTCGTCAAAATCCGCATCTGGCTCGGCATAGGCGGCGTAGATGGCATCCAGCTCAGCCAGGGCATCTACCGCTTCGCGTACACCATCCTGCACGTTGCCCAGCACATCTTTGCTCGGGTCGAGTTGCGGCTCCTGCGGCAGATAGCCGATTTTGATGCCCGGCATGGGGCGGGCTTCACCGTTAAAATCCTGATCCACGCCAGCCATGATGCGCAACAGGGTGGATTTACCTGAACCGTTCAGACCAAGTACACCGATTTTGGCGCCGGGGAAAAACGACAGGGAGATGTCCTTTAAAATTTCACGCTTGGGCGGCACAACTTTGCCAAGCCGATGCATGCTGTATACGTATTGAGCCATGGGGGCTAGACCTCGGTAAAAAATGGTTGGCAGCTGCCAACAGGGTGAAAATTCAGCGGGCGTACTATAAAGAATGCATCGCTCTTTTGCCATGCGCGGGGTGTAGTAACTGAAGCATTGTGTTGGGTCATACGCCCTAAATAGCTGCTGTTGATAACAGGCTGGCCAGCGGCTGAACTTGCCTACTCGGATATTAAATGAACTGCTAGTATGAACAGTTGTACCGGGGTACCTATAGCGAGATTATTACCACATGGATAAAGAACGGATACTAGAGGAGCTTGGAAAGGGCGCTACTTCCTGGAATTACTGGCGAAAACACTATGCACCCGGAGAGATCAATCTTGATGGGGCAGAGTTGCAGGGCCTGAACCTCAGCGAATGCGATCTCTCCAAAGTGTCGCTGCGCAGCGCACGAATCAATCGTTGCAATTTCAAACATGCTGATTTGATATTGGCGAATTTGCAATTTTCTGATTTACAAAACAATGATTTTTCCAACGCAAAATTAATCGCTACCAATTTCGCACATTGCGACCTCAGCGGTTCAGTGTTGCATCAAGCCAATTTGCTGACGGCCAATACCCGCGAAGCCAGATTGGAAAATATTGATTTTCGCGGACACGATATCAGCGGCCTTATCTTGCGTGATGTTTCGCTTGCAGGTAGTAATTTGGAAGACCAGAAACTGGCGCGGGTGGATTTAACCAATGCCAACTTATCCGGTGCTAATTTGCGCGGTGCTGATTTATCCAATGCGCAGTTATCTGGTGCCTGTTTTAGCAACGCCAATCTGGAGAATACCAGCTTGACGGGGGCGCAATTAAAATCTGCCATGCTGGCGGGAGTTAATCTGCGTCGTATGGATCTCAGTAAGGTCGATTTTACCAGTGCTGATTTGAGTGAGTGTGATTTGCGAGAGGCGAATCTCTCTAAAAGTAAATTAGCTAATGCGCATTTAAATGGTGCCAAGTTGTGGAATGCTAATACTGCGAATTGGGTAATCAGTAACATCCATTGCACCCATTGTTTTTGGGATAAAGATGGCAAACAAAAAACTGCTTATCGCGCGCATGAATTTGAGCGTATCTTTGCCGAGGCTATCACCATTGAATTGCGTTACCCCTACCGTCTTGCCGATCACGAACTTGCCACCTTACCCATATTTATTGAGCATTTAACAGCGGTAAATTGGGGCACTATTTTGCGTTTAAAATCCATCAGTGATGTGGCTGGTGGTGCTTTGGTGAAATTTGTAGTAGAGGAGGCGGGAACTCACAATCCAACGGAATTAAAAAAACAACTGCAAGCGGAGGCAGAGCGTATTCAATTGGCGCAATTGATGTTGCGTAACAATACCCAGCTACATTTTCAGCTGAAAGAAAAAGTCGCCGCAATTCGCGAAGAATTTTGGCCGCGTTTATTGGAATTGGCGGTAGATCATGAGCGCGACCAAGTGCGCAATCTCACCATTTTATTTATGGACTTAAAAGGCTTTTCCCGTTGGTCGGAAGGTGAGTTATCGGAAAAATTATCCCTGTTTCGCGGTTTGGTAAAACCCATCCTAAAAAAGTTTTCCGCCGGGCATCCTAATATGGAGGGTGATTCATTGCGTGTCACCTTTAAAAATGCCACGGCCGGTTTATCTTGCGCTTGTATGATTCGCGATGTACTTAATGCTGCCGGTTTTGAATTGCGAATTGGTGTTGAATTGGGTGAGGTGTTGGTGGTGCATAACGAAGTGACTGAAGTGCCTGATCTTGAAGGTATGGCAGTCAGTATGGCAGCGCGTATGGAGGCTGCAGCTGAACCCGGCGAAGTGTTGGTGAGCCAGCGGGTAAAACACTATGCAGAACGCAGCGAGTTATTTGAATTTTCACCCCGGCATGTGCCTTTAAAAAAACCAATTGGCAATTTTGCACAGGGTGAAAGCATTGAATGTTTTGCTGTGCAAATGTTAAAAAGTACTCATGAAATACGGCCGCAATCAGCAGCTATCCCTTTGGTCGATACGGAATAAAAAATGAGTGAGCATAGCAAAACCAAAACCAGTTTTTATCGTCGGATTTATGTTGCCTGGTTAATTGCCCAGGGTATTAATACTGTTCCAAAAATTATCGCGGCTACCGGTATGCCTAGGCGCACAGCACAGGATACGCTCGCCGCTATCCATGAGTTGGCAATTCAACTAGAAAATACTGATGGTACTTTTATTGTTTCCAATTGGGGTGCAGTAAATCCCCTGTGGGTGCAAAAGAATATCCCCGAACTTAAAAATGTATTGGAATATCCCTAGACTCAAGTGTGATGGAGATTGTTATGAGTACTGATTTTTCCCTGCGTGACCCGCTGCCCGGTGTGCTAGAGCAATTTTCACATCGCTGGTCACCCCGTGCGTTTACCAAAACCGTTGTGGCGCCAGACGTGCTAGCACGCATTATCGATGCTGCACGTTTTGCGCCTTCTTGTTTTAATGCACAACCCTGGCGTTTCTATACCTCTAATGACTCCACTTTTTCCGATTACTTGTCACTACTGGTAGATGCTAACCAAGTCTGGGCTAAAGATGCTGCAGTGATTGGTTTTTTGGTTGCCAAAAAGAATTTTGAGCATAACGGTAAACCTAATGCTCATAGCGCTTTTGATTCAGGTGCGGCATGGATGAGTATGGTATTGCAAGCCCAGCACGAAGGTTTGCATTGCCACGGTATGGCAGGTATTCATAAAGATGCTGCAAAAACATTCTTTGCGTTGGATGATGATAGCGACGAAGTGATTATGGCGTTTGTAATTGGCAAACATGGAGCTATGGAAACTTTACCCGAGCCACTACGAGCTAAAGAGGTTCCTTCAGCGCGTAAAAGACTGGATGAGATTTGGGTGGAAAAATAAGTATTTTATTATTGGTTATTAACGGGGCTGTTTTGTTGTCTTTGACTCAAGGTGTACTACACTTTGGGCAGAGTTTACGAGACACAACTAATGAACAGTTTGGGCGTAATAGGGCAAGATGCGTTTATCAGTGCGGCAGCCCCGCTACTGGAATTGATTACCCACATTACTGGGCTTGAAACATCTTTTGTAACTACAATTGACTGGCAGGCAAAACAACAAACGGTATTGCTTGCCCAAAATACCGGGAGCTTGCAAGTAGAGTCGGGTTCGCAAGTGGCGTGGACAGACTCTATGTGCCAGCTCATGTTATCCGAGCACCTTACTGCGACAACGGAAATACAATTGCGGTTCCCCGAAAGTGGTGGGGCGCTGCAAGGTATGCAGAGTTTTGTTGTTCTACCTATCAAAATTGCCGATCAAATGATTGGCACACTCTGTGGCGCAAGCGATGAAAAAGTCGAACTTAATGACTATCACATTAAAAGTCTTGGCTATATTGCCGATGCGCTTGCGTTACAGTTAAAACTCACAATCGATGCACGTAATGCTGAAGCCAAGGTAGATTCACTGCGAGATCAGATTGAAAATCTAGCCACCCTTGCCAACACTGATCCTTTGACGGAGTTGCTTAATCGTCGTGCATTCCAGCATCGCTACGAATTTGCTATTAAACTCACCAAGCGTACCAAGCAACCGCTGTCGGTTATGATGATTGATATTGATGGCTTTAAACAATTCAATGATGAATTTGGTCACGAAACCGGTGATGCGATTATTAAAATAGTCGGTGAAGGGCTCAAACATATTGCGCGTAGCACGGATATACCTTGTCGTGTTGGTGGTGATGAATTTATTCTTGCTGCACTCAATACCGATAGTGACGGATTGTCATTATTGGCAGAGCGTTTGAGAGAGTACGTAAAGCTGCACAGTAATAAATTACAGCGTCCCTGTTCACTCAGTATCGGCATTGCGTGTTCGCGCCACGGTGCTCCGGAAGAGTTGATCCGCTTTGCGGACGAAGCGCTTTATATGAGTAAAGCTAGTGGTCGTGATGCCATTAGTGTTTATCAACCGGATTAATATTGTTGATGTGGCAAGTGGGTTGCAATAATTTTTTCAATCGCCCTTATCTAAGAGTTTTAATAGGGCGCTCTGATATTTAGCAATAATCGATTGTACGTCTGTATCAGGTCTCGTTTGCATTCTTTGGTAGTGGGCGATAGTTTTTTCCAGATAAGACTTTGCTATTAATCGCTGGCTTGGGCTCTCGGTATTCCAGATGTCTTCTCCAACAGGAGTGATTGATCTTATCGAGCTGTTCTGTGTTGGGTTAGTTGATATTAATAAAACTTCATAAAACCTGCTATTTTCCTCCACTAATTTTTCACTCCTCAAATGACAAGAATATTTTATTAGTGTTTCTCTTAAGCGAAAATTATGGTGCACCGGACAAAGTAAAAAGTCTAATTCCATACAGGGGTGCCGTGCATGTATTTTGGTAATCAAATCGATCATTAAATCGCCTCCGATACCGGCAATAATGAGCAATTGTTTTCCCCTGTACTGATCCAGTGGCAATATCGCTATGTCTTCACAATGAGTATGCCATTGTGATTTCACACTATTATTCGCGAGAATTTTTTCTTGCGGAAAAAAGTGATTGAGCTTGTTCTCCAGCTCCGCAATGAGTGTAGGCACTAAATCTACAAAATGAATATTAGGTGCGGCATTGCGTGTGAGTAGAGACGCGCCTAATAAGCCATGATCACAACAGCAATCCCAAATATGGTCATAGCTATCCTGTACCATAGATTCAATTTGGCTTAATCGTTTTCCTAGCTTCATATTTCTGTTGGCTCTTTACTGGCAGCTCTAAAGTTTCTTTGCATAGCTTTCTGCTTCTGCCATCAGGATGTTGGATTTTCTCAAACGAAAACTTTCTTTTTCTGCAGTTGCTTGTTGTAAACGATCCAGTCTAAAGCAGCGTGGTGCATCTTTTTCTATATCCCACGCGAGTATGTACCAAACTGGCCAGTTCAAAAACAGATAATGTGGTTCTATGCGGCGCTTGGTATGGTTTTTTTTCTCGTCCGAATACTCGATGTAAAGTGTTTTCTGCTCGAAGAACGCAGTGCTGACTTCTCGCGTTGTGATATTGCTGGTAATTATTTGGTAATTACTGGTGACAACTTCAGAGGCTAATTCACCGATCAGTAATCGCTCACGGATTTTTTTAACCCGAGCTTGTTGCTCAGAGGGAAAGCTGGAAAAAATTTTGTGTTTAATACTGTTCAAATGATTGAGAAATATGGGGGAGTTCAGTTTCTCCATGATGGCAATGGAAAGTAAAAGGTCGATTACTTCCTGATAATTCAGCTGTAAACGGCCAATTCCCCAGTGTTTATATAAGCGTACGCCGCCGCCGCGACCAGCCTCAGTTTCAATGGGATAGCCGCGCTGTTTAAGCAAATCCAGATCCCGTAGCAGGGTACGGCGGCTTACTGCCAGTGACAGCGCTAAATCATCAACTTTAAAGCTGTCTGCAGATCGCAAAAGTCCAATCAACTGGTCATGTCGATCTATCTGTGAATAGCGATTATTTTTACCCATCCCAAAGCTCCAATATTTGGTGACATATTCTGTCATCTTTTTTATTAGTATGGAAATGCCGACAAGCACCATGTAGGGAGCATGTGACAAATGTATTTCACAATTAAAAAAACGGCAGCTTGGGTGCTGCTGCTTAGCTTTCAAATTGCCATCCTGTGCGTGCAAGCGAGCAGTGAATCTGATTACCAGCTACAGCAATTTGATTGGTTGAATATATTAGTGCTGGTTGATACAGCGAAAAGTAAGGTTGATTCTTGGTGTGAGTATCTTTTTTGTGGTGGGTAAGCAATGTAGCCAGTGGCTTTGTGTTTCGCCTTTCATCACCAATAGGCTGCCGTGTTCGAGAGTAATATTTACTGTGTGTTTGGTTTTTTTATGTTTAAACGAAAACTTTCGCGCTGCTCCCAAGCTCAAGGAGCCTATTGCACCATTTCTTTTTAATGCGGTTTCTGCATCACTGTGCCAGGCCATTCCCTCATCGCCAGAGTGATACAGATTCAGCAAACAGGAATTATAGGTTTCCTTACTGCTGGATTCGATGAAGTGTTTTAACTCTTGCAGTTCCTGAATCCAGGGTAACGCGGTTTTGGTTGTTCCTGAATAACTATAGTCAAAAGCCGCATCGGCATACCAAGCGACTTTACGTCTGGTGATGATTTCTTTTCCCATAATAATGGCACGGTCATGTTCCCAGCAGATTTTTGCCAATAATTGCTGGAAATAGTTATCGGCTTTCTCAAGCGGAATAATGTTTCCGTAATAAATAGCCTCGCCATCGAAGGGCAAAATATTGAAAGGCGCAGTCAAATAGTTGTCGAATAGATCCATTGATTAATCCGCTAATAATTTAGCTGTTAAGTCGTCTGTCGATTGTGCAGGTAAAGTCTTGCATAGCTGTGACGCTTCCCAACCGATCATGGCGGATTTGCGGGTTTCGCCCCACATATATCCACCCAAGCGCCCGCTGGCTTGTATCACCCTGTGACAGGGAATTAAATAAGCTATAGGGTTGCTTCCAATAGCTGTGCCCACCGCACGAGCAGCTTGGGGGGCTTGAATGCTTTTCGCTATATATCCATAAGTTGCCAGATTTCCCATTGGGATTTTTAGCAAACTTTCCCAAACTTTTAATTGAAAGGGTGTAGCCGATAGATGCAGTTTTATCTGTGCAGGTTGATGCCAACCCTGGTGGAAAAAAGTAATTGCTTGTTGTTGATGATCATCAATGCCCGCTTCCAGCTTTGCATTGGGAAAATGAAGGTTGAGATTTTTAATTGCTCGTTCCCTGTCGGTGGCAAAAAATAAATGACAGATCCCTTTTGTTGTTGATGCAATTATGAAATCACCAAATTGGCTATGGCCAAAACTGTAGCGAATGGTCAAACCAGCGCCACCCTGTTTAAATTGTCCAGGAGTCATCGCTTCGATGTTGACAAATAAATCGTGCAGTCTGCCGGTGCCCGACAAGCCGCTTGCCAGCGCAGCGTCCAGCAAACTGCTGTTCTGGTTTTTCACTAGGGATTTGGCGTATTGCAGTGTGAGGTATTGGGTAAACTTTTTGGGGCTTACACCCGCCCATTCGCTAAATAACTTTTGGAAGTGAGAAGGACTCAACTTTACGGCAGCGGCAATTTCTTCCAACGAAGGCTGGGCGTGAAGGTTATCTTTAATGTAATAAATAGCGGCTTCGATGCGCGCGTAATCGAGTTCTTGCTGCATCATACTCAGGGCTCCACGGGCTGTTGCTCTATACGAGTATTCAGTATGAATAAGTCTCTCTCATGATACGACCCGATTCTTGCGGTGGTTGTGCAACTGTATCAGCGCGCAAATAAAAAGCCCCGCTAGCTTTCACTGGCGGGGCCTTTTTTGCCTTTGCTAAAACTTAGTTTTTAGCAGCGGCTGCTTTCTTTTCTTTCTCTTTCGCGATTACTGCTTCAGCCACGTTTGCAGGGCATGGAGAGTAGTGAGCGAATTCCATAGAGAATTGGCCACGGCCAGAAGTCATGGTGCGCAGGGTAGAGATGTAACCAAACATTTCTGACAGCGGAACTTCTGCCTTGATACGTACACCAGTTACGCCGGCTTCTTGACCATTGATCATACCGCGACGACGGTTCAAGTCACCAATTACATCACCTACGTGATCTTCCGGGGTGAACACGTCAACTTTCATGATTGGCTCAAGCAGTTGCGGACCTGCTTTTGGCATAGATTGACGGAAAGCGCCTTTTGCAGCGATTTCAAACGCAATTGCTGACGAGTCCACGGCGTGGAATGCACCGTCGAACAGTTCAACTTCTACGTCCAATACCGGGAAGCCAGCCAATGGACCAGTGCCCATCATGCCTTCGAAGCCTTTCTCAATCGCTGGGTAGAATTCTTTCGGAACGCTACCACCAACAACTGTAGTGGTGAACTTGAAGCCAGAGTTTGGCTCACCCGGACGGATGCGGTAGTCGATCTTACCGTACTGACCAGAACCACCCGATTGCTTCTTGTGGGTGTAGGAGTCTTCGATCTCACGGGTAATGGTTTCGCGGTAGGCTACTTGTGGTTGACCAACATTCAGCTCAACACCGTAGGTGCGCTTCATGATGTCCACTTTAATATCCAGGTGCAATTCACCCATACCCTTCAGAATGGTCTCGCCGGAATCCTGATCGGTTTCAACACGGAAGGTTGGGTCTTCAGAAACCAGCTTACCGATGGCGGTAGCCATCTTCTCGATCATGCTCTTGTCTTTTGGAGTTACAGCAATAGAGATCACTGGCTCAGGGAAGATCATTGGCTCAAGGGTACATTCATGTTTTGGATCACACAGGGTGTGACCGGTTTGTACGTTCTTCAAGCCAACCAGAGCAATGATATCGCCCGCTTGAGCAGTGGTCAGGTCGGTGCGGTCATTAGCGTTCATCTCTACCATACGGCCAACACGTTCGGTTTTGCCGGTGAAAGAGTTAAGGATGGTGTCACCTTTGTTCAGTACGCCTGAGTAGATGCGGATAAAGGTCAGGGCGCCAAAACGGTCATCCATAATTTTAAATGCCAGAGCGCGGAAAGGCTCGTCAGCGGATACGATTGCGTAGTTACCAGTCTCATTGCCTTCTGCGTCGGTCAAAGGCTGTGGGTTAACTTCGGTTGGGCTTGGCAGGTAATCAACAACTGCGTCCAACAGCAATTGCATGCCTTTGTTTTTAAATGCTGAGCCGCAGAAAGTTGGGAAGAACATCAGGTCGCGAGTACCTTTACGGATACAACGTTTGATGTCTTCTACAGAGATTTCTTCACCTTCCATGTAGGCCATCATCAGGTCGTCATCCGCTTCAACAGCGTTTTCAACCATCTGATCGCGGTACATGTCAACGTCGTCAACCATATCAGCTGGAATGTCAGTAATTGTGTAGTTCTCTGGCAGGCCTGAGTCGTCCCAGATGTATGCTTTTTTACTAAGCAGATCTACCACACCTTTAAAGGTATCTTCACGACCGATTGGCAGAGTCATGATCAGTGGTTTAGCGCCAAGTACTTTTTTAACTTGATCAGTTACGCGCAGGAAGTCAGCACCGATACGATCCAGCTTGTTTACGAAAATCAAACGCGCAACTTTAGAATCGTTCGCGTAGCGCCAGTTGGTTTCTGATTGTGGCTCTACACCACCAGAACCACAGAATACGCCGATGCCACCGTCCAATACTTTCAGAGAGCGATACACTTCAACGGTGAAGTCAACGTGTCCGGGGGTGTCGATAACGTTAAAGCGAGTGCCTTTCCAGAAGCAGGTAACCGCTGCTGACTGAATGGTAATGCCGCGCTCAGCTTCCTGAACCATGAAGTCGGTAGTTGATTCACCTTCATGAACTTCACCGATCTTGTGAATTTTACCGGTCAGCTTGAGGATACGTTCGGTGGTAGTGGTTTTACCGGCGTCAACGTGAGCGAAGATACCGATGTTTCTGTAAAGGGATAAGTCAGCCATAGGACTCTCTTAATGTTATGCAAGGTTAGAAAAGCAGGGTTTGAAAATAGCGGCGTAATATACAGGAAGTTATCCCAAAATGCCCAATGTAAAAGGAGCCTAAACGGCTCCTTTTACATTTTTGAGTCAAGCTTTCACTTTTTTCGGCAAAAGTGAGGGGGTATTTATAATATGGATTACTCCATATAAGTATCAATGCTCGGGCATGAACACACCAGATTGCGGTCGCCGTAGACGTTGTCTATGCGGTTTACACTTGGCCAGACTTTGTGGTTTTTTAACCACGAAGCGGGGCGACCGGCGACTTCGCGGGAGTAAACGCGGGTCCAGTTGTCGTCCATTACATCATCCTGTGTGTGAGGCGCGTTGTGGAGAGCGCTGGCCTCAGCAGTTATTTCGCCGTTGATTACTTGGTCAATCTCCGTGCGGATAATCAGCATGGCTTCAATGAATCTATCCAATTCCGCTTTGGATTCAGACTCGGTAGGCTCGATCATCAAGGTGCCGGCAACCGGAAAGGACATGGTGGGTGCGTGGAAGCCAAAGTCCATCAAACGCTTGGCGATGTCTTCCTCGCTGATACCGCTGGCTTCTTTTAAGGGGCGCAAATCCAGCAAGCATTCATGGGCGACAAACCCATTGCTGCCTTTGTAGAGAATCGGGTAAGCCGATTCGAGTTTTTTGGCTACATAGTTTGCATTCAGCATGGCGTATTCGGTGGCTTTGCGCATACCTACAGCACCCATCATTTTGATGTACATCCAGCTGATCGGCAGGATGCTGGCCGAGCCCCAGGGGGCAGCCGAAATGGTGCCATTGCTCAGCTCGGTGCCGGGTACGGCTTGCACTGGGTGAGCGGCGAGGAATGGCTCCAGATGTTTGCCTACACCGATTGGCCCCATGCCAGGACCACCGCCGCCATGGGGAATGCAAAAGGTTTTGTGCAGGTTCAGGTGGGATACGTCGCCGCCGAATTTGCCCGGTGCTGCAACGCCTACCAGTGCGTTCATGTTGGCGCCGTCGATATATACCTGACCGCCCACCGCATGCACCATATCGCAGAGCTGGGTAATGCCTTCCTCAAACACCCCGTGGGTAGATGGGTAGGTCACCATAATGCAGGCGATTTGGTCGCCGTAAGTGGCGATCTTATCGGCCAAATCGGCTAAGTCGACGTTACCTTTGCTATCACAGGCGACTACCACTACTTTGTAGCTCACCATTTGTGCAGATGCAGGGTTAGTGCCGTGAGCGGAAGCGGGAATCAAACAAATATCGCGCTGGGTTTCGCCTTTACTTTCAAAGTATTTTTTGATCGCCACGAGGCCAGCGTACTCACCTTGCGAACCGGCATTGGGTTGCAGGCTGATGGCGTCGTAGCCAGTACAGGCTTTGAGCATTTCCTGTAATTCTTCAAATAGCGCCTTGTAGCCCTGCGCTTGGTCGATAGGCGCGAAGGGATGCAGCTTGCCAAATTCTGGCCAGGTTACCGGAATCATCTCGGCGGTGGCGTTGAGTTTCATGGTGCAGGAACCGAGCGGAATCATCGCTTGGTTCAGGGCGATATCGCGCGACTCCAGGCGCTTCAGGTAGCGCAGCATTTCGGTTTCGCTGTGATAACTGTTGAATACCGGGTGCGATAGCACGGCATCGTTGCGCAGCAGAGTAGCGGGGATTGCATGGCTGGCTGTGAGGTTTTTACCGGCGCTGACTTGTTCGTCCAGCGCTTCTATTTCAACACCGGCTACACCAAACACGGCTAACAACTGCTCCAAGTCTGCCGCCGACGTGGTTTCATTCAGGCTGATGCCCAAGGAATCACTGCCCACCAAGCGCAGGTTAATTTCAGCTGCCAGTGCTGCCTGATAAATTGCTTTTTGGTTATCGCCCACATTAACGGTGATAGTGTCAAAGAACTGCCCATTGGCAATGCCAAAACCCTTGGCTTTAAGCGCCGCCGCGGCAATGGCGGTGAGGCGATGAATGCGGTTAGCGATGCGTTTTAAACCTTCGGGGCCGTGGTAGATGGCGTAAAACACGCTCATCACTGCCAGCAAGACCTGAGAGGTACAAATGTTGGAGTTGGCTTTTTCGCGGCGGATATGTTGCTCGCGGGTTTGCATGGCCATGCGCAGGGCTTGCTTGCCGCGCGCGTCGATGGACACACCAATAATACGGCCGGGTGCTGAGCGTTTATAGGCGTCGCGGAAGGCGAAGAAGCCAGCATGTGGGCCGCCAAAGCCCATGGGCACACCAAAGCGCTGGTTGGTACCGATCACTACATCGGCACCCATCGCACCGGGGGATTTGAGCAGCATCAATGCCATAGGGTCAGAAGCCACTGTCACCAAAGCGTTGTTGGTGTGTGCGGTGTCGATAATGGCAGTTAAATCGCGAATCTGACCGCTCGAGCCGGGGTAGGAGAGTAGGGCGCCAAAATAATCGCCGGCAGCCAATTGCTCAATAGGTGCCACCTCTACCTCAAAGCCAAAGTGTTCCGCACGGGTTTTGACGACTGATATGGTTTGTGGATGGGTATCGGCATCCACAAAGAACACATCGGATTTGCTCTTTTTGTTTTGGCGTTTACACATGGCCATGGCTTCGGCCGCGGCGGTGCCTTCATCCAGCATGGAGGCGTTTGCCATGTCCATACCGGTCAGGTCGATAATCATTTGCTGGTAATTGAGCAGCGCTTCCAAACGACCCTGGGCAATTTCTGGCTGGTAGGGCGTGTAAGCGGTGTACCAACCCGGGTTTTCGAGCACATTACGCAGCACTACATGAGGTACGTGGGTGTCGTGATAACCCATGCCAATGTAGCTTTTAAAAATTTTATTTTTGCTGGCGATGGCTTTTAATTGTGCCAATGCATTGGCTTCGGTCATCGCTTCGCCTAGCGCCATTTCGCCCTTGAGACGGATATTTTCCGGCACAGTTTTGTCAATCAACTCCTTGACGGAACCCAGCCCCAACGTGGCTAGCATAGCGGCGGTTTGACGGTCATCCGGTCCGATATGACGTTGCACAAACTCGTCGTTATAAGACAAAACCGAAAGGGAAGCTGAACGAAAATCAACTGACATAAAAGCTCTCTGTGATTGGAAATCAAACAATAAAAAAGGCGGGAGATTCGATGGCTGCAGGTTGCCTGCTTAAAAAGGCGGCAATGGTATCAATTTGGGGCTGGTCGGGCAATCGAACTACGGCGCGTGGTAGCTGGTGAAAACGGGAGTGTTTTGCACCTCTTGGCTTATACGTAAAAAAGCCGATGCTGGTGCATCGGCTGAATGGGGGAGAGCATTAGAAAACAATAGAAGAACAACTAAAGATAAATAACAGGGGTACTAACTACTCGCTTTTGACGGCGTAGTTAGCAAGCGGATGCTCATTCATTTCATAAATGCGAATCCAGTCGTATTGGGTCACCATGGGGTAAGAGTTGTGCTTTTTGTTACCGCCGAAGACATCCTGAATCTCATCGTTGGGAATCCAGAAATTCATCATCAATGAAGTCAGGTTATCTGGAATGGGGGTAGGCTTTTTCTGCCCCGGCGCGCATTCAGGTATACAGTCCAGCTCGCTTTGATCTAGAGTCTTGACCAGCTTGCCGTCTACGTACCATTTAATGAAGCTGGGGGTCCATTCGATGGCAAAGACGCGCCATTTGTCCACTGGTCCTACCTCGATTTTGTCCTCCCATGCGCCCCATTCACGGGTGGCGACCCAGTTGGGTGTATCCAAACCATAGATTAGGTTGGCCTGAAACTTATCGGGGCGGCCGCCCTCCAATTCGATATCAATCTCCTCCCACTCGCGCGGCGAGCCGCTATTTACATAAGTGAAAAGTGACGAAATATAACCACTGGCGGTGGCTCGTGCAGGTGCCTTCATGCGGGTTTCAAAGCGGCCGTACTTGACTGATTTCTCTGGTGCGGTGCGCAGTTCACCGCAGGAGTAGCCGTAGGCGCGCTTTTTCTGTTGATGATCCTCTGACCAACTGGCGGGTACTTTTTCTTTGTTGACGATGAGATTCAGTACGCCATCACGAATTACGACACCCTGAGGGGTAAAGCGACAGTCGGATTCATGCCCTACGGCGCCATCCCCCTTGCGCCATAGGTTGTTGTCCAGCGCATTAAAACGCTCATCCACCTTGAGCGTATAGCCGGCATATTCGCCGGTATAACCTGGGTAGGTAATCAGGCTTTCTTCACTTTGGGCATGTATACCAAGGCTGGCAATGAACCAGAAAGTAAGGTTTTGCAGGTACTTATTGTTCTGGGCTTTGGTCATGAGTTCCTCGTCAATTAATCAGCCTTTGGGGGTTGAAATAGCTTTGTTTAATTTATGGTTGCACAGGGTTCATGAAAATGTGTGCCAGTTTGGGCTGGCTTTTAAACATGGGATATTTGCACAAAACTGGAACACCAGTGCCACAGATGACAACTACTTTAGCTGCTAAGCTCCATAAAGTGGCACGGCGCTGAGATGCGGGATAGCTAACCTGGCTTGCAGCAGTGTTCCTGTGCAAACATCACGCGAGTAAGGAGTTGTTATGACCAGTATAAAAACGCACCAGCTCAATTTTCTTGGCGCCGCTCAAGAAGTGACAGGTTCTTGCCATTTAATGGAGACCGCTGGCAAACGTTACCTATTGGACTGTGGGATCTTGCAGGGTGAAGAGGGAGGAGACCAAAAGTTTGACTTCGATCCTGCAGCGATTGATGCGGTGATATTGTCCCATGCCCATCTGGATCACAGTGGACGTCTGCCACGGTTGGTACGCGGTGGATTTCGTGGGAGCATCCACTGCACCGAAGGAACCGCGCGGTTGTTGCCCATTCTATTAAAAGATGCACTCAGCCTTTATCTGCGCGACTTGGATTATGAAAACCTGCGTCGAGAGCGAGCTGGACATGAGCCGTTGAGGCCTGAGTACGATGACCTTGATGTTGAGCGCACCTTGGACCTTTGTGAGCCTGTTAACTATGGTGTTACCCAAGCTGTTGGGCCTGGGCTAAAACTGGTATTTCATGATGCCGGCCATATTATTGGGTCGGCGATAGTGGAGTTGCACATGGGGCAGGGCGATACCGCAAGGACGTTAGTTTTCTCCGGTGATTTGGGTAACCCGGATACGTCGCTCATGCCTGAACCGACCCAATTGCGTCATGCAGATGTGGTTGTCATGGAGGGGACTTATGGAGATCGCAATCATCGCTCTTTTGACGATACCATCGTCGAGTTCGAGCAGGTGCTGGCACAAGCTGCGGCAGACGGCGGTAACATCCTTATACCAGCGTTTGCCATAGGCCGGACTCAGGAGTTGCTATTTCAACTGGGCCTTATGTATCACCAAGGCAAATTAAATGGCTGGCGTGTTTATCTGGATAGCCCGATGGGAGGCGCTGTTACCGAAGTGTATGACCAAATGCGCCACGACTGGCATGCTCGCGATCGCGCTTTGATGAACGCATATCGCAGCCGCACCCTCAGTGAATTTCTCCCTTGTCTGACTATTACCGCAAGTGTAGAAGAGTCCATTGCACTTAATCGGGTGAAAAACGGAGCCATTATCATTGCCGGTAGTGGTATGTGTACCGGTGGGCGGATTCGCCATCACTTTAAACACCGTCTCTGGCAAAAGAATACCCACGTTGTTTTTGTCGGTTTTCAAGCTCAAGGAACGCTGGGGCGGATCCTGGTCAACGGAGTTAAAAAGATCAAATTATTTGGCCAGGAAATTATGGTGCGCGCCAAAATTCATACCCTGGGCGGCTTTTCCGCTCACGCGGGTCAACAGCAACTGTTGAATTGGGCTGCGGCTTTTACTTCAAGTCCGCGTTTTTATCTGGTTCACGGGGAACCCGAAGCGTTACAAACTCTGGCAAAAGCGCTCTGGTCGCAACATCAGATTGAGGCTGTGGTCGCAACCCGCGGTTCAGGTGTGCATTTCTAGCTGGCTGATGATATCTGGGCGGGTTGCCCCCAAGAAGATGCTGCCTTGATGTAGTCAGGCCTGTTATTATTCCGGCCCATCGAGTCATTCATAATAACTGTGCCACGCTGCGCTTATGTATCACGAATTTTTTGGGTTGAAAGAACCTGCCTTCTCAATCGCTGTAAACCCGCGCTATCTCTTTATGAGCGACCAGCATAGGGAAGCCTTGGCTCACTTGCTCTACGGCATTCAAAACGGTGGTTTTGTGATGCTCACGGGCGAAGTCGGAACGGGTAAAACAACAATTGTTCGCTGCTTGCTGGAGCAGCTGCCTGATAACACCGACATAGCGATTATTCTCAACCCTACTGCTAATGCGCCGGAACTGCTGTCCACGATTTGTGATGAGTTGGGGGTTAGCTATATTGATGATGAGTTGACGGTAAAAAATCTCACTGATGCACTCAATGTTTTTTTGCTCAATAACCACCGCAAAGGGCGCAAGACGGTGCTCCTGATTGATGAGGCTCAACTGCTGAGGGTGCCCGTTCTAGAGCAAATTCGGCTGCTTACCAACCTTGAAACTACCACAGAAAAACTCTTGCAAATCATGCTGGTTGGGCAGCCTGAATTAAAGAAATTACTGGCGCGCCCGGCGCTGCGCCAGCTTTCCCAGCGGATCACTGCACGTTTTCATTTGGAAGCACTTACGCCAGCCGAAACCAAGGCGTACATCCATCACCGACTCAAAATAGCTGGCTTACCGGATCACCAGCGTCCTTTTAGCGATACCATCATCAGGGAAATCCACCGCTTTAGTGGCGGTATACCCCGGCTAATCAATGTGCTTTGCGAGCGACTTTTACTGGGTGCTTATGCACAAAATCAACATATAATCGATAAGCGTATTTTTGCTGCAGCCACAAAAGAGGTTGCCGGTACCGCAACGCAGGAAGAGGAAAAGATAGCGGCAGCGCGCACTTCATGGCATGCGCTTTTGGTTGGTGTTTTGGCACTGGTTATGGCTGGCGTCTGGTTTTTATTACCCGATGATCCGTCGAACTTTCCCCCAACCACAGCTGAGGCGCAGGTGCAAATTGCTTCTTCTGTCACTCCCGGCTCGGCGATCAGTGCGTCTTCAGCAGCTGTTTTAGCTGAAGCCTTACCTCCGGCGTCCCCCGTAGTTGCTATGGCGACGCGAGATATGGTCGCTGCACAATTAGTTTTATTCGATTACCTTGCCATCCCAATAGATAACCGGATGAACCCTTGTTTGTCATCGGTAACTGCTAATTACAGTTGCGAAAAAGCGCGTCTTTCATCGTGGGATGAATTGAAGGATGTGAACCGTCCCGGGTTAATGACCTTGGCCACTGATGATAAAAAATGGGTTTACTTGCTGGTGGTTGGTCTGAGTGAAAATTACTTACTAGTGATTGAAAATGGTATGGAAAAAATTGTGCCTTGGAGTGATGTCGCGCCAGTATGGACGGGCGATTTTGTTTATGTTTGGTCGCGCCCCGAGGGTTTTGATAAGAGTTTGCAGCTGGGCGATAAAAGTGACCTGGTGACTTGGGTCGCAGAGCAATTTGCGCGTCTGGATCAACAGCCGGCGCCTTTGACTCGCCAGTTCTTTACCGAAAAATTGAAAAAACGAGTAGAACTATTCCAGCGCACCCAAAATATTCTTCCCGATGGGGTTATTGGTGCGCAAACCCTGCGTCGTTTGAATGAAGTGCTGGGTGCCGATAAACTCCTGGTACAGTTGGATGAACAAAAGATCCCTGCGCTCTTGGAGTCGCAGGTGACCGATAGCCAAGGGCTCTAGTGGTATGTCGTTAATCTTGGATGCCCTCAATCGCGCCGATAATGAGCGTAAAAATCAGGCACCCTTGCCTGATCTGAATACTCGTCATAACCCTTTGGCGCTGGAGCCTGAGCAGGCTTCCTCCTATTGGCGCTGGTGGCTACCTGCCCCGGTGTTTGTATTGATCATTCTAGTTGTCGTCTGGCGATGGTACTCCGCCTCTCAGCCTGGGCCAGTAACAGCTGCCTCAGTGCAAGAAGCCAAGACTTCAGCGGCCAGTTCCCAAGCAATAGCGCCAGAGCCTGTCGCCAAACCTTCACCCGCAATAGCAGCCCGGGTTACTGAAGCGCCGCAAGTAGAGTCTACTGGCCCTGTGGGTAGTTTGACTGCTGTAAGTGGGGATGGTGAAAAGGTTGCGTCTAGCGATATTCAAAATCTCTATGCAGACGAGACTGATGCACCGGCGGTGATAGCAGATACCGACGTTAAACAACTTTATGCGGCGGAAGAGTCAGTGGGGTCGGAATCTATTGTTGATCCATTTGTCGCTTCCCTGGCGCCTGATGCGACACCAGTGCCGAGCGAAGTCGAGCGTGAACCTGCCCGTACTTTTGCCAATTCCCCGGCACAGGATTTCAATGAGTTGCCTTGGAATACCAAGCAAAAAATGCCAACTATCAGCTACCAGCGCCATGATTACCTTGCCGGTGGTATCAGCAGTGTGGTGATTAATGGCCAGACTTTGGGAGTAGGCAATATAGTCGCTACTGGTCAGTTCGTTGTACAAGATATTCTGGTAGATGGAGTAGTGCTAAAACACGGTGACAGAGTGTTTAAATTGCGCGCTCTAAATGGCTGGATCAACATGTAAACCTTGTGTTGTGTTATCCAACAATAAAGGAGCCTGTTGGCTCCTTTATTGTTTGTGACTACTTTCTCTGCAAAAACAACAATTAGCTGGCGCTGCCCATTTTAGATTGCAAGTAGTTTTGCAGGCCGACTGTATCAATCAGTGATAGTTGGGTTTCCAGCCAGTCAACGTGCTCTTCTTCTGATTCGAGAATACTTTTCAGTAAGTCGCGGCTGACAAAATCGCGCACACTTTCACAAATTAATATGCCATCGCGTAAGTCGGGAATTGCCTTCAACTCAAGTCGCAGATCAGATTTGAGCATCTCTGGTGTATCTTCGCCTATGTGCAGTTTGCCCAGATCTTGCAGGTTAGGTAGGCCTTCGAGAAACAAAATACGCTCAACCAGTGCATCGGCGTGTTTCATTTCATCAATAGATTCGTGGTACTCATGATCAGCCAACTCTTTCAGGCCCCAATCTTTGTACATGCGCGCGTGTAAAAAATACTGGTTGATGGCAACCAATTCATTGCCCAGTACCTTATTTAAGACCGCTATAACTTGTGGATCGCCTTTCATGGGAGTTCTCCTTAGTATGCTGAATGTCAGGCTGGAAAGTCTGGGCGCCACTGGGAGTTATGTCAAGCGTGGTGTTTTGTAAGTAATTGAAAGGTAAGGAAAATAAATAAAATCGTAATGATTTGGATTCTTGCTACGGTTTCAAGTGGCAGGATGGGTAGCAACTCAAGCTACGGCGTAGAACTGCGGTAAGCCATTTATTAATGGGGTAGTCTCCAGTGATTCGCTAAGGATCTCACGAGTCATGGCAGAGCATTTGCCGCATTGGGTTGCAACTCCCAGTGCTTTTCTCAAACGGCCTAACGAATCAGCCCCCTCGTTGATGGCAGCTTTGATTTGCTTATCGGTAATGCCTTTGCACAAACATACGTACATAAAAACGTCCGGGCTGGGTCAAAAAATGTGCTTAAAATCGCAAATGAAACTTTAAGTCAGGTGAGAATCAATGTCAACAATTTCTGAGATAAATTCCTGTTTGAGTCTTTTTAACATTAGGGGGCATATTTTTTGGTGCGACAGCATGTACAACCGGATTGGCTATAGCGATGGCTTTATATTTGTCATATAGAAAATCTATGGGACTGCTGGCGCTAGCTGTGTAAGATAGCGGCGCACTATCGGTATTAAAGATGTAATCAATTACTGACCGCAAAATGGTCACAATAGAGGAATAGCTTTATTGAAATTGGTTTTTGTCTCAAACCTCAACCACCCCTAACCCGAACTATAGGAGATGAATTATGGGCGTATTAGTAGGTAAAAAAGCACCTGATTTTACTGCAGCTGCAGTATTGGCAAGTGGCGAAATCGTAGATGGCTACAATTTTGCTGCTGCAACCAAGGGTAAAAAAGCGGTTGTATTCTTCTACCCACTGGACTTCACCTTTGTATGTCCTTCTGAGTTGTTGGCTTTTGATAGCCGTGTGCAAGAGTTCAAAAAGCGCAATGTAGAAGTGATTGGTGTATCTATCGATTCTCAATTCACTCACAACGCCTGGCGCAACACTCCCGTTAATCAAGGTGGTATCGGCCCAGTGCGTTACACCCTGGTTGCTGATATTACGCATGCTATCGCCAAGGCTTACGATGTTGAGTCTGCGGACGGCGTAGCTTTCCGCGGTACGTTCATCATTGACGAAGCGGGCGTTGTTCGTTCACAGATCGTTAATGATTTGCCAATCGGTCGTAACATTGATGAAACCATCCGCACTGTAGACGCCCTGATATTCCATGAGCAACACGGTGAAGTTTGCCCTGCAGGTTGGAAAGATGGTGATAAAGGTATGGATGCTTCACCAGAGGGTGTTGCTAAATACTTGGCTGAGAACGCCGACAAGCTGTAAGTTTTACTTTTAGCGTCAAGTCTTGTAAAAAGCCCGGCCTTCTGTCGGGCTTTTTATTAACCGAAGTTCATGTTTTTGCTGTTTTTCACGCTGTTTTGGAGCGGGTTTTATGACAACTGCTAAAAAAATAGATATGCATCCCAGTTGGTTGATGCCGCTTGGGCAAGAGTTTGAACAGCCCTATATGCAAGCGCTCAAAGCATTTTTGTTGGCAGAAAAACAGCAGGGTAAGGTTATTTATCCTGAGTCAAAAAATATTTTCAATGCGTTTAACAGCACACCGCTTGATGCGGTAAAGGTGGTCATTCTGGGGCAAGACCCATATCACGGGCCTCAGCAAGCTCACGGCTTGTGCTTCTCCGTACAACCTGGCGTACCAGTGCCCCCTTCGCTGCAGAATATGTTCAAAGAATTACAGCGTGATATTGGTTTTCAGCATCCCGGGCATGGGTGCCTGCAGGCTTGGGCCAACCAGGGTGTGCTTTTGCTCAACGCTACCCTGACTGTGCAGCAGGCTGCTGCCGGCTCCCATCAAGGGCGTGGTTGGGAGCAGTTTACTGACCGGGCCATACAAATCGTCAACGAGAAGTGTTCAGGCGTTGTGTTTTTGTTGTGGGGGAGTTATGCCCAGAAAAAAGCAGCCTTTATCGATCAGCAAAAACATTTGGTTCTCAAGGCACCTCACCCTTCACCTTTGTCGGCACACCGCGGATTTATTGGGTGTGGTCATTTTTCCCGCGCCAATTCTTATTTGGAAGCACAAGGAAAATCCCCCATCGACTGGCAGTTAAATTAACGTCAATTCAAATCTATAAGTCAAAAAGACAATAAGATTTTTCAAAAAATTTAAATGTAAATATGTTTTTCAAACAATTGACAGCGCTGTCACATGGGGGTAGTTTTACGCGCAATCTAGCGATCAGGTCATGGCGCCTGAATGCACGTGAAATTATTTAGCGAAAAAATAAAAACAAATCGTTTGCGCTTTTGGCTATGGGCATCAAGTTGCAATCGGCTAAATAAATACGCGAATTCGCCTGCAGTTTATGGGGCGAAAATGTTTGAAGCAGTATCTATTCGATAATGTTTCAAACATGGTGTACCGGAAAATAATCCCGACGATAAAAAAGGAGAGGGCTCCATGTACGACACAATAAGCTTCAAAAAGAAAATGCTGGCAACTGCTGTTGCGGCAAGTATGAGTGGACTTGTTTTTGCGCAAGATAATCAAGTTGAAGAAGTAATGGTCACCGGTATCCGTGCATCGGTAATGCAATCTATGGATACCAAACGTAATGCGGTAGGTGTGGTTGATGCCATTTCTGCTGAAGATATCGGTAAAATGCCCGATACCAACCTTGCAGAATCTTTACAACGTATCACCGGTCTTTCTATCAATCGTTCAGATGGTGAAGGCTCACAGGTAACCGCGCGTGGTATTGGTGCTGAATTAAACATGGTTACTTTGAATGGCCGTGTTATGCCCGCAGTTGCCAACAACAATACCGGCGATTCCTCAACTCGCGCTTATGATTTTGCAAACCTTGCATCTGAGTCTGTGTTTGGTGTGGAAGTTTATAAAACTGGCCGCGCTGATGTCGCAACTGGTGGCTTGGGCGCTACGATTAATATCAATACCCTGCGCCCTCTGGAAGCCGGTAGTCGCGCCAGTATTGGCGTAAAAGCGACACAAGATGAAACTGTGCGCTCTGGTGTGGGCGACGAAATCACGCCAGAAGTTTCCGGTTTGTATTCCTGGGTTAACGACGATGATACCTTTGGTGTTGCATTAACCGGTTCTTACCAGCGCCGCGACAATTCAAATGCAAATAACTTTGTAAATAACTGGGCCAATATCAATAAATGGGATGCGACCAATGCTGATCTCAGCAAGCGATCAGTAGAGCGTTTCAAAGATGGTGTTGTTATTAATAATGCGCCAAATCACGGCGATTTGTATGCGCTGCCAACTGATTTACGCTACGAAGTGCAAGACAACGAGCGTGAACGTACCAACGCCCAAGCAGTATTCCAATTTAAACCTACCGAGCGTTTAACCGCGACACTGGATTACACCTATTCCGGTTTGGATCGCACCTCGGATCGTGCGCAGCAATCTGTGTGGTTTAACGTGGATGCTATTTCCGAGCTGACTTTCGATAATGGTGCGGTGCGCACGCCCGTTATTTATCGCGAGTCTTATTTGACTAACGGTGTTAGTCGTCTGAAGGATGTATCTTTTGCTGGTGGTCATGTTGAATCTTACACCGACAATAATTCTGTTGGCTTGAATCTCGCCTTTGAAGTAAATGATCAACTTTCTTTGAGTTTGGATCATCACAGCTCCAGTGCAAAAAATGCGAGTGACGGCGTTGAAGTGGGCTTGAATGCTAACGTAGTTACTGGTGAATACGTGGATTGGTCCAAGAGCATGCCGCTCATGAGTGTCACTTTTGATGATTGTATTACTCGCAATCGCCCACCACGTGCGACCTACACCAGCGGTAACTGTAATGGCGCATTGGATGGCGGCGATGTGAGTGGCGCGATGACCAATAACCCACGCTCACGCAATCGCACCGAGATTGAACAAACACAATTGACTGGCGAATTCCAATTTAATGGTTCTGGATTCTTTGAAAACGCTGCGCTTCATTTTGGTATTGAGCAGCGTAAAGATTTGAACGCAAGCCGTGCGTCCGGTGATAACCGTCAAGGTATTGGTAACTGGGATGGTATCGATCCAGCAGCATACCCAGACCAATATTTTGAAATGCGCGATTTTGGCCGTGATTTCCCTGATTACGGTGCAACCACCAATAACGAACTTTTCTTTGTTGGTATAGACGCTAATTTGCCAAAAATTATCGAAACGGCCGAAGCCATCAACGCAAGTGGTGCTTACCCGGCAGATTTCTATGATTTCGTGAATGGAAAAATTCAGTGGAATGGTATTTACACCACTAACCGCACGATTGAAGAGGAATCCAAATCAGCTTATGTTCAATTCAGTTCCAATTTTGATTTAGCTGGTATGGACTCCAATATTTTAGTTGGTGTTCGCTACGAAGAAACCGATGTTAATTCACGCTCTTTGGTAAATGAGCCGCGTATCCTTTGGTGGGAAGGTGATAACGACTGGTCGGTGCGTTATGCCAGCGAAAAAACCTTGCAAACTGGCTCGGGTTCTTACGATTATCTTTTACCGAATATCGACTTTGATATCAGCCCATCGGACTCTCTGAAATTGCGCCTGTCTTTGAGTGAAACTATTGGGCGTCCAAGCTACGTAGATCTGCGTCCTGATGTTGGCTTGAATGATCTGTATAACAGAACTGCCAACTCCGGTGTTCCTGGTTTGAAACCCATGGAGTCATTTAACACCGATCTCTCCGCTGAGTGGTACTACACCGATGACAGCTATGTGTCTTTGGGGTATTTCCGCAAGGACGTAGACAATTTTATCGGCACCCAAATTGTTGAAGAATCGGCGTATGGTTTACGCGATGTGCGTTTGGGGCAGTTGGCGGTTGGCAGTGGTATACCACAAACCAATGAAGAAGCGCTCCACACCTATGTATTGGCAAATTCAAATCCACAGTTTATTTCTGACAATGGACGCTGGGTTCGCGCCGATGGGGATGATCCGCTGTTGATGTGGAAAGTTAACAAGCCAGTCAACGATAAAGCGACTGTTATTGATGGTATTGAGTTTGCTGTTCAACATTGGTTTGGCGATACCGGTTTTGGTGTGCAGGCAAACTACACTATGGTTGATGCCGATGTGGAGTTCGATAACCTCACTACTGAAGGTCAGTTCGCAATGACTGGTTTATCTGATACGGCTAACTTTGTTGGTTTCTATGACCGCGATGCATGGCAAATCCGTTTGGCCTACAACTGGCGCGACAGCTTCCTGGAGAGCCGTACAGCGGGTGGCGGTAATCAACCAGAATACGTTGAAGATTATGCACAAATTGACGTGTCTATCGGTTATGAAATTAACGATAACCTGACCTTAACGGCAGAGGGTATCAATGTAACTGGCGAGAACTATCGTACCCACGGTCGCTCCAAAGCACAGTTGCTTTCCCTTGAAGATTTGGGGGCACGTTACCAGCTTGGCTTGCGTTACACTTTCTAAGTTAGTGTTTGTATAGCAAATATAAACAAAGCCGCTGGAAACAGCGGCTTTGTTTTTTGTGTTGGCAATAGGAATAACAATGACGAACTATCAGATGCTTAATAATGTCGCACATAAAAATCTTCGCGTAATTACCCGGCGCGGTGCCGATTTGGGTGATGCTGTTGCGGCATGTGCAGTTTATCCCGGTGAATTTAATGAGATCCAAAAATACTATCCGATTTTATTTCAGCGTACAGAAGAGGGGCGCTGGCTCACTATTTGCCTTTTAGGTTTTGAGTCAAATGAAAATTTATTTTTGGTTGGGGATTCCTGGGCTGCCCCCTATATTCCAGCCATTATTGAGCGTGAACCGTTTGTAATAGGCATGAAAGAAACAGTGGATGGCCATGTCGAAGCTATGGTGAATATCGACCTTGCCAATCCGCGTATTGCTCGTGGTGAGGAGGGAGAGTTTTTGTTTTTACCACAGGGTGGGTATTCAGCCTATTTGGAAAAAATCACTCGAGTTCTTTCTTTATTGCATGAAGGTGTGGCTGAAGTCGAAGCTATGCTGAATGAATTTGAACGCTTGGAGTTAATAGAGCCTATTAGACTGGAAATCACCTTTGCAAATAGGACTAGTTTTATTGGCAACCGCTATGCGACGATTAATAAATCGCGTCTGTTGGCATTGCCGGATAATGAAATTGCCCAATTACATCGCAATGGAATGTTGCGGTATGCTTATTTAATCATAGGTTCATTCAGTAATATGCAGGCCTTGGTTGATCTTAAAAATACCAAACTGTTGCAGCAATCCTGATTCGGATTGATTTCATAATAAGAGGTAAAAATGCAGCCTGTAAAAAAATTAATCATAGTAGGTGGTGGCACTGCTGGTTGGTTGGCGGCGGCTGCTATAGGAAAGGTCTATCAGGGAAAAGTACAAGTGACTCTGGTTGAGTCCGAGGAAATAGGTGTGGTTGGTGTAGGCGAAGCAACTATTCCTACTATGCAGGCTTTTCACAAACTGATTGGCATCGATGAAGCAGAAATGATGCGTGCTACCCATGCAACATTTAAGTTGGGGATTAATTTCAAAAATTGGGGAAGTGTAGGTGAAGATTATATCCATGCCTTTGGTCAGGTTGGGCGTATTTTTTGGGCAGGAGAATTCCAGCATTTTTGGGCGCGTGCACAAAAGTTAGGTTTGCAAATCCCTTTTGGTGCCTATTGTTTGGAGCACGAAGCAGCACGCGCTGAACGTTTTATCATTAGCGACAATCCCGCGCTCAATTATGCGTTTCATTTTGATGCCGGGCTCTATGCTAAATATCTGCGTCAATTCAGCGAGCGTTTAGGAGTGATTCGCTGCGAGGGAAAAATAGAGCAGGTTTCCCAAAACCCGGACACAGGTTTTATTGAATCCTTACAACTGAACAATGGTACTAAAATCGAAGGTGATTTTTTTATCGATTGCAGCGGGTTTCGCGGTTTGTTAATCGAGCAGACACTCAACAGCGGTTATGAAAACTGGCAACACTGGTTGCCCTGCGATACAGCGCTGGCTGTGCAAACCGCTAAAATAAAGCCGGCTACTCCTTACACCAGCTCGACAGCACAGGCATTTGGTTGGCAGTGGCGTATCCCTTTACAAAATCGCACGGGTAATGGACTTGTTTACTCCAGTCAATTTGCCGATAGGGACTGGGCAGAAAAAACTTTAACTGCCAATATCGAAGGTGAAAGGTTAACCGAACCGCGAGTGATTCAATTTACTACTGGGCGGCGCAAGCTTGGGTGGAATAAAAATTGTGTTGCACTGGGTTTGGCTTCGGGTTTCCTCGAGCCTTTAGAGTCGACCAGTATTCATATGGTCACTTCTGGTTTGATTCGCTTTTTACGTTTGTTTCCCTTGCGTGGTGTACAACAAGTGTTGGTTGATGAATACAATCGTCAATCCAAGGAGGAGGCGGAATCTATTCGTGATTTCATCATTCTTCATTACCATGCAACAGCGCGTAATGATTCGGCATTTTGGGATTATGTGCGGCAGATGCCGGTGCCTGACACCTTGCGTCATCGCATGGATATGTTTACCCAGAGCGGCATGGTGTTCTTGGGTGGTGATGAATTATTCAGGACGAATGGTTGGGCACAGGTATTGATTGGGCAAGGGTTTGTGCCGCGCGATTACCAGCCCATCGTAGACAACATGTCCGATGCAGAATTTATTCAATACATGAATGGATATCGCGATCACATAGCCAATCATCTGGCACAACTACTGCCTCATGAGCAGTTCATTGCTCGCTATTGTGCTATGGATGCTTGAACCGTTTTCTGCTTCTGCATGATCGACTTGGCATTCTGCCAAGTAATATACTCCGCAAGCCCTGTTATCTGGCAGGGCCATCTCAAGCAGTGAGTTATGACAAGAAGCGAGTTATGAATAATCCAATAAAAAAAGTCATCATCGTCGGCGGTGGGACAGCGGGTTGGTTGGCGGCAGGTTTATTGGCCGCTGAGTTCAAGCACAGCCAGTCGCCCATCAGTATTACACTTATCGAATCCCCGGACGTGAACACCATCGGTGTGGGCGAGGGCACTTGGCCCTCCATGCGCACGACGTTGCGCAAGATTGGCATCTCCGAAACGGATCTAATCCGAGAGTGTTTTGCTTCGTTCAAACAAGGTTCCAAATTTGTTGGCTGGCGTACCGGCGCTGCTGATGATATCTATCATCACCCTTTTAGCATTCCCAACGGCTACGCAGAATGTAATTTAGCCGCAGTGTGGCAAACGCAATTTGTTGATCGCCCATTTGCTGAAGTGGTTTCATCCCAATTCACCATAGCTGAACAGGGTTTGGCTCCCAAACAAATCACCACGCCTGAGTATGCAGGGGTTTTGAATTATGGCTATCACCTGGATGCAGGTAAGTTTGCCACTTTGTTGCAGCAACACTGCACCAAGGCTCTGGGCGTCATCCATGTTTTGGATCACGTTACCCGTGTTGTTGCTGCAGAAAATGGCGATATTGCTGCGCTCGATACTAAAAATTCGGGCTTGCTCAAGGGTGATTTGTTTATCGATTGTTCGGGTTTAAGTTGCTTGTTGTTGGGGCAGCATTTTGGTGTTCCGTTTGTTGATAAAAAACATCTCTCCCTAAACGATACTGCCTTGGCTATGCAGGTACCTTATCCGGAACCTTCAAGTCCGATTGAGTCCTGTACTGTGGCAACGGCGCAATCGGCAGGTTGGACCTGGGATATAGGTCTGTCGTCCCGCCGTGGCGTGGGTTATGTGTTTTCCAGTAGCTATATTTCGCAGGAGCAAGCTGAAGTAGAGTTGCGCGCGCATATTGCTAAAAGTGTTGGCCAAAAAGTTGCGGACTCGCTGACCAGTAAAAAATTATCCATCAGAGCAGGGCATCGACAGGAGTTCTGGCATCGCAACTGCGTTGCGGTGGGAATGGCTGCCGGGTTTATCGAACCTCTGGAGGCATCGGCACTGGCCTTGGTCGAGTTATCGATGAATATGATTTGCGAAGAGTTCCCGGTCGATAGATCGGCGATGACTATTGTCTCCGGGCGATTTAATGAAATCTTCCGTTATCGCTGGGATCGCATTATCGACTTTCTTAAGCTTCACTACGCGCTGACGGCGCGTCAGGATTCAGATTATTGGCGCGATATGTCTGCACCCGAAGCCCTGCCTGAGCATTTGCGTGAATTATTGCAGCTATGGAAACACCGGCCACCCCACCGCACTGACTTCATTCAGGTGGAGGAGATTTTCCCTTCTGCCAGTTACCAGTATGTGCTCTATGGTATGGGGTTTACTATGGATGCCAACCGTTTGCCGCGCGGTTCGGACAATCCGTCATTAGCCCTAAGTCGTATTCGCGAGAATGTTGAAAAGACGCGCAAATATCTTTCCGGCTTGCCTTCAAATCGGGCGTTGATTGACCACGTAGTCCAACGTGGTATGCCGCTGATTTAATCTTCCCTATTTCGATTTTTGAAATTGCCATATCGATGTTCAATTAAGCGCTCGATATGGCGTTTCTTCATATTGTTCCTCTATCGCTTTATCTGCGTTTGGTGATGAGCTCCTCAAAGACTCCAAATTATTGTTGACAGCGCTGTCATAAAGTCATAAATTGGTATCAGTTGATTGAAATGCTTGTTGGGCGAAGGAGTGTCGCTGTTGGTTCCGAGCATTTAGGTTCTCTCACCGTCGATGTCTGGTTGATGCATCGACGTCTCCCTGCGCCCTCTGGAATCCAGAGGGCTTTTTTTTGCTTCGCAAGTCGTTTTTCCGTTTGTTTACATACCTCTGGCTAGGTTATTTGAAGGCGAGCTGGCATAATCGACGCCCCGAATTTTACGGGTTTGCCCCATGATTGTTGCTTGGAGGGCGAACCCTCTTTGGCGAGCCTTGCGGGATTGCTATCGCATTGGATAGCTAGCGCAAAGAATGCCGTTCCTGTCAGCTAGAGGACTACCATGAAGCCAGCCGTAAAACCCAACAACCCTAATTTTTCATCTGGCCCCTGCAGCAAACGCCCGGGTTACAGCTTGGATCAGTTGGATATTTCCACCTTGGGTCGCTCACACCGCTCCACAATTGGTAAAGCTGCTTTGCAGCGCGCCTGCGAAGATACCGCCGAGTTGCTGGGCCTGCCGGAGGGTTATCGCGTCGGTGTGGTTCCCGGGTCTGATACCGGCGCCGTGGAAATGGCGATGTGGTCGCTGCTCGGCGCGCGCGGCGTAGACATCCTGCAATGGGAATCTTTCGGTAAAGGCTGGTTGAGCGATGCCACCAAAGAGCTGAAATTGAGTGTTAACGCACACGAAGCTGATTACGGTTTACTGCCTGATTTGTCCAAAGTGAATTTTGACAACGACGTCATCTTCACCTGGAACGGCACAACTTCTGGCGTAAAAGTCCCCAACGGCGACTGGATTCCTGCAGACCGCAAAGGCCTGACTATTTGCGACGCTACCTCAGCGGTATTTGCGATGGACATGCCTTGGGAAAAGCTCGACGTAATCACCTACAGCTGGCAGAAAGTGCTGGGCGGTGAGGGTGCTCACGGTATGTTGATCCTCAGCCCGCGTGCGGTAGAGCGTTTGGAAACCTACAAACCCAGCTGGCCGATGCCCAAGTTGTTCCGCATGACCAGTGGTGGCAAGGTGGTTGAGGGAATTTTCAAGGGCGATACCATCAACACCCCGTCCATGTTGGCGGTGGCGGATTATTTGGATGCACTGGACTGGGTGCGTGCGATTGGTGGCGTCAAAGAAACTATCGCTCGCTCCAACGCCAACCTCGATGTGTTGAAAAAGTTTGTGGCCGCCAATGACTGGATCGATTTCCTGGCGCAAACGCCAGAAACCCTGTCCAATACTAGTGTGTGTTTCACCCTGAAGGCTACGCCTGACCAAGTCAAAGCTATGATCAAGCTGTTGGATAAAGAAGGTGTGGCCTATGACATTGGTGCTTACCGCGATGCTCCTCCCGGCCTGCGTATCTGGTGCGGCGCCACCGTGAGCGCCAGTGACCTTGAGGCACTGCTGCCTTGGTTGACTTGGGCTTACGAGCAAGCCACCGCGGCCTGATTAGCCAGTTAATTGAATGAAGGCCGTGTTTTTACACGGCCTTTTTGTTCGTCGATTTGAGGATAAACCCCATGTTCAAGATCAAAACCTACAACGCGATTTCCATCAAAGGGCTGAACCGTTTTCCCCGTGAGAACTATGAAGTGGCGAGCGATATTGGCAGCCCGGATGCCTACATTTTGCGCAGTCATAAACTGCATGGCGAAGCTTTGCCTGACTCAGTCAAAGCGGTTGCGCGCGCTGGCGCCGGCACCAATAACGTGCCGGTGGAGGAGTACACCAAAAAGGGTGTGGTCGTGTTCAATTCCCCAGGCGCCAATGCCAATGCGGTTAAGGAACTGGTACTGGCCGGTATGTTGCTCGGCTCGCGCGGTATAGTGTCGGGCATGCAGTATGTGAATGGTTTGACCCACATGACTGACGCCGAAGAAATGTCCAAATTACTGGAAAAAGAAAAATCCAACTTTGCTGGTATGGAAATTCAAGGCAAAACTTTGGGTATCGTGGGCTTGGGCGCAATTGGCTCCTTGATCGCAGATGCTGCATTGGCGCTGGGTATGAATGTGGTGGGTTTTGACCCTGCCTTGTCGGTAGAAGCCGCATGGCGCCTGCCCAATCAGGTAGGGCGCATGGAAAATCTGCAATCGCTACTGGCGCGCTCCGACTTTATCACCCTGCATGTTCCTGCCATTCCGCAGACCAAACATTTAATTAACGCCGATACCCTGAAAGTTTGCAAAAAAGGCGCAGTGCTGCTGAATTTTGCGCGCGAGGCGATTGTAGATGCTCACGCCGTGGTGGACAGCCTCAATGCTGGTCATTTGGGCAAGTACATTTGCGATTTCCCCGAGCCTATTCTGCTCAATCGCCCTGATGTATTGGCCATGCCGCACATAGGCGCTAGCACCGAAGAGGCAGAGGAAAACTGTGCGATTATGGCGGCGGATCAGTTGGTGGATTATCTGGAAAACGGCAACATCAAAAACTCGGTGAATTTCCCGGCAGTGTCTATGGATCGCAATGGTGCTATGGGTGCGCGCATTACTTTCTCCAACCAGAATGTATCGGGCGTGTTAGGACATGTGTTGTCGGTGTTGGCCGACCATAAGGCCAACGTGGTAGATATGGTGAACAAAAGCCGTGGCGATGTGGCCTACAACATCATCGATGTTGAAATCGTTCCTTCAGCTGAGTTGGTTGCAGCGCTTGCCAAGGTCGAACACGTGATTGCAGTGCGTGTTATCTAACTGAGTAAAAAGGGGCAGGGCAGATGTATAAATTAGTCTTCTTTGTCCCCGAGTCCCACCTTGAGATAGTAAAAGCCGCTGTTTTTGAGGCGGGTGCCGGCAGGATTGGTAACTACGACCAGTGTTGCTGGCAGGTGCCCGGGCAGGGGCAGTTCAGGCCCTTACCCGGTGCCCAGCCGTACTTGGGCAAGCTTGGCGAATGTGAGGTGCTAGCCGAGTATCGAGTTGAATTAGTTTGTGCTGGTGAATATATTCGCGCGAGTATAGCTGCGTTAATAGCTGCTCATCCCTATGAGACACCGGCGTATGATGTTTCATTAATGGTCAATTTAGAGGAGCTTTAGTGGCTTCCTGGTTATTCAGAGGGTTGAGCCAATATCTAAAAGAGGCTCCGCTCGCACCTGTTTCCTCTCCCCAAGCCGCGGTTTTGGTACTTATTAGTCGCGGTGATAATCCCTCTATCCTGTTTACCAAGCGCGCCGCACATCTGCGCAACCACCCGGGTGAGGTTTGTTTTCCGGGTGGTATGTGGGAGCCTGGTGATACCAGCCTGCTAATGACAGCCCAGCGTGAAACTCTGGAAGAAATAGGTTTGCCTGCTGGCCAGATTCAATTGTTGGGGTGCCTGCCTCAATGCCATACCCGGGCCGGTACACTGGTGACCCCGTTTGTCGCCGCGTTTGACGCAAGTTTCCCTCTACAGCCTTCGCCTCATGAGCTGGATAGCATTTTTATGGTGCCCATCGCCGAGTTCAAAAACCTGCAGGTGCGAGTCGATTATTTCGAGCGGCCTGGGTTGTGCCAGCAAGTGCCTGTTTATCACTACCAGAGCTATGAAATTTGGGGGTTCACCGCAGCTGTTACCGCTGAATTGTTATTATTGGTGGAGCGTACACAAGCTTAATTCTTAATTGCCCGCATTTCGTCGTAATTGGCTACAATCAGAATATCAAGCGGGAAATATCCTGCGAATTCGCCTTTATATGTCGCACAATAACAAGATGGAGACTGTCAGATGCCGTTGCAATACAACAAAACGCTTGTAGAAGTTTTTGCCGAATCCTGCAAAAAATTTGCTGACAAAAAAGCTTTCACTTGCATGGGGTATTCACTGACTTATGCAGAACTTGATCACCTATCGGGGCAATTTGCCGCTTATTTACAGCAGCAAACCTCGCTTAAACCCGGTGATCGCATCGCCATTCAGCTGCCCAATATATTGCAATATCCTGTCGCCATATTCGGAGCCTTGCGCGCGGGGATGATAGTTGTTAACACCAATCCTCTTTACACTCCACACGAGATCAAGCATCAACTTAATGACTCGGGTGCAAAAGCGCTGGTGGTGTTGGCTAATATTGCAAAAAATGCTGCATCGATTATTAGCGAAACCCGTGTTGAACAGGTGATAGTGACTGAACTTGCGGATCTACACCCTTTTATCAAGCGCACATTGATAAATGCAGTGGTGAAGTATGTAAAAAAAATGGTGCCGCCATTTTCTTTCCCCAAAGAAATCTCATTTAATCGGGCTTTGGCTTCTGCCTCATCGCCCTGGCAGCTTGTTGAGCAATCACCGGAAGATATTGCCGTTTTACAATACACAGGCGGTACTACAGGTGTTGCTAAGGGTGCGATGTTGACCCACCGCAATCTGGTGGCAAACATGGAGCAGCTCAATGAACGAATGAAAGATGTGTTTCGCCCTGCGCAAGAGCTTTACATCGCTCCGTTGCCCCTATACCACATTTACTCTTTCACGATTCATTGCACTTCGGCAGTCGCTCTAGGTAATCACAGTTTGCTGATTCCCAATCCACGTGACATTCCTACTTTTGTAAAAACATTGCAGGGTGTCCCGTTTACATTTTTTGTCGGCTTGAACACACTGTTCAACGCACTTATGCGCAATCAGGATTTTTGCAATCTGGATTTCAGCAGCCTACGTCTTACTTGTTCGGGTGGTATGGCGCTGACTGCAGAAACGACTAAACATTGGCTGGAATTAACCAAGGCGCCTATCAGTGAAGGTTATGGTTTGACTGAAACCTCACCCGTTGTATCGAATAATCCAATTGATCAAGTGCAATTCGGAACTGTTGGTTTGCCCTTGCCTGATACCGAGTGCAAAGTTATTGATGAACATAACAATAGTTTGCCTACAGGTGAGGCGGGTGAATTATGTGTGCGTGGCCCGCAGGTGATGAAAGGCTATTGGCAGCGTGTGGAGGCGACTGCTGAGGTGTTGGATGCCGATGGCTGGTTTAAAACAGGCGATATTGCTGTTATTCAGCCGGATGGATTTATCAAAATCGTTGATCGTAAAAAAGATATGATTAACGTCAGTGGTTTCAAAGTATTTCCTAATGAAGTAGAGGATGTATTGAGTAGCCACCCCGATGTTATCGAAGCTGCTGTAGTAGGCGTTCCCGATGGTGAAGGGAGTGAAATTGTTAAAGCTTTTATCGTTACCGCAAACGAAAGTCTGACAGTGGAAGAGCTGCGTAAGTTTGCTAAACAAACACTCACTGCTTACAAGGTTCCTCACCAAATTGAATTTCGTAAAGACTTACCCAAAACGAATGTGGGGAAAATTTTGCGTCGCGAGTTGCGCGACCAGGACATTAAAAAATAAATTTTCATTTGACATGTTGGAATAATAATTAATTAGGAAACTATTATGGACTCGCTTTTTTCAATACTTACCAGCCCGGCTTTTTGGATTGCGGTAGTGCTACTTTATACGCTCAAAAAGGGCATTCATTTTGTTCCGCAGAATCGCGGTTATGTGATTTATCGCTTTGGCAAATACACTAAAACTCTTGGCTCAGGCTTGAATTTTATTGTGCCTTTTGTCGAATCAGTCGAGGCTGATCGCAACCTTAAAGAACAAACTTTGGTCATCCCACAGCAGTCTGCCATCACTAAAGATAATATCGCCATCATGATTGATGGTGTGCTTTTTATTAAAGTCATAGATGCAGCAGCGGCAACCAACAATATCACCGATTACAAATTGGCTTGTACCCAGTTGGCCATGACTTCTATGCGCAATGCGATTGGTTCGATGGAGTTGGATGACTGCTTTCAAAATCGCTCGGCAATCAACGCCAAAATTCAGGATGCCATGCAATCGGCAACCCAGCCCTGGGGATTAATTGTATTGCGATTTGAGTTGTTGGAAATTGCCATTCCACCGTCTATTAAAGAGGACATGGAAAAACAAATGACGGCGGAGCGCCAGAAGCGCTCGGCGATTCTTACCGCAGAAGGCGAAAAAATTGCGGCAATCACTACTGCTGAGGGTCAAAAGCAAGCGCGTGTATTGGACGCAGAGGCTGCCAAAGCTGAGCAAGTTCTGGCTGCAGAGGCAAGTAAGGAAGCCCAAATTCTAGAGGCAACTGGTAAAGCCGAAGCGATACGGTTGGTGGCAATTGCTGAAGCTGAAGCGCTGACAACTATTGGTAAATCGGCAGCGACAGAAGAAGGCCAAAAAGCAATCACCTTAAATTTGGCTCAGGGTGCAATTGCAGCGCACAAAGCCATAGCCCACGAGGGGACTGTAGTGCTTTCCGATGGTAGAACCAGCGACAATATAGTGAGTACGGTTGCGCAAGCAATGGCAGTTTCATCGGCGATTAATCTATCGCACAGTCCGCGTAATAGTTAAGCGGGGTGGAAAGTGACAAGTATTGTTGATTACTTTATACAAAATCCCTCACATCTCTTTTACACCATCACCGGTATTTGTTTGTTGTTAGAGCTAAGTGTGTTGGGCATGAGTGGCCCTTTGTTATTTCTCGCACTGGGTTCCTTGTTAACAGGAGTGGCAATTTCTCTGGGTATTATTAACGGTTGGGAAATGGCGATTTTATCTTTAGGTTTACTCACTGCAGTGAGTGCTTTATTTTTGTGGAAACCTTTCAAACGTTTTCAAAATACGGCAGTAGCTGCTAACAATAGCAGCGATATGATTGGCCGCATCTTACCTGTCACCCAGCAGGTAACTCTCGAACAAGGCAGTGTTGCCTACTCCGGAATTGAATGGCAGGTGCGGCTTAAAGAAAGTGGTGAACCTATCGAAGCAGGAAGGCGCGCGCGCGTGGTTGCAGTTGATGGGTCTTTGCTGCTTGTACAAGCTGAATAGCCTATGAAAACAGCCTTGGTTCTCTCGGGTGGGGGCGCGCGAGCAGCTTATCAGGTAGGTGTGTTGCAAGCTTTGGCTGAAGTACTGCCCGACGAGCTGGAAAATCCCTTTCCGATTATTTGTGGTACATCAGCCGGGGCGATTAATGCATTGGCGATTGCTGCGCACAAGGGCAATTTTAAATCGGCAGTAAGTTCGCTGGCGTATGTGTGGCAAAATCTGGATATTGGCCAGGTGTACCTGCATGGCTGGTGGGATTTATTCAAAGGTTTAAGCCTACTCGGGTTATCGCTTTTTAATGAAGGTATGGGGCGCCGTCGCCCACTCTCCTTATTGGATAATTCCCCTTTGTGGAACTTGTTGGGTTCAGTAATTAACTTCGAAAATATTAATCATTCGATCCACAGTGGAAAGCTACACGCAGTGAGTGTCTCTGCAATGGGGTATACCTCAGGTCACAGCGTAAGTTTTTTTCAGGGGCATCCTGATTTGCAGAGCTGGAGTAGGCATCGACGCAGTGGTGTAGCGACAGAGTTGCGCTTGGAACATTTATTAGCCTCTTCGGCAATTCCCACTGTTTTCCCGGCAGTACGTATTAATCGCGAATATTTTGGTGATGGCGCCTTGCGTCAACTTGCGCCCATAAGCCCCGCATTGCATTTGGGGGCAGAATCCCTGTTTGTAGTAGGGGTGAGCGGAAACCGCAGCGCTGCCAAAGCTAATCGTCGTGTTCCTCACCGTCACTCTCCATCTATGGGGCAGATTGTGGGTCACTTGTTTAACAGTGCATTTGTCGATGCTTTGGAGGGGGATCTGGAGCATATGCAGCGGATGAATGAGTTACTGAATTTGATTCCTGAGGAAGTGCGTGTGCAACAGGGAGTTCAATTGCGCCCGGTGAATAATATGGTCATTTCGCCCAGTTATCCAATTGACGGTATTGCTGGTCGAAATGTGCGATATCTACCAAAAAGTTTGCGTTTTTTTATGCGAGCGACAGGTTCCACCGCGAAGGGCGGCGGTGCGACAGCGGCTAGTTATTTATTATTTTCCAAAGAGTTTATTAACGAGCTAATGGAATTAGGGCGGGAAGATACTCTGGCCCAAGCTGACAACATTCGCACATTTTTTGCGGCGAAATAAAAATATGGATGTAAAAAACGCCGCATAAGCGGCGTTTGTAATCATCAGGTGGCGCTACTGCAATCCATCTACCAGCAGGGATATGGCAGCCATAGCCTCGGGATCCTCGGCTTTGATTTTGTTAGCAATTTGATGCTGGAAGAAATAGCGGAAGTTATCACTGGCTTGGGCTTCATAAAGTGAATCGTCGCCCGGAAGTACAGGCGTACTCACTACTTTGGCAGGGTCGCTGATCATGGCGTAAACGCTACCGTCATAATGCAGGCACCAACTTACCACCTCTACTAATGCCAAGCGTTTGCTATCGGGTATAGCTAACACGGCGTGGGTGCCGATAGTATCGGGTAACTCCTGAATAACATCATCACCGTTTTCACATTCTACCTCGTAGTACTCGGCTGCTGTTTCCAGTTCGATGACTTTGTGCATGGGTGCTTCAAAGAAGAGTTCATCAATGCCCGGATCATAATAACCTTCCCAGTGACCGTTGAGTGGATCGCACAGGTCGGGGCAGGGAACTATGTCATTCAGCCAGGGAACAAGGCCGACTACATCGCCGTTGGCACGTAGGCCCCAGCAAAGGATTTTGAGGCTGTAGAGTTTGTCGGAGCTGGTATCGTTGGAGTAGAGCATTTCCAATCCGTCCAGTTCTGGCGCGAGGCGGATAAAACGCTCATCGTGAAGTGCTGAATAAGTCTTCTTCGTGAAAAGATCAACCACGTTATCCATGTTGTGGCCGGTGTGCGAGGTCTTCATAATACCACCCCCTAAAGTGAGGCGAGTCGCTGCAGGCAGCGAACCCAGACGACGGTTTTAAGGTCACCATCACTATATAAGGTATATGCTAAACCCCTAAATCACAACTGCTATGGGTAAAATTTTTATTCCGTGGATTTATGTCTGTCCGGTTTTTAAGCAGAGTAATTTTTAACCTTCCGCCATTAAGCGAGTTTCCATGAAAATAGTTGCGGACGAAAATATCCCGCTAGTTGATGCTTTTTTTAGCCCATTAGGTGCAGTGACCCGCTTGCCTGGGCGGACTATGACCGAGGCTGATGTTAAAGATGCAGATGTCTTGATTGTGCGCTCGGTTACCAAGGTAAATGGTGATTTACTTAAGGCAAGTAAAGTATCGTTTGTCGGCACCTGCACTATAGGTGTGGATCATTTGGATAAAACCTATTTCGCTGCAAATTCAATTACTTGGTCAAGCGCGCCGGGTTGTAATGCCAATTCGGTGGTTGAATATGTGTATGCGGCGCTGTGTCATTTGGATATCAACTGGCTGCCAGTTACCTTCGGTATTATCGGTTGTGGGAATGTGGGCGGTTTACTGTACAAGCGACTCAAGGCGCAAGGTGTGACGCTGCGCTGCTATGACCCCAACCTCAGCCTAGCGCAGAATCCGGACTTAACGACATTGGATGAGGTTCTGCAGTGTGATGTGATTAGCATGCACACTCCGCTGGTGACAGACGGGGCGCACCCCAGTTTTCACCTGTTAGGTCACGATGAATTGCGGCAACTAAAACCGGGTGCGGTGTTAATTAATTGTGGTCGTGGACCGGTTATTGATAACCAGGCGTTACTTGATGTGTTGGCTGAGCGCGACGATCTGCGTGTGGTGCTGGATGTATGGGAGCCTGAGCCAGACATTTCATTGGAGTTGCTGGATAAGATCGAGTTGGGAAGTCCACACATCGCAGGTTACAGCTACGATGGCAAGTTAAATGGTACTGAAATGATTTACCGCGCATTGTGCCAGCACATCGATAAAAAGCCTGATACATCGCTCGCCCAATTGGTTACCCCCTTGGAAAACAATTTACTTCAGGTCGATGAAGCGATTGTCGCTACTGGCGATGTTTTCAAAATTGCCCAAGCGCTCATTAGACAGGTGTATGACATTGCCGCAGACGATGCTCGCTTGCGTGATTTGTCCTTACAGGCTCGTCGTGGCGAAGCCGGGTTTGCTCAGGGTTTTGATGATTTGCGCAAGCATTATCCAAAACGCCGTGAATTTCATAATTACCAAGTTGTGCTTCCCGGGCTTAAGGATGTCGAGAAAAAATGGTTAAACGTATTAGGGTTCAGCTGTGTTTAAGCTCGGCATTATTATCAATCCCTACGCCGGTATAGGCGGTAGCGTTGGCTTAAAAGGTTCGGATGGTGAAATGATTCGTACCCAGGCCTTTGCTCGTGGAGCCGAACAGCGCGCGCCCCAGCGAATGCAGCGTTGCTTGGAATTCGTTAATACACTTAATCATTCAATCGACATTATTTGTTTTGCTGGCGATATGGGGGAAACAGCGGCAAGAAATGCTGGCTTTTCTCCGCGCATTCTTGGTGCCGCACAGCATAATCCGAGCGAAGCAGGGGATACCTGCGCAGCCGCGCGTGCACTGCTTGAAGAAAAAGTCGATCTGATTTTATTTGCCGGCGGTGATGGAACCGCACGGTTGATTGCCGATGTGGTGGGCACAACACAACCTGTGTTAGGGGTTCCTTCCGGTGTGAAAATGCATTCTGGTGTTTACGCTATTTCCCCTGAGGCTGCGGGTGAAATATTGAAGCAATTGTTAACCGGCCAGCTGGTTAATATTGCCGAGCGCGATGTGAAAGATATTGATGAAGACGCCTTTCGTAATGGTCAGGTGCGCGCGCGTTTTTATGGAACTCTGTTAGTACCGGAAGATTCGCAACATTTGCAGCAGGTAAAAAACGCAGGTACTGAGCGAGATGAGCTGGCGCAATTAGATGTAGCCCAGGAAACGATTGAGCAGTTACAGGCAGATACGCTTTATCTGGTGGGGCCCGGCTCAACCACGCAAGTATTTTTACAGGAACTGGGGCTCGAAGGCAGTTTGTTGGGCGTCGATCTACTACTGAATAATGAATTAATCGCGCTGGATGTGAGTGCAACGCAAATCTTGCAGTATCTTGATAATTTTTCTGGCCCGGCAAAAATAATAATTACCGCTATAGGTGGTCAGGGGCATATTCTTGGGCGGGGTAATCAGCAATTTACTCCAGGCATTGTGCGCCGAATTGGTAAGGAAAATATTCATATCATCGCCGCGCGCGGCAAAATATTAGCGCTTAATGGCCGTCCATTACTGGTTGACTCAAATGATCCGCAGTTAGACCAGGAATTGATAGGCTACTGGCCGGTCGTTTGCGGTTACCGCGACGTCATCATGTATCCGGTAGGTTACCCAGCAGCGGGTGGCGACTAATGGAAGTGATATTGGATCGCTTGGCTTCTCTGGTAAAAAAAATATCACTTGCACAAGAAGTGGATGAAGCAGCGGCTATCGATAGTTATCGATTATTTCATGGTCGCGGTCGCTGTTTTCCGGGGTTGGAATTTATCACTATCGATTATTTTCATCCGGTTCTGCTTACCACGCTCTTTGCTGAACCGCCCGCTGGTTGGCTTGAAGAATTGATCGTTCAAGCCAAACCAATATTTAATCAAAAAACAACATGTTTGTTAGTGCAGCGCCGCTATATGCCGCAGGCACCTAGTGAAATCCTGTGGGGCGAGTTGCCTGCAGAGGTTTATGCACAGCGTTGTGGCAGTCGTTTTCATTTACATTTAGCTCGGCAGCAAAACACCGGTTTCTTTTTGGATATGGAGCCAGGCCGGTTGTGGCTGGAACAACAGGCAGCGAATCGTCGCGTGCTAAATTTATTTGCCTACACCTGTGCATTTTCGGTAGTGGCTATTGCTGCCGGTGCTGATAAGGTGGTAAATGTGGATATGAGTCGCCCTGCGTTAAATATCGGGCGTGCCAATCACCAATTAAATGGTTTGGCAAAAAGTAGAAGTGAATTTGTCGCAGAAAATATTTTGAAATCCTGGAGTCGGGTTAAAAAACCTGGCCCTTATGATTTGGTGATTATTGATCCGCCGTCCTACCAAAAAGGCAGTTTCGTTGCGGAAAAAGATTACGCCAGAGTTATCCGCCGGTTGCCGGAATTAATGCCTGACGGTGGTTTGGCATTGGCCTGTTTAAATGCGCCAGAGCTGAGTGAAGATTTTTTAAAACAGCAGTTTGCTGAGCAGTGTCCTCAGGCTGAATTTGTTGAGCGTTTGCAGCCCCTTGCAGATTTTCCTGATGTTGATCCACAGCAGCAGCTGAAATTATTGGTTTATAGAATTCCTGCCACTTAGATTCAGGTCTGTATATTCAGGCGTAAAAAAACCAGCACAAGGCTGGTTTTTTTACGCAAGCGATTTTTATTTGTTACTGCGAATAGCGCGATAGGAAATCGCCAAAGCGATGTATTGCTTTGGTCAAATCATCTTCACGCGGTAGAAACACAATCCGGAAGTGATCGCGGTTGGGCCAATTGAAAGCAGTACCTTGCACCAACAAAACCTTTTCCTGAATCAAAAAATCCAGCACCATTTGCTGGTCATCTTTGATGTTGTACATATTCAAATCAATTTTGGGGAATAGGTACATGGCGCCGCGCGGTTTAACGGCAGAAACACCGGGAATATCGGCCAAGGCTTTCATGGCCGCATCACGTTGATCGCGCAGGCGGCCACCGGGAATAATCAGCTCATTAATACTTTGGTAACCACCCAGTGCAGTTTGCACTGCATACATAGCCGGCACATTTGCGCAAAGGCGCATAGAAGCTAGCATCTCCAAGCCTTCTATGTAGCTGCGAGCGCGATGTTTGGCTCCGCTGATTACCATCCAGCCGGAGCGAAAACCAGCGAGGCGATAAGCTTTGGACAGACCATTAAAGCTAACGCAAAGTACGTCCTGTGCCAATTTGCCCATAGGGATAAATTCGGCATCGTCATAAAGAATTTTGCTATAGATTTCGTCGGCAAAGATAATCAGATTATGGCGACGTGCTAATTCGACTATCGCTTCCAGAACATCTCTGCTGTAAACCGAACCGGTGGGATTGTTAGGGTTGATAACCACAATACCTCGGGTTTTGTCGGTAATTTTACTTTCGATATCGGCAAGGTCGGGGAACCAATCTGATTGTTCATCACACAAATAGTGACGTGCTTTGCCACCAGCGAGGTTAACCGCAGCTGTCCAAAGAGGATAGTCTGGTGCGGGCACTAGAATTTCATCGCCGTTATTCAGCAGTGCTTGCATGGCCATCACAATTAATTCGCTGGCGCCATTACCAAGAAAAATATCTTCAATTTCAACACCGGGAACTTGCAGGCGCTGGCATTCTTGCATAATTGCTTTGCGTGCGGCGAACAAGCCTTTGGATGCGGTGTAACCTTCAGCGTTAGGCAGGTTATAAATGACATCCTGAATAATTTCGTCGGGTGCCGCAAAACCAAAAGGTGCGGGGTTACCGATGTTCAGTTTAAGAATACGGTGGCCTTCTTCTTCAAGGCGGTAAGCGTGCTCCAGTACGGGGCCGCGGATGTCATAACAAACTCCGTTGAGTTTGTCGGATTTCTTAATCGGGTTCATTTGCAGTAAGATGCCTTGGATGCGGTCGTGCATGATTGCGGTGGGAAACACCCAAATAATCGACCTTAACTAGTTGATCTGTCAAGGAAATCCTTATGGCTGATAACGAAAACAAGAACAACGACTTCTGGCGTGAAAAACTAACCCCCGAGCAGTACCGTATTTGCCGGGAAAAAGGCACTGAGCGCCCCTTTACCGGCGAATATTGGCAGGAGTTCAGTGCTGGCGATTATCGCTGCCGCTGCTGTGGTGAATTGTTATTTGTGGGTGATACCAAGTTCGATGCTGGTTGTGGCTGGCCGAGTTTTTATGCGCCGGTTAATAAAACGGTGATCCTTGAACACTTGGATACCAGTCATGGCATGTATCGCACCGAGGTGGTTTGTCGCAACTGCGATTGCCATTTGGGGCATGTATTTACCGATGGGCCTGCGCCGACAGGTTTACGCTACTGCATAAACTCTGCCTCTCTCTTTTTTGTACCTTCCAAGTCCTAAGCCGATGCCAGTGTCCAGCGCACTGGCCAATTGCTTTTTCGCTTGCACATTTGTCTCTAAGCGTCTGATTTTGTAAACAAAGGTTAAATTCATAAGTTCACCTTGTGTGCCTCTTATCCTTTGTTCATCTTGCTACGTATCGGCTTCCCAAGTATTTAACCAGCGCTGTCTGCAGCAGCCGTCGCCGCGAGACCAACAATACAGCGGCGACGCTTTTTTGGAGAAAATTATGAACAATCTATTGCCGTGCGGGATCCGCGGTAGTTTTTCTTTGGGTGTTATCTGGTTGTCCTTGGCCTTTTCGAGTCAGGCATCACTTGCGCAAGCGCCAGCCAAGCCCACCGAAGTCATAGTGCAAGCAGTTAGTAGCATGGCGCTTACGACCCCCATTGAAGCTTTGGGCAGCCTGCGCGCCAATGAAACCATCACGCTTACTTCGAATGAAACTAAAAAAATTACCCGCATTAATTTCGACGATGGTCAGCGCGTGGAGCAAGGACAAATACTGGTAGAGATGACCAGCCGGGAAGAGTCAGCGTTATTGGAGGAGGCCCGCTTTAATGCGGATGAGGCGAAGAAACAGTTGGATCGTGTTCGCGAATTGGCAAAACGGGGAGCGGCTTCCCAGGCAGAATTGGATCAACGTATTCGTGAGTTTGAGGCTGCGCGTGCACGCTACAACGCAACCGAGTCGCGGTTAAAAGACCTGGTGCTTCTTGCACCTTTTTCTGGAGTTGTAGGGTTGCGCCAAGTGAGTGTTGGGGCCTTGGTATCACCGGGCAATCCAATTACTACATTAAATGATGATTCAAAAATGAAATTGGATTTTACAGTGCCGGCGGTTTACTTGCGAAATCTGCATGAAGGGTTACCTGTTGTCGCCAAGAGTCGCGATTTGGGAGACAAAGAGTTTGCAGGAGAAGTAGTCAGTATCGACAACCAAATTGATGAAGTAACTCGTGCAATTAAAGTGCGCGCTTTACTCGACAACAAAAATCATGAATTGAAACAGGGTATGTTGATGTTTGTGGATTTAAAAGCGTCCTCACGCAGTGCTTTGGTAATTTCTGAATCGGCCCTGGTGCCGCAAGCCAGTAATAATTTTGTGTTCGTAATGACTGAATCAAATGGCGAGTCAATTGTCGAGCGGCGTCAGATTACCATCGGCGAGCGTTTACCTGGTGCAGTGGAGGTGATTAGCGGTTTGGCAGCAAATGACAAAGTTGTTACGCATGGATTGCAAAAGATCCGCCCCGGCCAAAAAGTGCAAGTACTCGCAGAGGAAAAACCCTTTGCTGAGCATACAGGTGAAAAGTCGCACCTCTCCGACTTAATTAAATCTGCGAAAAACTGAGGGCTGTTTACATGATGCTCTCCGATATTTCTGTCAAGCGGCCGGTGTTTGCATCGGTTTTGTCCATACTGCTTATTGCCTTTGGCATAGTCGCGTTTGAGCGTTTAACACTGCGCGAATACCCCAACATAGATCCGCCGGTTGTGTCCATTCGCACCACTTACCCGGGTGCTGCAGCCAATATTGTGGAAACACGAATTACCAAGGTCATTGAGGATCGTATCTCCGGTGTTGAGGGTATTCGCTACATAGAGTCCTCAAGTGAAAATGGTATTTCCAATATCATTGTGCAATTCGATACCGGCCACGATATGGATGCTGCTGCAAATGATATTCGCGACCGTGTATCCAGAGCTGTGCCGAATTTGCCAGATGAAGCCGAGCCGCCTGAAGTTCAAAAAGTCAGCTCTGACGAGGATGTGATTCTATGGTTTAATTTCGCCGGTGAAAATATGACCATGCCGGAGCTTTCTGATTATGCCCAACGGTATTTGGTTGATCGTTTTTCGGTTATTGATGGAGTCGCGCGCGTGCGCATTGGTGGCGAGCAGCGCTACGCAATGCGCGTTTGGTTAGATCGTCGAGAGTTAGCTGCACGCAATCTCACTGTGAACGATGTTGAAGCGGCACTGCGTGCGGAAAATATCGAATTACCTGCAGGCAGTATTGAATCCCTTGAGCGACAATTCACTGTGCGTATGGCGCGCTCCTATCGCACGGTGGATGAGTTTAGTCGTTTGGTAGTGCGGCGCGGTGAGGATGGGCACCTGACGCGTCTGGGTGACATTGCCAAAGTGGAAAAAGGTACTGAAGAGGATCGCAATTTATTTCGCGGTAATGGTGTAACACAAGTTGGTATAGGGATTGTCAAACAATCCACCGCCAATACTATTGATGTAGCGCGCGGCGCAAAAGCTGAACGCGACAAAATCAATGCAATCTTGCCCAAAGGTATGAGCCTGGAGGACAGTTACGACAGCTCGGTATTTGTTGAGCGCGCAATCCACGAAGTCTATATCACCCTCGCCATCGCTATAGGATTGGTAATACTGGTGATTTATTTATTCCTGGGCAGTATTCGCGCCATGCTAGTCCCTGCAGTGGCAGTGCCTGTGTCAATTATCGCTACCTTTACCGTGCTCGCTGCCTTGGATTTCTCTGTCAATATGCTCACGCTTTTGGCATTGGTGTTGGCAATTGGTTTGGTGGTAGACGATGCGATTGTTGTTTTGGAGAACATCGTCCGGCATATAGAGGAAAAAGGCAAAACTCCACTGCTGGCGGCAGTTGACGGCACTCGGGAAGTAGGCTTTGCAGTCATCGCTACTACTTTGGTGTTGATCGCTATTTTTGTGCCGATTATTTTTCTCAAAGGCGACATAGGGCGATTATTTTCTGAATTCGCTATCACCATGGCTGCTGCTGTGGCATTTTCATCGCTGATTGCATTAACGTTATCGCCAATGCTCGCTTCTAAAGTATTAAAGCGAAATGAAAATAAAAACAATTTTGTCGAGAAAATTAATTCTGGAATGCTGAGTTTGCGTCTGCGCTACCAAAACTCCATTCAATTTTGTTTGCGGCATACCAAGGCAGTTGTGGTAATTTTTGCGCTACTTATTCTGGCGATGTTTTATGTCATAAAAGCCTTGCCGTCAGAGTACGCGCCACGCGAAGACCGCGGCACCTTTTTTGTGATGGTGAACGGCCCCGAAGGTGCCAGTTATGCCTACATGGAAGAATACATGACCGAAATTGAAAACCGCATGATGCAATACGTGGATTCTGGTGAAATTAACCGTTTGATGGTACGTGCGCCTCGTGGTTTTGGCGCGGTAGAGAGTTTCAATTCCGGTATGATCATCGCGGTGATGAACGATTGGAGTAAGCGTCGTGATGCTTTTGTAGTGATGGAGGAAATTCGCCAGAAATTAGCGGATTTACCTGGTGTAACTGCTGCGCCAGTGATGCGTCAGGGTTTCGGTTCACAAGCGCAAAAGCCGGTGCAATTTGTGCTGGGAGGTGGCACTTATGCGGAGTTGGCAGAGTGGCGTGATATTTTGCTGGAAAAGCTTGAGCAAAATAATCCCGGCCTCACAGGTATTGATTGGGATTACAAAGAAACCAAACCACAAATTGAAGTGGTAATAGATACTAATCGTGCTGCTGACCTGGGTGTGAGTGTTAACAATATAGGCCGTACACTTGAGGCAATGTTGGGGTCACGCCGTGCTACAACCTACATTGACGATGGCGAAGAATATGATGTCATCATGCAAGGTGAGCGTCATGAGCAACGTACCACTACCAGTCTGCAAAATATGTATGTGCGTTCCGAGCGCACCGGCGAATTGATTCCGTTGGCTAATCTCGTGACCCTTAAAGAAACAGCAGATGCAAGCCGCTTGAACCGTTACAACCGCATGCGCTCTCTCACGATAGAGGCGAATCTTGTGGACAATCTTGCATTGGGTGATGCGCTGGCGCATTTAAATGGTTTGGTGCGTGATCATTTGCCGCCAACGGCCATGGTTGATTACAAAGGGCTGTCGCGTGATTTTCAAACGGCGGGCGGTTCGATAATGTTTATCTTCCTATTGGGAATTTTAATTACCTTCTTGGTGCTGGCTGCGCAGTTTGAGAGTTATATTCATCCGTTTGTCATAATGCTGACTGTGCCGCTCGCGATTTTTGGTGGTATGTTGGGGCTTTATTTAACCGGCAGTAGTCTTAACCTTTATTCGCAAATTGGTTTGATCATGTTGGTGGGGCTGGCGGCAAAAAATGGCATTCTTATTGTGGAATTCGCCAATCAGTTACGTGATAGGGGTGTGGAGTTTCAAACAGCATTATTGGATGCATCCTCAGCGCGGTTGCGCCCGATTTTAATGACCAGTTTGACCGCTGTTGCCGGTGCAATTCCCTTGGTGATCTCCTCTGGTGCTGGTGCAGAAACACGTTTTGTAATTGGTACTGTGGTTATTGCCGGTGTAATTGTCGCAACGATTCTTACATTATTCCTTGTGCCTGTTGCCTATAGTCTTTTGGCGCGTAATACCGGTTCACCAGGCGATGTTGCCCGCCAGCTAACGCGGGATCAGGCACATTACAGTGGTGAAGATGACTAGATCGATTTACAAGAGCGCTAGCGACTAGCGCTCTTGTTCGTTAGTATTCCTGTGCAATAAAAACAAAAACAAAAACTAGCTATTCTCGGCAAATATCCGGTTAACCTTTATTGATTTTCTACCGTTAACTTCCGCCAAGAGGCGCGGCGATATGATTGCTGCGGATTGTTATGAAATTTCTCCTGTTTATTTTTTCCTGCCTTGTTTTTTTAGTTGCTTGTACAGCTTCCAACACTAGAAATACAACTGAAACTTCTTCCATGTTGTGGAAGCTTGATTCAGTATCAATGATTGGTGATAAAAAACTGGCTCTATTGGGCAATCCACAGGTAGTTAAGTCTGCTCTTGGGAATGTGGTGCGTTTTGATGGGGATGGCGATCGTTTGTTAGTAAATGCCAATCCACTTGGTGATGCGCAGGCATTTACCATCGAAATAGTATTTAACCCTGCTGATGCTTATCCCAATAATGTCGAACCACGTTTTTTCCATATCGAGGCAGAGGATAACCCCAATCGTCGCTTAACGATTGAGTTGCGTCTGAATGATAAAAAGCAATGGTATCTGGACGCTTATATCAAATCAGAAACCTCACAGTTTACGTTGATAGATTCCTCTCTGGTTCATCCGGTAGAGCAGTGGGCGCATGCTGCGGTGACTTATCAGCAAGGCGAGTTTGTGTCCTATGTTAATGGGGTAAAAGAACTAACCGGACAGGTAGAATATTTACCTATTGCGGCTCATGGAAAAACGTCCATAGGTGCGCGTATGAATCAAGTACATTGGTACAAAGGTGATGTTGCTTGGGTAAAAATTACGCCGCGAGTACTTATGCCGCAGGAATTTACCTTGCTCAAATAAAAGAAGAATAAGACTGGAAATAAAACGCAATAAAAAAGCCGCTGATGCCAATAGCACAGCGGCTTTTTTGGTGGTGTGTCTTGTCGTGCGAATTGCTTAGCGCTGGATTTTAACGCTTAGGAACTCAACAATCCCGGCGGCAGGAATTTCCTGTTTTTCAGCGTCGCGACGACCTTTATATTCAATATTTCCTGCTTCCAAGCCGCGGTCGCCGATAACAATACGGTGCGGTATTCCCATCAAATCCGTGTCGGCCAGCATTGCACCCAGGCGTGCTTTTTCGTCATCCATTAGCAGTACATCAAAACCGGCCTTAGTCAGTTCGGCATAAATTTCTTCAGCCTTGTTGGCGACAGCTTCTGATTTACTGATGTTAATAGGCACAATGGCCACTTGGAACGGCGCAATAGCATCCGGCCAAATAATGCCATTGTCATCAAAGTTTTGTTCGATGGCTGCAGCAACCACTCGTGTCACGCCTATGCCGTAGCAACCCATGATCATGGTTTGCTCTTTGCCATTTTCATCAAGCACCCTGGCTTTCATCGCTTCTGAGTATTTAGTGCCCAGTTGGAAAATATGGCCAACCTCTATCCCGCGTTTTATTTCCAATGTGCCTTTGCCGCAGGGGCTTGGGTCACCGGCAACCACGTTGCGAATATCAGCAACCAAAGGTGCTTGTTCATCGCGCTCCCAGTTAACGCCAGTTAAATGGAAACCATCTTTGTTGGCGCCACAGACGAAATCGGCAAGGTGTGCTGCCGAGTGATCAACAATGACCGGAATTTTCAAACCTACTGGTCCGATAGAACCTATACCTACACCCAATTCCTCTTTGATGCGAGCTTCCGGTGCCAGAGTAAGTGGTGCTGCAATACCGGTTAATTTCTCGGCTTTGATCTCGTTGAGTTCGTGATCACCGCGCAACACCAATGCCACTAACGGTTGGGTTTTATCGGCACGAACTTCGCCAAGTACTATCAATGTTTTTACAGTTTGTTGCGGGCTAACTTTTAAGAACTCGCATACTTCTTCAATACTGTGCTTACCCGGTGTTGCCACTTCTTGCATTAAATGTTGTGGCGCAGGGCGCGGTGTGGAGGGTGGCAAGGCTTCGGCCTTTTCGATATTAGCCGCATAATCACTGGCGTTGCTGAAAGCAATATCGTCTTCACCGCTGTCGGCCAGAACGTGGAACTCATGGGAAAAAGCACCGCCAATGGAGCCTGTATCGGCCAATACCGGGCGGAATTCCAAGCCTAAACGAGTGAAAATACTGCAGTAAGTAGCATGCATTACATCGTAAGTTTGCTGCAGTGATTCGGTGCTGTTATGAAAGGAGTAGGCATCTTTCATAATAAATTCACGTGAGCGCATGATCCCAAAGCGTGGGCGAATCTCATCGCGGAATTTGGTTTGGATTTGGTAGAAATTTGCCGGTAATTGTTTGTAGCTTTTGATTTCGTTGCGAATTAAATCAGTAATTACTTCTTCATGGGTTGGGCCGAGGCAAAAAGGGCGATCATGACGATCACTCATGCGTAGCAATTCGGGGCCATATTGTTGCCAGCGCCCGGATTCCTCCCAGAGTTCAGCAGGTTGCACCACAGGCATTAACACTTCCATCGCGCCGGATTTATCCATCTCTTCGCGAACGATTCGTTCAACTTTGCGCAATACACGCAAACCCATAGGGAGCCAGTTGTATAAACCAGACGCAGATTTGCGAATCATGCCTGCACGTAACATCAGCTTATGACTGATGACTTCTGCATCTGACGGGGTTTCTTTAAGGGTGGCAATTAAAAATCGACTGGAACGCATAGTTATGGCTTCTTGATGGCTATAATGGGTTTTAAAGCTGCCTATTCTACGGCGGTTAAAGATATTGGTATAGCGCCCCGTGAGGCTCCAGGAGCGGCACTGAGGGTGTGGCATTGGTCTATAAAAGGATAACAACGTATGTTTGAACTTCATCCCCGCCTTGCGCAAGATTCAGTCGTTATCGGTGAGTTTGACTTGTCGCTGCTATTGCTTAGCCGCGACGCTAATTACCCTTGGTGTATTTTGGTTCCTAAACGCGAAGAGGTTTTCGAAATTCACCATTTGAGTGAAGAAGAACAGCTGCAATTAATTCGCGAGTCGTGCCGTCTTTCGGAAGTAATGACCAGTGTGTTTGATGCCGACAAGATGAACGTAGCAGCATTAGGCAATGTCGTGCGTCAGTTGCATGTTCACCATATAGCGCGCTTTACCGATGACCCCGCTTGGCCCCAGCCTATTTGGGGTAAATTGCCAGCCAAAGATTACTCCGAAGCGGAATTTGCCGAACGAATCAAGCGGTTGCAAAACGCCTTGGTGGGAGAGGGGTTTAGAATTATTTAGTAATCGGTAGCCGGTGGATTGGTAAACTTTTTGGTTGAGGTTATTTCGGTAAAACAAAAACCCCGCGTCTGCGGGGTTTTTTATTGCCGGAAAAAACACTGTGATTAAACAGCAAATTCTTTCAGTTTTTTCAGTGGGCGTACTTTTACTGAAATGCTGGCAGGCTTTGCTTTGAAAACCACTTCTTCTTTAGTGAAGGGGTTAATGCCTTTGCGGGCTTTGGTGGCAGGCTTTTTCACGGTAGTAATTTTCAGCAGGCCGGGCAAAACAAATTCACCTACGCCTTTCTTCTTGATGTGACCTTCAATTACATTGGTCAGCTCATCCAATACTGCTTGAACTTGCTTTTTGCTCAACTCGGTAGCATCAGCAATTTGTTGCAACATTTGGGTTTTATTTTGGCGCTCGGCGATGGGCTTAACTACAGCAGGGGCCGCTTTAACAGCGGGCGCTTTTTTAGCAGCTGGTTTTGCTGCAGGTGCTTTTTTAGCGGCTGCTTTAGGTGCAGCTTTTGGAGCTGCTTTAGCAGCAGGTGCTTTTTTGGCTGGCGCAGCTTTTGCGGCTGCTGGTTTTTTAACGGCCATATTTATTTCCTTGTGTAAGTTCATCAACCTGCGGTTGAGTCAATGTTTTTTAATTACGCGTGAATAAAAACCCCTGTATTTATAGGCTTTGTGGCACCTTAATACGGATTGACGCTATATATATAGGATTAAAAACGAATCGGCAACAGAAAATGCCTTGGTTTTAGGGGTAAAAGTGCTTTTTTTTCAGGCTGTGACTTTTTGCCCCGGTTTTTATTGTTTTGAAGGCAATAACCCAAGGCTCACAGAAAGAATTGCTGGAGTTCCGGCTCTGTTTCGGCATATTGCCAAAGGTAGTTGAATTCTTCCCGGAGTGGTTTTACTTCGCGTGCCGCTGCAGCGTTATAAAAGCCGCGGTAATAACTGTCGTTATTTTTGTAGAGTAATAGGCGAGTATCGCCCAGTATAAAACCCATTTCCTGATTATTGGGTTGTTGCGTTATTTTTCGCAGCTGGATTTTGGAGGATAGGCGCTGTGTCAGCTTTAGTAATGGGTGGCCAGACTCGATGGCTCGCTTGGTGTTTTTTAACAGTATTTGCATTTGGGCGTGCCGGCTTGAGCGCACAAAGTTAGACATCACTTGCACGAACTCACTGGTGCCGTAAACCGGCTCATCCAATTCATAGCTGAGAATGGCAATCTGCCTGTGGCATTGTGCCCCTAGTTTCAAACTGTATTGGCGAAAATCTTCCAAACCATCAAGTAACCACAGGTCTTCGCAAACGCCAGATTGCTCAGCCATGTTGGTTATCCTCCTGATGAAAATACATAGTGATATGGGGAATACCTGCATCCATAAACTCCTCACCGCGAGTAATGAAACCCAGTCGCTGATAAAACCCTTGGCGCTCAGTTTGGGCGTGCAGATAAATTTCCCGTTCAGATGCGGCAGTGCGGCAATATTGGATAATAAATGTCATTAGCTGGCTGCCAATACCGCAACCACGGTAGGGTTCAAGTAGCGCAACCCGGCCAATATGAAAGCGCGGTGCTCCCTGATCATTATGTTCATTCAACAGGCGCGCACAGCCTATGGCAAAATCATTTGCATTTTCATCTGCTGTTACCACCAGGAAATGAGTGGCTTGGTCATCCAATCCATCCCATTCATCAGATTCGTTTACAGCTTGCTCCTGCATAAAAACCTGTGTGCGAATATCCATAAGCTGGCGTTGATGAGTTTTCCAGTCACTCATTATTATTTTATGGTTCATTTTTCACCTTGTGATGGGTTTTGCCAAAGCTCCACCCATCGCGTGTTAAATAGTGCGGAGTTATTCGTCCACCAACAAGGTTTCCTGATTGATAAGCTGGGTAATGGTGGCGCGGTCTTGCGGATCTTGCACCAAACTTTTTAACTCTCTCCAACTAATTTCTACTTCACTGCTGATCAGTTCAGCCAAAGCGCGTGAGCAACACATGACTTCACCATCTGCAAATAACATGGTGCCTTTGGGGTCGCTATGAAAAGCGATGCGAGCAGCAGGGTGGCGCCACAATAGTTCACCATCAGCCAGCGCTGACTGCCATTCGTCTGCATCAATCTCCAGCGGCTCCTCGTCGGTTTGTTCCAAATATTTGCGTTCAGTCATAAACTTACCGAACCAATGCGCAATATTTTCGTTGGTCAGGTGTTGCAGAATAATATTGCGTACCTGTTCTATCGCTTTGTCGTTGATTTCGCCGGGGTTGGCCTGCAGAGTCAAATCCGGGTCGCTGTAACGCAGGTCATCGACTATCGAGAGTGCAATCTCCTGACCTGCTTCAGCAATAATATCCGCGTGGCTCGGTGCGCGGAATCCGATGGAGTAAGTCATGCAATCATCGCCCCGGGCATTGCCCCAGTGAGCGATTCCCGGTGGGATATACAGCATGTCGCCCGGTTCCAGAACCCATTCGTCGGTTGTGTGGAATTCGCTCAGGATTTTTAGGCGAGTGCCTTCAACTCGCGGTGAATTGTTGTCACACATTTGCCCTAATTTCCAATGACGTTTGCCCAAGCCTTGCAGCAAAAAAACATCGTAATAATCAAAGTGCGGGCCGACACCACCCTGATCAGGCGCATAGCTGATCATAATGTCATCCAGTCGCCAGCTGGGAATAAAGCGGAAGTAGTCAAGCAGTTGATTTACTTCAGGTACAAATTGGTCGACAGCTTGTACAAGTAAAGTCCAGCGTTTTTCTGGCAACGTCTCAAATGTCTTTTCATCGAACGGGCCATTGCGTAACTCCCATGGAGTTTCACCATGCTCTAGCACTATGCGCGATTCAACTTCTTCTTCCAAGGCCAAACCTGCCAATTCATCTGGCGTGAGCGGTGATTCAAAACCGGGGAAAGCATTGCGAATCAGCAGTGGTTTTTTTTGCCAGTAGTCGCGCAGGAATTCTTCGATTGGCATATCGCCAAGATGAGTAAGTGGTGAAGTCATTTTTTTAGTACCTACGAAGTGATATGTAGGTTGGGGCGAGTTTACGAACCCCAACACGTCCATCTCAAAAATTACGATGGTGCCAGTTTATTATGTTGGGGTTCACAAGCTCACCACCAACCTACAAATAAAATGAATCGCAAAAATAAGGGCTCGTCGAGAGCCCTTATTTTTTCACGCTTTAGATCGCTTTTGCTTGATCTACCGCATTACCGATGTAATTGGCGGGGGTTAAGTCGCGCATGGTTTGTTTGGCGTGTTCCGGTATATCCAGTGTTTCTACAAATGCTGCCAACACTTCGCGATTAATTGTTTGGCCGCGAGTTAGTGCTTTTAATTTTTCATAGGGTTCAGCAACATTGTAACGGCGCATAATAGTTTGGATTGGCTCGGCCAATACCTCCCAGGAATTATTTAAATCTTCTGCGAGGCGAGTGCGGTTAATTTCCAGTTTACCCATCCCTTTCAAGGTGGATGCATAGGCAATCATACCGTAGCCAAAACCTACCCCCATGTTGCGCAGCACAGTGGAATCAGTAAGATCGCGTTGCCAACGGGAAATAGGCAGCTTTTGTGCAAGGTGAGTGAAAATTGCGTTGGCAATGCCCAAATTACCTTCAGAGTTTTCAAAGTCAATCGGGTTAACTTTGTGTGGCATTGTGGATGAACCTACTTCGCCAGCGATGGTTTTTTGCTTGAAGTAGCCGAGCGAAATGTAACCCCATATATCGCGGTCAAAATCGATAAGGATGGTATTGAAACGAGCAATCGCATCAAACAGTTCAGCAATATAATCATGAGGTTCGATTTGCGTGGTGTATGGGTTCCAGGTCAGTCCCAAACTTTGCACAAACCCTTTGGCATTAGCCTGCCAATCTACATCGGGGTAGGCAGAGAGGTGAGCATTATAGTTGCCTACAGCACCATTAATTTTACCGAGCAATTGCACGCCTTTAGCGGCATCAATTTGGCGGCGCAAGCGAGCCGCAACGTTGGCCATTTCTTTACCGACGGTGGTAGGTGATGCAGTTTGCCCATGAGTACGTGACAGCATTGAGTCTTCTGCATAGTCGTGGGCGAGTTTGACAATGCCCGCCACAATTGCTTCGGCGTCTTGCAAAAATACTTTGCGGCCTTCGCGTAGCATCAAGGCATGGGAAAGGTTGTTAATATCTTCTGAGGTACAAGCGAAGTGTACAAATTCCAACACAGCTTCCAGCTCGCTATTACCAGCGAATTTATTTTTCAAGAAGTATTCAACCGCTTTAACATCGTGGTTGGTGGTGCGTTCAATATCTTTAACCGCTTGGGCGTCGGCTGTGTTGAAATTCTCAACAATACTATCTAAAAATTTGTTGGTGGCTGCACTGAACTCAGGAACTTCCGGAACACCGTCCATGCGGCTGAGTTGTTGCAGCCAGCGGACTTCCACTTCTACACGAAAGCGAATTAAACCGAATTCACTGAAGATGCTGCGCAAGGCGATAGTTTTGCTGCCATAGCGTCCATCCACTGGGGATACAGCGTTAAGCGCGGAGAGAGTGTCGAAGGTATTGTCCATTGTGGTTCTCGTATTAAATTTAAAAAGAAAAATAAAAAAGCGAAAAAAGTGGCGTTGGATTGTTGCGGTTTGTTAAATGCTGCGCAGTAGTTCTTCTACTTGCCATGCAAGGTTTTTACGATTCAGCAGTAATTGCCAGCGATTGCCACCAACTTGACGCCACAGCATGGCGGAGCGTATAGCGGCGAGCAACAGTGCGCGGATTTGGTTAGCTATACGTTGTTGTTGCAGATAATTGTAGTCGCCGTTTACCTGAATGCGAAAACGGAAAGTACTGAGTGTTTCAGTATAAAGCGTGCCAAGGTTGGCGATGACGTTATCGTGAGTAGATGAAAAATGTTGCGCTTGTTGACTGACTTGCTCGATTCGGCTGCCAATAACATTCAACATGTCGCGGCGAGCGGCAAGTTTTTTCTGCAAATGCAAAACCCCCAAACCATAACGCAATACTTCGCGATGTTGCTGGGAGTTGGGGCGAAGTAACTCGCGCATTACTTCGAGCCCGGTACGCAAGTTTTCAACTTGACCACCATACACGGCAAGGGTACTGGCGGGGTTTAAATCCAGAATCGATTCGATACTGCACTTGAACACATCGGGCGGCACATAACCGGTTTTGGCTACCTGATCGACCAGTGTGGTTGCTTGAAAGACGCCGGCGAGGGCGAGGGTAATGTCTTGCCAGTTTTTACTCACGCGTAAATCTCTCTGTATCAGTTGGGGGTTGAACACGTTTGTCGGGCCAGCAACTTGTAAGTTGCATAGCTTGCTAACGATTATCGGTAGATTCGATAACAGCGCCACCCAGGCATAGATCATCTTTATAAAAAACCACAGATTGCCCCGGTGTAACGGCCCGCTGCGGCTGATCGAAATGTACATCGAGCGTGCCGTCCGCCATCACTTTTACCAGACAATCCTGATCTGGTTGGCGATAGCGGGTTTTGGCGCTACAGCGGAACTCATCTGCTGGTGGAGTGCTGTTAATCCAGTGTGCTTGTTGTGCGATTAGGTGACTGGTGAATAACAGCGGGTGATCTGTGCCTTGCACAACAATCAGTACATTGCGCGATAAGTCTTTTTGCGCAACGAACCAGGGCTCTTCATTGGCCCCTTTGACGCCGCCTATACCCAAGCCCTGGCGCTGGCCAATGGTGTGGTACATCAGGCCCATGTGTTCGCCGATCACCTTGCCATCTGCAGTTTGGATTTCGCCCGGTTGGGCCGGTAGGTACTGCTGCAAAAAATCTTTAAACCGACGTTCACCGATAAAACAAATACCGGTGCTATCTTTTTTGTTGTGGGTGACCAAACCGTGCTGTTCAGCAATCCGGCGGACTTCCGGTTTTTCCAACTCACCAACTGGGAATAGCGATTTGGCAAATTCCGCTTCGCCTACTGCATGCAAAAAATAACTCTGGTCTTTGTTCGGGTCCAACCCCTTGAGGAGGTGAGCCTGGCCATTGGCATCTGCGCGGCGCACATAATGACCGGTGGCGATAAGCTCACCGCCCAGCATTTGTGCATACTCCATAAAAACCTTGAACTTGATTTCGCGGTTACAGAGGATATCCGGATTTGGGGTGCGGCCGGCTTTGTATTCCCCCAGAAAATGCTCGAATACATTGTCCCAGTATTCAGCCGCAAAGTTGGCTGTATGCAAGGGGATCTCCAGCTTGTCACACACCATTTGCGCATCTGCCAGATCAGCCTTGGCTGTGCAATATTCGGTGCCATCATCCTCATCCCAATTTTTCATAAACAAGCCTTCAACCTTGTATCCCTGTTGTTTGAGTAGCAGGGCAGAGACGGATGAATCGACACCGCCAGACATGCCTACAATCACGCGGGCACCGGGGTTAACAGCAGGTTTGGAAAACTGGGTCATAAGAGGGATTTGATACAGCTTGAAAATGAGGCGAGCATTTTACCCGCCTTTTGCCTCTCTTAGCCAACCACCTCAAGCGGAAAACGGCGGCCAGCGCGATATTCTTCGATAATTTGTAAGGTCATAGGGCTGCGCAACTGGTGTTTGCGCGCTACCAGCTCTTCATAGCTGAGCCATAGGGCTTCGATGATGCCAGTATCCAGTTGGCGTTGTGGGTCGTGGCTCAAGGCCCTGGCGATAAAAGTGGTGCGGAAGTAGGTGATCCCATTGCTTGGCGCTGTGTAAAGGTTGACGCCGACAACACCTGTCAATTCAATCGTCCAGCCTGTTTCCTCCAGGGTCTCACGGATAGCTGCCTCTCTCAGCGTTTCGTTCGGATCAAGGTGTCCGGCGGGTTGGTTGTAGACTTTGTGTCCATCAGCTTCCTCATAAACCATGAGGTAGCGGTTGTCTTGCTCGATAATCGTGGCAACAGTTACGTGTGGTGCCCAGGTCATAACAAGTCCTTAGCTGTTTGGGTGAGTGTGAAGGGTAAAGAAGCCTATCTCCGGGAGCAATCGAATATCAGTTTTTTGGGTGATCCAGTCAGTCCGTTCCTAAGTACCTAATGCCGTTCCATCGGGAGGGGTGATGAATGTCATTAGTTTATGGTAATCATTCACAACTCGTTGGAGAATCAGGGAAAAGGGAATATTATTCGCCCACCGACCAAATGGTCGGATGAAGTTTTTGTGGCTAGATTCTGGTGTTGCTTCTACATTTTTTGACAACTCCTGAATTTGGTTTTACAGGTTACTGTGCAACAATTCTTCCGCATGAATGCGTGAAGTGATGGTCGGGATACCGTTAGTTGTTAACCCCTCCAGCGCTGCCCGTTTCCAAATCGTTCTTCTCCTCTTCTTATTACATGGTTCTTCATTTATGAACAATGCGAAATCAATCGGCATTGCAGCCGCAAGTCTCGTGGGAATTTTCCTGGTCGTTGCTGGCGTCAAATTTGGTCAGATTATGGCGATGGTATCCGCAGGGGAAAATACTCCGCCGGTAACACAGACAGTAAGCACATTCACTGCAGAGCTGCAGCAGTGGCCAAATAGTTACACGGCTATGGGCACAGTAGAGGCATCTGAGGGGATCGTGATTGCTGCCGAGGTGGCGGGTAAGGTCAAGGAAATCCGTTTCAAGTCCGGTGAGCAGGTCAAGAAAGGTACGGTGCTTATTGTGCAGGAATCTGGCAACGAGCAAGCGCAGTTGAGTGCTGCCGAGGCGCGCTTGCGTTTGGCTAAGTCCAACCATGAACGTTTGCTGGAGCTGCGTAAGCGCAATACGGTTTCCCAGAGTGAACTTGATGCTGCATTACAACAAATGGAATCTGCCCAGGGTGACGTTAATGATTTAAAAACCACGCTCGAGAAAAAAATCGTGCGCGCGCCTTTCGATGGTCGCTTGGGTATCCGCAAAGTGGATTTAGGGCAGGATTTGCAGGTGGGCGGTGAGCTGGTATCACTGCAGGCGACAAATAGTGTGCGTGTCAATTTCCCTGTGCCCCAGTTCTGGTTGGTGCAAATGACCCGTGGGCTGCCAGTCGAGGTCAATGTGGGTGATGGTTCTGACGCTGTCATTAAAGGTGAAATTACCGCAATTGGTGCTGAGATCAGCCCACTGACACGCAATGCAATTGTTCAGTCCTATCTGCAAAACGAAAACAATCTGCTAATCCCCGGGATGGCAGTCGAAACCAAGGTGACTCTGTCTGATCCTCAAGAGGTACTCGCGGTGCCGGCTACAGCTGTGATTTACGCACCCTTCGGTGACACAGTATTTGTTATTGAGCCGGGCGAAACCGCAGGTAGCTTCAAGGCGCGCCAACAGTTTGTACGCTTGGGTAAGGCACGCGGTGATTTTGTAGAAATAGTAGATGGCTTGAAGCCTGGTGAAGTGGTTGCTAGCGCCGGTGCATTCAAATTGTTGAATGGTCAGGCGGTAACCGTTGGAACTCTGCCAACCCCTGAATACAAGTTGGAGCCAACACCTGCAGATAGCTAATAGTTGCTGCGGTGCTGCATATATTCCACAAGCCTCAATGCCAATGGGCCTAAGTTATGAAATTTACTGATGTATTTATTAAACGGCCGGTGCTCGCCATTGTGGTGAGCCTGCTTATTCTGATTTTGGGTATTCAGGCCGGTTCGAATCTTACTGTGCGCCAATATCCGCGCAGCGATATATCGGTCATTATTATCAACACGGTGTATGTCGGTGCCAACGCCGAACTGGTACGCGGTTTTATCACCACACCTATCGAGCGTGCAATTGCATCTGCAGGTGGTATTGATTACATCGAATCGCAAAGTGCAATGGGTATGTCCACAGTGACCGCGCACCTGCGTTTGAATTATGACCCTCTCAAAGCCATGACAGAAATCTCTGCCAAGGTGAATCAAGTGCGCGGCGATTTACCGCCGGAGGCTGAGGTGCCGGCGATTCGTATTGAATCGGCGGATTCGCAATTCGCTGCGGCCTATTTGAGTTTTAGTTCAGAAATTCTTGAACAAAACCAAATCACAGATTTTTTAACCCGTTCTATCCAGCCGCGCCTTACCGCGATAAATGGTGTGCAAAAAGCTGACGTTTTAGGTGGTAGAACATTTGCTATGCGCATTTGGCTAAAGCCTGAACGTATGGCAGCGCTTAATGTGACACCAGTGCAGGTTCGTGCGGCGCTTGCAGCTAATAACGTGCAGGCAGCGGTTGGTCAAACGCGAGGTTCCTACACGCAGGTTAATTTGCGTGCAGATACCGATTTAAAAAGTGTTGATGAGTTCAAACAGCTAATTATCCGAAATTCCAGTGATGGCATTATCCGGTTAAGTGATATTGCTGACGTCGCGTTGGGCGCCGAGAACTACGATACGGTAGTGAACTTCTCCGGTGATACCGCTGTGTTTATGGGAGTATGGGTTGCACCCAATGCTAACGCGTTAGATGTGATGAAAGCGGTCAATCAGGAAATGGAGGCAATCAAAGCTGAATTACCCACTGGTTTAAGTGGCACAGTTGCCTATGACTCTACTGAATATATTGATGCGGCAATTCATGAAGTTATTAAAACCCTCACCGAAACCCTGCTGATTATTGTAGTGGTGATTTTCCTGTTCCTGGGTTTTAGTCGCTCGGTCATCATTCCTGTATTGGCTATTCCTCTCTCATTGATTGGTGCGCTTTTTATTATGCAAGTCTGTGGTTTCTCGCTAAACCTTTTGACTCTGCTCTCAATCGTGTTGTGTGTGGGCTTGGTGGTAGACGATGCAATTGTTATGGTCGAAAACATTGAGCGTCATATTCAGGATGGTATGAAACCTTTTCCTGCCGCCATTACTGCAGCGCGCGAATTAGCCGGCCCAATCCTGGCCATGACGGTAACCTTAGCCTCGGTCTATATTCCGATTGGTTTACAGGGCGGTTTGATTGGCTCACTGTTCCGCGAATTTGCAATCACCTTGGCGGGCGCCGTGACTATTTCTGCCATAGTCGCTATCACACTTTCTCCGATGTTGGGCTCGCGTATGCTTAAACCGCATCAGGGTTTGAATGCGCCGTTGGAGAAACCTTTCGAGCGTTTTCGCGCCTGGTATGTCGAAAAACTGAAAGTGAGTCTGGAAAATCGCAGCGGGGTTTACATCTTCTGGATCGGTATTACCCTGTTGTGCTTCCCGCTTTACATGATGTCCGCGAAAGAGTTGGCTCCGGTGGAAGATCAGGGCGTTATTTTTGGCATTGTTGATGCGCAAGCTAACTCTACCGTTGATCAGTCGTCTCATTACGGCAAGCAAGTCAATGAAGCCTTCATGAGTATTCCCGAGACTGACTTTACTTTCCAACTAACCATGCCAACCGGTGGTTTTTCCGGGATGGTCACTAAACCCTGGGAAGAGCGTGATCGCGACGTGTTTGAAATCATGCCGGAAGTCCAACAAAAGTTGGCGGCAATTTCAGGTGTGAGAATTCTGCCGATTACTCCCCCTGCATTACCCGGCGGAGGTCAGTTCCCGGTTGAATTTGTGCTGGCATCTACCGCGGACATTAAAGAAATTTATGACTATGCCTTGAAAGTGCAGGAAATCATGCAGAAGTCCGGCAAGTTTTATTTCCAAACGCTCGATGTCAAAGTGGATCAGCCCGATTACAAATTGAATATTGATCGTGAAAAAGTAGCTGACCTCGGTTTGGATTTACAGACGGTAACTAACGATGTGGGTACTCTGCTCGGTGGTGGTTACGTGAATCGTTTTAATATGGCAGGACAGAGTTATAAAGTGATCCCACAGGTAAAACGTTCAGGACGTTTAACACCGGATGATTTGACTAATTTGTATGTCACTGGCCCGGATGGAAATTTGATTCGTCTTGATCAGGTTGCCACCATTTCCCACTCTACCGAACCGCGTACCATCAATCGCATGCAGCAATTAAATGCGGTAAAAATTAGCGGTGTGCCCGGCGTACCTCTGGGGGAGGCGCTGGCGTTTTTGGAAACCGAAGTTCGTCAGATTCTTCCCAAAAGTTACACCATTGATTACACCGGTGAATCGCGGCAGTTGAAGCGTGAAGGCAATACGTTCCTGCCTGCATTTTTGATGGCGGTGGTAATGATCTTTTTGGTGCTATCTGCGCAGTACAACAGTTTCCGCGATCCGTTGGTGATTCTTGCGGGTTCAGTACCTTTGGCGATGTTCGGTGCGTTGCTGTTCACCTTCTGGAAAATCCCAATGCCGATTCCATTTTTCACCAACGGTTTTACCACTACGCTGAATATTTATTCTCAGGTTGGTTTGGTAACGCTGATGGGGTTGATTGCGCGTAACGGTATTTTGGTGGTGGAGTTTGCCAACAAATTGCAAGAGCAGGGCATGGCGAAGCTGGAAGCAGTGCGTGAAGCATCATCGCTGCGTTTGCGTCCGGTAATGATGACCAGCGTGGCAACTATTGCCGGTCACACCCCCCTGATTTTTGCTTCTGGTGCCGGTGCTGAAGCGCGTAATGCGATTGGTATAGTCCTGGTACTGGGTATGGCAATCGGTACTTTCTTCACCTTGTTTGTGTTGCCATCGGTGTATATGTTGCTGGCAAAGGATCACCAGCACGACCGTGATGAGCTGGATGAGCTTGTACATACCAGCTAAGCCAAACTCGGGTTGTAATACTAAAAAGAGGGTGCCATTTGGCACCCTCTTTTGTTAGGGTGGGCAGCATTTTATGTGGTGTTTGTTTGAATAATTTTTAATTTTTAGGGGTAGCGCTATGACAACGCACAGCCAAGCCATTCCTGGCGTTAAACATATTATTGCGGTTGCCTCAGGTAAGGGCGGAGTAGGTAAGTCCACCACGGCGGTCAATCTCGCGTTGGCGCTTTCCGCTGAAGGGAGAGGCGTGGGTATTTTAGATGCCGATATTTATGGCCCCAGCCAGCCGCAAATGCTCGGTGTTGGGCAGCAGCGTCCGCAAATTATCGGTGCGCAGGGGCAGCAAAAAATGGTGCCGATTCGCGCGCATGGTATTCAGTCTATTTCTATGGGTTATCTGGTTACCGAAGAAACCCCTATGTTGTGGCGCGGGCCTATGGCTACCGGTGCCTTACAGCAATTGTTGATGCAAACCGCGTGGGACGATTTGGATTATTTAGTGATTGATATGCCGCCCGGCACTGGTGATATTCAAATCACCCTTGCGCAAAAAGTACCGGTTACCGGCGCTGTGATAGTAACCACGCCACAGGACATAGCCTTATTGGATGCCAAAAAAGGCATAGAGATGTTTCGCAAGGTAAATGTGCCAGTGTTGGGTGTGGTGGAAAATATGGCAATCCATATTTGCTCCAATTGTGGCCATGCCGAACATATTTTTGGTGAGGGTGGTGGTGAGCGGATTGCAAAAGCCTATCAAACCGATCTGCTGGGTGCTCTGCCTTTGGATATGTCTATTTGCACTCAAGCAGACGCAGGAAAGCCCTCCGTTGCAGCAGACCCCGATTCAGTCATCAGTCAAAATTATCGCGCCATAGCGCGTAAGTTGATGGCAAATGTCGAGCAGCTGACGGCAGCTTCAGGCGAATTTCCCATTATTGAAATCACTGATGATTAAGCTTGTGGTTACAGGCTGACGATAAAAAATGCCCCCGGATAGGGGCATTTTTATTGGTGGCAGAGTTTAGATTTGTTGCATTAATTCGCTGTATCAAAGTCAGGCAACTCGTCGCGGCTAATCATATTGCTATGGGTATAAACCTTGGTTTTATGAGCATTGGTGTTGTAATACTCACCCGTCCAGAAGTTACCTGAGCTGGTTACTCCTTCGGCGGTATCGCCATCATTCCACACCATAAAATATAACCACCAGGCGCCATCGGTCGCTATCTTGTCCGGGTCTGGAATGTAGCTGTTTTCACTAAGTGCGACCATTTTGCTTTCCACAGGATATCGGCGTGCCTGATTGTAGGTGGCGATCTGGGATTTGTAGGTTTTGTTATCGCTGCTGTCATAAATGTCATGACTGACAATGTCCACGTAGTCATCGCCCGGATACCAGGCAGCGTTTTGACCGTTCCACACCCACAACAAATTATGAATACCATGGTGGTTTACCAGACGGTCATACATGTGGCGCCACAATAAAATTTGGGCGAAGGCTTGGGGTACTCCGTCGGTACGGGTGCGGCCCCACCAAAACCAGCCATCACCGTTGTAACCAGACGCTTCGTGCAAGGGCCGCCACAATACGGGTACATCAGCATCGGCCAGTTTCTTGAGTTCCTCAGCGATAAGATCTATACCGGCATTCAGCTGGCTATAGGCAGTGCTGTTGGTATCCAGCGCGCCATTTAACACTGGAATGGTAAAGCTGGTATTTTTGCTTGCATCAGTTTCGCGGGCATAAAAATTGGCGTTGTTAACGTTGGGGGTGTTGAGCAGAGCAGGGTCGCGCCAGTGCCATGAAAAGGTCACCAAGCCGCCGTCATTAGCATATGCGATAGCCTCTTCGGTTTGTCCCAAACCTTCTACCCAGTCGGCCGTCATGCCGTAGTTCATAAAGTCGTAACCCATCAGTGCCGGATATTTACCTGTATCGTTAAATACGCGGGCAGCCATATCGATACTGTCTTTCCAGGTGAGATCCTGCTGTCCTGTCAGGGTTTTCTCACCCCAGATATCTTTGAGGTAAGTGTAAACCCGCTGGGTTTTGGCTGTGGCTTGAGCGTCCACTGGTGTATCGCGTAACCCAATGCCAGGCAGGCTAGTGCGATTGGCGGGGCAGAAACTCCGGGCAATACAGTAATTGCCTTCCTCAAACCCCCATTGATTGTTATCGGTTACACAGATGTTCCATTGTTTTCCGTCCACTGTGCACTGGGCAGTGGCGGTAGCACTGGATGAAGAGCGGCTCAGTGATGAGGCTGAGGTTGTTTGGTTGGATGAAATAGACACCGAACTCGAAGTGCTGGTAGCGGTTGAGCTAAGGCTGCTTAAGCCAGGCGTAGAGCTGGCTGGCGTGGATGAGGCGGCGGCTGGTTTACTGCCTCCTCCACCTCCACAGGCGGTGAGGCCGATGACGAGGCATATGGGCGCGCAGAGAAAGGCTAGGGATTTCATTGGTGCTCCAGAATACTTATGGTTATTGGTTGAATGCGACGATAATCGAATGTAACCGGTTACTTTTTGGGTCAGTATAGCCAGTTGGCTGCGGCGCTTAAAGTCATAAATGCTGTGGTGGGTAAAATAACTGGATTGAAATAGCCCGGTTCCCCGGTGGAGTGGCGCCTGGAGTTTGGCCTGAGGGGGCTTCTCATGTAGAATGCGCGCCTCGCTTTTTCCGCCTGTTCAGGCCTAAACCCGAAGTAAATTGCGCACTATCATGGAAATTAACCCCCTATTAAACGCCCTTAAAGACCTCAGCGAGCGCACCAATGTGCTCAGGGGGTATCTTTGACTACGATCTTAAGAAAGAACGCCTAGCCGAAGTTGAACTGGAATTAGGGGAACCCAAAGTGTGGGACAACCCCGAACGCGCCCAAGCACTGGGGCGTGAGCGTTCCGCGCTAGAGTTGGTGGTTAAAACCATCGACGATTTGGATACCGGCGTTGCCGATTCCCGCGAGCTGTTGGATATGGCCGTTGAAGAAGATGACGAATCCATGGTGGCCGATGTTCAGGCCGAAGTTGCGCAGCTGGACAAAAAGCTCGCCGAGCTTGAATTCCGCCGCATGTTCTCCGGCGAAACTGATCCCAACAATGCCTACCTTGATATCCAATCCGGTTCCGGTGGCACCGAGGCGCAAGACTGGGCCGAAATCGTGCTGCGCATGTACCTGCGTTGGGGCGAGGCTAAGGGCTTCAAAGTGACGCTGGAAGAAGTTTCTGCGGGCGATGTTGCCGGCATTAAAAGTGCGACCATTTATTTTGAGGGTGAGTACGCCTTTGGTTGGCTCCGAACTGAAACCGGAGTGCATCGCCTGGTGCGCAAATCGCCGTTTGACTCAGGCAATCGTCGCCACACCTCATTCTGTTCGGTGTTTGTATCGCCGGAAATTGACGACAATATCGAAATCGAAATCAACCCGGCGGATTTGCGTATCGACACCTATCGCGCGAGCGGCGCCGGTGGTCAGCACATCAACAAAACTGACTCGGCAGTACGTATTACCCACGTTCCAACCGGCATAGTAGTGCAGTGCCAAAACGAGCGCTCACAACACGCCAACCGCGACAAAGCCTACAAAATGCTGCGTGCAAAAATGTACGAGCAGGAAATGCAAAAACGCAATGCTGAAAAACAAGCGATGGAAGATAACAAATCCGACATTGGTTGGGGCAGCCAAATCCGCTCTTATGTATTGGATGACTCGCGTATTAAAGACCTGCGCACCGGCGCCCAAACCTCCAACACCCAAGCGGTATTGGATGGTGATCTGGATCAATTTATTGTCGAAAGTTTAAAAGCTGGCCTGTAGTTTTTTACAGACCCAACGCCCTTTTTAATTCAACTTCAGTGAAGACTATGAGCAACGAAAACCAAACCGCGCAAACCGAAGCCCATGATGAGAACAAACTGATCGCTGAGCGTCGCCATAAATTGGCGGCCATTCGCGAGAAGGGTAACGCCTTTCCTAATGATTTCCGTCGCGCTGATAAGAGTGTGGATTTGCAGGCGCAGTTTGGTGAAAAAACCAAAGAGGAATTGGAAGCGCTGAATCATGTGGTGAGTGTTGCGGGTCGCATCATGGCCAAGCGTGGCCCCTTTATGGTGTTGCAAGATGGTGATGGTTCGATCCAGTTGTATGCTGATAAGGCCGCACAAGAAGTTATCAGAGATACCTGGGGTTTATGGGATATTGGCGACATCGTTGGTATCAAGGGCGCGCTGCACAAATCCGGCAAAGGTGATTTGTATGTGAATTTGGAGGAGTATCAATTGCTCACCAAATCCTTGCGTCCACTGCCGGACAAATACCACGGCTTGAGTGATCAGGAAATTCGTTATCGCCAGCGTTATGTCGACCTGATTGTGAACCCGGAGGTGCGCGACACTTTCCGTTTGCGTTCACAGTGCATTAGTTTTATTCGCAATTACATGAGCGGCTGCGGTTTTATGGAAGTGGAAACGCCCATGTTGCACGTGATCCCCGGCGGCGCATCTGCCAAGCCATTTATCACGCATCACAACGCGCTGGATATGGATATGTTCCTGCGCATTGCGCCTGAATTGTATTTGAAGCGCTTGGTGGTTGGTGGTTTTGAGCGTGTGTTTGAAATCAACCGCAACTTCCGCAACGAAGGTGTATCCACTCGCCACAACCCTGAATTCACCATGATGGAATTCTACCAAGCCTATGCAGACTACAAGGATCTGATGGACTTGACCGAAGACTTGCTGCGCAAGTTGTGTGTAGAAGTCACCGGCGGCACAGTGCTGAAATACCAACATAGTGAATACGATTTTGGTAAGCCCTTCGCGCGCATGTCGGTATTTGATTCGGTGTTGCATTACAACCCGCAAATTACCCGCGAGCAATTGAGCACCATTGAAGGTGCAACCAAAGCGGCTAAAGATTTAGGCATTGAAGTAAAAGATTCCTACGGCCTGGGCAAAATCCATATCGAGATTTTTGAAGAGACCGTTGAACATAAATTGGATCAGCCGACCTTCATCACCGAATACCCGATTGAAGTATCACCACTTGCGCGCCGTAACGATGAGAACCCGGCAGTGACTGATCGCTTTGAGTTCTTTATCGGTGGCCGTGAATTAGCCAATGGTTTTTCTGAGTTGAATGACGCGGAAGATCAGGCTGAACGTTTTATGCAGCAAGTGCGTGAAAAAGATGCTGGCGACGATGAAGCTATGCACTACGATGCTGATTTTGTTCGCGCTTTGGAATACGGCTTACCACCAACCGCAGGTGAGGGTATTGGTATAGACCGTTTGATTATGCTGTTTGCCAACGCACCCTCCATTCGCGATGTATTGTTGTTCCCTCATATGCGTCCGGAATAATTAAATACTGAGCAAAAAAATAGCGCCCATTGAGGCGCTATTTTTTTATCTGCATTACCAAGAATTATAGTCGTTGTGAGATTTATTTGAGGGTTTACTGCTGTTGTGCAGTGGCGGGCAGGTTGCCTGGATTGTGGTCTACAAAAATCAGTTTGTCGGTGTCAAAGCCCTGTGCGCTGGCCTTGGCGATCAATTCTGTTTGTAACTCCTTATCGAGCACCGGGGTGCGTGCCAATAACCAAAAGTAGCTGCGATCCGGGCCACTTACCAACGCATACTGATAATTTTTATGGTCCAGCTCAAACACTATATAAGAGCCATAGAAGGGGCCAAAGAAGGATACTTTTAAATGACCTTGATCTTTCTTATCTACAAAATAGGCCTTGCCTTCTGCTACTTGCCACTCTTGTTCTTCTACAGAGAAGCCTTTGTTTAACACGTTAATGCCACCGTCATCTCGTGCGGTATAGGTGGCGCTGATGTGACTCAGGCCGCGCTCAAAAGAATGATCCAGTCGCGCTACTTCATACCACTGACCCAGATAACGGTTTGCATCAAAATTATCGACGGGTTTAATGTTCTCTGGAATGCCGGTGCAGGCTGCCAGTAATAAGCTCAATAGCAGTGCGAGTGATAACAAACCGTATTTTTTCATCATCATTTCCATTTTTGGGATTTAGTTTGCCTGTAGATTACGGCGCTACACAATCCAGACATTTTACGTAGGTGCCTTGTGGATCGTTCATTGTCTTTAAATCCAAGAGAGGTTTTACGCTAGCCCCAAGGTCGTTTAGCAAACCCAGTGAAGCCCAATTGGCAAGTAGGGATTTTGGTGCAAGTGTGCCAGCTTGACTTTGGGCAAGTGAGCGCAGAAATTCTTCTTTGGGGGAAAGTGGCCGCTGCACAAATTCAACCTTGTACGAACTCAGGTTGGCTTCTTTTGCAATCGCCTTGATCGTATCATTCAGAGTTCCCAATTCGTCCACTAAACCAATCTCTTTGGCTTTGTTGCCAGTCCATACGTGGCCTTGTGCAATATTGTGAATAGCCTCTCTATCCTGTTGGCGTGCAGCGGCAACCAGCGTAATAAAACGCTCATAAATATTGTCGACACTTTGCTGAACCACTTTGCTGGCTTTTGCTGAGAGGGGGCGATCCAAACGCATGCTGCCCGCTAATTCGGTAGTGCCAACGCCATCGGTGTAAACACCAATTTTTTCCAGTGATTTTTCCAGTGTGGGGAATGCACCAAACACACCGATTGACCCTGTAATACTGGTTGGCTGCGCCCAGATTTTATCGGCGGCAGTTGCAATCCAATAACCGCCTGAGGCTGCAACTGACCCCATGGAGACATAAATAGGAATATTTTTTTCTCGCAGTGCTACTAACTCGCTGCGAATAATTTCTGACGCAAATGCGCTACCGCCGCCGGAATCGATACGAATCACCAGTGCTTTTATATTGTTGTCGTCTTGCACTTGGCGCAGCAGCTCTAGCATGGTTTCACTGCCCACACTGCCTTCGGGTTGGCGGCCATCGGATATAGCTCCTGCCGCTACCAACACCGCTACTTTATTGCTATCCGCATGGACTTTTTTATTCACGTCAGCGAGGTAAGCATTAACGTCCACACCGTTATAGTTGTCTCCCTCTTTATTTTTTCCTGCTGCGTCAATTAAGTTGGAAAGTAATTGATTGCGCGATCCCAGTTTGTCGACCAGCGCTTTTTCCAGTGCGAGTTTTGCACTGTCGCCGCTGGTCAGGGTCATGTGTGCATCGAGGTTGTTAACGTAATCGTTAATGCTGCCAGGGGGCAAGCGACGCAGGCGTTCGATATTGCCGGTGTAATTTCCCCAGAGTTCATTGATCCACTGTTCATTGTGCTCGCGTGATTCCGCTGACATATCATTGCGCAAGTAGGGCTCCAAATAGTCTTTATATTTACCGGAGCGGAAAGCGTGAATGGTTACGCCCAGTTTATCCAGTGCGCTTTTGTAGTAATTCATGTAGCGACCATAGCCAGTGATTTCTACCACGCCCATGTCGTGTAGATAAATTTCATCGGCAAAACTTGCAAGGTAATACTGGTCCTGTGAGTAATAGTTGCTTACCGCAATAACTTTTTTCCCCGAGCTTTTGAATTGTTCCAGCGCTTGGCCAATTTCGTTGAGCTTGCTTAAACCGCCAGCTAGCATACGTCCGGGTTCTATAACCAATAGTTTTACACGTTTATCTTTTTCGGCGTGATGAATAGCAGCAACAAGATCGCTGACCAGCGTTTCATTTTCCTGCGGATTTTCATCGGAGAGTAAAAGACTGGCAGGGTCTATGTAACTGCGCTGGTCTACCAGGATTCCGGTAGGCGCAATACGCAGCGCAAAACTTTCAGGCAAAGGTAAACTGGCTTTGCCGCTAAAAGAGGCGATGATCAATAATAAAATGAAAATAAAAATAATATTCGCGAGTGTGTTGCGCAGTGTAGTGACAGCGGCTCCCATGCCACCAAAAATACGACGCAAGCGACCGGAAGGTTTTGGTTTTGGCGTGTAACCGCCACTCGGTTGACGTGGTGGAGGCGATTGTGGCTGTTGGTGTTGTTGATTTGAATGCGCGCTGTTTTCATCAGCGGGTGCTACCTGCACCCTTGGTGGTTCGTAATAATTTACAGACACAGTAATGTTCCTTGCATTAGAAATATAAAAACGGGTTCAGTAACCACTCGGCCAGAAAATTATTGTTTGGTGGAGAGATAATAGTTCCAGTATTGCAGCCAGCGGCTGGTCATCATCGCCGCGACGAATAACACAGTGACCAGCAGCGTAAGTACCCAATAAATCAATGACCAATAACTCATCAGCAGCGGCACTAGAAATAAAAAATACATCAGCAGTACAAAACAGAGCCAGCTGTATGTGCGATGTTGCGGTTTTAGCAAACCGGGGATGAATATTAGCAGCGGTACAACGGCTATCAGCCAATGAACAATATTGAACTTATCGCCTAGCAGGGAGTTGAGGCTAAGTACAATCAAAAGTGCAAGGTAACTCAGGTTGCAGATCTGCGTACCCAAGCGTAATTTTTTTTCCAGCACCACGGCATCTGCGTCACTGATTACCAGTATTTTTTTGGTTGTTTCCGGGCTGTTATTTGGAGCTTGTTGATCCTGAGTCATGGCTAACCTTTAGTGTGCAATTAATGGCTGTTGGGTTCAGCTAATTGGAGTGCGAGTTTGGCAACGCGTTTGCCGAGTGCCTGGCACAGGGCAATTTCTTCGCTGCTGAGTTTGCTGGGTTGATCGCCGCTTGCCAGATGAGAGGCGCCGTAGGGCGTTCCGCCGGTGCGGGTGGTGTTTAATGCCGCTTCACTGTAAGGAATACCACTGATCACCATACCCTGGTGCAGCAAGGGTAGCATCATGCTGAGCAAGGTGGATTCCTGACCGCCGTGCAGACTGGCGGTGGAAGTAAATACCGCTGCGGGTTTGTCGATTAAATCGCCGTTAAGCCACTGGCTGCCGGTGCCATCCAGAAAATATTTCATCGGCGCCGCCATATTGCCAAAACGGGTAGGGCTGCCGAGGATCAAACCGGCGCAATGTTTTAAATCTTCCTCGCTACAATAAACTGCACCGCTATCGGGAATAGCGGGGGCGCTGGCTTCAGTTACGGGAGAGACGGCGGGCACTGTGCGCAAGCGCGCTTCTATCCCGGCAACCTGTTCTACACCGCGTGCGATTTGTTTTGCCATCTCCCGGGTGGAGCCGTAGCGGCTGTAATAAAGTACTAATACGTAAGCGCTCATAATGCGGTGCTTCCTGTTTGGTTTAGCGATTCAGTAACTGTAAAACGTTTTCCGGCGGGCGTCCGATCAGGGCGATCTGGCCTTTTACTGCAATAGGTCGTTCGATAAGTTTGGGGTGTTTTACCATCGCCTCGATCAGCGCGGCTTCGCTCAGGGTTTCATCGGCTAACCCCAGTTCTTTGTAAGCATCCTCACCTTTGCGCAGCAGCGCACGTGCTCCTATGCCAAGTTTAGCTAGCAGCTGTTTCAAACTGGCCGCATCGGGGGGTGTTTCCAGGTACAAAATAATCTCGGGTTCAATGCCTTGCTCATGAAGTAGTTTGAGCGCCTCACGCGATTTTGAGCAGCGTGGGTTATGGTAGAGTGCAATTTTTGCGGTATGTTTCATCTCGCCGTTATTCCCCGTGATTGTGTACCAGCTCGCCTGCCGGTGGCAGTTGGCCTGCGATTATAACGGCTGCGACTCGCGTTGTTTTAAGGATTTGAATCTATGTCTTTGCTGTCAAACCTGCATCGTTTTGCCACCACACAGTATTGCTGGTTAGTTGGATTCTTTCGTTTGGTGGTAAAGCAGTATCGCGCCAGGGGCTGCCAAAAAAGCGCGGCATCTTTAACTTACGTCACCCTGTTTGCCACTGTGCCGATGCTGACAGTGACTTTTTCCATGTTTTCCCTGATCCCGGCCTTCCAGGATTTAGGGGATGAACTACAGGCGCTGTTGTTTCAACATTTACTGCCCAACAGTGAGCAGGATCTGGGCAAGTACCTGCAATCCTTTTCTGAACAGGCGCGGCAATTAACCGCGTTTGGTTTTGGTTTTCTTCTGGTGTCTGCTTATTTGATGTTGAAAAACATCGAAGAGAATTTTAATGCGATCTGGGGCGTGACCCGCGGCCGACGCGGTGTTGCCAATTTTCTGCTCTACTGGGCCATTCTCAGCCTCGGTCCTTTGTTGTTGGGGGTCGCTTTGGCTATGAGCACTTATTTGGTGTCCTTTCGTTTATTGGTGGGCACCTACGACAATCTTGGGCTGGTGGAGTGGGTGTTGCAGTTTGCGCCCTGGGTGCTGACCTGGGCGGCCTTCACGCTGTTATTTGTTGCTGTACCCAACTGCAAAGTCAGGGTGAGCCACGCTATGGTGGGCGGAGCCGTGACCACCCTGGGGTTTCAAGGGCTGAAGGCCGCATTTGGCTGGATTGTTAGCCACTCATCTTTTTCGCTGGTATACGGTGCCTTTGCTGCTTTGCCGCTCTTCCTACTCTGGGTCAATTTGGTTTGGACTGTGGTGTTGGGTGGCGCGGTGGTGGTGCATACCATCAATGCTTATCAAATTGGTTTGCGGGATCGCAACTATCCCGATTTGATGGCAGCCCTGCTGGTGTTGTGGCGCTGTTATGAAGCCGCCAAACAGGGCGCAAGCTTGCCAGAGCGGGTGTTGATCCAGTTGGGGTTGGCGGCCGAACAATGGCAGCGTATAAGCCAGGCGCTGGTGCGTCATCGCATCCTGACAACTAACTACCAGGGTGAATTCCTGCTGAGTAAAAATCTACAGCTAGTCAGCCTGCGCCAATTGATCGACATGATTGAGCTACCCAATCGTTCGGCTTTCCAAGTTCCCGCTGAACAAGAGGCTCTACTCGCCCTGCCATGGGGAGGAACGGCTCTTGAGCTATTGACTCAGGCGGATCAGCAGATGCAAGGACTATATGCGATTACTCTGGGTGAGTTGTTTGATGCGGCACCTGCAGCAGCCTGAGATTGATCTGTTGTGCCAGTAGTTGTAGTGAATAAGAAACTGGCTAAAAAAATGACTGACGCCAGATTCACTGGCTATACTCCTGATAACTTCATTCACTCACAGATATTGCGACTTCATGGCTACACCTCTACTGATATGTGACGATTCAATGATGGCGCGCAAGCAGGTCGCGCGCTCCCTTCCAGCCGATTGGGATGTCGATATCACCTTTGCCACTAACGGGCTTGAAGGTATTCAGGCTATTCGCGAAGGCAAGGGCGAGATGGTGTTCCTGGATCTAACCATGCCGGAGATGGATGGCTACCAGGTGCTTGAAGCTGTAAAAGCAGAGGGGTTGGATGCCATGGTGATTGTTATCTCCGGCGACATCCAACCCGATGCCCAGGCGCGCGTGACCAAATTGGGCGCTATGGATTTTATCCAAAAGCCGGTCAATCCCGAAAAGCTGGCAGAAACCCTGCGCAAGTTCGGATTGATTTAATTTCAGGTTCACTTTTCGCAAAATCAAACAGTGCCCGATTGTTGTTGTCTGGCTAGTGGTGCACGGTCGATGACGTCTGGTTTGTGTCACCACACCCGGCTAGAGTTTTTCCCTCACACCCGTTAGATTGCCCGCCGGTTTACGGCGCCAGTCAACGGGTGTGCGTGTTTTCAAGCCATGGGTTCTCCATCGAATGTGGTTAGTTATATGAGTGAGTCGTCCCTTAAACTTTCGCGTTTTGGCAAAAAACTTTGCAGCGATGCAGGCATAGTGACCTTGATGGATGACCTGGGCGAAGCGTTGCGGGTCAATCCGGAGATGATTTTTATGGGGGGCGGCAATCCAGCGCGCATTCCTGCCATGGAGCAAGCCTTTGCAAGCGCGCTGCAGGCCACCCTTGACGATGCCCGCGCTGCCCATGAATTGCTCGGTTTATACCAGCCCCCACAGGGCGATGCCCAATTACTGGATGACATTGCCTGCCTGCTCAAACGCGAATATGGCTGGGCGATCTCGCGCGACAATATTGCGCTCTCCAATGGCAGCCAGTCGGCGTTTTTTGTGTTGTTCAATTTATTTGCGGGCGATTACCCGGATGGCAGCAACAAGAAAATTCAATTACCGCTGACCCCTGAATATTTGGGTTATAGCGACTTGGGTATTAGCGCTGATTTTTTTACCGCCACGCGCCCCAGTATCGAATTATTAGCGGATGGTTTTTTCAAATATCACGTGAATTTTGACCAACTCCAGATAACCGCCGAAACCGGTGCGCTGTGTGTATCTCGCCCCACCAACCCCACAGGTAATGTGATCAGTGATGAGGAACTGCTGAAGCTGGATGCACTGGCGCGCGCTCACCAGGTCCCCTTTATTGTGGATGGCGCCTACGGTACGCCTTTTCCGAACATTTTATTTGTGGATGCCGAACCCCTTTGGAACAGCAATACCATTCTGGTGCTCAGCCTGTCCAAACTGGGTTTACCTGGTGCACGCACGGGTATTGTTATTGCCGATCCAGCGATTATCCAGGCGTTTGCCAAAGCCAATACTATCCTCAGTTTGGCCACGGGTAATTTTGGCCCGGCGGTGGCGCGACATTTATTACAGGATGGCAAAATCCTGCGTTTGGGTCGTGAAGTTGTCGCGCCTTTTTATCGTCACCGGATGGAAATGGCGGTAGCTGCGTTTAAAAAAGCCCTGGGCGATTTGCCCTGTTTAATCCATAAACCGGAAGGGGCGATTTTTCTGTGGCTCTGGTTTAAGGATTTACCGATTAGCAGCGAGGAGCTTTACCAGCGGCTGAAAGCGCGCGGTGTGCTGGTGGTATCCGGCCATCACTTTTTCCCCGGTTTAGTTGAGGATTGGCAGCACCGCCATGAATGTATTCGTGTGACTTATTGCCAGGAACCTGAAACTGTAGCGCGCGGTGCGGCGATTATTGCCGACGAGGTGCGGCTTATCTATCAAACCGCGCTAGCAGCAGCATCACAAGCAGCGGTATAAAACAGGTCGCGAGGTTGTGATCCCGGTGGCTTGTGCTATTTATGACTAACACCCTGCTAACAATAACACCGGAGTTATCTATGCCAATGTCCCAGGAAATAGTGGCTGAATTGCAAGTTCTGCGTTTGTTCGATGCCACTACCAGTCAAACCGGTCTGAAAGTGCATTCCGATGCCGCTCCTGAACTTATTGCCGCCACCCAGCGCCTGTATGAGAAACAATTAATTAGTCTGCCTGATGGCGGTTATTTAACGCCTTTGGGTTATGAATGTTCGGTTCACCTGCAGAACCTGTTGCAAATCCTCACCTCAAAACCACTGCTGTAAAAATGCCTCAGGCGACCATTGGTCGCCTGAGGTTTTGTTTGGCTAATTCCTGGCCTTTTCTCCTTAGTCTGTTCCCTGTCCTTGGTCGATCCTCCATCCTTAACTGAAGGCTTTAGTTACACACACTGCCAGTCACTCGTGGAATTTGTGCACTGCCACTGGTGCCTTTGGTACCTTGGAAGCCAACCTCCACTGATTGCCCGGGTTGAATGGTGCCATTCCATCCCAGATTGCTTACCGAGTAGGGGTTATTGCCACTGAACACTCCATTCCAGCTGTTGGTGATTCGAGTGCCATCGCTGTAGGACCAGTTAACTGTCCAGCCGTTAATAGGACTGTTACCAGTGTTGGTGATGCGCAAGCTGGCGGTAAAACCGTTATTCCACTCGTTGCTGATCAGATACTGGCAGTTGCCGCCACCAGCCACTGAGCTGGATGAGCTTGCCGGTGGTGTCGAGCTGGCTCTTGAGCTGGCAACAGATGATGGCGCTACACTGCTGGGTGTACTGCTTGCCGGTCTGCTGCTTGCCGGTGTACTGCTAGCGGGAGTGCTGCTGGTGCCGCCGCCTACAATGCCAAAAGGCGCGGGTTGTGCGCTGCAAGTACTCGCCGAAATACAGCTTCTGTTGTTCTCATAACCCCAGCCGGATGTAGTAGTTGCGCACAGAGGGTAGAGCGTGCCGTACCAGTTACATTGCTGCGCTCCACTGATGCTCGATGCTACCGATGAGCTGCTGGGTGCTATAGAGCTGCTTGCCACGGAAGAGCTGCTGGGTGCGCGGGATGAGGAACTGGATGTGGTGGCAAGGCTGGAAGAGCTGGCCGGAAGCGATGAGCTGCTCGCCAGACTCGATGAGCTTTGCCCGCCGCCATTGCCCTGGGCGTAATCGTTATAAAACGCCAGGTTCCAAGCCAGCGGGGCGTTCCAGTTAATGGTAATTTCATTCACCGCATAAGCGTGGATATTGTCCGCCCAGCAGGTCGCCGGTCTTGATTTACAGCTGCCCAGCAAGGTGGCAGAAGTGCTGTCCTCAAGCCCTGCATTAGGCCCACCGGAAAGTGCGCCGGGTGGTGGTGCAGGGTAGTTGGCGTTGATTGCATTGGACCAGAACCTATGGTGTGGCTGAGTGGCGGTTTTGGTGCCCGCCCCGGTAACAAAGGAGGTAGACAGGGTGTTTTGGCCAAAGAAATAGTTCAGCCCTTTGCCCACGCCTTTGGCGTAGTTGTCATTACCGGTAAAGTCATAGGCCAAACCCAACAAAATCAGCTTGTTTGCCACTGCGCCATTGGAACCCCAGTAATACTCAAGGGTTGATAGTGGTGCCGGGTAACCAGACGCATTTTGGGTGGCAAGTATGCCATTAGCGATGCTGGTAATTTTTTGACGGGCACTGGCGCGCAGGCTGGTGGTGTGACTGGTGGGCACCATAGCTAATGAAATCAAGCCTGGCAGCTCGGTATCCGGCCAACCGAAGTCGTTGCGGGTAATGAGGTAATTATTTATGCGGCTCAGGTATTTGCTATCGCCGGTGGTGATATACAGCTCTGCCGCTGCCCAATAGAACTCGTCGGCAACATTGGCATCGCCATAACCGCCGCCGCCGTTATCATAATTGCCGCTGTAAATATCGTTGGGGTTGGCTTGGGCGGCATCCCAGGCGCGGGTTGCAGCGGTCAAACAGCTACTGGCAAAGCCTGAGTCAATATCTTTCCAGATACGTGCACACTGGGCAGCGGTCGCGGCCAGGTTCAGGGTCGCTGCCGTAGAGGGGGGAACCAGTGCGCGCTGTTGTGGGTCTTCATGGGGGGCGAGAGGGAAGCCGGTCCAACCTACGTCGTGCATTTTATGGTGGGCCATACCGGCTTTGGCTTGGCCGACCGGTACCTGCATTGCCATCATAAATTCCATTTGCCAGCGCGCTTCGTCCAATACGTCTGCTACACCATTGGCACTTTCGGGAATATTCAACTTGCCGTCACCCACCAAACTGCCGTTGCGACTCAGGTAAAGGTCGCGCTCGTAAAGGTTGAGCAAGGTCCACACCGAAATCCCGCCATTGACTACATATTTGCCGTGATCGCCAGCGTCATACCAGCCTTTGCTCACATTCAGTGAATAGTTACAGGTGCCGCTCCAGCAGGGCACATTAATGTCGCCTTTGTTGGCCCCGATATTCAGGTGACCTGCAGGGCGGGACCACTTGCTGTTACTGGCGAAGGAGCCATTACCGTCGCCGGTGTATTGGGTCTCAATCGCGATGCCACTGCGGTTGTGATAGAAGTACTTGAGGGCGTCATATAGGGCAGGTTTGAGTGCTGTAGTGGAGATCGCAAAGTTGTAGCTGCTATCGCTGCCGACGGTCAGGGTAAATCCGCTACCGGTAGCGGTCACGTTCGATAAATCGATCTGGTGCAGATTATCGCCACTGGCCGCGTCGGTTCCGGTGGGCAGTGTCTGGCCACTCGCTACCAGTGTGCCGTTTTGACGCAACTGCCAGGTTTGGGCCGCTGTTTGATTGGTTTTGTAAGTGGCGGTTTTAGCACCGGTGGGCAGGTAACCCAACTGGTTTACCCGCGGGTTGCCAGTTTGTGCCTGGGCATGAATGGCAGCCAGGCTCAGGAGGCCTGCGCCAACTACTTGAAAGAGTCGTGTGCGTTGGGTTTTAAGTTCACGCGTAAATGCTTGGCCGTTATTCTTCAGCGTATTTTTCATCGGAAATATCTCGCGAGAAAGGAATCAAATTGAAAAAGTGAAACAGGAATTCGTGCGTATCGGGTTGTCGCTTAAAAAAGCCGGCCTGTAATACAGGCCGGTAAAACATTGCATTGATTAAAGGGGATTTATATCGGGGCGGGAGTGATGGCCTTGTCCTGAAATCCATCACCTCCGATATAAAAAAGTGTCGGCTTGTCCCTAAGCCAAGCCGCAACTCCTGTTGCGACTTGGGTTCACCGGAACAACCGGTGAGTGTTCTGGCAACGCTTACTCAAGGGGAGGGTAAGCGTTGTCCAGCAGTTGCTTGAACCCTTCCGAGAACCAGCGCCCGGCAACCGGTGCATTAGGCATAGCGCCAGTGTTGGTGCCTGCCGCATTGGTGAAAGTAGGGTCACAGTTGCGATCAAAGCCTTTGGCTGGATCTTGTGGATCAAATGACAGCTCT
>JAYKTU010000001.1:0-908202 GCA_035317345.1 Cellvibrio fontiphilus | reverse complement strand
TATATCGAAATTTTTTATAACCGCTTACGCAGGCATTCCAGCATTGGTTATGTTGCGCCAGCAGAGTTTGAGCGAACGACAGCCTTGACTGCATAGTTAGGGTGTCTACTTTTTATGGGTAAGACCAATCAGGGAGATTTTTTTGAGCAATTCGCATTATTTGCCAGATAATTTAAAAGCTCACACTAGAGCAATGATGTTTGTTGATGGTGAAAACTTATCAATTAGATATAAAGAGCTATTAAAATCCTCTGAGTGGCTTACGGTATTAGATCATGTTCATTATAAAGAGAATGTTTATGTTTGGTCTGGTTATGCCAATATTGCTCATCATTTACATTGTGAAGTGGTTCGGAAATATTACTATAGTGCTGTTCAAGGTGATGCTGGCAGCTTGCAAGAAGTTGTTGCTGAGCTTAAAAGTATTGGTATTGAATCTCCCGTTATTTTTAAAAAACAAAAGAATAGAAGTTCAAAGCGAGTTGACATCACCTTAGCTACTGACATGCTATCTCATGCGCATCGAAAAAATTATGACATTGCAATTCTGGTTGCTGGTGACGATGATTATGTTCCGCTGGTTCGAGCAATAAAGGCTGAGGGTTGTAGAGTTGTGCTGTGGTTCTTTCAAGACAGTGTAGGACTAAGCCAAAATTTAGTTAATGAATGTGACTATTTTTTTGACATAAGTTGGTTTTTACTTCAGCCGAAAGAATTTTTAGGTAATCGCTATGAGTGAAATATATAACAAGGCATTCCACCTGACGAATTGTAAGTAGCGCTTATGCAATATCGCTGCGCTAAGTTTATCGCAACGCGCTACTTACAATCCGCAGGTGAACGCAACGTTATGAAGGGAAAGTAAATGAACACAGATAGTGAGTTGAAAATTCTGCGGGAGCTAGATTCTCTCTGTTCCGATCCTGAAAAGTCTGCACAGAAAAACTACCGTATTCAAATTTCTATTATTATCTTGGTGGTTTTAGTTTCAGCTCTTATTTATTGCGGCTATAGGTTTAACTGGACTAGCCATGGCTTATTAATATTTTATGCTGGCCTTACTGGTTCGGTTTTTGGACTCTCTGTCGTCTATGCCTTTTCAATACCCCAATCAAAAATAATAGCTAAGCATTTGAATATTGGTTCAATTAAGAACAGGCTCAATGAGCTAGGTTCATAACAAAGCGTAGCAACATGCGCACTTCGTGCGCTGGACAGTTTGTAAGTCGCAGTTTTGTGGTTTGCTGCGCAAAAGTAATCCACAAAACCACGACTTACAAACTGCCGTTGAGCACGGCGTTATGAGGGAATCGCGTGAGAAACGAAAAAAGTGAAATGAGGTGGCTCCTTGAAGACCAAATATACGATCTTTGCGCACCCATCAATTTAATGCGAAGCTTCATAAACTCGAAAGGTTTCGACCCATCAACAAGCTACACGCTAAGCGTTTTTAGGTTATGCAATCATGGTTTAATCATTTCTTTATTTAAATTACATGAAATAATCAAAAACTATGGTGCAATTATTGAGGGAATGCCAGAGGAACTAAAATCCCCTTTTACAAAAGTAAATAAGCTAATTCTTTCCAAAGAAATTCCACAGTTTAGAAACAGATATGTAGCCCATATCTTTGAGAAAAAGAAAGGTGAAGTTGGCAAACCGCTAAGCGTAAAAAAGGGTATGGAACTTCTGGAAAAAATTATGGGTAAAAGCATAGAAGAAATGCTTGTGTTTTATGAATGGGTATATCCAGAAAACTATAATGAAAACGGTGACTCTGTTGTGGCAATAGTTCAGAGGGTAAGAGATCACTGCTTAACTTTCTGTGTTCCAGGCGAAAAGCGCTCATAACAAAGCGTAGCAACGCGCGCACTTCGTGCGCTGGACAGTTTGTAAGTCGCGGCTTTATGGGAAAAAATATGCATACTAAAATTGTATTATCACTAGCCTTTAGTCTGCTTTCGGTCTTTGCTTTCGCTGAGCCTCAAAAGTTGAATTGTGACGTGGGCCCCATCATCAAAAAATTCGGTGGCTCTGACTGGTTGGTTTACAGCTGCGGCGACTCTCAAAATATTATTTTTGTAACGGCTCAAGGAAGTCCCGCCATGCCGTTTGTTTTCATACGTGCAAATGGTAAGTTGCATGGTGAAGGCAATGGCAAAAAAGAATACACCGACCCAGCATATTCTGAGTTAAAGCAATTGTCGTCAGCGCAAGTAGAAAAACTAATTGAAGAAACAAAGAGCGTAAAGAAGTAGTTTTTAGTTAATCACGAATTCTTCATATTAAAAATGGAGTCATCGTGTATAAAAACCCATAACAACGCATTGCACCAGACGAATTGTAAGTAGCGCTTATGCAAAGAAGAGGAAACTAATGATATATAAAGTTCTATGGAAAGAATTATGGCTAAGCCTATCAAAGTATATGGCTATCGCAATCACGATCCCAGTTCTAATTGTCTTCGCGATTCGTTATGTAAAGTATGACTTTGACTTCGGTGCAGCATTCCCTCATTTGAACCCGGTTAATTCCTTGGTAATAGGTTCTGGAATTGTTTTATTCTGTTTTGTCTTTTCTTGGATTATAGCTTTATGGGTTGGAATGGCTAAAATCACTATTAGCAATGGCACAATTCAAGGAAGAAACTATTGGGGCTTTAAAAATAGCTTTCCGTTAGCTGAATCCGTTTCATCATATAACTTTAGTAATAATGGAATTAATGCAATTGTTCTTGTTAGTAGAAACAACGGTAAAATTTACATCTCTGTCCATACCGAAAAACTGCATGAATTACTTGATTTAATTGAACCGCATATACTTAAAAACAATGAAAAAAATGCATAGCAAAGTGCTGCAACGCGCGCACTGCGTGCGCTGAACAAAAAAGGAGGCTCCAGTGAACTGGAAGGTAACACCAAAGTACGCCGCTTCAGTGTTCATCGCGCAATTCATACTGGGTTTCTTTGAAGGATTGCTTTTTGAACCTTCAATTTCAGTAGCCTTCAGCTTTAATGCTCTTTCGTTAGTGGTGTGTGGGGCAATTTTCTTTCATCTCGGCAGTCATCAATTATATAAACCGTTTATCCATGCATGGGTTTCACTTTTTTTTGCTGTCGCTGCGGGGCGGGCGCTTGCACTAATACTTTATCCTTGGTTCGGTAGTCCAAACGCTATCGACGTTATTATCGAATATATTTTGCTTGTATGTGCGCTAGTTACAGGCACATCATATGGAATCATATGGCAGCAAAAAAAATTAGATGAGAAAGCCTAACAAAGTACTCAAATATCGTTCCGCTTCGCTCCACTGGGCATAATTTAAGTCGCGGCTTCGTTAGGCTTACAAATATTAGAATTTATCTCAAAGGAATTACAATGAAGAAGATTATTATTACTTTACTGGCTACTTTTCTATTCTCAAATAATTCTATTGCTGAAGTGGATCTCGCGTATTTACATAATATTGACAAGCTTGTCGCAGAGAAAAAGTATCAACAGGCACTCGAGGCCCATCAATATTTTTTTGAGGAATCAAAAAAATCATCAGGCATGGGAGGTGTTCGCGTTTCATTTGCATTAGCTAGCTGGACACAACTTGGTAGTGTTTACCCGCCAGCGCTTATTGCGTTATCAAAAATTTCCTCTGACCACAAAACATCAATTCTATCTGGCAAAGGATCTTTCTATATATTTCAAGAGTATCAAGCAATAAATAGCTACATTGGTAAGAACAATGAAACTTTAGAAACATTTTTAGAGGCTGATAGAAAATTCCCTACTCAAGCCAAAGACTATTACCTGTCTGTTAAAGAATTGCTAATTTCAGCTGGTAAATTTGATATTATTAAAAAATATTTAAATGATCCAATTTATGAATATGAATTAATTCGTAATGAAAGGGAGAGAGCTTTAAGTCAGCTGAGACAAAAAGTGGCGGGATATAACGTCGAATCAATAAATTCCGAATTTCAAGTTAAAGTTAAAGCCTTACTTGAGGTAACTCGTAAAATTGGGCTGACTGAAGAAGCTAAAGAAATAAAAAGGCGTTCTGACTCATACATTAATGGTAATCTTTTACGCAAGTATTATTAACCTAACAAGCGACTGTGGTAGAAAATCAACACCTCTTACGCAAATCTAGTTAGGCTTTCCACTCGCAATTATCTCACACCATAGCGTTCAAAATTGTCATCGTTTTTCGCATGCAGGCTGTAAGCACAACCTTATGTGCTTACCCTGCTACACTCGGGCTACCCTGCTGAATACCTGTTACTTCAGCTATGGGCTAAACGTTATGTCAATCAAGTAGAAACTAAATCATGGATATTGAGATTGAAATTAATGGTTCTATCGAAGAGTTTGAAGTCATTAACCTTTATCGTGCTAATAATTGGTCTTCTGCGAAAAAGCCGGAAAAACTATTGCCCGCGCTAAGAAATTCACATTCGCTTGTTACCGCTAGAATTTCTGGCGTGCTTGTTGGTATAGCTAATGCTATATCTGACGGACACTTGGTTGTCTATTACCCGCATATGCTTGTACATCCTGAATACCAAAGGCAAGGCATAGGTAAAAGAATGGCGTTGGCTTTAAATTCAATTTATGGTGATTTCCATCAGCAAATGCTAACAGCTGACGGTGACGCTATCGAATTCTATAAATCTGTAGGTTTTGTTCGCGCGGGCAGAACTGAACCCATGTGGGTTTATGCTGGCACAGAACATTAAATCGCGACAAAGAGCTGCAATACGCGTGGAGCCCAAGCTATAAGAAAGATTTTCACGACTGTACGCTGACTGCGTCGGATAACTTTAAATTTGCGGCATTAAGGAAAATGTATATGAATGAAAAATATCAATGCGCTGTTTGCGACAATAAATTCAAAACTATTGATGCAGTTGATGGCTTTAAACAAGGGTATAAAGTTGGATTTCTTTGTCCCTTTTGCAAAAGCAATATTATGGAAGCGGGAGAGTACAGCAATAGCCTGTTAAAATTACGCTTCGGCCCGAGTTATGCCATTACAATATTTCTGGCTTTTCTGGCAACAAAAAGTGAGTTGAACGCATTAATGTTGTCTGGCGAAGCTAGCGCCAAATTTATAGCACTAGCAACGTTCATAGTCATATCTACGGGGTTTTTATTCTACATAAACATAGCCGTTTTCCGTAGTGAAACCATTTTGTACACAAGAAAAGTTACCGATTAAAATAAAATTAAAACCGTAGATTCGGCATCACAAGCACTGAGCAATGGATATGAAAAAATGACAGATCTTCGCAACCCGAACATCAGGGCGAAAGACATAAATCGCCTGCTTGGTTACAAGTCCCAGTTAATTCAATGGGACAAAGGTGTGGATGATAATAACAAGTGGCATTTAGCCTCACTGGAAGACGACAACCATAAAGAAAAGCTACTGTCTTGGCTGAAGAGCAAAAATGTATTGCCTGAGTGTGCAGCTCTTTTTGTAAATCAATCATCAGGCCAAACAAAATTCACGCACTGGGGCAGCATCATTGTAGAGCCAGAAATCTACTTTGGGAATCAAGACTTCGATCTATATGATTTAGACTTAAATTGGATTCTGCAATATAAAGCAATGAACATTGTTTGTTTTGGTGTCATTGAAAGTAAGTGATAATCCGTGAGGAAATTAAACAATCGCCTTTGTCATAAATGCACTGTAAAGATCTTCTTTATAGTCACCAAAAGGCCCGCAGTATTCAAAACCAAAACTTTCGTAAAGCTTGCGTGCCGGGATAAAAAAATCCTGCGTGCCGGTTTCCAAACTCAAGCGCGTGTAATCGCGCTGATGAGCCACCTGTAAAATATGCTGTAACATGGCCTTGCCTACACCGCACCCGCGAAAGCGGTTGGCAGAGCGCATGGATTTGATCTCGGCATGCTGTGGTGTTAATTCTTTCAGAGCACCACAGCCCATTAATTCTGTTCCTTCCCACACACACCAAAAGCTGATTTCCGGTTTGCGTAGTTTTGTTAGATCCAGGGCATGTACGCTTTCTGGTGGCGATGCGGCATACATGTCGTGCAGATGTTCAGTTAATAAGTCCGCAACGGCGGCACTGCTCAAATCGTCAATTCTGATTTCCATCTTTCACTCCATGAAGCTTGTTAAAGGCGCTTTTCAGTTATTTATCTTTGGTTAAGTTATTCATCCAGCGGCGGCTCTGTATACGCTTGATGACCGGAATAAATTTTAAGCCGTCCTCCAAAAACATAAGGGCATAGAGGTAGATGAAAGATAGCTTGGTGAGAAATACCGCAGCAATGTAGATTGGCAAACCAAATACCCACATCACAATGGTGTCGGTTATGAGTGTAAAGCGGTTGTCGCCACCAGCGCGCAGTACACCAATAATGCGCATCATATTGATAATTTTTACCCACACAAGCACACAAAAAACACCCAGAGTATTTAGTAGAAGCTCGGTGGATTCTGCATCCAGTTGATCGAAAATAGTTAATAACAGCGGGCGTGAAAACCAAAGCACGCTACAAAAAATAATTAATAACACATAGGTGATGCGGTCAAAAAATTTATGCAGCTGCCATGCAGTGTCATTATTGCCGGCGCCAAGTTCGCGACCAATTAATACAGCAGAGGCGTTGGCGAGGCCGACAAACAGCGCAAAAAAAGCACTTTCAATCGGCACAATTACCCCCATTACCGCCAGCGCCGAAGTGCCAGCATAACCGGTGACCAAATGATAAGTGGAATTGCCCAGAGCCCATATTGCGTAGTTGGCAACCAGTGGCAACGAAAAGGCGAGGTAGCGATTAATTTGGGTTTTATCCAACCCCATTTTTAATTGGGAAAAATTTAATGCGAAGCCATGTTTTTTGGCGTAGATCCAACCCACTACAATGACTAGTTGCAAGGCGCGCGCAATCAGTGTCGCCCAGGCTGCACCGGCGACGCCCAGCGCCGGAAACCCCCAATTGCCGCCGATCAACGCATAATTGCCGGCAATATTTAATACCGCCGCAAATACACCGGCCACCAAGGGCATGGTGGTATTACCAAGCGCGCGCAGGGAAGCTTCGTAAATAACAATCCACTGGGTAAATAATAATGCGGGCGCGGTGATCATGAGATATTGGGCCGCCAGCTTCACCACTTGTGGATCCGGGTTGATCCAACTTACCAGCCTGTGTGAGCCAACACCAAAAGCCAGAACAAAAGGCAACATGACCAATGTGCCAACAATCAAAGTGACCGCAAGGCTGCGCTGGCAACTGGAAAAATCTCTTGCCCCCAAATACTGGGCCACCAAAATACTGCAACCAGTTGCGAGGCCGCTCATCAACACCAGTAATAAAAATTGAATTTTTGCCGCAAGCCCTACCGCTGCTATCGCAGTAGAACCCAAATGCCCCACCATAATCACATCGGCCATACCGAGTAGCGACTGCAATAACATCTGCGCCGCAACAGGTAGGGACAATAAAATTACGCCGCGCCAGAAAGCGCGTTTGTTATCGAGTGAAATTAATTCGGGGGCTTGGTGCACAGCTGGCTCCGGTGCGGGTGAAAGGCCGGCATTATAGGAGCTATTCAGTATAGCGATTGTTAAAAAGTGGTAAGGCGCGCGTCAGGAAAAACAATGCGGGTAAATTTACTTATAATCAAGTTTTTGCTAGCGATATTTAATCGAGAATTTTTAGCGGCATATCCGGTTTGGCATAGGATAAGCGCGCGAGTTTTTGTGTGCGGTGATAGCTATCCAAACCGGAGAGGGTGAGTGAACCGGCGGCTTCCAAATCGATAAAACCGTCGCGGCTGATGATGTTGTCGGGAACATGGATTTCAAGAATTTTACCGATCAATAAAATAGTGCCGTTAATATCCAAGTCCACTCGCTGCGCAAGTTGCACCGCCATTTTCACCCGGCTCTCCTGCACAAAAGGTGCAAAAAAATTACCCAGCCATTGTTCGGTCAAACCAGTTGCCGCAAATTCCGATTGCAGCGCCGGGTAAGAAGCTGAGGTTTGGTGTGCCTGTTGGTATATGGCCTGATGAACATGGTTAATGGTGTATAACTCGGTGGCCATAATATTGTTCAGGCTGTGACGCTCGCCGTTATCCGGGCGCACAATTAAACCGCAAAGTGCAGGGTTTGCACCCAAATGAAAAAACGAGCTGAACACAGCGAGATTGGTTTGGCCTTGCACATTTTGGGTGCCAAGCATCACGAGACTTTTAAATCCGCCCAATGAATTGATCAGGTGCGCGCGTTTGCGCTGCTCCATTTGCTCCAGATCTTCCAATCGAATATGCATGGCTGTCTCTTGTGTTGATTAACCCTTGATGGCCGACATACCGCCATCCATTGCAATAATTTGCCCCGTCATCCAACGCGCTTGGGGGGATAATAAAAATGCAGCCATTGCCGCGATATCCTCCGCTTCACCCAACTGCTGTAAGGGATGGCGTTTGGCAGCCGCTTCAAGTTTTTCTGGCGAATTAATTAATTTTTCGGCGAGTGAGGTTTTGGTGAGCGAGGGCGCAATTGCGTTTACACGAATCGCAGGTGCCCACTCCGCTGCCAGACTTTTTACCAAGCCCTCCAGCGCACCTTTACTCGCGGCAATGCTGGCATGAAACGGCATGCCCATGGTGGCGGCAATAGTGCTGAACAACACCACGCTGGCGTGGGGTGATTTTTTTAACAGCGGTGTTACCGCCTGCAAACTGCGCACGGCGCCGAGCAGATTGATATTGAAATCTTGCAGGAAATCCTCTGCACTCAAACGCGCAAAAGGTTTCAGGTTGATGGTGCCGGGACAGTAGACAAGGCCGTCCAGTACGTCCGGCAAACCACTGGTATCGGGCGCGTGTTCCGCCGGATTATTCAGCGTCACACTGACACCGGCAACTTCCTCGGGATGCCGCGCCCAAATACTCACGCCATGCCCTTTGGCCAACAAATGCATGGCTAGCGCACGCCCTATTCCGCGTGTGCCACCCACGATTAGGTAATGACTCATAACCCACCCCAAGATGATCAACAGTTTTTTATCAGCATGGGATTTTATACGTGGGTACTCAGCGCGCAGATGATCTCGCCGCCGGCTTAGTTTTCACTTTTGCCGATCACCCTGAAGCGGCGCTGCAGGCGATAACCGCGCTCGTCCACTATCACCAATTGATGCAGGCCCGGTTCCAGTGCCACTTCGCGCTCGTGAAATAATTGTGTCGCGCCGATAAATTCATCGTTCAAATGCCACAATAATTTTGCCGCCGGGTTGCGGTGCACGGCTTTTAATACCACGCGGCTGCGTTTGCCATCCAAATCCATTGGAATATAAATACGGCTTTGTTGCTGCGGGTAAAGCAGCTCTATGGGTTGGTCATCATCCAATTGACTGAGGTTGACCAGACAATCGCTGCGCCAGGGCGGCAGCGGTAAATAATCGCTGTGATGCTGGCGCCAATAAAACTCTTGTGCGGGCGGCAATACAAACCAGTTTTTGGTCTGCATTTTACTCACCGCTTCACAGCCGCTGTGCACACGAAATTCGCCCTTGGTATCCAGATGAATGCGGCGGTGGTATTGGGTTATTTTGGCAAAGTGGCTTGCGCGCGGCACTTCTACATCCAGCGCATCACACCGGCCAGCGGCGAGATAGCCATCACTGGCACAGACTGAAATGGTGTGAAGTTGATGCGCGGGTTTGGCAAACCAGTTGGTTTTGGGCAGCGCATCAAATACATCGAACAAAATCGGCGCGGCGCTGGTTTGCCCACTTAAAAACGTGGCCGGCGCACCGCTGGCATTACCCACCCATACACCCAGCGTATAGCGGCTATTGCTGCCTATCGCCCAGGCATCGCGCAGGCCATAACTGGTGCCGGTTTTCCAGGCGATGGTTTGACTGCCGGAGAAATCGCGCCAGTAATTATCATTGCCCGGGCGCGCCACATCGATAAGCGCTTGCAGGGTCAGCCAGGCCGCGCCCTGGGTGAGCACCGGTTTAATCGTTTTGTGCACCGAATCTGCGGGCTGATTTATCAGTAATTTCACCGCTGGTTGCGGCAAGCTGCCGTCGCGCGCGCTGGCGGCGAGGCGTGCGTAAATCGCCGTGAGTTCATAGAGCGTACCCTCAGCGCCACCCAGAATTAATGTAAGGCCATAGTCATCGGCGGGGCGAAACAAGCTACTCATGCCCATCGCCTGTAAATTTTTTTGCAGGCGCGCTATACCGTAATCGCGCAGCATATAAACAGCGGGAATATTTAACGAGTGCGCCAGTGCGAATTGCGCCGGTACAGCACCGCGAAATTGGCGATCATAATTGCGCGGGCTATAGCCGCCAAACTGGCTGGGAATATCGGGAATTAAACTGCGCGGCGATAATTCACCGGCATCCAGCATCAAGCCATAAAGCAGCGGTTTTAAAATACTGCCGGTAGAGCGCGGGCGCTGGATTAAATCTAACCCGGGTGCAAAAGCAGCATCGCTATTCCACGGCTGGTTGCCTATATAAGCCAGGGTTTCCATGCGCTGATGATCAATTAATAACAGCGCAAGATTGTGCGCACCTTCATTGGCCAAACGCGCTGAGTGACGCCTGGCAATCTGATTAAACAGGCGCTGTAGGTTCGCATCTATACTCGACTGCAGTACCGCTAGCTGCGGATTATTTTTTTTCAGTGTCGCGAGTAAATGCGGTGCATCCTGCGGCAATGCTGCGGGGCGTTCGGGCAATGGCTCAAGGAGTGCGAGCTGTAAATCCAAGGTAGAAAAATGTTGCTGCTGGTGCAGCCGCGTTAACAAGCGATTGCGTTTTTGCAGTAATTTTTCCCGCTGACGCCCAGGGTGAATCAGTGCCGGGCTGTTAGGCAATACTGCCAACAGGGCCGACTCTGCCCAGGAGAGTTGCTCTGGCGCACGCCCGAAGTAACGCCATGCCGCTGCACGCAAGCCCACAATATTGCCGCCAAAAGGTGCGTGACTGGCGTAATGGATCAATAATTCGTCTTTACTGAAGTGCCATTCCAATTGCACAGCAATCATTGCTTCAATAAATTTACTGCGCAAGTTCCGTGGAGGTAAGGGCTGATCTTGCAGCTGGTAATCGGCTTGGCGCAGCAGACGTGCCAGTTGCATGCTGAGAGTGCTGCCACCACTGGTAATTTTATTTGCGCGGTAGTTTCCCTGCAGTGCACGTGCAAGAGATAGCGGGTTAATTCCCGGGTGTCGATAAAAATAGCGATCTTCAAATAACAGCAGTGCGTGGCGATATTTTTCAGGCAGTTGTTCAACCGGTGCAAATCGCCACTGTTGATCACTGGCAATTGTTGCCCCGAGGAGACTACCATCACGCGCCAGCAACATGCTGGCATAGGGAGATTGGGAAAGTGATTTGGGCAGGGGCAGAAATTGCACCGCGAGCGCGCCGATAAATGAACAGCCGGCAATAGCAATCAATAACCAGCGCACGCGATGCAAGGCTTAACTCCAACAAGCGGATGAGTGAACAGCCGGTTTATTTTTTCTGTTCGGCGAGCAATAAACCCTGTTGATACAAATCCGAACTTTTTTTATGGTCGCCCATTTTTTCCATCAGCCGCGCCATTTCCATAGTGGTCTCCACACTGGCTTGCAGGTTCATACTGCGCTGGAAATAATCGCGTGCCAATTCCCATTGCTGGTTGCGCAACATCACCCGCCCCAGACTCAAGAGCACATTTGGATCCTGCCCATGCTCTTTTAACCAGGATTCCAGCGTGCGAATTTGGCTGTGAATTTCTTTTACCTGCAAACGCCCATAAAGGTTTACCAAGGGCGCATACCAATTATTACTGAGCGCTTTGCGCACCAATACTTCGGCTTCCTGATCCTGATAGTGTGTTGCCAGTGCTTCGGCATACGCAGCAATTACTGCCGGATTTTTCTGCAAGCTGCGCGAATAGGAGCGCCACAAAGTCTGCAGCGCAGGCAAACGTTCGGCAACCAACAGGGATTTAACCTGCTCACTTAGACTTTTCATTTTTTCGCAGGCCAGCATTTGCTCCAATGCATCAAACTCAATATTGGACAATACTTTGGCTTTACGCATTGCGGGGAATAAATCTTCCAGTGCGCGCCAGTTTTTCTGGGCGATATAAATGTGATGCATCAAATCCAATACGGCAGCCTGACGCGGCATTTTAATATCGATAGGTTTGAGGATATTGATCGCCTCTTCATAGCGCTCGGCTTGCACATGCAAACGCGCACGGGTCAGTGCCACCGGCAACTCACTGTGCGCCAGGCTGAGTGCTTTATCCAAAATATTATCGGCTTCAGCTTCATCGCCCATTTCAAAACTGCTGCGCGCCGCTGCGATGTAATTGGCCAGTGGATATTCCACTTTATCGAGTGTGCGCAATAATTTTTTACGTGCCTCCAACCAATCGCCGGTGAGATAATCCACCATGCCATTGGCCGCGCGTTTCTGCGCGCGCTCGACGCTGCCAAATAAAAATATTTCGCGGAAACGGCGCACCATTTCCGCACTGCCGATTAATAACTTACGCGCAAACCAAATCGCCAGATAAAGTACAACCAAGGCAAGCGCTGCGACCCAGAGTGTCATTTCAATCGTTTTGGTGCCATAGGCGATTAGCAGATAACCATCACCACGCCACAGCAAAAATAATAACGCACTCGCCAGCAGGATAAATGCAATGGCTTTTAACAGACGTAATCTCATTAGCGCACCCCGCGGCGTGCAGCAGCCATTTTTTCACGCTTGGCGATATATTCGCTAAGCGCAGCCGCTGAGTTGCTAAAGTTAGTCAGCTCAGGGGCAATCACTTCCGCTTCCAGTGCCTTCAATTCTTGCAATACTGCTGAGGCTTTTTCATTGAGGGTAAAATATTGGTTAATCCAGTTTTGCGCCTTAACCAAACTCTCCTGATAAATACCCGCTTCATTGCGCAGCAACGCAACTTGCGCTTGCTCCAACATCAAACGTAAATTTTGCTGCAGATATTTTTGTTCCGCGGGTGGTAATACGGCGTTAATCGTTTTGCCGTGATCGCGCACGCGCACATAGGAACCCAATTTATGCAGCAAGCTATAAAAACCGCGCGTAATGCGCTGTTTGAAAGTTTCATCCGCAGGTATTTCTTCGTCAGCATAAATAGCCTCCTGATCGCCCAGCGGGGCAATAAAAGGAATGGCCTCAATCTGGTTGGCAAGCGCTGACAATCGCAAATAAATGCCTTCGCGATCAATAATGCCAGCCACTTTCAATACTGAAATTTCTTCAGCCAATAGTTTGCGCACACCAACCAGATCAGCCTGATCTATATCGCGCAATACATCGTCTGCCGATAGCGCCAGCGCAAGGGCATTTTGGCTATCCTGTTCCAGTAAAATTCGCTGGTCGGCAAGACGCAACAAATACTGCGCCTCCTGTAATTTCCAATCGTCGCGATTGGAACTGGAGAGCGCCATCACCCGCGCGTTATTGCTATCGACCTGTTCTGCCAATTCATTCAGATTTGCTTGCACCACTGTTTGCTGCTCAATGAATTCTTTATTGAGTGAATCCTCAAGCGCCTGCTGGCGACTTTCAAACACAGCGACCTGCTCTTCCAGTTGCACACGCAAATTATCCACCAATTGCTGCTGGGTTTTTGCCTGCTGCAATAGCTGCCAGGCGCCAATACACAAGGCGGCAACAATCAGCAGCACAAACAGCCAGAGAAACGCAAAATGTACGCCGTGTTTTTTAACGGGCACCTGCACCACACTGGAGGGTACGGCGGCAGAGGTTGGAGCGGATGTTTCGTTTACTGGGTCGGTCACGGGATTAATCCTGTAATAAGTTTCACGCAAATAGAATCAACAATCTTGCACTAAAAATTGAACCGTTTTTTATGCGCTCTGTTTTAAAAGCGTTTAACGCACTGTAACAAGGCTGCACTCATGGCGACATCGGTCGCGTTTTCTGCACAAATAATTTGTGAAAAACCAACCTCGCGCGCGGCGCTCGCAATACGCTGGCTGGGAACCAACAGCGGCAGTTGCTGTAAATTTGTCAAGGCACTGCGCTGTGATTGATGCTCTACCTGAGACACGAGTAGAAGTAAGTTTTGCAAGCTCTCGCCCGAGTGCACCGCCACAATAAAATCTCTGGCTGGCGCGTCACTGACGCGCATATCCACCAGCAGCTGTTGTAGCTGATCACTCGCTGCCGCAGGAATGCAGCGCTCATAAAGCTCGCAGTAATCTACCCAGGCACCGCGCTCGCGCAAGGTTTCAGCCAGTTGGCCGCGCCCACCCAAGCCGCGAAAAATTAAAATTTTATCGCCATCGACGTCTTGCAGCTGGGGCGCGTTCAATAAATCTTCACTGGTCATTCCGCCTGATGCACTGGTTGCCAAGTCGGTCACCGCGATGCCGTAACTGGCAAGTTTTTTGGCGGTAGTGGCACCCACGGCAAAATACTCTATGCCGATTGGCAGCTGTGGCCAGTAATCTTCCAACCAGTTCATGCCAAATTCGACCGCATTTTGGCTGACAAAAATAACTTTCTGGTACAAATCAAAATCCAGAATTTTATTTTTTATTGCTTGCTGTTGCGCCTCATCCTGCAGCGCGCGCAACTCCAGCACGGGCAAGCAGCGACTGGAAAAACCCAAGGCCTGCAATTCCGCTGCCCAAACACCCGCTTGGGCGCTGGGGCGCGTAATCACAATACAAGGCGCAGTTGCAGTCAGCATAGGTTATTCAGCTTCCGCGTAAACAGCGGCAAGGATTTTATCGGCGCCGGCAGCCAATAGGCGATCCGCCAGAGCTATCCCCATTTGTTCAGCCTCAGCCACAGGGCCGCTTATTTCATCAAATAACATCTGGCTACCATCGGGCGCGCCCACCAGGCCGCGCAACCACAAGTGATTTTCGCGATGCAGCGCATAACAGGCGATGGGCACCTGACAGCCGCCCTGTAAACGGCGGTTCATAGCGCGCTCGGCAGTAACTTGTTGCGCCGTAATCGCATCATGCAAGGGGGCGATAAGGTCGATGATCGCTTGATCCGCCAACCGGCATTCAATACCCACCGCGCCCTGGCCGCCTGCAGGCAGGCTCATTTCCGGTTCAATGTAGGTGCGAATACGCGGTTTCAGTTCAAGACGAATCAAACCCGCGGCCGCGAGAATAATCGCATCGTATTCACCATCGTCCAATTTCTGCAGGCGAGTCTGGACGTTGCCGCGCAGGAATTTAATCTTCAAATCGGGGCGCGCCGCCAGCAATTGGCATTGGCGACGTAAACTGGATGTGCCAACCACCGAGCCTTCGGGCAATTCATCCAGTGAATTGAAACGGTTAGATACAAAAGCATCACGCGCATCTTCCCGCGGGCAAATAACTGGCAAGCCCAAGCCTTGCGGGAACTCCATGGGCACGTCTTTCATAGAGTGCACGGCTATATCGGCATCCCCTTCCAAGAGTGCGGTTTCCAATTCTTTGACAAACAGCCCCTTGCCGCCCACTTTGGCTAGAGGAACGTCGAGAATTTTGTCACCCCGACTGGTCAGTGGCACCAGCTCAACCTGCAATCCTGGGTGATGACGCTCCAGCTCGGCTTTGACATATTCAGCCTGCCAGAGGGCAAGCAAGCTTTTACGGGTAGCAATGCGCAACACGCGCGAAGGGATATTGTCCATAGTCGATCACTTAATCAAAAAGTAGCGCCAATCATACCACTATGAAAACCGCTCGGGTTCGGCACAGGCACAAGCATGGCGCTAGCCACACTGGCGGGCATAAAAAACGCCAGCGCAAGGCTGGCGTTTTTGACAGGGCAACAAGCGCGATCAATTATTGGCCGGCTTTTAACAGCTCCCAGTATTTTTCGTAAATCAGTACCGCATCACCCAAGTCCTGATGGAAGCTGCCTTTGGCTATGTCTTCAGCAGCGGGGAATACGGTTTTATTGTTGCGCAGCTCTTCATCCAACAAGGCGATACCAGCGGTGTTAGGTGCAGCGTAACCCAGCTCCTCGATTGCCGCCTTGGCGCTTTCAGCGCGCAGCATAAAATCAATGAACTTGTGGGCGTTTTCCACGTTGGCTGCGCCTTTGGGGATCACAAAGCTATCCACCCACAACACCGCACCCTCTTCCGGGTATATGTACTGAAGGTTTTCCATCTCTTGCTGCGCCATGTAGGCTTCACCGTTCCAGATAGCACCAATACTCACATTACCCTGAATCAACGGGGTTTTGGGCGAGTCTGAATTGATAACTTTAATGCTTGGCCAAAGCGCTTTTAGCTTCTCGTAAGCGGCTTTGATTTCCTCTTCATTAGTGCTGTTGTTTTCAAAACCAGCCACACGCAAGCCCACATAGAAGTTATCGCGCACGTCATCCATGATCATCAACTTGCCCGCATACTCCGGCTTCCAGAGGTCGGCCCACTTGGTGATCTGGCTGGCATCTACATCGTTGCCATTGATCGCAATAGACGTAGCTCCCCAAAGGTAAGGCACACTGAACTCGTTACTGGGGTCATAAGGCTTGTTCATCATGTTGGCATCGAGGTTGCCATAATTGCTTAACAAGTCTTTCTTGATGGGCTGGATCAGGCCTTCTTTGCGCATTTTCTCCACGTAGAAAGTGGAGGGCACGGCTATGTCGTAACCCTTGCCATCCATGAGCTTGATCTTGGCGTACATGGCCTCGTTGCTTTCGTAAGTAGCATATTCCACCTCTATACCTGTCTCTTTGGTAAAGGCGGTTAAAACTTCAGCCGGAATGTATTCAGTCCAGTTATAGATAACCACTTTTTGTGGGCCGGCAGGGGCGGCGGTGGTATCGGTGTTTACCGGTGTATCGGATTTCTCTGAGCATCCACTAATGACGAGGGCCGCGGCCAGGGCTAACCATTTTTTCATCTCATTTATCCTCACGTAAGAGAAGTTGGGAAACAATAACCAGAACCAGCGAAATCACCAGCAAAATCGTCGATATCGCATTCACCTCGGGCGACACACCTACCCGCACCATGGAGTAGACCTTGAGCGGCAGGATTTCATAACCCGGGCCGGTGACAAAGGCACTCACAATCACATCATCCAGCGACAAGGTGAAACTGAGCAACCAACCTGCCGATACCGCGGGCAGTGCCAACGGCAGGATAATCTTCCAGAAAATGCTGCTTTCACTCGCACCCAGATCACGTGCCGCCTCCAGCATTTTCATATCGAAACCTTTAAGCCGTGAATAGACCGCCACAATCACGAACGGCAGACAAAAGGTGATGTGGCCAATCACCAGTGACACAAAACCCAGTTTGATACCCAGCGCCATGAATACGATCAATAGCGAAATGGCCATCACAATCTCCGGTGTTAGCATACTGACAAACACCATCGAAGAGAGCAGTGCCTTGCCTTTGAACTGGTAGCGATGCAATGCCACAGCAGCAAGCGTGCCAATAACGGTTGCTACAGTCGCCGCCACAATCGATACCGTCAGGGAATTCAGGGCAGCAGTCATCAAACCATCGTTATTCCAGAATTTTTCATACCATTTAAAGGTGAAGCCGCCCCACTTAATGCCGTATTTGGATGCATTAAAGGAGTTCACTACCAGCACCAAAATGGGGATATAAATCAGAAACAGGATTAACCCGGTGAAACCCCATCTAAAAATCGGAGCCATTGAGTCCTCCTTGTTTATTCACAAAGCGCGTTGCACGGAAGTAGAGCCAGAGCATAAAACCGAGCAACACAATCAAGATCACACTAAACGCCGAACCAAAAGGCCAGTCGCGCGTATGCAGGAATTGGGTTTTGATAACGTTACCCAGCAGCAGGTTTTTGGCGCCGCCAAGCAAGTCGGAAATATAGAACATACCCATCGCCGGCAAGAGCACCATCAAACAACCCGCGACTATACCGGGCGAAGTAAGCGGCACAGTAATATGCCAGAAGCGACTAAGTGGGCCGGCCCCCAAATCTTTGGCGGCGTGATGCAGGCGAACATCCAACTTTTCCAGGGCTGAATACAGTGGCAAGACCATAAACGGCAGGAGGATGTAAACCAGCCCCAAAACTACCGCAAACTGGGTGTAAAGTAATTGGATCGGCTTTTCAATCAAACCCAACGCCAGCAGTGATTTATTGATGATGCCCTGATTGCCCAAAATAAACTGGATGGCGTAGGTACGCACCAGCGAGTTAGTCCAGAATGGCAAGATCACCAAAAACAGGATAATCGGCTGCCAGCGCTTGGGCAGGCTGACAATCGCCATAGCAAAGGGATAGCCAATCAGCAGACAGGCGATCATCGCCAGCAGTGACATGCGCAATGAATCCCAAAGCACTTGCAGGTAAAGCACGTCCAAGGTGCGCACATAGCTGTCGACGTTCACCGGCAAACTGACAGTCGCCTGCGGGTCGCGCGTCAGGAAGCTGGTGAATATCACCAACAAATTCGGAAAAAAGACAAATAGCGTCAGCCAGACACTGGCGAGGCCAATTGCCCAAAAACGAAATTGGCCAACACTAGACTTCATAGGGCAACACCACTTCCCAACCAGGCACCCATTTGATGGCTACCTTTTGGTTCAAGCTGTAGTCAAACGAGGGATCATCTTCGTCAAAGAACTCACTGGCGATCACTTCCATACCAGAGGGTAAACGAATCAGCGAATCGAGTGTTTTACCTTTGTAATTGCGCTCCACTACGGTACCCACCAGATATTGATCCGGGTGCGGATCATCGATGTATTCCACGCGCACATCTTCCGGGCGCAAGAGTACATTCACCTTGTCGCCCACTTTGAAGTTGTGCTCGGCATGCAGGCGCCACTGCAAGCCTTCCACTTTCACTTCGTATTCGTGGTTGCCATCAATCTCGACAATCTCACCGTCCAACTGGTTAATCTCGCCAATAAACTTGGCCACAAACAAATTCGCAGGCTGCTCGTAAATTTCACGCGGTGTGCCCAATTGCTGCACCTTGCCTTTATTCATTACCACTACGCGATCCGACATGGACAGCGCCTCTTCCTGATCGTGGGTCACATACACAAAGGTAATGCCGAGTTTACGCTGCAAGCGTTTGAGTTCGATTTGCATTTGTTGGCGCAACTTGTAATCCAGCGCCGAGAGGGATTCATCCAGCAATAATAATTTAGGGCGATTAACCACCGCCCGGGCAATCGCAACCCGCTGCTGCTGACCACCGGAAAGCTGCGCCGGTTTACGCTCGGCAAATTCACCCAGGCGAACCATTTCAAGCGCTTCCATTACCCGTGGTTTGATTTCATCTTTGACAACTCCCCCCATCCGCAGACCAAACGCGACATTGTCAAAGACTGTCATGTGTGGAAATAGCGCATAGCTTTGAAACACTGTATTGATCGGGCGCTTTTCAGCAGGCATGGGGCCAATATCCTGACCTTGCAAGCTAATGGTGCCAGTATCCGTATCTTCAAGGCCTGCGATCATGCGCAGCACAGTTGTTTTACCGCAACCGGAAGGGCCGAGCAGGGTAAAAAACTCACCGTCAAAAATCGTGAGATCGAAGTTATCAAGAACCCGGTTACTGCCATAGGTTTTAGACAGATTATTGAGAATCAGCAGGGGGCGCGGATCATTCACCTAGACAGTGCTCCTCTAGTTATTTCAAAAAAGAGTTATTTCACAAAAGCCGCATCGATGCACAAGTGCACAGACCTATAAACCAACCAGGAGCAACCGGGGACACGCAACTTACAAACACAGGCAAACGCACTGAACGTGTCAGGACATACCTCGTTGCCGGGCAAGCGCCCCAGGTTTACTCGAAAATGTTCGTTCTTTTACGCTGCTTTGAATGGTGCTACTAGCACAGGATCACAGTAAACCTTGCAACGATTTAAGGGTGTGGAGCCTACGCAAAAGACAGGCCATTCTACTCAATCGGCTCGCTAAAAATCCAGCATTCACACGCTTAAAAACTGAGCGACGGCCATAGCTGGACCCCAAAACAAAACGGCCCCAAATAGGGGCCGTTTTGTTGATACGGGACTGGCAAGTCTTAGATAGGACGACCGCCATAATCGGGAGTTGGTTTTTTAGGCGGATCCGCAGTTACATTCGCCGGAACTTCATTGATCTTTCCGCCACGTGCGAGGAATGCAGCAATTTGAGCTTCCAATTCATCGCGCGCTTTCTGCCGTGACGCTATGCTGAAATCTTCCAGTGCTTCTGTTTCAACAACTTTGGTTTTAGCCGAATAGCTGACTTCGTCGCTTTCAAGCGCCTCTTCTACGTCATCGGCATCCTCTTCCCCGTCTACGCCAGTTTCCTCTAATTCTTCGTCGGTAATGGGGTCTTCATCAGTCATAATGTCACCTGAAAACTTGTACAATGGAATTCTTGGTAGTTGCAGTTGTTTGCTAAGCCCGCTCATTCACCCGCAACACGGCTAATATATAGCGCAGACTTATTTAAACGTCATGATAATTTGCGATGAATTTTTAGGCTTTTTTTGTCTTAGCATCTGCGGACGCGGCGGATTTTAGTTATTAACCCAATACAAGTCTAGCGCCCGCGAAAAGCGAAAAAAAATCCCAATCAACGCAACAACCAAGCGCGAAACTTTTGTACGAAAGACGCCCAATTGACGTGCAAAAACCGTCCAGCTGCTCAGTGTTTTTGCCTGGAGAAGACACAATTTATGAATCCGAAACATCTGCGCAAACATTTTCCTGAACTGGCCGGGCTCCCTGAAGCCGAGCAGCGCCGCCTACTGGAGACAGCTTATAAAGATGTGTTTAGCCCGGAAAACAAATTAAAAAACTGGCGCACCAACTTAATCAGCGCCCTGCTGATGACCGGTTTATGTTTTTTATTTGTGCTGGTATTACGCCCCCTGCTTGGCATATCCCCCCAAGCCAGCGCGTGGATATTAATGTTGATCGCCCTGCCGGCGTATTTTTATATTCAACAGCGGCGCTACATCAGCCAGTTGCGAGCCAGCCTGAAGAAGATTTATCCACAAATGTAAATTTGAGGATCAGGCACCGGCCAGTGGCTGCTGCCAACAAAATAAGTCATAAAAAAACGCCACATAAGAGTGGCGTTTTTCGTTTTGGTTTGACGCAAATTCAATCGATTATTAAACGGCGTCTGAACCTGTTTCACCGGTACGGATGCGAATGATCTCATCCAATGGCGCGATAAAGATTTTACCGTCACCAATTTTTCCGGTTTGGGCGGCTTTGGTAATTGCCTCAACCGCTTGCTCAACCATGGAGTCGTCCACGGCCAATTCAATTTTCACTTTCGGCAGGAAGTCCACCACGTATTCGGCACCGCGGTAAAGTTCGGTGTGGCCTTTTTGACGACCAAAACCTTTTACTTCGGTGACCGTCATACCCTGCACTCCCACATCGGACAATGCTGTGCGCACGTCGTCGAGTTTGAAAGGTTTTACGACAGCTGTAATCAATTTCATTATTAAATCCTTTGCTGGAGTTTTGCGAATGCTGATGCCGGAACAGCGAAAGTAGAACTGGCTCTTGCACAGCAACTTAAGGCTAAAGATACACCCAAGCTTTACCGGTCAACAACAACTTTATAGCAGAACAAATTGCTATGGCGACCAGCGCATAACTGGTCGCCGCCAAAGCGATTATTTGGTGCGGGTAAACTCAGGGTAAGCTTCCATACCGCATTCAGCGATGTCCACACCCTCGAATTCATCTTCTTCCGATACACGGATACCCATAACCAGTTTGATGATGTACCAAACTACCAGACTCGCACCGAATACCCAGGCAAAGATTACGGCTGCACCAACCAACTGACCAAAGAAAGTAGTGCCTTCGGCAGTGAATGGAACTACAAGCAGACCGAACAAACCAGCGGTACCGTGAACAGAGATAGCACCTACCGGGTCATCGATACGCAGCTTATCCAAGCCGAGAATAGAGAAGACCACCAAAGCACCTGCAACCACACCGATGATCGTAGCAACCAGAGCACTCGGGGTATCGGGGCTTGCGGTGATGGCAACCAAACCGGCCAAGGCACCGTTCAAAATCATGGTCAAGTCAGCCTTGCCAAACAACAAACGGGCAACAAACAGAGCACCGATCAAACCACCGGCAGCGGCAGCATTGGTATTGAGGAACACCATTGCAACAGTGTTGGCATTGCCGATATCGCCGAGCTTCAATACAGAACCGCCGTTGAAACCAAACCAGCCCATCCACAGAATAAATGTACCCAGAGTTGCCAATGGCAAGTTTGCACCAGTGATGGCATGGATCTCGCCGTTAGGGCCATATTTACCCTTGCGCGCACCCAATAGCAGTACACCAGCCAAAGCGGCAGAAGCACCCGCCAAGTGGACGATACCTGAGCCAGCAAAATCTTTGAAACCGAATTGGTCATCAAGATTCAGACCAAACATGCCTTCAGCACCCCAAGTCCACGAACCTTCCATTGGGTAGATGAAGCCAGTCATTACGATGGCGAACAATAGGAATGCCCAGAGTTTCATGCGCTCGGCAACTGCACCAGACACAATTGACATTGCGGTAGCTACAAACACCACCTGGAAGAAGAAGTCAGAGGCACCTGAGTAAATCGCGCCACCGGTGAAACCATCTTCACGCTCAGCGAAACTTTTCAGGGTTTCCGCAGCATCCACATCACCAATACCGGTCAGGAAAATGCTGCCGCCATACATGATGGCGTAACCGCATACGAGGTACATAATGCAGGAGGTTGCATAGAGGGTAATGTTTTTGGTCAGAATTTCGGTGGTGTTTTTGGCGCGCACCAAGCCCGCTTCCAACATGGCAAAACCTGCTGCCATCCACATCACGAGAGCACCGCATACTAAAAAGTAGAAGGTGTCCATCGCATATTGAAGATGAAAAATATTCTCTTCCATTGGTTGTTCCCCGTTTCGTTTATTAAAAGTGAATTACAACGCTTGATCGCCGGTTTCGCCGGTGCGAATCCGCACCACCTGCTCCAAGCTGGATACAAAGATTTTGCCGTCGCCAATTTTGGAACTGTTGGCCGCTTTGCTGATTGCCTCAACCACTGCATCGGTTTCCGCATCTGAAACGGCGATTTCCACCTTGGTTTTGGGTAAAAAGTCGACCACATATTCCGCACCACGATAGAGCTCGGAATGACCTTTCTGGCGACCAAAGCCTTTCACTTCGGTCACTGTCATGCCATGCACGCCAATATCGGAGAGGGCTTCACGCACTACATCCAGCTTGAACGGCTTGATGATTGCTGTTACCAATTTCATTTACTGCACTCCTGAAAAAGATCCCCGCACCACAGGGTGCGGGCAACACCGGAAATACTGCCCAGATACAGACTTGCCGCTGCATGCGCCAAAGCGGCGCTTACTCCTGACCAAAAACAGCCTGGCCAGTTTGGCGAACTCCACCCGCATCAACTGCTCACAAAGGATTTTGCACAGAGCAGGCCAATTTCATTATTTCCATATAAAACAAATAGATAGATCAAAATCCCGGGTTGCTGATAATAAAAAAACCGATTCACCCGAAAGCCTCGCACCAAGTTGGAACAACTGTGCAAATAACAAGCACCAAGAGTGAACATATCTTGCTTAACAGGATTGCTGGATGCAGGAAAAAAGGAAGGAGGCGCCACCAGCAGGTCTCGGCCTTGGGTGCACAGGCAGAAAAAGGTACACTCAGGCACAGCACCGACACTCAATATCGCCGGCCCCACAGGGAGAAGCCTATGCTCAAAGATCTGGCACAAAGCCTGTTTGAAGAACTCCAACAACACCTGCCCAAAACCACGGCTGAACTGCCCAAACGCGAGCTGCATATTGCATTGCAGGCGGCACTGGCGCGTTTGGATCTGGTCACCCGGGAGGAGTTTGATGCCCAGGCAGCTGTGCTCTTGCGCACACGCCAGAAATTAGAAGCCCTGGAACAGCAACTAGCCAAACTTGAGGCCAGCTCCGAGGATTGTGCCTAGCCGCAGGCTTGTTTATAGTCGGATATGGGCGCTTTTTGCGCCCCCAACCCAGCCTCACAAGGATTGTTTATGTCGCTAGCCATAGTTTATTCCCGCGCAAAACTGGGCATTCATGCCCCCCAAGTCACCGTAGAAGTCCATATCTCCAATGGTTTACCGGGTTTGTCGATTGTCGGCTTGCCAGAGACTGCCGTAAAAGAAAGTAAGGATCGGGTGCGCAGTGCGATTATCAACAGCCACTTGGAATTCCCTGCACAGCGCATCACGGTTAACCTCGCCCCGGCCGATTTACCCAAAGAGGGTGGACGCTATGACCTGCCCATCGCTCTGGGCATACTGGCCGCATCAGGGCAGATTCCGCTTGAGCCGCTGGAGCGCAGCGAATTTTTGGGAGAGCTTGCCCTGTCCGGCGAGCTGCGTCCGGTGAGTGCCGCCCTGCCGGCAGCTTTGGCAAGCGGCGATGCGCAGCGGGATTTGATCATCAGCAGCGCCAATGCCAATGAAGCAGCCTTTAGCAGCATTACGCGCGTTTTTGGTGCAGAGAATCTCTTGCAGGTCTGCGCCCAGTTGCATGGCCGCGAGCAATTGCCTCGCGCCGAGGCAGTGCGCGAACCGGCCGACAGCGTGCAACACGCGCTGGATATCCTCGATGTCAAAGGCCAATCACAAGCCAAACGTGCACTGGAAATCGCTGCCAGTGGCGGCCATAACCTGCTGTTCTACGGACCTCCTGGCACAGGCAAAACCATGCTCGCTAGCCGCCTGCCGGGGATTTTGCCACGGCTGAACGAACGCGAGATGCTGGATGTGGCGGCCATCTATTCCGTCGCGGCGCAAAGCAAAGATTACCAGTGGCAACAGCGCCCCTTTCGCGCACCACACCATACGGCCTCGGCGATTGCGCTGGTGGGCGGGGGTTCCAACCCCAAACCGGGCGAGATTTCTCTCGCCCACGCGGGTGTGCTGTTCCTGGATGAGCTGCCGGAATTTTCCCGGCAAGTGTTGGAAGTGCTGCGTGAGCCATTGGAAAGCGGTGAGGTGCGGATTTCGCGCGCACGCAGTCAGGCCTGTTTTCCCGCGCGTTTCCAGCTGGTTGCGGCGATGAATCCCTGCCCCTGCGGCTACCACGGCAGCGATGCCAACCGCTGCCGCTGCACCCCGGATCAGGTTAAGCGCTATCGCGACAAGATTTCCGGCCCACTGTTGGACCGCATCGACATGCATGTACCGGTGCGCGCCCTGCGTCAGGGGGAGTTGCAAAATAAAACCCTGGGAGATGGCAGCGAGGCGATTCGCACTCGGGTGGAAGCGACTCGGGAGCGGCAATTACAGCGCCAAGGCAAAGCCAACCACCAGTTGAGCGCACCGGAGCTGGAGACTTATTGCGAGCTGACACAGGCCGATAAAAACCTGTTAGAGCAGGCGATAGAAAAGTTGGGCTTATCTACACGCGCTTATCACCGGGTATTAAAACTCGCGCGCACCCTGGCCGATATGGCAGGGCGCGAAGGCCTGACGACAGTGGATATTAGCGAGGCGCTGAGCTACCGCACCCTGGATCGGCAGCTCAGCCAATAATCGGTGCCACATCCCATCAATTCAACTTGGATTGATGGGGTAGCTTGGCCTCCTGCAGCCAGGCGATGATCTCCGCATACGATCTGGCTTCGGCGACATACTGCCCTTGCATAAGGTCGCAGCCCATATCCTTCAGCCAATCCTTTTGCTCTTTGGTTTCCACCCCCTCGGCCACCACCAGCTTGCCCAGATTGTGGGCCAGGGTAATCATGGCCGACACCAGCCGTTTATCGGTGTGGCTGCGGTTGAGTTCCTGCAAAAAGCTCAAATCAATTTTGACCGTGCTGATAGGCAGGCGCTGCAAATGCAGCAGCGAGGAATTGCCTGCACCAAAGTTATCCAACAGGAAATCGATGCCAAAAAACGACAGCGGCCGCATACACAGCGAAACCAGATCAATATTGTCGGCGAACACTGTCTCGGTAATTTCAAATTCAATATCGCCCGGTTGGATGTCATTGTCGGCAAAAATTCGCGCTACCTCATGCACCAGGTTTTCGTCTTTAAACTGACGCATGGATAAATGGATAGACATCATCAGTCGCTCATCCCAAAAGCCCTGCAACAACTTGATGTCGTGGCAGGCCTGGCGCAATACCCAATAACCTATGGCGGTAATCACTCCCGTCTCCTCGGCGGTGGCGATAAATTCACTGGGGTTTAGCAGCCCGACACCGGGTTTATCCCAGCGTAGCTGGGCTTCCAGCGCAACGACTTTGCCGCTGCTCATGTCGATTCGCGGACTGTAATGCAGCACAAATTGCTGATAGCGCAGCGCAGCACGCAAATCAGCCTCCTGACGCAACTGGCGACGCACATCCTGATTCATCATCTCGGTGAAAAAGCGGTAGTTACTGCCCGACAGCTGTTTGGCTTTATACATCGCCATATCAGCATGTTTGAGCAGGCTGTCGGCATCGCGGCCCGCTTCGGGGTAAATGGCAATCCCGATACTGCAGCCCACCACCACCTCATGGCCGTTGATATCTGCCGGCTGCTGGATGGAGTCAATCACTTTTTGGGCAATGTGGGCGACATCGGTGGTGTTGGCGATATTTTGCAACAGCAGGGTAAATTCATCGCCGCCCATGCGCGCCACGGAATCGCTGCGGCGCAGGCAGGCATTCAGGCGCTCGGCGCAGATGCGGATAATGGCATCGCCGGCATCGTGGCCAAAATTGTCGTTCACCTGTTTGAAGCCGTTGAGGTCAATAAACATCAGGGTGAAGTTGGTGTGATCGCGCTCTGCCAGGTTGACCGCGTGCTCCAGACGGTCGCGAAAGAGAATGCGGTTAGGCACATTGGTAAGCGAATCGTAGTGTGCAAGGCGAGTCAGGCGCTGCTCGGTTTTTTTGCGCTCTATGGCGTAGCGTAGCGCACGCTCCAGCAATAAATGATCGATTTGCCCTTTGATCAAATAGTCCGCTGCACCGGCGCGAATCGCCTCGCGATCCACCTCGGTTTCCATCTCATCGGTCATGACAACTATGGGGATTTGGCAGGCTTGCACGCGCGCGGCGTTTAACAAGTCGCGGGCGCTTTCGCTGCCCCAGTAATAATCCAGCAGAACGACATCAAATTCCTGGGAGAGGATTTTGGGCAGGGCGGCATCCAGTTGATTGCACCACACCAGCTCGTAGTTGACTTGTCGGATATGGGACAGTATTTCGGCAATAAGCAAGTATTCGCCCTGCTCACGGTCCACAAAAAGAATTTTTACGTGGTTGGTCATGGAACTCCATCCCTCACAGCTTCTATCGCACGTGAACCAATTGAATGAATGGTATCAGTGCACCCTGGCAAACTAAACGGCTTGCCTATAACAAAAAAACGCCTAACGTCAGCGGATTTACCATTCCGGTTATAGCTCTGCCCAAGCCGCGCGGTGCGCATTACAAGCCCGCTCTTGGCTTGATAGAATGCCCTCCCACTCGACCCAGGCATTACCCGTGACTCAACTTAACCCCCGCCAAAAAGAAGCCGTACTCTATATCGATGGCCCCTGTCTGGTGCTGGCGGGTGCGGGCAGCGGTAAAACCAGCGTAATTACCCGCAAGATTGCCTACTTGATCGAGCAGTGCGATATACCGGCGCGCCATATCGCCGCGCTCACCTTTACCAACAAAGCCGCACGCGAGATGAAAGAGCGCGCCAGCAAACTGGTGAAAGGCAGCGCCTCGCGCGGGCTTACCGTGTCTACCTTCCACAACCTCGGGCTGAATATTATTCGCCGCGAACACAAAAGCCTGGGCTTCAAACCCGGCTTTTCCATCTTCGACTCCGAAGATGCGCGCTCCCTGCTGAAAGATTTGATGATGAAAGATGGCGATCTGGACAGCGACCATCTGGATTTGGTGCAGCACCAGATCTCCAACTGGAAAAACGATCTGGTGATTCCCGCCCGCGCCCTTAGCCTTGCACAAAGCCCGGGCGAGCAGGCCATCGCCCTGATCTACCAGCGTTACAATCAGGCACTGCGCGCCTATAACGCCGTGGACTTTGACGATTTGATCCTTATTCCCGTGGAGTTGTTCCAGACTAACCCGGAGGTTTTGCAGCGCTGGCAGCGCAAGATTCGCTACCTGCTGGTGGATGAATATCAAGATACCAACTCCAGCCAATACCTCTTAGTGCAGTTGATTGTGGGCAATCGCGGTGCGCTCACCGTGGTGGGCGACGACGACCAATCCATTTACGCCTGGCGCGGGGCGCGCCCTGAAAACATGGGCCTGTTAAAACAGGACTACCCCAACCTGCGCGTGATCAAACTGGAGCAAAACTATCGCTCCACCAGCCGTATCCTGCGCGTGGCTAACCACTTAATCGCCAACAACCCACACGAATTTGATAAAGCCCTGTGGAGTGAAATGGGGCTGGGCGATCCTATTCGCGTGATCCGCTGTAAAAACGAGGACGCCGAGGCCGAACGTGTCGCCACCGAGATACTCACCCAACGGCTGCGCAAACAATATAAGTTCCGCGACTTTGCGGTGCTCTATCGCGGCAATCACCAGGCGCGTTTGCTGGAAATGAAACTCCAGCAGCACCAGATTCCCTACAAAATCAGCGGCGGCTCATCCTTTTTTGCCAAGACCGAAATCAAGGATGTGATGGCCTACCTGCGCCTGATCGTGAACCCCGATGACGACAACGCGTTTTTGCGCATCATCAACACCCCGCGCCGCCAGATAGGCACCGGCACACTGGAAGCACTGGGCGGTTACGCAAGCGAACGTCACTGCAGTTTATTTGCGGCGCTGGATGAGCTGGGCTTACAAAGTCGCATTCCCGAGAAAAATCTGGAACGACTACAACGATTTGCGCACTGGATCAAACAAGTCACGCGCAATTGTGCTGGCGACCGCCCGGTGGATGCGATCCGCGAACTGCTCAGCGACATAGACTACGAAGGTTGGCTGCACCAGAACTCGGCGAGCAGCAAGGCCGCCGAAAAACGCATGGAGAATGTGTTTTATCTGGTCGAGTCGCTGCAAAAAACCATCGACAAAAACAGCAGCGATGATGACGAGGGCGAGGAGTCGCGCATTGAGGATGCCGTGGCCAAACTTATCCTGCGCGATATGATGGAGCGCCAGGAAGAGGAGGACATGAGCGATCAGGTGCAACTCATGACCCTGCACGCCTCCAAAGGCTTGGAGTTCCCTCACGTATTCATGGTGGGCATGGAGGAAGAACTACTGCCCCATCGCAACAGCATTGAAGACAACAATATTGAAGAAGAGCGCCGCCTGACCTACGTGGGCATCACCCGCGCCCAGCGCACCCTCACCATGACACTCGCCGGCAAACGCAAACAGTTTGGCGAAATGAGCGAAACCACCCCCAGCCGGTTTTTGGAAGAGCTACCCGCTGACGATGTGGAGTGGGAGGGTTTTGGCGAACAGAGCCCGGAGAAAAATCTGGCCAAGGGCGAGGAGACACTCGCCAACCTGCTCAACCTCTTCGACTAGCCACCATGCTGGGGGTTTTAGCTCCCCAGTTTAGCCGATGCGCAAACTGGCATCACCGCCAGAACCCGCGCACCGCAGTCTCTCCTCGCACCACACCCAGCGCGCAAGTCCCACTGTGCCACACCGGATCACCAGTTTGCGTTAACTGGGCAAACTGGTGCGACACCAGCCACAGATAAGCCGAGCATGGCACCGTGTCTCCCTCCCGACGGGGTGACCCTAATCCGATTTGCCTAATAACGACAACGAGAGGTTAGCTATGCTTCCCCAAAATTTACTGCAAGGTCATGACTCCACGCACAATCCCCTGTTCCGGCGCTCAGTGTTAGCGCTTTGTATTATGGCCATCACCGCTCCGGTAATTGCCCAAACGGATACCAACGAGAATCTGGAAGAAGTGGTAGTCACTGGTGTTCGCGCCAACCTGCAAAATGCGCAAGACATCAAACGCAACGCCAGTACGGTGGTAGATTCCATCTCCGCCAACGACATAGGCTCGCTGCCTGATCGCAGTGTGCTGGAAGCCATGCAGCGGGTGCCCGGCGTATCCATCGAGCGCTTTGCCTCAGCCAACGACCCTGATCACTTCAGCGTGGAAGGTTCAGCAGCGGTGATTCGCGGCATGAACGCCACCCGCTCCGAATTTAACGGGCGCGATTCCTTTACCGCCAACTCCGGCCGCGGCCTCAGCTTCCAGGACGTTCCACCGGAGCTGATGGGTGGGGTAGATATCTACAAAAACCAGACTGCCGACATGATTGAGGGCGGCATTGGCGGTACTGTTAGCCTGCGCACCCGCAAGCCGTTTGACTCTGACGGCCGCGTGGCGGCTGTTTCAGCCGACTACTCCTACGGCGATATGGCGGAAAAGTGGACTCCCACCCTGTCGGCGCTTTACAGCGACCGCTGGGACACCAGTGCGGGTGAGTTTGGGGCGCTGTTGAACATCGCCGATTCCTCGCTGACCGGCATGTCCAACGGCATCCAGAGTGATGCTTACGTGCAATACGATGCTGCCGTACTGGCCGGTGCCGAGCGTTTTGTAGGCCAAGGTGATGGCAAGGTGTGGATGCCCAACGGTTCCAACGCGCTGATGAAAACCGACGAGCGCGACCGTCAGGGTTACGCCGCTGCCCTGCAATGGCAAAACCCAGACAATACGCTGGTTAGCAGCCTGCAATTCATGCGCTCGGACGCCACCCTGACCTGGACCGAATATGCCATCAAATATCAAGGTGGCTACTACGACGAAGATGCCGAGCAAGACATTCGTCGCACCCGTGCACTCGAAGGCACCCAGTTTGAATTTACTGACGAGGGCATTTTCACCGCCGGTACGCTGGTAGACTCTGACGGCTGGCGTTCCGCTGATGGCCATACCAATCGCATCCCGCGCGCCTGGGGCGATGCTCCGGTCAACATCCCCCAGTGGGGCCACATTTTCTCCACCGATACCCGCGTTAAAAGTACCCGCACGCTGGTGGACGATTACGCCTTCAACCTGAAATTCACCCCCAACGACAACTGGGAATACACCCTCGACCTGCAATACATAGACGCAGAGACCCAGGACGATGATGTCACTATTATGCTCGCTACCCATGCGATGCAGGACTACAGCACCCGTGGCAAAACTCCCTCGCTGACACTGATTGAGCCCTGGAACGGTTTCCGCACCCAGAACCCGGAGCTCTACAGCAGCGGCTTCCCCGGCTTCTCCGATGACCCGGCGGGTGATGCGAATTACTTCCAGGACCCGACCTCCTATTTCTGGCAGTCGGCGATGGACCACTACGAGCGCTCCGAAGGTGACTCACTGGCCAGTCGCATCGACGTAAAACACAGCCTGGACGATGGGCTGGTCACCGCGATTTCGGGCGGCCTGCGCCATGCCGAACGCGAGCAAACCGTGCGCTACTCTGTTTACAACTGGGGTGCCCTGGGGCCGCGCTGGCAATCAGACATTTATTGGGCGGATTTGGAGAAGGTCGCCGACCAGTCTTACAGTTCGGTGGACTGGAGCGATTTCCATCGCGGCGAAGCATTGACCATTCCCGGAAACAACATGTTGCACGCCTCACCGTCGCTGGTCCATGAGGTCATTAATGGCCGTGAGCTGCTCGCGGATGCAGGCTCTTTTGTGCCCGCCAATAAACGCGCAGGCACCGATAGCTATTTCACGCCATCAGAGATATTTGTCACTACTGAAACCAACAACGCCGCCTATGTGAAGGTGGATTTCGGCTCGGACGACTATGCCCTGCGCTTCAGCGGTAATCTGGGCTTGCGTTATGTCCGTCTGGAACGCGATGCGCTTGGTTCGGTGCAATACCCGGATTTGGTGCCGGATTTTGCGGTGCCCGCCGGTATCACCCTGCCATTAACACCTGGCGCCGTAGATGCCTGGACAAACCAAGCCAGCCAGGCGCTATTTGACCAAGGCGGCTACGCCGATTTGGCCGCTGCACGTGCGGCACTTATGGCCATGCCCGAGTCGCGCTGGACAACTGACCCCAAGAATTTCCTCAGCGATAACGAACGCGGTTTTGGCAACAATGCTTTCACAGTGCAAAACGCCAATTCCACCTACTCCGCCAGCCTGCCGAGTTTCAACCTCAAGCTGGAGCTGACCGACGACCTTATCTCCCGCTTTGCGGTCGCCAAGGCCATCGCCCTGCCGGATATGGAGGCAGTGAAAAACCAGGCTAACCTCAGCCAATTGTCACTCACTGTGGTACAACCGGAAATCGACCCAGCCAACCCCGGTGCCGGCGGTAGCGGAATTTTGGGTGCCAGCGTTTCCGGCTGGCGCGGCGATTCAGGCAACCCCGGCCTCAAGCCCATGGAATCCACCCAGTTTGACGCCTCGCTGGAATGGTACTTTGCACGGGTTGGCTCACTCACCACCACGCTCTTCTACAAAGATTTGAGCAACTTCTTTGTGTACGGCAGCTTCGCGCGGGATTTCACTAACCCGGTGACCGGTGTTACCCAAACAGCAGAAGTGGAAGGTACACGCAACGGTGGCGATGGCAGTATGCAGGGCTTTGAGCTGGCTTATCAGCAGTTCTACGACATGCTGCCCGCCCCTTGGGATGGCTTGGGTTTACAGATGAACTACACCTACATCGATGCCAGCGGTGTACCCAACAGCGGCGATAGCAGTGCCGATGGTTTTGCCGGCAGCGCAACCGATACTGGAGCACGGGTCGAGTTTGACGAGGTTCCACTGCAAGGCCAATCGCGCGACACCTTCAATATTGTCGCTATGTATGACAAAAACGACTGGTCGCTGCGCCTAGCCTACAACTGGCGCTCCAAGTACCTGTTGACCACCCGCGATGTGATCAGTAAATACCCGCTGTGGAACGATGATTCAGGCTTTCTGGATGGCTCGGCGTTTTACAATGTGAATGAAAATGTCACCGTCGGTTTGCAGCTGACCAATATCGCCAACACCCAGACCAAGACCATCATGATCCTCGATGGCAAAGGTGCTGAGGCTGGCCGCTCATGGTTTGTAAACGACCGCCGCGCGGCGCTGATTCTGAAGGCTAACTTCTAAACCAGCGACCCGGCTGCCCTTCTCAGGCAGCCGGTGCCCAAAAAAACAAAACCCCCGCCATTGCAACAACGGCGGGGGTTTTTCGTTCTGGCGGCGCGTCAGCTTATTTGCTGTTTTCGACCATGTAATCCACGGCGCCCTTGATCTCATCATCAGAACAGGCTGCGCACATGCCTTTGGCTGGCATAGCGTTAAAACCATTGATCGCGTGGGTGTAAAGGGTTTCCAGACCTTTACCGGCGCGCGCTGTCCAATCAGCAGCATCACCGAGCTTGGGCGCGCCCATTACGCCTGCGCCGTGACAGGTGGTACAGAAGCTACCGTATACATCCTTGCCGGATTTTGGACCGGCGGCAACGGCCGGTGCTGGTGCTGCAGCACATTCGTCACCCGACATACAGCTGCTACCAACAGGTGCAATGCGCGCTTTAATTTCCTCATCACTGTGAGCTACGGCAGACAGTACCACCAAACCCGAAACAAACAGAACGCCGAACAACTTTTTCATCTGGATCACGGTATTTTCCTCATGGGGTGTAAAGGCGGCTGATGTTTCTCAGCTTGGCCCTGAAAGTTTGCCCAAGGCGCCTGAATCTACACAGGCTTGGGGCTGGATGTCGTCGGCGCGCATTATAGCTGCAAATACCCACACAGGCGATGGCAGTATTCAGATGCGCTGCCGGGTGCACATTCTATCCGGCAATCGCAGCTGTTATGCTTATTGCCAAGATTTATAGCCAATACAGGATCGCCCCGGAGATGGAATATAACAGCGTCACCTTTGTCGCCTACTTCAGCGCTGCTGTCGTGGCCTCGCTGCTCACCGCCACTTACCTGTTCCAGCTGTTGCGCGGGCAAAAAACCTGGATTTTCCTCTGGGCAGCCGCCCTGCATACCGCGCATTTGGGCGTGATTGCGCTGTCCTTTGCCGGTTACGACATTCCACTTTATCTACTGATTACCTTTGAATACCTGCACTTTAACGCTTGGGTCTTTTGTATTTGGCTGTGCTTAAAACACAACAGTAATCGCCGCCAGCTGCCCGCCAGCCTGCAACTCCTGTTCAGTGGCGGCTGGCCCATTACCGCCCTGGCACTGGTGATGCTATTTATACCGGATCTAAACCAAGCAGGACTCTCCATCTGGTTTGCCTTGGGTCTGGCCGTTATCGCGCTGGTCAGTGTGGAGCAGCTCTATCGATTTGCAGCGGAGAATGACCGCCAGATCAAACTCCTGTGCATGAACCTCGCGGCTATTTTCCTCTACGATATCTACCTTTTTACCCACGCCCTGATTTTCAAGGGACTGGACCCAATGCTTTGGCAATCGCGCGCGGCAGTCTCCATTGCCACCTGCCTATTTATGGCACTGGGTGGAATACTGCTGCTGCAGCGCAGTGACCGTCCAGCCAACTTCAACTTATCCCGCCCTATCGCCTTTTACACCACGTCTCTGGTGGGTGTCGGTATTTTAATCACCGTACTTTCATTGGGTGGTTACTATGTCCGTTTATACGGCGGCAACTGGGGAACAGTTTTCTATAGCTTGTTATTAGTAGGCGCAGTGTTATTGATTGCGACCGTATTTATCTCCAGTCGCATCCGCATGAAACTCTCGGTGCTGATCAACAAACACCTATTTCGCTACAAATACGATTATCGCAACGAATGGTTGCGGCTGATCAATTATCTGGCGCAACCGGTGGATGCCGCCGAGGTAAACCAGCGCGCATTTTATGCTGTCGCCTCCACCACCAAAGCGCCTGGCGGGGTCATCTGGCTGCGCAAACAGGGCTTCTATGAGCCTGTCTACCGCACCAATCTGCCCAACTATGTAACCCTGCAGGAGGAACCGGTCGACAGCCCTTTCTGCCGGGCATTTATTGACGCCGAATGGGTATTTATCCCCGACAGCGGCGACAACAAAGCACTCAGTCAGCACAACGAATTACTGCCTCACTGGGCGCATAACATCCCCGACCTATGGCTGTTATTTCCATTGATAGTGGGGCAGGAGTTGGTAGGTTTTATGGCACTGACCAAACCAGCCGGCGATCAAAGCCTGACCTGGGAAGATTTGGACCTGCTAAAAACCATGGGCCGGCAGATTGGCAGCTACCTCAAGCGCCACCAGCAGGCCGAACAATTGGTGGAGGGGCGGCAGTTCGACACTTACAACAAACTGGTTGCCTTTATCATTCACGACCTGAACAACCTTATTGCCCAGCAAGCACTGGTGGTGCGCAATGCGGAAAAACACAAAGGCAACCCCGCGTTTTTTGAGGATGCCATCAAAACCATCAGCAACTCGGTTGATCGCATGAACAACCTGCTGAAAAAGTTGCGCCGCGATGAATCGGATCTGGTTAAGCGCCTATCTATTCTTGAAGTCGTGCAACAGGCAGTTAGCGAATGCCAGCGCAACTGCAGCAAACTCAGTAGCGATATCGAAAATACCGAACGCACTATTAATGCCGACCAGGTACGGTTGGTAATGACCATCACTAACTTCATCAAAAATGCGCTGGAGGCCACACCGGACGATGGCCGGGTTCATGTTACACTGCGCGTCAACAACGACTGGGCCACGGTGATCATCGAAGACAACGGCTCAGGCATGGATTGGGATTTCATCCACAATCGTTTATTCAAACCATTTGAAACGACCAAATCCGGCAAAGGTATGGGGATTGGGGTTTACCTCTCGCGCGAGTACATCAGCGAACTGAGCGGCACCTTGAATGTCGCCAGCGAACCGGGCGAAGGCACCACCATCACCATCACCCTCCCTCTGAACAAGGATTAATCGGACCGCATGAGCAAAACAGCTGCCTCCAAACCTATTCTGCTGATAGTAGAAGACGACGCTGGGCTGCAAAGCCAGCTGCGTTGGCACTTTGATCAATATGAAACTGTCGTGGCCGACAACCGTCAGGACGCTATAGCCGCGATACGCCTGCATGAAGCCTCAGTAGTGATCCAAGACCTTGGCCTGCCGCCCGATGAAGACGGTGTGGATGAAGGGTTTAAGTGTATCCAGGACATACTGCGCATCTCCCCCAATACCAAAATTATTGTCATGACCGGCAAAACCGACCGCGACAATGCCCTGCGCGCGGTCGCTATGGGGGCCTATGACTTCTATCAAAAGCCGGTCGACCCAAACACTTTGGATTTAATCGTGCAGCGCGCCTTCCACATTTTTGAATTGGAAGACTACAACCGCCGCCTGAGCCTATCCCAGCAAGAGCCACTGGAAGGTTTGATTACCAACGATCCGCAATTGCTCAAAATCTGCCGTCAGCTGGAAAAGATCTCGCCCACTACCGTGACTTGTACCCTCCTGGGTGAAAGCGGTACAGGTAAAGAGGTCTTGGCGCGCTCAATCCATCAACTCAGCCCACGCAAAAACAAACGCTTTGTGGCAATCAACTGCGCTGCCGTTCCGGAAAACCTGATTGAAAGTGAGCTGTTTGGCTACGAAAAAGGTGCATTCACCGGCGCCAACAAAACCACCCTTGGCAAAGTAGAAACCGCTAACGAAGGCACCCTGTTTCTCGACGAAATTGGCGATATGCCACTCAACCTGCAGGCTAAGTTACTGCGTTTTTTACAAGAAAGAGTTATTGAACGAGTTGGCGGCCGCGCCGAAATCCCGGTGGATGTACGCGTAATCTGCGCCACGAACAAAGATCTTGAAGCTATGGTCAGGGAAGGTAGCTTCCGCGAAGACCTCTTCTATCGTATTTGCGAAATGACGGTAAATATTCCACCGCTGCGCAATCGCCTGGGTGACAAAGTGCTGCTGGCTCGCCACTTCAAACTCAAATTTGCCAAAGAGCACGGCCAAAACGTTACTGGCTTCACCCCCGATGCCATAGCAGCTATTGAGAATTACAATTGGCCTGGCAATATCCGCGAGATGGAAAACAAGGTCAAACGCGCAGTTATCATGGCTGATGGCAAATACATCACCCGGGAAGATCTGGGCCTTGCCGAGGCCGGAGAGCTGTCGCTCAACCTCCGCCACGTTCGCCAAGAGGCTGAACGCGGCGCTATATTGCGCGCCCTGAGCATGACCGATAACAACATCTCCGCCGCTGCCAAACTGCTGGGTATCACTCGTCCAACCTTCTACGACCTCATCAAAAAATATGACATGAATGTCGTTCCCAGTAGTCAATTAGATGAAACCGATGCAAGCAGTGAATGAGTCGCGTTACTCACAAAACAGATATAACAATTGGACATATAAAAAAACTCACTATAACGAGCCAGTTATCACAAAATGCCCCAACCGTTTCGCTTAATGAAAAAAATATGCGGCAAAAGCAGTAGCGCCCCACTGCTTACTGCTAAATCTAATGCATTACATACCGCATGATCAGTTACCTGAATCATGCGCCCATATCCAGGATATTTTTGGAAATTAGAATGATGTTTGGCTACGTAACACGTCGATTAAGCCGGAGTTTACTCGCAATATCTCTCAGCCTTCTATTGGGCGCCTGTGGCGGCGGTGGAACCGAGGCACAAGGCTCCGCCAGCAGCCAACCCATCGCTGCTGCAAGCTCGACACCGATTGTCACAACCTCAGCCTCTAAGTCACCATCAAGCACCAGCAAATCGTCGTCCAGTCGTGCAGCCTCCTCGATTCGATCAAGCACTGCCATGTCATCGGTAACTGCTATTAGCAGTAGCCCCAACAGTGAATTTCCTGATGATACTGAGTTCCCAGTGGATGACTCGAACGCCGCAGACATGCCTCCCAGCGCGCCCAGAGCGCTCCGTTTGTTAGCAGTTACTGCCCAAAATGCACTGCTAAGTTGGGATGCCTCAACGGATGACGTGGGACTTTCCCGCTATGAAATTCGTCGCGATGGCATCGCAATCAGTACAACTAACGCCAGCAATCTGGAATTTGAAGATACCAATCTCAAGGCCAACACCTACTACACCTACACTGTCAGGGCCATTGATATAGCCGGCCATAGATCAAATTTTTCCAATTCACTTATCGTAAAAACCGCTGCTGCCGGAAGTGCCACAAGCTCAGCCAAAAGCAGTACACAATCCTCCAGCGGCATGAGCAGCTCGCTTGCAACAACCAGCGCATCAAGTAGCTCCCAAACTTCCAGTGGCGCGCCATCATCCGCAAGCAGCAGCTCAATTGCGATGAATGGAAATTTACGGGTAACCTGGACCATCCCTTCGCAGCGTGAAAATGGGACCTATCTAGAGCTGCACGAAATCAGTGGTTACGAGATCCGCTATAAACCGGCTAATAGCAGCAGTTATATCAGCGAGATAATTAACAGTAACACCACAACCCAGTTAGCTCGTCCGGACTTCACCAGCAACACAATAGTCTTGATCGCCGCATTCGACACCAATGGTCTCTACAGCCGGTTTGTGCAACTGACCCCCAAATAAAAACGCAACTGGTAGACCCAGTTCAACATAATAGATAATCAGCGCCTCAATAACTCAAGGAACCACTATGAGATTACAGGCGCTTGATTTGCTGCGGTTTATTGCAGCACTGGCGGTAGTGTTTTATCACTACCTTGCAGAACCCAACCCCTCTTACCCGGCATTAGCAGCCATCGCCCAATACGGGTATCTCGGGGTACCCCTATTTTTTATGATCAGTGGTTTCGTCATTGCAGCTTCAGCAGAAAGACGCAATCCTGTCACTTTTCTTATATCACGCGGAGCACGCCTCTACCCTGCCTTCTGGATCGGGGTGTTATTTACTGCGGGTATTAGTTACACACTCAGTGATTCACCACCCTCAATCAGTGACATCTTGATTAACCTCACCATGCTGAATGATTACCTGGGCGTAAAAAATATCGATGGGGTTTATTGGACGCTACAGGTAGAACTGAAATTTTACGCCTGCATTTTTTTGCTGATGCTGTTAAAAAGTTTCCATCGCTACAATATTTGGCTGCCACTTTGGTTGATTCTCACCTTGAGCAACCTGACGTTGGGGCAACCCTCCAAAATGGGTTGGTTTATAAACCCAGGCTATTCTTGTTATTTCATTTCCGGCGTCTGCCTTTATTTAATCTGGGACAAAAAACATACGGCAATCACCAACCTGACCCTGGTGATCTCCAGCTTGCTTTGCATAGTGCAGAGCTTTAATCAGGCACCAGGCTTCCTGCCAAACAGCGACATAAAGCAAGGCCTGATCGCTGGTCTCATCGTCATTTTCTTCCACGTCATATTCCTGTTGATTGCGCTGGAAAAAGTCGCCTTGAAACCTCTAGCCACATACTCGACACTCGGTGGAATAACTTATCCACTCTACTTATTACACAATCATTCCGGGAAATTGATCATCGATGAGCTGAGCAACGTTGTACCATCAGGCCTAGCAATAGTAATAACCACGGCCATGATGTTGTGTCTCTCCTATCTGGTGTTTCGCTATTTGGAGCCGGGTGGTTCAAGAATATTTAGAGAATGTATGCAAAGCCTGTTTAGCAGATTGGAAAGGCTAGCGAGCATGCCGATTAAAAACCAGAAAACCTGAGCCTCAAGCAGTCGGGAAAATTTACAGGCCAGAGCCTCGCAAACCATCAAAAAAACACATAACTCACTGTTTTTTATATTATTTATAAAAATGGCCCGAATAATGCTTTCTTCATCGGAGCTTAGGCTATTTTTAAATCACTCATTGCAACACATTAAAGGACGAAACATATGAAACTCATCAAACTGGCAGCAGCAGCGGTACTCGCGCTCAGCTCAATTAGTGCAAGCGCTGGACTTATCTCTGTAGTGGACAGCGGCAGCTCTTCTTATGCTCCCAACATCCCTGCATTTTCAAACAACAACTTTACTGCCCCTGGTTATGTGACGCCAAGCAGCTACACCATTGCTGGTAGCTTGAAAGCGAATGCTAAATTGGCAGTAACCTATTACTTCCTCGGTCAGGAGTCCAATTGGGAAAATATTTTCTCTGTCCCGGGCGACGCGGAAGCAGGCCTTAACAAGACCAACAAAGGCACTATTACTACTTATGTAGAAAAAGACGCCCTGTTTGATTTCTTGTTTACCACTGTTGTTCCCCCAACTTCCGTACTGCCAGGCCACAATTTGAGCGTTACCAACGCCCAAGGTTCAACACTTGGCACTAACAACCGCGTTTACTCTTTTGCTGTAGCCCTCAATGCTTATTTCAGCGGCCAAGGCCCCAACGCAAAAGCTGCTCACGCTGGAAATTATGATGCCATTTTGTTTTTGGATGATACCGGCCCTCATGCTGGCGATGACGACAACCATGACGACCTGTTGATTGGCGTTCGTGTTACTGACGTTCCAGAGCCAACTACTCTGCTCTTGATGAGCATGGGTTTACTGGGCTTGTTCGGCGCTCGTCGTTTGAAAGCTTAATTAAGTTCCACATAAAAAAGCCCGGCAATGCCGGGCTTTTTTATGTCCGCAATTCAGGAAATCAATATCTTAACCAGAGCGCGCCAAACACCAAAATTAAACGGGCTAACAGCAAGAGCCTTACGTATAGAGGCATATGACTCACGCTTATCAGTGGCCGCATAGTGCCTGGCCTTTCGAGTGTAAAAAGCACATAACCCCACCTTTTTCTCCTGCGCTGTTACTGCATGCGGATAGGCAGCGAGAAAATCCTGAATGATGCTTTCATTAGTTTCAAAACGTAGTTTTTTATTGCTGGAAATTTGATTTTCCATCACCCGATAATAAGCCAGAAACTCGGGAATATATTGAAACCTGTAGCGCGCAGAAAACTTTAACCAAAGATCATAATCATCAGCCACTCTGCGTTTACCGCTCATACCTCCCATCTCATCGAAACATTTGCGACGAGTCATAGTGGTATTCATGCTGATAAAGTTATCTTTCAATAGCAGCCCGGCTATACGACCCGAATAGCGACGCATATTATTGCGATGCAACTCAGCCCCCTGCTCATCAATAGTTATGCAATCTCCGTATACAATATCTGCTTCAGGATGATCAGCAAACGCCTTTAGCGATTTCTCCAATTTATCATTGGGCCAATAATTATCTGAATCCAGAAAACAAATAAAATCGCCGTTAGCAACAGACAGAGCATAATTACGCGCAACACTTTGCCGCTGGTTTTCCTGATATAAATATTTGATCCTGGAATCTTTCTCTGCATAAGATTCAATCAGTTTACGGCTATTATCTTCTGAACCATCATCAACAATAATAAATTCAAAATTTTTATAGGTTTGTGCAAGTACGCTTTCTATTGCAGCTGGGAGGAAGGCTTCGCGATTATAGGTAGGTGTAATAATAGTAACGAGCATAATATCATCCGTAAGCAAGTGTGCCGCCAAAAACGCAGCGATTAAAGTTTTTGTATGGCAGAAGCCAAACTGGAATAGAAATCTTGTTTTAAAATATTTGGCCGCAGCATGGCATTATCTACAATTTTTTGTGTTTCTTCTCCGCTCATTTGCAAGGCCTTATTTACAGCAGCCTCAAGCTCAGCAGGCAGGACAGAAAATCTCGGAGAAAACCATTTCTGCCCTTTATAAAAGGAGCCAACCATCAGCGCACAAGTTGAATTCGCAATTTCATTCATTGGCGGTGCATCAGTTACTAGCACTACGGCACCACTCCCCATCGCCTCGACAATAGAATGCCCGAACCCTTCGGTTTCGGTAGCGTATATGTGAAAAAGCGCCGCACTGGAACAAGCAATATAATCTTCATAATTCAAAAAAATGTCGAGATATTCAACATTGTGAGGAGGATTCAATGGCCGGCATGAGTTATCGATAACAAGTTTTAATAAAGGCCACTCAGGATGAGAACGCCAAAGATTTACCAGCACCTCGGCACCACGAAATCTACTCATCCCCACTCTGGAAAAAAAATAGTCCCTTGTTTTTGCTGATGTAGAAATCGGTTCAACACTTGAACTAAAGCCGATCCTACAAATATTGGACTTAAATTCAGCAAATATACCTACAGCAAAAGAAGTTTTGGCCCATATGCCATCGACAAAGGATAGCAAGGAAAACTGCTTTGGATTAAACCACTCCTGATTTGGTATCAATACATGATGTCGATGCAAAAATAACTTCCAGTAAAATATTTTTTCCAAGTGAATCGCAACAACTGTAGGCTTTCCTAGAAATATTCGCTGTAGCTTTCTATAAAAAAACAACATGCTGAAAAGCATACATAGCGTTTGTAGCTTCTCATTAAATTTCCCGCCAAAGCCCTCACCGGCTTTAGGAAGCTCCTTCACCACCACGTCATGGCCCAAAAAAGCCAGCGCTTCACTTAAAATCCTGGCATCTTTTGAAAGTCCAAAGCCAGCGCGCGAATAATAGATTTCAAAGTTCACGATGCCCTCCAATAAACTGCCTCAATTTAACAAGCAGTTTTCTGAGTCTGGATTTCATAACAAAATATGAAATATGAGCAGCTGCAACCATGCTGGATGAAAAATATTGTCGCGTGAAAAAATCAACCGCAGTTCCGCGATAGTGTCGTTTATAGTCCTCTGCACGACCAAAACCGGCTAAAAAATCAAAATAATTAACATCAGGGCTCCCAAAAGCCGACTCAATTATCCACCCCATGTGCAAAGTGCCTAGCGAGATCTTTTTATCAAACTCTTCAAGATATCCTGACTGAATATTGTAGATAACATCCGCGACTTGAATGTTATAAGACGCCGATACTATGCGGTTATTCACTGCCAGATAAGAAAGCAAGCCTTTGATATTTTTCGAAGATAATAATTGCTTGTGAAACTCGACAGCACGCGGAGAAAAGCAAGGCTTACCCCAGCGTAAAAGATGAAAAGAATTTAAGTTAGTAAAAAATTCTTCTAATTGTTTGGCCGATTGATCCAACGCAACAAACTCTACCGCAGAGTAATGCTCCAAAAGATAGGCGCGCCGATTGAACGCTTTTAGCCGTGTCATTCGCCCAAGTGAGTCCACATAATTATTAAAACTACCAGTAACATCGACTTTGTAACCGGCATCAATACGATGCTGCCAGAATTTGACACCCGCTATAGGATTACCTGTGGTATCTGGAAACAGAAACGTGGAATTTGGTGCGCGCGTTAGAATAAAACAGGCCAAACTTTTATAAAGTAATGCCGCCTTTTGTCGATCAAAGATTGGCGTTATATATTCTGATCGCACCGTAGGGGCAAGCGCCCAAGCATTACCAATAAACTGATACTGCATCATAAGATTTTTTTTAACACGGTATAACGGAAGGATTCCAACTAAAGAATCCTTATCAAAAATCAGGATCAGATTCAGCTCTAACTTCAAGTGGCGCCCCCATTGACTCCACCAAGCCATCATCCACTGCCAGCCCATAAACAAAGGGTTTGCATCAGATTTATTAACGAGTAGTGTCCACGTTGGCTCCAGGCTTTGAAACTCCTGCTCGGAAAGCTGCCGATAAATAAATCCTTCCGGACAAGAATAAACAGGCCTGCCAACTAGATTAATCGCCAGAATTGCGGTTGAGCCCGGCTGCTGTAAACCAGCCACAGAAGAGTTAGATGTGAACGCCTCTTTAGCGACACGCAGAAAATCACCATCGGAGTCACCCGCCACCAAACCCCATTGCTGTTGGGTATAAGGTGACAAAGTAGCAAAACGAGAGCCGTAGCTTTTTTTTACAAATCCGTTGGCGATCAACCCTGAGCGTAAAGATGCAATAGATGTATTCCAATGCACAGCCGAAATAACAGGATAATTTTTCAGCAAATAGCTACACACCGCTGATACCGAAGAGGTATTTTTGACCCCGATAAAATCAATTATTTCAAGCGAATTACCGGGTGTAATGCGAAACACAACCAGCGCCAAGGCACCTTGGACTGCAGAACCAATGTGTAAAAAGCGATACACATTAAACGGACACTCAGTATATCGCCATTTTAAATAGGCATAATCCCGCCGTATCTCGACATCAATAGATTGAGCACGATGCAGCTTCCACAAATGTTCAACAACGGTTTGCTGTGGTAAAAACCCCAGCTCATTAACAATATATTTTTGCTTGGATAGTTTCGTTGTAGCCGAGAGATAAAGCCGGCAGACTTTTGCCCAAAAAAATAGAACAAATTGTTTTAGAGTTTTAGGCTGGATAATCAGATCCCAAACATCAAGCTTTGCGGGTGAATGCCATCCTTTTTTTAGCAATAATGGAAAGGCACTATCGCTAATGCCAAGTGACATGATCGGCATGGAAAATGATCGAGCCATTTCATCCTTGATTGCTTGACCAACGCCTTGGCCACGATAATCCGGCGCGACAATAAAATCACAGCTCCATATTGCATCGGGACTTTTCCCTGAGCCATCCATGAGGGAGATTGGCATAGTTGCATTAAAGCCAACCACTCTTTCACCATCTCTTGCCACTATACATTGTGAGTCACGACCAAAGCGCGAACAAAACTGCCATTTCCACAGAGCTTGCTTGTACTTTTCTGCAGCATACAAATCCGCTATTTCAGCAAGTAGCTGATCAGTAATAACTTCTGTGGAAACCTGAATAGCCATAGTTACATATACTTCCTGTACCAGCTCTGGAACATAAGTACCGACCACAGGTGAAATGAATAATCGTGACTGGTATTCAAATGAGCCAACCATTTCTCACGAATCAATGGACTATTAAAAATACCACTTTGATTCAATGCGTTTTCCGATAACAAGTCTTCCGCCCACTCACGCAATTCATTTTTAAGCCAATGACCAACAGGCACGGCAAAACCTTGTTTTGGCCGATCAACCAATTCGCGCGGAACATACTGATACAAAATATTACGTAAGGGTTGTTTGGTAACTCCGTTGACTACATTAATCGCTGTTGGCACAGTTAAAGAGAGCTCTACCAATCGATGATCCAATAAAGGCACACGAGTTTCCAAACTGTTCGCCATAGCAGCACGGTCTACTTTTACAAGAATGTCATCCGGCAGATAAGAATTAATATCGCACCATTGGAAAGTTGAAGTTGAGTCTTCACGCAGTGGCATATCATCCAATGCATAGTGCAAACGTTCAGCGGATTTCAATTCTGTTTCGGGGTTGAGCCAATAACCAACCTGATTCTGATAATAATGACGGGCATCAACTGCATTAAAACCCAGGTTATAACGCTGCACTTTTTCCAACACCAGTGCTGGCGATAACTCCCGTTGATTGGACTTAAGTAAACGGGTTAATCGAGCAATGACAGGAGCGGGCAAACCATTCATTATTCTATTTGCCAGGCTCGCTTTTCGGGAGGCAAAATTGCGCGCATAACTCGCATAGCGACTATAACCAGCAAAGAGCTCATCGCCACCATCTCCCGATAAGGCGACAGTCACTTGTCGGCGTGTCATCTGGCTTACGATATAAGTAGGAATTTGTGACGAATCAGCAAAAGGTTCATCATAAATATCCGGCAACAGGCTAATAATATTAAGTGCATCCTTAGGCTCAACATAAAACTCGTTATGTTCAGTGCCTAAATGCCTGGCTACTGCTTTTGCATGTTCGGCTTCATTAAAACCGGGGACATTGAAACCAACCGAGAAGGTTTTTACTGGTCTTGACGACTGCCTTTGCATTAAGGACACAATCGTCGACGAATCTATACCTCCCGATAAAAATGCTCCCAAGGGAGCGTCAGAAATCATTTGATCTGCAATTATCTCGCTCAATAACGGCTCAAGTTGTTGATGCAGTGCTTGCGCATCGAGGCTTTTATTCCACTCAAGCGAAGGTGCCCAGTATCTTACTTTTACAGGTGCCGCACTTATATCCGCTAAATTAAAACGTAAATAATGTGCTGGCTCCAATTTGAACGTCTTTTTAAAAATACTCCAGGGTGCAGGAATATAATTGTGTCGCATCAACAAACCCACTGCACCCGGCTCAATTTCTTTTTTAAAGAAAGGGCATAACATTAGGGGTTTAAGCTCGGATGCAAAAAGTAGATTACCGTCTGCATGGTAGTAATACAGGGGCTTTTCACCCATCCGATCACGGATTAGCCATAATTCTTTTTGGTGATGATCAACCAAGGCTATTGAAAACATCCCAATAAAATCATTGAGGGCAGGTTCAATTCCCCAAGCCTCAAATGCTGCCAGAATAACTTCAGTATCCGACCCACCTTTAAACTGGAATCCCGCCGCAATTAAACGCGTTTTGAGTTGTTTAAAATTGTATATTTCACCATTAAAAGCAATCGTAAAGCGGCCTGATACCGAATGCATGGGTTGTGCACCCAGTGGCGATAAATCCTGTATGGCAAGACGCTGATGCACCAGGCCCACACCGATTTTTTCATCCAGCCAAATTCCCTGATCATCAGGCCCACGCAATCGAATACTATTTCCCATAGCCTGGAGCAACTCTGGCGCCAGCAAGTTTATCGATGCTGAATTTAAAACCATTCCGGCGTAACCGCACATATTTCCTTACCTGACTAAGTTCTTTTAAATAAACTATAAATTTGTTTTCGTTCTTTTTTACTAAGCGAGCAAAATAATCCCGATAAAAAAAATAATAATGTGGATAAAAAAGCACTGAATAGAAGCACCGTGTAATTATCAATAACCAACCATTCAATGAGCAGATACATAGAAAAAATCATAACGGCACTAGGCAATATCCATGGAAAAATTACAGCCTTTAAATAATGAGCTACAGACATATCCAGGTGCCGACAACATACGCTGAGCAAAATAGGCTGAAATACCAAAGCAGGTAATAGAGAGCCAATAGCAACTCCGATAATTCCGAGAGGTTTCACCAAAAACAGACTAAGTATCAGATTTGCAATTGCTGTAACAGGCTGCCACTTGGCAAGAAAACCATGCTGATCAATTGCTGTTAGATAGCGATTGGATAATGGATTAAATAAAGGGAGCACAGTAAAGGCGCAAATAATATAAATGAGATACTGTGCAGATTTGGCGATTTCATCACCAACCCATAATTGAATAAAAGGCTGTCCAAGCATTGAAGCGCCAATTAGCATCACAATGCTCATAGACACCATTAGCTTACTGGTACTCAAATATACTGATTGTATTTTTTGCTTATCATTAAGTGCGCTCAAACCGCTCAAGTAGGGCATAAATACATGCGTCAGGGTTATAGAAATACCACGGATGTGATTCATAAGATTGGCTGGAATGCTATAAAAAGGCACAGTCGCAGGCCCAAGAACAAACCCTATAACTAGTGAATCTGTAGCATTTTCAATTCGGCTGGAAATGCCCTGTATTAATGTTTTTACACTAAAAGACAAAAGTACCTTTAACTCCGAATAACTAAAATAATTAATTTTAATCGCCAAAAAGCGCCGTTTATATTTGACGTACCAGACTAAGAACAAATATTTAGCACTCACACCTATAGTGTTTACTAATGCAAGCAGAACCAAAGCATTTTCTGGTTTGATATAAATATAAATTACAAAAAAACCAATAATAGAATTAATGATAGTGATGTTATTTTTTAGGTAATATTCTTGATAAGCCTCCATAAAGCTCTCTGCTGTATATGCAGGAAATGAAATTAGCAATTGAATACCTATTAGCAATAAGAGTAATGTATAACGTTGCTCTGGCTCTCCAATTGGAGACATACTCGCAGAAAAAAATATTCCCCATATACATAACAGGCAGAATATTAATGCTCCAACTCCCAGTAAAAAAAACCATGCCGTAGCAAAAAGCTTCTGCTGTGATGCTTCATCATTCAAAGCAATAAATCGCGCAGCAAACCGACTTATTGCGGGACGGATTCCCAGATCAAGCATCCCCATATAACCAACAATAGCCCCGACCATTTCCCATATGCCATAGTCATAATTCCCGAGATTCTTGATCAAGATCGGTGTCATTATGAAAGTAATGGCTAGCTTTAGGAAAAGCGTCATCATATTAGACGCTGTATTTAGAAATAAGCGACGCTTCATTTTCTACTAGCACCTGAAATTGATTTATAGAATTCATAGAGGGCTAGTGAGTGACTCGCCGCAGAGAAGCGCTTAAGAGCTTTCGGCTGATACGCTATAAATTGCGAACTACCTTCTTGTAACTGCGCTGTTATAGCAGCGGCTAATTGTCCAGCATCGCCGACAGCAATAACTTTGGCAGGCGTACCCGCGAGCACCTCACGCAAACCGACACAATCTGTTCCAATAATAGGCACACCACAACTTAATACTTCCATAGGAAGCAATGGGCAAGCCTCCCAGCGCGAAGGCATTACCACTAGATCAACACCACGAATTGCCGCCGGCATATCATTTGTGCCGGGCAGCTGCATGAAATAATCTTTTAAACCCTTGGATTCAATTAAAGCGAAGTCCTCCCGAATAAAACCACCCCAGCCGAAAGTCAGCACCAAGGGCTGCACAGCCGCAGGCGACCGCTTCACTAAAATTTCAATTGCTTGAACAATTTGGCGAAATCCCTTCTGCGCCATGAATCGACCAAAAAAACCAATAATTGGCCGATCTCCTATCTCTAGCTCTGCGCGCAAGTTACGTGCGACTCCTTTAGAGAAAAAATCTGTATCTATGCCATTGGTAATATTCTTCACTTGTTGTGCAGGCAAATGGGGAAAATACTCAAAAATATTATTCCGTGCATCTTCCGATACTGATAGAACTTTGGAAACCGACCCCAGCAACCAACGCATGGCCAGTTTTTTTAAGAAACCACTAAAACCTGTAAACGTATTAGGCAAAAATACATCATGGGCAGTCATTAAATGAGGGGTTTTCTTAAACCACATAACTTGTTGTACAAAAAAAGACGCAGAAAAACCATGCGAATGCACCAGATCGTAATTACCCTTGGCCAATTCTGTTTTTAATCTGGCTTTAATCGAGGCCCCATCGCCTGCTACCGGCAGCAAAGTTATGCGCCCTTGTGGAAGTTGCGTATTAAGGAAATCAGCCAAGCCGTCCTCTGGTGCAATCAAAGAAATTTCAGCGTTTTTAAACACCTCACAACCATAGATGTAACGAAAGTAGGTTTTTATTCCGCCCACTGGATAGCGCGCCACCAATAATATTTTCACGCGTTTGATTCCTTGATTTTATTCATATTCATCAATATGGACGCCGCTATTACAATACCGGCTAGGTTATACCAGTAATATTGGCTTAACCCCCAGTAGTTAATGCTGTAAACCACAAACATCCAAAAGACCACATTACAAATTTTAAATAGCGTTTTATAAAAATCACTGCAGGTTTCTGCACTCACTATGCCCGCTGTTAATTGCCGCCGAATCGCAATAATAAAGCGTAAAAAAAAGTACATACCGACGATACCCACTTCAATCAAGAGTTCGCCATACATAGTGTGGCTCGCCTGCTTATGCCCTAAATTGTGATACTTTGCTTCAGGCGTAGTGCCCAAACCAAAACCAAAAATCGGGCGCTTCAAACCAAGCTCAAACTCTTTGATTATGCCGTTTATGCGCCCTTCCGCACTTGCAGATTGTTTAGTATCGGAAGAAAAGAGAGATAAATATCGTTCGCGCTGGGTATCGTTCATTACACTCAGTGCCGCCATAACACCGACAACTCCAAAACAAATCAGCAGTATCTTCCGCTTACTTTCCTTAAATACAAACCAACCAACAACAATCAGCGCCAGAAACGCACCGCGAGACATGGTTAGGATCAGTGCATAGAGCAATAACGCTAGTAAACCAAAATAAAGCAACTTGCTGATCCAGCCGCGCGGCAGTAGAAAATAATGTAAAAATGGAATGGCTGTAACAATTACAAACCCCAATTCATTGGGGTTAATGACATCCGCTGGCGCACCGGATAATCGATTGGCAAATTCACCACCACCCATATAGGTAGAGCTACCCCAATAGCCTGTGGTGATATTTAAAAAGAGCGGCTCCAGTACACGAAAGACCTGGCAGGCAACAAAAATAAAAAGCGAAATTTTTAATCGCTTTTCTGTGTCCAAAATCAGCGCACAGAAGTAGAGGAAAACAATCGCTTTAATAAATATTTGCAGATTGGTTCTGAGCACACTACCGGGGTAAGTTACAAATGGTAAGGTAACAATTAATACAATCAAAAAAGCACTAAATGCTTTAAAAATTGGCTGATTAAATTTGTGAGCTAGCTTATCCCTTTGTACTATCAACAAAATACTGACAACTAAAAACAGTAATACCGTCGGCCTAAGCACGCCAATACCACTAATACGCTGGGGAATATTCAGAAAGAAAAACAGCTGATAGAGAACAAACATGAAAAAAGTGAAGCTGGATACACATACCAGCTTGGCACCGTATTTACCAACAGGGTTGGGTGCTTTTAGCATAGTACTCACGAGTCACCGCCTAATAATTGCAGCGCGTTGTACCACGCAGCCGATTACCTAAATGCTCTACACCGAAAAGAGATTTATTAAACTGGAACGTCTCCTCACAGCCCACAAAACGCCGCCAAGCCCAAGGGATATCCGTATTAAACCTGTCTGAATAAGCTGTCACAGCAGCAAGGAAACCAGATTGGGAAACTATTTTTTTAATATCCTCAGAGTAGTCTGCAGGCTGGCCATTGGGATAACAGAAGGTTCGCTGCTGCTCACCCAGATGCTGGCAAAGGTCATTAAAACTCGTCTCGATTTCTTGTTGCGCCTCCAGCACAGGCATGTGCCCAAGCGAAGGATGGGAACGTGTATGGCCGCCTATCTCTATTCCGTGCTGTTGCATTTCACGTAACTGCTCCCAATTTACTGCGGCAAACTCTTCTGGCGCGGTTGAAGGTAAAACCACACCTGAACGCTGCGCCAGCTCAGCAATGGCATTAAGGCGAATGGCGTTGGCAACATTTAACAAGTGCAACACTAATGGCCACCACAATTGTTTTACTGGTTGGGTCAAATCAAATGTTTTATCACCCACCTGCAGACTACCCTCGGCACGCGGGCGATTGCGCAGTAACCACAACACCTGATCAGGCCAGAGCCATAAATCCTGATTTACAAACCCGGTAGTCACAAAAAAAGTGGCAGGCACTTGATAGCGATTTAATAGTGGATAGGCCACTTCGTAAAAATCCCTATAGCCATCATCCACCGTAATCACCACTGCATTTGCAGGTGCAGTACCATTTTTTTGAATAGCAAGCGCCAGATTTGCAAGGGTCATGGGTTGAAAATATTTTTTTATCAAGCGCAGTTGTTGCTCGAAAGTAGCAGCGGTAACTTCATGGCCTTTTTTTTCTGCTGAAAAACGGTGATACATCAAAATTTTTGGTTGCTTGCGCGTGAGCAAACGCGCCAACTGATAGCCGCCTAATTTGCCCGCCAATTCAATTACGGCAGATTTCATTGCACTGCTCCTGTTAGTTCACGATAAAGCGCAAGATGCTGATTCAACATGGCGCTGACGGTATAACGCGACTCAGCTTGTTGTTTGGCTGCAGCCCCCATAGCGGCGGCGCGCTCTGGTTCCTGTAATACACTGGCCATTGCTGCACTTAATGCAGGCACATCACCCACTTCATACAACCACCCTGTTTCGCCGTGGCTGACAGCCTCCGGGTTGCCACCAGTGCGACTGCAAATGACGGGTAACCCGGCAAACTGGTATTCGACAATCGCATTGGAAAAACCTTCGGATTCGGAACACAAAAGTCCTGCGCATAGGTACTGCAAACACTCAGGAATATCACTGCGTGAACCTAAAAAATGCACTCGCTCACCTACACCCAGTTGGCTGGCAAGCGACGTCAACTCAGTGGCATCACCAGCACCAATTATCACCAGGTGTGGATTGTGATTAAGGTCCAACCGGGCCAATGCACTAATCGCGTCTTGCATACGCTTTATAGGGCGAATATTGGCAACCAGACCAAAAATCTGTGCACCTGTCGCCCGCAAGGATTCCAATTCAGGAATGCTGGCTGACGAATTAAAACTTCTGTTAAAACCGTTATAAATGACTCTGAGTTTTGCTGCGGGAATACGCTCTACAGCGCCGGTAACTTCTGCAACAGCACGGCTGTTACTCAGCGCACAAGCAACGTATTTGCCAGTCAAGGGGAGCAGCTTGCGATACATGGGTGTATACCAAAAACCCATATCACGACGGGAAATAATGGATTTGATGCCTGCCAAAGCAAACATAGGCGGGCATATCACCGAAGCGTCGTTAAAGAAAATATGCGCCAGATCGAAACCATCTGCCTTTGCCTGACGCGCCACCCGATAGATTCGCCACCAGGTTTTTAAGGATTTCACCGAAGATGAGCCAACAATACTTGTTGCGCATGGCAAAGGATTGGCGCGCAGCCATTCGCTGTCAGCCAATATCAAAACCCGTAGCTCACACCCTGCCTGTTGCAACAACTTGATTAACAGTAAAAATTGGCCCTCGGTTCCGGCATGGGGATTGGTAAGCCTGTCTATGACTAACAAAATCTTCATCTGACTTTTTCCTTCCCTGTAACAACAGCAATTGCTCGCGCTGGATCCAACAAGCCCGCGTACAAAAAGCGCCACCCGGCTTCCCAATAGGATTTTTTGCTCTGCAACAGCGCTTGCGCCAAACGGAAATTGATAACTGCGCGACGCTTACGAATAGTGCCCTTACTGTAGGGATAACGATTTATTGCTTTGTTCAGAATAATCAGCGCGTTGCGCCAGCGGCGCTCCAGCCCCTGGTGGCTAATGGATTCTCCATGACGGCGATAGCAGTAAACTCGCACCGGCAAAAAACCAAAGCGGGTCACTTCTGCCATGCGCACTTGCATGTCGTGATCCTGACCAGCACGAAGTGACTCATCAAACCCACCCACCTGATCGTAAACAGACTTGCGCACCAGGGAGCCAACGGGCAAGTGAAAATAGCAATCTAACAGTATGCGATTCGGGTCGTTAGTTTCGGTGTGTTTTTCAGAGAGAATGTTGTAAATCTGTTTGCCCGCCGCATCAACACCAAACCCCATGCCATAGACCAATCCCACATCAGGGTTGGCCTGCAGGAAGCCAACCTGGTCTTTTAATTTGTTAGGGAGAAATATGTCATCACTATCAAGCACAGCGATGTACTCACCACGCGCTTTGGACAGTGCCACATTGAGTGAAATGGATTGACCGCGATTAGCCCCGCCAGCATGACGAAACAATTGCACTCGCCCTGTGTCGAAAAAGGCTTCTACCAACTTATCACCACCGTCAGTAGAACCATCATCCACCACGATGATTTCAAGGTTGTCATATTCCTGCGACAACGCAGAATTAATCGTTTCCTGAATATATTTGGCGCGATTAAAAAGAGGAATTAATACCGATACCAGACCGGGAGTGTAACTCATGCTGCCTAATCCTTTCCGAACTCGAGAATAGGCGCGCATCTTAGCAAAATAGGTGGTTGCTTACATTACATAGCTGGGAAATGGGGCTTGGCACAGACAATAAAAAAGCCCCGGATCAGGGGCTTTTTTTTATTAATTCATTTTTGGAGGGCTTTCAAAGGCAATACCCTCAGAATTGGGTACGTCGTCCTCTGAAAAAATGTATATGTATGCGGGAAGCTTTCTATCCAATGATCCGTAGTAGGGCGAAAACTTGATTTCAGTATCCGTCCAACTGGTAAAAAATTGGACTTCTTGATGGGTTACATCCGCATACTTGGGTGCATTACCCAACACGACTCGCTTGAATGAACCATCCATATAGATATCATCCATCCAAATTTCCTGATGCATTTCAGTTTGGGTAACGTCCTGACCGATTAAGCCAATTGTTGGCGAATGGCCTGCTACATCAGATGGCGTGGTATAAGTCCCCTCCATATCGAGAACACCATTCACCTTGGTTTTAATATAATTCTTGGTTTGATCTGCAAAATATTCCATATGATTCCATTCACGAGGCAAAACATTAGAGCGCGGCCATGTTATAAGATCTGCTTGATAAACCTGTGAGTTAGTCCATGAAGACCTAAATGTACCCTCAGTACCATCACTCTCCCAAACACGTATATATTTGTTAGAGCCAGGCCCACGCGTATTTACCGCCAAGGTTGCTGACTTGTTACTCACATTAAGCGTTAAACGGTTCCCTGTTAACCGATTAGTATTGTACTGACCATAATAATTTGCATGCAGGATTTTAGTTGCCGGATAGTAGGCAATTACACGGCCATAGACTGTTGTGACTCCTGACCAATGCGCTCCAGCATCAACTGTAAATTCATCACCTTCTTTAGGGTTGAATTCAGCATCAATATTGCTCAGCTCAAACTGGAAATAATTGCGGGTTTCATTTTGCTGGCGGAACCACCAACTGATATAAACTTTTTTTGATTCTTGCGGTGTACCTGAGCGCGGATGAACTCTAGGATTCTGAAGATTAACTTTAACCCCTAAGCCATTGTAATACTTACCAGTCGCTGGCCCTCGCACTATTGCAGGGTCATTTCGAATATATAGTGAGCCATAAGAGTTGCTCCAAGGGGAACTGGTATTTCCCATTGTGTCTTGCTGTGTAATCATGCGGTCAGGCAAAAAACTATTAAAATAAGAATTCGGAATGCCTTTTTCATAAGTAGTACCGACCTGATCATAGAAAACTGGAGCAGCTTTAGTGCCGAAATCAGAGCCAGAAATAATTATTTCAGTAACCACACCCCGCGAATCAAGGTTTTTATTCACAACAACCGATGAATGAGAAAAAACGGGTAAGGAGGCTATCGCGAGAAGGGTTGATATGCATGCTCTAATCATATGAATTCCTTGTATTGAGTAGGTGACACGCTATTTATGTCAAAAATAAAGGCACGTCATTGTGCCTTTATTTTAAAAAATACTTTATTCAGAAATCGCGGCTGAGTTTCAATTTTTTGGCCTATTCTCCTTGAAAGGGGGGTTCAGGGCATTTAGGGCAAGAAGAAAACCCTAAACTATTAACCAAACCCGCACCATTCACAACAAAAAAATAAAACCTTTCGTTTTCACCTAAAGAACCAGTCCGCAAAACAACTTTTATCTCTGAGTCAGACCATTCAACCGGAATTAAAATCTCAGGCTGCTTACATGCAAACCATGTGTACTCCGCACAAACAAGTACCCTGTGCCAAGAATCATCAATATAAAGTGAATCAAAATACTCATACGACCCGGGATAAGCTCCATTCGAAACTTGCGTCTGAAAAACCTCGGTATATTTATTTGGAAATTCGGTAGTTGTGAAGCGAAACCGCTTGTCATCCCATGCACTGGTTCGATCCTGCCAATATCTTAAGATACCATCGGCATTATTTATCGTGCCTGCGCGATACTCAAACTCTTCGACCACCCAGCGCTCTGTAGCGGATGATATTTTGCTGTCCCAATCTGCCATGAAAAAAGACGATACCTGTGTTCTTTCACTGACCATCATGCCATCCGAGTCCAAACTAATGTAACTGTTATTTAGGTGAGTTCCTGTTTTACCCCAAAGCCGTATAATTTTATGATTGAATGTATGGAAAACACCCACACCCTCATTATTTAACGCCCTGAGCAGAGGAGTTTTCAATTCAACATCGGTATCAGCAAAAAAATACATGACATCGCCAGTTTTCATACTGCTGATAGCGCTTTTATTTGCAAGATTACCCTCTTCATTAGAATAATAAATAGTTCCTGAGTCAGACGTTGATACTTCGGCAACAATTACTCGCCCCCATAGACTTCTATCTGACTTTGCCATTAGCATCCCGGGCTGGGGTGTACTTACAGAACCTAATTTTTCCAAATTGACGTAGCGAGTCCGAATAGCAAAATCCTTTGAACGATCAAAATCATCATAACGTTTTCGCCAAACATATAAGTCGTCAGATTCAAAAGAAACACGAGCAAGTAATGCCCCGCTGCCACTACTATAGTCATAACGTAGTGCTTTTTGAGACCCTGGGGAAATAATTGGAGTTATTGATTTATCGACAATCTCTCCATTAAACACGCCATCCCAGCTTAGTTTTCTCCCCAATGGGCTAGGTTTCTCTCCATCGTCTGCCTGCCAGAATAAAAGCGGCTTCGGGTGAAGCTTGTGTGTAAAGCCACTACCTTTAATAGTGAGAATCTCACCCTTTTTTAATTCACCTTCAACGACGTCTATTACTGGCTCTTGGGCAAAGACATTCGTAGAAACAAAAACTATTGAAAGGTATGTAATTAATTTTTTGAATGCATCTAATTTCATGGTTAGACTCCGAATTTACTCTATAAAGAGTTTAGCTCGAATTCCATCTCTAGCTTATATATATTTTAGGTAAGAAACTCATGCTTTTATGCCGTGCTTTTTAAGCACTGACCTCGAAATCTCAAGCCCATTTTATTATATCGATTAACCTCCTGCATGATCCCATCAGACCAACCCTCACCAAAAGGTTCGACCTGAAAGCTTTGTATATAAAATGGTGAGCAATCGACAGTCCAAGGTATAGATGCTTTGTGTTTTTTGAACCTCATTAAATCGTTTAACCTTTGCAGGTTTATATGTGCTGAAATATTTTCAACAGCCCAGCCCCTAGGATTCAGAGTTTCAATTACATCCAAAGATTGCTGAATTTGTTTATACAATGGAACATCGTTTTGATACAGAAAGCCCGTTCTAGGATTTATATAACTTTTAGTTCCTATGTGTGCATTAGCATATACACCTACTGCAGCTCCAGCAAACAAAGCTTCTGCGAGAGATACGTAAGACCCCTCCCTCCCGCTTAAGCCGAGAACAAGCTTCGCTCTTGCGAGGAAATCAACAATTTCTTGATTAGTTGCAGATTCAATTAATTCAAATCGTCCATCTACACCATACGCTCTAGCTTCTTCAATTAGGTCTTTGGCTGTACGCCCAGCTAACGGACGACCAACTAAAACCACCTTAAGTGAACTGGGCAGATCACGAAGAGCCTCAAAAAGTAAATAATGCCTTTTGTAAGTAGAGAAATTGGCTACCATTAAGATATCTATATCTTTCACAGGAGCCACATAATAGAGATTTGGATTAACCCAACTTGACGCATGAAATGGCAGCGCTTTAAAAGTATTCGGTAAAGCAAACGCTTTATAGTAGCAATTCTCGGAAGATGGCAGTATGTATAAGTTATCACTTGCCTTTTTCAAAGCCCTGAGCAGAGAATCACTATAAAAAGGCTGCCAAGTAGGCATGAACAAAATGTCATACTTAGAAAGCACATCATCTGAACATCGACACGATAGCAAATTATCAAGCTCATGCTCGAAACCAACAAGAATTATACCTCGCTCATCGCCATAATTAGCTTTGATAATTGCACTTTTGGATAAAGTCACCTCATCTTTCGGAGGCAATAAAGAGACAAAATCTAAAAATCTAAAAATTGATTTTTCAAGTAAGGGGCGACTACTCTCACTCTGAAGATACAAAGAAATCAGCTTTCTAGCCAACAACACTGGTAGAGGGAGGCTCAAAAGAAATCTAATTAAACGGGAAACGAAGGCGCTATTTCTTAACAGGTTTCGGATAAATAATTTCATCAGCTTCTCCATTTATCTAATAGATCTACAAGGCTAGATTTATTGGAGTCTATGTTAGATATATGAACTTCTTTCATAACTCTTATTTGCTCATATAATAAAATCTTATTTTTTACACAATCCATTGCAGCTTCTTTTATAGAAGCCTTATTATTTTCACAATAGATAAATCCTTTTGAAAAAACTTCTTTGTTAACGATAGAATCGCTAATTATTCCAGGAATCTGCATAGATATTGACTCATATGCGCCGCAAACCAAGCAATTCTCCCTCAAAGTTAAATCTATAGTAAAATCTGATTCATATAACTCAACCTCGTAGTCGCACTCAGAAATAAAGCCCAGCAGAGTTATATTACTTGGCAGAGAATTGACTAAATCCGAACTTAATTTTTTCTTATAGTTTCCCGTAACACGCAGTTTAAAAGCATCCCCTAACTCAGAGAATGCTTTTATCACATCTAAAAACGGCTCATCCTCCGCCCAAGTACAGATAAAAAGAAATGTATTGTCCGTAGAGTATCTAACATCTTTTCGCACTGATTTGTAATATGGCAATGGATCGTGAAACACAACCGGAAGTCCGCCTCGATTGACCACCTCCAAAGCAATATGCTTATTACTTACAATTGTAAAATCCGACATTTTTGCAATAGCCTTGGCAAAATAATTTAATATTTTGGATCTTCCTTCTAACGGAAAGATGCCAGCATTATGCGCATCAACAACCACACAAAAAGGTAAAAAAGTGCCCAGTGAGGCTACAAGGCCCGACAGAACAATTGAAGGATTCTGAACAAATACAAATCTAGGTCTCTCCTTAATCAAAACAAAGAAAGTCTTTAGAATTAAAATAGGGTACCTAGCTATTCTGTTTCTTTTACTAATTATTTCGACCAATTTAACATCTAGCAAAGCAGCCATGCTGATGTTTCTTGGTTGGCGTTCCCATGTTATCCAAACAGACTTTCTCGGATCAAATTCATACATTTCGTCTCAAATCCTCATATATCTTTCTGTATGCCAAGGCCATTCTAGGCGCTGTATATTTTTCTTTATAAAAACGATGAAGCTCTCTAGACAAAACTTCGAGACTGGCCAAATCATCTGTCTTTAACTTATTAAATGCACCCAAGAAAGATCTAGGCGTTAAATCATAAATGAGATTCGGAAAATTCTCTTTTAGAACATAGCTATTAGCTGGTATATCCGAGGCAAGAACAATGCAACCAGCTCGCATAGCTTCAAGCAAGGTAATCGGCAATCCTTCCGTAGTTGAACAATTAATATATATATCGATTTCCTGCATGAACTTTACAATATTATTCGAGTAGCCAGGCATCAAAATTTTGTTTGCTAAATTCAATTCAGAAATTCGCTTTTCCAGATCTCGACGAAGATCACCTTCACCATGAATGATCAATTTTGTATTTGGAAAACGATCGAGTAACTGAGGCATTAGATTAATTAGAAAAATGAAGTTTTTTTCCTTAGATAGGCGACCAACTGATCCAATCACATAATCTTTAGAGCACACTCTCTTTGAGTAATCTTTCTTACTATCCTCACACTCTATAATTCCATTTGGAATTACAGAGTATTTATTTTTGATAAACACACGGGGAACTTCTATTGTTGGGCTTACAGAAATCACTCTATCAAATTTCAATATCGCCACCTGGTTTAAGAGTCGGTAAATCCTACCCTTTGAAAAAAGAGTGCTTTTTGTATATCCATGCAGCGTTGTTACTTTTGGAATATTGAGATTTTTTTTCCCCAATAAAAACAATAGAATATTGAACTTATAGCCATGGGAATGAAGTATTTCTACATTCTGATACTTTAGTACTTGCAACAGCTCTCTTGTTGACTTCAAATTAATACCAGCTCTCATTCTCCATACAAGCAAATCTATACCTTGAAATCGAGCCTCGTTCTCAAGCGGTTTTTCGTTTTCCCCCGGCAAACCACAGCTGACAATTATCGGGTGTAGGCCTTGCTGCTGTTGCTCTTTACAGAGAGTAAGCAGTACTTGTTCAGCTCCGTACAAACCACCGCTATCGATAAGGTGCGCTATTTTCATTAACCCACCCGCGGCTTCCAGATAACAATTTTTTCGCCTTTGATAAATTTAATAAACGCCATTGCTGCAGCGATATTAATAAGGCAGAAATAATTGGTGAGTGCGAGCCATTTATTTTTGGTGCCATCATTAAGCGAAACAAATGCGGCGGCACTGTAAAAAATAATCTGTGCAATGAATGCGAGTTGATAGAACCAGCCTTCGCCAGTAATCAAGCCGTTACTGATCAGCGCCAGGAATAATGGGATAAAAGCAAGGTAGCGCAGTAATTTATGCGAAACCAATTGCAAGCTGAACAAGCCATATTTAAACGGATTGAAAAGATGTTTCATATCCCACATGGCCCAGTATGCCCGCAGGGAAACACGAACACGCATGCGGAATTCCGATTGGGAATTGCTCAGCGATTCTTCATTCAGCAGTGCATTTTCGCAATAAATAACCCGCTTGCCTTGGGTGACGACTTTAAGCGGCAGTACAAAATCGGGCAGCTGATCTGCATTCATAGGTTGATAGAGCGATTTACGAATTGCATCCACTCCACCATCCACACCTACTACTGATGAAACCTGGGATTCAAGCGCGCGCAAATGATTTTCATATTTCATGTAGGCGCTGCAACCATCACCAATGACATTACCCTCTTCATTCACGTACACCATTTTTCCGGTGACGTAGCCCACGTCCGGGTCGTTAAAACAAGCTACTAATTGGCGTATAGCATCCGGCTGGTAGTGGCTATTGGCATCGGAGAATACAACAATCTCACCATTCGCCTGGGGCATGGCAAGATTCAGGCCCGATGTTTTCCCTTGACGCGGAACCTGGCGAACCAACTTTACTCGCTCATCCTGCGCGGCTATTTGGTTGACTATAGCGTCGGTGCCATCTTCCGATTCGTCGGAGATTACAATGATTTCCAGTCGATCCGCTGGATAATTCTGGGTTAATTTATTTTGAATAGTTTGACCAATGACAGCAGCCTCATTAAACGCCGGTATTAATACAGTTACTCGCGGCAATTCATGTATTTCACTCACAGTGATTGGATTGCGCTTGGGCAAATAGCGCAGCAGAATTGGATACCCGATATAAATATAAAAAACCACCAACACCGACAACCAAAAAAGCAGTTCCATAAGTTACCTTTTAGTGAATAGATTCGCTGGCACGCAACAAGCGCTGCAAAGTTTCCTTGCAATCAACTTGTGTGCATTCCGCTTGTAAAGTGAATATAGAGAAATATTGTTTCCGGCTGAATAACGCCGGGATTTGCAATAATTTTGCTTGCGCGACTGTGGCTGTGGTTATGCCCCCTACATCAAACCACTGCACCTGGACTACACGCTTTAAACCGGATTTTTGCCGAAGCTGCTCGGTACGTACTTTTTTTCCAGCTGCTGCAACCACCTGCACATTCTCTTGCAACCAGAATTGGCTATCAAATTGCCGTGCTATGTATGGCACCAAACGCTCTTGTGCATTTTGCGGAGCATATTGGTTAATTTGTAGGTAGATGTTCTCTGTATTAGCAAATTGTAAACTACGCTTTGACGCGGGCAATACTGGTGGTAAGGGCAGAGCTGCAGATGAGGCGACAAAACCATTACTGCCAAGATCCACTTGCGGAAGGTTTGTATTGTTAGTTTGCGCGGTGAAGGCACCCAGCCAGAAACCCGGTGACATTAACAATGCCAATAACAATATTTTCTGGTAACTGACATTGATTCCTGCTGTGCCTACTTGCACAAATTCTTTTCTTATAACCGGCGCAAAATAAATGGCGGGAAAACAAATCAACGCAAAGACTATCCAGCCAAACGTTTCGTGATCCTCCATCAAGGAGCTTTCCATTTCGGTGTAATATCCCACCAAAATCAAAATAAATATTCTGATCCAGTTGGCAATTAAACCAAGCGCACCAGCAATCAGCAGGGAAATGATAAGGCCTTTTTCACGATAGCCATTGAGATAACTAATGGTATAGCCCAGTGCGAGGGAAATGATCAGATACCGCAAACCCGAGCAGCCATCGGCAATCATGATGTGGCCGGAAGGAATAAATATACTGCTGCCGTCAATTAATGCGGGGATGCGAATCATCCTTACCATCTCGCCCACTATTTTGCTGGCAAGCTGTACTAGCCCATCATTCAGGTAATCCCAAATCGGAATCGCAAAAACCGGCATCAATAATAAAAAACGCAATTGCCAAAGGACTTTGATGCCAAAAGTAAATGCCAGTGCCAAATATAATATTGGCAGGAGGACAAGCTGTTCCAGAATTTTAATCTGGATACTATTGAGTAAAAACCAGAATACTGACCCGGTAATTAAACCCAGAGCAACTAACACATTAAGAAAAATACTTTGTCGCTCAACACCCAAAGGGCCAACTTTATACAGCAGCACCAAAAACCAGATTAACAATGGATACGCATGCGAGAGCGATTCATCCCACTGCGTCCACTCTGCGGACAAGCCAACAAAGGTTGGCCAATAACCTGCGAGTAAAAACACAACTACAATAAACGGCACCAAGCGCTGCCATAGCTGTTGAATTTGCAATTTATTTTCCACGACTGCCATTTTCCATGCCCGGGTTTTCCGCTTTATTTGCACACTGGTGATAAGCGGATTTCTTAGAAACAAAACTGGGCCGACCGGCCCAGTAGATTTTGTAAGATTTTGCTGATGGTTTAATTGCTGTTGAGCTTTTTGCGCGCCGCTTCAAGGTGCTCCTGGATTTCGGCATTATCTTTGGCGAGGTTGGCCGCGCGCTCCAAATACACTATGCCTTCGCTTACCTTTCCTGACTCAACCAGAATCCAACCATAGGTATCCAATATCGCCGGTGCATTGGGAGCCAATTCATAGGCCCGCTTGGCAGTTTCTTCTGCGCGTGGATCTTTTTGCAAATAATAGCTCCATGCAAGGTTATTCAAGATAACCGGAGAGTCTGGCGCTCTTTTCAGTGCACTCTCGTAACCCTCAATTGCAACAGGAATATCATTTTTATCCTGCGCATCCAGTGCCTTTAACAAACTCGCACGATAACTCTGTGGGAATTTTTCCAACCATTCTGCAACAAAACTTTCTGCTTGCGCTTTGTTATTTTGGGCAAGGTAATGTTTGTAGATAGCATCTGCCGCCAGTTCAGTCGGCTTGGATTTCCAGGATTGCTGATAAAAGTCAAAGGCCTCTGGTGCTTTTCCTTCTGCAGCGTGGAGCATACCCTGCAGATACAGTAAGCCAGCTTCATTTTGTTTGCTCTTCTCAAATTGATCGAGTAACTTTTGTGCTTCTGCGTTATTGCCTGCGGCGATTTCAGTTTCCACCAAACCGGCAAGATAGGTAATGTTGTCGGGAAATAGTGCACTGGCTTTTAGCAAATAATTTCTTGCCTCATCAATTTTATTCGCAGCCATCAATTCGCCGGCATAAGCGGTATAAATATTTGCCGCTATTTGCTGTACGTTTTGCGCATTATTACTTTTCTCCAAGGCTCGATCCAAATGAACCAGTGCTTGCTGATTTTGTCGCTGCGAAGATAATAGCTGCGCCAGCACCGCAGATGGTTGCCATTCGCCACTGGTTGATTCGAGATTTTCCAAAAAGCTAATTGCTTCTTTGGCTCGATCCAGCCGTGCCATTTGTACTAGCCACAGACGGTAAGAATTAAGATTTTTAGGATCCAGCTCAATGATGGATTGCCATGCAACTACCGCTTTATGCGGCTGGTTTTGTTCGTTGTAAACCTGAGCCAAACCGGCGAATGAAAGTTGTTTTTCATTATTGCCTTTAACTGACAATGCTTGTTCAAAAAATTTCTCTGCGGCTTTGTAATCTTTTTTGTAGAGCGCAAACCAGCCTTGTAAAAATGCACCACGAGGGCTGTCCGGGTACTGTTGCTGGAAAGTTTTTAGCACTTCTTCTGCACGCTTTTCCTGATCATTGGCGAGCAGGGTTTTAAAATAGGTTTGTTGTACAAGCAAATCCATTGGCTGCTCTTCAAATGCTTTTTGCAATTGGGCGATAGCCTGCTCGGGCTGATCAATTGCGATATAGCGTTTAGCCAAGGCGATACGGATACGCTGTTGACCCGGCTCTAGAGCAAGACTTTTTTCCAGCACTGTAGCGCCTTCCACACTGGTGGGGTCGCGATCCAATAATGCCAATCCATAAGTGGCAAGAATGAGTGAATTATTCGGTTGACGTTCGGCAGCATTTTTTAATAATGCAATTGCATCATCCATTTGATTACTACGAAACTTTGCCAATGCAGCAGCTTGTATCACCGATGGCGCAGCAGTTTCTGGATCAATAAATTGATCGAACAAATCTATCGCGTTTTGGTCTGCACCTTGTTGAAATTCCACCATGCCTAATAAAGTGGCCGTATTTTTATCATCAGGGAAATCTTTGCGCAGTTCCTTTAATAGTTTTTCGGCTTCGTTGAATTTTCCTTGCTGATAAAGCTCCATCGCATCATTGAATTTTTGTTGGGCAATATTTCGTTCAGGATTGGCATCTGCAAGTAACTTTTGATAGGTGTAGGCTTCACTGGTGCGCCCTTGTTGAATCAGCACTTCAGTTAATTGCGTGAGAACCTTGGCGCGATCCAGTGTGATCACATCGGTACTGGGAACTAATGCCAGAGCCTTGGTGAAATACTCTTCTGCTGCGGTTAATTTATTGTCATAAAGTGAAAGGTTGCCCAGCAACACCAGCGCTTCAAAATGCTGATCATTTTCTGCAAATACCTGCTGCAATAACTGCATTGCATTCTCGGTTTGGCCTTGCGCCAATAGTATTGTCGCCTCCAGATAGCGCGCATCGTTGTTGCTATCAGGCAAGGCCTTGAAAGATTCCAGCGCTGTGGTGTAAGCATCCTTTTCACCCAGAGCAACATTCGCTTTTACGGTGAGATAGGCCTGTTGATATTGCAGGGCAGCATTATCCGAAGAAGCTGGATAGGTTTGCATTACATCGAGCGCAGTTCGATATTTTTTTAGCGCAATATGCGCCTTGGCCAGTTCGCCGGATACTCCCGGTACATCCTTGACCACTGATTCCAGCATGCTAATCGCCGAGGCGTGTGCACCGGTATCGTTGAGTATGCGCGCCAGTGATATGTAGGCATCGGCTGAATCCGGTGCAAGCTGGATGGCATTGCGCGCCTCCAACATGGCCGCTCGCAGTTGTCCTTGCTGTTGATAAACCTTGGCAGAATTTTGATGGCGCAGCGCCGTTTCTGCATTTTTACTTTTATCTTCACCACATCCAATTAATGCAACACCCAAAGTGATAGCTGCAATTTGTGCAATTTTTTTCATGGAATTTACCATTCCCATTGTTAGTGAATATTATTGATGCAATTAAAAGTTATAGCCGAGCGTAATTCCCGCTCTTAATTCCTCGTAATCGCCAAGGTTATCTTCTGTGCTGCGCTCGTATTGCATGCCAAATACACGCAGACGAATTCCACCCGAAAACGCATAGCTGTAATACAGCGTGAGCTGATCGAGAGTGAACTCGCCTTGATTGGCACTCGCGTTCACACGTTGCTCTGTGCGTGTTGCATTCAAACCAAGCGTTGCACTGCGGGAAAGCTGATAGGCCATACCCAGGGCACCACCTGTGCGCTCTTCGTCACGCGCCAGGGATTGGAATTCATGTTCATCGCGAAACGCGCTAATGTAGCTGGTGCAGCGCTCGCAAAGTGCGGTGGATGACCAGCGCAATTGCATATGTCTAAGTGATACTTGATCCAGCTGCTCCGCAGTCACATCGCTGCCACCGGTTATTTCACCCGGTATAGAACCGGCGCTAAAACCTCTGGAGGAGTCGGTAATTTGTTGGTTGGCGGAAAACTCGAGCTGATGCAAACCCGCGTCGTAATTTACCTCTAGCGCATAATAAGGATCATCGTTTTCACCCAAGCGTGAAGAGTCTGTGCGGCTCTGCCCCGCTTCAATACGATAACCCAATCGACGCAAGCGAGTATCCAAAGCGAGCACCGCCATAGTTTGGCTGTAATCAACATCCGGGTTGAACTCAAACTCCACATCGCTTTGAGTAATATAAAAACTGAGCGAATCTACAGCCGAAAAACCATGAATGATGCCCACTGAACCACCCGTGCGTGAGGAATTTTTTTGCTCCTCAAAACGGTATTCAACTTCTGTCGTACTAGCATTAATGAAAAAATTATCGGCACCGGTAATGCGGGTACGAAAACCGGGCTGAACCGTTAAAATTTGTTTCTCATCCGTCTCTTCCTCCAAGTCCAGGGCTGTGGATGTTTTAGGAAGTTTTTGAATACTATGGGAGATTTTTAAATCAAACGGGTTGTGTGTTTTGCCCACCACCAAATCTGTTTTGCCAATAGTTCGGGTGCGCGCTTGCTGACTGTCTTTTTCATAGCGCATTTCACTGACGGCATAGTTGGCATCCAGCGCTATATATTCGTTGTTGTAAATTGCAAATGCACTCGCAGCCAGTTCGTCTTGTTGCTCAGAAAGCTTATCCGTTTCTGTTTTGAGGGCATTGTCGGTGTGTTGGGCGCTCAGCGATAAAGTTGCGCCAAAATCCTGTCCTGCCGGCGCACTTGGCGCAGCTACTGTAGTCGCGCTGGTACAGGCTGCAACTATAAAAGCGATTGGCGATTTTTTCATTTGAGCATCCCTCACACAAATACTGCGTTAGTTATTAAACACCAGCCCTGCAAAACGCTCTTTTCCGACGGCATCCACCGCAGCCAATACTTCATCCGTTACCGCTGAACCATAGGGAACTACGAGAAGGGCATGATCACAATATTTAGCAAGAATGCGCGCTTCAGTTGATTGTTGGACCGAAGGCGCATCCAGAACAATAAAACGGTCTGGATAGCGGGATTTAATTTCAGCGACAAATACTTCCATGCGTTTTGAGTTAAAAAACTCGGCCGCCGATTCACTTGAGCCGCCGGAGGGAATAACCCGTAACCGCTCTATACCACTTGGGTAGATAATATTTTTCAGCGGCACAGTGTAGTCAGTAAGGTATTGGGTAAGCCCCTCTTCTACATCTTGCGTGATGTATTTTTCGGCTGCGGAGGAGTAGGGATTACAATCCACATAAAGTGCAGTTTTGTGTTGATCCAATGCAAAAGTCGCGGCGAGGTTAAACCCTACAAAACTGGAGCCGCCGTGGGTGGATACTGAACTCACTAGCACCACCATGTTGTCGCTTTTACTGCGCTCCAATAAACGAATACGCACTTCACGGAATGCATTGAGCAATTCGCGCTGGCGCATACCAGTGAAAATAACTTTCTTTTCATAGAGTTCGTCTTGCGTCCATAAGCAAGGTAACTCCATATTCTTTATTTTTTCGCGCTTGCGATGCTCAAGTACGGCGGTTTTAACTAATTGATCACTGGTTTCTACCAGCGCATCTACACCGGCCATTAATTGTTTAAGGCTACGCTCTTTTGTTGGTTCCATGTCAGCTACCCGATCAGCCCTTGGTTATCTGCCAATAGATGGCAATTGCAAGATACAAAGCCATTGCAATTGCACTGGCGGCCAGTATTAACAACATATCCTTTTTGAGCAGACGATCACCCAATGGCGAGCGGTAATGAGGAATAACGCCAATCAATTGGATATCATCCGGCAATTGCTTTTGCAGCGTGCGCGCTGAGCGCAAATGTGGATCAAACATTACGTAAGCGACAAGCAGACCCAGTGGCAACAATATGCCTAACAGGGGGCCAATGATCGCAAAATGAATAAAGTGCAGCCCCGAGGGTTTTAGTGGGAAAGTTGCGGGTTCCTGAATGCGATAACTCACGCCCTGGCCTTCGATATCCAAGGTCATGGAAAGACGTGCAGCTTCTTTTTTCTGCAACATATCATCGTAGGTTTTTTGAATTACATCGTAGTCACGAGTCAGTTCGGAAAGCTGCGCCTGATTTGCAGCTACGCGCTGCTGGCGGGCGAACTCTTGTTCTTGCAGCGTCATTAGGGATTGCATGCGGCGCTTTTGTGAACGCAGTTCCACATCGGCGTTTGCCAATTGTTTACGCAATTCTTCGTAGAGTGGATTTTCTGCTTTTTGGGTGTCGGCATACATATCACCAGAGCTTTGCAAACGCTCAATAGTAACGTCCAGCTCCGCAATTTGGGTGCGAATAGAAATAATATCCGGATAACCTTCCTCGTAACTCAGCAGCAATTGCTCCAGTTGTGCCGCCAGGGTCTGGCGCCGCTGGCGCAATTCATCGACCTGCCCCTTAGCCTTTAAATATTGCCCTTCAGAACCCAGTTGTTGCTGGATCGTTTTGTAACGCGCTTGCGACTCTTCAATGCTGATATTCAACATTTCAATTTGACGCCGCAAATCGGCAATACGCGCTGCAACATCTGCCTCGGAACCATCGGTATTTTGCGAATTAAAATCTTTGAGGCGAGCTTCTGCTTGCTCAAGCTGCTTTTTATAGGATTGCACCTGGGCATCGATAAAATTGTAAGCCCCCAGACTTTCAGCACGCTTTTTCTTGACTGTATCTTCCATAAATACATTCACAACGGCATTTAATACTTCAAACGAACGATCCGGGTCATTGGCAACATAACTAATGCGGAAATAAGCGCGATTACCCTCTGCCTTCACACTTAGGCCAGCGCGAATACGACGAATTGCTTGCTCCTCTTGCTCCTGGCTTGCATTTTTTTCCACCAATCCAACTTCTTTGGCCACAGCGAGCATAATGCCGCGCGTCCAGATAATTTCACGCGCCTGTTCGGAGCGATCAATTTTGGTCATTTCTGCCGAGCCTTTTAAGAGTGGCTCGATGATGGTGGTTTGATCCGCAAACAAAACCGCAGAGGTAGTGAATTTTTTAGGCCAGGCGATGCCCAGGAATAAGGCAAGAAAACTCACGGCGATAAACAAAACCACGCAGAGGTAGCGAAACCTGACCAGCTCTGCGCGCAGCGAGTTCAACAAGTCTTTGAGATAAGCTTTATCCATGAAACATCCCTACTAACCGGTGACGCGACAAGGCTCACCCAATTGATCTGCAAAAGTTAAAATCACCTAATCAGAAGGCGCGCTCGGGCACACTGACAATATCCGAAGGCTGCAAATCATAATTGGTAGCAACCTCACCGTCTGTCATAAGGTCATCCAAACGAATTCGATAGACCTTCACTTCACCATTAATACGACGATAGAGCTTGGCGTTATTCGCCGAGGCAAACTCATTGGGGCCACCGGCAATCAGCACCAGATCCAATACCGTCATACCTTCGCGGTAGGGAATAGATTGGGGCGATCTTACCGCGCCAGTGATCCGCACCCGACGCTGGAAATCCGAACTGCTGGGGTTGGCGACAATCACTGTCACCTGGGGATTGCGCACATAGGAGGACAGACCGGCAGTGATTGCGGCAGAAAGTTCGGTCGCCGTTTGATTGGCCGCTAAAATGTCGCCAATCAATGGCATAGACACCTTGCCATCAGGACGAACAGGTACTGCAAGCGACAGCTCAGGGTTACGCCACACATTGATCTGGATTGAGTCACCTACACCAATGCGGTACTCGCTGAGCAGACCGGCTTCCGACAGGGGCGGCATATCTGCAGGTTTGGTACTGCAGCCGGCCAGAATCACTACGCCTATCAACTGAACAAACCAGAGTATTTTTCTCACGGAACATCTCCTTCGCAGCGGTTGCGATTAAAAAGTGGCAGTGCAGATGATCAATGCACACCCTTGCCCAACAGAACGATTTCTACCGTCTGGATCATAATAAGCATATCCATGAGGAAACTGTGGTTCTTGGTGTAATAAAGATCGTATTGGAGTTTGTTTTTGGCATCTTCGACAGAGGCGCCATAGGGATATTTAAGCTGCGCCCATCCCATAAGGCCGGGCTTCACTTTGTGACGAGTTTCATAGAAAGGAATCTGCTTTGCAAGATCCACAACAAACTCGGGCCGCTCCGGACGGGGGCCAACAAAAGACATCTCACCTACCAGCACGTTATACAGCTGGGGCAACTCGTCGAGGCGGGTATTGCGAATAAAAGCACCGACCCGGGTAACGCGGGCGTCATTTTTCTTGGCCCATACAGCGCCATTTTTTTCAGCGTCCTGGCGCATGCTGCGAAACTTGTAGATACGGAAATGTTTCCCGTTGAGACCGACACGCGTTTGGTAATAAAGCACTGGCCCGGGGCTTTCCAGGCGCACAGCAATAGCTGTTAACAACATAAACGGCCAGAGCACCAACACAAACAGCGAGGCCAGTGCCAAATCAAAAATACGCTTGGCGATTGAACGACGCTTGGAGTATTTGAAACCGTCAGAAAAAAGCATCCAACTGGGCTGGAGCAAGGTGATATCAATTTTACCTAATTCACGCTCGCAAAAACTCAGGGCATCGCTGGAGGGCACACCCGCCAATTTACAATCCAGAAACTGGCTCAAGGGAAATGTATTGCCACCTGAGCGACGGCGCTCATCAGGCGCAATTACAATTTCGGAAATCTGCGCAGTGTTTACATAGGCCAACCAATCATCAGGCTCAGCCACAACCAACTCCGGTGCCACATAGATTTCCTCGTTGGCACTCGGCACACAACCGATAATTTTCACCCCCAGCGCATTTACTTCAGGCTCCAGATCCTCCAACAACTTTTGCGCCCGCGCACCAGCACCGTAAATAATGACGCGGCGCTTGAGCTGATCAGCATCAACCACTTTGACAAAAATAAGTCTGATAACAATAAGAACTGCTGTGGAGATTAAAACACCCCAAAAAATCTGCGCCTGGGGAATTAGCCCACCCAATAGTGCACTAAGGATGTACAAGCCCAGACTGCCTAACAGGAAAAAACTCACCAGGGTACGCAACACCATGCTGGAAAAGCCTTCGCGCACCAGCGCAGTGTAAACCCCCATGGAAAGCGTGCAGCAACTTAGCAGTACAGCAAATACCACCAACCCCAACACACTAAATTCCAGTTCTCTTGCAGGATCGGCAGCAGCAATTAATTGGTTTGCTGCCCAAAAGGACAAACCCAATAAAATAGCTTCAGCAATACCAAGGAAAAGATAAGGCAGATGAATATAGTGTTTATTAAGTCTGATATAAGACAAACGCGATTCCTTCAGGCAGATTGTGGGTAAACGTTTTTGAGCCGCGCATTATAGCGACATTGTGTGACAAAAGCTTGATCGGCAGTGACGGCATTTTGTCACATTATTCAAACCGCTCATCCCACCACAACCAAGTGTCGACTTACACACAGCACGATGCAAAAAACAGCGGCAAATGTGGTAACTTAGCGCCTCTTTGGATTCACCTTTCGCTAAGGAATTTTCCCATGCTCGCAAGCAACCCCTCGCTTTGCATTATCGGTTTAGGTTATGTCGGTCTGCCACTTGCAGTGGAGTTCGGCAAAAAATTGAATACTGTTGGTTTCGATATCAATCCGGCGCGGGTCGATGCATTGCGCCAGGGTATCGACAGCACTCTGGAATTGACGGCATCTGAATTGGCCGAGGCAAGCCACATCAGTTACACCACCCGCGAAGACGATATTAAAGGCCGGGACGTTTATATAGTCACCGTTCCCACCCCTATCAATGACAGCAAACAACCCGATCTGACGCCGCTGGAAAAAGCCTCTGCCCTACTCGGCCGCGTGATTGGCAAAAATGCGGTGGTGGTATTTGAGTCCACGGTTTACCCGGGCTGCACTGAAGAGATCTGTGTACCTATTATCGAGCGCGTATCCGGCCTGAAATTCAATCAGGATTTTTTTGCGGGCTACAGTCCGGAGCGTATTAACCCGGGTGACAAACAGCACCGCGTACACAACATCACCAAAATCACCTCTGGCTCTACACCTGAAGTGGCCGAGTTTGTGGATCAGCTGTACCGCAAGATAGTCGTTGTGGGCACCCACAAGGCGAGCAGCATTAAAGTCGCTGAAGCTGCCAAGGTGATTGAAAACACCCAGCGCGATATCAATATCGCCCTGATTAACGAGCTGTCGTTAATATTCAAACGTCTGAACATAGACACACTGGAGGTATTGGAAGCCGCCGGCACCAAATGGAACTTCCTGCCCTTCCGCCCGGGCCTGGTAGGCGGTCACTGTATTAGTGTTGACCCCTATTACCTGACCCACAAAGCACAGCAAGTGGGCTACAACCCCGAAGTGATTCTCGCTGGTCGCCGTATTAACGATGGCATGGGTACTTTTGTGGCTGAGTCAGTGGTCAAAATGATGACCCAGCGCAAATGTCACGTAGTGGACTCCAACATTCTGATTATGGGGCTGACCTTCAAAGAAAACTGCCCGGACCTGCGCAATACCCGGGTGATCGACATCATCAATGAACTCAAAAATTACAACGCCAATGTACACGTGTATGACCCCTGGGCCGATGCTGCCGAAGCCCAACACGAGTACGGACTGGAATTGATAGGGTCACCCAAGGCTGGCAGCTATGACGCTATTATCCTCTGTGTAGGCCACGATAAATTCCGCGCAATGGGCGCTGCCGAAATCCGCGCTCTGGGCAAAGACAATCACGTGCTGTTCGACGTAAAACATATTCTCCCCAAAGACGCGGTGGATGCTCGCCTCTAAGCAGGCGCTCCCATCAGGCACAGCGGTCAGAATTGATAAAGGAAGCTTTATGAAAGTATTGGTGACAGGTACGGCCGGTTTTATCGGTTCAACCTTGGCAAAACGCCTGCTGGCACGCGGCGATGAGGTGGTCGGTATCGACAACCTCAATGATTACTATGATGTGCAAATCAAAAAAGACCGCCTCGCCCATCTCACTGGCAACAGCGGCTTTACGGATATTCGCTGCAACCTGGAAGACAAGGCAGCGATCGACAATGTATTTAAAACCCACAAACCGGATCGCGTAGTAAACCTCGCAGCGCAGGCCGGTGTGCGCTACTCGCTGGAAAACCCGCAGGCTTATATAGACGCCAATATCACCGGCTTTTTGAATATTCTGGAAGGCTGCCGCCACTTTGGCACCGACAATTTGGTCTACGCCTCCAGTAGCTCGGTTTACGGCATGAACACCGCTATGCCGTTTGATGTGCACAACAATGTAGATCACCCCGTCAGCCTTTACGCTACCAGCAAAAAAGCCAACGAACTTATGGCACATACCTACAGCCACTTGTTCAAGATTCCTACCACTGGCTTGCGCTTTTTTACCGTATATGGCCCCTGGGGTCGCCCGGACATGGCGCTGTTTATCTTCACTAAAAAGATCCTCGCCGGTGAGCCGATTGATGTTTTTAACTACGGCAACCATCGCCGCGATTTCACCTACATCGACGATATAGTCGAAGGTGTAGTGCGCACGCTGGATAACGTCGCCACTCCCAACCCGAATTGGAGCGGCAATACCCCTGATCCGGCCACCTCCAGCGCGCCCTATCGCATTTACAACATAGGCTCCAACAATCCGGTAGAGCTACTGCGCTACATTGAAGTGCTGGAAGACTGCCTGGGCAAAAAGGCGATTAAAAACCTGCTCCCACTGCAGGCCGGTGATGTACCTGACACCTACGCCAATGTGGATGCGCTGATTGAGGATGTGGGCTACAAACCCACCACGCCGGTAGAAGTCGGCATTGAGAACTTTGTGAAGTGGTATCGCGACTATTACAAGGTTTAAATTAGAAGGCTGTAAGGTGTAAACAAGGCACTGCACAAGGCAGTTCCATCACAAGGTGCAATTTGGCAGGCCGGGATTCGCAGGCCAAATCAGTCGACACTACAAATAAAACGGCATCGCAAGGTGCCGTTTTATTAACCAAAGGCTAAATGCAATGAAACAAAACGCCATCACCCATGCCATGACCGTGGACGTAGAGGACTACTACCATGTAGCCGCTTTTGCCAAGGTGATTAAACCCGGCGAGTGGGATAATTGGCCAGCGCGTGTGGAGCAAAACACTGAGCGTTTATTGCAACTTTTTGCTGATCACAATATAAAAATTACATTTTTTATTCTGGGTTGGGTGGCGGAGAAGTACCCGCAACTGGTGAAAAGCATTCACCAGCAGGGCCATGAAATCGCCTCCCACGGGTTCAGCCACCAGCTGATTTACACCCAAACACCCGAGGTATTTCGCGCCGAGACAGCCAAATCCAAACAGATCCTTGAGGATTTAACCCAGACGCCAATTACCGGCTACCGCGCCGCCAGCTATTCCATAACCCGCAAGTCGCTCTGGGCCCTGGATATTCTCGCCGAGCTGGGATTCACCTGGGACTCCAGTATTTTTCCCACCCGCCACGATAATTACGGCATTCCCGGCAGCCCTGAAGAGCCCTACCGCATTATTACCAGCAGCGGCGCGAGCCTCGTGGAATTTCCACTAACCACCGCCAAGGTGTTGGGGCAATCCATACCGGCAGCTGGTGGCGGTTACTTTCGCCAATACCCCTATGCGCTCTCCAAATGGTTGTTTGAGCGGGCGAGCCTTAACCAAAGTAAACCGCAGATTTTTTATCTGCACCCCTGGGAAATAGACCCTGATCAACCCCGTGTACCCAATGCCAGCTGGTTCAGCAATTTCCGCCATTACACCAATCTGAAGCGCTGCCTGCCGCGCCTGGAAAAAATGTTGGGCGATTTTCACTTTGGCACCATGAGCGAGAGCTTGGGTACAGCGAAGGTAGAACAGACATTAAAGGTCGGCGAACTCGCGCTGGCGCAAACTTCCAAACAATCGCCGGTGTCAACCTAGACGACACTGGCTAAGCCCAGTAGAATCGCGCCCGTCCACGCAAGTTGGACAACTATTTGCAAGCAATTCCGGGCAGGAATCGCCATCAGAAATCGAAAATACTGCACAACAGCATAATTTCACCAAGCACCCGTAGCTCAGCTGGATAGAGTAGCGGCTTCCGAAGCCGTTGGTCACAGGTTCGAATCCTGTCGGGTGCGCCATTTTCCGTTTGCGATTCAATACACCTAGTCCATTGATCCCGGTCGCTATTTTTCCGGGCTCATAACCTTCAAGGAGGCAGTGATGATACTACCCGTAATTATGGCCGGAGGTTCAGGAAGTCGCCTGTGGCCACTGTCCCGCGACTTGATGCCCAAGCAGTTTTTGAATCTGGATGGCAAATCCACCATGCTGCAGGCCACCATCAAACGCCTCAATGGTTTGGATACCCTACCCCCGCTGGTAATTTGCAACGAAGAACACCGCTTTATTGCCGCTGAGCAATTACGCCAACTGAACCAGCTCAACAACAACATCATCCTCGAGCCTGCCGGTAGAAATACTGCCCCGGCGATTGCACTGGCCGCCCTGGCTGCACTCAAAAAAGGGCTGGATCCATTGCTGCTGGTACTGGCAGCAGATCACATCATTCTGGATGAAGCCGAATTCCGTCGCATAGTCTCCGCAGCTATTCCCTGCGCCGAACAAAACAAACTGGTCACCTTTGGCATAGTACCTACCGCCCCCGAAACGGGTTACGGCTATATCCAGGCCGCCAATACCAAGGCAATCGCTGGCGCCGAGACTGCTTATGTGGTGCAGCAGTTTGTTGAAAAACCCAATTTACAAACGGCTGAAAAGTATCTCGCCAGCGGCGACTACTACTGGAACAGTGGCATGTTCCTGTTTAAAGCCAGTGTCTATCTAGACAATCTCAAGGAGTATCGCCCGGATATTTTTGCTGCCTGCGAACTGGCGATGGCCGATATCGACCCCGATCTGGATTTTATCCGGGTCAATAAAGATGCTTTCCTCAAATGCCCCGATGATTCCATCGATTACGCGGTCATGGAAAAAACTGACAGTGCGGTGGTAATACCCCTGGACGCCGGCTGGAGCGATGTAGGTTCCTGGTCATCACTGTGGGAAGTTTCGGAGAAAAATACCGAGGGCAACTCCCACAAAGGCGATGTGCTTTCCTTTAACAGCCAGAACAATTACGTTTTTGCTGAGACTGGCCTGGTGGCAACCGTAGGGCTGGAAAACACCATCGTGGTGCAAACCAAAGACGCTGTGCTGGTGGCCTCCAAAGATCATGTACAGGACGTAAAAGCGATTGTGCAAAACCTCAAAAAATCCGGCCGCCCCGAGCATCGGGTGCACCGCGAAGTTTATCGTCGCTGGGGCAAGCAGGATTCAATCGATACCGGCTATCGCTATCAAGTCAAACGCATCACGGTAATGCCGGAACAAAAAGTCTCCATGCAAATGCACCATCACCGCTCCGAGCACTGGATAGTAGTATCAGGCACCGCGCGGGTTAATGTCGCGGGCAAAGAGTCGATACTCACCGAAAACCAATCCATCTATATCCCGCTGGGCACGGCGCACTCCCTCGAGAATCCGGGCAAGATCCCGCTTGAATTGATCGAGGTACAGTCAGGCGCCTATTTGGGCGAAGACGATATTGTGCGTTTTTCCGAGCGTTAAGGTGGACAAAGTCATGACAAAATTACTCAATGAAATTATTGGCCAGAGCGGTATCAGCTTTGGCACCTCCGGCGCACGCGGTCTGGTTGTCGATTTTACTGACGAGGTAGTCGCCAGTTTCACCCAGAGTTTCCTGCGCGTTATGCAGGGTGAATTCACCGTTAAACGCGTCGCGATTGGGGTTGATAATCGCCCCAGCAGCCCGGTGATGGCAGCCGCCTGTGCCGGTGCCGCTGAAGCCATTGGCATAGCTGTGGATTACTACGGTGTGTTACCCACTCCTGCGTTAGCCTATCAGGCGATGCAAGATGGTGTGCCCGCCATTATGGTGACTGGCAGCCATATCCCGTTTGATCGCAATGGGCTCAAGTTCTATCGCCCTACAGGTGAAATCACCAAAGCCGATGAGCTGGCTATTGTCAGTACCCCTGCAGAACTCACAGCCTTCGACACCAAACTGCCGGCGGTTAACCCAGCGGGCGCCGCCAATTACATCCAACGTTACTGCGCAGTTTTCACCCCGGGCATATTGAAAGGTTTGCATATTGGCCTTTATGAGCACTCCAGCGCTGGCCGTGAGCTCTATGCCGACCTCTTCCGTAGCCTGGGTGCCGAGGTGACCTGCCTTGAACGCACGGACACTTTTGTTCCCATAGACACTGAAGCCGTTGCCGATGCCGATGTGGCAAAAGGTCGTCGCTGGTCACAGGAGTATGGCTTTGACGCGATTTTTTCAACCGATGGTGACGGCGACAGGCCGCTCATTGCCGATGAACATGGCAACTGGCTGCGCGGCGATATAGTCGGCCTGCTGTGTGCGCGTCAGTTGGGTATTAACGCTCTGGCGGTTCCGGTCAGCTGCAATAGCGCCATTGAACAATGTGGCGCATTTGCCAAGGTTGCCCGCACCAGAATAGGCTCACCCTACGTGATTGCCGCACTGGAAGAGTTGGCCACTGAGTATTCCGCAATTGCCGGATTTGAAGCTAACGGCGGGTTTTTATTAGGCTCAGACGTGCAGCTCAATGGCAAGTTGCTCAAGGCATTACCAACACGCGATGCACTCTTGCCCGGTATTGCGCTTTTCGCGGCCGCCGCGACACAAAGCTTGTCGGCGCAAGTGGCTTCCCTGCCTGCTCGCTTTACGGCCAGCGACAGAATCCAGAATGTGCCCACTGCAACCAGCAAAGCCCTGATTGCCGAAGCGAGCGCGGATCAAGCGGCGCTACTCACGCTGCTTGGCATAAGTGATAAAACCGTAACCGCCATTAATACCACCGATGGTTTGCGTATCCGTTTTGATGATGGCGAGATTATTCATCTGCGCCCTTCCGGTAACGCACCCGAGTTACGCTGTTATGCCGAGGCAGATAACCAGCCTCGTGCTGCCGTGCTGGTAAAAGAAGTACTTGCGAAACTTCAGGCTCATTTGACCCCGCTCACCTCCTGAGCGGGAAGCGGATTTTTCTCTTTACAAAGGATCTAAGTCACTATGAAAGTTACCGTATTTGGAATTGGTTATGTCGGCTTGGTACAAGCCGCAATTCTGGCTGAAGTGGGCCACGATGTGGTCTGTGTAGATGTTGACACCGATAAGGTAGAGGCATTGAAGCAGGGGCGAATCCCGATTTACGAGCCTGGCTTGGAGCCTTTGGTCAAAGAGAATTTTGCCGCCGGTCGCCTGAACTTCACTATCGATGCGGCCCTTGGGGTAAAACACGGCGAAGTGCAGTTTATCGCCGTAGGCACCCCGCCTGATGAAGATGGCTCGGCTGATTTGAAATATGTACTGGCCGTAGCCAGCACTATTGCCGAGCACATGGAGTCCCACAAAATTGTGGTGGATAAATCCACTGTACCTGTAGGCACAGGCGACAAGGTAAAAGCCCGTATCAACGAAGTGCTGCAAGCCAAAGGCAAAACTAACCTGAGCTTCGATGTTATTTCCAACCCTGAATTCCTGAAAGAGGGCTCGGCGGTTGCGGATTGCATGAAGCCTGATCGTATTGTGATCGGCACCGACAACAAGGACGCCGAAGACGTGATGCGCGAGCTTTATGCGCCCTTCAATCGCAACCACGAAAAAATCATCGTGATGGATGTGCGCAGTGCTGAGCTAACCAAATATGCGGCCAACTGTATGCTGGCCACCAAAATCAGCTTTATGAATGAAATGGCCAATCTGGCTGAGATACTCGGTGCGGACATTGAAGCGGTACGACATGGTATAGGCAGCGACCCGCGCATTGGCTATCACTTCATCTATCCGGGCGTGGGTTACGGTGGCTCCTGCTTCCCCAAAGATGTGCAGGCGCTCATCCAAACCGCAGACCAAATCAAGTTTGACGCCAAGGTGCTAAAAGCCGTTGAAGCGCGCAATAACGAACAAAAAACCACCCTGTTCAATAAAATCAGCAAGCATTTTGGTGGAGAACTCAAAGGCAAAACCTTCGCACTCTGGGGCCTCAGCTTCAAGCCTAACACCGACGACATGCGCGAAGCACCATCGCGCGTATTGATGGAAGCACTCTGGGCGACCGGCGCCAAGGTACAAGCCTTTGACCCCGAAGCCATGAACGAAACCCAGCGCATCTACGGTAACCGCGATGACCTACTGCTGTGCGGCACCAAAGAAAGCGCCCTGAAACATGCCGATGCGCTGATTATTGTGACCGAATGGCAGGCCTTCCGTGCACCGGATTTTGACCTGGTCAAAGACATGCTCAGCCAAGCCACCATTTTTGATGGCCGCAACATGTATGACCCCAAACGTATGGCCAAACGCGGTTTTAATTACTACTCGGTTGGCCGCCAGCAATAACAGGATTGGTTATGAAAGTTTTGGTTACCGGCGGCGCCGGATTTATCGGCTCTGCCGTTGTACGCCATATCATCAATAACACCGGAGACTCGGTAGTTAATCTGGATAAACTCACCTACGCCGGCAATTTGGAGTCACTCGCCAGTGTTGCCGGCAGTGCACGTTACGCCTTTGAACAGGTGGATATCTGTAATCGCGCAGAACTGGATCGGGTATTTGCCCAGCACCAGCCAGATGCAGTGATGCACCTGGCAGCAGAAAGCCATGTGGATCGCTCCATCGACGGCCCTGCCGCGTTCATTGAAACCAATATTGTTGGCACCTACCAATTATTGGAAGCCAGCCGCGACTACTGGAAAAACCTGCCAGAAGCCCGCAAAGCCACATTCCGCTTTCATCATATTTCCACCGATGAAGTTTACGGCGACCTGGAAGGGCCGGAAGATTTATTCACCGAAACTACCCCCTATGCACCAAGCTCGCCCTACTCCGCGAGCAAGGCCAGCTCTGACCACCTGGTGCGCGCCTGGCGCCGGACCTATGGCCTGCCAACCCTGGTTACCAACTGCTCCAATAACTACGGCCCCTATCATTTTCCTGAAAAGCTGATTCCACTGGTTATCCTGAATGCACTGGAAGGAAAACCCCTTCCGGTTTACGGTAAAGGCAATCAGATTCGCGACTGGCTGTTTGTAGAAGATCACGCCCGCGCCCTTTACAAAGTGGTTACAGAAGGCGCTATTGGAGAGACGTACAATATTGGCGGCCATAACGAGAAACAAAATCTCGATGTGGTGCTGAAAATTTGTGAACTGCTGGATGAGCTTCGCCCTTTGGAATCAACCGCCTTGCCAATCAACAACCACCGCGAGCTGATTACCTTTGTTCAGGATCGCCCCGGCCATGATATTCGCTACGCAATAGATGCCAGCAAAATCAAACGCGAACTAGGTTGGTCACCCGAGGAAACCTTTGAGTCAGGTATTCGCAAAACCGTCATTTGGTATTTGGAAAACCTGACTTGGGCGCAACGTGTCCAGGATGGCAGTTATCAGCGTGAGCGCCTCGGCAACCAATAATCCACTCTATGCATCCTCACCCTGTTTTGGCGATGCGTATTCAAAACACCAGGATTTTTTATGAAAGGCATTATTCTCGCGGGGGGCAGCGGCACTCGCCTTCATCCCATTACCAAGGGTGTGTCCAAACAGCTACTGCCAATCTACGACAAACCAATGATTTATTACCCGCTATCGGTGTTGATGCTGGCAGGCATCCAAGACATTCTCATCATCACCACCCCGGAAGATTCCGCCAGTTTTATGCGTCTACTGGGTGATGGTTCGCAGTATGGCATTCGTTTGAATTACGCCGTGCAACCCAGCCCGGATGGTTTGGCACAAGCCTTTGTTATTGGTGAAGGCTTCATCGGAAAAGACAACGTCTGTCTGGTGCTAGGCGACAACATTTATTACGGCCATGGCCTCACCCAACACTTGCACAATGCCGTCAAACGTAAAACTGGCGCCACTGTATTTGGTTATCACGTCAATGATCCGGGCCGCTTTGGAGTAGTGGAATTTGACGAACAAATGCGCGCTATTTCCATCGAGGAAAAACCTGCAAAACCCAAATCCAATTACGCGGTCACCGGTTTGTATTTTTACGATAACGACGTAATAGAAATCGCCAAAACCATTAAACCCTCTGCGCGTGGCGAGCTGGAAATTACCAGTGTTAATAATGCGTATTTGGAGCGTGGCGACTTAAAGGTAGAACTGCTTGGCCGAGGTTACGCCTGGCTGGATACCGGCACTCACGACAGCTTGCTGGAAGCTGGTCACTTTGTGCAAACCATTGAGCATCGTCAGGGTTTAAAAGTGGCGTGCCTGGAAGAAATTGCCTTTGCTAATAAATGGATCAGCAAAGAGCAATTAATTAGCGAAGGTAAAGCGCTGTCCAAAACAGGTTACGGCCAGTACCTGTTAAAAATTGCAGAGCAGAGTAAGGCATGAAGATTTTAGTCACCGGAGCCAATGGCCAAGTAGGTTATTGCCTGCAACAACTATTGCGTGAGCAGGATTTTGATTTCATCGCCCTTACCCGTGGTGAATTGGATATTAGCGATGCCAATGCAGTAAACCTGTGCATTGCAGAGTTCAAGCCCGATGTGATTATCAATGCAGCAGCCTACACAGCCGTTGATAAGGCGGAGCAGGAGCAGGAGTTAGCCTATGCGATCAATCGCGATGGTCCGGCTAATCTTGCACGCGCAGCAAAAACATTAGACGCTGCAATTTTGCATATCTCAACCGATTATGTATTTGGCGGTGATGCCAGCGGAAGCTACCGCGAAGAAGATGAAACCGCACCACAAGGAATTTACGGAAAGAGCAAATTAGCAGGGGAACAAGCGGTTATCGCCGCAAACGAAAAACATATTATTTTGCGCACCGCGTGGGTATTTGGTGAGCATGGCAACAATTTTGTGAAAACCATGCTGCGCTTAGGCAGTACACGCGACAGTTTGGGCATAGTTGCCGATCAGGAAGGTGGCCCAACTTACGCCGGTGATATCGCTCGCACACTACTGCACATCCTCGGGTATTACGCCGCAGGCAAACCGCTAAGCTGGGGTATTTACCATTACTCGGGCGCGCCGCACACCAGCTGGTTTGGCTTTGCCCAACAGATTTTTTCCCAAGCGGAGAAAGCTGGCATATACAACAAAGCGATACCGCAGTTGAACGCCATTGGCACCGCTGATTATCCCACTCCCGCCAAACGCCCTGCGAACTCGAAATTGGATTGCAGCAAAATAGAAAAACTTTTTGGTATCAAACCCAGTAATTGGTATCTTGCATTAGAGAACATTGCTCACTACAAATAGTGGAGGGCTGCCAACAACTAGCGCCCCTCCAGCGAAAGACTGCTTACACTAACTGTCTGCGTGGTTCGCGCCGATAAATATACGGTAGCATACCTTGCACCCGGTGGAACCGCACCCACCTCTTCCATCGAAATGCTATGCTTGGCGCATTCTAATAACTTATAAAAAACCACACCATTATCCCAGTTAAGCTGGGCAATAAAAAAGTCAGATTCATTTTCACAAATATATTCGACACGATATTTAAATGCAGAGTAGGCAGACATATTTACATCAACCGAAAGCACATCGTTTTCATGCAGAGTGATGCCTGAATCGCTAACTAACGGACTCCCAGATTCGTGAAATTTAGCTGAACTATTAGCAACAAATACCGACTCATAGGTTTGTATCTGATTGCTGATGGTAAATGCCACCATATGATTAGCCTGAAAAACTGGTCGTCCATAAGATAGCAAAAATTTTCGCATTAAATTTCTTGCGGCATCATTTAAGCGAAACATCTCTTTCTGATCCCAATAGACAAAATCAACACCCCAAGATGAAAAGTCCTTTAGGATATCCTCTGGCTGTGACCAAACCTGACCATTTTTATAATATGAGTAAGAGTACTCCATGTTATATATCGGACTTCCCACCAGGGTAGCGCCAAATGGCCGTGCGTGTGCGAAAAATACCTTAGGTCTATCTTTTGCTGTACTTACCATTCTATTCAGAGCAACTTCAGGGACTATTTCATTAGTAAATGTTTCTGTCGCGTCAGGCTTTAGGAAGGATAATGGTGACGCGAAAAATAACCATGAAGAACCGGGCATAACACAAAAATTAAACACTGAAATGGCATATATGGAGGTCAATATGAATTTTTTGGCCACCCATTTAGACTCACCCAGCAGAAACACAGCGATCAATACTGTTGCGATCGGCATGACGGCATAAAAATATCGAAGATATTGCAAAGAATAAAACAGTGGAAGAAAATAAAACCCAATAATCGCTGAGATAATTAACAATTTTTTTTGCTTAAAAATAAAGCTAGCAACTATCGCGGCAGGTAGGAGCAAAAAATACTGCAATCCTCCCACAAAATTATTACCAACCTCCATATGCTGAGTTGCATTAAAAAAAAGCCCGGCAAATGACTCAAAATTAAACCCGTGATTCCAGCGATTATCCTTAAAATCCGTCGTGCCGATGTACGGGGACTCAAAAATTGAATTGAAAAGGGGAAATATTGGATTGCCCGTATAATAATAAGCTTTCAAATATGGAAGAACAGCCAAAGCAAAACCTGCAAATAGTAAAAATGTAAAACCCAACCAGCACATCAAATCAAAAGTACGGAAATATTTTTTTTCATAAAAATGGTGCAGCGCAATTAAAAACATTGGACCAGCGATTAAAATACCAGGAAGCTTCGCTGATAATGCCAATGCCCCAGCAAACAGGCCTGCAAGCGCGGCAAGAACCCCATCACGCTCCAAAGAAAGCACACAAAAAACAATATTTACCAAACACAAGCCAAGAAACAAATCCGTTTGCAGGCTAACCAGCAATATTGAAATTATAGGGGTAGACACAAACAAGGTTGCCAGTGCAAGCCTGTCTGCCCCACTTACATTTAAAACGTTAAGACTCGACCAAATGCCAAACAAGGTGAAAAGGAAAATAAAAAAATTAACCGCGCTTTTGGCATCCGAGTTGGAAAGCAATGAGATAATGCCGTGAATTAGCGCTACCGTATTCGGAGCTGCAGTCCACACCTGATGCGCCGGATCTACAACATAAAGACCATTGGCAGACAATTGAGTCCACAACGAAAGATGCAGTGCCTGCTCATCCCAAGTCACTGTGGGAAAGAATGTATAAGATAAAATGAATACTGTTAATAACAATAAACCATAATATCTATATGAGTTCAGGTTATTGATTTGGCTTAATAATGAATTAACTTTCTCTCTAGGCAAAAACGCGTCTATGCAATTCTTTTGTGCAAGGTAAAAAACAAAAATAGGAATTGCTAGTAATATAAAATATAAAAGCCGCGAGTTTACTTTTATCAAAATAAGCAAACTGAAAGCTAGTATACATATAGAAGCCCCCACAATCGTTGAGTATAAAAATAAGCACCTGCTGTCTTTACGTTCAACTAGTGAGATTAATAGATAACGCCCAAGACAATAACAGGACAAAACAAAATACGCAGAAGAAAAAACCTCCGCAAACCCAATGTTTGTGACAAGAAATATCAGTGCAGCTAATGTAACAACAGCTTTGTGTTGACTCTTGAAAAAAAATCTACTCGCGGCAGCAAGAACTCCAAATCCCAACAAATACGCGAGTAAATATCGGGATGCACTTCCGGACCATATACCACTCAAACTATCTATTTTGAAAAATAAAAATGTGAAAGTTACCAATGTAGCAACAGCAAAAATAAAAAGGCTTATAGCGCCAGCAGGAGGATTCGATCTCATATGATATTTTATATCCATTAAATATTATCTTGCTGTGCATAAAAGATTGATCAGATCACAATCAGCCTTAGCACAACAAATTATTACACAATCAAGATAAAGTGAAACTGCCAGGGCTAGGCCTCTACAAGCAGGCTATAATTTTTATTGACCGTACCTACCCTAATTAGCCTTATTACTCGTATCGACAAAAAAAGGCACCAGAGTTTGGGCCAGTAAAAAGTCATCCTTTATGCCAATATCAATAAAAAACTCACCCGCCAGAGTTGCAAACAAATTTTTTCCAGAAAGCTGATTAAGTACTGCTGCTTCAAAGGAGAATGGGGGGCTAAGCCGTAGGTTATTAAAGAGATCACGGGGTACATCATAGATACCCGCATTGATAAACCCCGCACCTTGCTTGGATTTTTCACCAAAAGCGGTGACAAAGCCGCTGGCATCGAACTCTATAGCACCGTAGCGCGCAGTATTATCGATATGTTTAACAAGAATACCTACCGCATCTGGTCGATGATCAACAAGAGTGCGTAAATGTTGCAAATTAGCTTCACAAAGTGTGTCACCGTTAAAGGCAAAAACCCGCGATTGACTGGCTTGATCTAGCGCCAGTTGCAGGGCGCCGCCAGTTCCCAAGGGTTCGACTTCTTCAACATAGACAATAGTTGCATCACCATAGGTATCACCGAAGTAGTCGCGTATTGTATTTGCTTTATAACCCACCGATAAAATAAAGCGACTCACACCACACGCAATAAGATAATCAAGCTGCCAAGCTAAAAAAGGTTTTCCCGCAATGGGTGCCATTGGCTTGGGAAGATCAGGCACTGTTTCACGAAGGCGAGTGCCGAATCCGCCTGCCAGAATAATCGCCTCGTACACTATTCGCCTCTCGGAAACATAGCCGCCTCAACCAAGCCGCAAATGATATGACCGATGGCAATATGACCTTCCTGAATTTTTGGCGTCTCCTTGGAAGGCATTCGCAGCGTGATATCACACATATCTGCCATTGTTCCACCCATTGCACCGGTGAACCCCAATGTTGTTAGTTTAAATTTTTTGGCTTCACTCAGCGCGGCAATAATGTTTGCGGAATTACCCGATGTAGAAATACCAATAAATACATCACCTTCACGGCCCAAGGCTTGCACCTGACGCGAGAATAATCGCTCGTAACCGTAATCGTTACCTATTGCCGTAAGAATTGACGTATCCGTCGTTAACGCAATAGCAGGCAATCCAGGACGATCGTAATGAAATCGACTGACAAATTCACCGGCAATATGCTGGGCATCTGCTGCCGAACCGCCATTACCTGCCAGCAACACTTTTCCGCCCTTATTTAAACAATCAACAATTATTTGGGCCGACTGCTCCACTTGATTCAACAACACCGTATCTTGCTGCATCTGTGCAATCAGTTCAGCCAACTTTGCCAATTCTCTTTCGATAAATGCGATCATATTACTCTCCAAGAGTGAGCGCCCTGTTCAACAAATACTGCTGTCATAACCTGGCCATTAAAAGTGTTAAGTGCTCGAATGACGTCAGGTCTACGGGCCGGATCAACCAAAAACATCATAAATCCACCACCACCGGCACCTGAAACTTTACCCGCTAAGGCACCTGATTGAATCGCACAGTGATAGATGGTTTCAATTTGCGAGTTGCTAATACTGCTTGCCATTTTTTTCTTGGCATCCCAAGAAGCGCGCATTGACTCAGCAAGCATGTCGAAATCTCCTTGCAGAATTGCTTCTTTCATGCGCTGCGCCTCTGCTTTTACCGCTTGCAATGCGTGCATCGCAGAATCATTTTTTTCCACCACATTGTGAGTTTGCTCTTTAATGATATTTGCAGACTCGCGAGACACACCGGTGTAAAACAACACCAGTGATGACTCTAACTCGGCTCGATGATTGAATTTAATCCGCAGTGGATTCACTATCACTCGATCATGATAAAACTCCATGAAATTAAATCCACCAAAGGCTGCTGCATACTGATCTTGCTTGCCGCCTGCCAACTGTAAATCTTCGCGCTCAATTTCATAGGCCAGTTTTGCAATATCGTACTCCCCCAAAGGCAGCGCAAGGTATTCAACAAATGCCTGCACCATAGCCACAACCATAGTGGATGAGGATCCCAGTCCAGATCCTGGTGGAGCCTCACTGTGTGTTATCAATGAGACCGGAATCGGCACTCCATCAAGAAAATCACGTACGATGCGATTGTAAACGCCAATGTGCAACTCCAAACCTTTTTGTAGTGGAAGATTGGCAGCCACCTCACCGCGCCATTCGGCACCTATATCAGCGGCAATAAATTCCAAACCTTGTTTCGAGTGACTAAGTGTGGCGTATGCATATTTATCGATAGTTGCATTTAATACAAAGCCACCATACTGGTCAGAATAAGGCGATACATCCGTGCCGCCACCCGCAAATCCCAAACGAAGCGGCGCTCGCGCCCTTACTTTTCCATATAACTTTTCAATATTTAAACGCATTTTGCTTTACCTTAATGCGAGGCCGGAAGGCCCAAGACCTGATGAAAACGATCAATCATCGCTTCCTGTGAAAAATGTTGGCCCACAAATTTAGCACCGTTGCTTGAGGCTGATGACCAATGCTCATCGTCATGCAGAATATCAACCACGGCCGATGCAAATTGTTGTTCCTCATCGACCACCGGAATAATGCAGTTCAAGTCTATTAAGCCCTGAGCTCCCACAGAAGTAGTCACTAAGGGAACACCATAGGCCATAGCCTCAACCACTTTATTTTTGATGCCTGCGCCATAACGCAATGGAACCACTGCCACACGCGCTTTGGCATAGAAATCATATAACTGTTGATCAGTGACGTAACCGGTGACAAAAACATTATGCGTCGCCAACGCCTTCACCTGATCCGACGGATTTGAACCAATTAAATAGAGCTGAGCATCGGGCACATTTTTTAACACCGATGGAAATATGGATTGGACAAACCAGAGTGCTGCGTCACTATTGGGCGGATGTCCAAAACCGGCAACAAACACGATTGCAGTGCCCGTTACTGGAATACGTCCTACGTAGCGTTTTGTGTCGGCATAAACATAAGGCGAAATTGTATGCGCATCCACCTGAGGATAATGCGTACGAATGTAGTGAGTTTCGTCATCTGATGGATAGAGTGTTACAGCAACCGAATTCCAGATTTTGGCTTCCAGCGCGAGATAATGCTCCGCTTCTTTGCGCAAGGAATCATCCTGTTTGACCTCGGCTTCATTTTGCAGACGCGCAAAATGCAAATCATGGCCATAATAAAGACTGCGAATCCGGGGAAACTTTTTCAGTGTACTCAGGTAATGCTGGGCGATATGCGGTCTGCTGAGCATTACATGGGTGACTCGCCCCTCCGCCCCCTGCAACCATTGCTCAAATTTTCCGGCATATTGATTGCCATAAATGACTTCTACACCCAACTGCTGTAAATACTCCGTGTATTCTGGATCAAACCATAAATTGTCCGGCCAGAACTTTACGTTACATTCCATGGCAAGCAGAGCCTTAATAAATGCAACCATGGTGCGAGAGCCTGCATCACGATCAGGTCTGGGCACGTAATGATCCACAAGCAATACACAGGGCTTGGTTAAGCTGCGATCACGAGCCGAGAAAACGCCCACCGCATTTTCTTCATGGGTCGATAGGATTGACTGCCATTTTTCATAGAATTTTTTCTGATTTACTAGCTGATATGCTTTGATTCCACCAGCATTGACATCTGTGCCATTAGAAATACCTTCATAATGAATGATGACCGACTTTGGTTGGTAATAAAGCTTATAACCAGCCTCGCGCACTTTGAATGCCAGATCGGAATCTTCGTTGTACGCCGGTACGTAACGCTCATCAAACAAACCCAGACCTTCAAAGAACTGCTTGTTAATCAACAGCGATGCGCCAGAAGCGTAATCAACCTCTTTGACATAATTGAATTCTGGCTGATCCGGGTCTTGCAGTCGGCCATAATTCCAGGCCGAACCATCGCGCCAGAGAATGCCACCCGCCTCCTGTAAGCGACCATCGGGGTATACCAGTTTGGAACCGACCAAACCACAGTCAGGGAAGCGCCTGAAAACATCCAACAGGCTATCCAGCCAACCGGACGTCACTTCGGTGTCGTTATTGAGCAGATAAACATAAGTGCCGCGCGCGAGCGACACAGCGCGGTTACAGGAGCGCAAAAAGCCGAGGTTGACGGGATTCAGCTCATAGCGCAGCCCTTTGACTTGCTGCAACAGGTGAATATCGTGATCTGATGAATGATCCTCCACCACCAATACTTCTATATCCACCTTGGGCAAGTGGCGGGCAATAGATAACAGGCAAGTGAGGGTTACCGGTAAATTGCCGTAGCTGGGAATAATCACCGATACCAAAGGTGCATCGGCGCAGGGCAACACCAAATCAACCAGCGCTTGTTGAATATCTTCCCGAGCGATAACGCCACTGGCCGCAACCGCAGGCAGATCAGGCTTGCCGCTACGACGCCACATCTCGTAGTGCACCACCCCTTCAAATAAAGGCCCGGCAAAGCGATAAGCAAGGCTCGCCAGTTTGTGTTTTACCGCCAGCGGTACAGGTAAGCGTTGATAGACAACACGGCCCAAGCGTTGGGCCCGCGGCTTCAAATAAGGCACAAGAAATGCGGTTTCACCACGCAACAAACGCCCAATGGCTCGCAGCGGTTTGGTCAGTTTCCAGGAGCGCGACTGGATGACCTGTTGGTAATTCGCCGTTAATTCATCTAACTGTTGCTGCAGGTGTTGGGAAAACTGCTGCTGGCGAGAAATTTCCTGTTGGCGTTGAGAGGCTATTTCGGTCTGCTGCTGCAGCTCTTGTTCCAAACCAGCCTGCACATCAAGCAATCGCGCTGTATCAGCCCTGGCGCCCGCTAATTCCCGATCCAGTGTTTTTGCCCACTGGGTGCGTTCATCGAGCTGTTGCTCCAGATCTTTTGCCCAGTGCGTGCGCTCATCCAATTGCTGTTCCAAATCCTTGGCCCAATGCGTGCGCTCATTCAACTGCTGCTCCAAATCCTTAGCCCAATACGTGCGTTCATCCAACAATTGTTTTACCGATTCAATATCAGTGGCACGCATAGCTGCCGCTTCTATTGCATCTATTTCAGCAAACTCGGTAACTAACAGCGCCTGCTGTGCGGCTAAAAAATCACAAAGCTGCAACCGCCCTGCAGTACCTGTGCGGACGTTTTTGAACAAGGTATATGCCTCGGCTACAGGCATGGGACACTTTGCATGATCAGCAAGGCTACGCTCGTCATAACTGGCGTGACGCAATTCGGGATCGATAAAGTCAGCGGCAAAGGCTGCCAGCATTTCACTATCCAAAGGCGCGTTTAATTCAGTCGCCAAGCCGCTTACACAACTAACAGGATCATCCATTAAAAAATCATAATCGATGATACTGATCGACTGCTCACGCAATACCTCGGCAGCGGCCATGTTGTGGCTCAACCACAACCAGCAGCCTTTTTTAAGCGGCATCTGATTACGCTGGTAAAGAGACTGCGCAACACTGAGCGGATTGCGCAAACTAAAGACAAAACTAACCGGGCAATCCAGTCGAGCGAACACTCGCTGCCAGAGTAAAATTAACTTGGTGATGCGCGGGTCTTTAATCGCCAGCTGTGCGTGTTGTTGCAGTTTTTGCTGTAACAACTCAAGCGCCTTATCAACAAACCCGGCACTTTCAAGTGCAGACACATTTTCGCTGGATACTTGCGACAAACTAAACCACTGCTGGCCTATGTGCGCCAGCATTTGATTATTTAATTCAACGATATCTGAATCTTCAAAAAAACCTTTGGGGTTATCTGCGCGCGCAGGCATTAATTTATCGCCCAAGGCATAACCCACACAGGACAATGCCTTCATCACAGCGCTGGTGCCGCTGCGGTGCATTCCTAACACCACAACTAATTTTTTTTCACTCAGTAATTTGTTATCGCCAGCCACAAAAATTATTCCACTAGTTTTTGCAAAAGTATGTTCTGTGTAATCAGATATTGCACAATCTGTTCAACGCACTGTTCAGGCGTTTGCATAGTTGTTTGCACACACAACTCAGGGTTCTCTGGAGGCTCATAGCCACTATCTATTCCAGTAAAATTTTTTAATTCACCGCGCCTTGCTTTGGCATACAGGCCTTTCACATCACGTCGTTCACACTCGATCAGAGGCGTATCAACAAAAACCTCAATAAATTCTTTGTCCTCAAATAGCGCACGCGCTAATTGTCGATCCGCTTTGAACGGTGAAATAAAAGAGGCGATAACAATCAGCCCCGAATCCACCATCAATTTCGCCACTTCAGCAACACGGCGAATATTTTCTATACGATCGGCTTCGGTAAATCCCAAGTCGCGATTCAAACCATGTCGTAAATTGTCACCGTCCAGTAAATAGGTGTGACAACCAACGTCATACAATTTTTTTTCCAGCAGATTAGCGATAGTTGATTTACCTGCTCCAGACAAACCTGTAAACCAGATGCAACATGGCTGCTGCTGTTTGGCTAAGGCACGGGCCTGCTTGTTAATCGTCAGGTTTTGCCAGCGGATATTAGTTGCACGATAAAGCGCAAAATCGACCCGCCCATGGGCCAGTAGCTGATCATCGGAAATATCAAACAATTGCACGACAGGTGTTTCATTTTCGAGGTGTAAATGTAAATTACTACTTACATTCACTACTGCCGCTTCATTGGCAGAAATAAATTTTGCCGACAGGTGATTTCCATTCAAGAGATCAAGTTTGTATTTGATTTGGGTAACCTTAATAAGGCACTGCTGATCAGCAACTTGCATTCTATAGCTGCGCCCAGCCATGAGCGGCTGCTCAGACAGCCAGGTCAAATGAACCTGGAATTGATCGGCGCTCTGTTGCATTAATCAAATACCTCAGCTAAAGCCAAAGGCAAAGCGGCTTGATCTTTTTGTGAGAGGGTAGGAATAATCTTTTGCCCATCTTGTTGCAAAGGCCAGTCAATTTTTAGCGCAGGATCACTCCACAATAATGAACGATCATATTCCGGTGCATAGTACTCGGTGCACTTGTAAGTAAACTCAGCATAATCACTTAGCACTAGAAAGCCATGGGCAAAGCCGGGAGGAATCCAAAATATATTTTTATTTTTCTCAGAAAGATAGACACCAACAGAATTACCAAAAGTTGGTGAACTTTTTCGTAAATCCACAGCTACATCATATACTTCACCCGCAGTAACACGAACCAATTTCCCTTGAGGATTCTTGATTTGATAATGTAATCCGCGCAAGACCCCCTTGGCTGAAGAACTGTGATTGTCCTGTACAAATTTCGTTTGAATTCCTCGATCACTAAACCAACTTTCGCGAAAGGTTTCCAAAAAAAATCCACGTTCATCACCGAACACCTTTGGTTTAATCACTAATAGGTCGGCAATATTTGTCTCTATAACTTCCATTAAATTTCCTATTGTTCAATCTCTTGTGGGTTTTACTTTTAAAGCCAAGACCAATTTGGGTTGTACCCCATTTCGTTAAGCTGTCGGCGCAGCTTTCTATTGGCAAAGCGAAAGTAAACCTTTAATAATTTACCTATAAAGGGATTTGCATTTGTCGCATAATCACCATTAAAAACTCTTTCCTGATCAGGCAAAAAAATTTCTGGCACAGTTAAAAAATCATACACCTTTCGCAAAGTTTGCTCGTGTTGATCCAGCAACTCACTATTGTCGATGACAAGAATTTGCTCGTTAGTGAAATGAAGGCGCAAGTTCTTTAATTGTTTAGCGTAATGGCCTCGACTACAGTAAGAATGACAACGACGGGCACTGCCAGGTTCGCGACTTTTATCGCGCCACAAGCGATAAACTTCCAATAACAAAGCCAACCACAGCGGCTTTTTTTCATCACCACGAGCGCGCTCCATATTATATTGGGACAACGCGCGTTTGACCGGATCGCGGAGAATGACAATTAATTTCAAGCGCGGGTTGTAGCGCTGTAACTCAGCAGCGATTTCAGGCCAGTAAATATAAATAGGAGTTGCTTCGCCCCACATCTGTCGATTAAGCCCAGTCTGAAAATGGGGAAGATAGCGCTGATTAATTTCATCAATCGTCCAGCTAGATGAATAATCTGGTGCATCAAACAAATGCACCTCTTTGCCTTCAGCGATTGTTAATTGCGGATGTTGAGCTAGAAAATGGGCAAGTGCAGTAGTTCCGCCTTTTTGTACACCTACAATCATAAAATCTAGAGGTAAAGACATCGCACTTACCTATTTTTTTGAAAATTGAGTGACTTCGGGCTGAATTTTGAAATCCACAATACCTGTCTGAGTAGAAGCCTTTTCAGGAAGCACACGAAAGGTGACAGCATCTACCAAGCGATGCAGATATGACATCACACCCCCTACCTCACCCGAAACGCCAGCATTTACAAAATAGACACCTGGCGCTAACGCACAATCAAACTCAAATGACACCTTATAAAGGCTTCCTTTTTTGATAACGCTAACCGCAGATGAAATATCTTTCGCCGTAGTAGCTCCACCCAACTCAACACCACTAACTGTTTTGATTAGCATGCCAAATCGTACAGCACTGCAGTCATGGTCAAAGCTAACGGAAAATCGGTAGCTATAGCGACCGCCAGACACAAGATTATTTACTCGCCCAAATCCGTCAAGATGGATATGAGGCTCACTGATACAGGCGCCGTTGTTTGCATACTCGATCATGCTGGCAGAAATTAATTCAGGATCAAATGACTCCCTTACATCACCATCTGGATTTTCGCAGGGAACATTAATTGGATTGGAGATTTCATCAGCGCTTTCCGAATAGTTATTACCGGCAGCTCGTCTGGCATCAATAATAGAAAAATCTTGGAGAATATTGGCTCGTAGCTCAGATTTTTCGCGACCCGTACTCAGCATCAACTTTTGATATAAACCCACCACTTTTTTGGGCTCACCACTGAATAAAAGCTCCCCAGCATCAATCAATATAGCGCGATCACATAACCCCACTACCGTAGCGCCTGAATGAGAGACAAATAAAATAGTGGCGCCACGGTTCTTAATTTCCTGGATTTTTGCGAAACATTTTCGCTGAAATAACTCATCGCCCACAGCCAATGCTTCATCCACAACGAGAATATCTGGCTCCACATTGATAGCCACTGCAAAGGCAAGCCGAACCACCATACCGCTAGAATAGGTTTTTATTGGCTGATGAATAAATTCGCCAATATCTGCAAATTGCAAAATATCTTGTAGCCTATTATCTACTTCTTCACGACTGACACCCATTAACGCCGCATTCAGATAGACGTTTTCCAATCCGGTGTAATCAATATTAAAACCTGCACCCAATTCCAGTAGCGCGGCTATACGGCCATTAACCACTACGGTTCCACTTGATGGAAAAAGTGTGCCACAAATAATTTGCAGGAGCGTTGACTTGCCGGCGCCATTGCGCCCAACTATGCCTACAGTCTCACCTCTTTTTACATCAAACGAAACTGCATTAAGTGCATGAAAGCTTCGATAAAACTGTTTTGGCTTTAACCCAAACAACTGTCGGCATCGCGGAAGGAAAAATTGTTTTAAACGATCCGAAGGATTTTCATATATCTGAAAACTCTTGCAAACGCCATCAACGCATATAGAAAGATCAGATGACATCAGCAAAACCCTTTCTGGTTTTTTGGAACCATATATATCCTAGGGAGCAAGCCAAGAGCGAAAAGCAGTATGCTTTTGTAATTGCAGACCAATCAGGAGAGTTTCCCATAATAATCAGCTCCCTTGATTGTTCAATAATGAGAGTCAACGGATTAAGGTTCATCCATTCCTGATAATACTCGGGAAGTGAGGACACTGGATAAAACACTGGCGATAAAAAAAGTAATGCCGTTGAAACAAAACCTATTCCTTGGGAAATATCACGTATGAATACACCGAGAGACGACAAAATATACCCAAAAGCTATGCAGTAAAAGAAAAGAGGAAGCAGCACAAAGGGTATAAAAATAACAGTCGAATGAATGTAGGTTTTTGTAAAAAGATAAACGATAAGCAACGCAGCCAATGCAATCAGTGTGTGCGCAAATGCAGCTATAGCATTTACCAGAGGCAAAATCTCCAAGGGGAAAACAATTTTTTTAACGTAGTTAGGGTTATTCAGAATTAACCCGGTTGACCTGTTAAGCGACTCCGCCAGCATACCGTGAATAGCAATGCCCACAAACATAACCAATGCAAAGTCCAGTTTGCCTTCACCTACCCCGCCGCCCCAGCGCGCTTTAAAGACTACCGAAAAAACGAAGGTGTAAACAAGCAGCAGCAACAGCGGGTTAATGATTGCCCACATAAAACCCAAGTAGGAGCCTTTATACCTACCTTTTATTTCCCGCTCGGACAACGCCATAATCAAGGATTTGTTTTTTATTATCGATTTGGCAAAGGAAGAAAAAAATATAATAGTTTTTGTAAACATTGCATTACCGGATATTTAAAAGCAGGAAATAAATTGCGAGGAATTATACAGGGTAAACCGGCACAACAACCTTGCGATTGTCGGCAATAAAAAAAGGCACCCGAGGGTGCCTTTTTCCAACACATCTATTATGTCAAAGACAAATTAGATAGGGTCGTTACCACCGAATTTCTGACCATCAGTTTGCAGAATAACGGTGTTTTGAGCGCCTTCGCTGTTGGTGCTTTGGAACAGAACATCAACTTTGCTCATTGGAGCAGCAATGTTCAGGGTAGCAGCACCACGGTTAGAAGCAGAACCTGCAGCAACCTGGAACAGATCAGAAGACTTCAGAACGGTTTGCTTGTTAGCTGGCAACATAATGGTTGCTTGGCCAGCAGTAGTCAGCGCGAAACCAGTAGCTTCTGCATCAGCAATTACGTCGCTGATAGTCAGAGGCACAGCAACGTTGCTGCGGTTAACGATGATGATACGTTGGTTGAACGATGGGTTCACGTTAACGAATGGAACTTTCACGCTGGTACCGTTACGGGCAATGTTACCCACTACACCAGAGTAGTCCATTGGGTTGAACAAGCCAGTGTCCAACTTCACGTAGTCAACAGTAGCAGTGTAAGAACCTGGAACGATAGTGGTATCACCATCAACTTCTACGCTGAAGGTGTAAGTAGTGTTGATATCAAAGTCAGTAACAACACAATCTTCACCATCAGCCAAAGAACCAGTTGCTGAATCGATTGCGCAACCGTTAAGGAAGAAGTCACCAAAGCTCAAGTCACCGGCCAATACCAGGTCAGAAGCATCGTCAACTACGTCAGTCAGCGCGGTAATTGTAGAGCTATCTGGCAGCAATACAGTGGTATCAACTGCGAAAGTCACAGTACCCAGATTCTCAGAAGTGCTAGAACCCAGGAATTCAGTGAAGTCAGCAGACACTTCAGCAGTTGCAGTGTCACCAGCGGCGAAGGTAGCAGTCAGAGCGTTAACTACGCTGATAGCGCCAGCAGTAGTAGAAGAAGCCAGACGGTTAGCAGCAGTTTGGTTTACAGCTGAAGAAGGAGTGTCGTAAGCAGCGTAAGACACGTTTACACCAGCAGAGGTGCTAACAGCCAAACCAGCCAGAGCCAATTCCAGAGTATCAGCTTGGTCAATACCGCCTACGTCAGCAGTGATTTGGAAAATCACGTAGCTTTGACCAGCAGCACCGCCTTGCTGAACGTTAACGCTCAGAGCGCTGCCAGAAGTAACCAAGTCACCACCAACTACTTGAGAGGTAAATTTGGCGTTAGCGAGATCAAAACGAACGTAAACCTGGTTAGCTTCGGTAACACCGGTACCAATTACAGTAGTAACATCCAGGTTATTTGCAGCAGAAGTAACGGTCAGAAAACCGGCATCTTCGTTAGCATCTACAACAGCTTCTTTAGCGAATTTTACTGCACCAGTATCTGCGTCCAGATCGATCACAGCAAAAGCAGGGGTGGAAAGGAAAGCAGCTGCGATAGCGGCGCTTAAAAGTTTCTTGGAAACCATATGGTTTAACTCCTATTTCATGAAATTATAATCAACGTTGATTTTGATTAGTCTTGGATCCTTGGGGCGCTGTCGCAAACCCTCAAACTAAAGACTGCCCAAGAATATACTCCATCAAACCAATAGATCAAGCCATAGTTATTAAAAGCGGGGCAGCACCCCGCAGTTTCGCACTAAAAAAGAATCGCTTAGTTCACTTAATGAGCTAATCACTGCGAATTTGTATTATTTTCAGGCTCAGAAGCGCCTTGCTGGAATGCATCCTGAATACTTTTGCTTATGGCTTGGCCTTCCAAGGGGGAAGCGATAACGTAGGGAATTATCATTACCATCAGCTCTGTGCGCGCTGTGGAATTGTTATCCGCACTCAGAAGTCGCCCTATTATAGGCATTTTACCCAACCAGGGAACACCGTTGCGCCCCTCGGACGATGAACTGGAAATTAAACCGCCCAACAAAATAGAACCACCATCTTTTAATGTAACCGTGGTTTGGATTTTGCGATTAAACACACTAGGTGAATCAATACTGCTACTGTCGTTAGGTTGCGCTTCGCTCAGCTCCTGCTCAATTTCTATATCCACGTGACCAGATGCGTGTACCACAGGCGCTACGGTAAGGCGCACACCAGTTTTGCGGTATTGGATGCTTTGCAAAATCGGAGAATCTACATTAGTAGTGGATTGAGCATTGGAACTGACAGTTGGCACCTCGGTACCCACATCTATAGTGGCTTGCTGGCCGCTCTTAACCATAATACGTGGACGCGAGCGTATTTCAGCACGCTTGTTTTCATAAAACATATTTAAAATCGCGCGCGTATCACCAGCGCTGTCCAAGGTTGCGCTTAACCCTGCGGTACCTAAACCCAACCCGCCTAGCGTGGATAATGTGCTGTTATATTGTTGGCCGCCCACTTTTTGTGAGCCATTGGCGACAAATTCAAAGCCGGTTCTTTCACCATCGGTCAGCGTGACCTCCGCTAAAAGCACTTCGATTAAGACCGAGGGCGCTGCTTTGTCAAGCGTCTGAATCACGGGCAGCATATCCAGCCAGGCTTGTCCGCTACCTTTATAAATAATAGTGTTGCGATTGGTATCCACCACGAAACTACCACCAGTGGTCAGGCTGTTACCGGATCTGGAAGAAGGCGTGTTGGTTGTAATATCTGAAATTGCACTGCCAGTATTGGTGCCAGAATTATTCACTGCCGAGCGGCCGGAGCGTGTGCTGTTACCGCTTTCCAGGTTATTGAGTAAATCTACAATGTGTTCGGCTTGGGTATTGCGCACCTCGTAAGTGAATATGCCCTGATCAATACTCATCTGCTGGCGGCGGTCCAACACCTCCACCCATTCGCGCACATGGTTAATGATCTGCTGGGACGCCGCAAAAACTACCAGCTGATTGGTGCCCTCCAGCGGTATTAGCATTATTGAACCCAGTTGTGATTTGATTTGGGCGTCGTAACCTTCTGCGCTCAGGACTTCTTTCAGGTTTTTACTCAGCGCATCCACCTTCACGTAAGCTGGCTCAATACTGGTGGAGTACTTGCCACGCATAATCGGTTGATCCAGAACTTCAATAATAGCCAAAGCCTGGCTAACCAAGTCCGGCTTGCCTTTAAGCAAAACTGCATTGCGCGTGGGGTCTTCATTAATTTGAATATCCTTGCCTTTCAACGCATCCCTTAGCCAGCCCGCAATACGGCTATTCGTTACTGCTTTCAGAGGCACAAACATAAATACAGGTCGATGGGATTGTGGCACTTCAGGCAAGGTGCGACCACTTACCAATAAAGGTGTTTCACCCGATGTAATATTTTTGTCGATTGTAAATGACAGCACGTCCCCCTGCTGGGTAACCGCAACACCGTAAGTATTTAAGGTACGCATGGCAATCCGAAAGAGCTCGGCAGGCGGAACAGGCTCAATGAGACGAAGGGTTACCAGATCCTGTTGCTTATCAATTTGGGGATCAAGAGTGAATGACAACCCTAGTTGCTCGCCAAAAACTTCGTTGATAAAAGCAGGCAAAGGAATATTGTGATAGTTGCCGCTAATCGCATCACCAGTGAGGTTCAACGCCAACTCTTGTGATGTAGCATCAGCCATATTGTTGGTAATGCTGACACCAGGCCCGGGGGTAAATTGGGTAGTTGGTGTTGAGGGTTGGGCACGCGGAGGAGCCAGGGGTTCTTGCACATCACGCTCGGTGCGCAACGGCTCAAACTTGACGATTTCTTTGCCTCGCTCTGCCGGGGTGGGCGTATTCCAAAAGCTACTGCAGCTTGTTAATGTCATCAGCAATACGAGTGATGCCGCACACTTGAAACTGTCACGAACAAAAAAATGGATTGAAGCATTAGGCATTGTGATGAGTTCCCAACTTGCAATGATTATTTAGGACTTGGCTGATACATTTTCAGGCTGCGGGTTTCATCACCCTGCTGAATTTCTACCTGATTGGCGTTGATAGTTTTGATTGTCCACCCCCCAACCAGGGTGTCGCCCTCGGCAAGCTGGCGAATAGCCGATGAAGTCTCGGCGTTAGTAGTGGGTATAAGCGGTAAAAACAAGGCATAAGTTTTATCCCCTGACTTTACAAGTCCGGTTAAACGGAGACTTTCCGGTTTACCTTCGAGCTCCTTTAATGGATCCAACTGTGGCTGCGGCTTGGATTTTGTACCAACAGCTACAAGCCAACGAGGATTTTCTGACACTATCAAATATTGCCTGGTCACATCCTCACCGGCTGACAGCGATGTGGGCTGCCAATCATTTTCCTGGGACAAGCGCTGATCGGAAAAACCTAGAAGAGTCCAAATCAAGCCCACCAGAAACGCGCCAGCCAGCAAGCATGCCAGAAGTTTGTAAAGCGTCTGGTGGTGCGGCGGAAGCCGGCTGAATTCAAGGCGTAGCATCGACAGCCCCCGCAACTTCCTCTACAGCAAGAAAATATGCTGTGACCAAAAGGCCAAACTGCCCGCTACGCTGGGGGCTATAGGAAAAACGCTCCACCACGAGCGTTCGCTTACCTTCAGAAAGTGATTTGGTCAGGGCATCAATTTGGGTGGTTTGAATTAATGCCGAAATCTCAGCGGTCACCTTAAACAAGGTTTGCTCGCCAAGGATTAGAGTTTCTGTGGGAGCCAAGCGCAGGCGAAACCCCTCACCCGAATAGTTGATGATTTGTTCGCGCAAATAATTTTGCAAATCCGCCTCAGCAAGACCTGCTGATGGCGCTTTCCACAGGCGCTCACTCAACTGCTTCCCAGTTTGCTGTTCGGCAACCAAACGTTCAGGCCATTCCGTTTGGGACTCTAATTGCTCCAACTTTTGTGCCGTCCGCTGCAATTGACTAATCGCCTGCTGCTGCTCGGCGCGCCACTCGCCTAAACTCAAGGCAACATAAAGAAGGAAGATGTAGAGCACTCCCCATAGCATCCAGCGCAGCCTTGGGTTGGCGGCAGTTTGCTGCTGTAGCTGAAGCCAATGTGGATAGAGAATTTTGTGCAATCGCTCAAACATCGTCATTCCCCTCTTGCGTGGCTTGGGGGAGGCTGAACAGGACACGGGTTTGCGCCGGTGTGATGCCGGGCTCTACCCGCACATCGCTAAACCCGGGGTTGGCCGCACAGGATTCAATCAGGGCGCGAGTATCCAACCCTTCCTTTTCCAGGAGCACTACCAATTGGCCACGCTGGTATTGCCAATCCAGAATGACAAAATCGAAATCGGCAAGACAGCTATGTACTTGGGCCGAGAGCCACAGCGGAGTAGGCGCGGCAATCAGATCGGCAATAGCCTGATTGAAATCCTTTTGGCGCAGGGCAGCGTCGCGCTGGTCTACCAGCTGGCTCAGAGCTTCGCTCTGGGATTCTACCGATGAGGACAGATAGGATTGTTTGCCAATAGTGCCCAGCCCCATACCTAACTCGAGGAAAATCCATGCTAGAAGAACCCCGGCAATAAGGCGTGTAGCCACAGGCTCACTGCTGAGAGTTGCCTTACTCCAAAAAGGTTTTTCATTCCAAGGGGCAGATAGGAGTTCTGCGCCTGCATCGCTCCAGTCGGCGGCTTTCATGTTGTAGCCGCAGGTGCGCACGAAATCATCTTTGGCGACGGTATCCGGGCGGTTAGCTAGCCAACGTGTATAACGCAGGCTGTTTGTTTCCCAGTATTGCAGTTCCCAGCCATGGATACAGGGTTGCACACGGAAGCCATCCTGAAAAGGGCGGCGCAGTAAGGATTCGGGAATAGTTACCTGGGGCAAACCCGGCGTTTGCTCGCGGCGACCAGACAGCAGACGCGAATCCCAAAACCATAGCTGCGCTCCATCGGCCTCTTGCACCAAGCAACTTTCAGGGTTACTAAATGGGCTTAACTGCTGCAAACGCTGCTGGATGAAATTCTTGCGCAGGGCGTTGGGTACGCTGGAGAGATCTATATATAAATAGAAGAGGTATTGGCGCGGGACGATAAGGCAAGCCGATAACAACTGAAGCTGATCACCCAGCTCATTGAGCGGGCAAGCTGCGTCAGCGGTTATCACCCAGGGTGTGACCAAAGAGCGGGGTTTGCCATATGGCCAAAGGTTCATTAGTGTCGATTTCACGCTGGGTGTTGTACTCATAATCCACTTGCCAGGGACCATAAAGTCCGTTGGGCGTCAATTGTAGGCTAATCACCTGGGCTTGTCCTCCCCCGTTATTCCAGAGGCTTATCCTTAATTCCCGACTGGGGAAAAAGCGATATTGATCCTCATCCAAGTTCAAGGGCAGACGAACAACGGCTGCAAATTCAGCAGGACTTTGGAATGCACTCCGCCGTCTTATAGTCAACACGTTTTCTGCTTGTTCATCGCTCAAACCAAAATACTTGATAAGTAGCGATTCAGGCATGGCATTGAGGTTCAAGGCAGAACTTCGACGCACGCTCAGCCACCCCTGCCAATTAAATTCAGGATTCACACGAAGCCATTCACCCCAACCCATAACTTTTAACAACTCGACCTCCGAGCGCAGAAGATCGTTGCTAGGCAGCGGTAGTTGTTGCCGGGCGTAGTCACTCGTTTCGGCTCCAGCCAAGCTAATCAGGTCGTTGGCATCTATGTAGTCTTGCAGACGATTTATTAACTGAGTGCGGATGGCATTACTTGATTCGTACTTATCCAACAGCGCTGACAATTCTGCCGCGCTACGTATATTGATGGATAAAAGCCCGGAGGCATCCTGCAGGGAAAAGTGGGCGCTATCAATACCCCTGTATGAGGTTCCATCCAACCACAATTCATCCCCCAGAGTATCACTGTTTATCAAGCCGTCCTCGCTTTGCTGCAGCTGATCGCGATGCTGAAAAGTAATACCTGAGCGAGTCATACGAGAGCTAGCCAACAAATACAAAAGTGTTTGTGCTGTGGCATGACGATCCAGTCGCATTTGTAAATTCTCTTTCGCCTGGATACCTAACTGCAACTTTTGCTGTACATATACATGAAAAATGCCCACCACGATAAACATAATGGCCAATATCCAGAGGGTAGCGGCAAGGATAAATCCGCGCTGTTTTTTAATCGCGCCCATATAACAACTCGTCAGGATTAATATTGGCGCGTAGCCGAGTACGAGTTACTGCAACGTAATTAAGACTTTCGCGATCAGAGTTAACAACCAGACGTACCGCTTGAGGTAAGGGGGTTACATCTTCAACCCGAACAGGCCATTGATCAAACCACTGGCCTTGCTCATCAAGGTATTCAAAGTAGCCGCTCGCCTCTGGCCAAGAATAAACGGTGATATAGTCCTCACCCTCGTAATACGCGAGCTGTAACTCTCCCGGAGCCTGGGTTAACTCCCAGTGAATAAGGGATTTTAGGCCCTGTCGCGCCAAAAGAGGCTGGTAACTATAAGTACTCAATTGCCGCGCATCACCTTCAAGTCCTCGATCATCGGGACGCATGGCCACTTGAGCACCTAGGCTGGTTCTAAACCATTGGTAGGTGAAAACCTGCTTGTAACTAGCATTCTGCGTATTAACCACCCGCTGGTAGAGTCCGAGGCTGTAGCCAAATCCCTGCACAACTAGGGTGACGACCATCGCCATGATGATCATCACCACCAGCATTTCGATAAGAGTAAATGCGCGCTGCTGATGAATTGATAAGACCTTAAAGTGCATCATTACCCTCCAGGTCTATTTCACGAGCCTTTAACCAAGTGGTCTGTCGATAGTGAAAATTGCCCTGCAAGCGCGAGTCTTTAAACAATTCCAGATGGATATCGTAGAGACCAAAGTCGTAGATACTTACGCCGCCCTGCTGGGTTTTACCCTGCCGCCAGGGTTCGACCAATTCAGCACGCCAGACCACTTGGTATCCCGACACATTAAATTCACCTTGGGTTTCGCTGCGCAGATCCACCAATTGCAGGCGCTCTACCGCCGAATCCACCACAAATTCAGATTCAGCGACAGCGGCAAGGCGATTGAGGGATATGAGGTTAGTATTGATCCAGCTGTAGATGCCCATGGCGGCCATGGCAAAAATCACCAACGCAACCATGGCTTCAACCAACGTGAACCCCTGTTCCGATCTAGTCACTTTCGCGCGGCTCACAGTAGGGGGGATCGAGTTGCAAACGGCGGGTGACACCGTTTAAGGAAACCTCTAACCTTCCCCCCAGACAAACACCGTTTGGCTGGTAAATAATGGGGCGATCCAACTTGAGGCCCAGCTGCCCGTCCAACACCAAACCTTCGTCGATAAGTGTCTGTAAGGCATTTTCCGGTGCGAGGGAAATGGTATGTTGGCGTGTGTAGGCCCTGAGCGGCAGTGAAGCTAACAGCTGCATCAATCGCTCCTGATCGGATTTATCCTGAAAACGCTCATAGATAGTTGGCAAGCGGGGCAGAACCAGCGCACTGGCTAACCCGAGAATCATTAGGACTACTAACAATTCAATCAGGGTAAAACCTGATCGCCGCCACTTACTTGACATAATGATGACCTGACCAAACTTACTGGGCGGCCAGGCCTATGTCGGCATCCAACCCTTCTCCACCAGGCTTGGCGTCTGCACCCAGCGAATAGAGGGTAAAATCTTGCAAGCCATTTTTTTCACGGCGATATTGGTAAGCCGTACCCCAAGGGTCGAGTGGAATTTCTTCATCGAGATAAGGCCCCTTCCAGTTTTGCTGTGCACGCGCGCTGTCGGGTGAACGGATAATTGCACCCAAGCCCTCTTGAGTGCTGGGGTATTCACCCATGTCCAGACGATAGGTTTGCAGCGCCGACTTGAGCAGCTTGAGCTGGGTTTCCACCGTTTTAATTTTGGCGCTATCGACCTTGCCAAACATTTTGGGGCCGACCAAACCGGCCAACAATCCGAGAATAACCAGCACCACCAAAAGTTCGATCATGGTGAAGCCGCGTTGGTGAGTTTTTATCTTGCTCATAACATCTCTCTGCAAATAATCAAAAGTCAGCTTAAATAGCTACATCGTTAACACTGGTAATTGCCTGAATTAGCCCAAGAATAATTACTCCCACGGCAAGTCCAATAAACACAATCGCCAAGGGCTCAATCAATAACAACAACCGTTTCATCCGGTTTTTACCGGAATTCTCGTAAATTTTTGCGACCGCTTGCAGCATTTCAGCGAGGCGGCCAGTTTTTTCGCCAGCCCGGATCAGGTTGTAGGCAGTAGCGTTCAGGATTTGATTGTCCTGCAGCGCTTTTGACAAGCTGCCGCCGGATTGCACGGCGTTGAGCGCCGACAACAAACCCTTACTGCGGCGCGAATTTTTAACACTGGCGCGCGCCAGATCCAATGCCCGGGTCAGCTCAATATGACTCGCCAGCATGGCACTCATCACTGAAGACCAGCGCGCGATATCTGACTCCGCCAGCCAACGCCCAAATACCGGAACACCCGACATTTTATCCAGCAGAGCCTGACGCACCTCGGGCTTGCCAAACTGCACCGCAGCCAGCGCAACTAGTGCAACTACAACCGCGAGCACCCAATAGAAATTTTCATTGAGCCACAAGCCAGTAGACAGCACCGCGGTTGCCAGTAGTGGGAGCTCCTGTTTGCCGTCCATTAAATTGGCAAACTTTGGGACTACAAAAATGAATATAAGTGCCACTGCACTGATGCCCGTAAGCACCAAAATGGCAGGATAAATAAGTGCGTTACGCAATTCATTGACCACGGCGAGGTCATATTCCATCTGCTCTACCCCACGCCGCATTGTCGCGCCCAGCTGGCCTGAGGCTTCACCGGCCTCTACCAACTGGACAAAATAGGCAGGTAATTTCAATTCGGCGGCGCGCAGGGCATTGCCAAAGCTGGCACCGCGCTGCAGCTGCTCTGATGCTGATTTGTAAAAACGGCGCAATTGAGGGTGGGAATCGGCATCTTGCAGCGACTGCAGTGCCTCGGCGATAGAAACGCCCGATTCAAGCATGGTGGTCAATTCAAATAGCGAGACAGTGATATCCTCGCGGCTGAGCTTTTTGCGCCCCGCTCCCTGGCTATCCTCATGCGCCTTGATGCTAAGCGGCTGGAGATTTTTCTCGCGCAGCAGACGCGCTGCCTCGCGCTCATCGCTAGCGTCTATCACGCCGGCTATGACCGATTGCTGTTGATCCAGGGCGGTATAACTAAACTGCATTGCCTGCCCCGTTAATCTTCATCAATAGTAGTGGCGTCTATGTTGGTGGCACGCATCACTTCTTCCACCGTGGTAATACCACGAGCAGCCTTGATCAAGCCGTCCTGATACATGGATCTATGTCCCTGTTTACGCGCCAGTTTGCGCATTTCAGTGACTGGGGTATTGGCGATAATCATGTCGTGCAATTCCGGTGATATGGGCACTATCTCATAAACCCCCATGCGCCCCGCATAGCCGGTGTGATTACAGGCAGGGCAGCCGACAGCTTCCACCCAGTGCGGCGAAAACCCGCGGCCAAGTCTGGCGAACTCCGTATTGATTGTGTCGGGAACCTGCGCTGGTTTGGCGCAAGATTTACATACCTTGCGCACCAGACGCTGGGCTTGCACGGCCTTGATAGGCGCAGCCACCAAAAACGGTTCAACACCCATATCGATCAAACGGGTAAATGCTGAGAGCGAGTCGTTAGTGTGCAAAGTAGAGAGCACCAGATGACCGGTAAGGGCCGACTGAATAGCAATTTGCGCCGTTTCCAGGTCGCGAATCTCACCCACCATGATCACGTCCGGATCCTGGCGCAAAAAGGCGCGCAAAGCTTTGGCAAAGGTGTAACCAATCTCGGCATGAGCTTGCACCTGAGTGATGCCCGGCAACTGATATTCAACCGGGTCTTCCACGGTGAGGATTTTGCGCGTGCCATCAGTCGCCTCCTGCAAAGCTGCGTAAAGCGTGGTGGATTTACCGGAACCAGTCGGCCCGGTCACCAATACTATCCCATTCGCCTCTTGCATAAGCGAACCCACCAGATCCATATGGTCCTGCTCCAAGCCAAGTGTGCTGAGCGACAGCTCTTTACGGTCTTTGGGCAACAGACGCATGACGATAGATTCACCGTGTACGCCAGGCAAGGTGGAAACACGCACGTCCATCTCGCGACCATTGACGCGGGTAGTGATACGACCGTCCTGAGGTAAACGTCGCTCAGCGATATCTATCTCGGAAATCAATTTTACCCGTGAGGCCACAGCCGGGTAGCGATCTATAGGTTGCTCAAGGTGGGTTTGCAGCACCCCATCCACCCGCAGACGAACCCTGAATACCTCTTCTTGCGGATCAAGGTGTATGTCCGATGCGTTGAAGGCAACTGCTTTGGAGAAAATATTGTTCACCAGTTCGACTACCGGCGCTTCTTCAGCCAGTTCGCGCAGGCCTTTGGTCTCGCTACCCTCAGAAAAAAACCGCTCGGCAGTCAGCTCTTTGCGTAGGTAATCTACACAAATATCGAGGCTGTGGCTGGATACAAGGCAGGGCTGGATGGGCTGAGCGGGATAATGATAGGCGATAACATCTCGCACAAACGGAGATAAAGGATCACGTCCGGTGTAATGAATTGCCTGATTGTCATCAGTCCAGATGAGCACGCGATTATCAATACACCAGTTGATGTCCAATGGTGACTGTTTGATTTGCTGGAACAATCCACTGGCATCGGGCATATCACGCCCCACTTGCACCAAAGGAATGGCCAACTGCTCAGCCAGCACAGCCAGCAGCGACTCTTCGGAAATCGACCCCATACGCACCAGACCCGCGCCAATACGGCCACCCACTGACTGCTGTAATTGCAGCGCTTTTTTGATGTCGTCTGGCTGTACCAGTCCGCGCTCGATGAGCATTTGGCCGATCAGTTTATCCACGTTACAGATTCGCTCTACTCTGTCAAAGAAACAAGCCGCAAGACCTGCCACAAGTGGCTGGCATACTACTGTAAAACACGACACTTGCCCATGTGCAAGCCAGCGTTACAGGTCGTTACCGGCGCCGGTGAATGGGCCGACGCGGCACATTTTCGATGTCGTAAGACAGGAAGGACAACAGTAGCTGCACCCCAATAACAATCGGCAAAACCGCCAGCATCACTGTGCCTGTCGGGGTTGTAGTACCGGCTTGCGCCGAGGCGATCCAGTGGTATCCGCCATAAATTGCGCCAAATAGTAACAAAACAAAACCCAGTACCAATTCAATCGAGGCAACAGACATATCGCGTAAAAAATAATTGTAGAAAATTCGCTTGCAGGTATTCCTAATATTTTTTTTAGTGAAATCGCCAATGATTTTGCCGATTTTTAATTGGCTTTCTTCATCGCCATAGTGTGCGTCCATAGGGATATCGACTACTTTGGCACGCAAAGTATTCAGTCGAAACAGCATGTCTGACTCAAAAAAGTAGCGCTCACTTATTTTGGCAAAGGACATTTTTTTTAATACATCGACATGAATCGCTGTATAACCATTGGTAGGATCAAAAATATCCCAATAGCCGGAAGACAATTTATTTAACAGCGACAATACCGCATTGCCAAAAACACGGACTTTGGGCATCTGATGAATTTCTTCGAGATTGAAAAAGCGGTTCCCTTTGGTGTAGTCAGCCTCACCGTGCAAAATGGGCTCGATAAATTCCGGGATTAACGCAGGATCCATTTGTCCATCGCCATCAACCTTAACCGCGATCAACATTTGATCTGCAATAGCCGCACGGTAGCCGGTCATTACCGCGCCGCCAACACCTTTATTTTTTTCATTAAACAGTACAACCACACGTGGATCGCGATTATTCTCTTTAACAAATTCCCCTGATTTATCAGGGCAACAATCATCTACTACATAAATACGTGAAACCAGCGGCGGCATAGCCGCTATAACATCCATAATATGACGCGTCACCTTGTAACAGGGGATGACTACAGCAATCGCTTTATTGTGCTCGCTCATTGATTTGTTTCACTTGAGAATTATTAAACATACAAATTATTTATCGGTCGAGTTATGACAGCACCGAAGATAAATTCCAGAATTATTTTAAAAAAACTTTATTAAAAATTTGACATAGGATGCCAAAAATAAACGCGTGTGGCCGCCACCTTTTTTTGCAGCTTCGCCACCAAAATGAACAATTTTTACTTCAGGGTGATGCACTACACGCCCAATGCTGGCAAGGCGGCGACTCAAATCGAAATCTTCAAAATACATAAAAAAAACTGGATCAAACCCACCGATTTGACGCGCCATTGCTGTGCGCAACAGCATGTAACAACCACTTGCCAACTCTATATCCAGCGGTTGCATGGCGGGAATCAAGTCGCGATATTCATAAGCATCCATTTGTGCTTTGATTTTTTTACACAGCCATGGGTGACGGGTTGCACGCGCCAGCAACACTAAAAAAGAAGGATTGCGTTTAGCCAGGAATTGGCGCTCTCCCTGCTCACCAATACCATCAGGCGCAAGGAGCGCAACATCTGTATGTTGCTGCATATAAGCGAGAGCAATGTTCAAATTATCGCGCGCCAGTAGAACATCGGGATTGAGAACCAAATGATAGTCGCAATCAGTCTGTAACAGCGCGAGGTTGTTGCCGCGGCCGTACCCCAGATTGCCATGGCCACTGAGTAAAATGATGTAGTCAAACTGATGAGCAAAGGTCTGTTGAATTACTTGCAATGCATTTTTATTGTTTTGATCGGGACCGTTATCGATAAGAAAAAGCCGCGCCTCAGTTAACAGGCCTTCTTGCTTTGCAAAGACGCAGGCTTGCACGAGAGATTCAAGGGTAGCAATGAGCACAGGGGCATCAAGCGCATAGCTAACACAAGAAATGCTAAGCCGTACCGGCGAGCGGGCGGGGATGTCCATACTGTCCACTTGCTACTCCAGCATGGCTTTTTTATCTGTTTTGTCCAGAGCACCAGGAATTACCAATAATTTGGCATTTTCTTTTTTGGTTTTATACATGAGATCACTGATTTCATAGAGCGGATCAAAATCAGCTTCTGAATCCACAATCAGACTGAACAATTCCTGATAGCGGTAACCTTCGCAAAACATTTTTGCTTGAGTGAGCAATGCGTCCAAATCACTGGCCGACATTTTCTTTTCCTTGGCACGCATGATGCGTGGATGAACTGTGCCTTCACAATTTTCGCCGCAAAGTAATTCCTCGTACAACTTCTCCCCTGCACGTAAACCGGTAAATTTAATTTCAATATCGCCATGAGGGTTGTGTTCATCCTTGATGCTATAACCGGACAAGAGCGCCATTTCGCGTGCGAGATCGAGAATTTTTACAGGCTCGCCCATATCCAATACAAATACATCGCCACCTTCGGCAATGGACGCGGATTGAATAACTAATTGAGCTGCTTCACTGATAGTCATGAAGTAGCGAACTATATCTTTGTGGGTGACGGTGATGGGCCCACCTTTATTGATTTGCTCGCGAAAACGCGGTACGACAGAACCGGATGAGTCCAATACATTGCCAAAACGCACCATACTGAAAATCGTTTTGGACGGGCGCGAGGCCAAATCCTGCAAAACCAACTCGGCCAAACGTTTTGAGGCACCCATGATATTAGTGGGGCGCACCGCTTTGTCTGTAGAGATAAGTACAAAATTCTTAACATTATTGCGCAGCGCCGCTTCAGCAGCATTGCGGGTACCAAAGAGGTTATTTTTTACACCCTCAATTATATTCTGCTCCACCATGGGTACATGTTTGTAGGCTGCGGCGTGATACACACTGTGCACATCGAATTGGCGCATCACTAAATCCAGCAGCGCAAAATTTTGCACAGAGCCCAGCAACGCAACTAACTCCACGGGTGGAACTACGCCAGCCTGCAGGGCGGTCAACTCTTTTTCTATGCGATACAAATTAAATTCATTTTGCTCAAACAAGATAATTTTGAGCGGTTTAAGTTTGATTAACTGGCGACAAAGCTCAGAGCCAATTGAGCCACCTGCACCAGTGACCATAACAATTTTGCCGCTGGTGTTTTTGCTCATGAGCACTGGATCCGGTTCAACCGGATCGCGCCCGAGCAGGTCTTCGATCTGGATGTTGCGCAACTCATTAATGCGGGCAACACCTTTAACTATATCGGTAACCGGGGGGATGGTTTGTACCTGTACCAGCAGCGGTTCCAGATAGCGAATAATACGCACCCGATCCTGCCGACTGATATTACCCAGCGCCAGTAAAATGCGAGTGACCGAATGCTGTTCAATAATCGACGCCAGTTTGTGCGGCGGGTATACCGTGAGACCACTGAGCACACTGCCATGCAGACGCTTTTCATCGTCCACAAAGGCAACGGGATTAAATTCCCCACTCAGGCGCAACTGATTGGCAAGGTTGTTCCCTGTCTCGCCGGCGCCGTAAATCACCACACTGATATTACCCCTGGGGGTAACCATTTTGACCACATTGCGGAAGACCAGGCGCGGCAGCCCAATCAAAATCAACGTGGTAAAAACGTAAATAATTGGGACTGAACGCGGCAAAAATGCCTGAAAGAAGAAAGCGCTGAGGGTCATCGCCAAACTGGAGATCAGGATTCCAGTGAAAATAGTGACCATTGCATGTTGGGTCATGTAACGCAGTATCGCGCGATAAAGCCCCATTCGAATAAAGGTAAAGATTGATACTACAAGGGTAAACGCGAGGCAGAGCACCAAAGGCTGCTCAATCGGAACCGACAAATTCCCAAGGCGCAGCGCGTAGGCCAGGTAAAACGAAATGACAATCGCACAGGAGTCATAGGCGATGGAAATAAGCCGTTTTATCGGGCGGGAAGCGTTTAGAAATTTGAGGATGAGGGACGTTTTCATTCGTTTTTTCAGACCTGAATCAATCCGGTCAGGGATGGTATCAAGTGCATCATGGCTTTGATAGTTAGCGGCCGTAACAATTTGTTAGCTTTTTACACAACCGGATGACGGAGCTGGCACCCACCCCAAACGCTCGCAGGTGGGGGTTATATCCACCTCCAAATTGTCAGTCAGTTTTTTCAGGCGCTTACCAACAACCGGCATATAGGTGAATAAGCTAAAGAGCCACGCCGGACAGGGAATAATCCATGCTGGCGCGGAGTCGGCGGGGCTAACCAAGCGGACAATATCCGCGGTACTGCGCGCTACACCATCACTGACTAACAGAGTCTGGCCGGCAGCCTGTGGATGGCTCAGCACCAGCCGGATCAAACTGCACAGATTGTCGAGCGAAACCAGGTCACGTCGATTTTGAATGCTGCCAAACGGCAATGGCAGACGCCAACGCACCCATCGCTGCAATAGTGCGAGATTGCCTTTCATTTCCCCGCCCCATATCAACGGCGGGCGAATAACTACCAGCTCAGTTGTTGAACCATCCAGCAACTCGTGCAACACCTGCTCTGCCGCCCACTTGGAGCGTCCATAGCTATCCTCTGGCTGCGGCTGGGTATCGTAACGATAGGGACTGGTGGTCACCTCACCGTTGACCTTGATGCTGCTGAGATAAATGAAACGTTTAACGCCCTGCGCCAGCGCCGCACTGGCGAGTTGGCGGGTTTGCTCCACATTTACAGAGTGGAAAAGCGCTGCCGTTTGCGGCGATTCAGGGCCGGCCTGATGGGCCAATGCTGCCAGGTGAACGACCAGATCCACGCCTTCCAGCGCCGGCATCACCCCCTCCTCCCACAGATAATTTCTTGCCGGCGGCTGATGCCAGCCCTTGCGCGTCAAGGTGGAGACATTCTGCCCATCGGCAATCAACAAAGGGCAAAGATATCGCCCCACATATCCATTAGCGCCGGTAATGAGCAAATTCATAGATAAATGCAGTTGTATGTGGATAAACGAAGAAAATGGAAAACCTCAGGCATTATAGCGCTGTCGACAAGGCTTACCGTCGTTGGCACGACATTCACTATTTGCAGGCATGCACAAATTGCCCAAATGCTGACAATTTGTGTGGCAATGTTGGAAAAATAATCAATACTAGAGGCTAATTTGTTCAAGGTTTTTGCGGCGCAATGAACGACAAGCGGTTCAACTCGTTTTTGATTATCGGCATTCTCGTAACAGCTTGTCTGTTGGCGCTGCAGCAATTTCTCCCCAAGAAGCGCTTACTGCTCATTCCCAACGCCAAGACGGAATATTATTTTCACGCAGGCACCCTGCCCGATGGCAGTTCAGCCGCGCAGTGGATCGATGAAAAAAACGTCCATTGGCGCTGTCGCTTCCCCACACCGGACGGCAGCTATTTTCCCTGCAGCCTGGGGCTTTTGTTTTACTCCACAGAACCGACAAACGGTTTGGATTTATCTGGCTATTCCCACCTGAACATAAAACTCAGCCACAAGGGGGACGCCAACAAAATCCGTTTATCGTTACGCAACTTCAACCCTGCCTATGCCAAGGTCGAAGATGGCAATAGCACTAAATTCATGTCGGTTAATCTGGCAACCAGCGATCTTGGACAGGAAATACGTATCAGCCTTAACGACTTCAAAGTGGCTGACTGGTGGCTCGAACAACTCAATATACCGCGTCAGTTAGCCAATCCCGAATACAATAAAATCAAAACTCTGGGCATAGACTACACCGAAGCTCTGGCCAGCGGGGATTATGAAATCAGTATTGAAAAGCTGGAATTTGAGGGTGAATGGATAAGTGCCGAACATTGGTATCTGGGTATTCTGGTGATGTGGCTGCTAGGTATTTTCAGCTATGCAGTGCTACAACTGGTACAGCTGCGCGCGCAAAGCAAACACGATGTGCAGGTGATTAATAACCTGAATCAAGACAATACCGAGCTGCGCCGCGAAACCGACAAGTTCCGCCGGCTCTCTACTGTTGATCCACTTACCCAAACCTACAACCGCTTCGGTATTGACCAGATTGTTAACACTCTGGTTGCACTCAAGGAGAGCGAGAGCGAAGCCCCGAATAGCCCGGATTTTTCCCTGATTTTGATCGACATAGACCACTTCAAGCGCATTAATGACCGGCGCGGTCATGATACCGGCGACCGTATCCTGCAGGCAGTGGCGCAGATAGTAGGCAAGGCGATTAGCCGCAAAGATTATCTGGGGCGCTGGGGCGGTGAAGAGTTTATTGTGATATTGCCCAATAAACCCAAAGCCTTTGCGATTGCCATGGCAGAGAAAATCCGTCTGACCATACAAGATAAGGTGTTTGAAACGGAAAACCCGGTATTGGTAACTGCAAGTTTTGGGGTGAGTGACCGCTTGCCGGGGGAAGATTTCAACGAGACGTTCAAGCGGGCTGATATAGCCCTCTACCAAGCCAAGGCACAGGGCCGCAATTGTTCGGTATTGGCAGAAGATTCTCTGGCTGGCTAGCCCCCACAATAACCATCACCCATTCATAAAAAAACCCGCCGAAGCGGGTTTTTGCGTTTTTACCATCACCACTTACAACTTGTCGAACGCATCAGTAATCAGGCAATCGAAGCGGCGAGCGTCGTAATCCACAATCCGCGCGACGTCTTGCGGCTGGATAATATTTTTGGCGGCCGCATCTTTAGCCAACTCTTCGGTAGTCGCGCCGCTGATCTTGCCGGCGTTTTTGGCTTTCAGGAAGGCATGCCATACGGGGCCAAGTGACAGCAGAGTCTGGTAGGTACTTTCCACACGGCCAAACGCATCTTCCGGGTCATGGCTTACATAGAGATACTGGCCGAGCATTTGGCGTACAGGATTTTCCTCCATGATCAGATCCCCCAACTCACGCACCAGGTTATCGCTTGGCTTTTTCACTACATAACCACAGGGCATAGCCACAAAACGGATCAATTTGGCCAGAGTTTTGAGCGGGAAGTTGTCGGCAAAATCACGCAGGGCTTCCTGGGCGATGTAAAGCGCACGATTCAGTGCATATTCTGCATGGGCATCTTCCGCGCGAGTGCGAGGGTGAGCTGAGTGGAATTTCAAAATTGCACAGGCGATAAACAGCTGGCTGTGCACATCCCCCAAACGCGCCGAGAGCAACTCGCGACGCTTCAGGTTACCCCCCAATACACCCAGCGCAATATCGGACATGGACGCCAGTGCCGCGCTTAACAGATTAATACGTTGATACCAGCGCGTGCTAAACGCATCGGCATTGGCAGGCACACTGCTGAAACGACCGCCAAGGAAACCCAGCAACTTGGTGCGCAACATATTGTTGGCGATATGGCCCAAATGTGCGGTAAAGAGCTGGTCAAACTTTTTCAGCCCTTCACTGCCATTTTCCAACTGCATGGCCTGCATTTCTTCGAACAGGAAGGGATGGCAGCGCATGGCGCCCTGGCCAAAGATCATCAAAGAGCGGGTGAGGATATTGGCACCTTCCACAGTGATGGCGACCGGCACCGAATGATAGGAGGCGACCAAAAAGTTGCGCGGGCCTTTTTGGATGGCGCGGCCACCCACCACATCCATGGAGTGCTCTACCGATTTACGCATCAGTTCAGTGGCATGGTATTTGGCCATGGCGGTCATTACCGAGGGTGCACCTGTCTCCAAACCTTTGGTGACAAATTGACGCATAGCTTCCAGGGTATAACCGGTGGCAGCAATTTCCGCCGTCGCTTCCTGAACACCTTCAAACTTGCCCACTTCGGTATTGAACTGGCGACGAATACGCGCATAAGCGCCCACCATGCGATAGTTCATTTCACCGCTGGCAGTGGACAAGGCGGGCAGGGATACACCGCGACCAGCGCCCAGACATTCGATCAACATGCGCCAGCCCTTACCGGCCATAGCCGCGCCACCGATAATCCAATCCACAGGGATAAACACATCGGTTCCGTAGATAGGGCCGTTCATGAAGGGTGAGCCAGGGTTATGGCGCTTGCCAATTTCCACGCCTGGATGATTGGCAGGAATCAGCGCACAGGTAATGCCATATTCCACTTTATTGGGGTCGCCCAACAAACCTTCAGGGTCGTACACCTTGAAGGCCAAACCGACAACAGTGGCCACAGGTGCAAGAGTGATCCAGCGCTTGCTAAAAGTGAGTTTCAGGCCGATAACTTCTTTGCCTTCAAACATACCCTTGCAGACTATGCCGGTATCGGGAATTGAGCCAGCATCGGAACCCGCCTCGGGGCCGGTCAAACCAAAACAAGGGATTTCGGTGCCGTTGGCCAAACCGGGCAACCAGCGCTGGCGCTGTTCCTCGGTGCCGTATTTCACCAACAGTTCGCCTGGGCCGAGGGAGTTGGGCACCATGGCCGTCACGGCAGCGGTGCCGGAACGGCTGGCGATTTTGCTCATAATGCGGCTTTGCGCATAGGGGCTAAAGTCGCGCCCGCCGTATTCTTTGGGGATAATCAGACCAAAGAAATTTTTCTCTTTAAGGTACTGCCAGGCTTCGGGCGGCAGGTCTTTGAGATCGTTCTGGATTTTCCACTCGTCCAACAAGGTGCAGAGTTCACTCACCTCATTGTCGATAAATGACTGCTCCTCAGCGGTCAGTTGCGGCAGGCTGATTTCAGCAAATTCATTCCAATCGGGGCGACCGCTGAACAACTGCTTTTCCCACCAGGTAGTACCCGCCTCCAGCGCATCGCGCTCAGTGGCACTGATGGGAGGCATGGATTTTTTCAGCATGGCAAATACAGGCTTGGTGAGCAGCGCGCGGCGCACCGACCCCACATTTAACAGCACCAGAATGGCGGCCAGGGGCACAACCAACCAGGGCGACAAAAGGGTTGGGGTGAACACCCCCAGCACCAGCCAGGCGATGATCACAATCGATGACGCCGCCGCCAACGCCACCTGACGGTAGGTGAGTATGGCGATCAATATCCATATCGCGAGTAGTGAAAGCAGTAACATCATTTTTATCGACCTCTGAACGTCTATCCGGTTGGTTTTATTGTGTTGCTTTTATCATCTGTTGCTTTATTGGGTGTTGCTGGCGATGGTGCACGCACTCAAGGCTGCCAAGCATCACACTATCACTAACCTTAGCTCATTAACGTTAAGTTGGTGATATTTCTGGACGCCGGCCCCATTCATGGCGCAGCGCGGCGGCAGTCCATTAAAGCCGCTTCCAACTCTGTTACGACAAGTGGTTTGTCGTCTATTAATTCAATACGGCTGTCGGATAAATCCAGCTCAACATCCAGCTCCAGTGGTTTGACACTCAGCACGCCCTGCTCGGCGTTAAACATATATACGCCCTGGTCAGTATTCATTACCGCCTTGGCGCGCACCAGCGCGAGGCCAGTCATCCAGCCAAAGAGTTGATTGAAGTCAAACTGGATTTGCGGTTGGAACATCCAACCGCAGGAATAAAAACCCTGGCCGCTGTTTTCCCGCCGCACAAACTCCTCGCCCTCGGGCAATTTGATCGCCGCGTTGTACAACTCCCGCTGCGGGCTTAGGCGATTGGCTCTGCCAGACTTGTGTAAACCGGGGTGCTGGAGCTGATGGCTCTGGCGCGGGTAATCCAGCCATGCCAATGCCAGTGCGCCCTGCTCTACCGCAAACGCGGCCTGTTTGGGTGGCGCAAAACTGGCGACAAGGTCATCAAAATTGGCACGATCCAGCGGCGAGCACTGGTCGACCTTGTTAGCGATCAGGACATCGGCCACTGCGATTTGGTCCTGAAAGGTGGCGTTGTTGGTGTAGCGCTCCTCGCTCAACTTGCGCGGGTCGACCAGGGTCAGGGTCGCGCGCAAATCCAGTACTGTGTCGTAATACTCGCCGGTCAAGCTGTTGATAATCTCCTCCGGGTGCCCAAGGCCGGTGGGTTCAATCAGCAGGCGATCAGGCTTGGTGCGCGCGATCAGCATATTGAGCGCCATTTTCATCGGCAGCCCGGCAACGCAACAAATACAACCCCCCGGCACCTCGCGGATGTGCGCATTGGTTTCTTTCAGCAGGGCGCCATCTATGCCGATTTCGCCAAACTCATTCACCAGTACCGACCAGACCTCACCCTCCGGTTTGTGTTGCAAGAGGTGTTTGATGGCAGTGGTTTTGCCCACCCCCAAAAAGCCGGTAATGATATTAGTGGGAATCAGTGACTTGGATTTGGCTGGAGCTTGGGTTTGGGCTTGGAAGGTCATAGGTATAGGCATCTGTGAAAAACGACAGTATCTGTCAGACAGGACAAAACAAACAAAACACTATTTTACAAAGACACGGGCACAAGTTTGTTTGCTTTTACAGTCTTAAGCCCCATTGAGACGTATATTGCAGATGCACACAGCGTTATTACCGGCAGATAGTCTGTCCACTCAGGAGGCAAGATGAACACGACCAACCTTTTAAATCAATTGCTCAAGGCCGGCTCGGATTTGTTACAGAATAAAGGCGGCACCGGTCAGTCTGGTGGCTGGCAACCCTCTTCCAACAACCAAGCCTACAATCAGCCTAACCACCAATCCGCTAATCAGTCGCAAAACGACAGCTCCCCGCTGGGCAGCCTGGCGGGTTTGTTATCCGGCAAAGGCGGCGCAGCCTTGGCGGGTGGCGCCCTTGGCCTGCTGCTGGGCAGCAAAAAAGGTCGCAAGATGGGCGGTACAGTCCTGACTTATGGCGGCTTGGCCGCCCTGGGTGTGATTGCTTACAAGGCCTATGGTAACTGGCAGAACCAACAAAAAGGGGTGGCCGCACCAGCGCCGCAAACCATTGATCGCCTGCCTCCGGCGCAAGCGGAACAGCACAGCCGCGCGATTTTGATTGCCCTGATTGCCGCCGCCAAAGCGGATGGCCATGTGGACGACCGCGAGCGCCAGCTGATTGATGAAGAGATTGCCAAACTCACCCAGGACCGCGATCTGCTGGGCTGGATGGATCAGGAACTGAAAAAGCCACTCGACCCCGCCGCCATTGCCGCAGTAGCCACTACACCGGAAATGGCGGCCGAAATGTATCTGGCAAGCATACTCATGGTGGATGAAGAGAACTTTATGGAGCGCGCCTACCTGCAAGAGCTGGCGAAACAACTGCGCATAGCCCCCGAACTGCAAACCGAATTGGATAACCAGGCCAAACAGGCTATCCAGCTGTGTAACTAACCCAGGCAGCCAGTCGCCTTTACATCACCTTCAAATCATCCTCAAGCATTCCCGACTAACCAGCAACAAACAGCGCCCACGACAATCCGCCCGGGGATGTCAGGGCGCTGCGCCCCTGTGATTTGTCACCCAAGGTAACATTTTGTAACCGTTTACAAAACTAGACCTATGTCACATAAACGGCGAAATTTGTGCCGGTTTTTATCGATAAAACCTCAAGCGCCAGCCCAGCAATACAAAAAATCCCTTAATAATCATTTGGTTGTTTGATTAGTGCTGGTGCTGATCCAGACCCCACCTACTATCATTCCCCACGCCATTCAGCGATGAAAAACAAAATAATACCTATCTGACGAATAAATTTGGTTTGAAAATGTAAACGATTACATCTAGGATTCTGAAATCCTTTGGTGAAGATAAATGCCTGACATCCACTTGGGCTTCCGCCTTACTGCTCCATCGGAATCAAGGGATCAACATTTAATAACAAGTTAGACAAGAAGAACTATTGAGGAACAACGCATGAAAACGACTGCACATTTTCACCGGAAACTGCTCCCCTTGCTGATTGCCTCCAGCATCAGCGGCGCCTACGCGCAAGACAACAGCCTGGAAGAAGTGGTAGTGACCGGGGTGCGTGCCGCCCAGGAACGCGCCATTGACGTCAAACGCAACTCAGCAGAAATTGTTGACTCTATTTCCTCCGAAGACATTGGCAAACTGCCTGACTCCACCATTGCCGACTCGCTGCAGCGCGTCACCGGCATCCAGATCCAACGCAGTGCCGGTCAGGGTGCGCTGGTCAGTATTCGCGGTTCGCGCGAAGTGTTAACCACCCTGAATGGCGAGCTGTTCCTGACCGCTGAAAATATCCTCAACAGCCAGGCCGACTACCGCGATGTACCCTCTGCGCTGATCTCGGGCTCTAACGTGGCCAAATCCATGAATGCCAAGCATCTCGAAGGCGGCATAGGCGGCACAGTAGATCTGCTGACGCGTCGCGCGTTGAGCCTGGATGAAGGCTTGAGCGGCTCGGTGCGCTTGCAGGGCAGCGAAGGCTCCATCACCAAAACGACCGATCCCGAAGTCAGTGGCCTGGTGGGTTTTAACTGGGACGACCAAACGGCCATGTCATTGGCGTTTTCCTTTGCCGACCAAACCGTGTCTGACAACAGTGTGCAAACCCGTGCCGGTAACGATGTGCAGGATGAAGGCTGGGGCTGTAACTGCGACGCCAATGGCGATGGCGATAAATCAGACCGCTACCTCACCATGTCCAACTGGGACGGCCCACGCCTGTACAAAAACGATACCGAGCGTGAGCGTCTGGGCTTGGCCTACAACTTCAACAGCCAGTTGAATGACAGCTTTGAGCTGAACGTTGATTCTTTTTACAACACAATGGATGAAGTCGCCGCCGGTAATTACCTGCATTTGGGCGCAGAGGCTATAGACTACGACCGCAACCGCCTGACCGAAGTCTACGGTATTACGCCTGTGGGTCAGGAAGATATGTACGCCCAGTTCTACACCACCGGCTGGAAGAAAATGATGGACGGCAGTTTGCGCGGCGGCGTTAACTCCGATTATCGCGATACCTCTGCTGCCAACAACAGCCTGGAATTGAAGTACGACGGTGGCGGTGCCTTTACCGGCAGCTTGCGCTACGTAACCTCCAAAGCCAAGCGCAATACCAGCAACCTGATTTTGGCGCAAAAAGCTGATTCTCCGGGCGGCGCGGCCGGCATTGCCTATAACACTAATGGCGATACCCGTGTAGTGAACCCCGGTTTTATCGACGACCGCTACCCGGTGACCTTCAACGCCAACAAGCGCGATGTCACTGTTGGCTTCGACCCGGCATTCAGCGCACGTCTGGCTGACCCGGCGGCCTGGTATTTCCATTCCAGCTGGTTAGAGGGCGAGCGCCAATCCGTAAACCTGGATGTGTTGCGCGCTGACGGTAATTTCAAATTTGCCGACGAAGGTATTACCTCGCTCGATGTGGGTATGCGCTTCTCCGACCGTGAAGCCAGCCGCACCCAAAGCCATTACTTCATGCCCACCGGCCTGACCGCTTACAACCCGGCCAACGGCCAGGAATACGAGATGCTGGTGAAGTATCACGAGGCGGGCTACACCCCCTACTTTGCACCGCAAGGCGCCATTTGGGATTACCGCATCCAAACCGGTGCAACCCAAAACCCGGCGACTGACCCACGCATCAACTTTGAACCGGTGCGCGGTGTAAACCTGGATGAAGCCCATGTAACCCCCTATATCGGCAATGTGACCAACTTTGGCGCCGGTGTTAAGGGGCTGGATGTGAGCATCCCGATGATTGATGTGGGCCGTGTTGGTGATCACGTGGCATTTATGGACGAGCTGTACGACACCACCCACGTAAAACGCGATCGCCCGCACCGCTCCTACCATATCGAGGAGTCGCGCGAGTCTTTCTATGTGCAAGCCAATTTCTCCAACGATCTGCGCCCTGGCATTAACCTGTCCGGTAATGTCGGCGTACGCCGCGTGACCGACACCATCACGGTTACCAAAAACCTGATTGATACCGCGCAGATGGACCCGGATGTCATTTCCGGTCGCGATGTCAACCACACCAACTTTGTGGATTTGGGCGATGTGACCACCGTAGTTACCCACAGCCACTTCCTGCCCAGCCTGAATGCCACTTTGTCATTCGAGGACGACTACAAGATCCGCTTCTCTTACGACGAGCGCACCTCGCTGCAACCGCTGAATAACTTTGGCGAAGGCACTGACGTGACCTACCAAAGCCAGATCGAATTGCCCGACGGCTCACGTTACCAGCCTATCGGCAGCGTGAAAGAAGGCGGCAACCCCTATCTGGCGCCCTGGAGCGCGAATGTGTACAACCTGGGTGCCGAGTGGTATCCGGCGGACAGCGCACTGCTCGGCCTGACTATGTTCTACATGGATATAGGCGGCTTCACCGACACCGAAACCAAAGTAGCGCCGCTGGCGGACTCCGATGGCGTGGTGCGTAACGGTGCGACCATGGAGCGCTTGATCAATGGCAAAGACGCATCGGTAGAGGGTGTGGAATTGTCTTATCAGCAGAGCTTTGATTTCCTGCCCGGGTTCCTGGCGAACACCGGTATTACCTGGAACTACACCTACTCACCCAGCAAAAAAGACGGACAAAAACTGCAGTTTGATAACTCGGATATTCCGTTCAACTCCACCGCTGAAGATCAATCCAACCTGGTGCTCTGGTACAACGATGACCGCTTTGAATTCCGCGTTGCCGCTAACTACCTGGGCAAGAAATACGACGGTCAATTCAGCAACTGGACACTGGACCCGCTGCAGGGCAACAGTGAAGATGGTTTGGTGGGCGGCTTGGACACCTGGGAAGATTCAACGCTTTACGTGGATCTGAGCAGCACTTACCACATCAATGAGAGCTTTAACATCAACCTGAATGTGCAGAACCTGACTGAGGAGGACTCCATCAAATACAGACGTTGGGAAGACTTCCGCAGCGAGTACTACACCTTTGAACGCCGCATCACCCTTGGGCTGAACGCCAAGTTCTAAACCGGCACCACCGGGTATAGGGCGCGGATTGCCGCGCCCTATACCCATTCTGCCCGGCAAGACCCGATCTATAGGTTTGTTGAACCGCGCGAGGTCCCGATGTTAGAACCTATCTCCTCATTAGTTATTGTGGGCGGCGGCACCGCCGGCTGGATGACAGCAGCCTTTTTTGCCAAACGCTTTGCCGACACACCGCTCAAGATTACGCTGGTTGAATCGCCGGATACCGGCACAATCGGCGTCGGTGAAGCCACAGTACCCGCCATGAAGCTCTTCCTGAATGACTTGGGAATCAACGAGCGGGAATTTATCCAGGCCACTAAAGCGACCTTTAAGCTGGGTATAGATTTTGACGGCTGGCATAAACCCGGCGCGGCCTTCTTCCACCCCTTTGCCCCCTTCGGGGTGAGTATTGCCAAGGTTCCCTTCCACCACTATTGGGCTTACGCGCGCCGATCCGGCAAGGCCGGCCCGCTTGATGATTATTCGCTCGCTGCGCAACTGGCACGCCAGCACAAGTTCGCCCTTGCCAAAGACGATGCCAGCGAGTTGGCCCGCTTTAACTACGCCTACCATTTTGATGCCGGTTTGTTCGCACAATATCTACAGGGCTTTGCGACCAAACGTGGCGTAACCCATGTGCCCGCCACTATCAGCCACTGCCAGCAATGCCCCAGCAGTGGCGCCATCACTGCGTTGGTGCTCGCCGATGGCAGCTTGCTGGAAGGCGATTTTTTTATCGATTGTTCAGGTTTCCGTGGACTGCTGATCGAGGAGGCCTTACACACAGGTTACGAGCACTGGAACCAATGGCTGCCCTGTGATCGCGCCCTCGCCATGCCCTGCGAACATCAAGACCAGTTGCCACCCTATACCCGCGCCCTTGCTGCCACTGCGGGGTGGCAATGGCGCATTCCCTTGCAACACCGGCACGGCAACGGCTATGTCTACTCCAGCCATCACCTGCGCGATGAAGATGCGCTCGCTGAACTTGAGCAAAACCTGCAAGGCAGGCCGCTGGCGGCGCCACGTGTGATTCGTTTTAACACCGGTATGCGGCGCAAAACCTGGAATAAAAATGTCTTTGCCATAGGTCTGGCAAGCGGTTTTTTGGAGCCACTGGAATCCACCAGTATTTACATGATCCAGACCGCGCTCAACTGCCTGTTCAATCACTTCCCGCATAGCGGCGACTGCAGCGCCTTAAGTGACTACGCCAATGCCACGCTGGGTGAGGTAACTGAAAAACTGCGCGATTTCATCATTCTTCACTATCACCTTAACCAGCGTGAGGGCCAGGCGTTTTGGGACGACTGCCGGCACAACACCATCCCCAACAGCCTCGCAGAACGGCTACAGGAATTTGATGAAACCGCCAGCCTTCGTTTCCGCGATGCGGATTTTTTCCAGATGACCTCCTGGCTATCTATGTTCTCCGGGTTTCAGCAGTTACCCCGCTACCAACACCCCAAAGTCATGATGTTTAACAAGGATTTGGTGGTGGAAGAGCTGGCGCAAATGCGCAACGCCATCAGTCGCATCAGCGGGGACGTCAGCAGTCATCAACAATTTTTGGTGCGCAGCGGCCTGCTGCAGGAACAGTCAGGCGGCATTTATCTGGACAACCAATAACAGCAGCGCCACTGAGGCGCCATGCAGCAATCTGGATTGCCATCAGGGTATTGGGGCAATCCTTATCAACATAATAATCATCTGTTTGCGAGATTCGGTTATGGCTCGTTTTACCCGCATTGACCTGTGGCTCAGTCGCTTTACCCTGATGTTGAGCTTCACCCTTGGTGTGGCATCCATATTACTCACTGCCAACATGGCGCACGCCGCCATTAGCGGCGACATAGTTTTTTATTCCAACCGCGTGGACCTTGCCAATAACGGCAACTACGCGCGCTGGGTGCGCGAATTTCAGGCCCAGTACCCGGAAGTGCGCGTGCGGGTGGAGGCGATTGCCGACTACGAAGCCGCCATGCCCAAACGTTTTGAAGCGCGCAACTATGGCGATGTGATGCTGGTGCCGCGCGACATGCCCAAACAAACCTACGCCAAATATTTTGTGCCGCTCAACGACTTGCAGTTGGAAAATAAAATTTATTTTGCCGACAACTGGGCTTACGAAGGCAAACACTACGCCTACACCCAGGGTGTTATTGCCGAAGGACTGGTGTACAACAAACGTGTATTGCAAGCCGCCGGCATCAAACAGCCGCCCACCACACTCAATGAGTTGATAGCACAAGCCGACAAACTCAAAGCGGCGGGCATAACCGCCATCGCCCTGAACATAGGCGCCGCCTGGCCCTTGCAACAGTGGGACAAAGCCGTCATGGCGCTGGCAAAAGATGGCAACTACTTTGCAAAAATGATTGATGACAGCCAGCCCTTTAATCCGGGCAAACCTTATTACCAATCACTCAAAATTGCGCACGATTTATTTACCAAAGGCTACAGCGAAAGCGATTTTATTGTGAATAATTGGGAGCAATCCAAGCGCGATTTTATTGGCAACAAAACCGCCTTCTTTTTTCTCGGCAATTGGGTAATTCCCCAATTAATTGAATCCGGTATGCCAAGTGCAGACATTGGTTTTATCCCCTTCCCCTTTGATAACACCGCAACGCCCAAAGCGATTTTAAATTTTGATTGGGGCATGGCGGTGAGCCGCTACAGCAAACATCCGGCGGCCGCCAAAGCCTGGATCGACTTTATTATCAGCAAATCCAATTTTGCCGACGTCGCCGGTTTTATTCCCACCGACAAAGCGCGCAGCTCCACTATGCCGCAATTGGCCGAGTACATGGCCTATAAACCCGAGATCATTCAAGCCGCACCGGAGAGCAATGATTTTATTCGTATGGCAAACAAAGCCGGCATGGATTTTATGAGCGGAAACTATATCCGCAATATTTTAATGAGCCCCGATTTTGAAGGCAGCATGCATTACTGGAATAAACGCTGGCGCCAAGCCAAAGAAAATTTTAATCGCTAGGAGTCACTGGTTATGAAAAATATTTCGATTGTTGCGCAAGTGATTTTTGGTTTTGTGATTTTGCTCCTGCTGCAATTATTGGTCGCCGCGTTCAGTGTAAAAAGTCAGCGCCATTTGTCGGGCAATATCGATTTATCTTCTGGCCTGATCACTCCGTTATTACAGTCCAGTGCATTGATAACACAAAACCTGCAAGGTGCCGCCCAAGCGGTTAGCCAACATGCCGCCGAACAGGAAATTAGCAACCTGAAAACACTGCAAACCAAATTTCACGAATATCGCGCAGGTTACCTGCGTGAATATAAAGATGCACAAGACTACGCCAGCGATTTTCCTGAGGTTGGCGATTTGCTAACCGCATTGGACGACACCACCAAGCTGACATTCACGCGCGCAGAGGCACACTTGCGTGCGCACGAACAATTGCTGCGCACGCGCGAAAGTGAACTTGCTGCGTTAAAACAGTTTGAAGACAAATGGCAATATTTCGGCGCAGAAATGAAAGACATTCGTTTTAACATGGCCGATGCGGATATGGCGGTCAGCTGGTTATTAAGCTCCGTTGAGCAGGATGCCAATGAAGCATCGGCGCTGCTGGCAAAAGTGCCATCCATTCAGGAGACAAGCCAGCTTGCGGCAACCGCAAATGAACTGGCTTATTTTTGGCAAAACATTGAGCGCAAAGTATTAGTGATCAGCAAGCGTTTTCCCGCCGTTGCAGAGCCTTTGGAAAAAATCACCAACATTCTTAAAAAACATATCACCGCCGAAGACGGTGTTTTACTGCAGCAACAACAACTCTTGCGCTCTGAAGCAGAAAGCCGTCGGCTGTTGGACGAACTGGTGCAACAGTTAGCCACCAGCATGGGCAAACTGGAAAGCTTCAACCAACATTTAAAATCGCTCTCGGATAATTCCAGCAGTCATACCAGAGCCGCACTTTCCAGTGGCGGCACTACTATCTGGACAGTATTTTTTGTATCGCTATTAGTGGGCATTGCTGTGGCCGCCAAGGTGGTATCCGGTGTGCGCAAACCCATCAAACAATTAGTGCAGCGCCTGGATTCACTCGCGCAAAATGATTTGCGGGACACGCATGAAAAATCATCGTCAGGCGAGTTTGGTGAAATTTCCGAGTCACTGGATAAACTCACCGGCAACCTGACCCGCATCATCCGCGATCTGAAACAACAAACCGCGAGCCTGTTGCAAATGGCCGATGGCACCAGTCGTATCTGCTCCAATTCCCGCCGCCAAATCGATCACCAAAAAGCCCAGGCCGAGACACTGGCTTCTGCAGTGACCGAAATGGAACAAACCGCGCGCGAAGTCGCCAACAATGCACGCGACACTAACAATGTTGTGTTTAGCATTTATTCCTCCACCAAATCCGGCCAGCAAGTGGTAAACCGCAATAAGGAATTAATTGGCACACTCAACGATGAACTTAATATCGCTGCCACGGTGATCGAAAGCCTGCGCAAAAATTCCGATGGCATAGGCTCCATTGTGTCGGTCATTAATGGCATTGCCGCGCAAACTAATTTGCTTGCCCTGAATGCGGCGATAGAGGCCGCTCGCGCCGGCGAACAAGGGCGCGGTTTTGCCGTAGTCGCCGATGAGGTGCGCACTCTGGCGACCCAAACCCAGGCCTCAACAGCTGAAATCACCGAAATGATTGCCAACTTGCAAGCCAGTGCCATCAAAGCGACAGAAATAATGCTGCGCAATAAAATCGTTGCCGGCTCTTGCGTAGAGCAATCGGATATGGCGAGTGATGCATTGCAAGGTATAGCTGCCGGGCTGGATCGTATTAAAGATATGACCGCTGCCATTGCGCAAGCCGTGAGTGAGCAGAGTCAGGTAGCCACTGAATTAGCCACTGGCGTGGTCAGCATGTCCGACAGCGCCGACAACGTGCAACGCGAAGCGGTGGAACTGGAAACATCAAGCAGCGCGCTGCAACAAATGGCGCAACGTCAGGAGCGGGTGACGGGCAGTTTTGTATTGCCTGCCTAAGCAGTGCGCCAGAGGGCTGCTAAACTTTTAAATACCACTGACTTTATGGCAGCCCCTGCATGCGCACCACTTTCTGCTTTTACCAGATGGTATTGTTCATTCTGTCATGGCTGATAGGCAGTGCCGCAGCCCTGGCTCCTCATCAAGAAACTCTGCATGTCAAATATATAGGCAACAACCAGCAAGTCAGCGAACACTATTATCTGGATCTGATCGACGCGGCACTCGCCATAACCCACGAAAGTCACGGTGATTATCAAATTCATTTTGCGCAGGAGGATCTCAGCTCGGAACGTAAACACGATCTGTTGATTGCCGGAGAAAAACTGAATATTGATCGCCTGGTTGGATTTCCCACAGATGAGGGTCCAAGAACTAAATTGTTGTGTGTGGATCACCCCATACTAAAAGGTGCCATGGGTTATCGTGTGCTGCTTATTCATAAAAATAACCAGGCAACATTTGAGCGGATTCATTCGCTCGCCGCACTGAATGAATTAACGATGGGTTTCGGGCGAGGCTGGGAAGGTCATGTCTATAGCCACAATCAGTTTACGCTTGTTGAAGCGCACACCATGACCAATCTCCTGAAAATGCTTGCCGGTCAGCGCTACAGCTTTGTACCTTTGAGCATCATCGAAGTGGAAGATAATTATGCACTGGAGGGCCAGCCGGCAGCGAATCTGGTGATAGAAAAAAACCTATTGTTGTATATGCCGCTGCCTGTTTATTTTTGCGTTAGCCCCGCAGCGCCACAACTTGCACAGCGCTTGCAAATCGGCCTGGACGAGCTGGATAAATCAGGGGCAATGGATGCGCTATTTCACAAGCATTTTGGCACACGCCTGGCGCGTCTTGAATTAGCCAAGCGCCGTTTAATTGAATTGGAAAATCCCGATGCTGACGGCAGCCTGCCCAAGGCCAATCATAAGTGGCTTAACCGCTACTAACCGCTAAAGATAAACCACATCCTTATATGTCGGTGCTAGTTTCGCAAGCAGTTGGTTTTGTACTGCAACCGGCACACCACACTGTTCCATAGCTAAAATTAAATTATCCACCACCGCATTAAATTCAGTGTTGGTGTAGTTGTAACCGGCGTGAATAATTTGCATGGAATCGCCCTGATATTCACAGGGCCCACCGACTTGTGCACACACATACAAGGTAAAACCGTTTTTAAATTTCTGCATGTTCACGCCTTTGAAGCGCGCTTTGATACGCTCATCCTGCGCGAAATTTAAAATCATTTGGTGGGTAATTTTAGCGATACCCGCCTGCTCACCCAAGGCTTGATAAAGTGAATCACGTTGTGGCGCGCTGCTACAGCCAGAGAACACTAAGATTATCCCCAACAAGGCAATACTGGTGAATTTATTCATTGTTAAAAACTCCCCTGCAGCGACAAATACCAACCCGTTTGATCTTTAAAAGTTGCCACCTCACCCAAGTCTACCCAGGCAGCGACCAAGGCGATACGTTTGTTGGGAAACCAACCAACAAACACTGTTTGCCAATCATCCTCTTTAATAAAGGATAAATTATCGGGCTTCTGGCGATATTCAGTACCCACTAACCAATGGCGATTCACTAAAACACCGGCGGATAGTTCCGGCAATAATTCGTAACTATTATTTTTATCGCCACCAAAACCTACCAACCCGGTTTGATTGGCCTTGGTGTACCGCAAATTGCCATTGAGCAAAAGGTTGCGATTAAAAAAGCCACCCAGAATTAATTTGGTTGCACTGAGATTAATGTCGGTGCCTGAATCATGCTTTGCTCCAACCGCAGCGGGCACCAAAAAATCCAGATTTTTTTTATGTTGCACACCAATACTCAACTGCGGCATTGGCGTATAAATCAAATCGCCCGCAACACGCACTTTAGCGGCAATAATACGCTGGCTGATAGAATCCGTTGGCAAGCTCAAGGCAGCGGTGAGTGAATCATGGGTGAGTTTTTGTTGGGCGATAGAAAGCTCAAGGCGATTGCGCCAACTCCAACTGCCACCCACCACTTCCAACTGGTAATCGCCGGTATCCACATAACTGGCAAACGCCGCTGCACTCTGCTCTTCCTGCGCAGCGTAGCCAGACAATACCGCCATAGGAACAATGCCACCGCCGGCACTGCCTTCAATGGTACTTGCGCCGCCTGTCGCCAATAACCGGCTGCGAGTTATTTTTTTATCGCTTGCCAGCTCAGCCGGGGTTGTTGCCTGTGTGTGAACCACCGGCAACAACAATAACAGGCAAATCGCCCAAACAGATTGTGGCTTATTCATCGTGCAGCTCCGCAAGGTAGCGAGTAACCCAGCGAATAAAATCTTCCGCTGGCAAGGGTTTGCTATACAAATAGCCCTGGGCTGTGTCGCAGCCAAATTGGCTAAGCAGGGTTTTTATCGCTTCGGACTCCACCCCCTCAGCAGTAATACTCAAGCCCAGGGTGTGCCCCAAATCGATAGTAGAGCGCACAATTAATTGATCATCCGCACTGGAATCCAAATTCAAAATAAACGATTTATCTATTTTTAATTCCGCAACCGGCAATTTTTTTAGTTGCGAGAGGGATGAATAACCTGTACCAAAATCATCAATCGATAAGGTCAGACCCAAATCGCGCAGGCGGCGTAAATTATCCAGACATTTATCCGCTTCGCGCATAATTGCGCTTTCGGTAATTTCCAATACCAGATGTTCAGCAGGCACCCGCTGGGATTGCAACAGCTCGGCAACATAGGCCGGTAAATCATCCACTAATAAATCCAGCGCCGATAAATTTACCGAGCAGCTGATGTGAATCTTTGCATCCAACAACCGGCGCAAATGCAACACCGCCGTTTTTAACGCCCAACGCGTTAACAAGGTTATCTGGCCCGAACTTTCAATCACATTGATAAATTCATCCGGGCTAATAAAACCCAGTTCCGGGTGATGCCAGCGCACCAGCGCCTCACTGCCCAGTTTTTCAGGTTGATCCAGATTGATTTTAGGCTGGTAATACAAGCTGATATGCCCTGCATTTAACGAATGTTCAAATTCGCGGAATAAATGCAGCCGCCGCAAATGCTTTTCGTCCCAACCGGGCTCATACCAACAGCTGCGCTCCTCGCGGACACGGCCTTCATTCAACGCAAGATTTGCCCGCCGCAAAAGCACATCGGCAGAGTCGGCATCGGTCGGATAAGCCGCAATACCAATATTCATCTCCACACTGATTTGCATTCCATTAATCTGCAATGGGGTTTTAAAGGTAGCGTGGATAAAATCCAGAATTTCCTGCACCGATGCTTTGTCCGGCGCCATGACTATGGCCAGAAATTCATCGCTACCCAAACGCAGCAGTTCACTGTGGGTTAGCAGCCGATCAATTTTTTGACCGACTTCGCGCAATACTGCATCGCCAATTTCCTGGCTTAACTCATCGTTGATCTGGCCAAAATTTTTAATATCGATGACCAATAAAAATACCGATTGACACAATACACCCGCGCGCGAAATAGCGGCTTGCAGATGCGGGAAAATTAACAGACGATTAGGCAAGCCAGTGAGCGGATCATGTTCAGACTGGTAAAGCACCTGTTGCTCGCGCTCACCGATTGCTTTTTGCATAGTGATAAATGCAGCGGCCAAATCCCCCAATTCATCATTGGATTTCACCACAATCGGCGTGGAATAAAATCCACCGGCAATGCGCCGCGCAATAGTCGCCAACATGGTGACCGGACGAGTAACACTGCGCGCTAAAAATAACGCAGCTATACCTGCCAGCAGCGAAAATACCAGCGCCAACACAAACAATTGCCAATTTAAATGAGAGAAATGTGCAAGCGCATGGCTCAGGGGAACTTGTAATACTGCCACCAGCTGTTGGTTTTGGCGCGCTGCGGGCACGGCGAGCGAAATAAAATCGTCGTAGATAAATACTTCGCCAAGTGTTTGTTGCGCCAGTTGTGTCACCAGCTGGTTGGGTTGATCATCTAACAAAGTGCCGTTGAGATATGCAAAACCCGCAGACTGCTGCCGCACAAAAGACACTTCCAACCCGGTCAATTTGCGCAGCTCTGCACTGAACTCCTGCTTGATTTCAAAGCCCATACCGGCCAGCCCGATTACCACCGGCGCTTTTACCGTAAACATCACAAATTGATAGGCTCGCCCATCGATAAAAATAATATCGTAAGCCTGACCGCGCGCCTGCGCCTGGGCTTGCAGCGCTGCAAATTCTTCATTCACCTGCACCGCAAAGGTTTCATCACTGGCAATTAATTTACCATCGCGGCTGATGAGCACACCTATATCCGCCTTGACGCGCGCAGAGTGATTTACCAGTGCCGAGGCAATGGTTTTTTCATCACTGGTGGCTACCGCATCCTTAAAACCAAAATCTTCCGTTAATACTTTTACCGAGAGCGCCAGTTGTTCAACATTTTTTTGCATCACGCGAGTAAACAACTCACCGCCAGCCAGCAATTCCAAGCGGGCATTATGAGTGACCGCTTTGTTGATGATCAGCCGTGTCGCAAAATAAGAAACGGCTTCCAGAACAATCACTAACCCGATTAAAAAGGTGAGCAATTTAAACAGGTAGTTGAATTTTGGCATGGTGTGTTCCGGTTAAAACAGCGTCGATAAATCGTCTGCCGGCGCTGCCGCATCGGCTGCACTCAACTGTGTCAACTGGATTTGTTGGTGGTGATTTTTGCCCCCGTCAAGTTGTACTGCGACAGGAGCAAAATCCTGCTGCAAGCGCGGGTGGAATACTTGCATTTGATAGCTTCCCGCCGGCGCATTTATGCTGAGCTGGCCACGCGCATCGGTCACTGCAAAATATTCGGTATCGACTACATAAATATACGCGAGCATTGAGTCGTGGATATTACAGCCCAGCACCACTGTGCCAGCTTTATCAAACAGCACCGGCTCTGCACTTGAGCCGTGGTACAGGCGCAATTCAAATTTTTTAGCAGGCGAAAACGAATATACATGGTGGCGTACATCGTCACTGTTGGGAAAGCGCACCTGGGTATTGGTGCGAATTGCCAGCACACGGGGCACAAACATATTTTGCCGCTGATCCATAACCGCAGCAGGCAGCTGGCTGTAATCCGGCTGCTGCGCGGAAATTAAAGCCACAACCGCATGCTCCAGCGGCATATTGTTGTTGTCCACTACCCGCGCCGTAAATTCCACTGCCATCAGACTTGCCGGCCAAATAAAAAAACAGCTGATGAGCAGCTGCACTGCACAGCGGGCTACACGAATGTTCATGCGGGTAAATCCTCCAGTAATTCGCAGCGATTGCGACCTTTCGCCTTGGCCAGATACAGCGCTTTATCGGCGCGTTCAAAGGCGCTGACCAAATCATCGCCGGGTTTAAATTCGGTGAGCCCAATAGATACGCTAATTGAGAGTGGTTGGTTCTTATAATTGAACGCCGCTTTGGCAATTGCCTCGCGCAATTTATCCAACACCTGAACAGCCACACCGGCATCGGTTTCCGGCATAAGCGCCACAAATTCCTCGCCACCGTAACGACAGAAAAAATCCGCTTCACGCAAACGTTTGGCAATAGAGCGACCAATTACCTTAATCACCCTGTCGCCCGCTTGATGGCCAAAACTGTCGTTAATTTTTTTGAAAAAATCGATATCAAAAATCGCGATGGTCAGGGGGCGCTGGTAGCGCTGCCAGCGTTGAACTTCCAGGGCGGCACGCTCGTTGTAGGCTTCGCGGTTGGGCAGTTCCGTGAGCGGATCGTGCAGGGCTTTATAACGATGTTTTTCCAGGCTGTTACGGTTTTGCTCAGCCTCGGTTTCCATGGTTTTTATTTTTTCGCCGAGTGACGCCAACTGCTGCGCCAATTGCTGCTGGCTGCTCTCGTTTTGCTGATAGCTATCGAGCGCCTGCCGAATGTTGCCGATCTGGGATTTAACCCTGTCTTTGAGTTGATTGATGTCGGTGGCGCTGCTAGCCGTACTTTCCAGATCGTTCATTTCGCGCATCACATCGTTTTGTAATTTGCGCGAGGCGGCAAGTTCCTGTTGATTATGTTTGACCGCGCCACCGAGCAGGGCATAGATCTCCGCCAGTTCCTGATTGACGTTTTTGAGGTAGTTCCCAAAGGCCTGATTAGCCGCCAAATAGGCTTCCATCACCAGATCGCGCACCGCTTCCAGGGTGGGAATCAGGGCCGTCTGCGCCAAGCCTTGGGCCACTTGCAGGCGAATCGCCTCCACCTTGTCTTTAATCACCACTTCATTTTCAAGGCTGAGCAAGAACTGATTGAGCACCCGCGCAATTTCTTCGGCATATTCTGGCGCCAGCTCGGGCACCTGGGTTTTGGCGCGCGGGTTAATATTCAGCGCGACACGCGCCTCTTCGCGATGCTGCTCCAACGCCGCGTGGGGTTCCTCCGACATGAGGGCATCAGGGTTATCCATATCCGTCGACTGATCGACCGGCGACACTTTAACCTCGGGTTTAGCGCCCAGTAGACGATCCAGAAAACCCGTTTTGGGCTGCTCGATTTCAGTTAACGCGCGCTGCTGTATACCCGCCAACTCCTGCAACAGTGCGGGGTAGAGGCGCACTTTTTTACTGCGCTGCGGCAGCTGGGCAAGGTAATCACCCAGATCTTTTTTGACCGGCCGCGAAAGCTTGAATTGTTGCAGGGGTTTGGCGATATCCATCAAGGCCTGGCGCACGTCCTGGGAACCCTGCTCGCGCTGCTGTTCAAAGGTCAGCGCCGCGCGCTCCAACTGCTGCAGCAGGTTGGCCATATCCAGAGAAGTTATATCGCCCCGCAGTTTCTCGCGCAGGTTGCCGAGGATCTTGTCCAACACTTCATCCTGACCGTCAGCCGCCACACTCACACGTACCAGAGCGCTGCGCAGTAATGCCTGCTGTTCGGCAAAGCGTTTTTCCAACTGATCCTGTTCATCCAGCGCATTCAGGTATTTTTCGCGCCAGTTATTCTTGTCACTGTTATTTGTTGTCATACAAACTCTGGAACACTGCTCGATGGGGCTTTGGGGAAGATAGGATTGAGTATAGCCAGTGCCGCTTAAATCACCCTCACTGGCCATAAAAACAAAAACCCGCGCGGCGGGTGCGGCGCGGGTTCAGGGTAAAACGCTGGCGATTACTGCGCAGGTTTTGCAGCAGCGCGCTCGGCACGCACTTTGGCGACCAGGAAATCCACTACTTTCAGCATTTCAGCGTGACCACCGGCCAAACGGGAGCTGATACGGTATTTACCTTCTACTACCATCTCCGGTGTACCGGTAATTTTATAACCGCGAGCGCGAGCTTCCGCTTGTTTGATCTGGCTGGTCACACCGAAGGAGTTGTAGGTGCTGAGTGCTTTGGCTTTATCCACACCGTAGGTGGCAAAAAAGTCAGCCCATTGTTCAGCGCTGCCCAGAGGTTTGCGCTCCAGATGCAGGGCATTAAACACAGCCATGTGGGTTTTGTCTTTGATCTTCAGTGCAACCGAAGTGTAATAACCGCGCACCAATGGCTCCATTTGCGGGTTCCACATCGCATGGGTCTGGCTCAGGTATACGTCGCTATCCTGCTTTTTTTCCCAGGCGTGCAACAGTGGCTCAAAATCAAAACAATGCGGGCAGGAATAGGCAAACACTTCCGCTACTTCAATTTTGGTGGGATCGGCGGTGCGCACCGGGGTATCCAGAGTTACGTAATGCTGACCTTCTTTGTAAGTATCAGCCGATTCCTGGGCACAAGCACTCAGCGAAAACACCAGCCCCAACAGGGCAACCATAATGCGCATAAACCGCTCCTCAAATTTGTAGTTGTTGGTTTGACAAGTGAATGAACTCGGGGCTTAGTCCGGCAAGGCTCAGACTAGTTCCCAAACTGGGCCGGATTCTGCGACCCGTGGTGGCATCTGTAAAGGGCAGGCACAAAAAAGGCGACCGAAGTCGCCTTTTTTAACACTCGTTAACTATCCACCCGGATTAGTGAAGACCGGCGATATAGTTGGCCAGCGCCACGATTTCCGCATCGCTTAACTGGGCAGCAATGGAGCGCATAGTCATTTGGTCGCCGTCATTGGTGCGATCACCAGCGCGGAAAGCGCGCAGTTGCTTTTCAATATACTCAGGGTGTTGACCACTCAATCGCGGGAAGCCTGCAGCCGTGTTGCCTTTGCCGTCTGGCGCGTGACAACCGGTACAAGCTGGCACACCAGTGGCGATATTACCGGCACGGAAGGTGCGCGCACCCAATGCCATAGCGTCAACTTTCAAGCCCGAATTGACCTGTACCTCCAATTCTTTGGAGCCTGACAACTGGGTAGTTTGCGCGGCGTAGTGCGCGGCGATATCGGCCAGATCCTGATCGTTCAGGTTAGCCAGCAAACCCACCATTTCCGGCACTTTACGGCCAGTAGTCGCTTTCTTGGCGGCGTCTTGTTCCAAATCCCAGGCTTGGATGTCCTGCAGTTGTTTCAGCAGGTACTTCTCGCCCAAACCAGCCAATTTCGGGAAGGTTCCAACCATGCTGTTGCCATCGGCACCATGGCATGCGCCACACACGGCAGCCTTGGCTGCACCTGCTGTAGCATCACCTGCCGCCAGAGCGCCCTGGGCAACCGCTACCAGACCCAGTGATAAAAGTGCATTGCGTACTATATGTTTCATTGGCTAATCCGATTTGATCGATGAATCTGCTTGTTATGCGTGCGTCTTTACAAGGCGGTTATACGCAGCAACTTGGGGTTAAGTTCGCTTAATCACCGGCTGACAAGCTACAATCCCACCCCTATTCCGCATGAATCCCGCTTTTGGCGCGCACGGCGGCCCGAAAAGCGCCGGCATTATATTACCAACGCGCTAATAACACACTATTTTGAAGGGTTATTATCTTGACCGAGATCGTATTTACCAAGGCTTATTTCACCAAGAGCGCGCCCAGTATTCGCGAATGTCCGCCGGAAACTGGCGCGGAAGTCGCCTTTGCTGGCCGCTCCAATGCGGGTAAATCCAGCGCTATTAATGCCCTGACCAATCAAAAGCTGGCGCGCACCAGTAAAACCCCGGGGCGCACCCAGTTGATCAACTTCTTCAATCTGAGCGACAACCAGCGCTTGGTGGATTTACCCGGTTACGGCTACGCCAAGGTATCGCGCGAGCAAAAAGAAAAATGGCAGCGCGACCTGTCGGAATACCTGCAAAAGCGCCAATGCCTGAAGGGGCTGATACTACTGATGGATATACGCCACCCCCTGCAGGAATTTGATACCACCATGCTCAACTGGGCGATCAAGGGCAATATGCCGGTGCACATCCTGCTCACCAAAGCCGACAAACTCAGCCGCATGCAGGCCAACAACTCGCTGTTTGCGGTACAAAAACAGCTTAAACAAGCGAATTTGGACAAGCTGGTGAGCATCCAGTGTTTTTCAGCACTCAAGTACGCTGGGCTGGATGAACTGAAAGCCAAGCTGCAAGGCTGGCTGGCGCCCGAACCAGTAGCAGACACACCGGTAGTTACAGAGACTCCACACTAGTCATGAGTGTTGGATGAACAGGGGGTTAGTGACTACGAGCAAAACAAATAGCTGCGTAAAAATAAAAAAATCCGATGATTCAGAAAATCATCGGATAAAAAACTGGCACCCTTGGGGTGGCGCCAGATGGGCTAGAGTAAAACAACCAAAACGGAGAGAAGAAAACACGTTAAATCAATAAGTTGGCTTAACTGACTTATCTGACACAAGGCCCGCCAATAAAGTTCAGTGAAATTTCAAAAAACCCCCGACTGCCACATTGTTTGCACAATTGAGTGACTTGCAGCACTGTTTTCGCGCCCAATCCGGCAATTAACAGGCAAAAAAAACCCCGATAAAATCGGGGTTTGCTTAGCTCAAAACACTTCATGCTCAGCTGGCTTAAACGCCATTAGGGGAGGAGTTAGCTCATGATCGTAAAACACACATAACTCAGACCAAGCCTCACTCAAATAAGTTCAAACTTTTTTCAAAAAAACTTTCACATTTTTTTGTTATTTCAGAGATTCCAATAAAATCAAAAGCTTAGCTTGATGAACTAGTGCGCCTCATCCCAATTTTTACCTATCCCAGCCTCTACCAACAGCGGCACCTTTAAGCTGGCCGCTGCTGACATGCGTGCAATCAAACCTTCGCGCACCGGCTCCAACTGGGCTTCAGCCACTTCCAGCACCAATTCATCGTGTACCTGCATGATGATTTTGGCATCCAGCCCCGATTCATCCAGCCAAGCCTGCACCTTGATCATGGCGGTTTTGATGATATCGGCCGCTGTGCCCTGCATAGGCGCGTTAATTGCGGTGCGCTCGGCGCCCATCTGCAGGTTTTTATTTTTGGCGTTAATCTCGGGTAGATACAGGCGACGACCAAACAGCGTCTCCACATAACCCTGCTCATGGGCCAGGGCGCGGATGTTATTCATATAGCGCTGCACACCGGGGTAGCGCTCAAAATAGCGATCAATATATTGCTGCGCTTCGTTGCGCCCGAGGTGCAATTGCTTGGCAAGACCAAAGGCCGACATGCCGTAGATCAAACCAAAATTAATCGCCTTGGCGCTGCGGCGCATTTCCGGTGTGACAGACTCCAAACTGCAACCAAATACTTCCGCTGCAGTAGCGCGGTGTACATCCAGCCCTTTTTCAAACGCACTGAGCAAACCAGCGTCGTCCGACAAATGCGCCATGATGCGCAACTCAATTTGCGAATAGTCAGCCGCCACTAATTGATAACCTTCCGGTGCAATAAACGCCTGACGAATGCGCCGCCCTTCTTCGGTTTTAATCGGGATATTTTGCAGGTTAGGATCTTGCGATGATAAGCGCCCGGTTGCAGCCACGGCTTGATGATAGCTAGTGTGAATTCGGCCAGTACGCGGGTTAATCACTTGCGGCAATTTATCGGTGTAGGTCGATTTTAATTTTGCCAACCCGCGATATTCCATCAGCACTTTTGGCAAGGGGTAATCCAGCGCTAATTCCTGCAACACTTCTTCGGCGGTGGAGGGCGTACCTGTAGGTGTTTTTTTAATAACCGGTAATTTTTGTTGTTCAAATAAAATAGCGCCCAATTGTTTGGGTGAACTTAAATTAAATTCTTGCCCCGCTATCTCATACGCTTTACGTTCCAGCTGGGTTAAACGCTCGCCCAATTCAATGCTGTGTTTGCCAAGCAAATTGGCATCCACCAAGGCACCATTGCGCTCGATGCGCGACAATACCGGCACCAAGGGCATTTCAATCGTTTCAAACACATTTTTGAGTGATGGAACTTTTTCCAATTGCGGCCAAAAAAATTGGTGCAAACGCAAAGTGATATCCGCATCTTCCGCCGCGTAGTGACCAGCGTCTTCAATTTTTAATTGATTAAAACTGAGTTGTTTTACACCCTTACCGGCTAATTCTTCAAAAGTGACGGTTTTGTAATCCAGATAATTCTGTGCAAGGTCATCCATATTGTGGCGACTGCCAATGGAATTCCAGACGTAGGATTCGAGCATGGTATCGAAATAAATGCCGCGCAATTCAATACCGTAGTTGAGCAATACACTGCGGTCGTATTTTAAATTCTGACCAATTTTTATTTTATTGTTGTCTTCCAACAGCGGTTTTAATTGTTCGAGCACCCACTCCAGCGGCAACTGCTCGGGCGCACCCATGTAATCGTGGCCACAAGGTGCATAAGCGGCAATACCAGCTTCAATCGCAAAATTTACACCGACAATTTTTGCATCCATGATTTCCAGCGCAGTGGTTTCGGTATCAAACGAAAATGCACTGGCATTTTGTAAACGCTGTAACCAACCGGCGAATTGTTGCTTATCAAGAATAATGTCGTAGCGAACCTGATTGGGTGCGGCTGCAACAACCGATTCGGTTTGTTCTTGTAATACAGCGGGCGAATTAATTTGTGGCGCTGCAGTGGTTGGTGTACTTGCACCATCACCTACTTCTTTTACCCAGGTTTTAAATTCCAATTCTTCAAATAATTCACGCAGGCGTTGATTGTCAGGCGGCGACAATTGAATTGCCTCTGGTGTCAGTGGCAATTCCACATCCACTTTAATCGTGGCGAGGCGATAGGACAGATATGCCATATCACGATGCTCAAGTAATTTTTCCGGCATGGTTTTGGCACCGCGAAAAGACAGGCTGCGCACTTTTTCCAAATCGGCATAAATCGCATCCAAACCACCCATGCCCTGAATTAAACCCTGCGCGGTTTTTTCACCGACACCGGGTACGCCGGGAATGTTGTCCACCTTGTCGCCCATCAGCGCCAGGTAATCAATCATCAACTCGGGGCCAAAACCGTATTTAGCCTGTACACCGGGAATATCAAGCACCGTTTCGGTCATAGTGTTCACCAGAGTGACGTGCTCGTTGACCAGTTGCGCCATGTCTTTATCGCCAGTGGAAATGACCACATCGCGTTTTTGCTCAGTGGCTTGGCGTGCGAGGGTGCCAATCACATCGTCGGCCTCGACACCTTCTATCACCAGTAGCGGCAGCCCCATGGCACGCACTATGTCGTGGATAGGCTGCACCTGCGGGCGCAAATCCTCCGGCATGGGCGGGCGATTGGCTTTGTATTCGGCGAACATCTCATCGCGAAAGGTTTTGCCCTTGGCATCAAATACCACCGCGATAGGACTGTGCGGATAGTCCTTCACCAAGCGGCGCATCATATTCACCACACCTTTTACCGCACCGGTGGGCTGGCCTTTGGAGTTGGTGAGCGGCGGCAGTGCATGGTAGGCGCGATATAAGTAGGAAGAACCATCGACAAGTACCAGGGGCGGCTGGGTTTGGGGGGTATTGGTCATATAAGGCATCTGCGTTCAAGGACAAAACAGGCCGCAGGATACACCAAACCCGGCCTGATCGAGCCAGCGCCAGAGGTGCGATCTACCCCAGCAACACGCCAATAAAGATAGACTAGCCAAAAGTGTTACCTATCGAAAAATGTGTTACCAGACGACAAGCTTCCGCCAATTTCTAGCATTTATCGCTAACCAGCGGTATTTATTCACATTTTTTAATTTTAAATAACAAAAAGATTTAACCGGAGCCTAGCCATTTAAATTTTATCTGTTACCATGAGTAACATCTGGTAACAAAAACTTAACCAGTAATTGTTACCGGGACGCTGTACCCAAACTTTACCCAAGACAACAAGGTTGCTCACAAGGCAACTGGAATTGAATGATCCATCGGAGGAACCCACGATGAAAAAGACCGCACTCGTATTTGCAACACTGTTACTGACTGCCGCCGGCGCTTATGCCGATGACACCAAGAATCAAGAATTGACCCTGGCCGCTGCCGACTTAGGTGTAAAAGCGACTTGGGTTGAAACCCAGGAAGACGCTGAAGCGCGTATCGCTGAAGAATTGACCGCTAAGGAAGATGCTCTGAATGACAAGGCTCACGCCAAACTGGAAGAGCAGCTGGAAGCCAAACTGGCCAAACGTTTTGAACTCTGATTATCGACCTTGATTGACGCTGTAAGTGCAAATTGTAGCCGGCTTGGTTAGTCACCTTGCCGGTGAGCTTGAAGCAAGCTGTCGTACTGACTACCCCTTATTTTCTCCTCGTGTATTGGCCCTGCACCTGACCCTTTCCGGTCACTGCGGGGCTCTTTTTTTGTGGGCAGTCACAGTTTTGCAATTTGGTAGGGCAAAAACCGGTTATCCCCAACCACTCACCTAGACTGCAAGAGATACGGGCATTGTAGAGCCCTTGCGTGCAGAGGTATCAGTCACAGCAAAAGATCCGGTGATGGTTATTCCGACCAGCTATTAACCTTTTTTATGCACAGGACTGTTTTATGGATACGCTCATTTTCTCCCAAACGGCGATCTTTCGTATGCAGCAACTCGCCAGCTGTCTGTATCACAAAACCGGCGTGCGCCACCGCATGGCAACTCAGGAGGGCATGCTGGAGTTATTGCGCAATGGTGGCGCCTCTCGCGATGCCGAAGTGCGCGAATATTACGATGCATTTGTACTCGAATTGAACAAGCGCCAATTGGACATGCTGGAAGCGCGCAACGTGAAATTGCGCAAACCTTTCCATAGCACAGTGGCCAATCTGGGAAGTTCAGCGCCCAGTGGACAGGGTAGTGTCCGTAAGACAGGTTAGAAAACTCTGCCCTAAATTTTTCATCAGCAACTGATAACTGGAAATCTCCTCGGTGCCTATGGCATCGAGCCACCCCAATTTCAATCTCAACTTGTGTGCCATTTCTTCCAGTGACTGGGTGTTATGGTAAGGCTCCAGAAACAAGCAAACCCCTTCCCGTGCCAAGACTGAGCGCAACTCCTGCAAATGTTTGGCTCCCGGACGCCGCTCCGGCACCAAGGTAAAATAAGCCAGTTGATGCAGCCCGTAGTGGCTGACAAAGTGACCGTAACCTTCGTGATAAACAGCAAACCCCAACTCTTTTACTGGCGCCAACTGCTCCGTCAGCTGGGCATCCAGGGCTGCTAATGAATCGCTGAAACGCTTGGCATTGTTAGTGAATTGCGCTGCCGCAGCCGGCTCTAACTCACCCAGACGACGCGCCAGCTCGCGGGCGATAAGCGCGGCATTGCGCGGATCCAGCCAGATATGCGGATCGCGTGCGGCATGCTGGTGTTTATCCTGACTGGTGTGCTGGTGATCGTGCTCGTGGGGTTCGGGCCAAAACAAGGCTTCCAATTGGTAACTGGTCATCACCTTGTGTGCAGGTAATTTAGCCAGTGGTCGCGCCAAAAAACTCTCCAGCTCTTCACCAACCCAGAGCACCAGATCCGCATCCTGCAGGCGGCGATGGTCAGACACCCTGAGCGGATAATCGTGTGCCGAGGCGGTGACCGGAAGCAGCGTATCCACTTGTGCCAAATCGCCCGCTACCTCTTGGGCGATAAGTGCCAGAGGTTTGATACTAGCCAATACCTGTGGTTTGGCGACCGCATTGTGTGCCGTCAGACAAAGCCCCAAAAACAACAACACAAAGAACAATGCAGCGGAGCGACAGGCCGGCTGAAGCATTAAATCCAAACGGGAAGAACCCATGATTGCAAATCCGTAACACAGGATGATGGATGAAGCGCGATGGCAAAAACCATGTCTGCGCAAAGGTTATATAGTAACATAGCGCACCAATCCATCGCTTGCCGGCTTTTGAACCAGCGCCCCAAATATAGCGATGGCCCATTCAGGTAAATGCCCTATGGAACACACCCCCCTCGCCTGTAGTCACCATGACCATGGCCATTGTATTAATGATGCCCTGGAGTCAGCGCGCCAACTCTGCCTGAGCCGCGGCGTGCGCCTGACCGATTTGCGCCTGCAGGTGTTGGAGCTGATCTGGCAAAACCACAAACCCCTGGGCGCCTATACCCTGATGGAAATGCTGGCCAAAGCCAACACCCGCCGCGTCGCACCGCCAACTGTGTATCGCGCACTGGATTTCCTGCTGGAACAGGGCCTGATCCACCGGATTAATGTGCTCAATGCCTTTATTGGCTGCCCATCGCCGGGCACCAAACACCAGAGCCATTTCCTGATTTGCCGTCACTGCGGCATCGCTGTGGAGTTGGATCAACCTCAGCTGGGTGAGCAGATTCTGGCCGTTGCGCAAGATGCTGGTTTTACCGTGGAAGCCCAGGCGCTGGAAGTGTCCGGGCTCTGCGCCAACTGCGCTCCTCGCGCTGCGGAGCCAAACCGTCATGGGTGATTACCTGATCAAGGCGCGCGGGTTAGGCGTAGTGCGCAATGGGCGACAAATTCTGCAAAACGCCGACCTGGATCTTGCTGCCGGCAAGATTGTCACCCTGATTGGCCCGAATGGGGCTGGCAAAACCACCCTGGTGCGCGCGGTACTTGGTTTGATCAAGGTGGATCAGGGCAGTATCGACAAAGCCGCAGATTTACGCATTGGCTATATGCCACAAAAGCTCCATTTGGACGCCAGTTTGCCGCTCACCGTGGCGCGCTTTCTGGCACTGGGTGGCAAAGCGCGGGTGGATTTGGGCGAGATATTACAGCTTACCGGTATCGATAAACTGTTCAATATGCCGATCCAATCCCTCTCGGGTGGCGAAACCCAGCGGGTATTGCTCGCGCGGGCGCTATTGCGCGACCCCCAACTTCTGGTGCTGGATGAACCAGTGCAAGGTGTGGATGTGGGCGGCCAAGCGGCGCTCTACGCCCTGATTAACGAGATTCGCAACCAGCGCCAATGCGGCGTGTTACTCGTCTCCCACGACCTGCACTTGGTGATGGCCACTACCGACACGGTGATCTGCCTCAACCAACATGTGTGCTGCCACGGCCACCCGGAACAAGTTACCAATCACCCGGCCTACCTTGCGCTCTTTGGCGATGCGCTGGGCGGGGCGGTGGTGACGCCGCAAGTTGCTATTTACACCCATCACCACGACCACCAACACGACGCCCACGGTAATGTGATTAACGCCAAGCCCGGCGGCCATGTGCATACCAGCAGCTGCGGACACGACCACCATGCCTGATTTTTTACTGCTCGCCCTGCTCGCCGGTATTGCCGTGGCGCTGGTTGCTGGCCCACTGGGTGCCTTTGCCGTCTGGCGGCGCATGGCTTATTTTGGCGATACCCTCGCCCATTCGGCACTGCTGGGGGTGACCTTTGGTTTGCTGCTGGACATCAACCTCAACCTCGCCATCGCGCTGGGGTGCCTGCTGCTGGCGCTAATTTTGGTCGCCCTGCAAAACAATCGCTTTCTCGCCACCGATACGCTGCTCGGCATCCTCTCCCACTCTACGCTCGCCCTCGGTTTGGTATGTGTCAGTGTATTTAGCGAGAGCCGCATCGACCTGCTTGCCTATTTGTTTGGTGATATTTTGTCGGTCAGCCAAGGCGATGTGATTAGTATTTGGGTGATTGCCGTGGTAGTTCTGGCAGCTTTGATATGGCTCTGGCGGCCACTGTTGGCTATTACCGTACATGAAGAGCTGGCACAGGTGGAAGGCATTCCCGTGGTGCGGGTGCGCACAGCGCTGATGCTGCTGATGGCTCTGGTAATTGCCATTGCCATGAAAGTAGTCGGGGTGCTTTTGATTACCGCGCTGCTGATTATTCCCGCTGCCGCCAGCCGTCGCCTGAGCAGGACACCGGAGCAAATGGCGATTATCGCCAGCCTGCTGGGAATGCTGGCTGTAGTCGCAGGTTTGGCGGCTTCCTATTTCTGGGACAGCCCTGCCGGGCCAGCGATAGTACTGTCCACCACCGCCATCTTCTGTCTCACTATGTTGAAAAAACAGCAGTCCTGATGCGCAGATTGTTTATTTTGTAAGCCAAAGCGCACAAAAAATCAGGAGATTTGCGACTGTTTTCACATTCCCGCCTGACAGATAATGCGATTCGTTGTGCCGCATCCAATGGCTGGAGTGGCAGCTAAATCAGCAAGGAACGAGTCGATGACGACCATCAATATTGGCACCCAGGCATACAACTCTCGCGATGTTGCGCAAAAACTGCAGAGCGACATAGGTTTTCTGGAATCGCGTATTGCCCTACTGCGCCAGCAGCCCATTCCCAACCAGAAAGTGCTGGAAACCTACGCCCAAATGCTGGAAAGCCGCCGCGCCGTACTCGGCTGGATAATGGCTAACGAACCTGCTCAAGCGCTGCATATGCAGGGTTAGCTGTCACCCAAAGTTCATCAAAATGTTGTGTTTTCGTCATCTTTTTGGCGCAGTATGCGGCGAAACAGCTCAGGAAACGCATTATGAACATCGCTGCCAACCCGCTTGCTGCCGCCCTGTCACAACCGCTTGTTACTGCCGATATTCCCCCCAAACCCACCGCCAGTTTGATTAATGCGCGCACCGTGTGGATCTCCGATATCCACCTGGGTTTTCGCGATTGCAAAGCCGATTACCTGCTCGACTTTCTCAACCAAATCCACTGCGACACGCTTTATCTCGTGGGCGATATTGTGGATTTATGGTCGCTCAAACGCCGCTTTTGCTGGCCCGCCAAACACTATCAAGTAATGCTCAAATTCTACGAACTGGCCGCCAAGGGTATGCGTGTAGTCTATGTGCCGGGCAATCACGATGACCCTATGCGCCACTTTAGTGGCGAATTATTTGGCCCTATCGAAATCGCCCACGAGCATGAATATGTCACCGCAGATGGCAAGCGTTTACTGATCATGCACGGTGATGCGATGGACGCCTACATCAATCACAGCTGGTTAAAACGCGTGATTGGCGATCACGGTTACGAGTTATTGCTGTTTATCAACCGCTGGTCAGACCGGCTGCGCAAGCTGGTGGGGCGACCTTATTTTTCGCTCGCGGGTCTGATTAAAAGCAATATCAAAGGCGCCAAAGCGGCGATAGCAACTTACGAAAAAGAAGCCTTGGCGGAGGCAAAACGGCGCGGCTACGACGGTGTGGTCTGCGGCCATATCCACTACCCGGCGCTGCGTGAAGAAGGGGGTTTGCGCTACGCCAATTGCGGCGATTGGATCGAAAGCTGTACGGCACTGGTGGAGGATCACCAGGGTGTGATGCGCCTGTTGCATCACAGCGACACGATTCAATGGCAGGAGCTGGAGCAGCTACACCAGGCCTAAAACGCCCCGCCCATACAGCAAAAGGCGCCGCCGCTGGCGCCTTACTCATCGAATTGTCATATTTACTGATTAAGCTGGCGCGCTAGTTAACTGCGAGACTTGCCACCATGCTTGATCCTCATCGACCTGGCCTTGAGCCAGCACCACTGGATGAGCGCCTGACTTCTGCGACTGGCCCGCTCAAGCGTTATATCCAGCGAGTTGCACCGAATAGCAGCGATGCAGCGGATATCTACCAAGAATCTATCCTGCGGGTGATAGAGCAAGCCCGCACCCAACCACTGCGCAACCCGCTGGCCTATGCGGTGCGTGTAGCGCGCAATTTGCTGCTGGGTGGCAAACGCCAAACCTTGTCACTGGACACCCTGGATGACATCAGCAGCCCACTCCCCTGCCCTGAAGAGCGCACCAGCCAACACCAGCGCGCCGAACTGCTCAAGGGCTTTTTAGCGACCATGCCCGCCCAGCGACGCGAAGTGTTAATTCGCCGCCGCCTGCGGGGTGAATCACGCGAGCAGATAGCAGCCGCGATGGGCTTGAGCCAGGAAGCCGTTAAAAAACACATGACCCGCGCGCTCGCCGATTTGCAGCGTTTTTTAGACAACCATCGCCACTTTTAAGCCTTTTGATTGCAATGAATACGATTCCTGTGAATAGCGACAATGATGATTACCAGACGGCGGCCGAATGGCTGGAACAGCTGAGTGAACAACCGCTGGATGAACTTTCCAAACGCCGCCTATTGCTCTGGCTGGATGGCGACAACGAACGCCGCGCGCTGTTTGAACGCATGCTGGACACCTGGGGTGACCCGGCGCTCAGCGCCGCCGTGCAAACTGCAACAGGGGTCAAGCGCCAGACGCGCGACAAACCCGTCACCGATTTCCGCCGTGGCGCCAGCTGGGCACTGTGCTTGAGCCTGTGTATCGCCCTGCTGGTGAGCACCCGGTTTTTAAGCGATGCTCCGGCGACCGGCAAAACCCTACCCTTTGCCACCGCCACGGGCATTCGGCACGACCTGCAACTGGAAGATGGATCAGTGTTGGAAATCAGCCCCGCCAGTCGCCTGGCGATCACTATTGATGGACAACAGCGCAATATCGAGCTGCAAGCGGGGGCCGCCTATTTCCGCGTCGCCAGGGACAAAAATCGCCCCTTTGCCGTCAGTATCGGCACGGCCAGTGTGGTGGCGGTGGGCACTGAATTTAATATCGACAGATTGGCGCAAGCAACCGAGGTCACTGTGTACGAAGGTGCCATAGACCTGCGCGCTCATCCCGCAGACACACCGACCCGCTTGGTCGCGGGGGATAGGGCGCAGGTCAGCGACTATGGCATAGCGCTACAAAAAGTGGAGCTGGCCGGACTAGTGGACTGGCGCTCCGGCTGGCTGGAATTGGATGAGGGCAACCTGGGGCTTTTGGTAGAGCAGCTCAATCGCTACAGCAGTAACCAGATCCAACTAGCCGACCCGGGCTTGGCCGCGCTGCCGCTGGCTGGTCGCTTCCAACTGAAAAATGTGACCGCCAGCCTCGAACTCCTCACCGAATTGCACCCATTGGAGCAGCGGCGCATCAACCGACAGGGCGTCGCCATAATCCAGCTGGCGGCGCGCAACTAGGCCGCCAGACCGGTGCCGCCAATGACATCGGGCCTCAGCAACCTCCTGACAGGGTTGATTATTAGCGGCCTGCTACTGACGCTCGCCACCAGCGGGCCAAGGGCAGAAACCCAAACAAGGTCGCCCGCTTACGCCTGGCAATTACCCGCGCAGCCATTGGGTGACGCCCTTACCCAGGTGGCGCGCCAACTGCAGGTGAGTATTGTGTTCGACCCACGCGCACTGCTAGGTGCGACAGCACCGGCGCTTGAGGGATATTTCAGCCCGGAGCAAGCACTGCAACAATTGCTGGCGAATACCGATTTTATCGCCCTGCAACGCCCCTCTGGCTGGCTGGTTCAAACGCGTCCACCGCTCATCACCCCTGTGCCACCGGCAGTACCAACCAGCACAACACAAACTGTGGAGCAGCTGTTGGTGCTGGGCAGTTACAGCAAAAACCAGCAGACAGCCATCGATCAGAAACGCAGCAATAATCGCTTCATGGAGAGCATTTTCGCCGAGGATATCGCCAAATTCCCCGCCCACAATATTGCCGAGGCGATTCAGCGCAGCCCCGGTATTTCGGTGGTGCGCGACCGCGGCGAGGCGCTGTTTTTAAGCATTCGCGGCCTACCCACCCAATTCAATCGCGTCAGCCTGAATGGCCACCCGCTCACGGTGAACGAAAACGTACGCAACTCCGAACAGTACGGGCGCCGCTTCCACTACGACACCTTCCCCGCCGAGTTGGTGGCCGGGGTTGAGGTGCGCAAAAGCACAGCGGCGGGCGATGAAGAAGGGTCAATTGGCGGCAGTGTGGATATCCGCTCCTTTGCGCCGCTGACGATTGGAGAGCCGCGCCTGAGCCTGAGTGCAAGCGCCAACAGCGCCGAGCTAGTGGGTGATTGGCGCCCCAAGTTGGCGGCGCTGGGCAACTGGGTCAACGGCGACCGAACGCTAGGTTTTACTCTCGCAGGCGCTTACAACCAACGCCATTTGCGACAGGATCGCGCACTCAACTTCCGCTGGCAGCACCTATCTGTAAACCAATTGCCAACAGGGGGCGACCGCGACATGCTAGTCACTCCCGCCGGGGTGCGCCCCACCCTGGAACTGGAACAGCGCGAACGCTTGGGGTTGAGCAGCAGCGTGCAGTGGCACCCCAACGAATCCTGGCAGTTGGATGTGCATTGGCTGCAGCTGCACCAACAGATCGATTATCAGGAATACAGCTATAGCGCCGACTATGACAGCGAGGGCTTGCTGAACGATACCCTGCAAACCCGCGGCAATGCCTTGGTCGCGGGCAGCACCCACACCGGCTCAGTGCAAATCGGCCACGAATCTGCCGGCTTGGAAGATAACAATCGCATGCTGGACATCGCCCTCGGCTGGCAGGGTGACGACTGGCAACTCAGCACCAGCTGGGTGAACAGCCGCGCCAGCAGCGGCAACCCAGAGGCGGTAAAACGCACCCGCCTGCGCCGCACCCGGGACGTGAGTTTCAGTTTTGATTACACCGCCAACAACGCGCTGCCGCAGATTGACTACCAGAATATAAACCTGCTCGACCCCGGCAATTTCCCCGGACGTCGCCTGGAATGGCGCAGCACCCGCAGCACAGACAGCGACAATGCGCTCAAGCTGGACAGCACCCGCACACTCGATCACCCGCTCTGGCACAGCCTGGACCTAGGCCTGCACTGGCGCCGCCACAGCCGCGACTACTGGCGCAAGGATCGCCTCGTGAGCGAAGGCATAACCGGCGTTTATTTCCCCAGCGACTATTTTGTCGCCCTGCCGGTCGCTGATTTTTTGGGCAATACCCGCCGCCTGCCCCACACCTGGTTGGTGCCCAGGGCGGAAAAATTTTGGCAAGGTGTTGATGAACAAGCGTTTTATCAATCCCCCTCAAGCAACGAGGATTTACAAAATAGCTACCGCATTAGGGAGGACAGCCGCGCGCTTTATCTCCAGCTGAATTTGGATGCCAGCCAAGGCCGCTGGCCGCTACGCGGCGACATAGGACTGCGCTGGGTGGAAACCGACCAACAAACACAGGGCGGCGTACAAACCGCGACCAAGGAGCAGAGCTATCAGCAGACCTACAGGCAACTGCTGCCAGCTGCAAATCTGGTGGTAGAGTTGGATGAACAATTACTCTGGCGCTCCGCACTGGCAAAGGTGATGGCGCGCCCCGAGTTTCAGGATCTGGCGCCAAGGCTCACCCTCAACTCCGGCGACATAGCCACCGCCACCGGCGGCAACCCCGAATTAAAACCAGTCACCGGCTGGCAATGGGACAGCGCACTGGAATATTACCCTGCCGAAAAAATGCTGCTCTCGGCAGGGATATTTGCCAAAAACCTGGATAACTTCTTCCAAACCAGCACCCGAATACAAGTGATTAACGGCACCGCCTACGAACTCACCCGCCCCGACAATGGCGCCCGCGCCGACATCGCCGGCATCGAACTCGCGTGGCAACAAACCCTGCCCGAACCACTACACCACTGGGGCGTAAACGCCAATTACACCCACACCTGGACGCGCGCCAGCTATCGCACCGCAACAGGCACTGGCGATAATTTAACCGCTGGCATCACCCGCGACCGGCTCGCCGATGTGGCGCGCAACAGCGTCAACCTGGGAATCTATCGCGAAACCGACCAGTGGCACTGGCGCGCCCACTACAGCTGGCGCGATCAAGTACTCAATCAGGTCGCCAGCAGTAACCTCGCGGCACAAAACATAGAAGCTTTCGGCACCCTGGACATGCACCTGAGCTGGCACCTGAATTCCAATCTCAGCCTCAGCATGGACGCCACCAACCTCACCAACGCCGCCCAGTGGGAAAGTGTGTTGGATGGCGAATTCGCCGGTTACACCCACTACGGGCGCAGTTTTTGGGTGGGTGTGCAGTGGCGGTTGGGGGAGTAGTTAATAAAAAACCTCACAACTTTTCGTAACTATTTAACTTGGCAAATTCCACAAAGCGGGTGCCGTCCCAACGTACTGAGTAGTGGGCAGATTGACGCAGGGACGAGGTGGCTGGTGGGCGAAATAGCGCAGCCGCCAAGCCTGTGGGATGACGCAACGATGTATAAACCACACCATAACAACCCTGTTCGCGCAAAGAAACGGCGCAAGCTTGTGAGGCGAAGTAGTTATCGGGGTGGTGAAATTGGACTTGCTCACGCAAATCGATCAGCGATTGTTTGAAACTGCCGATGTAAGCGCGCACCACGGCGCTGGCTTGATCGTCAAAACCATGATCACGCCACACCTTGGCGGCATGATGACTCCACTCCGCAATCGCGGTATGAACGGAGTTGGCACAATAGTAGGCACCAAAAGCGGCGGTATTAAAACGCCCGGGGCGGATATAACAAAACGAGGCCATTACTGCGCCCCAACCATCGCCAAACCGGGCATCCTCTTCCGCCACACACTCACGCCAGCGATAGAGCCGATCACTAGTAGCAGCTTCCAGTTCAGCCAGTAAATTCTGGGTTGCAGGGTCTTCATCGAACAGGTTGCGCGGGGGGAAACGGGAGTGGATCACACGATAGTGCTTCCACTCGGGTGTGATAAATGAATAACCGTCCATAGTTTTACCTGATGGTTCTAACGTACTAGCCACGTGCGGCATCGTAGTAACGACGCACAGTATAAAGCGCGTCCATAGTGCCGCGTGTTATGGCGTAATCCTTGGGTGATAACCCCTGAAACAAAGGGTTTTGATTGGGGCTGGTAAACCAACGATAGGCTAGTTCCTGTCGCTCAGCGGGCGCAATAATCTGCAAGGCTTTAGCAATACCCAAGAGTAAACTCAAACGCTCCAAGGTATCGCGCGACAGCTCCACCGGCTCACCGGCCAGGGCGCGGCGTTTCCACTCGTGGTAAGTACGCTTGGGCACACCGCCGAGCAATTCCGCTTGCTCGTCTACACTCAGGTTCCAACTGTCCGCACCACTCATTTTGTGCAGCCATTGCAAGGCGGCGCTGGCATGGGCAGGCGTAAACGCAACGGCCGCACCGCCTTTGGCAGCCCCTGTTTGGGCGCTGGGGGATTGCGCTACCTTGGCGAGAGAAACCATTGACTTACTCCTGAACAAAAATGCAATACAGCACCAATATAAATGATTAATGCTGTATTGCACAGCTCTAGCCCAACTTATCAATCCCCTTGGCGCGGCTGCGCAGGTTGCCCCAGGGGCCGGTAATGGCGAGGGTGAAGCCGGGGCGTTGGATGTTGACAAACAGCGTAGTGCCGTCGGGGGAGAAACAGGCGCCGCAGAATTCACCTTTGTCGGGGTGGGCGTTCATCGCGAGGGTGTAGATGCGCCCGTCCGGAGTGAGGCCGCGCAGGTAGTTCACCGTATCCGGGTTTTCCGAGTAGCTGTCTTCGCAGATGATCAGGTCGCCCCAAGGCGCGACTGCGATGTTATCGCAGGATTCCAAAATGGCGCGGTTGTGGGTTTCGTAAACCAATTCCATCACCCCCGGCTGCTCTGTTTCGCGCGCCGTGCCTTCATAGGCGCTGGGTTGATAGCGCCACACCTGGCCGATTTTGAGCGGGCCGCCACCAGTCGCCGCAAAGAGTACTTCGCGGGTTTTGTCGTCGCGCAGGGCAAAGGCGATGCCTTCGCCGCGTGCAAAAATCGCCGCACCTTTGGCTTCCCCGCGAGTATTCAAATCACCCTCGGGTGCGGTGACATCCTCCAGGTCGATCCACTCGCATTCAAACCGCTGGCGCATGGCGACTGTCTGCGCATTCTTGTCCTGCGCGTCTTCCTTCCAATTGCGGGTATTGGCGCTTGGCCAGCCGCGGATGGCGAGGGCTTGCAGCTGTCCGCCCTCCGCCAGTTTGCCCGGGGTTTTGGGGATAAAGCGGTAAAACAGGCTGCGATCCGTATCTTCCGAGAGGTACACAATGCCGTTGGTGCTATCGACCGCCGCTGCTTCGTGTACAAAACGCCCCATATCCTTGAGCGGCACCGGGTCGACCAAGCCCTTGCCGAGTGACGGCACTTCAAAGATATACCCGTGTTCGCGACCGTAGCCCTGGGCTTTGCCGACCAGTGTCTCCTCACAGCTGAGCCAACTGCCCCAGGGCGTAGCACCGCCAGCACAGTTGCGCGCGGTGCCCACCAAACTCAGGTGACTGCGCTCTACCCGCTGGCTGCGATGGCTGTAAACCAGGGTGCTGGTGCCGCCATTGACGGGCAGACCGCCGAAGCTGTCGTAACCTTTGCGGCCGACATGTTTGCGCGCTAAATCCTTATCGCCGCCGAAGGCATCAATTTCCTCGCCCACGGAATCCAGTTCGTGGTTGCGCACCAGAATGCATTTGCTCAGATCACCCGGCAGCGGGAAGGCGGCCATACCGTCCATCGCACTGGGGGTAATCAACCCATCGCTCATGCGGTCGCCGGTGCGGGCGATAATTTTGTAACTGAAATCGCGCGGCAAATTGAGAATGCCCGCCGGGTCGGCCAGCAGTTGGCCGACTTTATCGATCCCGTAAACCGGGTCTTGGGCGTAGACCTGTGCCTGCAGTTGCAAACTGCGCAGGCCACCCAGGGCGATGGCGGTAGCGCTGGCATTTTTAAGAAAATGACGACGGGTTAAACGCATAAAAAATATCCACAAAAGTAAAAAAACAGGCACTGGAAAACCAGCGCTGTTTTTGACGCAAAAATATGACTATTAGATGACAAACCAGTCTGGCATCCAAATAAGGGCTGAGCTGAAATGACCGCCCAGCCCCAAGCCAAACCCTAGAAACTGGCGCGCACCCCCAGTGAATAGGTGCTGCCGTAGTCGGTATAACTGCGGAATTCATCGCCCTGCACAAAGTCCTGCTGGGCTTGGTCGGTGATGTTGATACCTTCCATAAACACCGTGACATTGTCCGACAGGTCATAAGACGCGCTTAAATCCAGAGTGCCGAACTCCGTTTTGTTTTCCGAGGCGAGGCTGTTGGTGCCGATCTGGTTGAGTACACCATCGCGCCAGCTGTAGCTCAGGCGCAGGCCGAAGCCGTCTTTTTCATAAAAGGCGGTGAGGTTGTAGCTATTTTTCGCGACATCTTCCAAATCACCTTTTACGGATTTGTCGTTGTCCACATAGACGGCGCTGGAGTCGGTCCAGGTGTAGTTGGCCTGCAAACCCAGGCCATCAAAGGGCGCGGGCAGTTGGTCAAACACTTGTTGATAGGCCAGTTCCATCCCGGTGACTTCGGCGTTGGAGCCGTTCACCTTGGAGCTGAGTTCATAAACCACACCGTTGAACAGCAAATCCGACTTTTGGGTTTGGATAAAGGTCTCAATATCCTTGTAGAAAACACCGGCCGAGAGCGCAGTAACCTTGTCCAGATACCATTCCAGTGTCAGGTCATACTGCCAGGCCTCAAAGGGGTTGAGCAGCGGGTTACCGCCGGTGGCAGTGTTGACGTCGCCGGAGTTAAAGGTCAGGCGCGGTGCCATGTCTTGTAGATCCGGGCGGGTAATTACCTTGGCCACGGCAGCGCGGGTGAGTAAATCGTCAGTCCAGTTGAGCGAGAAGTTGGCCGAGGGCAGCACATCGGTATAGTCCTCGTCAAAGCTCACCGGCGTAGTCACACCGCCCACCGATGCATGACCGGACGAGGTCTGTTCAGTTTGGGCAACGCGCACACCAAGATTACCTTTGAGTGGCAAACCGCCCAGCTGGTGCTCCATATCCAGCATTGCATAGGCGGAGGTGATGGTCTCGTCGATGCGGTAGGAATTGCGCAAATCGCCCGATGAGAGGGGCGCTGCCAAGTCGGTCGCGCTGGGGTAGTTGCTCCAGAATTTAGTTTCATCCGGCACCAGCCACACCTTAGGGAATTCGCCTTTGGCGTCACCGAGGAAACCACTCACCGGAAAGGGCTCAAAGTAGCTCTCGTCAAACACCTCACCTTCAATGCCATTGATCAGCACCAGATCGCGGCGGAAGTAATCGCGCGAACGCTCGCGCAACTTAACGCCGCTGGTGAATTTGGTGAGACCGGCGACATTCAGCTCGCGCTCGGCATCCAACTTAATCGCCTGCTCTTCGTCTTCCGCGCGAATAGTGCGCCACTCCAAACGGCGCCCCAGCCATTGCGATGGGTCAGTCAGGTCGGCGTTTTTGTAGGTGATGCTGGGCACCGAGTCGCCATCCACCTTGGGGAAGTAGAAATCAAATGCCACGCCGCTGGTGCGACGAAAACGGGTGCGGATAATCGGGTCGGCGTCTTCGCTGTCGGCAGTGGAGTGAAACAGGTCGCCGGAGAGTTTCCAGTTGCCCAGATAGAGCGCGCCGTTTAAGCCCAGCGCCAGATTTTCGTCGTTGATGCCCGAGCTTTCGCGACCGATTTGCACCGCGCCATCGGTGGTGGAGCCGCCAATCAAGGCGCCGTTGCGAATCACCGCCGAACCGGGGGTAAGTTTGTTGAGGTTGTAATCCGCGCTGTAGGTGAATTCGTCGTAGTTCACTGTTTGGTCAACGTAGAAAATGTCGAAGTTGACTTCGGCTATGTCACTCGGGCGCCATTGCAAGGCCGAGGCAATGCCCACGCGCTCGCGGTCTTCCAGTTCGAGGGTCGGGCGAATGCCGCCGGGGGTGATGATGGGGCCGGAATCCACCGCCCCATCGCCGTCAGTATCTATGCCCGCGGATTGGGTCCAGCCAAAGTTGAGCGAGCGATCCTGACGCACACTGCGCTCGGCGTAAGCGGCGGAAACCAGCGCGCCAAAGGTGTTGTCGCTGTTGCTCCAACTCGCCAAACCGGACAGGCGCGGGTCGGTTTTGTCAGCTAATTCCGCGTGGCTGGCTTGCAGCGAGCCGGTGTATTTGCTGCCGTCCAGATCCAACGGTTTGAAGGTTTTGATGTTGACCGTGCCGCCGATGGCGCCTTCATCCAAATCGGCGGTGGGGCTTTTGATCACTTCCACGCTGGACACCAGCTCGGCAGGTAAAGTGTCAAAACGGAACTGGCGGCCAAACTGCCCGGAGGTGCGCACATTTTCGTTCACTGCCATGGCACGGCTATTGAGGCTGGTCACCTGGAAGTTGGAACCCAGACCACGCACCCGCACATACACTCCTTCACCACGGTCGCGCACCACTGCCACACCGGTTACGCGCTGCAAAGCTTCCGCGATATTTTGTGCGGGGAATTTGCCTATATCTTCCGAGGCGATGGCATCCACCACGCCCACGGCGTTGCGCTTGGTATCCAACGCCGATTGCAAACTTCTGCTGTAACTACCCTGCACGACCACTTCTTCGAGCAGATCGGCCTGAGCTGCATTGCTTTGGGCAACAGTGTTTTGGGAAAAAACAGGAAGGCTGGTTAAGGCAATACTGCCGATGGCAGCGGCCAATAAATTGCTAGGGAAAAATGGGGTCTTCATGAGTCTCTCTCTGGTTAGTGGTATTGGCCGCAAGGCCTCTGGCAACTACCAAGAGAGAGCTGGAACGCAAAAGGGGACACATTTTTTTATATTTTTAACGGCGCGTCCAATTCACTGTTTTTGTCATGCAACTGCAATTTACCGCTGGTTGAATAGCGCGTTTTTTTAGGTCTCCAGCGCTTGTAATGCCACTGCCACCACAAAGCCCAGCGCCGCAATCAGCCCCGACATTTCATGGGTTTCGGCAAAGGCTTCAGGAATCATGGTTTCCACCACCATCGCAAAAATACCGCCAGCGGCCACACAGGTGATCAGCGCTTTTACCTGCAGCGGCGCAGCGCCAAAAAACACCGCGCCCAGAATCGCAAATACACCCGAGCAAAACGCGATGCCGCCCCACAGGCGCAACATAAACCAGCCGCTGCGCCCGGCACGACGCATACCAGCAGTGCTGGATAGCGCCTCGGGAATATTGGAGATAAAAATTGCGGCGATGGTGGCCAAACTGAGTTTGCCTCCGCTCGCCACTAACAACCCTATGGCGATGGATTCCGGGATGCCGTCCAGCAGGGTGCCAGCGGCTATGGCAACACCGGTATTTTCCGCCGCCGGTTGCTGGGTGTGAGAGCGTTTGCGGTGTTTTACACCGGGGCTATTCAACCGATGATTCACCAGCGAGAACACCAGTGCGCCACCCATAAAACCACCGGCAATCCACAGCACACTGGCCTGCGCCAGCGCCTCGCCCACCAATTCAAAACTGAGCGCTGCAACCAGAATACCGCTGCCCAACGCCATGACATAGGCGACAGCTTTGGGCGGGAAGCGGATAAACCACCCCAAGAGCGCGCCGATCAACAGCGCACTGGAGGCGACAAAGCCCCAAAACCCCGCCTCCAGCCATGCCGGTATCACTGGGGGTCGAACCAGCAGCGCACATTGTCCGGCAGGGGCACGGATTTTCCGTCCACTGCACTCACCCACACCACTTTGGAATAGCCTTCAGCGGCGGGTGTATCCGGGTGGGACTGGGTGTAAACCAGGTACTTGACCATAAAGCTGGAGCGCCCCGGCTCACTCAAAAACACATCGATACGCAGCAGTTCCGGGTGGAAAATCGGGCGCAAAAAAGTGCAGCCAATAGTGACCACCACCGGATGGGTATCACTTTTGAGTGGCAGGCCTTTTTCCAGCATCCACTGGAAACGCGCCTCTTCAAAATAGCGAAAGTAGAGGGTGTTATTCACATGGCCATAGGCGTCCATATCGCCCCAGCGCACCGGAATCTGGCAGGAATAAAAAGGTTTAACAGCGGTTTCGTTACTCATAATGGCTCCTTAGTTTGCCTTCCTTGGGGTAAAACTGACTTCCATACTGCCCAGACCAGCATAGTCGATCTTGATCGCGCTATTCACCGGTACTTCAATCACGCCGGCATAGGAACCGGTAATCACCGCCTGCCCGGCCACTATGCCCTCGCCGCGGCTGCGCAGAAATTCCGCCAGCCAGTAGAGCGGCGCACGCGGATGGGTATTGGGGTGCTGGCCCTGGCGCTCAATTATTTCGCCGTTGGCGCAGGTCATAATCACGGTAAAACTGCTGGCGCTACGCGCGTTGCGGGAATCCACTTGCGGGCCGATAAACAGGCCCTGATTCACCAAACCGTCGGCGAGCATTTCGGGGAATTCACAGCTGGACGGGTCGGTGTAGCGGCTGTTTATCAGCTCCAGCGCCATGTGGGTGCGGGCGATGGCGGCATCCACCTCCTCCGGGGTATAGGGTTCAGGGCGCGGGGGCAGATCCCGCCCAAAGAAAAATGCCAGTTCCGGTTCGATGCGCGCACGCTCGCCCTCTGCTGTCGTTTTAGTCCACAGGCTCACCGGCGGAACCGAATCGATAGTGCGGGTATAAATGGGGCCGACGATCAGTTTGTCCTCCGGCGGCAACAGGCATTTCCAACCGCCAATGCTGTCGTCCATTTGCTCGCACCACTGCTCGCTCACGGCAGCCTGGATCGCCAGCGCCTGTTCAATGTTTTGCGGGCGACAGGAGGGCGCCAAACGCTCCCCCTGGGTTCCGGCAATACGCCGTGCAACTAGTACTTTTGCTGCCTCGGCGGCAGGGAATAATTCGGTCATGGGCTCTCTCGCTGGTTGATGGGGTGTGGCTCTTATCGCCGGCCACTAAAAACAGTTTCACTATAAACAAAAAACCCCTCGCAAAAGGGGTTTTGATCACGCAGTTTTAGACTGGCGCCGCACTAGTGGTGGGGCGCCAGTTCGTTCGCGATGTGCTTTAAATCGTCGCTGCTCTCAATAATATTGGCCACCGTGGTGTAGGCCTTTTCCGGATCCAAATGCAGGTCTTCAAACACTTGTGCGGGAATCTCCAGCTTGGGGCCACGGCCGATGTTGTGTTGGTGCAACAATCGCTGGGCGACAAAAATCAACTTGGCGTATGCAGCATATTCACCCTGGTAATGCGGGTTGGCCTGATAGCGCAACCCAACCACGACTTCCTCCGGCATTGACCAGAGCGACATCAGTGAAGCCGCCAATTGCTCGCGGGTAATACCCAGTAAATGGCGTTCAATAACCTGATGCTCCACATGGGGGTTGGCATCGGCCAATTCACAGTAGTTGTGGAAGTAAGGCGGAAACACTTCCGCCAGAATCAGATAACCGAAGTTGTGCAACAGGCCACAAAGGTAGGCCATGCCAAAACTGGGGCGGTGATCACGCGGGATTGCCGTCACCAAACCTTCAATAGTGGCCGCCATGTATACCGCTTGTTGCCAGTAAGGCAGTGCACCATGCGGGCCTTCTTTGGGGATGGTCATGGCCTTGCCAAGGGACAAACCCAGTGCGAGGTTGAGTACCATGTCAAACCCCAGCACACGCACTATGGCATCGTGGATGGATTTGATTTTTCCCGGCGCAGAATAATAGGGAGATGCCGCCCAGCTGACGACCTGCGCTGCGAGGCTCGGGTCAGTCTCCACGATTTGTGCCAAATCACTGATATCCGCATTGGGGTTCACCCGCAATTTGATGATGCGCTGGGCGGTATCGGATAAGGGCGGTAATTCCAGAGTTTCTTCCAGGCGCTGCTTGATACGCAGTTGGGTGAAATTACGTACCGCACCCAGAATCTGCTCGCTGTCGGTGATGCTGGTATCGTCTACCTCCAAAGGTTCAAGCGGCACGGCTATATCGCAAACCGTCGCGTCTTCCATAATTTGCTGAAATTCTTCGCGGGTAAAACGCAGCAACTGCTGTTCATCGCCCGAGTCCGCCAGTAATTCACTGCGCTCAATCAGGCTGCGGTCAATCAGGGTCAACAGCCCAGCTAACTTGGGTAGCGCCGGGATGGACTGTAAATTGTGAGAGAGGCAAAACTTGTGAATGTCTTCCGGCTTGGCCGCGTGAAGTTCACGCCCCAGTTGGCGGTTAACGGCCTTGAGATCCAACAGGCGGTCAGCGGCATAAATCACCTGCACACGGCCTTTGGCGTCTTGCAATATTACGGATTTGGCTGCGCTCATAGTGCGTAAATGCTGGTCATGCCAAAGTGCTCTCTCATTCTCATCGAGTGGCACCTCAGACACCTGATAATGCACATTCTGTTTATTGAGCAATGACTGAACACTGGAAGGGACTGGCACGACCTACTCCTCTCATTGACGATAACTGATTGATATACATAGGGTTAGGTGAATCCTGACCTTCTTGTAAGGGGGAGTGTAAAGCAGGAAAATCATTTCTCATATAGCGCAGGGAAGATTTGTTAACTCGCCATACGCATCCCGCCTACCGCTTTCAAGCATAGTCGAGTTTTGCAAGCCACAATGACAATCGGACAGATAAAAGAAATAAATACGCCAGAAAAACTACTATTTTTAGCCACAAGATGAAACATACGCCAATCTGCCAAAAAACGTGATGCATGTCACAATTTGACTTGCAGTGGGTATCACACCTGCAGGTAGCGCTGATTATTGCCGAGCCACCGCACCACTAGCTGCTCGCAGACTTGCGGGTAATCGCTCATCAACAGCAGGGCCGCATCCTTCACTTGGGGGAGCAAATGGCCATCGCGCTGCAGGTCGGCGATTTTGAATTGCATTTCACCCGTTTGACGGGTGCCCAGCACTTCGCCAGGGCCGCGCAGTTCAAGATCCTGTTCGGCGATATAAAAACCGTCACTACTTTCGCGCATCACCCGCAGGCGCTCGCGCCCGTTGTGAGATAACGGCGAGCCATACAAGAGTACACAGTGGCTAGCGGCCGACCCGCGCCCCACTCGCCCGCGCAGTTGGTGCAACTGGGCGAGACCGAGGCGCTCGGGGTTTTCGATAATCATCAAACTGGCGTTGGGTACATCCACCCCTACTTCAATCACCGTGGTCGCCACCAGCAGATCCAGCTGATTGGCTTTAAAGGCCGCCATCACCGCCTCTTTTTCCGCGGGTTTCAAGCGCCCGTGGATTAGCCCAATACGCAGCTGTGGCAGGGATTCGGTGAGGTTCGCCGCCGTTGCCTCGGCCGCCTGGGCCTCCAGCGCTTCGGACTCTTCGATGAGCGTACACACCCAATAAGCCTGCCGACCCTGCTCGCAAGCCAAACGTACCCGCTCAACCACTTCCTCGCGGCGATTATCGCTAATCACCACAGTGGTGATGGGCGTTCTTCCGGGCGGCAGCTCATCGATCACCGAGCAGTCCAAATCGGCATAGGCGCTCATCGCCAAGGTACGCGGAATGGGGGTAGCAGTCATAATCAACTGATGCGGGCGCAGCAAGCCGAATCGCCGGTTTTCGTCACTATTGGTGCCTTTTTCCGACAACGTTAGCCGTTGATGCACGCCAAATCGATGCTGTTCATCAATTACGATAAGCCCCAGATCAGCAAAACTCACCGCCTCTTGAAACAGTGCATGGGTGCCAACCACCACCTGCGCTTCACCGCTGGCAATCGCCGCTAGTTGGCTACGGCGCTCCGCCACCTTGAGTTTGCCGGTGAGCCAACCAAGCTGGATACCCAGCGGCTCCAGCCATTTACCAAAGTTGAGGCGATGCTGTTCGGCGAGGATTTCGGTGGGGGCCATAATCGCCGCCTGTTTACCCGCCGATACCGCTGCCAGTGCCGCCAGCGCTGCCACTACGGTTTTACCCGAACCGACATCGCCCTGCACCAGACGCAACATGGGAATCGGTTTAGCCAGGTCATCGGCGATTTCAGTCACCACCCGACTCTGGGCGCGGGTCAGGTTGAAACCCAAACCGGCAAGAAAGCGCTGCTGCAAAGCGCTGTCCAGTTTTAGCTGGTATGCGCCATCCGCCTGGGTTTCACGGCGCAACAGAAGTAAGCTCAAGTGATGGGCGAGCAGCTCCTCAAAGGCCAACCGCTGCTGGTAAGGATGTTCACCATCCATTAGCTGCTGGATATTGGCGCTGGTGGGCGGCTGGTGCAAATAGCGTAAGGCATCGGCGAGCGACGACTGGTTAAGCTGGCGGCGCACCACCTCGGGCAGCAATTCTTTCAGCGCGTGTTTGTCCAGCCAGGTCAATGCCTGCACTGCCAGCGAGCGCAGACGCGGTTGGGTCAAGCCTTCGGTGGCGGGGTAAATCGGGGTGAGCGACTGCGCGAGCGGCAAGGGCGCGGCGCTATCCAGCTCGTCGTATTCGGGATGGTACATCTCCAAACCCGAGGCACCGCGCCGTGTTTCACCAAAAATACGCAGGCGGGTGCCCTGCACCAACCGCTGTTTTTGTGCATTGTTGAAGTGATAAAAACGCAGGGTAATAGTGCCAGTGCCGTCCTGCACCTTGCATACCAAACTGCGGCGTTTACCAAACACCATGTCGCAGGCGCGCACCTCCGCCTCCAACACCGCATTGATATTGGGCTGTAGCGCACCAATCGGCGTAATACGGGTGCGATCCAAATAGCGCAGAGGCAGATGGAGCAGAATATCTTGTACGCTAAACAGGCCTATCTTCGCCAATTTAGCCGCTAAACTGGCACCAACCCCCTTAATCGCGGTGACCGGGATTTGATCGAGAGTTTTACTGGTATTGATGGCTATGCTCACATTGGACATCAAAGATCATGCCTAATGGCGACACGCCTTGATCGCCGTGCGCAGGGCGTCAATCGCTTTGTGGCGGGGGAAACTCGCGCGCCAGGCCAGGGCTACAGTGCGGCTGGGTGAAGGTTCGGTGAAGGGGCGAGTAACCAGTACTTCGGCGCTGTAGAGCGAACTTTCGGCGGCGGAGGCGGGCAGAATGGTCAGACCAAGGCCGGAAGCGACCATATGACGCAGGGTTTCAAGGGAACTGCCCTCGGCGGCGGTGCGCACGTTGCTGCTATTGGCGCTGGCTTCGGCGCTGTGTTGCAGGCTCGGGCAGGTGGTGAGCACCTGATCGCGAAAGCAGTGGCCTTCGCCGAGCAGTAACAGCTGCTCACTGTTGAGATCGAGCGGGTCGATGGCGGTTTTGGCGGCGAGGGGGTGATCCTTGGGCATCAATACCACAAAGGGCTCGTCGTAGAGCGCCTGGGTGACTACGTCCGGTTCCACAAATGGCAGGGCGACAATAATCACATCCAGCTCGCCATTGCGCAGCTTCTTGCGCAGGTTGTGGGTGTAGCCCTCCTCTACATAGAGCGGCATTTTGCTCGCCAGCTGTTGCAGGTGGGGAATAAACTTGGGTAGTAAATAAGGCCCGATGGTAAAAATCGCTCCCACCGACAGCGGGCTGCTGAGCTGGTCTTTACCGGCATCGGCCAGGTCTTTAATCGCCGCCGTTTGCTCCAGCACTAAATTGGCCTGGGCGACAATTTGTTCGCCGAGTGGCGTAGGCTGTACGCGCGATTTGGTGCGTTCAAACAGGGCTACCCCCAGCTCGTCCTCCAGCTTTTTCACCGCAATACTCAAGGTGGGCTGGCTGACGTAACAGCGGTCGGCGGCGCGGCCAAAATGTTGTTCCTGGGCAAGGGTGACTATGTAGCGCAGTTCGGTCAGGGTCATAATACAGCTCCGTGGAATGGGCTTTTTTAAAAAGCCAGGGCTTTTCTTGGAATAGCCTAAAACTATCAGATAAGCGACATTTATCAAATACTAATTAACGCAACTTCACACCATCGCACCATCACCCACATGAAACTGAACCTATGAATGAACCTGTGTTGAGTGAAAAGTTATTAATTATCGGCTGCGGCGATATAGGCCAGCGCCTCGCACAGCAGCTGGCGCCGCGCGGCTATGACATAACCGGCCTGCGCCGCCGCGCTTGCAGCGATCTGCCCTACCTCCGCTATCGCCAGTGTGATGTCACCCAGGCCGGGCAACTGGCGCCGATTCTGGCTGAGGGTTTTGACGTGATTGTGATCAGCATGACTCCCTCCGAGCGCAGCGATGCGGGCTACCAACAAGCCTATGTACAGAGCTGCCAGCAGTTGATTGCCGGGCTAAAACAACACACACACACACCACGTTTGATCCTGTTTGTGTCCAGCACGGCGGTTTACGGCCAAAACGATGGCAGTTGGGTGGATGAAACATCCCCCACCCAACCCGAGGGCTTTAGCGGTCAACGATTACTGGAAGCGGAGCAAACCCTGCTTAGTAGCGGATATAACAGCTGTATCCTGCGCTTTAGCGGCATTTACGGTCCCGGCAGGAATAGATTGATCGAGCAGGTAATCAGCCAGCGTGCCTCCGCCAGCCCCCATTACACCAATCGCATCCATGTTGAGGATTGCGCCGGGGTGCTCGCCCACCTCATTGAATTGGCCAAAGTTCAAGCGCTTGAACCGGTTTATCTGGCCACAGATTCCAGCCCCACCCCGATGGTGGAAGTCGTTAGCTGGATCGCCCTGCAACTTGGGATTAGCGACTTTTTGGCCGCCGATGCCGTCAACGAACGCGGCAATAAACGCATCAGCAACCGGCGCTTACTCAGTACAGGCTACGCACTGCGCTATCCGGACTTTAGGATGGGGTATGAGGAGTTACTGCGCGACTATCCCCTATCCCATAAGTAAAAAAACAGACACAAAAAAACCGGCTCTAGGCCGGTTTTTTTTACAACTAACGGGGATTAGTTGCGAGTTTCGGTTTTGGTTACTTTGGTAGAAACCTGACCAACCACGCGACGGTTTTGCTCGCGGCCAGCAGCAGTCATATTGTCTGCAACAGGCTTGGCTTCACCGTAGCCGATGGCGTTCACGCGGTCAGCAGCGATACCGTGTTTGGTAATCAGTGCTGCTTTTACCGAATCAGCACGGCTTTGTGACAGCTTTTGGTTGTAAGCATCTGAACCCTGGCTGTCGGTGTGGCCTTCAACAGTCACAACAGTGTCTGCGTACTGGTTCATGAAAGTAGCCAGTTTAGCCACTTCATTTTCAAACTCAGGCTTGATGATTGACTTGGCAGTATCGAAAGTAATATTCAGTTCAATAGCCACAGTTTCAGTCAACTTCAGAGAACAACCAACTGCATCAACCTTGTGAGTGGATGGAGTGTCTGGGCACTGATCTTTGGAGTCCAATACGCCGTCACCATCACTGTCTTTTTCGACTACCGGAGCAGGAGCTGCTTTAACTGGCGCAGGTGAGCCACCAAACAAGTAGCTGATGCCGGCATTCAAGGCCAGGTCGGTGTATTCGTTATCAAGGCTGTTGAAAGCACGTACGTCAGTGCGGAATTCCCAGTTGCCTCCCAGTGCACGCTTAACGCCGGCACCCAGGTTTAACAGGGTGTCGCGCTCGGAGTAGTCTTCAGTAGTCCACTCGCGGTCTTGATCACCGATACCGAAAGCAACGTAAGGGCGCCACAAGCTTTCAGTGTTGATGTTGTACAGGGCGTCCAAACGGTATTGGGTACCGTCTACATCCAGAGCTGCATCCTGGGTTTCACTGTCCCATTTGCTGGCAACAGCTTCCAAAGTCCAGTTTTCGTTCAACACATAACCAAAGCCCAAGCCCCAGGTATTGGCATCTTCCAGAGCTTCGTCAAAAAATACACGGCCACCCTCGGCACGTACTTCGAATTTGTGATTGTCTGCGCTGGCGCCCGCTGACAAAGCAGCGATAACAGCAGATAAAGCTAATACTTTTGTGTGTTTCATAGTCATAGTTCTCCGTTGAAAATAGCGAGTTCCAAAAAACAATTTGGCTTATTAAGTTATGCCGCCAAACTGATAAAAATGATCAAATGATCGATAACTACACCGGCGAGAAATCCGTTTCATGATTATATTCAGTCGCTTACATTAACAAATTAAAGTGCCACGTGCCAATTTAAGCGACTTAATGCGCCAGTTTATGCTGATTTTTTGAACAAAATATCCCAGACACCATGCCCAAGACGCTCACCACGTTTTTCAAACTTGGTAACAGGGCGATAGTCAGGTCTTGGTGCGTAGCCGGTTTCCTTGTAGTCGGTAGTAAAACCCGGCGCAGCGTTCATTACCTCCAGCATATGCTCGGCATAGGCTTGCCAGTCTGTTGCCATGTGGAACAAACCACCGGGCGCGAGTTTAGGGCGCAGTTTCTGAACAAAGGCTGACTGTAAGATACGACGTTTATGGTGCTTCTTCTTATGCCAGGGATCGGGGAAATAAAGCTGCAAGCGATCGATACTGTTATCAGGAATACAATCTTCCAATACATCCATGGCGTCAGCCATGTAAACCCGTAGGTTAGTTAAGCCCTCCTGCCCCGCCAGATTAATCAGCCGCCCTACTCCCGGCGGGTGCACTTCAATGCCGATAAAGTTTTTTTCAGGTTCGTTACGCGCCATTTCCAACAGAGAATCGCCCATGCCAAAACCAATTTCCAACACCAATGGTGCTCTGCGCCCAAATACCAATTCAGGGTCAATGCGGCCTTTAAATAAACTCAAACCCAAGGTTGGCCAATAGGTATCAAAGGCATTTTTTTGCCCAACAGTGATGCGCCCCGCACGGATCACAAAGCTGCGAATGGCTTTGGGCTTGAATTCCGGCTTGATCAGGAACCCTTGTTCACCGCCTTCATGGTCAGGTGTTAATTCAGGAAAATCAGACATAGAGGTATAAATTCGTTAGTGAGACAGAAACGAGTCAATTACTCGTCCATTTGGGTACGCCAAGTGGCACTAAATAAGAACAGCCAACCTAGCAAAAAGCAGACACCGCCAAGCGGGGTAACCGGCCCAAACCAGCGCGGCGCACCCAATGCAATAGCGTAAAGGCTGCCACTGAAAAGCAAGATGCCCAGTATAAAGGCTAGGCCGGCTGCTTTTAAGCCCGCAACAGCAGGTTTGTGCATTGACCAAAGCGCCACTCCCAACAAGGCAAGAGTATGAAAGAACTGGTACTGAACCGCTATTTTCACGGTTTCTATGGCCTCGGGAGCCAAATGCTGCTTTAACCCATGTGCTGCAAAAGCGCCAATAGCTACTGCCAAAAAGCCACTAATTGCAGCGATTTGAATAAATTTATGAGACAACTTTGCCCCCTTGAAATAACTTTTTTAACCGCAAAAAAAAGCCGCGCGGTGCGCGGCTTTTTTGAATTAACACAGTAGACAGATCAAGCTTCCAACATCATGGTTTTGACTTTATTCATGGCATTTTTTTCCAGCTGGCGTATACGCTCAGCCGATACACCATATTCAGCAGCCAAGTCATGTAGCGTTGCCTTGTCCTCATTTAACCAGCGGCGCTGCAAAATTACCCGGCTGCGATCATCCAAACGCTCTATCGCCTTTTCCAGGCTATTCACATTGGACTCTTCCCAATTGGATTCTTCCAAGCGCACAGCTGGATCGTAGCGGTTGTCTTCCAGATAGTGAGCTGGTGCTACGTAGGACTCATCGTCATCGTCTTCACCGGCATCAAAACCCGCATCGTAGGAAGCCAGACGGCCTTCCATTTCGCGCACCTGTTTAACATCCACGCCCAGATCAGCAGCTACCGCATGTGCTTCGTCATTGCTCAACCAAGCCAAACGTTTTTTCGCGCCGCGCAAATTGAAGAAGAGTTTGCGCTGGGCTTTGGTGGTAGCGATTTTTACGATACGCCAGTTTTTCAGAATAAATTCGTGGATTTCCGCTTTGATCCAGTGCACAGCAAAGGAAACCAAACGCACACCCTTGTCGGGATCGAAACGTTTGACCGCTTTCATTAAACCAACGTTGCCTTCCTGCACCAAATCACCCAGCGGCAAACCGTAGCCGTTGTAGGAGCGGGCAATATGTACGACAAACCGCAGGTGCGCCATAACCAATTTACGCGCGGCATCCAGATTACCATTGTGGTGTAAGTCGCGCGCCAGCTCCTGTTCTTCCTCGACACTGAGGATGGAAAAGGCACTGACGGCTTGCACATAGGCGTTCAGGTTTGCACCAGGGGCCAGGATGCCGATAGGTTGCAGACTTGTACTTGCGCTCATGTATACCTCCAATTAGTGTGCCTCGAGTGTATCACCGGCTATTTAGTTGTGCAAAGAGCGTAAAAGTTCAGTTTTACGCGAATCTTGCACCTTACAAACTCACTCTACAGGCAAGCAAATTAACGCGGTTGGATCTGATACAGGTGGCGCGCCACCGCAATCCAGGCACCGAGCAAGCCGGTGAACCCTGCCAATAGAATCAGTTGGATACTCTCTATAAAACCTAAACCCTGTAAACGGAAGCTGCTTTGATACAGATCAGCCAGCTGCGCAACTGGCGCCGCTAACCACCAAAATCCCAAAGCAAGAAGCACGGCGGCCACAATGCCGCCGCCAACACCAAACCAAAGCCCGGTGTACAGAAAAGGGCGGCGAACATAGGCATCGGTGCCACCCACGAGTTTAACTACCAGAATTTCATCGCGCCGGTTTTCAATCGCCATACGAATAGTGTTGCCTATCACCAGCAAGACACCCAAGGCCAGCAACCCGGCCAGGGCCATCACAAATCGTTCCGCCACGGTGATGAATTGATGCAGGCGTTTGACCCAGAGCATATCCAGACGGACATCTGCCACCCTTGGTTCGGCGACCAACATCTGCTGCAAATCTGCCAGAGCTTGCGGTGTATTTTGCTGCATTTTCGGGGTAATCATTATCACCCCCGGCAGCGGATTTTCATCCAAATGGCTGGCGAGCTCACCCAACCCGGAGTTCTGTTTGAACTCGGCCAAGGCTTGTTCGGGAGATATATAGCTGGCCTCCAACACATCTGGCCGCTGGGCGATGCGGCTGCGTAGATCCCCGGCTTGGCTGGAGGTCACGTCTTTTTTGAGGAACACCGATACCTGACTGGAATCCTGCCAGGCCTGACCAATTTGCTGCAGGTTGCTAAACACTACAAACAGCGCTGCCGGCAGAGCAATCGCAATAGCAATTACCAGCCAGGTCATGGCGCTTTGCAGGGGGGTCTCTAACATACGCAGCAGGCTTTCTATGGCTGAGTTGCTGTGATGGGCACTCCAGGCATCAAACTTGTCGCGCCAGGACATGTGACTTTGCACTGCGCCCTGGGCGCGCACGGGTTCTGGGCGCGGGCTGCGTTGCTGGCGTTCAGCGCGGGACATTTGGCTTGCGCCCATGCGATTGCGGCGCTCAGGTTTTTGCGGTCGATTTGATTTCACCAGAGCACCCCGTCATGAACCAATTTACCCTGCACCAAACCGAGCACACGTTTATTCATACGTTTAAGCAATTCCACATCGTGGGTGGCGATCATCACGGTGGTGCCAACTTCATTGAATTGACGAAACAAGGTCATTATCTCGTTAGCCAACTCCGGGTCCAGATTGCCCGTGGGCTCATCCGCCAGCAGCAAACTGGGCTTGTTGACCACGGCACGCGCGATGCCCACACGCTGCTGCTCACCACCGGATAAAACCACTGGATTGCTGCGTTCCTTATCCAACAAATCAACCTTATCCAGGGCGGCGCGCACCCGTTTGCCGATTTCCTGATGTGGGTAGCCCGCCACTTGCAGGGGCAGGGCAACATTGTCAAAAACCGTGCGATCGAATAAGAGCTGGTGGTTTTGGAAGACCACACCGATATTGCGACGAAAATAGGGAATTTGGCTTTTGGGCATGGATTCCAGGTGATGGCCATCCACGTAAACTTGCCCGAGTGATGGCTGCTCCATGAGCAGGATCATTTTCATCAGGGTACTTTTGCCTGCCCCCGAGTGACCGGTGAGAAACAGCATTTCACCCGCCTGGACTTCAAAATCAACGCGCGACAAGGCTTCATAGCCAGTATCGTAGCGCTTACTTACGGTTTCGAATCGAATCACAACAAACCCTGTTTAGTCTTTGGTTTAAGCGGCATCGTTTTGGTTAAACAGCGCCTTGATAAACGGCTCGGCCGCAAATGGTTGCAGGTCGTCAATCGCCTCACCCACCCCGATGAAACGCACCGGGAGACCGAATTTTTTACTCAGCGCAAAAATCACCCCGCCTTTGGCGGTACCGTCCAGTTTGGTCAATACCAACCCGGTAACACCGGCTGCGTCGCGGAAGGTTTCGGTTTGGTTAACGGCGTTCTGGCCGGTGCCGGCATCCAGCACCAGCAGTACTTCATGGGGCGCAGAACCATCAACCTTGGCCATCACACGCTTGACCTTGGACAGCTCATCCATCAAATGGTTTTTATTGTGCAGACGGCCGGCAGTATCGGCGATGATCACGTCAATCCCACGCGCTTTAGCGGCATTCAGCGCATCGTAAATTACCGATGCAGCATCAGCACCAGTGTGCTGGGCGATTACCGGAACATTATTCCGCTCGCCCCAAACTTGCAGCTGCTCAACCGCTGCCGCACGGAAGGTATCTCCCGCCGCCAACATGACTTTTTTACCCTGATTTTGCAGGCGTTTGGCAAGCTTACCGATGGTGGTGGTTTTTCCCACACCATTAACGCCCACCACAAGGATCACATAAGGCTGCTTGCCGCTATCGATTTCCAGCGGTTTTTCCACCGGACGTAACATATCCGTGAGCTGTTCACGCAAGGCGGCATAGAGCGCATTCACATCGCTGAGCTGCTTGCGGGCAACACGCGCAGTGAGGCTGTCGATAATCTCGGTAGTGGCATCCATACCCACATCGGCAACCAGCAACTGGGTTTCCAGCTCTTCAAACAACTCCTCATCAATCGTTTTGCGACCGAGGAATAAATTGCCCAGTCCCTCGGCAAAGTGACTGCTGGTACGGCTCAGGCCCTGTTTGATACGGGCAAAAAAGCCCAATTTTACCGGCGGCTCGGACAGGGCCCCAGAGGCAGCCTCATGGGGAGTTGGGTCAGCAACCGACACGTCTGCCGGTGCCGCAGGTGCAGTTTCACTGACGACTTCCGTTGGCTGGCTCGTTTCCTGTGCTGCCGTCTCGGTTTGGGTTTCGGGTTTGTCAGACTTTTTAAAGAGATTAAAAAACATAATGGTAATCTGGGGTGTTGGCCAAAGGGGCAAGTGACGCGCCGCTGGCAATATGGTTTTAGCAACGCCAGCAAAGGCGCTATCCTACCACTTCTTAACCGCTCGCAGAGAAAAAGCCTTGTCCAAGCCCATCGCAAAACCACCTGTAAAATCACCGAAAGGTGCCAACCAGCTGCGCATTATTGGCGGGCTTTGGCGCGGGCGAAAACTCGCCTTTCCCGATGTGGACGGCCTGCGCCCTACCGGTGACCGGATTCGCGAAACACTGTTTAACTGGCTTGCGCCAGATATTCACGGGGCTCATTGCCTGGATTTGTTTGCCGGCTCGGGTGCTCTGGGTTTGGAAGCTTTATCGCGCGGGGCTGCCGCCAGTGTGTTGATCGAGTGGGATCAGCGTGCGGCAGCGCAACTCAAATCCAACCTGACGCTGCTTCACGCTGAGGGAGGCAAAGTCCTGCAGATGGATGCACTTGCCTATTTGCATAATCTATCAACAGCCGGCCAAACCATGCGTTTTGATGTGGTTTTTATCGACCCACCCTTCCAGCTAAACCTCTGGCAACAGGTGATCGATCAATTAGCGCAGCAAAACTGCCTGAATGAGGGTGCAGCGATCTATATTGAATCTGGATTACTGGATCAATATTTGCCGCCACTGGATTGGGAATTACACCGCGATAAAACAGCCGGTAACCTGCGCTACCGGCTGTTTTACTACCGCCCGGAAACTAGGGCGTAATTTTGATAAACCGGCTGTAAAGACCATTCTTGTCAAAAGCCGCCACTTCAAATACGTAGGTGCCCTCTAACCAGGGGATATCGAGTTCGTTTTTGTAGGCGTCCTCAATATTCACATAGGTGTATTCAGTGCTGCTGAGTAGACGATAACGTACTTCATAACCACCCAGCTCAGTAATATCCAGAGTAGTACCGTCCTCGCGCAAGCTCGGGATATTCCAGCGCAGGTATACTGGCCCCGCAACCGTTGTACCCTCTGCGCCCACCGAGCTGGCTGCTGCGGAAGAGCTGGATGCGCTGCTTATCGGCGCCGCCGAACTGCTAGATGAGCTGGACACTACCGGCGCACTACTGGTTTGTGATGAGGTAGAGGAGGCAGTTGAAGAGGTTACCGACGAAGCCACTGAAGAAGCGACCGAACTGGATGAAGGACTGGTGTTGCTGGGCACAGAGCCGGCAGGTGCCGCCTCAATTTTGAACCAGTTAATGTTATAGCCCTTGGTCAGGGCAGTCATACCAAAAATGTGCGTGCCCGCCTCTATTGTCACAATACGCTCTACATCCACCCATTTCTGGAAGCCGCCAGTTTTGGGAACCTCCACTACATCGTACTGTTTACTGCCATCGGCTTCGTGAAATGCAAAACTGCCACCACCATACAGGCTGGAGGTGCGATACGTGATTTTGTAGTTGCCGGTAACCGGGATATCAATCACCTTGTTCTCATAGGACAACCAGTCACCTGCATCTATGGCACCGATATTGGAGCCGCCGCCCAGATCGGTCGTGGCCTCCACTTTCACCCCGAACATAGCGGCGTAATCTTCTGCTTGAATGGTCAATGGCAGCGCCAAACCTTTGTAATCCACTTGCAGCCAATTGATGTTGAAACCTTTGGTGATAGCGGTAATTCCAAGCTTGTGGGTACCTGCTGGCAGGGTGATAGTTTGTTCGATAGTGACCCATTTTTGGAAACCACCGGTTTTGGGTACTTCCACCGGCGCAAATTGCTGACCTGTCTCCAGGCTATACAGATAAAAGCTACCGCCACCGTAAAGGCTGGACACCCGATAGCTGATTTTGTAATTGCCTGCGGTAGGTGCATTAATTTGATGATTGCCATATGCCAGCCAGTCGCTGGCATCTATGGCCCCTATATTCATCCCGCCACCTTCATCGGTAGTGGGTTCCACTTTAATTCCCCCCATAGCGGAATATTCCTCCGCCTGAATGCGCAAGGAAAGCGTGGGGCTGGCAGCAGCACTGCTGGTCTGGGACGCACTGGATGCAGCAAGGCTACTGGTTTGGGACGCGCTGGAGAGCGCGGGACTGCTGAGCTGTGTGGAGCTTGAAACAGCCACACTGCTGGGCTGAGACGAACTGGAGACCGTAATACTGCTAGGTTGTGAGGAACTCGAAACAGCCACACTGCTGGGCTGCGACGAGCTTGACAGCGCTACACTGCTGGATGCTGGCGCAGGCGCGGCTTCAGCAATTTTATCCAGCTTGAACCAGTTGATATTAAATCCCTTACTTAAGGCTTTGATGCCCAAGGTGTGTTTCCCTGCAGGCAAAGTAACCGTCTTTTCCACACTCACCCAGGACTGCCAATTGCCCGTTTTAGGCACCTCTACGCGGTCATACTCGGTGTCAGAGCCAAGTTCATATAAGTAGAAACTGCCTATACCCTGAGGACTGGAAACACGGTAGGTAATTTTGTAGGTGGTATCCACGGCTAGCTCGATCACTACATTCTCATACGCCATCCAGTCGCCAGGATCTATAGCTCCCACATTGGAACCGCCACCCGTGTCTTTGGTGGCCTCCACCTTGATGCCCTTCATTGCCGTGAAATTTTCTGCCTGGATCACCAGCGAAGACGTCGTTGAACTGCTGGTAGATGTGGTTGTGGTGGTAGTCTGGGCAACAGCGCCCCCGGCGGCACTCATCAACGGCGCCACCAGGCTCATCACCAGAGTCATTTTGCGAAGGTACATCTGCCAATTCAGGCCGCGCTTCAATTGTTGGCGCGTGATATAGCCCATCTCAATCAGGATTTCACCCAGCGAGGTGGCATCCATCATCCGTTTATCGCCGGGATCTACATTAGCGCGGCGACGTTTTTGCTCGGCTATTGCCAATAGCAATTGATCCTCACGCAGCAACCCCTTCTCGAGCAGGATATCCCCTAGCCGCGTCGCCTTCGCATTCCCCACCATCTCACACCTCCAAAAACCCTTGTCTATACTTCAGCTTGTCTATCGACACTGAAACCTTCTTTGAGTCTAGTAGAGGCTGGTAAAGGTTGGAGGTGGTCTTGTTAGACAAATTGGTGATTTACAGTTTGCTGGTCAGTTCAATACGAATTTTGTACCATGCCGCCCCCGCCAACCCGTCCCTACCGAGATGAATTTATGCGCACTGTGGTCTATCCGGGCACTTTTGACCCTATTACCAATGGCCACATTGATTTGGTCGAACGCGCTTGTCGTTTGTTCGATAAAGTGATTGTTGCTGTAGCCGCCAGCAATCGCAAAAACCCCCTGTTCAGTTTGGATGAGCGTGTCGCGCTGGCGCAGCAAACCCTGAGCCATCTGACCAACGTGACAGTGGTAGGCTTTGATATTTTGTTGGTGGAGTTTGTGCGCCAGCAAAACGCACAGGCGGTGCTGCGCGGGTTGCGCGCCGTTTCTGACTTTGAATACGAATTCCAGCTGGCCAATATGAACCGCGCGCTGGCGCCGACCATGGAAAGCATTTTCCTGACACCGGCCGAACACCTTTCTTACATTTCCTCGTCAATTGTGCGTGAAATAGCCGTTTTAGGCGGCGATGTAAGCAAGTTTGTGGCGTCACCGGTTGAAGTCGCACTGCGACAAAAATTTTCCAGCAGGGCCAAATAGCCGCTCGCTACTTCTGGCAAACTACACAATATACGGTGGTGCGATCATTCATACGCACCTCCTTCAGGGGCTTTTTACAGGTCATGCAAGGCTGATTGCCGCGGCCATAAACCAGTAATTGCTGCTTGAAATAACCCGGTTTGCCGTCCCCACCCACAAAATCCCGCAGCGTGGTTCCGCCCTGATCGATAGAGCGCTGCAGCACAAACTTGATATCGCACACCAGGCGTTCACAGTCTTTGCGGGTGAGCGCACTGGCTTTGCGGATGGGTTTAATGCCCGCCATAAACAGGGATTCATTGGCATAGATGTTACCCACACCCACCACTGTGTGGCTGTCCATGATGAACTGTTTAACCGCCTGACTGCGCTTGCGACTGCGCTCATACAAGTATTCAGCAGTAAACGCATCGGTCAGGGGTTCAGGCCCCAGATCAGCCAGCAGTTTGTGCGCTTCGGGTTCGCCCTCCACCCACAACCAACAACCAAAACGGCGCGGGTCACAGTAGCGCAGCGCCTGTTTGCCGAACAACAGATCTACATGATCATGAAACAGGGGCGGCTCATCGGCTTGAACAATACGCAGACTGCCCGACATTCCCAAGTGAATTAGCAGGTGGCCACGCGCGAAGTCCAGCAGCAAATACTTGCCGCGCCGCCGGGCGCCACGCAAGGTTTGGCCGACCACCAGCGAGGGCAAATCAGCGGGAATTGGCCAGCGCAAACGCGGCTGGCGCAGAATAAGGTGAGTCGCTTTGCGACCAACAATGTGGGGCGCAATGCCGCGCAGGGTAGTTTCAACTTCGGGCAATTCGGGCATAACAGCATCCTGTGAGTAACCGGCGCCATTATGCCGCAGTCGCCTTTAAGAGGCCGCACTCAAACGCATCATCAAATTTAATTGATTGGCAATCAGTTGGAATTCCTCAAACTGGCGCGCATTCAGTGTACTGCGCTCGCCATCGGCATAGGCAATCGCCAATAGTCGCTTATTCAGCTGCAGCGGTGCCAAAAACAAGCCGCCGGTGGCGCCCATGATTTGTAACGCCCCCACATCTTTTTGGCCCAATCGGGGCTGATACCAGTAGGGTTCCTGATGGCGCAGGAATTCATGCAATAACTCGCCTTTACGCAGCTGTTCGAGATTAATCTTGATCTGTTGTCGCCACAGGTGAGTGCCTTTACCCGCCACATAACGCACATCCAGCTGTTTGGTCTTATGGTCGACAAACAGTATGGCCAAACGCGCGATAGCCGCCCCTTCATGCAGGGCCGCCAGTGACAATTGGGTGACTTTGGGAAGGCTGTCGCCAGCCATCATCGCCTTGTGGATCTGGTTCAACCGCTGCTGGAATAGATAGTCGGCCACCTCTTCCGGCGGCTCCTCTTTTGCATCCAGAACCTCAGGGTCGGGGAGCGCGCTGATTAATACATCCAAACCATAGGTTTTGGCTACCACCGAGGCTTCATCCGCCATGAGTAAAATTTGCTGTTGCGCCTGCTCCAGCGGCAGCTTGCATAGGCTAGCTGTCTGCTGGCAGAGCTTGATCATCTCGGGGCTTTTAATACCGCGCTGGATGTAGGTGGCTATCTGGTTGCCCAGATTTACCGCGCGCGCGGCGGCGCTGGAATGTACGTGGTTTTCACAGGCTTCACTGAGCAAATCGCCAAGCGCCCAACCCCGAATGAGATGACGCGATAGCAGGCTGGTATCTACCCCCAAAAACTCCAGCGCCAAACTGTGTTCCGCTTGGGGGTCCTGATCGCGGGCATCGATAAAGTCCGCCACCAGTGGCAACCCCGTAGAGATAAGCGCCAGTTCACTGATATTGCGCAGAAGCGCCGCAATAAACACCTGCTCTTTTTTGTCGCCATCCAAAAACGGCACCATAGCCTTGGCCTGCACTGCGGCATGGAAAGAGCGCGCCAAACTCTGGATAAGCTGCAACTTGGGTTTGCCCTGCAAAAAGAAATCGATCAGGGTAGTGGCGAGGGTGATATTGCGTAAATTGTCAAACCCCAGGTGAACAATCGCACGGGATACCGTCTTGATCGATGCGAATGAGGGGTTGTAATGCACAGAATTGGCGATTTTAAGGACTTTTGACGTTAAATCAGCATCGCGCAGGATAATTTTGGTGAGATCCTCGGCGCGACACTTATCATCCTCACTCAACTCACATATTTCGCGTACCACGGCATTTAAGGTGGGCAACTCCTGTTCAGCAAGGGTATCCATCCACTCTTGTAAACCGCGGGGGCTGGTCATAGTTGGCACCAAATCAAGCACTCAAGCGAAAAAGTTATTCTCTGTTGAGTGTAGTTCAGCGCCGGATTTGCGCTGTGCATGGCGCGATTTTCTTTGCGCGACCCAGAATGGCGGTCAGCCTGCCGATACCACAAGTGACAGTTTCTCGGCCTGCTGCAAGTGCTCGATATTGCCGTAAACCACCAACACATCCCCCGCTTGTAACAGGGTAGATGGCGCGGGCATCGACTGACGTACACCTTGGCGCACCAAAGCTGTCACCGCCACAGATGGTAGATCCAGCTCCGCCAACCTGTGGCCAATCACCGGACTGGCGTCGGGGATCACCAGAGAGCGCAAGCGCTTGGCATCGCGCTCTTCCGGCTTTTCGCTCAGCTCATCGCCGCGAAAGAACTCGCGCATCAGGCTGTAGCGACCACTGCGCTGTAACTGGATACGCTGGGCAACACGGGATTGGGGGACATCCAACAGCAACAAAACTTGCGAGGCAATCATCAGCCCCGCCTCCAGCGTCTCCGGCACCACCTCCAGTGCACCTGCCGCTTGCAACTCTTCCACCCGGCTTTCATCGCGAGTGCGCACCATCACTGGCAGAACGGGGCGAGCCTTGTGCAGATAGGCAAGCATTTTGAGTGCAGCATTCACATCGTCGTGACTAATCACCACCAGACGCGCACGCTCCAGCCCCAGCGCCTCCAGAATGTCACGCTGGGTAGCATCACCGTAATAAACCGGCTCGCCGGCACGATGCGCCTCGCGCACCCGCTGAGGGTCGAGATCCAGCGCTATAAATGGGATCTTCTCCTCCGCCAGAAAGCGCGCCACACTCTGGCCAATGCGACCATAACCGCAAATAATCACGTGCTGGTGCAAACCGGCCACCACTTCCGGGTTTAACGCGGGAGTATCCAATTCCGGCAACTGCTCTTTGGTGCGGCAGGTCAAGGCTTGAGCGATGCGCCGGTTGTAGCGAATCACAAAAGGCCCGGCGATCATGGCAAACAACACCGCCGTCAGCACAATCTGGCTCAGTTGTTTATCAATCACCCCGGCACCCAGTGCGATGGCCAAAAGTGCCAAGCCAAACTCGCCCCCCACCGATAGCAACAATCCGGTGCGCCAGGCAGTGAGCGGGTCCACCCCGCTGCGCTTGACCATCAAGTACACCAGCAGGGTTTTGCTCGATATCAATACCAGTGCCCCAAGCAGCGCCCAATGCCAAATCCCGGGCAATACACCGGGGTCAACCAACATACCTATACCGACAAAAAACAGCCCCAGCAGCACATCGCGGAAAGGCCGAATGGTAGATTCCACCTGGTGACGAAACTCGGTTTCACCCAACATCATACCGGCTAAAAACGCACCGAACGCCAGCGACAAGCCGAGGCTGTAGGTAGTCCAGGCAGCCAGCAGCGCCACCAGCAGTACCGTGAGCGTAAATACTTCTGCCGAGCGCTGCTCCGCCACCATATGAAATACCGGCCGCAGCAACCAGCGCCCCGCCACGAATACCAGCGCAAACGCGAGTACTGCCTTGGCCAGTGCCCAGCCCAAGGTGCCGAGCAACACATCGGCAGTGGCTGCCGCCCCCAGCACGGGAATAATCACCACAAAGGGCACGGCGGTAACATCCTGAAACACCGACATCGCCAAACCCAGACGCCCGTGGCGACTGTTGTCCTCGCCCTGCTCCGCCAGCTGCTTGCCAATAATTGTGGTGGAAGATTGGGCAAATACCGCGCCGATCACAAACGCAACCGCCGGCGCAAACCCCGCCAGCCACGCGAGTCCAGCAACCACCAGAGTAGTGAAGACTACCTGCCCCGTACCCAAGCCCAATACCTGATGGCGCAGGGCGTGCAGTTGCGGCAGAGAAAAATTCAGCCCGATGGTAAAGAGTAGGAAGACAATGCCGAATTCCGCGAGAGCGGTCATCTGCGGCAAATCAATCACCGGCCCTACTGTATGGGGGCCAAGCAGTAAGCCCACCAGCAAATAGCCGAGGCTTGAGGGAATCCTCAAGCGCTGGAAGATCACCACCACCACGACAGCCAGTGCCAATAGCAGTAAAATTTGCGCAAATAACCCCACGGGCTTATCTCCAATTTCTATAAACAAGCGAATCCGGCAAAAAGTGCGCCCGGGAAAAGTACACCTCGGAGCAATCCGATAAATCATAGGCAATAAAAAACCCGGCGCTGGTTAACCAAGGCCGGGTTTTTAAAGCAGATCAAGTAGTTACTTGATTTTGCCTTCTTTGTAGACCACGTGCTTGCGCACAACTGGATCGTACTTTTTGATTTCCATCTTTTCTGGCATGGTACGCTTGTTCTTGTCAGTGGTGTAGAAGTGACCAGTACCAGCAGAAGAGTTCAGACGAATTTTTTCGCGCATGACTAAAGCTCCTAATTACACTTTGTGGCCGTTGGCACGAACATCAGCCAACACAGCTTCAATGCCGCGCTTGTCGATGATACGCATACCTTTTGGAGTCAGACGCAGAGTCACAAAACGCTTCTCAGCTTCTACCCAAAAACGGTGGGATTGCAGGTTTGGCAAAAAACGACGCTTGGTGTGGTTTTTTGCGTGGGAAACATTGTTGCCGGTAATTGGACGTTTACCAGTAACTTGACATACCTTGGACATTTTATTGCCTCATTAAAAAATCAGCGCGCTAAGCTGGAAGCGCTGTGTTAGAACCGTCAAACAGACTAACAACCAGCCTAGAGCATTGTTGTAAGCAGCCTATTCTTTCCTAAACGCGGGTTAAATCAGGATTGGAGCAGCAAATTCCAGAGGGGAATTCGCGCTGAAATGACGCTCTTTTAATACGTCTTCACAACCCTGCCGCAAAGAGCCGCGTTTTATACCAAAACAGTCCCGCAATAGCAATGAAAAGCTGTTTTTTTGACCACAAACCTGTTGTTTTACCTGGGCAGTTCAAATTCGGAGGATGTCGGCCGGACAACAACCCTGTCTAGGCAGCTACGACAAGGCAATTGCGTCCACTGCGCTTGGCTTGATAGAGCGCATCGTCGACACGCCGCAAAATAGTTTCTATGGCCTGGTCATGTGCTTGAATCAGACTCAACCCCATGCTGGCAGTCACTATTAACGGCGGATGGCTTTGCGGCAGGAAATTGCCAAACGCAATCGTTTGTCGCAGGCGTTCGGCAATCGCTGTGGCGGTGTCCAAAGCTGTATTGGGCAACAGCAGCGCGAACTCTTCGCCGCCAAAACGGGCAAAAAGATCACCCTCGCGCAAATGCGCCATGGCGTGATGAGCCATGCCGCGCAATACCTCATCCCCTGCGATATGTCCGAAACGGTCATTGATGCTCTTGAAGTGATCAACGTCCATCAGCACTAGTGCTGTAGGTATTTGCTGCTCCCTGAATTGCGCCAGCGATAGCTTGAGAGAGTCCAGCAGCCGGCGGCGATTATAGGCACCTGTAAGTTCATCGGTTTCGCTCAACAACTGTAACTGGGCTTCCAGCTGGTGCCGGCGCGTAATATTACAGGCGACCCAGACAACCGCGCGCTCATTATTAACCGGGGTCGCCAAGGGCTGGATGCGCCCCTCAAACCAGATCTCCCCCTCTGGCCCCTGCCGGGTATCAAGACCATCGACATCCGTCCCGGCAAGCCCGTACTCCACGATGCGCAGCTGGTTTAGCGCCAGAGTGATGTTGATCTGCTCCAAAAACCAATCAGCTTTGGCCTTGGGCAGCACATCGTAAAGACTGAAATCAACCAGATGCGCACCATCGTGATAATGCTGGCGATCCTGGCCGCCGATCAAGGCGGCATAGCGCCCGGATTCGGTCAGCACAAAAACCGGATCGGGTAGCGCCGACAGCATGTCGAGGAGTATGTCCAAATGGCTGTTCACAGCATTTTCCATTGATGAAGAAGTGATAAAACGTTTGTGGTCAGTAGGGTTATAGCAGCGCGCCGGAGACTTGCGCAAAATGGCACCAAAATTAACATTTAGAGGCTATGTGCGCTAGCAATCCATTGTGGCGACCTGATTTGCATCACAGTAAACCCCGCTCGGCAAAAGACACCACCTCGCCATCGCCCACGACCATATGATCCACCACCCGCACATCGACCAAATCCAGCGCGGCAACTAGCCGCTGGGTAATGCGCTGGTCAGCCTGACTGGGCTCGGCGATGCCGCTGGGATGATTGTGGGCAAAAATAACGGCAGCGGCATTGTGCGCCAAAGCGCGTCGCACCACTTCGCGGGGGTAGACCGAGGCGCCATCGATAGTGCCAAAAAACAACTCCTCGTAAACCATCAGCCGGTTTTGATTATCGAGAAACAACACCGCAAAGACTTCGCGCGGTTGATGGCGCAGCTGGGCGCTCAGATATTGGCGCACCAGATTCGGGCTGTTTAACAAATCGCCGGATTTGAGTGAGGCCGATAAATGCCGGCGCCCCATTTCCAGGACTGCCTGCAGCTGGGCATATTTGGCATCGCCCAGCCCCAAGCCTTTACAAAAATCCCGCTGGGATGCCTCTAGCAATGGGCGCAGACCACCGTATTGCTGCAACAACTCCCGGGCGAGGTCTACCGCCGATTTGCCGACGCAGCCAACACGCAGGAAGATGGCAAGCAACTCGGCGTCGGATAAGGCGCGCGGGCCAAGGGTGAGTAGTTTTTCGCGGGGGCGTTCAGCGGCGGGCCAATCGGCAATGGACATAACAATCTCCTTTTATCTGTAACCCGCGCATGGTGCGCGGCATCCTGTTGGTAGCTACCTAGGCAACGCCCGGGCAGTTACGAAATTGCTGGCAAGAATGGTATCTTAGCGGGCTTTCGTCAAGCCAGACGCGGCCGCCGGCGTAAGTGGCCAATTACTCCAAGGCGCGCTAAGGTTGATGTGGATGTTTAACCGCCGCACCCTGAGTGTGCCCAGCCCTTCCATTGTGGATCACTATGTCAGCTTCCAGCCAATCCCTTGCCAATAAACAGATTTTGCTCGGTGTTACCGGCGGTATTGCGGCCTATAAAAGTGCCGATCTGGTGCGCCGCCTGCAGGATGCTGGCGCGAGTGTGCAGGTTGTGATGACACCGGCGGCGCAGGAATTTATTACCCCGCTGACCCTGCAGGCGCTGTCTGGCAACCCGGTGCATACGCAATTACTCGACCCGAAAGCCGAAGCGGGCATGGGGCATATCCAGTTGGCGCGCTGGGCGGATTTGGTACTCATCGCCCCCGCCACAGCGGATTTTATGGCGCGCTTGGCACAGGGCATGGGCAATGACCTGCTCAGCAGTATTTGCCTTGCGACCAAAGCGCCAATCGCGCTGGCACCGGCGATGAACCAGGGCATGTGGCACAACGCCGCGACCCAGGCCAACCTGGAATGCTTGATTGAGCGCAAAGTGATCGTGTTTGGCCCCGCTGAGGGTGGCCAGGCGTGCGGCGATGTGGGGCCGGGGCGCATGTTGGAACCGCTGCAGCTGGTTGATGCCGCCGCCGGGCTGTTTGCGACCGGCAGTCTCGCCGGTAAAACCCTGGTGATTACCGCCGGCCCTACCCGCGAAGCCATAGACCCGGTGCGCTATTTGAGCAATCACAGCTCCGGCAAGATGGGCTATGCGCTGGCCGAGGCCGCCGCCGAAGCCGGCGCTAAAACTATCCTGATTAGCGGCCCTACCCAGCTCAAAACACCGGCGCGGGTCACCCGTATTGATGTTACCAGCGCGCAGGAAATGTACGAGGCGAGCATGGCTGCCGCGCCAGACTGCGACTTATTTATCGCGGCGGCGGCGGTCGCGGATTATCGCCCTGCCCAGATTGCCAGCCAAAAACTGAAAAAAGGCGCGGAAGAGAGCATCACCCTGACGCTGGTGAAAAACCCCGACATAGTGGCGAGCGTCGCCGCCCTGCCACGGCGCCCGTTTACCGTGGGCTTTGCTGCCGAGACCGAGCGGTTGCTGGAGCATGCGCGCGCCAAATTGCAACGCAAGAATCTGGACTTGGTGATTGCCAACAACGTCGGCGACACCCAAATCGGTTTTAATAGCGATGACAATGCGGTCACGCTGGTAGATAACAGCGGGGTTCAGGCGCTGAGCCAACGCAGCAAAACCCAGTTGGCACGGGAGCTGATTGCCATGCTGGCTGGTAGATTGGACAAGCACTCGACAGCCGAGCAAGCAAAATAACAACCGGCAAGTACCCGTTTTAGACAACCCTCTTATCGAACAAAAGGTAATCAAGTGAAACCACGGGATTCCAATAAGAATCAGAGCGCCACTCCACTTTCCCGCAGCGCCCAGCGCGCATTGGAGCAGGCAAAACGCAGGGCGGCGGTACAGCAAAAGATTCTGCTTATCCTGCTGGCTATTGCCTTGGCCGTAAATTTATTGGCGGCATTTTTTCTCTATCAAACCCTGGTGGTCGAGCAAAATCGCGAAAACCTGCAGCGCCTCACCCAGGAATCCGTTGCGGAGCGCGCGGCCTTACTGGAAAAACATCTGCAAGCGGATGCACTGCGTGTTGAGGCACTGAGTGCAAACAGTGCATGGGCTGCACAGCTTGCCGCCGATAACCCGGACAATAACACCGCCGCGCGCGCGCGATTGGCACAAGCCCTGGCCGCCCAGGATGAAAGGGTACTAAACATTTACCTTACACCCACTGGCACAGCGACACTGGATCGCGAAGCGGAATTTCCCCTGCGCTATCTGGAACTGGATTTGATCCAACGTGCCGAGCAGGGTAAAACCCCGCTGCCTGAACTTGTAGAGATCAATAAACGCTGGATGTTCCAGTGGGCCAGACCGGTAACTACTGGCGCAGATTCCGCGCCCTTGGGCTCGTTGCTGATCACCACCGATGCCGCCCCTTTGCTCGCCCTGTTCGCTGGCAGCGATCCAAGCTTGGGGGAAACAGTTTTACAGCAGCAATTTGCCGGCAGCCCAGCCCAGATAGTGCGTAAATCCGGCACGGGCAACGCCGGACCAAAAGCCTCGGGCAAGGTCGCCAATAGTTATCTAACCCTGGACTTTACGCCCTCGGAACAGCTCAAACTGCGTGCGGAAGAATTGCCCACCCTCTGGCTGTTTATTGTCAGCTTGATCGCTGCTGCGAGCCTCGCACTCTGCTGGTTCCTGAGCAAAGTTATCACTCGCGCCACCTTCAACACCAATGAGAGTGCAGGCCCCAGCCTGCAGGAGACAGTACAAGCCAGCAAAGAAACCAAAGAAGCTGCCGCTGAAGAAGCGCTCACCAACCCCATGTTCCAGAATCAGGACATTCTTGATATTGCCGTTATTGACGAAGATGAAGACATACTCGGCTTGAATCAGGCCTCAGGCAAAAAAACCGGTGGCGCCCAGCGCCACAGTGTCGACGAAAAGGATGTACCAGCGGAAATCTTTCGCTCCTACGATATCCGCGGTCTGGTAAATAGCCAGATTACCCCGCAACTTGCACAGCTCATCGGCCAGGCGGTAGGCAGTGAAGCTCTGGATCAGGGCGAGCACAGCATAGTGGTAGCGCGTGATGGCCGCACCCACAGCGAAGCTTTAACCCAAGCCTTGATCAAAGGCATTCTGCGCACTGGCTGTAATGTCATCAATATAGGCATGGTGCCAACCCCCTTGATGTACTTCGCCACCTTTCATTTTGACGACACCCACAGCGGCGTGATGGTCACCGCCAGCCACAACCCCAAGGAGTACAACGGCTTTAAAGTCGTGATCAACAATCGCGCCCTGGCCGATGACTCGGTGACGGAGCTGCGTGCGCGCATTCTTGAGCAGCGCTTTCACCAGGGTCTTGGGGAAGAGACACCGCGCACCATTATTCCCGACTATATAGAGCGGGTATTTTCCGATGTCGCCCTGGCCGGCAATATCCACTTGGTAGTGGATGCAGGCAATGCTGTGACCGGCTTGGTTGCACCCCAGCTATTTGAAGAATTGGGCTGCGAAGTCACCCCGCTGTTTTGCGAGATAGACGGCGAATTCCCCAATCACAACCCAGACCCGACTATCGAGCAAAACCTGCAAGCGCTCATCGCCAAGGTACAGGAAGTGAATGCCGATATAGGCGTTGCCTTTGATGGCGATGGCGACCGTCTGGTGGTGGTCACTCCCAAGGGTGACATTATCTGGCCAGACCGATTGTTGATGCTCTACGCCAAAGATATTCTTGCGCGCAACCCAGGCGCCGACGTGCTCTTCGACGTAAAATGCTCGCGCCAACTGAATCAGGTTATCAGCAGTTATGGCGGCCGCCCGATCATGTGGAAAACCGGTCACTCGCCCATGAAAGCCAAAATGGAAGAAACCCAGGCGCTGATTGGCGGCGAATATTCCGGCCACATTTTTATCAAGGATCGCTGGTATGGGTTTGACGATGGCATTTATGCCATGGCGCGCCTGCTGGAAATTATCACCCTGCGCGACCAGAGCATAGACGCTATTTTTGCCAGTTTTCCGCAGCTCCACGCCACACCGGAAATCAAGGTCAACGTCAGTGATCAGGACAAGTTTGGCCTGATCAAAAAATTGGCCGAGAGCGGTGATTTTGCCAATGGCGCTGTCACCACTATTGATGGCCTGCGTGTGGATTACACCAAGGGTTGGGGCTTGGTGCGCGCCTCCAATACCTCGCCGGCATTAACACTGCGTTTTGAAGCAGAGTCACCCGAGGCGCTGCAAAAAATCCAGCAAATATTTAAACGCGAATTACTCAAAGTTGATAACAAACTCAACATTGAATTTTGATCCGTTTCTTTTCAAATGATTGACTTACAGGATATTTGACTTATGTCTTTGAACCGCGAATCAGCGATGAATATCGCCAACGTATTAACTGAAGCCCTGCCCTATATCCAGCGCTTTACCGGCAAAACCGTGGTAGTGAAATTTGGCGGCAACGCCATGGAAGGCGAAGAACTGCAAAACAGTTTTGCGCGCGACATAGTGCTGATGAAATTAGTAGGCATGAATCCGGTGGTCGTACACGGCGGTGGCCCACAAATCGGCAGCCTGCTGGAAAAACTCAATATCAAATCCGAATTCATCAACGGTATGCGCGTGACCGATAGCGCCACGATGGACGTAGTGGAAATGGTGTTGGGCGGCACAGTGAACAAACAAATCGTGAGCCTGATTAACCGCAACGGCGGTCAGGCAATTGGTTTAACCGGAAAAGACGGCCAATTAATTCGCGCTAAAAAACTCACCGTCACCCACAAAACACCTGAGATGCTGGCACCGGAAATTTTGGATATTGGCCATGTGGGCGAAGTGGAAAATGTGAATACCTCAGTGATCGACATGCTGATTAACAGCGATTTTATCCCGGTGATTGCCCCGATTGGCGTAGGTGAAGACGGCGCCTCTTATAATATCAATGCCGATTTGGTCGCCGGAAAAATCGCCGAGTTTTTGCGCGCTGAAAAATTGATGCTGCTCACCAACGTTTCTGGCCTGCAGGACAAACAAGGCAATGTACTCACCGGCCTCTCCACCGAACAAGTCGATGGTTTAATTGCCGACGGCACTATTTACGGCGGTATGCTGCCCAAAATCGCCTGTGCGTTGGATGCCGTAAAAGGTGGCGTGACCAGCGCGCATATTGTGGATGGCCGCGTAAATCACGCCGTGCTTTTGGAGATTTTTACCGATGCCGGTGTAGGCACCTTGATCACCAATAAAAGCAAAAACTGATGGCCTATTGCAGCGGCAGCCCAACGACTGCCGCTTTTTGAATGGAGGCAATTATGACTAGCACCACCAACAAAACGCCACGCCGCCAGCAAATTCTGGAGTGTCTCGCGGCGATGCTGGAAGCCAGCCCAGGCGAGCGCATCACCACAGCGGCGCTGGCCCGGGATGTGGGTGTATCGGAAGCGGCGCTTTATCGCCACTTTCCCAGCAAGTCAAAAATGTTTGAGGGATTAATTGAATTTATTGAAGAAACTATTTTTTCGCGCATTACGCTGATTTTGGCGGAGGAAAAATCCACCCTCAAACGCTGCGAAAAAATTCTCACCCTGTTGCTTACCTTTGCCGAGCGCAACCCGGGTTTATCCCGCCTGTTAACCGGCGATGCACTCACCGGTGAAACCGAACGCCTGCGCACGCGCATCGAGCAATTTTTTGATCGTATAGAAACCCAGCTCAAACAAATCCTGCGCGAAGCTGAACTGCGTGAGGGTGTTCATCCTCAATTGCCCATAGTTGCTGCGGCTAATTTATTGATCGCATTGGTGGATGGTCGTATTGCTGAATTTGTACGCACCGGGTTCCGTCGCCGCCCTACCGATCACTGGCCGGAACAATGGCAATTAATCGCCCAGGGATTTTTAATCGCCAGTGAAGTACAGGCATAAAAAAACCGGCACTTGCCGGTTTTTTTATGCGGTTTTATTGAGTGATTTCAATAAAACGTTTGCGGTCATCCTCAAATTTCTGCGAGACATCGTTATATTCCTGCTCGCGCTGCTGGATCTGCAGCTGGATATCTTTTTCTTCCTGCGTGAGGTTGCTGATACTTTTCAGTAAGTCCTCGGGTAACTGGCGACCACTGCGTTCGATTGCAGCGGCCTGTGACTGGTAATCCTGCAGGCGTTTGTTGGCCGAGGCTAAATTGGCTTCCAAAATTTTAATGTTCCCGCGCAAGCTTTCCAGATTGCGCGCTCTGGCCGCATCAATATCAGCCACATTGCTGTAGCTGCGACGCAACTGTATGTCTTCGCGCTCGCGCTGTTCACGCGAGGCTTTTTCTTGCTGTGCTTTTGCGGCCAAGTCGGCAGCGGGCGCAGGCGGAACTACCTCAATGACCTTGCCGGTAATACTGATAATCTCATAACCCTTACTGACAAACTCAGCGGGAATGTTGCTGTCCATGACAGTGACACCCTCGCTGTTTTTGTAGCGATAAATTACCTTGCCCGGCTTGTTAGCCTGTGCCGCAACCCCCTGCGCAAACATCAATCCAATCGCAAAAACCACCAACAGCTTACGCATCTGCACTTTTCACCTTGTTAGCCCTACCGACATTTGCAGGTGGATCACGCCAGATCCACACCGTAGGTTGCACGGTAAGTTTTGATTTTTTCCACCATCGCCTCTTGCCCCGCCTGCCCTTGCAGATAGTCGATAATGTGATTCAAATTGATAATACTGATGACCGGAATCCCAAAGGTCTGCTCCACTTCCTGGATCGCCGAAAGCTCGCCACGGCCCTTTTCCTGACGATTCAAACCGATCAATACTGCGGCCGGCTTGGCGCCCGCTGCATTAATAATAGTCATGACTTCGCGCACCGCTGTACCGGCAGTAATCACGTCATCCACAATCAGAACTTTTCCCTGCAAAGGCGCTCCTACCAGAGTGCCACCTTCACCGTGATCCTTGGCTTCTTTGCGATTGTAGCAGTAGGGCAAATCGCGCCCGTGTTGATCCGCCAGGGCAATTGCTGTGGTGGCCGCCAGCGGTATTCCTTTATAAGCTGGGCCGAAAACTATATCGAAATCCACGCCGGATGCCGTGACCGCCGCCGCATAGTAACGACCTAACTCCGCCAATGCCTGACCGGTCTGGAAGCGCCCGGCGTTAAAAAAATAGGGGCTGGTGCGCCCGGACTTGAGCAAAAATTCACCAAAGCATAGGGCTTGGTGTTTGACTGCCAGCTGAATGAAGTCAAATTGGTATTTTTCCATGCAAAGTATCCGACAATGAACTAAGTTTTAACTTACAAATAAAGACAACGAGACCCCAACCATGAGTGGGGTCCGCATTTGGTGTAGCCCTTTAAGCCAAATGTAAGGATGTGAAAAATAGTAACACCTACCACAAAAAACCCAACCGTAGCGGTAACACAATCACACCAAGCTCGGGTATGATACACAGTCCGTAATCAAGGGGCTAACATGAGAGTTATCAGTCTTAGCGTCGATGGCATTTTTCAGGCGGCGCAACGCGGCCTATACACTTGGCTCGCCAATCAGGATGCAGATTTCATCTGCTTGCAGGATCTGCGCGCACTTGAGCGTGAACTGGAAAAACCCGAGTTCCAACTCAAGGGCTACCACGCCTACTTTTTTGATTCAGGCACCAAACACTACAACGGTGTTGCAATTTATACCCGCCAACAACCCAAAGCGCTCATTTACGGATTGGGTTTTGCCTCAGGTGTGGATATGGAAGGCCGCTACCTGCAGGTAGATTTTGAACAACTGAGTGTTGGTTCGTTACTTGCGCCTAGCGCCAGCTCAGAGCTGGAATCGCAGGAAGTAAAAATCAAATTCTTTGACGATTTCCAGGCCCACCTGGACAAAATTACCCGCAAACGTCGCGAGTATATTTTCTGTGGCAACTGGCAAATGGCCCATACACCGAAAGATGTGAGCAACAGCGCCGAAAACCAACACAACTCGGGCTTTTTGCCCCATGAGCGCCAGTGGTTGAGCCAATTGTTTAACCAGATTGGCTACGTAGATGCCTTCCGCAAGGTCAACAAAGACAGCGATGAATACAGCTGGTGGCCGAATGGGGAAAAAGGTGACGGTGATGGCTGGCGCACTGACTTTCAGGTGGTTTCCAACAGTCTGGGCGGTAAAGTGGAATACGCCACCATCTATAAAACCCAGCAGTTCTCCAGTCATATGCCGGTTATTATCGATTACGACATCGAGCTGTAACTGATCGTTTTTATCTACGCAGCTATTGCAGTATCGCACTTGGAAAAAACCCGCTGTGTTTGTTCACAGCGGGTTTTTTCTTGTCTGCCGTTTAGCCAAAAAATCAAACCGCGAGCGCGTCGTACACTACCACTTTGCTCCACAGATGCTGGTGTTCGTCCACAAACTTTTTGTGTAGCGAATGAATTTGATAGGCATCTTGACCGGCTACATCATCAAAGCCCAGTAGCTCGGACACATGGTAGGAATTATCTACCACCTCGCGCTTTTCGGTAGAAGCGGGCACTCCCACATGAATGCTGCGCACCGTTTCAATGGCCGCAAGGGATTTCACGCCGGCGATCAATTTCTCCAAATCTTCTTTTGAATCCGGGTTTTTTAACCAGAAAAAAACGTGGTGTAACAATTTGGGCATCGCATTTTCTCCTGCGGCCGGTTTGGCAAGTGCATCACCTGCCATCAGGGCAGCACCGGCGATGGCGGTAGTGGTTATAAAGTCTCGGCGTGTTGTGGTCATAGTCGCTCCTTTTTGGGGATTTGTTGTAGTCGTTTATTAAAAATTGGCGGTGACGAAAATGACCCCGATCAGGCTTCAGCACAATAATTTTTACCCAATATTACGCAGTCAGCCAGATTGCTTTATATTCACCCTCACGCAGCTCTGGGGGATTTAATAAAACCATAACCCTTTCCAATTGCAAAAGAGTGAAATCGAGATGAAGAGGATAAAAACTGGTTTGCTGGTCAGCAGCCTTTTGTTTGCGAATGCTGTTTTTTCCCACAGCGATCATGCCGGCCATGAGGGCCACGAACACCACGGCCTGAACCCCGCCGCAACACGGCAACAAGCGGATGAAGGCAAATTATGTATCCATAAAAAGCAGGGCTACTCACTGGGCGCCGTGGTAGAGCATGAAAGCAAAATTTTCCGCTGCCTCAAAGCGCGGGGCGAGAACATGCAAGAGCAAACCAAACTGGTGTGGGTGGAGTTAAAACTGCAGGATAAAACCCTGGTGACCGTGCCCTGAGTATCGCAACTGTTTAAATCGCAAGCTCCGGCTCGTGCACCGGGGCTTGGATTTAGGGGTTTTCTTGCATAAATGCTTGTAACACGCGATTCAAAAACCGTCGCCCCAACGCCGTTGGGCGGATAATTCCCTGAGCAGTTTCTACCAAACCTTGTTGGCTAAGCCTTTGCCAAATGGGTTCAACCGCTTGCCAATCAATCCCGGTACGCGCACTAAAAAACTCTTGCGGCACGCCATCGCTCAAACGCAAGGCATTCATCATAAATTCCAGCGGCAGCGCCTCAGGCAATAATAAATCGCTGCCAGCGCCAAAACCATTCTGATGGCCGCCGAGATTGGTGGAAATTTTTTGTGATGCCGCCGCCTCCAAATAATGCTTGGGCAAACGGGTCTTCCATAAGCGCAGAATTTTATCTTCATCGGGAAAACTGATTTTACCGTGTGCGCCGGCGCCGACACCAAGGTAATCGCCAAACTGCCAATAATTCATATTGTGGCGCGCGCGTTTTTGTGCACGGGCGTAGGCAGAAATTTCATACTGCGCGTAACCGGCTGCGGCGAGTAATTCAATACCGGCGTCCTGAATATCGGCCAGAATTTCTTCCTCCGGCAATACCGGCGGTGCGGAATAAAATGCGGTGTTTTGTTCGATGGTTAATTGATACCAGGAGAGATGCTCCGGCGCGAGCTCAATCGCCTGTTGCAAATCGGCCCTGGCATCGTCAACCGATTGCTCCGGTAAACCGTGCATTAAATCCAGATTGATATTGTCAAAACCCGCGCTGCGCGCAACATCCACCGCACGCAATGCTTCAACGCGCCCGTGCACACGGCCAAGTAGTTTTAATTGCTGATCGTTAAAACTTTGAATACCAATCGATAAACGATTGACCCCCGCTGCGCGAAAACCGGCAAATTTTTCCTGCTCAAATGTACCGGGGTTTGCCTCCAGGGTAATTTCAATATCCGTTTCAAAACCGATAATACTTTCTGCATCTTTTAAAATCTGCGCGATTGCTTGCGCCGACAACATACTCGGTGTGCCGCCACCAAAAAATATACTGCTGAGTTTGCGGCCTTGTGCGAGAGATTGATCCTGCTGCAAATCCTGACGCAGTGCATTGATGTACTCGGCTTCAGGAATATCGTTATTGGCTTGATGGGAATTGAAATCACAATAGGGACATTTGCGAATACACCAGGGCACATGAACATAAAGTGCGAGTGGCGGTAATTGCAGCGACATATTATTGTGCACCTATTAACGCCGATAATTTTTGTAGCAACTCTTGCATGGCTTTGCCGCGATGACTGATGCGATTTTTTTCGGTTTTATCCAACTCGGCCGAAGCGCAGTTATGGCTGGGTACAAAAAACAGCGGATCGTAACCAAATCCGCCATCACCGCGCGGTGCGTCCAGAATTACTCCCTCCCAAACACCGTGACATAAAATCGGGGTTGGGTCTTGCGCGTGACGCATAAATGCCAGCACTGCATGATAGCGCGCGGTGCGTTTTTCTGTGGGAACACCCATTAATTCCTGCAGCAATTTGGCATTGTTGTCGGCATCCTTCGCGCCCTCACCCGCATAGCGCGCCGAATAAATACCAGGGCGACCATTGAGCGCGTCCACTTCAATACCGGAATCGTCCGCAATCGCGGGCAAGCCAGTTTTTTCACAGGCATAGCGCGCTTTAATGATGGCGTTTTCCACAAAGGTTAAACCGGTTTCTTCGGCGTTCTCGCTAAAAAAATCCGACTGCGGCACCACCGCAAAACCGCAGCCGCTGAGCAGCTGCTGGAACTCGCGCAACTTGCTGGCATTACCGCTGGCTAAAACAATTTTTTGCATCATGTTTTCCTGAATCATCAACAGAAACAAAAGGCGCCCGCAGGCGCCTTTGTCATTGCAAACGGAGGTTAGTTATCACTGTAGAGCGTGCGGTTAAAGGTCAGCTTCATGGGTTTGGCTACACCATCCACAGTTAACTCAATATCAAAATGCAACAGCTCTTCATTATTAAACACAAAGGGCGCGAGATAGTAAGTTGCTTCACCTTCACTCACTTCAATAAATGTTAAAGTCTGGCGCTGCTGCATGAGATTGCGGCGCACACCGGCTACCTCGGCAGGCAAACCCAAACTGGTCACACCATTTTCGGTTTTAGTCACACTAATATTCACCAGCGCACGATTTTTTCCGCGCACCAGTTTATACACTTCCGCCACCTTGGCGGGAATATCGGTACTGTTAAACACGTTGTAGTGAACCGTGTAATCACCAAAGGTTTGCGTAGTGGCAATTTCTTTCGGCTGATCGACTTGCGCATGTACCGAAAATGCCAGTAGCGATGCACACACTAGCAACCAGTATTTTTTCATGGTGATAATCCTCTCGTGCGGTTATTGACTCGCAGGCCTGGTGTTACTTACTCAAATGATAAATCGCCGTTTCGCCGAACAGGTTGGGCATAAAATCTTTTAGCGTCTGGCCAGACTGTTCGTTGACCACCTGGCGGTGGATCACTTTGATGTTGCGCTCGCGGCAGAGCACTTCAAAATCCTTGAAGGTACAGAAGTGGATGTTGGGTGTGTTGTACCACTCGTAAGGTAGCAAATCTGATACCGGCATGCGGCCGCGTGTCGCTAAATGAAAGCGCGCTTTCCAGTGACCAAAGTTGGGGAAAGTGACAATACACTCTTTGCCCACGCGCAGCATTTCATCCAAAACCAAATGTGGAAAATGCAGGGTTTGCAGCGCTTGGGTCATGAGCACTGTGTCGAAACTTTTATCGGCAAAGTTGCCGAGGCCGCGATCCAGGTTTTGCTCGATAACATTCAGACCTTTGTCGATGCAGGCATTAATTTGCGTGGCATCAATTTCCAAACCGTAGCCCTGCACCTGTTTGGTGTCGATCAAAAATTTCAGCAATGTGCCATCGCCGCAGCCCAAATCCAGAATGCGGCTGCCTTGTTTAATCCAGTGTTGGATTTCGTTGAGATCAATACGCATCAGACTTCCACTCCGGCAAGGTAGCGACCAAACACTTGCTGGTAGCGCTCATCGGGCAATAAAAACGCATCGTGCCCGTGTTTGGATTCAATTTCCGCGTAGGTAACCGGGCGATTGGCACCGACCAGTGCGTTGACAATCTCGTGCGAGCGCTCGGGCGCAAAACGCCAGTCGGTGCTGAAGGAAATCACCAAAAATTTCGCCTGGGTTTGTTGAAACGCAGCGACCGGGTCGTCGTTAAACTCGCGCGCCAAATCAAAATAATCCAGCGCTTTGGTGATGCGAATGTAGGAGTTTGCATCAAAGGTGTTGGCAAAACTGTCGCCTTGGTAGCGCAGGTAACTTTCGATCTGGAATTCCACCGGTGTATCAATGCCCAATTCAAAACTGCCGCTGCGTAGATCGCGGCCAAATTTTTCGCCCATCGCGTAATCGGACAAGTATGTGATATGGCCAATCATGCGCGCTACCGCCAAGCCATTTTTGGGCAGGGTGTTGTGCGCGAGGTAGTCGCCATCCATAAAATTGGGATCGCTAATAATCGCCTTGCGCGCTGCTTCGTTAAAGGCGATGTTTTGTGCCGAGAGCTTCATCGCCGAGGCAATCACTACCGCATGGCGCACCCGTGCAGGGTAATCCAGCGTCCAGCGCATCACCTGCATACCGCCGAGGCTGCCGCCGATCACCGCGGCCCAGACGTCAATGCCGAGCACATCCGCCAAGCGCGCTTGGCTGGCAACCCAATCGCGCACCCGCAGCATGGGAAAATCCGCGCCCCAGGCTTTGCCGGTGGCAGGGTTGATGGAGCGCGGGCCGGTGGAGCCGTGGCAGCCGCCGATATTGTTGAGCGCCACCACGAAAAACTTGTTGGTGTCTATAGGTTTGCCGGGGCCAATGTAGGCGTCCCACCAGCCGGGGCGCTTGTCATCCATGCTGTGATAACCGGCAGCGTGGTGATGGCCGGACAGTGCGTGGCAAATCAGCACGGCGTTGGATTTGGCAGCATTTAATTGGCCGTAGGTTTCGTAGACCAGATCATACTCATCCAGCGTGCGACCGCAGGCCAGCAAGAGTGGCGCAGTGAACCTATGGATTTGGGGAGTGACGAGACCTACCGAGTCGGCAGGTAGTGGGTTTGGCATGGTGATCTCTTACCGCAAGCAATGGTGCGCAGTGCACCCATCGACATTAAATGATGCGACAGTCTAAAGAGAGCACCTGCCTGCTGCAAGGTAGAGTTTAGGCCTTGCCCTGCTGTACCTGTTTGGTTTTGGCAAAGGGCACCACCCGGGCGCCCAGGGGAGCAACAGGTGCGTCATCCATCAGCTCCGGCTCCAGCGGCTCGGCCAGAATTTCGCGGTAGAGTGGCTCTATGCTCATCAGCGCTGTTTGCAACTGGTAGAGATTGGTTTGCAGGTTTTGTAGCTGCTCGGCATGGCTGTTGCGCTGCGCCTGCATTTGGGTGAGGCGCAACATGTGATGTTCCAGCAGCTGTTTTTGATACTGGTTTTTATGAAACAGGGGCGCCAGCGCTTCCTGCATCCAGTGGTTGATATGCTGCTGTAGGTCGACATAAACAGCGCGCACTTCCTGCACCAGAGTGTTGATAAAGCGGCTGATCAGCGCACTTTTGTGGGTGAGCACCGTTGTCAGCGACTTGCGGAACTCTTCAGCGCGGGTCTGCAACTGGCGCAACTGGCGGCGCTGTTTCTGGATTTTAAGCAGGTGGCGCATCATCAAATCATCGCCCGGTAAACTGTGTTCCGGCCGCTCATAAATAGAGGTGAGCACCCGGTTACAGCGCTCAATCTCGCGCTCCAGATGGCTGATATTGCTATCCACAGCATCAAAAAAGCTGGCGATAGCGCGCGCCAGACCCAGGGTAGTCCAGCTCTGTGCCAGATTTTGGTGAGCCTCGCTGATTTGTTTATCCAGCAAGCTGGTGCTAATGGGCGCCACCAGAGCCAGTTGTTGCGATTCAAGCAGCCGCTGGCTGGTACGCAGCGCCAGTGATTGCTTGTGGTATTCGTGATGGGTGCGGCGAATGGTGTCGCGCAGTTCCTGCAATTTTCCGGCGGCCGCTTCCGGCGCGGTGGTGCGCAAGCTTTCCAGTTCCGCCTCGCATTCCGCGATACGTTTGGCCAGGCCGCTGCGGGTATTGATGATCATGGCGTAGCTATCGCCAACCAGTGCCGAACCAATAATTTGCTGCTGGTTGCGCAGTACTGCTTCCGCCAGCATGGATTCCAACTGCGGGAAATTACTGCGCAATAATTGCGCCTGATTGCGTCCTACCTTGCCGAGCAAACCCTGTTTAGCAGAGAGCGCTACTACATGTTGCGGTGCCAGATTGAGTTGCTGCGCCGTGAGTTGGCGCAGGCGGTCTACACTCGCAGTAATTTCGTCTGCGGGGGTCAGATCATCCCAGAGACTGTCGATTTTATTCAGCAGTGCAATCACTGCCGTACAGTTGTTATCGCGCAGCCCCTGGATATGCTCGCGCCAGATCTCCATATCGCTGGCGGTAACGCCGGCATCGGCGGAGAGTAAAAACAGTATCGCCTGGGCATCGGGCAGGGTTTTTAAGGTGAGTTCAGGTTCATTGCCCAGCGCATTCAGGCCGGGCGTATCCACAATACGCAGGCCTTGGCGTAGCAGTGGGTGGTCAAGGCTGATCAACGCGTGGCGCCAGGCGGGCACTGTAACCATGCCCTGGGCATCGCGCTCACCCAGTTCATCCTCGGCAAAACCGAGTTTGATCGCATCTGTCACACTCACCTGTTTGCTGGCCGACACCTGGTTGATTGCCGCGCGGGTCTGTTCGTAGTTTTTAGCGTCAAACTGGATAGTCACCCACTTTTGCGGGATACGTTTAAAGCTCTGCAGGCTGGTATTGCTGCGACGGGTTTCGATGGGCAGGAGGCGCACACAATTGGTAGGCTGGCTCGCATCCCAGAAGATTTCAGTCGGGCACATAGTGGTGCGGCCCGGCTGGGAAGGCAGCAGGCGACGACCGCCACCAGCGTAAAGCAAGGCATTAATAAGCTCGGTTTTGCCGCGCGAGAATTCGCCGACACAGGCGATGGTAAAACTCTCGCCGCGCAACAGCTGACGGGCGCGATGCAGGGTTTTATCCATGCTCTGGCCAAACAGACTGTGCACCTTGCCCCAGTGTTCAAACCGCTGCAACCGCTCATCCAACTGGCGCTTCCAACGGTTGTAATGGGTCATTTGGCGATGCAGGGATCTGATGTCCATAGCGCTTATCTCGTCTGTTGTCAGTAATAACCCAGCGAAATAAACCTCGGGTCATTACATAATTATTTTATGCAGATAAGCATTAAAGCCGAAAATCGCGCCACTGGCTAGAAGTTGAGCAGCCAGTGGTCAGTTGAAGGGATCGAATGGCGGCTAAATAGGAGTTTTGTGAACCGGATCCGGTTTGCGCCCGCTGTCGGGTAATGCGTGTCGGGCTAAAAATCCAGCTGCACCGACACGCGCAGGCTGCGCGGTTCGAGCGGATGAAAATGCACATCCTCCACCCCCTCCTCCACCTCACCCGGCAGCCGCGAGGGGTAAAAATAGGTGATGTCGTGATCGCGGCTGTTGGCCAGATTGAGCAGATCCAACCCCAGCGACCACTGCGCCCAGCGATAGCCTAAACCCAGGTTGACCACACTGGTGGACGACGCGCGCTGCTGATTAAAACTGTCCAAAACCCGCGCGCCAAAATAGCGGTAGCGCAAATTGCCATGAAAGCCCTGTGCCGCCGGCGCATAACTCACACCGGCACTGGCGACAAACGGCAGCGAACCATCCACATACTTGCCTTGCACAGTTTGTTGTTCGCTAAAACGCGAGTGGGTCCAGGCCAGTTCAGTATCCAGGCTCCAACCCTCGGCAAACCAGACATAGCTGGCGATTTCGATACCCGAGCGCTCAGAGGCGCGACTCGCCTCGGTATTGCCCGCATCGCCCACAAACAATAATTCTGAATCCAGCGCCAGGTACCAAATCGATGTGGAAATACTGTAGCGCCGGTTATCGAATAATTTTGCCCCCAACTCTGCCCCTTGTGAGCGCGATAATAAATCCACCGGTTCACTCAGCTCACCCGATAGCGGATCAATCACAATTGTTGCACCGCGTGCATCGTTGGAATGAAAACCCTGACCGAGGTTTAAATAGGTTTCAACATTATCGCTAAAGCTATAACTCACACCCGCTTTAATATTAGTGATGTCATCTGATGCCCTGCCGGAGTTTTGTGCAAGATCGCTATCTACCTCCACTTGCAGATAATCATGACGCACGCCCAGATGAGCACGAATTTTCTCGCTTAGTTGAATATCACTCTGCGCAAAAAACGCCAGCGATGTTTCATCAATTGCATCCACGCGTGTCGCTGACAAACGTTCGCGCGCGCGGGTTTTATACAAGCCCACTTCATCGATTGCATCGTGGCGAATTTGCACACCGAGTTTATGGGTTGCGGATTTTCCGGCCAGGCTGGTCTGCCAGTTGCGCACCAACTCACCGCCGAGCAGTTGCCGATCATCCACTTGCTCAAACTCATCACCGTTAACCGGGTCATCCAAAAAATAGGTGAAGTTGGAAAATAAATGTAATGTTGAATCAACAAGGTAAGCGCTGATCGACCAATTGGCGTTCAGCCATTGTGTTGACAGACTGTAACGGCTGGCATCACCGCCCACATGGGTATCCAGCGAGCCCAGTGCATCAATCATGCCCTGCTCCACCGCGCGCTGTGGAATTTGATCGGCCGAGTTCCAACGATTGCGATAGCCCATCGCTGTCAGTGAAAATTCACCGCCGGCAAGGCGCGATGAATAACGCGCAAGCAGATTGGTTTTGTGCAGATCCTCATCAATATCTTTCCAGGGGCCCGCGTAAGCTTGCGCCTCCATTCCAACTAATAAATGCCCATCATCAATAATTATTGGTGTCGCGCTGTATAAACGCTGATAGCCGTAATCACCTGCGGTAAGCGCGAGTTCACTGTTATCCAAGGTATTTTTTACTACAAACGCTGCCGCTCCCGCACCGGAAAAATCACCGACCTCGGCGTAATAAGTGCCTTTGCGATAATGAATGGTGTGAATTAATTCAGGGATAATAAAATTTAAATCCGTATAGCCCTGACCGTGGCCGTGGCTGCGCATATTTACCGGCATAGTGTCGATGCTGGTGGCAAAATCAGTGCCGTGATCCAAATTAAAACCGCGCAAAAAATATTGGTTCGCTTTACCGGAACCACTGTGCTGGGTAACCACCATACCGGGAACCATTTCCAGAATTTCACCGGTGCGCGCAAGTGGTCGGCGGGCAATTTCAGCGCTGCCGATAACACCCTCTGCGGCCGCCAAGCTGCTGCCCACTAAATTCAGGCGATGGCCGTAGACCACTAAATTCTCCAGCGCTGGCATTGGCCTTATCGCGGTGGCAAGCGCAAGTCGCTCCGGCTCACTGGCGCTGCCGTAAAGTGGAATAACAATCGCTGCAAAAAAATACTGTATTTTTTTCATCATCACTTTCCTAGGCTGCCCAGCGCTGCAAAATCCATTGCACTGCCACCAACGCAATCACTGCCGAGGTGCCACCCAAGGCATAGCGCGCATACCAAAAGTAATGACGCAATAACATCAACACCGGTAACAGCAGTAATACGATTGTCATTTGCCCCAACTCCACACCCAAATTAAAGGCCAATACCGCCAACAGTTGTTGATCGACAGGCAAACCCAATTCACCTAACACGCCGGCAAAACCCATCCCGTGTAGCAAACCAAACCCAAAGGTGAGCCAACCCAAACGCAGCAACAGCGGGAAAATATTATTGAGGGCAACCAGCAATACCGAGACTGCAATACCCAATTCCACCCAGCGGCTCGGCAGTTGAATAATGTGTAGCGCCGTGAGTGTCAGGGTGATGGAGTGCGCGAGGGTAAATGCAGTGACAATCCAGCAAGCGTTAATAATAATTTGCCGATTATTGCTGACCGCCTGCCAGCGTTGGTTGCGCCGTTCCACCACACAGGCGACTAACAACAACAGCAAAAATAAAATATGGTCCAGGCCAATCCAAATATGCAGCACGCCCTGATAAATAAATTCACCCAGCGTCGCAAGTTTACTACCCTGCTCCGCCTGCCAGTTTATCTGGCGCTGTGTATCGTCCAGCACTCTGATGCTGGATGATTTGTTATTGCTGGTACTGGAAAGTGTCAGCAATAATTTATGGTCGGCATCGTCTTTAAAGATTGCGCTGTAGTGAACAGCTATATCGCCAGCAAGTGAACACTGCGCACGCAACGGAATTACCACATAAGCTTCATTAAAATGCGCATCAATTTGCCAGTCATCACCCAATACCACCGGGCACTCGCTGCCGCGCGTCAATTGCAAGTGGTTGGTTAAATATTTTTTTACGGCATCCGCACGGTTTTGTAATTCTTGCCAACGCAATTGGCCGTCACCATCCACATCTACCAGTAGCGCGCGCTCCAAATCATACAGGCGCACTTGCAGCTCACCGGTTACTAACCCCTGTGAATTAATTTTCACATTCGCGTAGGCGGTACTGAGTTGGTGGGCCGCAGCCTGGTTGGTAAAAGCCCAGCTGATCAACAGCAATACAAAAAATCGATGCAAGATTTTTATCTGGGTCATGCTTAACCCTCCTGCTGCAAATGAGTCAGGTAAAGCGCAACGGCTTGTTGCGCACGTTCCAGCAATAATTTATCGCTCGCTTCCCGCGCCAGTTGCCAATTGCGTTCAGCCCAGTAGAGCGCCTGTTGTGCGTCCGGTTGCACTTGCAAAAAATACAGTGCCACTTCAGCGGCATGCGCTTGATCATCGCGTGCGATACGCAACTGCATTCGCTGCGCAAGCTGTTCGTGTATTGGCGAATCCTGCAACAGATTTTTTTCTGCTATTACCAAGCGCAACAACAGCGCATCATCCTGCTGCGGCGCATTATTTATTAAAGGCGTTAATTGCTGGATTACCGCAGGCGAATCGCCCAGCGCTAAATTAATATCAGCCCACTGCACCCAATAGCTGAGGGAATTCTTATGACTAACCTGCTGTAAATACTGCAAGGCGCGCTCGGGTTGATTCAAACGCAGCGCCATATCCGCCAACATTTGTAATAGCCAGAGGTTGCGTTCATCCGTGGGTAAACCTTGGCTCGCAATTAATTGTTTTAACTGCGCATAGCTTTCGCGCAATGCCTGCTCACTTTCACTGCTGCGTACTTCCAAACTGCACGCACCCAGGGTCACTAAATCCACTTTGCCCAGTAAGGCCATACAGGTTTTTTTGGCGGCGGATAATTCGCCCTGAATTAAATGCAAGCGCGCTTTTAATAACAGCGCCGTTGGTTGCGCTGCGTCTTGCAGCAAAATAAGGCTGAGGGTTTGCTGCGCCAAACTAAAACGATGTTGATGTTGTTGTACCTGCGCCCAGGCCAGGAGTGTGGGCAAGTGATTACTGCCGGATTCAACCTGCGGCTTTAACACTGCTTCAGCTATACCGTAAAGATGGCTATAACCCGGTTGTGATGCTTTGCTTAAATATTCATTCGCTAATTGGCTGATGCTATCAGCATTCATCACCCGCGTTGTGTTAGTTACTTGCGCGGCAGTTGTATCCCAATGCGCAATAATTTGCTCTGGTGAGTGGGGTTGATAACGTGCGTTTGATTGGGTCAATGTTTGTGCATTTGTTGTCGCCAACACATTGGCGGTTGGCAACAATAGGGCAAGATAAAATCCAACCCAAGTTAACAAAGATAATGTTTTCATCGGTCACACCCGCTGCAATTCAGCTAATAAAATAGAGTCGTTTTTAACGGAGATATTTTTATGAATTTTAAAAAGCCTGCCATCCATAGCGGGCATCAAGGTAAGGAACTTTTTAATCAACAACTATTTCATGTTAAGGCACCAACAGATCATCAAACGCGTTTTCATCACTTACATCTTGCGTGATGTTGCGGCTGTTGAGTGACAAGGGTGTATCGTTGGGCTGTTGATTAAATGCCGTGCGCGTATAACTGCTCATAGCCACCGTCAGTAAATCAATAGTGACATTGACAGTCGCGGCAGCAGAAGTGGTTTTGCCATCGCTCACGCTAAAGGTAAATTGATCAGTACCTACAAAATCCAGCGCCGGGGTATAACTAAAACTGCCGTCGGCTTGCAGGCTAAGCGTGCCGTTTTGTGGTGCTGTCACCACTGCAAAACTGAGCATGTCTTTATCCAAATCACTCGCCATTAATTTTCCGGTAAATGGCGTGTCGGCTTTGGTGCTGAGCGCCGCATTATTTGCCGTGGGTGGCGCATTGACTTTGGTTTTTTTAGCGCCGTCACCACCACAAGCCGTGATGAATAAACTGCCCGACAAAACCAGCGGCAAGAGTGCGTTAGAAATTTTCATGACAACTCCTTAGTTAGAACCGGGCAGTGGATCGGCCAGATAAGGGAAGGAATTTTTCATCATCATCGCGTTGAGCGGTGCACCGTCGGTGAAAGGCACATTGCCCACATTGGCGTCTTCGGGTTTACACAAACCCAAATCGGTATCCACACCGCCAACAGGAATTGGATAACACAAACGCCCCATAACAACGCGCAACGCAATATCCACCACATCGTCACCCGGGCGACGGCCATTGGGGAAACCGGCCAAGTCATTTCCCGCCACACCAAAATTGGATTGCTCCGCTTGTGCCGTTGCAGCAATGCCAGTGTTCAAGCGCAACATTTCTGACGGCGTAACGGTTTTTAATTGATTAACGCCGGGGAAACCGGTGAGAAAAGCAGTGACTAAATCCATGCGCGGGAAATTAGTGGGCGCAAGCGTGGGCAAATTGGCACCGAGCGTGGTGTTAACCGCATCTTTAAATAAAATATTTAATAATTCAGGTAGCGAGGGATGTGTAACGTAATCGGCAAACTGACCATCATTTTTTGGTTCGGCAGTGGAAAAGCGATCCTTATCTTTTAAACCAATCACCAATTCATTCACCAGCGGGTTGCCCAAACGCGACACCTGGGTGAGCGCACCGCCATTCACTTCCGTTTTATTAAACGATGCCTGCGGATTTAAAATACGCGCCTGTGGCAAGCTTGCAGTTGTCCAGGTACCTATCACACCATTGCCACTGCCCACCAAACAACTTTTTGGAATTTCGAGCGAAATGGCGGTGACATTTTTATCGAGCAAATCATCATTCATTGCCGATTGGGTAATACCACCGGGGAAACCGCCGCCGTCGCCAGCACCGGCGCTGCTATCGCCCTCCACAGGAACATAATTGACTAAATCAAATGTTTTTCCGAGATTGACCACAAAGGGATCTTTGCGCTGACCGACAAATACTTTGCCGTTGGCACTACAGCCGGGAATCGCAATTTCATAAATAAAACTGTTGGCGTAATTGGCATAAGCCTGTGTGGATGAAAATGTTTTGGTGCCAATAAAATCCAATGGTTTGTTAAATGTCATACCCATGCCCGATGCCATAGTGACATCAGAACGCATACCGGTTTTACGATCACCTGTGCGCAATTTAACGGTATAACTTTCACTGAAATTAGCAGCAGCCATATCGCTTGCAGAAATGCCGCCGACATTTTTCAAAGGAACCGCAACTGAACGGCTATTACCTTCCGGCCCTACCGTCAGCTTTACACCTTCACCGCCTGCCAGTGCCTGGCTGAAACGAAATTCAAAGGTCAGGTCTTCTACTGCATCGCCGGTGTTATCCACGTGGATGCTATATACAGCGTGTGGGTCCATCGCAAAATAATTGGGGCCGCCGTAAGCATCCTGTAGCGGAATATAGTTGGCGATCAGCGTGACATAATCTTCGCGCCCGCTTTCATAGGAATTAAAGGCGTAAAAATCGGTTGAATCGAGCGCGGGTGCGCGGGTGATATTCGGCGCTTCGCGGTGGGACGATGCAAAACTGCCCGTGGCAAGCAGGCTTGCACAGAGGGTACCAATAACGGCCGATAAATAATTATGTTTCATGATGACTCCGTTGGTTGTTGTGACATTCACAACAGCAAACGGCTCAAGTTGATTTTTGGATTCAACTTTTTGTGATTATTTTTAAATTATTGTGGAATTGCGCCAAAATATTTTTTGACGGGCATAAAAAAACCCGCGCGGGGCGGGGTTTGGTTTAGCCAAGTCTCAGGAATATTTTTACATCGCCACCAACTCCGCGGTGTACAACACTCTTGTCGGTTGGCCTGTAGGCGATCCACCGAGTGGTTCCAAACTCACTGCGAGTGCAGCGACTTGTAGCTGATCGAACAGTGCCGAACGCGGCAAACTCAACTTGCCAGTTTTGGGGAGCAGGCCGAGTGAGATTGGCGCGCGACCATCGGCGGCGACCATCCACAATTCATAGTCCTGATTGTCCAGCGGGGTGAACTTGTCGGTGGCGCTCACCACTAGTTGGTCCTCGCGCAATTCAATCAACCACAGGGCTTGGGCTTTTTCGCTTTGCACCACGGCGATTTGGGCCGGCGATAAAGGTTCGACCGGTTGCAGATTCACCAGCAAGACCGCCATCAGGATTGCCGCGGCGGTGGCTAACCCGGCGAACCATTGCAAGGCGCGCGGTTTGCGTGGCGGCAGTGCCAGTACATTACTGACCCTGTTGGTGCTAGCGCCGGTGCTGGCAAAACCCAACTGCTGTTGGATACGTTCCCACACCTCGGGCGCAGGCTGGACATTGGGCAGTGCAGCACCCAACTCATTCAGGCGACTCTCCCAGCGCCACAGGCTGGAGCGCAGGCTTGGGTGTTGCATCAACAGTCGCTGGTAGCGGATGCGCGCAGGGCCTTGCAGGCTGCCAAGCACATATTCCGCCGAGAGTGCATTTTGACGTTCATCGGTAAGGTAATTCATGATTCAAGGCACCTCTTTAAACGTTCCAATCCGCGACGAATCCAGGTTTTGATGGTGCCTAGTGGCAGCTCCATCCGGGCGCAGACTTCCACGTGGGTCAAACCGCGAAAATAGGCCAGTTCGATGGCGCTGCGCTGGCTGTCTTCCAACCGATCCATGCAGCGGTCGATGCGTACCCGATCGCGCTGCTCATACAACTCTTGCTCGGGTGTTTGATGATGAATCGCCTCTTCCAACTCATCGACATCTGTCTCGCGCCGGCTCTTGGTGGCGCGCAGCATATCCAGCGCGCGGTAGCGCACTATGCTGATCATCCAGGTGAGCACTTCGCCTTTCTCTTGCTGATACTCGCCCGCGTTGTGCCATATCCGCACAAATGCCTCCTGTACCGCCTCTTCCGCCAGATCGCGACGGCGCAACATCTGCAGGCTGACGGCGTAAAGTTTGCCCGCACTGCGCTGGTAGAGACTGGCAAAAGCCTGCCTATCGCCCTGCGCGGTGGCGCTGAGCAGCTGCAAAAATTCCTGATTCGGATCCATAGTCATTCTCGTTGTTATCAACCGTTAGGGATTAACCGGGCCACTGGACTCCGCCAGAATGCGGCCCATTCAGTTGCTCTACGGCCTGCCGCGGGTTTTGGATTCACTTTTTCTTATTGAATTATCGGAGTGACTGGAGTCAGGCAGCCGCAAGGCAGTATAGGAGGGATAACGCAGAGAGGAGGAATACTGGCAGCCGCACCAGCGCCACTGCCAGAGCATAGGTGCGAGGAGGAACTAGTACCAGTAACCCAACACCACTTGCGGGTTGAGCTGCAGCCAAATCGCCAGTTCGCGGATCAGGATCTTCTCCACAATTTGTAAACCCAAGAGCACGATAATTGGTGATACATCTATCACTCCACCCAAGGGCGGCAACACTTTGCGGATGGGCGCACACAGGGGGTCGATAATCTGGTTGGCGAGCGCGAGCAGCGGGTGATGGCTCATGGGGGCAATAAAACTGCCGATGATGCTGATAATCATGCACCAGAAAAACACATTGGCGACTATGGTGAGCGCACCGACAAACCCCCAGGCCAGCAAGATATGCGGCAGCGCAATCAAACCGGTTAAGCCCATAATCAGGCACAAAATCGCACTGGCAATAAATTGCACCAGCAGGATCAACACCACCGAAGCGGTATCTATACCCAAAATGCTGGGAATCACTTTGCGCAGCGGGCGCAGCAGCGGCATGGTGACTTTTACCAGCGCCTGGGAAATAGGGTTATAAAAATCGGCGCGCACCAGTTGGAGCAAAAAACGCAGCACCACAATTAACAGAAACAGCGACAAGAGGCTGTAGGCAATCAAATGCAAAATATTGGCAAACATGCATAACTCCGATGTTAAAAATCAGTCTGACGCGCGGCGCCGATTATTTACCTAAAAAGCGGTTTACCTAAAAGCGGTTTAGCCAAAGGTTATTTACCCAAGAGTTCGGATAACTCACCGGCGCGATTGCTGCAGGCAGTCATCGCGCGAGCAAAAACGTCGCGGATATTATCCTGTTCAAATGACAGTATCGCCTGCTCAGTAGTACCTTTGGGTGAGGTGACGCGGCGGCGTAGTTCGGCCACATCATACTCACTTTCCTTGGCGAGCATGGCGGCACCCAAGGCGGTTTGCAAGGTCAATTCGGTGGCGCATTCGCGGCTCAACCCCAGCGCTACGCCGGCATCGATCATTGCCTCCATCATCAAAAAGAAATAGGCAGGGCCGGAACCGGACACGGCGGTGACGGGGTTAAGCAGGCTTTCATCATCCAACCACTGCACTATGCCCACAGCGCCAAGAATCGCATTGGCGAGGGATTTGTGCTCACCGCTCACGGCGGCGTTAGCAAACAAGCCACTGGCGCCGGCGCGCAATTGCGAGGGGGTATTGGGCATACAGCGCACTATGGGCAAATCGCCCAACCAGCTGGCGATACTGGCGGTGGTGATGCCCGCTGCGACGGAAATTATCAGGGGCCTATGTGCCAGTGACTCGCGCAAGGCGAGCGACACCTCTTTGAGCAACTGGGGTTTTACCGCCAAGACCACCACGTCAGCCCAAGCCGCAGCCGCAGTATTGTCGGTAGTGGTTTCAATTGCCAGCTCCTGTTTTACCCGATCCAGGGTTTCCTGACGTGGGCCGGCGGCGAGAATCTGGCTGTGGGAAAAACCTTCGGCGAGCAGGCCACCGATAATCGCCTTGGCCATATTGCCAGCGCCGATAAAAGCGATTTTTGGAGCTGAAATCTTGCTGCTAGTCACAATGAATCCTTAAAAAAAGAAGAGTTAATCAATGGGTTGGCGCTTTGGCCCGCGCCCCGAAAATATCGGTACCCACCCGCACATAGGTTGCACCCTCGGCAATGGCGGCTTCCAGATCGCCCGACATGCCCATCGACAAGGTATCAAGCCCGTGCCCCTGCAGGTTGAGCCGCTCAAGCGCAGCGCGCAGCTTGGCAAAGGCCGCACGCTGTTGCGCCTGATTATTGGTAGCGGCAGGGATCGCCATCAAACCGCGCACCTTCAGCCGGCTCAAGGGGGCGATAGCCGCCACCAGCGCCGGTAATTCCGCCAAACTAATTCCCGACTTGGTGGTTTCATCATCTATATTCACTTGCACACAGATATTCAGCGGCGGTTTTTCTGCCGGTCGCTGCTCGTGCAGACGCTGGGCGATTTTAAGCCGGTCAACCGAGTGTACCCAGTCAAAATGCTCGGCAATGGGACGTGTCTTGTTGGATTGGATGGGGCCGATAAAGTGCCAGGCCAGATCCACCAGATCCGCCAGCTGCGCCTGTTTATCCAGCGCTTCTTGCAGGTAGTTCTCGCCAAAGGCGCGCTGCCCCCAGGTATAGGCTTCACGTAAGGCTTGGGCGGGCTGGGTTTTGCTCACAGCGATCAACTGCACAGTTTGCGGATTTCGCCCGGCAGCGGCAGCGGCTTGATGAATTCGCGCGGTGACTTTCGCGAGCTGGTCGTCTATCTTGTGCATATTCCGTTTCTTGGAAGTCTCTGAAATTGCCCACAAAAGTCTGCAGCGCAGACGAATAACAAAAGGTTGCTCTGATGGATATCACCGAACTGCTGGCGTTTAGTGCCAAACAAGGCGCATCTGACTTGCACCTCTCGGCCGGTTTGCCGCCGATGATCCGCGTCGATGGCGACGTGCGCCGTATCAACCTGCCGCCTATGGAACACAAGCAGGTTCACGGCTTGATTTACGACATTATGAATGACAAGCAGCGTAAGGACTACGAAGAATTTCTGGAAACCGACTTCTCGTTTGAAGTGCCTGGTGTGGCGCGCTTCCGGGTTAACGCCTTCAACCAGAACCGCGGTGCCGGCGCCGTATTCCGTACCATTCCCTCCAAAGTATTGACGATGGAAGAACTGGGCATGGGCAACGTGTTCCGCGATATCTGCGCGGTACCGCGTGGATTAGTGTTAGTGACCGGGCCGACCGGTTCGGGTAAATCCACCACGCTCGCGGCGATGATCGACTACATCAATGACAACAAATACGAACACGTACTCACCATTGAAGACCCGATTGAATTCGTACACGAATCCAAAAAATGCTTGGTGAACCAGCGCGAAGTACACCGCGACACCCATGGCTTTAACGAAGCACTGCGCTCGGCGCTGCGGGAAGACCCGGATATCATCCTGGTGGGTGAGATGCGCGATCTGGAAACCATTCGCCTCGCGCTCACTGCCGCTGAAACTGGCCACCTGGTATTTGGCACCTTGCACACCACCTCGGCCGCCAAAACCATCGACCGTATCGTGGACGTATTCCCCGCCAACGAAAAATCCATGGTGCGCTCTATGTTGTCGGAATCGCTGCAAGCAGTAATCTCGCAAACATTGATGAAGAAGAATGGCGGTGGCCGTGTGGCCGCGCATGAAATTATGCGCGGCACCTCGGCGATTCGTAACCTGATCCGCGAAGACAAGGTCGCGCAGATGTATTCGGCCATCCAAACCGGTGCCTCGCTCGGTATGCAGACCATGGATCAATGTCTGGCCGATTTGGTGGCACGTCGTATTGTCAGCCGCGATGCGGCCAAAGCGAAAGCCAAATTCCCGGAAAATTTTTAATTAAAAAACCGGAGAACATTCAATATAAAAGCCCGGGAACTTTTAATTTAAAAACCCGGGAATTTTTGATTGAAAGCTCAATCATTTTTTAGCGCACAATGTTTCAATAATTTCTAAGGTGCTGTGTTATGGATTTTGATCGTTTATTGTCACTGATGGTAGAAAAAGGCGCGTCGGACTTGTTTATCACTGCCGGTGTGCCGCCCTCGATCAAAGTTCATGGCAAGGTGGTGCCAGTGACGGCAACGCCGCTCGCGCCAGAAAAAGCGCGCGAGCTGGTGCTGAGTGTGATGAATGAAAAACAGCGCGCCGAATTTTTAGATAAAAAAGAACTTAACTTTGCGGTGAGCGCGCGCGGTATTGGCCGCTTCCGCGCCAGCGCCTTCTACCAGCGCAACCTTGCCGGCATGGTGCTGCGCCGCATTGAAACCAAAATCCCGCAAATTGATGAACTGGGCCTACCGGAAATTATTAAAGAGCTGGCCATGACCAAGCGCGGCCTGATTATTTTTGTGGGCGCAACCGGCACCGGTAAATCCACTTCGCTCGCTTCCATGATTGGGCACCGCAACCAAAATTCCAAAGGCCATATTATTTCTATCGAAGACCCGATTGAATTTATCCACCAGCATCAGGGCTGCATTATCACCCAGCGCGAAGTGGGTATTGATACCGAATCCTTTGAGGTCGCACTAAAAAATACACTGCGTCAGGCGCCCGATGTGATTTTGATTGGTGAGGTGCGCTCGCGCGAAACCATGGACCACGCCATCGCCTTCGCGGAAACCGGTCACTTGTGCTTGTGTACCCTGCACGCCAACAACGCCAACCAGGCGCTCGACCGCATCATTCACTTTTTCCCCGCCGATCGCCATCGCCAATTGTGGATGGATTTATCGCTCAACCTGAAGGCGATTGTGGCGCAGCAATTAATTCCTACACCTGACGGCAATGGCCGCCGCGCCTGTCTGGAAATTATGATTAACACCCCGCTGGCGCAGGATTTAATTCGCAAAGGGGAAGTTTCAGAATTAAAAGAATTGATGAAACGTTCGACTGAACTGGGCATGCAGACCTTCGATCAGGCGCTTTATGCACTTTACGATGCGGGCGAAATTACCTATGAAGATGCCCTGCTGCACGCCGACTCACCCAACGATTTGCGCTTGATGATCAAACTCGCTTCAGAAACTGACTCGAATTATTTGTCACATGCCGCCGACAGCCTGTCGATCCAGGGCGATGACCATAATAATCGCGGAAAAATGTTTTAGCGCCGCCATCTACACCACATAAAAAAACGCCGGAATTTTTAAACCATTCCGGCGTTTTTTCATGTGGCGTTAAGTTAATCAGTTAATTACGCTCAAACCAACTTTCCAGAATCAAACGCGCGGCAATCGAATCCACCGGGTTGGATTTGTAATGACGCGAACCACCCTGCGCCATCACCTCGCCTTTGGCTTCAAAACTGCTCAACCGCTCATCCATCAATTCCACCTTCACGCCAAAGCGACCATGCAAACGATTGGCAAATTTACGCGCACGCGCGCTCAGCTCACTCTCACTGCCATCCATATTCAGTGGCAAACCCACCAGCACCAAATCCGGTTGCCAATCTTTGAGCAACTTTTCTATCTGGCTCCAATCGGGAATGCCATCTTTGGCTTTGAGTTGGGCTTGGGCGTTGGCAGAACGCGTCAGGGTTTGGCCGGTGGCAACACCAATATTCTTAGTGCCGTAATCAAAGGCAAGCAGGGATTTAACTGTCATTAAAACCCCTGCAGCCTAGGCGTGGCCAGCTGTGCTGGTAATCAAGGTAACGTCTATACCCAAGGCTTGGGCAGCAGCAGTCCAGCGCTGCTCTAGCGGGGTGGAGAAAATAATATTTTTATCTGCTGGCACCGTCAGCCAGGAATTGGCGGCAATTTCTGCCTCCAACTGCCCCTCGCCCCAACCAGCGTAACCCAGGGCAATCAGAGACTGCTTGGGACCGCGCCCCTCGGCGAGCGCAGCAATTATGTCGCGCGAGGCGGTGAGACTTATGTCTGGTGAAATCTGCAGGGTTGACTGCCAGCGGCTATCAGTCGAGTGCAATACAAAACCGCGCTCCGGCTGCACCGGGCCACCGCTCATGACTATCTGGTCGCCAAGGTTGGACTGATCATCCAAACCCATTTGCTCAAAAATTTCGCGCAGCAACATGGGTGTGGCCATGTTAATAACCACCCCCATGGCACCCTGTTCGCTGTGCTCACAAATGTAAGTCACTGTGTGGGCAAAAGAGGAATCATTCAGCCCGGGCATAGCAATCAAAAAGTGATTACACAAACTGCCGGGCGTGAGCTCTTCAATATCGGTAAGAAAGTCAGATTTGTCGTTCATGAACCCAGTATGAGGCTAATAAAGGCTAAAACAAGCGCGAGGGGAAAAATTTATTCGCCGCTAGTTGGCAGAGGTAGTGATCACCGACTGTTTACCGGTAATCTCAAAATTCCAGGTACGAATGATCTGCAAACGGTCGGCGTGTTTGCGAATCTCCGCCGGAAATTGGGCAAAGGGAGCGGACAGCCGCACTATCTGCCGCGCGGCATCATCCAGGATGCGCTGACCTGAAGATTGCAGGACCTTAATTTCGTAGATAGTGCCATCAGGATTAATGACTACCGAGAGGCGTAGATGACCGGTAATTTTCCGGCTAAGCGCCTCTTTGGGGTAGTTGCGATTGCCTACCTGCTCCACTTTGGTGCTCCAATCGTGCAGGTATTTTGCATCGAAGGACTCCTTGGTGGACACAGAAGTCAGTGTACGCACGCGCGGGCGTTTGGCGTATTCCTGCCGCTGTTTATCAAGCTTGGCCTGTAAACTGGCAATCTCCGCCGACACCGTGAGCTGATCTTCCATCAGGCCTTCGCGCTGCTCCAGCTCACGGCGCTCATCAGGGTTGAGGGTTATCTGGGTGGTATGGTTACTGGCCGAGCGGGTTACTACTAATTGCTGCTCTTTTAGCTTTTGGGTCGCAGCGGATTGTTGCGGCACAGGGTTTACCTCGCGCACCTGGGTATCGGCAAATTCAGCTTGTCGTTCGGTGGCTAGCTGTTTTGCTTCATCGAGGGTGCCGCTGGCCTCCTGATTATGCTGAGCCAAAAAGTCAGCTTGCTCGGGGGCACGCAGCGATTTATGTGTCGCCAGAGTAATTTCAATCGTTTGCGAGGTATTGCTGTGGTTCGGCAATTTAAAACTTATGCCCAGAATAAGCAGCGCGTGCAAGACTATCGCCAAAAAAAAGGTAAAACTCAGGCGATCACCACTATCTACCGCGGCGGCAGTTAGGCTTTCTTGTTCAAGGGCGATGGCCTGATTCATAGGGGGCTGACTCCGGGTTAACGGGCCGCTAATTTACGCGCTATGGCATCAACAAGCAGTGAACCAATTCCGGTGTTGTAAGCCTTGTCAATTTCCCGTGCACAGGTAGGGGAAGTCACATTAATTTCGGTGAGGTATTCGCCTATCACATCCAGACCCACAAACATCAAGCCTCTGGCTTTAAGAGCAGGCGCCACTTGCGAGACTATCCACAAATCTTTTTCGGTTAGGGGCTGGGGGACACCGCTGCCTCCGGCAGCCAGATTGCCCCGGGTTTCGCCCTGCGCCGGAATACGCGCCAGACAGTAGGGAACTGGTTCTCCGTCCACCACCAAAATACGCTTGTCACCTTGGGAGATTTCCGGGATGTAGCGCTGCGCCATAATCAGCTGTTGGCCAAATTCAGTGAGAGTTTCCAGAATCACGCCCAGGTTGGGGTCATCCTCACGGCAGCGGAAGATACGACTGCCTCCCATACCATCCAGAGGCTTAAAAATCACATCGCCATGTTGTTTGTGGAAGTCGCGCAGGCGCGGCATATCGCGGCTGACCAGCACTGGCGGACAGCATTGGGGAAATTGGGTAGCAAAGATTTTTTCGTTGCAATCGCGCAGGCTGCGCGGGTCATTAACGACCAATGCGCCCTGCTGCTGTGCAGCCTCCAGAATATATGTGCTGTAGATATATTCATTGTCAAAGGGCGGATCCTTGCGCATCAGGATCACATTTAGGTCGCCGAGTTTTTTATCCTCCTGCAAGCCCAATTCAAACCAACTTTCGGCATTATCAGCTACAAATAAATTGCGAGTACTGGCACGGGCTTCGCCCTGCAAAAGATAAAGATCTTTTTGTTCCATGTAGTACAAATCCCAGCCTCGCTCCTGGGCTGCCAACAACAACGCCAGGGTGGTGTCCTTGTAAAAGGTGATGTCAGCAATGGGATCCATTACTACGCCGAGAGAGATAGCCATATAGATGAAGCTCGACTGAAGATTCTAGAAAGCGGGTAATACCCGACACAAAGCCAGGCACAGAGCCGGATAAGGCCTAAAGTTAAAGGCAAGGTCAAATTAAAGCAAGGTTATTGCCGCGTGTTTTCACCATTCAAATGATTATAAAAACACTACGGATTACTCATATATTCAACTAGTTATGGCACAAGGTTAAAAACTGTGTTAAAAGTTTACCTCCCTACTATGGCGTTATTTTGACGCTAATTGGCAGGAGATTACCTGACGCGCCCACCGATTCCCAATCAAACCGCGCGCAATCTGGCAACTATGGCAATAACAACAGGCAAGGTCAGAGTATGGAAGTAACTTACGAAAGCCTCAAAGTGATGGTAATTGACGACAGTAAAACCATCCGTCGCACGGCTGAAACACTGCTTAAAAAAGCAGGATGTATGGTAATCACCGCCACCGATGGCTTTGACGCCCTGGCAAAGATTGCCGACACCCGCCCGGATATCATTTTTGTCGACATCATGATGCCACGCCTCGATGGCTATCAAACTTGCGCGCTAATCAAAAATAATAGCGAATTCAAAACCACCCCGGTGATCATGTTGTCCAGCAAGGACGGCCTGTTCGATAAAGCCAAAGGGCGCATTGTCGGCTCCGATCAATACCTCACCAAACCTTTTAGCAAAAGCGAATTGCTGGGTGCCATAGAAGCCCACGTCAAACATTTGAAAGCATCTTGATACTCTGTATCAAAACTGAAATGTTTGGTCCGTGCATCGTTTGCCAGGGTGCAGTGAATATAACCGGAACAGTATCCAACGACCCAATATCCACCGCAAATCGCGGCTACCTAATAATGATTTTGGAGCATTTATGGCCAGAGTATTGATTATTGACGACTCACCAACCGAAACCTACAAGCTCACCAGCATGCTGGAAAAAAACGGCCATGTTGTGATGACAGCTGACAACGGCGAAGCCGGTATTGCGATGGCGCAAAAAGAGCTACCCGATGTTGTTTTGATGGATGTGGTTATGCCCGGCCTCAATGGCTTCCAGGCTACCCGCCAATTGTCCAAAACTCCGGAAACAGCGCATATTCCAGTAATTATTGTGACCACCAAAGATCAGCAAACTGACCGCGTTTGGGGTATGCGTCAAGGCGCCAAAGCTTATTTATCCAAGCCAATTACCCAGGATGTGCTTATGGCAGCAATGGCCGAGGTCTTGGCCTGATAAAGGAAATACCTGTCACCATCCGGGATGATGAACAGACAATAACAACAAGCATCATTCACCGACCTCAGGCCTCGCGCCCAAAATCTCTGTGTTGATGCACGACAGTTATGGACAGAGATATGTCAGAACCCCAAGCCGCATTTCAAGCACTGCTTACACTAGCCCAGCGCAGCCGCGCCGCTGCTCGCGGTCTACCCGCACAGGCCGATATTCGCCCGCATTGGAGTGGCATCGGTTTTTCGTTGATGGGCAGCTACTTTGTAGCACCGATTGGCGAAGTGTCGGAAATGCTCGAAGTGCCCAACCACACCCATTTACCGGGGGTACAACCTTGGGTCAAAGGCGTCGCCAACGTGCGCGGTCGCTTATTGCCTTTGTTCGATCTGGCCATGTTTTTTGGGGATCGCCTGGGTAGCTCACGTAAACACCGGCGCGTGCTTATTCTCGAAACCGAGACACTTTATTCCGGCCTGATCGTTGATCAGGTATTTGGTATGCAGCATTTCCCGATGGACGAATACAGTGAACAGGCTGGTGCCGTAGCCAGCGCTATCCTGCCTTTTGTCACCGGTAGTTATCCCCAGGGAGGCGAGCGCTGGTCGTTGTTCAGACCGGCATTATTGGCCGAGGATCCGCGTTTTACCAATGCGGCCAAGTCGTAGTAGATTCACAATCGCAAGGCAAGATCAGGCTTTTTGTGTGAAGCAAAAGGCAAAGTGGATAGAAAAAATAAAACCGAATGTTGGTGTAGGAGTACTTAGATGAAAACTGATTCAAAAATTGCCGCATTCAAGGCGAAACCCGCGACTATAGTCGCGTCGGTCTTCTTGATTGGCTCCTTTGTGGCGGCGGTTGTGCTTCTGGTGTTGATCAACCAGGGCAAAACCAACGACCAGCGCTACCTGCAACAGGCGAGCGATCTGCGCGCACAAGCCTATCGTTTGACCTCTCTAGCGCGCGACGCCACTTCCGGTGATGAACAAGCGTTTGGTGAACTCTCCAGCGTAATGGCGAGCATGACCAGTACCTGGGAAATGCTGCGTAACAGCGACGAGCGCACTCGCAAGGCACTGAGTTCAGAATTCGATAAATTTGGCGCGGTGTGGAAGGGTGTACAAAATAACGCCCAGGATATTGCCACCAACAAAGACCTGATTGTATCGCTTAACAACGTGGGTAATACCCTGAACGACAACCTGCCCACCCTGCAAACTGAACACAACAATATTGTGGATATTTTGCTGGAATCCGGCGCGCCTGCCGATCAGGCGATTCAGGCCCAGCTGCTCTCATGGCGCGCCGAGCGTATTGGTCGTAACGTGGACAAAATGTTGCGTGGTGATGCCGATGCCGGCAACGCTGCTGACCAGTTCAACCGCGACGCCAACTTCTACGCGCGTGTTTTGAGCGCCATGAAAGACGGCGACCCTGCACTGCGTATCACCCGTGTATCCGACCCGCAAGCGCGCGCCAGTCTGGATCAAATTACCCAATTGTTTGATGGTGTAAGCAAGTCGATTCAGGAAATGGTCGATGGCTCAGCTACCCTGACTCGCGCCCGTCAAGCCGCTGATGCACTTCTGGTAGACACTCCGCAACTGCTGCAAAGCCTTGCAGCCATCTCGGATAAGATCGCAACACAAGCGGATGATCGCTCTTTCGTAAACAATGATTGGGTAATCTTTTTCGCGGCGATTTCACTCTTGTCGCTTTTCTTCCTCGGTTTTAACCAATACCGCAGTGCCCGTAAACGCGCCGACGAAACCACTGAAACCAACGAACGTAACCAAACCGCGATTTTGCGTCTGCTCGACGAACTGGCTGACCTCGCAGACGGTGACTTGACCACCACGGCTACTGTAACCGAGGACTTCACCGGTGCGATTGCGGACTCTATTAACTTCACCATCGACCAGCTGCGTATTCTGGTGGCGCGAATCAACGAAACCGCGGTAAACGTATCGGCCGCTGCGCAAGAAACACAGCAAACTGCACTGCACCTCGCTGAAGCATCTGAACACCAGGCACAAGAAATCGCTGGTGCATCGGCTGCGGTAAACGAAATGGCGGTGACCATCGACCAGGTATCTGCCAACGCCGCCGAATCGGCAGCGGTAGCGGAGCGCGCGGTATCGATCGCGGGCAACGGTGCCAAAGTAGTACAGAACACTATCCACGGGATGGATACCATCCGTGAGCAGATCCAGGACACCTCCAAACGTATTAAACGCCTCGGTGAATCGTCACAAGAGATCGGTGATATCGTAAGTTTGATTAACGACATTGCTGACCAAACCAACATCCTCGCACTTAACGCGGCAATTCAGGCATCGATGGCCGGTGACGCAGGCCGCGGGTTCGCGGTGGTAGCGGACGAAGTTCAACGCCTTGCGGAACGTTCCGCAGCAGCAACCAAGCAGATCGAAGCGCTGGTAAAAACGATTCAGAACGATACCAACGAAGCGGTAATTTCGATGGAACAAACCACCTCTGAAGTGGTGCGCGGTGCGCGCCTCGCACAGGATGCGGGTGTGGCACTGGAAGAAATTGAAAACGTATCATCAAGCCTCGCGGAATTGATCCAAAACATTTCCAACGCCGCGCGCCAACAAGCATCGTCTGCGGGTCACATCTCCAACACGATGAATGTTATTCAAGAGATTACTACCCAAACCTCTGCCGGTACCTCTGCTACCGCCCAGTCGATTGGTAACCTCGCCGAAATGGCACTAGACCTGCGTGAATCTGTAGCCGGTTTCAAACTGCCGGAAGAGGATATGTCTGAAAGTCGCGCTAATGCCGCGCGCAAAGCCATGGCTAATGCACCGGCAATGGACTTCGACCAAAACAGCGATGTTATTGACTTGGATGAAGAACTCCTGCCCGATGAGGATATCTTCGCCAACGCATCAAAAGCCTGATAAGCAGTTGCCGCCAGTCATGCTGGCGGCCCGGGTAAATTTATGGCTTGGTCATTACGCACACTACCCACACTTAACCAGGAACAGTTTGTCCAATGGGGCAAACTGCTGGAAGAGCGCACCGGTATCCAGTTGGTTTTCCAACAAAAAGCCTGGCTGGAATCGCAGATATATGCACGTCTGCGCGATTTGGGATACGACGATTACGACAACTACTACCAATTTGTGGCCCAGGAAAGTATTGATTCAAAACTGGAGTGGGCGCGATTGATTGATCGGATTGCAGTAAAGGAAACCAGTTTTTTCCGCCACCGCGAATCCATCGAATACGTGCGCAGTTATCTCCAGCAAAAAATCAACAATCAGGCGCTGGAAGGCAGTTTTGATGTCTGGAGTCTGGGTTGCGCAACCGGCGAAGAAGCCTATTCGCTGGCGATGGTGGTTAACGATTGTTTTGAACTGGCCGCAATCAGCCCGTTTTACGGTATCACGGCCATGGATATCAGCTCGTCGGCATTGGCTGCCGGTCGCGCTGGTCGCTATAGCAAACGCCGTATTGGACAAGTAAAACCCGATGAAGTTATGCGCTACCTGCAAGCCTCCAGCGATGGCAATTATCAGGTAGTTAACAAACTGCGTGATCGCGTCTGTTTCACTCAAAGCAATATTATTAACGCCCGCCAGTTGCCCCAGGTGAGTGTGGATGTGATTTTCTGTCAAAACCTCTTGGTGTATTTCCGTCGCTGGCTGCGCCGCGATGTATTGAATGCCCTGGTGGAACGGTTAAAACCCGGCGGCTTGTTAGTAGTCGGTCTGGGTGAAGTGATGGACTGGGAACATCCCGAAATGCAGCGCACTGACGATGATCAAGTGCAAGCCTACGTTCGCCTTAATCACTAGGGTAGAACGCTAAAAAGTCGCACCGAGCGAGAATAACGAGAGGAAAGCTCTGCATGGCAGATAATCGCAATTTTGCCGCATTGGACTGGTTGATCCATGAGATCAGCGAGACGCTCAAAGAAGCGCGCCAGGCCCTCGAAAGCTACGTTGAAAATCCGAAAGATGCTGCACGTATCCGCTTTTGTTTGACCCATATCCATCAGGTGCACGGCAGCCTGCAGATGGTGGAGTTCTATGGCGCCGCCATGCTCGCCAGCGAAATGGAACAGCTCACCCAAGCAATGATTGCAGGTACCGTGGGCAATAGCAGCGAAGCGCAAGAAGTATTGATGCGCGCTATTTTGCAGTTCCCGCTTTATTTGGATCAGGTAAAAGCAACGCGCAAAGACAACCCTCTGGTAGTGCTGCCGCTGCTCAACGATCTGCGTGCGGTGCGCGGCGAGAGTCTGCTCACCGACACCAAACTATTTGTGCCCAATTTAACACCCGCCAAAAAAGTCAGCGGTGCGCGTCTGCCAGTAACCAATGACAATGTGCAATTTCAGGCAATGGTGCTCAAACTGCGCCAGATGTACCAATACGCTGCTTCAGGTTTTATTCGCGGGGTTAACCCCGAGGAGAACCTGGGCTATCTACAAAAGGCGTTTTCCCGCCTGCAAAAACTCACTCACGGCACCGCACGTTTTGCACTTTGGGACATTTGCCTGGCCCTGGTTGAAGCTATTGAAATAGATGCCATCGAAATGAGCGTGGCGGTTAAAAACCTGCTGCGCCAGTTAGATAAAGAAATCAAAGTGCTCGCGGTGCACGGCACCAAAGCGTTAAACAGTTTCACTAACGATGAACTGATCAAAAACCTGCTTTATTACGTCGCCCGCGCCGGTAAACACGCACCGGGGTTTGCGCCCAATTCCAACCTGCAACGCATTTACGACACCTACCAACTGGAAGAGGCGCTGTTGGAAGGCAAAGAAGGTGGTGAAGATACCCAAGACATGCTTTCAGTGCCTGATGCTGACGCCATGCGCTCGGTTATTAGTGCCATCAAAGAAGAATTGGGCTTGATAAAGAATGGCCTCGATATCTGCCTCGCCGGTGGCAATACCCAAAGTACCCTCAGTGAGGCGCTACCTATTGTCAAACGTGTTGCAGATACCCTGGCGGTACTGGGTTTGGGCGACCTGCGCAAACGTTTGCTGGAACAAGGTGCGGCTCTGGAGTTGGTGGTTGATTCGGATAGCCAGCTCTCCGATGACCAGTTGTTAGCGGTTGCCAGCCAAATCATTTCCATCGAAAACTCGCTGGATAGCCTGTCGGAACACGGCGGCGTTGAAAGCACCAGCGATGAAGGCGACATAACACTTAGTCGTGCCAAAGAGTCGGTACTACGCGAATCGCGCAATGGTTTGGAACACGCCAAAGACGCCATCATTGAATACATAGCTTCCCAGTGGAATCGCCAACATTTGCAAGCGGTGCCCACTACCCTGCGCGAAATTCGCGGCGGTCTGGAAATTATGCCGCTGCCACGCCCGGCCAGAATCCTCGGAGCCTGCGCCCGCTTTATCGAGGAGCAATTGCTGGCGCAGGAGACCACTCCCCAATGGTCAACCCTGGATACTCTGGCCGATGCCATCACCAGTGTTGAGTATTATCTGGAGCGCTTGAGCGGTGGCGGGCGTAAAGAAGAAATCGACCTGCTGCTCACCGTAGCCGAAGAAAGCGTTGCCAATCTGGGCTATGCGGTTGCCAAAGTCAGCAACCCGGAGCGCAGCGAACCTGAAGCCTACGGGCAAGTTGAGTCATCCGAAACAGCGCAGCAGACCAGCAGCGCTGAAGCTGAGTTGGCCGCCGCCTATGAACAGGCCGAAAACGGTGAGGATATATCCGCTACGCGCGCGCCGGAAGATGAATCTATCTATCTGGAAGCCGTCTATGCCAGCGCCACCAGCGGTGTACCGCGCGATACGAGCGAGCATGGCGAACTGCCGGAACTTGAGGCTTACGGCAGCCCAGCCGAGGTCATCGATGCGGACAACAATCAGCCTGATGACTCGGATTACGCACTGCCTGTAATCGAACTGGAAGAACAAATTGTCGAATCGGCAGATGAATCTTCCAGCTTGAGTGCTGAAGCAGAAGAAGATCACGAACCTAACCTGATCGCAACTAACCAGGCGCCGGTTATCGAGCGCGACAACGAAGATATAGACGACGAAATCATCGATATCTTTATCGAAGAAGCCACTGAAGTTACCGAAACCATCAACGAATATTTCCCGCGTTGGACAAATAACTTTGATGATCAGGAAGCGCTGATTGAATTCCGTCGCGCCTTCCACACCCTCAAAGGCAGTGGTCGTATGGTTGGCGCCAATGAAATCGGCGAGCTGGCCTGGTCGATTGAAAATATGCTCAATCGCGTGCTCGACCACACCATCGCTCCCCAGGCGATACACGCACAGCTTATCGACAAGGTGTGCGGGCTGCTGCCTGGTATGATTGCCGCCTTCCGCGACAATCAAGCTTTTGCGCAATCCGCATTGGCAGAAACCTATCGCCAGCAAGCCCACTCCCTGTCACAAGGCATAGTCCCTGAAGAGACGATCTCCACAGAAACGATAGCCGCAGAGACAGCAACAGCCGACCAAGACGGTGACACCAGCGTTGAAACGCCTGAGTTAATAGATACTGCTGATAACGGATATTTAGCCGCCGAAACCCCGGAGTTTGCCGAAGATGGCATAGTTGAGTCACCGGCGGAACAGGCTCCTGCCGCTGCTGAACCAATGGCCTATGAGGAACATTTGCTCAGCGAAGCCTATGCGCCGATCCACGAGGAAGCCTACGAATTGGATCTGGGCCAGTCAGTTGGCGAGCAGGAAGATTTGGTTGATGCAGTGATTGAGGAGCTTCAATCCGAACCATTACTCACAGCTGAAACGAGTACCGCTGCCGATTATGAGTTGCCACCACTAGCCTCTGTCGAGCAAGCTAGTGCCGGCCATACCGAGCTATCTGGCGACCCGAGCGAAGATCTGCTCGATAGCGAGGATACCGATGCACAGCTCTGGGATATCTTTGGCGCTGAAGCCATCAGTCATTTGCAAGTGGTGGAAGAATTTATTGCGCGGATGGAAGCCGAAGCGCCGATTTATGAGCCGCCCAGTGAAGAGATGCAGCGCGCCTTGCATACCCTCAAAGGCAGCGCCCATATGGCGGAGATCACGCAGGTTGCCGAACTGGCCACGCCGCTCGAGCGTTTTGCCAAAGAGTTGCGCTCTTATCACGTCAATATCAACGACGATATCCTCCAGCTGCTGCGAGATGCCGTCAGTTACACTCAAATTGCGCTCCATCAAATCGAGGCGGGTGAGCTGGTTAATATCCCGCGATTGCAGCAATTTATCGCCCGCGTCAACGAACTGCGCGATATCCATGTAGCACCGCTGGTGCGTCAGCAAGAACTTGATGAAATGGGCAAACGCCCTGTCGATCCTGAGTTGCTCGCCATTTTTATGGCCGAGGAAATGAACCTGTTGCTGGATGCCGACAAGATCATAGACCAGTGGCAAGCCTCCCCCGAGGAGACAGTTGAACTTATTCCAGTGATGGACGAGCTGGCCAAACTGACCCAGGCTGCCGCCCATGCCTACCTGCCCGCTATGGCGGAGCTGAGCGAAAAGATTCACAGTGTTTACGAAGCGGTTATTGCCGATCAATTGGGCTGCTCCGATCCGCTGTGCGCCGCCTTGAAGAGCGCCCACGTTGCGCTACTGGATATGGTGGATGCTATTGCCGCGGGCCAGAATTTGGGAGCAATACCAGACGCAGTGAATGATGCACTGGATGAGCTGCTCAGTACGGAAGTGGTCACGCTGACCGCGCTCAGCAACCATGAGCTGGCAGGCGAGGATGAAGAAATCCCGCTGATGGACGCGGTAGAGGAAGATTTGATCGACAGCGATGCGGTGGATGTTTACACCGCAACCGACGACTACAACTCACCACTGGAGCTGATCGACGAAGAAAGTATCAGCGACGATGAGCCAGTCGAGCTTGAAGCGGTTGATTATTTGCCAGTAGCACATGAACCAGCCTATCAAGCCACTGATGAACAGGTGAGCGAGGTTGCGGAGCTTGATGAAGCCATCGACTTGAGCGAAGCGCTGCCCGGTATCGATGTTGTAGACGAGCCGATTGCTGAATTGGCTGCAGCCGACGAAAGCTACGAAGAAGCGCTCACCGAAGCCATTCTGGATGACGATTTTGATCCGGAAATCGTCGAGATCTTTATTGAGGAAGCCGGTGAAATCCTTGAGGAAATCGATAGCGCCCTGAACGAATGGCAAGACGACTGGAACAATAGCGATTGTGTAGAGCAGCTCAAACGTTCACTGCACACCTTCAAAGGTGGTGCGCGTCTGGCTGGCCTGATGGATTTGGGCGACTTGTCGCACGACTTTGAAACCCTGCTGATCGACATGGATCAGGACGCCGAGTTGGATCAGGCGTTTTTCGCCCGCCTGCACGACTTCCAGGATCGTTTGCACAGCGGCGTTGAACTGGCCAACAAACGCCTTAACGGTGCGCCCATAGTCGCCGTCGCTACCAGCAGCAACCAGCAAACCGCAGTGGAAACCGTAATAGAAAACACGGATGCGGCAGAGCAGGATATACCCCTGCTCGACAACAGCGTGGAATTGGTCGATGCCGAACTGCTGGCGCAGGACGAAGAAGCCAACGACAACAGCCCTGTTCTCTACAGCAAACCAACGGTGGTGGTGGACAACACCCGCGCCGAACAAATTCGCGCCTTTGAAACCCATGGCACCCCGAGTGAAAAGCCCAATGTGCTGACCTTTGCACCCAAGGCCAAGCCCGTTGCACCAGTGCCCGGTGCAATTCCTGGGACCGAATATGGTGGCGGCCTGCGCTCCGGCAATACTGGCCCCGCGCAAGTGCAACACTTGGCAGCGCGCCGCACTGGCCCGCAGGAAGTGGTCAAGGTCTCGGCAGAACTGCTGGAAGAATTGGTAAACCTCGCGGGTGAGACCTCCATCAGCCGCGGCCGTATGGAGCAGCAAGTCAGTGACCTGAGTGGATCAATCGAGGAGATGGACGCCACCATCCAACGTCTGCAAGAACAGCTGCGCCGCCTGGATATCGAAACTGAAGCACAGGTGTTATTCCGCCAGGAGCAGATGGCGCAACACGAAGAATTCGACCCGCTGGAAATGGACCGCTATTCCCAGCTGCAACAACTTTCGCGCTCGCTGATCGAATCCGCGTCCGACTTGATGGACTTGAAATTCACCCTCGCGGATAAAACCCGCGATACCGAAACCCTGCTGCTGCAACAGTCACGGATCAACACCGACCTGCAGGAAGGCTTGATGCGCTCGCGCATGGTGCCCTTCTCGCGCCTGGTGCCGCGCCTGCGCCGTATCGTGCGCCAGGCCGCCACCGAACTGGGCAAAGAGGTGGATTTTGAGCTGGACAACGTCGAAGGCGAATTGGATAGAAGTGTTCTGGAGCGCATGGTAGCGCCGCTGGAACATATGCTGCGCAACGCGGTTGACCACGGTATTGAAATGCCGGATGAGCGTATCGCTGCCGGTAAAAACCCCAACGGCCGCATACTGCTTAGCCTTGGCCGTGAAGGTGGCGATGTTATTTTGCGCCTGATCGACGATGGGCGCGGCATCAACCTCAAACGTGTGCGCGAAAAAGCGATTGAGCGCGGTTTGATGGCAGCAGACGCCCAGCTCAACGACCAGGACGTGATCCAGTTTATCCTCCACGCCGGGTTCAGTACCGCCGAAAAGGTGACCCAGATTTCCGGCCGCGGTGTGGGCATGGACGTGGTGCACTCCGAGATCAAACAACTCGGCGGCGCCATGTTTATCGACTCCAATTGGGGTCAGGGTACCGAATTTACCATCCGCCTGCCGTTTACCGTGTCAGTAAACCGCGCGCTCATGGTGCAAATTGGCGATGACCTCTACGCCATTCCGCTCAACTCTATTGAGGGTATTGTGCGCGTCAGCCCCTTTGAGCTGGAACACTACTATCAGGATGAAAGCGCTCGCTTTGACTATGCTGGCGAACAGTATCTGGTGCGCTACCTCGGCAGCCTGCTGGACTCCAGCGCCCAACCCAAGCTGGATGGCCAAATGCTGCCCCTGCCCGTGGTATTAGTGCGCAGCACCGAGCATACCGTTGCGCTGCAGGTAGACCGCCTGCTGGGTTCACGCGAGATTGTGGTAAAAACCCTGGGCGCCCAATTCAGTGCCGTGCGCGGGGTATCCGGTGCCACGGTGATGGGTGACGGTAGTGTGGTGGTGATTCTGGACTTACACGCCATGATCCGCGAGCAGTTGGCCCTGGGGCTACAACACGCCATCCAACTGGAGCCGCTAAGTCTCGCCCCGGTCAAAGAGGAAGATTTCAGCGAGAAGACGGTGATGGTGGTGGACGACTCGGTGACTGTACGCAAGGTAACCAGCCGTTTCCTGGAGCGCGAAGGCTTCCGCGTGATCACCGCCAAAGACGGAGTTGAGGCGCTGCAAGTCCTGCAAGACCATGTGCCCGATGTAATGCTGCTGGATATTGAGATGCCACGTATGGACGGCTTTGAAGTCGCCAAAAATATCCGCACCAGCTCGCGCCTGAAGGATCTGCCGATCATCATGATCACCTCGCGTACCGGTGAAAAACACCGCGAGCGCGCCTTTAGCCTGGGCGTAAACAAGTATCTGGGTAAGCCGTATCAGGAAGACCTGCTGCTGAGCAATATCCAGGAACTGCTGCATATTCGCACCAAGTAGCAGAGCAAGGCCATGTTGCGTCTGGGGTTAGTGGTGGACAACACCGCCAAACAAAAAGCCTTGGCGCAACTGGTCGCACAAGCAGGACACAAAGTTGGCCAGTGTTTGCTGATCGGCAGTGAGAACCAGCTAGCAACAGACAGTGAACTGGATGCCTGGCTGGTAGATATAGCTGAAGCAAACCAGGATCTGCAGCTACTGGACGATTTATTTGCCCAGAGCCGCGTTCCGGTAATTCTGAGCGACAGCAGCGAATTCAGCGCCGGCTCGGAACAACACACTGCCTGGCTGCGCCGTACCAGCATGAGACTGCAGAGGCTGCGCGGTGATATCAACCTGCAGCAGAACACACCGGCAAGCGAACTGTGGATTTTGGCCGCCTCTACCGGCGGGCCGGCGGCGGTGAAACGCTTCCTCGCCGAATTACCCGGCGATTTAGGCGTGGCTTTTTTATACGTACAACATATTGATGCCCAACAAGCGGTCACTCTCAACCGGATGATGAGCAATGCCGGCCACTACCCGGCGATGGTCGCAACCCAGGGCTTGGTGCTGACAGCCAATAGCCTGACACTCATTACCGCCAAAGATCCGGTAGAGCTATTGGACAATGGCACCCTGATGGTCAATTACGGCCAACACTGGAAAGGCAGTTATGCGCCCGCGATTGACCAGATAGCAGCTAATGCCGCGCGCATCTTTCGCGCCCGCTGCAACATGATTATTTTTACCGGTATGGGCGACGATGGCGCCGCCAGTTGCCGCTTGATCAAACAGGTCGGCGGCAAAGTCTGGGTGCAGAGCCCCGATGATTGCACCAGCGACTCAATGCCGGTAGCCGCTTTAGCCACAGGCTGTGTCAGCCTCATGGGTACACCTGAATACCTGGCTAAAGCCTTGGTAAATTCGCGCCACCAACGGCGAGCGCACCAAAAGAACGTCTAACCACAGAATAACCGACCGCAGGACACCCTTTTCATGAGAGCGCCACAACGCATAGAGAAAAAAATCGAAGAAGTCGCCAGCCTGTTAATCCCCCTGCAGGGCCGGATGCTACTTGCACCCAACGTTACCATCGCCGAAATTGTACCTGTCAGCCAAGTAGTGCCGGTGGAAAACGCACCGGCTTGGTATCTGGGCAACTGCGCCTGGCGCGAACAGACTATCCCGCTCTTGTCTTTTGAGGTTATGAATGGCGAAGACAAACCCGGCGTTGCACCGCGCTCACGCTTTGCGGTGATCAACACCACTGGCGTCAATGAATCACTGCCATTTATTGCGATACTCACCCAAGGCCTGCCGCGTTTGGCGCGCGTGACCGAAGAGGAAATTACCGGGCGCGAAGACGCCGACAACAAACCCTTTGAACTGATGCATGTGTCCTGGGCCGGCGAAGAAGCGGTCATTCCCAACGTGGAAGCCATGGAGCGCGCGTTTCTCGACTATCTGCATTTAGACAATTAGGGCATTTGGATAACTAGATTTCATTTGAAAAGCTCCGCGAGCCGATAAATCTCGCGGGCACCCCTAGAAATTTTACCGCTCGGTAAAAATTCACCCCCGAAACACGTAAACCACATTCTTTTTTACCGTTCGGTAAAAAAATCAAACCTACTTAACACTATGAACGACCTGATTATTGAAGACCTGCAAATTGGCGATGGCAAAGCCGTCGTCAAAGGCGCGCTCATCACGACCCACTACACCGGCTGGCTCGAAGACGGCACCGAATTCGATTCCTCCCACCGCAAAGGCAAGCCCTTCCAATGCGTGATCGGCACCGGCCGTGTGATCAAAGGCTGGGATCAAGGTCTGATCGGCATGCAAGTAGGCGGCAAACGCAAACTCCAGGTTCCCGCACATTTAGCCTACGGCGAACGCCAAATCGGCGCGCACATCAAACCCAATTCCAATCTGGTATTTGAAATCGAGTTGCTGGAAGTTCTCACTCGCGACGATTAACCCTTTCAGCAATACTGTCTCAAACACTCCATCAGGCTGATGAAAGTTTTTCGAAAAATAATGCTGATCAGAATTAAAACTTGTCACTGAATTTTTACATTAGGAATAGTGTATGCGCCCGTCTTTTATCATTTTATTGCTGCTTGCACTATCTATTCACAGTGTCGCATTTGCGAGCGATTCGTTAATCGAACAACAACAAACGTCTCTTTCTGAAGATTACGAATTCTATGACACTTCAGGAAAGCGTCTTCGCACTGTAAGCCTGAGCAAACCAACCGACAGTCATTTTTTTACGTATACGGCTGATTCTGTATATATGAACCATGTTTCTGATAAAAATAAAAACTTGAGGCATGTGAAATTCGAACAAGAGCAATACAACATTCTTCCTTTCCAGAAGCAGCCTGATACACCTTTGTCTTGGGCTTTATCTGATATACAGAAAATATTGCAGCGCGATAAAGACGCCTCAAAAAATGCAACCTTGGATAAGAGTAGAATTTTATTGGCTGATCTAAAGCGCCAGTGTGGGGCGGTGCGTGTATTTGCAGAAATAGATAAAGAAGACAGGCATATCAAGAAGTATTTTGTCGATTTTGAAAATATTGGGGTAATGGAATCCTATTACACTATCGAAGGAGTTATCTGTGACGCCTCAACAGTTACCGTCGGTACATTGAGCTGTGCTTCGGATCGCGGCCCATGCAGCCAATGGCTTTCTTCAGTGCAATATAAGCAAGAACCGGACATGCTTTCTGAAGTTGAAATACTACAGAAAATCTATGGACCTCTTGGTACGAAACACAAATTACATCCTGTTCAATACGGAGAAAACAAATATGCTAGCTTGTCATTAACTCGCCATATAGAACTTTTAAATAAAAAATTTTTTTATGTGGCAACAACAATGACAGCTCAGCCTGGAGATGAGTTTATTTGTGGAGCCTGCGAGAGAACTCTCTATGTTTCTGTATTTGAGATGAGGAACGACAGTTGGGAATTGGTAGGCACATCTAAACCTTACTCCGTACAAGCATTTGCTAATCCTCAAATTCACATGCAAAAAATCTCTGATGACTCAGTAGGAATTGTTATCTCGTATTTGTATGGCAGGCAAGGTGAGAACACGATCAACCATAGGGTTTATAAAGTTAATGAGGCTGGAGTAGATGATGTATTAGATTACAGCCATTTTTATACACTCAGGTTCGATTGCGAGTATCCCAAAAAACCCTATTCTCATTTGGATTTTTTACCGGTTGGTGAAACCTGGGATATCAGGATCACATCAGGCCATCACAGAACTAATGACTCATGTGAATCAACGATTTTTTCAAAAGAAGAGTCTTATTATAAATTTCAGGATGGCGCTTACCATTTGAGTAATACGAATGCCGAAGAACATATTGGAAATTATTGATTTCTGTAAAAAACTCTTTAAATCATTAATTAAAATGCATATGTTGGGCAAGCATGCTCAACCTACATAGCAACACCTTCAACTTCTTGCAGAACCCGGAAAAAATAAATTATGAATAAAATAAAAGGATTTGTTCTATGGCTTTATGTAATCGGAACGGTAATTATCATCAAAGGCTTATTTCGTGCTGGGCTGCTAGAGGGATTTCCGATAATTTTACTAGGCGTACTTTGCATAGTTGCGGCCTACTATATTGGCAAACACACAAAGCGTTTTTAACTCCAAAGTACACAAACCTCCAACCATCCCCATCAGACACAACGTCAAGTCACGTAACAATAAAAGTTGCATGAAGCGATTTTATGGATTAGCTTTTCACGTAACAGATTAAGTTACGTGAAATCTGGCTACTTACATCAGCCACTAAGGTGATCCATGAAACGCGATTCCAGACTCTCGGGCGTGCTGCACGTCCTTCTGCATATGGCCGAGGTGGGTGCGCCCATGACCTCGGATGCGCTGGCGAAAATGATGAAAACCAACCCGGTGGTGATCCGCCGGGTGCTCGCCGGGCTGCGCGAGCACCAGTTGGTCTGCTCGGAGAAAGGTCATGGCGGCGGTTGGAAACTCTGCCGCGAGCTGAGCGACATCACCTTGCACGACATCTACCAAGCGCTGGATGAACCCACCCTGCTCGCCATGGGCAACCGTACCGAAGCGCCCGGCTGTCTGGTGGAAGAGGCTGTCAACAACGCGCTTAACACTGCCTTTGCCGAGGCCGAAGCACTGCTGCTCGCGCGCTTCCGCACTGTCACCCTCGCACAGCTCAGCGCCGATTTCCATCAGCGGATGCAAGCGCGCGGGTTTTCCGGCACCCATGAACACTCCCTTTTTCCCGATGATATTCCTGCGAATGCAGACTGAGGTAAGACCATGCAAACGAATTACGATGTGATTGTGATTGGCGGGAGTTACGCCGGTATGGCCGCGGCACTGCAACTCGCGCGCGGCCGCCGCAAGGTGTTGGTGATTGATGGCGGTGTGCGCCGCAACCGTTTTGCATCCCACTCGCATGGCTTGCTCGGGCAGGATGGCAAATCGCCCAGCGCCATCGCCGAAGAAGCAAAGGCGCAATTGCTGGAATATCCCAACCTGACCTGGTTGCAGGGCATTGTCGATTCCGCCGAAAAAACCGGCGAGCGTTTTACGGTGATCACTAGCGACAACAAAACGGGCGGCAACAACAGCTTCATCGCCAAACGGTTGATCCTCGCCACCGGTGTGAGCGACCACCTGCCAGCCATCACCGGTTTGCAAGACCGCTGGGGCAAAACCCTATTCCACTGCCCCTACTGCCACGGTTATGAATTGGATCAGGGCAAGCTGGGCGTACTCGCCATCAGCGAAGCCTCTTTCCATCAAGCCATGCTAATTCCCGATTGGGGCCCAACCACATTGTTCACCAATAATTGCTTCACACCCAACGCAGAACAATGCGCACAACTCGCCGCACGCGGTGTGACTATCGAGACAGAAACGGTGAGCGAAGTAGCGGGCGAGCAATCCATGATTGTGAAACTCGCCAATGGGCGCTTGGTGGAATTAGCCGGATTATTTGTCGCATCACTCACGCAACCTTCAAACCGCATCGCGCAAGATTTAGGTTGTGAAATCGCTGAAAGCCCGATTGGTTTTTACATCAAAACCGATGAACTCAAACAAACCTCCGTACCCGGCGTATTCGCCTGCGGCGACCTGGCAAGACCAATGGGCAGCGTCACCTTCGCCATCGGCGACGGCGCACAAGCGGGATTTGCAACGCATCGGTCGTTGATTTTTGAAGGGCACTGATATTTCGTGTAATGCAATGTATTTCCCAAAATCCTTGGCTATAGTGGAAACTTACGCCATGCCACCGGATGACCCATTACTCACCCTACATTTATATTGCCGAACGCGGTTCGGCAAGTTGCACTCAACACCTGTTGTGACAAAGTTTTTGACTGCCAATTAATTGCGTTTGATGAAAAATCATTGGGCGGGCATTTGAATATTGGATATCTGGTTTGTGCTAAAAGCGGAAGTTCGTTTCTAGGTTGTGTGGGTCATGTATTTCCGAATATATTGAACCGTATAGTGTTGAATTTACTTTTAGCACTAACCTAACTTATTGCTGGTTAGGCGTATTTTGGAAATATAAAGTAATAGATACGTTAAATATCCGGCTTAGGCAATTGAATAAACTGTTAGCTAAGGCATATAGGAAATAGCAATCATGAAACGTAATTGGGACACAATTAGAGAGCTGCTTATAAAAATAGAAGAATGTACATTACCAACTGAAAATGTTCGTCTAAATCAATTCCCTAAAGAAAGAGCAGCAGAAATTTCATATCACATACGACTACTTATCGATGCAGGACTAATTAATGGAAGAATATCTGAAACTTTAGATCCAGAAGTAAAAGACTTTTTTGCATCAAGCTTAACGTGGCATGGCCATGAGCTTCTGGACATCATTCGTAGCAATCAGGTCTGGGAAAAAACAAAATCAACCTTCCTTGAAAAAGGAATTGAAATGACCTTTGACCTAGTGAAAAATGGAGCCACACAAATTGCTGCTGCAATTTTAAAGGCTACTATACCTTAGCTAACAAGCGGTCGAACAGCTTCATTCCACGGGATTTCTTAACAAAAGATAATCGCATCAAGGAATAAATGATTTGGAAGAACTTAATAGTATTTTCGAAAAATATACTGAGAATTACATTGGAGAAAATCTGTGTAATTTGGAAAACCTGTATAAGTTCTCATCAGTCTTTTTTAAGGATGTTGTTACTATTTATGACTGTTTAACAAGAGTAAAAAATGTTGAACGGAACCCATCAGGATACTCATTAGATGATGCACCAATCATTGGGCTTCTGGTCAAAGTATGGAAGTTATTAAAGGAGATAGTGACGTACTATGAGGCTGGAAATGCTGAGATTATTAGTGTTCTAGAGCGACCATTAGTTGAATCGGCCATCACAGCTAGCTTTTTATTAAAGTCCGATTCTAGCGTCATTGAGGATTATAGAAAAATATCCTACAAAGATCGTCTTCGAATATTAAGAGACCTTAAATCAGGGAGTGAATTCTTTGAAAGTAAAGCTGGGAAGCGCTTATTAAAATCAGTCGAGGAAAAAATGCTTCTTGAGGGATTTGACGAGAATTCGTTCGAAGAGCAAAAAAGAAACAACTGGAAACTTCAGGGAAAGAACTTCTTTGAGATATTTAGGGAGGTAGAAGATGAGAAAATGTATACTCATACTTTCGGAATGATGTCTGAGTCAATTCATGCATCATGGAATGATTCTTTAGATTGGTGCCTTCATAGAAGGCAAGATGATACGTTTGATGTTTTCCCCTATTACCATCCTCCAGATATAAGATACCTAACTACGACATTGGTTTTCTGTAATCGTCCATTTAAGCTTTGGATTGAGCATATTGGTGTTGCTGATAATGAGTTCATGGGTATATTGGAGTGGATTGAAAAGGTGAACTCTGTACTCTATGTTCACTTTGACATGCTATATGGTAACGATCATGGCTAACAAGCGATTGTGGCAAGTCGTGCGAGAGTAATCGAAATTGCCAATTCCGCTTAAGATATTTCATTATCTAAAGTTTCCGCAATTGGCCGATAACAGAAATAGTTTCATTAATGTCTTTCATTTACGCTCCAAAATTAAACCTATAAAAAAGGAAATTATTTTTGCAGCGGAATTCTGACTTCTAATTTAACGTTATCTTAATCTTTGAGCCTGTCATGTTGGGGTTCGTGCCTCACCCCAACCTACATTTAATTGCGGATTTTTGAATTGAAAATCGCAAAGGCTGCATTCAAACGCTCGGCAATATCAGTGTGATTTTTTGCGATGAGTATTTCCATTACGCATTCAGCCGTACACAAACCTCCCTCGGGTTGATTGCGTCTGAGCTGATACTGGGAAATTTGCTGGGGGTTAATTTGCGCTCTGGGCAAATTTTTTAAATAGGGGCTGTGATTAAACATTTTGCGTGCTTCTTGCCAGGTGGCGTCCAGCACTATGATATTTTCAAAGGATTCAATAGGTTCAGCATCGCTATCATTTACCGGATAAAGCAACACTGTGTTTTCAGGGTTGATGGCACGCAGCAAAGTCGGATCAGGGGCATTTCTCGCCCAGGTGATTCGCTCTACTATTTCCGGCGCAACAGTCTTTGCCAGCACGCCGGTATTAGTGGGGCGCAGTAGTTCGCGCTCATGGGTGAGTAAAAATATTTTCATGCACTCGCTATTTTTCGTTTTTCCATAAAGCATCCATAGGCAAATTGGAAAGCAATGTATTAGCGTCTAATTGTCTGTTACGACAGCGTCCAATTGCCTGTTATGCCAGCGTCTAATTGCCTATTACGCTATCGTCCAGTTGCCTATTAGGGACTAAAACTGGCTGTACCCCAGTGGTTAAACTCAAAAATCCCCCCACAAATACTGCACCAGGCTGATGGCGGCTACTGGTGCGGTTTCTGTGCGTAATACTCTTGGGCCCAAGGTCAGCGCGTCAAAATCCTGCTCCAGTGCGTGGGCGATTTCGCGTTCGCTTAAACCGCCTTCGGGGCCGATTAGTAGGGTGACGCTTTGCGGTTGTTGTTCTGCCGGTAAGGTTTTGCTGTCGCGGTGATGGAGCACAAAACGTAAATCAGAATTAACCTGTGGCAGCCAGTCAGAAATTTGTATGGGTGAATGCAAAACGGGTAACAAATTGCGCTGACACTGCTCGCAGGCGCTAATGAGGATTTGCTGCCAGCGGTCGTGCAATTTTTCCTGACGGTCGCCAGTCACTTTCACTTCAGTGCGTTCGGTAATGAGTGGCGTAATTTTGGTTACGCCCAGCTCGGTAGCTTTTTGTAGCACCCATTCAAAACGTTCACCGCGTGAAATACCAATCGCTAATTCCAGCTCCAGGGGTGATTCACGGTTTTCTACATTGTGTTCGGCAACACTCACGGTGACATGTTTTTTGGTGACGTCGTGAATGGTCGCTGCAAACTCTCCGCCCGCGCCATTAAATAAAATTAATTCGCGCCCCGGTTGCATGCGCAAGACTTTGCTCAGGTGATGGGAGGCCGACTCTTCCAGTTGGATGAGATCTCCGCTTAATAAATTCTGTTCGGTAAAAATTCGGGGAATGCGCATAACTAGTGTTCTGTTGTGAGTGGTTCAGCGTAGGCGACAGGTGATAAGGCCGACTGCAGAAATAGATTGGCGGCAGCGGTGTGTTGGGTAATGGCATCGGCTGCCAATAAAATTACACCGGCTGTCCAGGTGGTTTTTTCACGCGGCCAAATAACATCATCGCGGAAATTGTAGCCTGTCCAATAACCGCCATCCTCGTCTTTAAATTGAAATAGCCAACTAAATAAATTGACCGCTTTGGCATGCTCGCCAGCGGCTAAGAGTGCGAGCGTTAGTTCACAGGATTCAGCCACCGTCACCCAGGGTTCATCACTCACACAGCGGCAACCTATGTTCGGCTCGACAAAGGTTTTCCATTTTTCTTCAATGCGCTGCTGCCCCGCCTTGCCTGTTACAACGCCGGTAAGAATGGGATAAAACCAATCCATGGAAAATCGGGTTTTGGGTTCCCAGGTGCGATCAAAACATTCCGGGTGATGGCGCAAGGTTGTGCCTAATTGCTGATGGGCACTGCGCCAGTGGTTTGCATTAACGCCCAGTTGTTCTGCGCACAATATGGCGCACTCAAGACTTTTATAGATGGAGCTGGATGCGGTGACTAATGCATCTTTTTTGGCGCTGCCATCTTCTGCAACAGCCCAATAAATTTCGCCCGTCGGCGCTTGGTAGCGCAGCACAAAATCAATCGCTTTTTGCACCGCAGGAAAACAATCGCGCAAAAATTTTACATCCTGCGTGATCAAAAAATAATGCCAAACACCAGTGGCAATGTAGGCGATAAAATTGGTCTCGCGGTGATTTTTATCTACCGCTTCATCGCCCAAATAATTTGCCCACCAACTGCCATCCGGCAATTGCTCTTGCATAAGCCATTGGTAAGCCCGCTGCGCTGCGGCATATTCACCGCCAATGGTTAGCCCCATTGCCGCTTCAATGTGATCCCAGGGATCGGCTTTGCCATTGGCAAACCAGGGAATGCAGCCGTTGGGTAATTGGGTTTGCAAAATATAATTAACCGTTGGGCGCAACAGCGACTCGGGGAAAAAGCCTTTGGTGAGTAATAAATTTTTCATGTGCTAACACCTCTTAACCGCACAACCCCCTCCCGGCCTCCCCCTTGAGAAAGGGGAGGAGTTTTAATTCCCTCCCCTGACAAGGGGAGGGTGGGCGCCCGGCTAGGGGTGGGGTCAATTTTTTTAAAATACATCACCACACTTTTTCCCATGATTGGATTTAACCATTGTTCCAGCGTTTGGGTCAGCCAAGGCTTTTTCATTAAGTCCCACACTAATAAGCGATGATAGAGTTTAATCAGCGGATTAGTGTCCTGTGTTTTCCACCAGAGGCATTTCATCCACCAAAACGGTGAATGCAGCGCGTGCGCCCAGTGACGTTTATAAAATACCAATGCGCGCTGCTCAATTTCACCGCGCAAATGTTTGCCATTAAAAATACGGATATGACCACCCTCTACCTGATGGTATTCCTCGCTTAACCACCAGCATATTTTTTCTGGCCATGCGCGCGGCACCGTAATGGCGAGCAAGCCGCCGGGTTTGAGAATGCGTTCAATTTCCACCAACACCGCTTGGTAATCCGGAATATGTTCCAGCACTTCGCTGCAAATAATTTTGTCGAAACTGTGATCGGCAAATGGCAGGCGCGTGGCATCGGCCTGCTGCAAATAAAAGTGTTTATTGGAATTCGTTTGTGCAAAAGGTAAAAAGCGTTCACGGCTGGTCAGCAAATCGCGATGATTTAAATCCACACCAATGGCAGTTACATCGCCCTGCAAATACGCGTTAATCACATGGCGGCCTTCGCCGCAGCCGAGATCCAAAACCTTATCGCCACTGGCCAGAGGAAAATCGCGAAAATTAATCGTAAGCATTGGGTAACTGCTCAGCGGTTATTTTTACGGCGGTGTTTTTATCATCTTGCCGTTGCAAAACCTGATAATAAAACCGCTCCATTTTTTTCCCCACACAATCCCAACTGAGTTGTTGCAGTATATGCGCCCTGCCCTGCGCGCCCAGTTGTTCGCGTGCGTATTTATCGCTGAGCAATTCGGTTAGCGCTTGTTGTAAATCATCCACATTGCCGGCACGGACTAAACGCGCGGCACTGCCGACGACTTCCGGCAGTGCTCCGCCATCGCTGCAAATTAACGGCACACCGCAAGCCATTGCCTCAGCAGCGGGCAAACCAAATCCTTCATAGAGCGAAGGAACTATGGCGATGCTGGCCTGTGCATATTCCGCGACGAGTTCTTCATTGCTGATGCCGGATTTAAACTGCACCGCGTCTTGTAAATGTAATGCCTGCAATTCTTTTTGAGTCTCGCCATTTTCTTTTAATTTGCCGATCACCGTTAACTGCAACTCAGGAAATTGTACACGCAGTTTTTCCAGCGCGCGCAAAAGTACGCTTAAACCTTTCAAGGGTTGATCGGACGATGCGGTGGTAATTAACTGAAATGGAGTGCGATTAATGTCAGCCAATGGTTTAAAAACGTTGGTATCAACACCATTGGGAATGACGTGAATATCTGCTGCAGGCCGATCAAATGCCTGTGCAATATCGCGTTGGGATTGCTGCGATACGGTGATGACATGCTGGAGTTTTTGTACCACGATTTTCTGCATGCCCAAAAAACTGTACCAGCGGTTGATTAGCCAGCGCTGGCCTTTTGTTCTTGCAGCAGCGAGTGAAAGGTCACGATCTTGGGTGATGGGGTGATGCACTGTGGCAATAATATTTTCACCGCGCTTTTGTAAATCCAGCAAACCGTAACAGAGGCTTTGGTTGTCATGCACTATGTCGTACTGCGGATTATGTTGTTTGAAATATTTCACCAAGCGACGGCCAAAACAATATGGCTCGCCAAAAGCGCCGCTTAATTTACTCCACCACTCGTAAAAATCCGCGAGCGATAAACAATGTTTTAAGGTGAGCGCACGCGTGGGGTTTGGGTGTGCGTATAAATCCAGGCTGGGCAGCTTGATGAGTCTGACGCGCGCATCCAATTCCGGATAAGGCGGGCCGGAAATCACATCGACCTGATGGCCTAAATCCACCAGCGCTTTACTGAGGTAGTGCAGATAAATCCCCTGCCCGCCCACATGCGGATGACTGCGATAGCCGAGCAAGGCGATGCGCAATCCACCCTTGGCATTGGGCTGCTCAACCGGCGCGTTGGGAGCCTTGGTTAGGGGTGGGGAATAACTGACTGGCGAATAGGACATGGAGCGCAATTACCTTGAAGTGTCTGCGCATTATAGGCGCAGACGGGTAAGCAGCTCCATGTATGCCCGGATTCACGGGGCAAAGGCCATCTGATTAATGTTGGCGATTAACATCGAAGTGTTTGTCCACCATCGCCAGGGCGACGCCACCGAGAAATAACACCACCAAAATCGCGACGAGAGCTACGGTTGCCACTACTCCGGATATAAACATAATGCTGACTCCATCTGGGTTATCGCACCGTGCTGTTGACTGAATCACAGTGCCTTCAGGAGTAGATTGCGCCTTTGGCGGGGGATGGTTTTTGATATGAATCAAGGGATTTTTTGCGGAATTTGATGTGGCGCAAACTTGGGCCGAAAGCTGTTTTTAACAGCGCGCCAAACGGTGACGGGACTTTTCAGTGACGGCATCCTTGCCGGGGAATTTGTCGAGCCTTACAAACCGTCTGCCGTGAAGGTTTTCATCACGTAATCCACCCGCTGTTCGGCGGTGCGGTGCATGCGCGGTTTGAGGGATTCGATATGACGCAGGCGCGGCAGCAGGCCGCGACCATTGGCGACTTGAATGGCCAAACCGGGGCGGGCGTTTAATTCAAGAAGTTGCGCGCCGCGTACCTTATCCAGGACCAGGTCGGTGCCTATATAACCCAGTCCGGTCATTTCATAGCACTTGGAGGCGAGCAAGAGCCAGTTGCGCCAGTCGGCAATCTGGATTTCATCGAGCGCGCGTTTGGTATCCGGGTGATGGGTGACCGGTTTGGAGTGTTGCACCGCTTTAAGCGCGCGGCCAGTGGCTATGTCCAGCCCCACCCCCACGGCACCCTGGTGCAGGTTGGCTTTGCCGTCGGACTTGTGGGTCGCGAGGCGCAGCATCGCCATCACCGGATAGCCTTTAAAGATAATGATGCGGATATCCGGTACACCTTCGTAGGAGTAATCCTTGAAGTAGTCATCAAACTGGATCAAGTCCTCGACTATCACCACATCCGGCTTGCCGCCGAGGGAATACAACCCGGCGAGGGCGTTGGTCATATGGCGGCGGATATCTTCAATGGTGATTTCAACCCCGGAGGATTTGATGAACTTATCGCCCTTGCGGCCGATGATTACCAGAATCCCCTTTCCGCCCGAACCCTTGGCAGGCTTGACCGCAAAGGCTTCCAGCGCCATGAGTTTGTTTTCAATATTGGCGATTTCATGCTGGGCATTGACCACAAAAAACAGCTTGGGCGTGGCGACTTCGTACTCTTCCGCAAGCAGTTTGGTTTTGAGTTTGTTATCCACCAATGGGAACAAACTGCGCGGGTTATAGGTGGCGATAAAGTCATGGTTGCGGCAGTTCATGCCGAGTATGCCCATGCGCTTCAGGCGCCAGGGGCTGACCCACGAATTCCACCAGCGTTTGATGCCCTTCTCGGTATTGGGCGCAGCAGGTGCCTGACTCATGCATCGGCTCCTTTATTGCTATCGCTTTTGTTGCTGTCCTGGGTTTTGGCCGACTCACTGAATTTGCCCTGCTCGGCGTTATCCACCATGGCGCGGAAACGGCGCAGTTCAGAGAGTTTGTAACCGGTGTATTGACCCATGAGCATAATCAGCGCCAGCGCCACCAGATTCAGCTCGGGGAAGTTAAAGGTGAGGTGGCCGACCAGCGATAACTGCATCAGCGCATAGGCGAGCACCGCGACCAGCAAGCTGCCACCGCCCTGCACCATCACCTCTTTGGGGCCTTCTTCCTCCCAGAGGATGGACATACGCTCAATGGTCCAGGCGATGATAATCATCGGGAAGAAGGTGATGGTCATACCGGTATTCAAACCCATCTGGTAACCCACGAGGCTCAGTACCGAGATAATAAAAATCACCAGCACCACCAGCGTGGCAATCCGCGAGATTAGTAAGAGGTTGAGCCGCGACAGGTAAGTGCGGAGCACCAAGCCCATCGCCACCACGGTGATAAAACTGACCAAACCCAGCACCAGAGAAGTCTGCAAAAAGGCCATGGCGATCAAAATCGGCATAAAAGTACCGGAGGTTTTCAGGCCGATAATAATGCGCATAAACACGACTACCAGTGCACCCATCGGCAGCAACAGCAGCAGTTTGAACATGCTCTGCTCTTCAATCGGCAGGTGTTGGATGCTGAGCACACTAAAAGCGCTGTCTTTGTTTTGTGCCTTGAGCAGATCCAGCGCCGGTACGGTTTGGTGGATCATGGAGAAGCTCACCCGCGAGCGGTTGCCGCCGGCGACATCCAGAATGGATTCACCGCCGGTATGCCAAAGCAAAAGGTTCTGGGGTACACCCTGCTCACCGGTGGTGGGGTTAAACAATACCCAGCCTTTGTCATCGTAGACCTGTACCAGGCGGGTCAGGTTTTGGTGGCGACGGGCATCTTCCAAATACAAACCCAGTGCCGGGCGCGCCGGAATACCGGCTTGGTTGAGTAGTTTCTCCAACAGCACCGATTTATCGCCCTGGCCGGCAAGCAAGAGCGCGGCGTTTTGATCCAGGTTTTCTGTGTTGAGCAATTTGATTAGCTCACGCGCAAGGCTGCGCGCATTGCTGGATTTGGACCAGGCGGTATCCAGTACTTGTTGCGCAGCGGTTTCCTGCGATGAACCGTCCCAATCCACCAGGCGACTCAGGGGTTCTTCGGTTATTTCCGCGGCCTGGGCGTCCTCGGCCTCCATAAACTGGGTTTTGTAGTAAATAGTCTGGGCACCCACTGCCTCGCGTTTGGACCATTCGCCGCGACGCACACCGTTTTCACTTACCACCGAATAGCCGTAGCCCGGCGCAGCGGCTTGTTCGCTAAAGCTGCGATAACCCGGCGGGTTATCCGGCAAGCCCAGACGCGCCGTTACCGGTTCGCCGGTGGCATCAAAGTCGATGCGGGCTTCAATCAACCACACCGGTTTTTGTACGCCCGGCACAAAGGGAATTTCCATTTGGACATGGCGCATCCAGGCAGTGACCAAACCGACCAACATCAGCAGGCCGATTACGGTGTAAAAAGGAGCACGGGAAGGTTTTTGCATGGGGGACATCCTTAACAGGCGGGGCTTGCAGGGCCGGTGGGTCACACCGGCCGGGAATTAATAAGCTTAGTTTTTGGGCGCGGCGTCTTCAGCGCGCTGCAGCGGAGCCAGATAATTGCCGCTCACATCGACCAACATCACATCGCGCAACAGGTTGCGGCCAATCAGCATGGGGAATTCCGAATCGCTGCGATCTGCCAGTACAAACTCACCGCGCTGGCTGAGCTTGCCAATGGTAAAGCGGATTTCCACTACCGGGCGACGGTCGGGGTTGGTGCTGGTAGCGGTCTGGACAGTTTGGAAACGCAAACGCTTGCGCTCCAATACATGGGGCTCTTTGGTTTCAGGGTTATAGATGGTAAAGCGCACCCACTCTTCGCTGTTGCGTTCAAACATCTGGATATTGCGTGCGTCTATCACCGAGTTGGCGACACTGGTGCTGATACGCGCCTGCATTACAAAATTCAAACCGGCAATCAAAGCCTGTTCGCGCAGGCCAACAATTTGTTTATCGCTCAGCGGCGGTTGGCTGCTGAGGAACTTTTCTGGCGGCGGGGGCGGCGGGCAGTCCATTTTGGGCTGCGCTGGCGCGTGAATAACCTTGGGCTGCTCTTCCAGCAGGGTCTGCTGCACACTTAATTGGGTTTGCACCTTTTGCAGCTGCTCGACGAGGGTTGCCTGTTGCTGGGCAATGATCTGGTTCTGCTCTTGCTGTTTAACCAGACACTCGCGTGCGCCTGTTAACTCAGTTTGGGTTTGGGCTAATTTTTGCTGGGTACAGGCGCTCAGGGAGATCACCGCCATCACCGCAAGGGTCAGGTTGCGCACGGGGCGACCTGCCAGTAACAAAGTATTTTTATTCATCACCACAACCGGAAGTTTTAGAAAAGCATTATTAAGGATTAGTCGTGCGCTAATTGTAGCCGCTGGTATTTGTTAGCACATCCTTGCCTTGCAATTTACGCTTCCCGCTGGCGCATCATTTTAGTTGATAGCGTCGTTTGTATTCTGGTGGCAAGCGGCGAAAACGCTTGTATTCCCACTGGTACTGCGCCGGTGCGCGGCGTACACAAGCCGCGACACTCTCATTCAAACCTGCCACTGAGGTGGGTTGGTCCTCACTGTAAATGGCGGCATCCGCCTCGATCACCACCATCTTGAAACCGCCCGGGACTCGCTCGGCATAACAGGCGCAGACCGCACAACCGGTGCGTTGGATCAAGCCGTGCACCAGCGTCATGGTGAGTGCCGGCTGCCCCATAAAGGGTGCAATTTCACCGCCGGCATCACGCGCAGGAACCTGATCGGGCAGTATGCCCACAATAGTCCCGGCCTGAAGTGCCTTGAACAACATCATCACACCCTTGCGATTGGTAGGCGCCATGGAGATATTCAACTTGCTGCGCCCGGCCAATACCAGTTTATCCATTTTGGGGTTTTCTACCGGCTGATACATAGCCGTCAAATGCGCCACACTCGCCAGATAAGGCGCGACCACTTCCCAATTGCCGTGATGGGGAGCCAGCACCAACACGCCTTTGCCCTCTGCCAGTTTGGCGCGCAGCAAATCATCCCCCTCTTTGGCGACAATTTTGTTATCCAACCACTGCCAGGAATTGCGCCAGATAGCGCCGGCTTCCATCGCCGTTTTACCCGTCTCCTGCAAACTCTGTTTAGCGAGGGATTGCTGCGCGGCAGGGGATAACTCCGGGAAACACAAACTGATATTTTCGCGGGTAATTTTGGCCGCACGACTGTTCAGCAACCAAAGGCAGCGTCCGAGCAGGCTACCCATAAACCGCAAAACGCCCAGGGGTAAATGCGCAATAAGTTTGATCAACAGCGGAGCTATATGGTCTTTCATAGGGCAAATACCCGTTTCACACAAAGTGCGCGCAGCTTACCGGAAATCAGCCACTGACACAGTAGCCAAGGAATAAGCGCCCATAAAAAAACCGGCGCACTGGGCGCCGGTAAAGGTTGGGAGGGTTAAAACAAGACCGGAGGTCAGGATTTTTATTGGACTATCCAATGATGTTGCTGGTTATTGTTGTTAGCTTCACCACGGGTAGCGGTACTGACCGTGAAGTAGTAGTTCAGGGCTGTGCCCGGTGCCACATTGGGGATAGTCACCTCAAAGCTGTTGCCCACCACACGGGTCATGTTGTTCCAGCCGGGGGTAAACACCCAGGCCCAGTTCAGGTTTTCGTTAGTGGTGAAGGTGATTTTCACCCCGCCGTTGCTGTAGGTCGCGGTAGTGGTGTAAGCCACGGGCGCGCCGTTTGGCATAACCGCAGTCGCGCTATAGCCCGAACCGGTTGAGGATGAACTGGAGCTGCTGCTGGATGACAGCGAGGAACTGGACACACTCGATGGCACAGACGAGCTGGATACACTGGAAGGTGCCGAGCTGCTGGACAGACTGGAAGCAGACGAAGCACCGGCGTAGTTCACTGACGTCCAGCTGTTTTCCACTGGGCCAGGGTAGAACACCTGACCAGTCGCCGGGCTGAAGGTATAGAAGCGAGCTTCCACCAGATCGCCAGCGGCATAGATACCTGAGCGGGTTGCGCGGTAGGTGTAAGTGCCATCGCCATTGTTGGTTTCGCCGCCAGCTTGCGCTTGCAGGTCAATCACCACGTAGTCCTGATTTCCGTTGCGACGGGCGAACAAATGTACCTGCTGTTTACGCTCGGGCAGACGAATGCTGAACTGCATGCCGCCGTTAGCCACCGCCACCATTTGCACCACACCGGTAGTCACAACCGAGGAGGAAGAGCTGGATACAGATGATGAACTGCTCAAGGATGACGAAACAACACTTGAAGACAGACTTGATGACAGACTGGCCGACGAAGTACTGGCACTACTTGGGGTGTACACGTCTGAGGATGTAGCCGCAGACCAGCTGGTAACGGATGACGTTGATGAACTTGAGGAACTGGCTGAAGACACAGGTACTACCACACCGGTCTGCACCTTAAGCTCACCCGGATTCACCATCAGCGTGGTGCCATCGTTAAAGGTCACATTTTTGGCGTTAACAGCACTGGCGTTGTATGCCACGTAGGTGCGCTCATTACCCTTGCGGAATACGGCGAAGGTTGGGTGATTGGTCGCCACTACTTCATTATCGATACGGCCATAGCGGTGGAAGGTTTTGATCCAGGCATAGGTATTGGCCAGGGAGTTACCCTCCTCAGTGAAAGACGCCGGGCCAGATACCGAATTGCGCATACGACCTTCGTTGGCATCAAAGTTAGCCAGCGCAGCTACCGGGTCATAAACCGCTTGATAGGCATAAAAAATCGCATCCCACATAGTAAACATGGTGCGGCCATTGGCCATGTACTCAAAGTTCTTGCGCGCATACTCAGGGTATTGGCCCAAATAGAGCGAACCTGACTGGATGGGCAGGAGAATGATGCCGTGCATGGCTTCCGGCAGCGCACTGAACCAGGTGGCATAGTCAGTTTTACCACCCCATACCAGCGACGCCATAGGGCGTTTGTAGGCAGGGTGATAGTTTTCTTCGTGTACGTTGTTCCAGTATTCCTGAATCGCTGTCATCTCGGTGGTATAGAGGAAGATACCCGCATCGCGCACGGCGGTGTTGCCTGTCTCTTCACCCCAAAGAATCATCGCAGTCCAGGCGTTCATCGCCTCGGATGAGGATTCGTTGTTATTACCTGCACCAAAACGCGCATGGCCAGATGCCCAGGAGTGACCGGCGTAAATATCGAAGTTGCGCAGGAAGGGGAACATTTTGCCGGTGGTGCTGGTGGCCGGGTTGCGTGGACGCTCCCAGTTGCCATAGTCGCGCATCAACAACTCGATCATGCCGCCAAACTGCTGTGGCTGCGCCCAGTTTTTGTCATTGCGCGCCACTTCAGCGGCCGCACGTACAAAGTAACCGTAGTGGAAGTGGTGGTCGTTGAGTTCTCTCAGGCTACCGAAGCTCCCATCAATACCCAGCATGGTGCCCCAGTTGCTGTTGTAGTAGAACAGGTTTTTGGCGAAGGGTGATGGCTCCAGGTCGTCAATTACCTCAGCTTTTAACCAGCCTTCCAAACGCCATTTCAGCTCATTTTTAAACTGGGTTTCGGCAGCGGTGTTACCGGTTTGTTGTGCCAGAGGGATGAGGGTGGCAATTTTGCCCAGGCGTTTGCCGGTGTAATAGGTATCGCGATTGCTAAACACTTCCGAACGGACATTGTTTACCAAGCCCGACAAACGGGTTTTATCCGCCTGGTCAGTCAGCGCCGGCATAGCAGGAATCACACCCTGAAAGGCAACTGCGGTAGTGAAGGAAGAACCTTCGGCCAACTTCATGTTACCGCGCGGGGTGAAATAGCTGTCACCGGTCAGGGTCACACCGCCAGCCAGCTTGCGCCACTGGTGCGGATACAAACCCATCAGGGTGCCAGTGCCGGTAGATTCGGCATAGTTGTTGGTGGTAACCGCGTAGGTACTCAGCAACTTGCTGTCACTGGCGCGGTAGTCCCAGCTCACCTGCGAACCGGTCACGTGGTTGTAGGCGTATTTGGTCATCAGCGGCAGTGCTGCGCGATTCGGCAAAGCAGCAACGCTGAAGTATCTTTTGCCCGCCGGCAGGTTAGCGGTAATGCTTGAGGTGCCCAAACCCGTCCAGGTAGTACCGGCCGGGGCAAAGGCTGCGTAGTTGCGACCTTGAACCGAGAAGCCAATTACTGCTGAGCTGCTATTGCCCGACCAGATTTCCGGTGTTTTAGCTGCTGCGGGTGCGGTGGCGTGGGTAGAGAAAATAATGCGCGGATTACCGTTGGTGTAATTCGCAAATACATAGGGCGAACCATGACCGAAGGTCACATCCATAGCGGCGGCTCCGGCTTCCATACGGGTAGTGACGTACCAATCGCTGTAATCGTGAACCTTGGCGGTGAAATTGCCGCTGGCCGCCGAGTTGCCCAGTACAAAATCCAGTTCTTTGAAGTACACAGTCTCATGCATGGGCTGCTCGATACCATTCACCCACTGGGTGGCCGGTGCCGGCATAGTGCCCACAAATGCGTAATCAATCGCCCAGAAATCCTCAAGGCGCGGTGAATACAAACGTATACCGTTAATTTCCGGCTTGATGGCAAAGGGGTGCGCATAACTCACATTGTGTGAACCGCGGGTGCCCCAGTCCTGCCAGGGTGCGTTGGTGCCCTCCCACAGGATAGAACTCCACCAGGAGTTAGTGGGCATCGGCTGGTTAGCCAGGTTGCTGGTGATGTGTTTGGTGGTCTGCACATCGCGGTTATCTGGAATTGCCAGGTCGATACGGCCATCCCAATTGGTCAAATAGCTACCTGCCCCCACTGGAATCGGGTTATTGGTAGGGGTAGTGCTCGGTGGCGGATTGGGAACCTGGGCCGCCAGCTGGGTTGCTGTCAGCAATAGCGCTGCAGCGGAAATGATTGCTTTCATGTTCACCTCATCAGTGACAGGGAGTTGTTATTAATTATTCAACTGGATGATGCCGGGGTTACCGAGCCCTGTGAGCTAGCTGCCGTGAGCAATAGGCGGCCTGTTGTTATTGGAAAGAGTGACTCACTTTTCAATAACCCTGTGTTATCAGAATCCTCCTGTCGCCGAACAGAATCGTCCCAGTTTTAAGTTCTGTCGCAAGGTGGTATGAAAACCTGTATCGAAGCAAAGTATTTATTTAAAAATCAATAAGATAGGATGGTTACCCCAGGTAACAGCAGGGTGTATTGTGGCGCGTGTCTCAACGCACACCAGCGCTGTTTGCAGCCTTTAGGACAGTCCGAACCGGGTTTGGGATAAAAAAAGAGCGCCTTTCGGCGCCCATCAAGGAGTATAGAGGTTGGGGGGTTGGTAAAACGGGGCTTAACCGGCTCAGTGAACCTTTACGGCACTGAAAATATCCATAAAGGTCAGTTCTTTTTCAATTTCCACCGGTGCATGCAAGCGGCTGGCGATATCACTGGCAGACACTATGCCGCGAATGTGGTGCGCTTCTTTATCCACCACCAACAGGTATTCCTGATGGGATTTTTTCAAGGTGGAAACAATATCGCCTACCGTGCATTTTCTGAATTGGTCGTAATCTATGGCGCGAATTTCACCGCGCGGATGCATCAAGTCACGCACCAGAAGTTCGTCATGTTTCAAGTGCAGCGCTGCTTGTTTAAGCAGCATACGGTGATGGGACAAATCATCCAGGCTGATCACCCCCACAAATTCTTTGTGGGCATCTACCACTAATTTGATGCTCACATTTTCACCGCGCATCAACTCCAGCGCCTCGGATGCCTCCAGGTGGCTATCTACCATATGGGGTTTGTGACTGCGGAAGTCAGTGAGTATGGCCAGCGCCGGGGTGGCGGGTTTGATGTCTTCAAATTCTTCCGGTTGAACCAAATGATCGTTAGTGGCCAGAGCAAACACAGATAAATTTTTCATTGCGGATTCCTGCCTTTAAAAGGGCCTGCCAATAGGCCCGGGAATTCAAGCTGCGCCTCTTTATTGGCGCCGTAAATTCAAGATAGGCCTCTCCCCCGCCGAATTAAACCCATGTAAACCGGCTTTTACGCCCCTGTTACTCCCGCTTTACGCGCTATTTACTCTGTTTACGCTGACTTTACCCGGCGTTTACGCGGGCTTTACTCCCTCTGGCTATAACCTAGGCATCACCCCACCCCTTTACCGTTTATCGTCCAAGCATACGCAGCAGGGTGCGATCCTTATCAAACAGATGATGCTTGAGTGCCCCCGCAATATGCAGCACGACCGTCACTACCAGTAAATAGCCCAGCCATTCGTGGGTAAAGGCGCCCAACTGCGCAAGGCCGGCATGGATAGGTTCGGTCTGACCGGTAGCCGGATTTTTGTTGCCCGGCACCATGACCCAACCAAATACCTTGATGCCCCAGCCGCCCAGACCGGAATACATGATGCCGGAGATCGGCATCAGCACCGTGCCAATAATCAACACCCAGTGAGTCACCCGCGCCAACCGCTGTTCGAGTTGCGGGTATTCGCGCAGGGGTTTAGGCCAGCCGTTTTTAATCCGCCACCACACGCGCAGTAATATCACCGCAAAAATCACCACCCCGATCGATTTATGCCAGTCGTACAGCGGATAAACCTCATACCACGACATATAAAAGCCAATTCCAAGCATGGCGATAATGGTTAGTGCAATCACCCAATGCAGGGCAATGGTCAGGGGGCTGAGTTTTTGTTGGGTATCCATGGTTGCTCCTTTTTGATGATGATGTGGCAGGTTTGCTCTTGCTCAGACGGCCAGAGGTATTTTTACAGAACAAAGGCAAGCGCTGCCATTGTGCAGGTTTGATGGCTATAATCGCCGCCATTTTCCAATTTCTTCGATCACCTTTATTAACTGAGTCTGCCATGTCTGACAAACGCTATGACGTAAGCACTTTCCAGGGTTTGATCCTCGCCCTGCAAGATTATTGGGCGCGCCAAGGCTGCGTAATTCTGCAACCGCTCGACCTTGAAGTCGGCGCCGGTACTTTTCACCCAGCCACCTTCCTGCGCGCCATCGGCCCGGAAACCTGGAACACCGCCTACGTCCAGCCCTGCCGTCGCCCTAAAGATGGCCGCTACGGCGAAAACCCCAACCGCCTGCAGCACTACTATCAATTCCAGGTGGCGATGAAACCCTCGCCCGCCAACATTCAGGATTTGTATTTAGGCTCGCTGCGCGAAATGGGAATCGACACCAACGTGCACGATATACGTTTTGTGGAAGACAACTGGGAATCACCCACCCTCGGTGCCTGGGGTTTAGGTTGGGAAGTCTGGTTAAACGGAATGGAAGTCACGCAGTTCACCTACTTCCAGCAAGTCGGCGGTTTGGAATGTTTCCCCGTCACCGGCGAAATCACCTACGGTATCGAGCGTATCGCTATGTACCTGCAGGGTGTGGATTCGATTTTTGACTTGGTGTGGACGATCAACCCCAACGGCGACAAGGTCACCTACGGCGATGTATTCCACCAAAACGAAGTGGAGCAATCCACCTACAACTTTGAAGAAGCCGACACCGTATTCCTGTTCAGCAATTTCGATTTCTACGAAAAAGAAAGCCAGCGTTTGATGGAAAAAAATCTGCCGCTGCCCGCCTACGAAATGGTGATGAAAGCCTCGCACGCATTTAACTTGCTCGATGCGCGCCACGCAATTTCTGTGACCGAGCGCCAGCGGTTTATTTTGCGCGTGCGCACCCTGTCCCGCGCCGTTGCCCAAGCTTATTACGATAGCCGCAAAGCCCTCGGCTTCCCCCTTGCCCCTGAAGCTTTGCGCGCAGAGCTGCTCGCAGCCTCTGCTGAGGAGAATAAATAATGTCTGCTGATTTTCTGGTTGAGTTGGGCACCGAAGAACTGCCGCCCAAAAATTTAAAAAATTTAATGAATGCGTTTGTGGAAAGCATTCAAGCGGATTTAACCGCGCTGGAATTATCCTTTGCTTCCGTAAAAGCCTATGCTGCACCGCGCCGTTTGGCCGTGCTGGTAGAAAATCTCGCGAGCGAAACGCCCTCCAAAGAATTGGTTGTCTGGGGGCCACCGGCTGCCATCGCCTTTAAAGATGGCGAACCCACCAAAGCGGCACTCGCATTCGCCGAAAAAAATGGCATTGCTGCTTCTGAATTAAAAGCCGAGAGCGATGGCAAAGCAGAAAAACTGGTTGCACGAATTTCACAGCAAGGCCAAAAAACCACCGCGCTGCTGGAAAAAATCGTAAGCGATGCGCTGGCAAAATTACCTATCGCCAAACGCATGAAGTGGGGTTCAACCCGCGAAGAATTTGTGCGCCCCGTGCACTGGTTAGTGATGCTGTTTGGCAGCGAGGTAGTTAATGCGTCGGTGCTGGGCTTAACGGCTGGTCGCACCACTCGCGGTCATCGTTTCCACTACAACAACAGTATTGAATTAGCCAACGCCAGCGATTACGCCAGTGTTTTAAAAAATACCGGCTATGTAGTAGCGGATTTTGCTGAGCGCAGCGCAACCATTCAACAACAAGTCGAAGCTGAAGCGAAAAAAGTCGGCGGCGTTGCCGTGATTGATGCAGACCTTCTGGACGAAGTAACCGCTTTGGTTGAGTGGCCAGTCGCACTCACCGGAAAATTTGAAGAACGTTTTCTGGCTGTTCCCGCAGAAGCCTTGATCGCGTCCATGAAAGAGCACCAAAAATATTTCCACGTGGTAGATGCCAACGGCAAGTTGAAAAATAATTTCATCACCGTAGCGAATATTGAAAGCAAAGACGCCGCGCAAATTATCAATGGCAACGAGCGTGTGATTCGCCCACGCTTGTCCGATGCGGCCTTCTTTTTTGAAACCGATAAAAAAACCACTCTGGCTTCACTGCGCGAACGGTTAAAAACCATCGTATTCCAGGCACAGCTTGGAACTATCTACGATAAAACTGAACGCGTAGCAGGTTTGGCAAAGCTGATCGCTGGCAAATTAAATGCAGACTCTGCTTCAGCAGAACGTGCCGCGCAATTGTGTAAGTCGGATCTGGTCACCAATATGGTGGGCGAGTTTGACGATATGCAAGGTATCGCCGGTTACTACTACGCGCTGAACGACGGCGAAAATGCCGAAGTCGCGGCGGCGATGAACGAACAATATATGCCGCGTTTTGCGGGCGACCAATTGCCGCAAACTATCACCGGCACCATTATCGCGTTGGCCGATCGTTTGGATACCATCAGCGGTATTTTTGGTATTGGCCAACAACCATCCGGCTCCAAAGATCCATTCGCTTTGCGCCGTGCGAGCATCGCCGTATTGCGTTTATTGGTGGAAAAAAACCTGACGCTGGATTTGCGCGAGTTATTAACCTTCGCCAAAGCGCAGCACAAAAATCTGACTGTGGGTGATGAGCTGGTTGAGCAAGTGCTCGGCTATATGCTCGACCGTTTCCGTGCGATGTTTGAAGATGCGCAGATTCCAGCGGAAGTATTCCAATCCGTCACCGCAAAACAATTATCGCAACCACTGGATATTAACCAGCGCGTGCTCGCCGTAAACGAGTTCAGCAAATTGCCGCAAGCGCAGGCACTTGCTGCCGCAAATAAGCGTGTATCCAATATTCTCGCCAAGCAAAATGCGGCGGTGAATAGCGACGTAAATTCGGCTTTGCTGCAGGAAGATGCAGAGAAAAATCTCGCGCAAGCCATCAGCGCCAAAGAAGCGGTAGTTGCACCTTTGTTTGCCGCGCGCGAATACACCAAAGCACTTGCTGCACTCGCTGATTTACAGCCAACTGTTGACGCGTTTTTTGATAGCGTAATGGTGATGTGTGAGGACGCCGCGCTGCAACAAAATCGCTTGGCCTTGTTAAGCAAATTGCGCGGATTGTTTTTGGAAGTCGCGGATATTTCCTATTTGGTGCCGGCAAAAAACTAAATCTAACCCCACCCCAACCCTCCCCTTGTTAAGGGGAGGGAGTCTGATTTCACTCCGCCATTAAACGGAGCCGTATCGGCTCCTCCCCCTTGCAAAGGGGGGAGGTCTGGAGGGGGTAATCTCCCTTGAGAAGAAAATGAAACTAATTATTCTCGACCGCGACGGTGTAATTAATCACGACCGCGACGACTACGTAAAATCTGCTGACGAATATCTGCCAATTAGCGGCAGCATTGCAGCTATTGCGCGCTTAAGCAAAGCAGGCTTTACGGTGGTAGTTGCCACCAACCAGGCGGGTTTGGCCAAGGGTAAATTTGAGCTGGAAGACCTGGAAGCCATGCACGAAAAATTAACGGCGCTGGTAGAAGACCAAGGCGGCGAGTTGGGCGGGATTTTTTATTGCCCGCACCACCCGGATGATAGTTGCAAATGCCGCAAACCCAAACCGGGCATGCTGGATGCCATTGAAGCTGAATTTAATACCTCGGTGGAATCCAGTTATTTTATTGGCGACAGTCTGCGCGACTTACAAGCCGGCGTGCAAAAAGGCTGCAAACCTATTCTGGTAAAAACCGGCAAGGGCGAAACAACTCTCGCGCAATTAGCCGATGAAAATTTACAAACCGACAGCCCGATTATTGTCGCTGAACAGGTACTGGTATTTGATAACTTGAGTGCAGCGGCAGATTTTATTCTTGCTAACTCCCTCACCCAAAACCCATAACAGGAATTAACGTGCTTAAGCTTCGCAGTTTAATTTTTACGATTGGTTACAACGTCAGCAGCGTATTGATTGGTTTTATTGGCGTGGTGATTTGGCCGATATTTCCCTACGCCTGGCGCTGGCGCATAGTGACCCTGTGGAACCGCTTTGTGATGTTTTGGTTGCGCGTGTGCTGCAATGTCCGCTTTGAAATTCACGGCGAGCGCCGCCGTGATTTGTTCCCCTGTGTAGTCATGGCCAAACACCAGAGCACCTGGGAAACCATGTTCCTGCAATATTATTTTGGCCCGGTCAGCACCATCCTCAAAAAAGAATTATTTCGCATTCCGTTTTTTGGTTGGGGTTTGGCAAGTTTGCGCCCTATCGCTATCGACCGCAGTAACCCTATGCAGGCGCTAAAAGATATTAAACGCATTGGCCTGCGCCGTTTGCAGCAGGGTAATAATTTATTGATCTTCCCCGAAGGTACTCGCACGCCGGTTGGACAAGTCGGCAACTACGCGCGTAGTGGTGCTGACATTGCTATCAGCGCCGGTGTGCCTATTATCGCCATCGCCCACAACGCCGGTGAATGCTGGCCCACCAAAAGTTTAATTAAATACCCCGGCACCATTCGCGTGGTAATCAGCGACCCCTTTGCCACCGAAGGCAAAGACCGCAAACAATTAACCGAAGATGTAAAAAACTGGATTGAAGGTGAGATTGCGAAAATGCCCCCGGCGCGGAAGGATGGTGTACGCATTATCGACCGCAGCGAAAAAACCAAAGATGTGATTGCTGATTAATCCTGACGATTATATTTTTCATCCAAATAAAAAACCCGGTGCGCAAACACCGGGTTTTTTATTGTCGCTAAGCTGAACGCGATCATTCTATGGTCGCACTACCCTCTTGCAAGACCACTACCGTTTGTTGGCTGTCCCAATAATATTTTTTGGTGACTACTAGATCGGTAGTGCCGGTATTGGTGATTTTGGTTGCGGCGGTGTAAGGATATTCCTTGCCCGCCTCCATCATCTTACTCACCGGCGCAACCGAGCTGCTTGCGGCAGAACTGCTCGCCGGCGTGCTGCTCGCCGCTTTACTGCTGGAACTGCTGCTTTTTTTGTCGTTGCTTCCACCGCAAGCAACCAAACCAACCATGGATAACAGGAGGACTGATTTAATCATTAACTTTTTCATTTTTCACTCCTGTTACTGAACGGCTGGAAAAGTGAGAATCATATCCAATGACTCATCATTGAGATCCACATTGGTCAAAATCGGGCTATTAGCTTCGGGTTTGAATACTTCGACCTTACCCGAGGCCTCACTATAAACCTCTACAGCTTTCAGGACGCTATCAATTAGACTGACGGCAACTCTAGGCGCATTAATTTGTGTGTGTGCCAACCTGACAATCTGTCCTCTATTGTTAAACGTATTATTCCATATATCGTAAGATCCACCCTCAGCAATCACCACGGATCCATAATTAGACGTCACCGTCAGCGCACTATCTACTTTTGCACTTAACCCCTGAATAGAAGCTCTCATAGAAGATCCGATATCAACTTTTATAGTTAACTCATCGGGGTTAGCTAAAGTTGCAATAACCGTTGCTGCGCTTGCAGAAGCGAAAGTTGTTTGCGTTGATACACCACCTAATACACTTACTGATTTGCCGCTCGGAACCTCAACAATATTTTCCTGTAAGGAAATAGATGCAGCACCCAATGGCTCACCAGATAACGTCGATAATGAAATTTTGGTTAATGGAGGGGTCCATAAACCAATTCTATTTTCTATTACGACCGTCTGTCCTGATGAGGATTCAATTGCTATAGGATTCAACACACCGTCAGTGTGAATCATTGCACCATATGGGGTAACTTGAGCACTTGTAATACTTTGGTCTTCAGAATTGCTACTTACTAGCGTTGCAGAGTTGCTGGAGAGCAAGTTTGCAATGACATTCGTGTTATTTGTCATAACACGGCCACCTCTACTAATTTCTGCCAGTTTTTGAGTATTAACTCTGACATCAGTACCAATTTCTTCTGTTTCAATGTTAGTGGTTATTGATGCTATTGCCTGAGTACTAACTAGTTGATCATCTTCCAGACTAGTTATCAACGCTGTATCCGTTGTGCTGTTACCTACTGTAGTTGAATAAACTGTACAGCCGCCGCATAACACTGAAGGCTTATCGTCTTTTTTGATAAAGCCAATAGTCACGTTGTGAAAAAAGGAGTCGGGATCCAAAGTCGAATCACTTACCATCCTATCGAATGTATAACCAGGATTTGTCTGCACCTCACAATATGATCGCGCATAGTCAATATTCCATATACCTCCGAGGCCGCGAGGACTTTCACACCACAAACTGCCTGCGCGGTTAGGCTCAGAAGTAGCGTGTCCTTTGTAACCTACATGGACGATTAAGTGTTTGTCGTTTTCAATATTATCGATTATGCAGTTCAGACCTTCGCGGCGACTACAATCACCACTCCAATACATAAACTGGTTAAAAGCCGTTGGATAACAAGTCACGGTTTCTCCTTTGCTTACCGGGTTTTCCTTTGAACAAACTATTAACAAGTTTCTCTGACCATCTGGCCGATCCAAACTTATTGACGCTGGAAACTCGGTACCATCAAGCCGCTTATATGAAGCACTGATTGTGAAGCTTTGCGATACAGCAATAGCAGACTGAAGCGTTAAAATGAAAACCGCAAATAATCCATATAGAAATTTTGGGTTAGATAAAGACATCACACCTCTCCATGTAAATACATCAATTAAAAGCGCTCTAGTCCTAGCATTTGCCAAGCAAAAGAACTCGTTTTGAATCTTTAGTCTAAGTCTTCAGTGATCTGTTATCCAGCAAATAAAAAACCCGGTGCGCAAACACCGGGTTTTTTATTGTCGCTAAGCTGAACGCGATCATTCTATGGTCGCACTACCCTCTTGCAAGACCACCACCGTTTGTTGGCTGTCCCAATAATATTTTTTGGTGACTACTAGATCGGTAGTGCCGGTATTGGTGATTTTGGTTGCGGCGGTGTAAGGATATTCCTTGCCCGCCTCCATCATCTTACTCACCGGCGCAACCGAGCTGCTTGCGGCAGAACTGCTCGCAGGCGTGCTGCTCGCCGCCGCACTACTGGCAGGCGCACTGCTGGAACTGTTGCTCTTGTTTTTATCGCTACCGCCACAGGCAACCAAACCAACCACAGCGATCAGGAGCAACGAGTTAACCATCATCTTTTTCATAATAAGCTCCTTATTGGTTTGCCGCTGGATAGCTGAGGGTGATGCTGAAAGATTCGTCTGTACTTTCAAACGCGGTCATCTCTGGTGAACCTGCTTCGGTTCCCGGTTTGAAGAACTCGACCAAGCCAATCACATCCGAATAGAGCTGGACGGATTGCAGGCTTCCCCCGGTGATATCTATAGCGGCCTGGGCGTTATCATCCGCCGCCGTTTTGCGCAAACCCGGTTTGTAGCCGGGGTGATGGGTTCCCGGTGCGCTGACTTGCACACTAAGGTTACTGCTGCCGAAGCCACCTCCTAAACCACTACCCCCCAAGCCACCCCCCGGCGAGAAGCCACCACCTCCAATGTTGGTAAATCCGCCAGAGATAGCACCGGAAATCAATGATGTGGTTTGGGAGGATGGGAATGAAACGGTAGTCCTCACCACAGAAGTGCTCGTAGTTTGTGTCGTCGTAATAGCACTGCCTCCTATCGAGGACGTAGTAGTTATAGTGTCAGCGCCATAGCTAGTGTTTGTTGGATCCTGGATAGTGCTATGAACAAGACTTGAGCCGTTACCCAAGATGGTGCTGGACGATCCATCAGGGGAGATTAAGGTGCTACCCAAGGGTACCCCTCCCGCACCACTCACGCTAATGATGGTACCCGAATTGGACTGAGTGATAGTCGCGCCCAGCCCGGGCTGGCTTGTCAGGGTGTTAGTGGCGCCGCTACCGGCAACTGTATTAATGGTCGCCCCGCTTGGTGTTGCCACGGCCGTTGATAACAGATTTGAAACGGGATTATTCGTCAGCAGTGTTGTGGAACCACTACCGACATTTACTTGAGCGTTAGGGTCTGTCGTCGAAACCGCACCGCCAGTCTGAATAGTACCGCCCGGGGTTTGCGTATTCACAGTCACGCTGGTTGTGGTGCCACCTGACTGGGTATTAGTGGTAGTTGCCACACTGGTTTGGGTGCTATTGCCCTGACCATCCGGGTCACTGGTTTTGGTGGTGGTGTTAGTAGTCGATGTATAAGTTTGAGTATTGCTGGTATTGCAATCGGTACAGCTTACCTTGGGTGACTCAGGCACCGGGGTAAAGTTAACCACTAAGGTCCCCCCCCCTATAGACGCCGCGCCTCCCCCCCCTTCGCTTCCATACGAAGCAAATAGGTAGCCAGTGTTTGCCACAGCCTTACAGCTACTTCTCGCGTATTCCACTTTGTTACCATAACTCTCAATATATCTTGATGTACACCATAAGCTGCCTGCACCCACGGGATTAATCCTGGCGCCACCTTCCACCAAATGACCCCTGTAATTTGTTATGTGTTTGTCACTAGACATATTCTCAATAATGCAGCTGTCACCTTCTACCCGGGTACAATCGCCGCCCCACCCCATAAACTTATCTATCAGCGGATCATTCTCCAATCTATGAGTTACTCGGCAGGTCACAGTTGTTCCCCGAGCAACCGGATTGGAGGCGGTACAGCTAAGAATTAACCCTACTGGAAGGACAGGATTAACTTCCAATGGATATGTTCTTCGATCTGTACCTTCCAGGTTTGCACTAATGGTGAACTCCGGCGCCTCGACAAATGTCGCGCTCACGGTTTTGTTGCTAGTGACATCGGCTAGCGAACAATTCAGCCCGGTACCCGCACAATCGCCACCCCAGCCAGCAAACTTATAACCAGTGTTGGTGATAGCACTACAGGTCGCGGAACTCCCCTCTGGAATATCTTTAGTACAACTGACTCGGCCACTGTCGGAAGGCGATACGCTGGTAGTGACGTTATAGGTGGGAATTAATTCAAAGTAGGCCCTGCCCGCTATAACAGCTATTTGCGTTTCAGCATTAATACTGAAGCTACAGCTAGCGCCAGTACAATCAGGCCAGAACCACTCTTTGACACGATAACCTGTATTCGCCGTGGCGGTGCAGGTTCCAGTGCTGCCGTAATTTACCGGGCTAGTGCATTCAACCACGCCTGCATTTTCAGGTTCAGCAAAAGGAGTCACGGTATAGCTACCCACGGTGAAATTCGCCGTAACGCTCTGGTTGGCAGTGACATTGGTAAAACTACAGCTGTTCTCGTTGGCGCTCGGGCAATCAGTCCAACCGGTAAAGGTGTAGCCGGCATTGGCTGTCGCTGTACAGCTGCCGGAACTGCCGTGGTTGACACTGCCGGAACAATTCACTGTGCCACCCGCTACGGGAGCCGCCGAGCCAGAAATCGAGTAGGTATTAATAGCGAAATTGGCCGTCACCGTTTTGTTGGCCGTTACGTTGGTTAATACACAGCTGTTTCCCGAGCAATCACCACTCCAGCCGGTAAAGCTATAGCCTGTACCTGCACTGACGGTACAGGTTGAATTGCTGCCACTGCTGACCGGATTCGGCGTACAGGAGGCAGTGCCTGAACCGGAGGTATTCACCGCAATACTGAATGTCGGTGCGGTGAAATTCGCCGTGACCGATTTGGCGCTGGTGACGTTAGTGAGCACACAGGTCGCACCCGAGCAGGCACCACTCCAATTGGCAAAGGTATAACCCGGGTTGGGCGCGGTGTAGGTACAGGTTGAATCGCTGCCGTTTGGAACAGGGTTGGCGGTACAGTTGATGCTGGAACCCGCACCCACAGGACTGATATTGGTAGTGATCACATGAGGCGTAGCAGCAAACAAGGCTGCAAGCACCGGATCGCTAATCACATTGTTCACAACGCATTCCAGGGTCACCACGCCATTACAGTCGCCCGCACCCCAACCGCTGAAGTCATAACCGGAGTTAGGCGCTGCAGTACAGGTGGTGCTATTGCCATAAGGCACAAGGGCAGGCACACAATCAAAAGTACCGCCGGCGTTAACGGGAGGTGTGATCAAAAAACCCAGGCTGGCAGAACAGTTGGCAGTATTACCGCCATTAATGCCTTCGCAGTCCCAGCTATAGTTGGTTGGATTAGCACTGTAAGACACTGGATTACCTGCGTCACACAGCGTCTCCGGCGGCGGATCTACCGCAAAGGTGCCCGTATGGGCAATACCACAGCTACCATCCACAGGCGCGCTGCTGCTAGCTGCACTACTGGAGCTGCTGCTAACACTGCTGGCGCTACTGCTACTCGCGGGGGTGCCAATGGTGACGGTTTGCAAAGCCGCAGAATCAATTGCGGCCGGCATCATAGGATTGGTCATATCAGCGGTATAGATGCCCGAATCAACACCTATGCCTGCAAAAGGATCAAAATTGTAGTCACCTGGAGTCATGGGGTTAGTGACGCCCCCGACCACTACAGTTACCTGAGTACCACCCGGGACGCTATCACCACCACCAATGGAAGTGTTAACCGCAAAACCCACCTCATTAAAACCGCCGTAAGAATCGCGGCAGATAACACCGCCGGGATCAGGATTCAGGGTAAAAGACACAATCCGGTCACAGGCGCCATCGGCAACCGAAAACTCCGGCGGGAAGATCACATACAAGAGCGCGGTATCGGAATTCAAATCCAGCTCAGTTGTATAGGAAAAGGTATAGGTGGTAGTCGCTCCCGGCGTGCTATCCGCCGGTGTGACCGATACGTTGGTCAAAGTACCCGCAAATACAGACTGGGCGGCCAACACAATCCCTGCGACAAGGGGCAATTTGCCCAGACGTTTTAGAGTGGATAAGTCCATAAATTAACCTTGGGGAATGACGATAGAAAATTGGCTTCAACCGGACATAACTTTTGCAGCCAAATAGATATTTGGTTATAAAAAGCTGCACCGCTAATTCCCGGTAAATAAAAATCAGCTTAGCCAAGGTAAAAAAAAACGCCAGATTTTGTGATCCAGTTGACTAGATCATTTTTGGGGGAGCGATGGGGAGACTTGCATTTCATGGAATAAAAAGCCCCGCCAGCGATACGCAGGCGAGGCTATTTGTTGCGACCTTTAGTTAGCTATTAACCTATCTGGCAAGAAACTTTTAACGCAACTGACAAAGCACATTTAACGTAACTGGCAAGCCACTTTGCCCAGACCCAACACGTAATACTTATCACCTGCGAGTGGCGAGTTGTAGGGAATCTGCCCGTATTTACCGGCCGTCGCACTCACGTAATCCACCAACTCCTGACCGGCGGCAAAACGCCAGCTGTTGATAGTAGCGCGCGAGGCACTGCTGTAATTGGCGGAGAGATCAGCAACTGTGCCGCTGGTGGCCGTCAATGCGGTTTGTGTTGACGCTGTCAGGTTGCAGGCCGCATCGCCAAACCAGAGGAGGTTGCGGTCGTTACGGAAACTGCCGCCGCTAATATCCTTGAATAAATTTGCACTGATTTCCGCCAGCGATAACTGCGCCGTACTTTTTTCCTGATGCACCGCATTGACTACAAATACGCTGTCTTCCATCAATGCACTCGCGCCCACCCGCAAACTCAAAATCTGGTTGCGATAATTCACAAATACATTGTTAAACATATGGGTTTTGCCGTGACGTAACAGCGGCACACGGCGCAGGGTATTGCCAAGCAACATGTAACTGTCGTCGGTGGTGACAAACGCGTTGTTGTGCATGGTGGTGGTGATTTGTTTATCGATAGTGTGACTGTCGCTGGAGCCGTGCAGGGTTGCGCGTTTCACATTCACCACGCGGTTGAACGACATAGTCACATTGTGCGCGCCTACCTTCACATCAAACGCGGAATCACCAGTGGTATCGAAAGTATTTTTATGAATCCAGATATCTTTGGAGGCACCGGTGGAGCGAATCATATCCGGATCGCAATAGTGGTCTTCGGTATGACCTGCACCCTGGAATTTCAGGTGGGTCAGGATCACGCTGTTGGCGGTTTGGGTGGGTGTGCCGGTGGAGTCTTTACCAATCGCAAAACCGCTAAATAAAAAATAGGCTTCACTGCCGCGACCATCAATCGTTTTGTTAGAGCCAATCACCGGGTTGCGAATCGGGTTGTTGGATTTATTCATCGCCGAATTAAAAAATTGCGTTACACAGTTAGCACTGCTCACACCATTTTTTGCACACCATTGGGTGTAGTTCACGCACTCGGCTTCAGTGGCACCAAGAATGGATTGCACTGTCGGGTTGCTGCAACCCAAACGGTACATGCCAATTTCGGTTGGCTGCGCAAATTGGATTTTGTCGAACACAATCCAGTTATGCGCTTCGCCACTAATCGCTTCCAGCAATTGTTGCTCAACGGATTTACTGGAATTTTTGGAAATGATAGTGAGTTTGCTATTGCCGTTAGGATCAAAACCACCTTTGGCGTTTTCACCGTAGCCGACCGGTTTACCGAGGGTTCTGGACAAGCACTCCACAATTTCCTGATCGGTTTTTAACACAGTGTCGCGCCAGTTGACCGAAGGATTAGTCGCCAATTGAATACAGGCTGCACTGATGGCGCCACTGGAACTATTGGCCGATGACAGGCTACTGCTTGAACGACTGGACGCGGGCATACTCGATGCGGGGATGCTGCTTGGTGCTACTGAAGAGCGCGCTACGGATGAAGGTGTGGCGGAAGAAAGCGCAACAGAAGAAGGCGCCGCCGATGAGCGACTGCTGGAGCTGGGCGCGGTGGAGGATGGCGTAGAGGATACAGTGCCGGTTGCGTTGTAAACTTCAATCTCGGCGATGCGCAATGGCGAGTTACCACTGACAACCAAGTTCAGTTTTTTCATCGACACATTGCCCAGATTCACTGTGCGCGCCGCACCAATACCAGTGCCGGTTGCCAATACTGCACCGGTATCGTTATTCACCAACTGCCAATTAGTCACGGTGTTACCGGATTCACGCAGGATTACGCTATTGAAATTAACTACACTGCCCCACTTCACCGAAACCCGCTGATTGGACGTACCACTGGCTTGGGTATAGGTCGCTGTACTGCCATCGCGCACCAATTTAGTGTCATTAAAACCCGAACCATCGGCGCTGGCGCTGGGCCCAGTGAGCGAGAGATTGGAACCAAGGGTTTGTGCTTGTGCAGTGCAGACCAGCAAAACGCCAGCTGCACCCAACGCGAAAAAGTGGCCAAGACCACGGGAGAATTTTTTACTGTTCATTGGATTACCTTGCATAGCTATATCGTTGTTATTCGGAAATGTTTGGATAAAACAATACCCGCTGAGCCACAGCAGGGATAAAGACCGAAAAACGCCGATAAGCGCCAAGGCGCAGTGGCTGCTGACATGTTGTTACATCAACACAACGCAGCACTTATGAAAAATGGATTGGAAAAACTCACATCGGCGGAGCACTGTTATTGTTGTTTGCCCCTGGGAGACGCCCATACTGCGCGCTTCAAAAGTGCGCGTCAAGCGCAATTGTATGCTCAACTAAACGGCATACAATTGCGCTTTCCGTGGATGGGTTGCATCAATTCATTTAGTCAGTCGCCATCAAGGCATTGATAAAACAGCTGGCATTCACCATACCGCCTTGTTTGGTTGGGGGATCACCACTAACAGAATTGCAGCGCTGTTCTGCTGCAGTTATTTTTTCTGCGCTTAATTCGCGTCCGGCAACCAGTTTATTGATATCTGCCTCCACCCACAGAACTGAGCTTGGCATCTCAGCGGTTGCATAGCGACGAATAGTGGCGGGAAGCTGCTGTTGAAAACTAGCCGCATACGGCGAGTTAAGTCTGCCGATAATATTTATTGTTTCTAACTGATTGCACAACAGCGCATCCTGTTCTTCTGCTATCGCCAGATGTGCTTTTAACTGCAGTAAGGAACAGGGTAATGCGGCAGGACTAATCATAAAACCGTAGGGTAACTGCAGCTTCTGTAAATTGGTAAATTTCTTCCAATCCCCAACCACCGATAATGTTTTGTCACTGGGTTTGTCAATGACCAGGGATTTCAAGGGCGCGGTTTCCAGTTTACTAATGTCCAGTGATGGATAGCCGCTAATAATCAACTGCTCTAATTGTTCCAGCTTGGGAAATTGGAACACAAAATTATTATCTATAGAGGATGATTGAATTTTAATGCTCAGGGTTTTAAGTTGCGGCAGCTCTTTGAGCAAATCCCATACCGGAAAGTTGCCAGACATTTCTATATCCAGATGCTCCAGATCTGTAAGCAATAGAGCGCGATAACCCTGTGCAATTGGCCAGGTGTCATTAAGATTATTTCTATCCTGTAGATTTAATTTTAACTTCTTTAAGCGGGACTTAACCTTGTTGTTATCTATCCCGGTCAGAATAAACTCTCCTGATATTTTAATTGCATTCCACTGCTCGCCCGTCATAAGTGCGCAGCTGAGTTTCAGATTATTGGCCTTAACAAAATATTTATCATCTATACAGGTAGGATATTCATTTAAGGATATTTCCTGAATATGCGCGGGAAAATCTGTTTCAATCCATGTGGTTTCAAGATGGGTAAGTGCAGGCAGCAGCGGCTTGATTGCTTCTGTATAACAGGAAATAACCGCGCGCTTAAGTTTGCTAAAGGGCGCTCCGGTAAATTCACACTCACTTTTTGCATAGTATTCCTGTAGCTGTGGGAAACAGCTTGAATTCAATGCGCCCTTCACCGAACTGACAGAAAGATATTCAATACCAGTAGATGCCGGACAGGTATCACCCTCAAGTTGTACTGACTCAAGATGGCGCAAATTAGGGAAATACAGCGATAAATTCTGCTTGGTGTAATTTTTATGGATCAGCGTTTTCACCGTGGTGGAGAGCGGCTGGGAATCATTTTTTGGCGTCACTTCAGCCAGAGTAGATTCAGTAAGATCCAGAGTTGTCAGTGCCTGGATTTTTTCCAACCCTTCCAGCTTCAGGTTGGCCGACATTATGCGTAAATGATTGATATGGCTTCCATCGAGCTGGTTTAAATCCGGGCTGTCGCTGGTTAGGCTCAACTCTTCAAGCGGTAGAGATTTTATTGGCATTAGCTTTAGTTGGTCACCAACCAATGCCAGGCTATTCAATTTTTTCAGCTGCAGTAGCGGTTCCAGGGATGCGTCCTTGTCCAGAGGTAACCTGATGTGCCGCAGCTGTGGTAATTGCTCTATACCCTGCAAATTGTCGATGGGTAATCCTGAACATTCGAGCCTCTCCAAATCATTCAAGCTTGCATCCGGTTTTTGAATGACAAGATTCACCACAGCTTCACGAACACATTCATAGAGTTTGGCATCCGTGTAACGAGTAGCTGTCAAAGGCTCGGTATAGTGTTGTGCGTGTAATAAAATCTTGTGCTCACCCAGCGCAGTGGGTGAATAAAAACCAAAAGGGGAATAGAGTTCGTCATTCTGCTCTATTGGTGTGACTTCTGCAGGCAAGCTTGTGGTATCGGCAGCAGCCAATAACTCAACAATATCGGCTAATTTTCCGGGTGCGACTAACCATCTAAAATTTTGCGGATCAAAAATAAAATAGCCGCTGCCCGTTGTGATAAGCGTATAACCGGAATCCAGTTGATATAGCGCGATTTTATCCAAATCCAGAACATCGGACTCATCACAGTAGCGATAGCAGTTAGTGTAATAATTCAGCAGTGGGCTGGAGCGAAGCAAGTTTCCATCCAAATCATAATCATTTACCAATGTATGAAAAGTCGATTGGCTGGATGGTTCATTCAAAAAAACATAAGTTCTTACAAAGTCATCACTGCGTGTATAAAAAAGTTTATCGATAGGATGTGATGACTTTAGTTGAGCAAGTTCAGTGTCATTCAGCGCGTGAAATGATTCACTATGGGTTTGCAACCATGAATCATCCAGAGTTTTTGCTGTGTGGGGTTTAAAACGTTGGTCACCGGGCGAGAATAAATACAGCTTATCTTCAACCTTTAAGGCATGGGTAAAGTTGCCATCAACAATACTTGCTGGCAATTGTTCAGCGCCCCAATCGCTACTCAGTTTGTTACTTAAGGCAGGGAAATAATGCCACTGGTGCCGGTGGGTGGTATGGGTAGTATCCAATATGGCAACCTGCCCTTGTGCATTGGATAAACGAAGCTGCAACCCGACATAATTATCCAAACTGTGGAGCGGGAAATTGCCGGAGTTTATGCTTATGGAAATTATCTCCGAACCATTGTTTTCGCTGGTTGACTCTACCTGGATTAATGCTTTTTCGAGCGCCTGCAATACTGCCTCCGGCAAACCCGACTGACGCAATTTATCTGCATTATCCAGGCTAACCTGAAGTGGATCGCCTTGTAAGCTAAATCCCAAATGCCAGGATTCATTTTTACGCTGCCGGTCATAATCATTGCGATTAGTAACGGCGGCATCCACCATCAAAAAATTAAACGCTAATTGAATTTTCTCTAGTTGCGCCTCTTTTTGTGATACGAGCTTTAGGTGCAACTTGCCAAGATCAAACCAGCCATCCAAATAGCCCACTGTATTTGTTGCAGTAGAATTTGATGCTATCGACTCTTTGCTTTGCCACACCAAAGGGATTGGCCACTGATCGCTGGAGCCAGCAGGTTTGAGGGTGAATGAATTATCACTGAAGTGAACAACATAATTGCCGACCAGCTGACCATTCTGGCGGTGATAGTTATGGGTTTCGCGATCAAATAAATGATCAATCAATTGTTCTGAATAGTCGTCTCTATACTCGGAGTAGGTAGTATAAATTTCAGTCGGCGAAATGAAACGCGCTTGATGCCTATGTCCGCTGCCGCCACAGACCATGGGTGCATCCGTACCTGAATCCAATCTATCCCTCACCATTTTTATAGCCGCAGGACCGCAGGCTTCACCTTGATGACCTTTTATCGGCTGAAAGCTGAAATCCTCCGGGTTAAATAACCACAATTCACCAAACGAGCTATGTTGTCCACTGCGGTAATCTGAAAAGGAAAATATAAAATTATTTTCATGCGCAGTTATAGAGGGCATAACAGAATAATTACTGATGCCCAGGCGATAGGTTTTTTGTTGTTGTAAATCAATTAATAAAAATTCAGGAGCATAACTTATCGACTGCCGCGTTTTATAGTTAGCAGCTACCAATATGAAACGGCCCGCCCCTGAGGTGTGAATATTGTGCAGTAGTAATTTTCCATCGCCATCACCACTTTGGTAGGGATACATAGTTTCCGGCGCAAGAAAAGTAAGCTGGTACTGATTCTGTTCAGTGTGAATTTTTACTTGCGTAGATATGTCATTCACATAGAGCGGCATGGCGTTGCTATTACAATCGATTAAACCCTGCTCCTGCGCCAATGGATAAACCGTATTAATCGCCTTGTCGCCATATTGTGCGGGAGCTGTAGTTTCAAGATAACATCCGGTATCGGCGAGATTCGCAAGTACAATACTTGGCTTGCCCTCTGGTAAACGTGTCAACGAACTATTGTCGCCGCTATATTTCCAAAGTGCAGTGCCACGATAATCAGGAAAGCTGATACGCAGTTGATCTGCATGTTCGGTTGGCTCAATGCGAATCGCTTGCTTGCTGACGGGCGCCCAGGGATTACTTTCATTTGACTGATGATTTAATTGGTTGAGATCATTCTTTCCCCAGCAGGCAATATCCGTTGCAGATGCTGCACAAACATGATTTTCGCCAACGGCGATAACCTCTCCCTGAGGAAAATCTTGTTCCAAATTCATATCACCCCAACATTTAACCTGCTCTTTATTCAGGCTACAGGCAGATTTTTTTATATCGACTGCGATAGGATTTTTAATTGATGGAATTTTTATTTCCTGACCATAGTGGGTAAACCAGCACTTCAATCCCAATGAATCAATAACACAGGTTTGATTATTGCCAACCACCAATTGTTTAGGTTGCATAAAACTGAAATGTACCATCCAACGTTTTGGCTCATTGCCAATAGTATGGTGGTATTCATTGATGAGATAAGACGAGCAAAAAATACCTTTCATTTCATGGCTGCACATATGGCCATGCCCGAGTGAAAACGCTATTACGTCTTTAAGCTGTGATAATTGGCTTGTATTGCGCAAAAAAACTATCTTGTTAAAAAACTCTTTGGGAATCATTCCCCAGCACTTCAGCTGGTTGTTATCCAGCACGCAAGCCGTATCACCGGAATCACTTAGTTGGATCTGGCTTGGATTATCAAATTCAGGTGGAATGAGTTTGTTATCCTGCAAATCACCCCAGCAGCGCACTTGTTGTTCATCGATGGCGCAACTCAGGTTTCCGCCCGCTGCAATTGCTGATGGTGCCTTTAGCTCGGGCACATTTAACTGCCCAGCTTGATTGTCACCCCAACACTGGACGCGATTATCACGCAATAGACAACTATGGTTGTATCCGGCAGAAAGTTGTATCGGCGTTGAATTAGCCTGTGCAGATGCGGGTAAGAATAAAAACAAAGCGATCAGGATTGGAACAAGTGCTTGAAAGGCAGACATATAGACATCCCATTTGATATTTTTAATATCCTGTTAATTTATGTGTTGTGCAGATGAATACTATTTGCACACTGACAAGTGCATTATGGCTTTTTGCTCACGGTAAAAATACGCTCCGCAGGAATGCGCAACTGTGCAAGCAAATAACTCGCAAAATCCTGCGGATAATTTTGTAGCGCAATCGCCCGCTCCATACACAATAACCAAGCGTCGCGTTCATGCGCACCAATCGGTAGGTGTGAGTGATCGCGCGGGATATTAATGCTGCCGTATTTTTCTGCATAGAGCGACGGCCCGCCCATCCAGCCGCATAAAAAGCGCGTGAGCTTATCGCGCGATTCGGTTAAATCCGTTTTGTGCATAGCGCGAATAACCGCCGCCTCGGGCAATTCATCCATAAACCGATAAAAGTCATCAACTAATTGGCGAATACCCACTTCACCGCCAGCGGTTTTAAATGAGGTATCGGAGAAGCCATATAAAGGAGTATTCATTTTATTTTCCACGTAAAACTGTGCATCGATTAGTTGGTAAATTTTTTCTCTAGCCGCACTGCAAATTCGTTGCCGCTAAATCATGCGCAACGAATTCGACATAATTGTACTTTTCCTGGGGTTCATCAATTGCTCTTTTTGAAAATCACTTTTTGGCTGCTGCAGCTTCAACTGCATGCTTCTTGGTTTTTTCCAAGAACGAAGCATCGTCAACTTTGCCATGCCCTGGAACCACCAGTGTTGCGCTGCCGTAACGAGCGATAAGTTTTTCAGCGGAGGCAGGCCATTCTTCTATTACTGCGTGGCTAAGATTGCCGAGACCTTCGGGTTTGACAAAACAGCCGCCGAATAGAATTTTCTGCTCTGGCATCCACACCACGACATTATCTGAAGTGTGACCAGCGCCGGGATAAAACACTTCTATTTTTTTATTGACCAACCAAAAGGGATTTTTGGTAAACGAATGAGTCGCTTGTGCTTCGCCTTTATTTTTAAGCAACTTGTTAGTTAGCTTGGAGGCGTAAGTTGGAATGGACTTTGAATTGAGAAATGCGATACCCCCACTACTGTCGCTGTGGAAATGGGTGGAAATACTTGCCTTGGCGGTCAAGCCCTGCGCGTCAATCCATTTCACTAATTTTTCAGTGTCTGTTGCTGAAATGGGTGTATCAATCAGGTAAGCATCTTTGTTATCAAGCACGACTAATCCGTTAGAGCCAACAAGCCCCCAGCCTTCAATTTTTTCGTAAGCGGTGTACAGATAAACGCCCTCTTCGATTTTTTTAATTTCCAGCTCGGGTAAAGGGTCTTCAGCAAAAGTGATGTTTGATAAAAGAAATAAAATTGCTGCTAGAAACGCTTTCATTTTATTGAATTCCTTTAATTTATTGAAAAAGATGCTGCCTATAAATACTAAGATCAATACACCTGATCATGACTCATCTCAGCCAAACTGCTCCACCGCAAAATCAATAAAGCTACGCAACTTGGGCGTGATGCGGCGATCCGGTGCATAGAGGACATGCATGGGGCGGGTAGGGATTTTGTATTCAGGCAGCAGCGCAATCAAGCGACCAGTGATTAATTCGGCGCGCACCAATTCCATCGGCTGCAACAAAACACCCATTCCGGCAACGGCGATGGACAACAGTGCTTCTCCGCTATCCATCACCAAGCGCCCGGCGATGGGCACAACCATTTTTCCATCGGGGCCTTCGAAGGTCCAATGACTGCGCAGTACCGGATGCGAAAACGCCAGGCATTCATGGTGCTGCAAATCCATTGGGGTATTAATGGGTGGATGAGTTGCGATATACGCAGGCGCGGCGCACACCACTAGTTGATAAGGTGCCAGACTGCGCGCAATCAAACCGCTGTCGGATAAGTCGCCCACCCGAAAGATGGCGTCGTAGCTCTCTTCGACAACATCCACAAAACGATTGGACAGGGTCATTTCCACTGACACTTCCGGGTGACGCGCCAAATAATCTGGCAATTTTGGCGCTAAAGCATGGATACCAAAACTCACTGGCGCGTTAATTTTCAAACGTCCGCGCGGTGCGGTGCGCGCTTCGGCGGCAAGGCTATCCGCCGCTTCAACTTCCGCCAGAATAATGCGCACCCGTTCGTAATAGATTCTGCCCGCATCGGTCAGGCTCTGGCGCCGGGTAGTTCTATTCAGTAAACGAAGCCCCAGTTGTTGCTCCAGCACATTAACGTGTTTAGCCACCAACTGCGGCGACATAGATAAGGCTTCCGCCGCTGCCGAAAACGACCCCAAATCTACCGATTTGGCAAACACACTCATGCTGGTTAAACGATCCATTAACAACGCTCTGTTTAAAGTAAACCAATGAAATTGGAATTTATCCCATTACATTGTCAATTTATAGTGATTTCACATTAAACCCAGTGGAGATCACCCAAATGAAAGTCGCAATTATTGGTACCGGAAACATGGCAACAGGACTGGCTCAAGCATTGAGCGAAGCTAAGATTAACTTGGTTATTGGCAGCCGCGACCCAGCTAAAGCAGCCGAACTGGCGGCGAAAACTGGCGCGAATATTGAAGGCGGTTGCATTGCCGCCGCAGTGAAACTGGCCGATGTAATTATTCTTGCCCTGCCCTTTGGCGGGGTTGCAGACAGCTTGCAACAAGCTGGTGATCTGACCAACAAAATACTGGTGGATATCAGCAACCCCATCAGTGCCGATTACAAAACGCTGGTGATTGGCCATACTACTTCAGCCGCTGAAGAAATTCAGGCGCTCGCACCCAACGCAACAGTGGTTAAAGCGTTCAACACTATTTTTGCGCCCTTGCTGCCGCAGTCAGCGCGCCTGAGTAAAACACTGCAAGTGTTTATCGCCAGCGATGATGAAGATGCAAAAACGAAAGTTACACAACTTACAAAAGCATTAGGTTTTGATGCGGTAGATGCAGGCGCATTAAGCAATAGCCGCTTTATAGAACCCATCGGGGAGATGAATATTCATTTTGGATTTTTTCTCGGTAAGGGCACTGGTATAGCACCAGCATGGGTGACCTTATAAGTTAAATCCCGTATTTTTCAGTGAGGAGGCATCATGAAATTTTTTATCGCAGTTGTTATCAGTTTTTTACTGCCAACATTAAATGTTTTAGCAACTGAAATTAATTTAAATACTGCAAGATTAACAGCAGTCGATGTCTCTTATTCACTGGAAAATATTGATGACGTTAAGGCAATTAAAGTTGTTAAAAACCCCAAGGTAACAAAGTTTGATGAACCAACATTTGTGCGCATCCAAGGAGCTGATTTCAAAGACGGCACTATTGAAATCAAGGTGTTGAGCCGATTACTTGCCGATGCACCGGATTATGCACGCGGTTTTATTGGCATAGCATTTCGCATTAACAAGGATAACTCTGTATTTGAAAGTATCTACGTTCGCCCAACCAATGGACGTAGCGAGGATACAAAAAGGCGCAGCCATGCCACCCAGTATTTTTCCTATCCGGATTTCAAATTTGATCGATTGCGTACCGAGTTTCCAGGTCGCTACGAGTCACCTGCCGATATAGGACTGAATGAATGGATTCAATTAAAAATTGTGGTGACAGGTCGGCTAGCAACATTATTTATCAATGGTGCCGATAAGCCTTCGCTAATTGTTGAGGATTTAAAACACGGCGCAGATTCAACAGGTGCTATCGGATTATGGGTAGACATAGGTACCGAGGGTTATTTTTCCGATCTTCGAGTTTATCCCTGATTTTTCTGAATTTTTTATCTCCCGAAACACAACTCCATAACTGAGGAAAACGATATGCCGGTAGTTACTATCTCCATGTTTGAAGGCAGAAGCGATGAAGCAAAACAAAAGATCGCCAAAGACGTCACCGAATCGCTGGTAAAAAATACCGGTGTTGACGCCCATTATATTTACGTCATCTTTGAAGATGTCGCCACCAAAAACTGGGCAGTCGGCGGCGAGATTTATGCGGAAAAGGTTAAAAAGCAGGAATCATAATTAGCGTTTTATTTCCACGGTTTCCCCCACGTCCGCTCCACTGCCTCCAAACGCAAATGCAGCGCCGCTTTGGCAACTATGTGACAGCTGACCGGGGCGGTGATGAAGAGGAAGAGTGCGATTAATAATTCGTGCAGGCTCAGGCCTTCGCCTTGGGTGGAGAAGAAAATCACCGAGCCGATGATGATGCCGCCCACGCCCAGGGTGGTGGCTTTGGCGGGGCCGTGCAGGCGCAGGTAGAAATCCGGCAGGCGCATCAGGCCGATGGAACCAATGAGTGCAAAGGCGGCGCCGGCAAGCAGGAAAAAACTGATCAGGTATTCGGTCAAACTGGACATAAATCCCCCTTATTCAACTTTTCATTATTCGACTGTCTGTTATTCAATAATGTCGCCGCGCAGCAAGTATTTGCTGAGCGCGACTGTGCCGACAAAACCCATGACGGCGATGAGCAGTGCCGCTTCAAAATACAACATGCTGCCCTCGTAGATACCAAACAGCACCAACATGGCGATGGCGTTGATATACATGGTGTCCAGCGCGAGGATGCGGTCGGGCAGCGAGGGGCCAATGATGAGGCGCCAGAGGTTGAGGGCGATAGCGAGGCCCAGCATAAATAGCGCGATGTTTATGGCTGTGGTGAGCATTCAAATACCTCCTTGAGCGGGGCTTCGTAGCGCTGTTTCATCTCGGCGATAGCCGCGTCTATATCGGTGACGTGCAGGCTGTGTACCAGCAGGAAGCGGCGATCCAGACTTAAATCCGCCGAGACTGTACCGGGAGTGAGTGAGATGGTGCTGGCAAACAGGGTGATGGTGAACTCCTGTTCTATATCGAGCGGCACGCGCATAAATGCCGGCTGCAATTTGCCCATGGGGCCGAGGATGCGCAGCGCCAACACCAGGTTGGCGATCACTATGTCCCAGAGCACCAGCAGCACAAACTTCACCAGTCGCCAGGGTTTGCGCAGCTGCAGGGATTCCGGCCAAAAACCCTGCGCCAGCCAGGGAATAAGCCAGGCAAGTATGGCGCCCAGTACCAGTTGGCCGGCGCTGATGTCATTGGCCAGCAGCAACCACAGCAGCAACATAAAAACGCTGAGCGCCTTGTGGGGAAACCAGCGGCGCGCTTTGGGTAGTGGCGATAAGGGTGGATTCATCATTGACTCCCCTCAACAGCAGTAAATGCTTGCATGGATTGGATGTAGGCTTCGGGCGCGAGCAGCTGTTGCGCCAGCGCCAGGGTGTATTCCAGAACTGCCGAGGCACCAAAGGTGACTGTAAAAACGCCGGCGAGCAGGCCGACTACCGCTATCAACTCACCTTTATCAGCAGGGCTTACGCCCGCGAGTGGTTCGCTGGTGCGCCAGAAAAAGGTGGAACCGCTGCGGCTCAGGGCCATGAGGGTGGCAAGGCTGCCAGCTAGCAACAATACCCACAGCCAGACTGCATTGGGTTGATCAACAGCAGCGCTCAGGATCAGCAATTTGCCGATAAACCCACTCAGGGGCGGCAGGCCAATCACACTCACCGCAGCGATAAAAAACAGTGCGCCCAGCAGCGCCGATTGCGCCAGACGCGGGCCTTTGGTGATGCGATCACTCAAGTCGCCGCGCTGGCGGCGAATCAGGTCGGCGAGCAAAAACAGCGCGCCGCAGATCCAGGTAGAGTGAATCAGGTAGTAAAAACTCGCCGCCAGCGCCGCCTGGGTATTCAGCGCCACACCAGCCAGCAGCGTACCCACCGATACCACCACCAAATAGGCAATTTGCACCCGCAATTCGCGCGCAGCTAAAGCACCCAGCAGCCCCAGGGCGAGGGTTATCAGCGCCAGCGGCCAGAGCCAGGGCAGCGCCAGGTTGGCAACGGCGCCGGCACTTTCGCCAAAGATCAGGGTGTAAGTGCGCACTATGGTGTAAACACCCACTTTGGTCATGATCGCAAACAGCGCCGCAACCGGTGCGCTGGCCGAGGCATAGGCGCGCGGCAGCCAGAAATACAAGGGCGCAAGGGCGGCCTTGAGGCCAAATACCACCAGCAATAACACACCCGCTGTGGCCGCGATAGGCGCATCAGCGGGGTCGAGCTGGGCGATAGCCGCTGCCAGTGCCGCCATATTGAGGTTACCGGTCAGGCCGTAAAGTGCCGACACCGCAATCAAAAACAGCGCCGATCCGGCGAGGTTAATCACCACATAGTGCAAACCCGCGCGTGCGCGCTCGGCACCGCGGCCATGTAGTAACAGCGCGTAGGAGGCGATCAACAGCACCTCAAAAAACACAAACAGGTTGAACAAATCGCCGGTTAAAAAGGCACCGTTTACGCCCAGCAACAGGAACTGCACCATGGCGTGCAGCTTGTCGCCGGGGCCATCGCTGCCGCGCACGGCATAGATAAGACTGAACAGTGCCAGTATCGAACTGACCAACAGCATCAGTGCGCTCAGGCGATCCAGTACCAGCAAGATACCAAAGGGCGGCATCCAGTTGCCCAGCGCATAAAGGTGGATCTGGCCGTCATTGGCGATGTGTAACAGCGCAACCGACACGGCCACCAGCAGCGCAGCAGAGATGAGACTCAGGCTGCGGATCAGCAGCAGCGAGCGGCCAGAGAGAAAAATCAGCAGTATGGCGCTGAACAGGGGCAATAGCAGGGGGGCAATCAGCAAATGACTCACACCTCATCCTCCTCTAGCGGGCGCACCGGTTTGACCGGTTTTTCACCCAGTCCGGCGGTGCCATCCACGTGGTCGTTACCCAATTCGGCGCGCGCGCGCAGAGCCAGCACCAGCAGAAAGGCGGTCATCGCAAAGCCGATCACTATCGCCGTGAGCACCAGCGCTTGCGGCAGCGGGTCGGCATAACTGAGGGTTGAACTGAGGTTGTCGCTTTTACTGACAACGGCCGGCGCGCCGGTACGCAGGCGCCCCATCACAAAAATAAACAGGTTCACCCCGTAGGACAGCAGGGTCAGGCCGAGAATAACCGGGAAGGTACGGGCGCGCAGCAGCAGGTAGACTCCGCAGCTCACCAGCACGCCAATCACCAAAGCAATGAGTGCTTCCATTAATGTGTCTCCTCATTGGTAGTCGCTGCCGTGTCAGCTGATGTGTTGTAGGTGGTCTGCGCCAGGTTGCCCAACTGTGCGAGCATCAACAGGGTCGCCCCCACCACGGTGACATAAACACCAGTATCAAAAATCATCGCCGTTGCCAGCTCAAATTTGCCCACCAGTGGCCAGTCCACATAGGTAAAACTGGTGGTGAGGAAGGGGTAACCAAATAGCCAGCTGCCAATGCCGGTGAGGGTGGCGATCAACACGCCAAACACCGCCACGCGACCATAATCCAGCGGCAAGCGCTGCTGCACCCAGGCGGAGCCACTGCACACGTATTGCAAAATCAGCGCGATACTGGTGATCAAACCGGCGATAAACCCGCCACCCGGCTGGTTGTGGCCGCGCAGGAAAATGTATACCGATACCATCAGCGCCAGTGGCAGCAGGATGCGCGACAACACCGTGAGGATGGGGGGATAAGGGTCGCGCGCCCAGCGGCGACCCTCGCCGTCCATGCCCGGCAGTGGCAAACGCAGGCCGTCGAGCATCAGGTACACACCCAAGCCGGCTATCGCCAGCACGGTGATTTCACCGAGGGTATCAAAGCCGCGGAAGTCCACCAGAATCACATTCACTACATTAGTGCCGCCACCACCGCTGACACTCCTGGCAAGGAAGAAGTCGGCGAGACTGGTATCGTAGGGGCGCGTGAGTATCGCCAGACACAACAAACCCACACCCAGACCGGCAGCGCTGGCGAGCACAATATCGCGCACTACCCTGCTGCGATCGGAATCATGAGGGGTAATTTGCGGCAGAAAATAGAGCGCCAGCATCAGCAGGATAATGGTGACTACCTCTACCGAGATTTGCGTAAGTGCCAGATCCGGTGCGGAAAAACGCACAAAGGCGAGCGACAGGATCAAACCCACCACACCCATGACCAACAGCGCCGCAACCCGGTTGTGGTGGATAAACACAGTTACCAGCGCCGCAATCATCAGCACCACGGCCAGCAGGACACTGACCCAATCCAGCGGCGTCAGGGCGACATTTCCCAGCAGTTGGCCGAGCGGCCAGAACTCCACTGCGGCCAGCAGCAAAGCAGTGGCGATAAACAGCGCCGCCGAGCGCTGCAGGGAGCCATTTTCAATGGTGTCGGTAACGCGCTGGGCAAACCGCACCACCCCCTGGATACGTTTTTCAAATTCCGCTTTTTCATCCACCCGGTACTTGCGCTCATAAAATGCAAACAAACCGGCGCGCTGGTAGTAGAGCAGCAAGCCGCCCAACAGAGCCGCCACACTCATCGCCAGCGGCAGGTTGATACCGTGCCAGATGGCAATGTGATATTGCGGAATACCACCGCCCAGCACCGCGTAGCTGGCGGCATCCAAAAAGGGCGCAACAGTATAGTTGGGCACTATGCCCACCAGCAGGCAGAGCACACCCAGCAGTGCCATGGGCAGAATCATGTAGCGCGGTGGCTCGTGGGGCGGGAACTTGGGCAGGTCAATCGGCTGGCCGTTGAAAAACACGTCGTGGATAAACCGGTAGGAATAGGCCACCGCAAAAATCCCGGCCAGGGTCGCCAGCAGCGGGATTAGCCAATCAAAGCCCCACATCAACTCCACCTGCAGGGTTTCGGTAAAAAACATCTCCTTGCTCAGGAAGCCATTCAGCAATGGCACCCCCGCCATGGCCGAGGCTGACACCATAGCCACAGTCGCCGTGATGGGCATGTACTGCCACATACCGTTAATACGGCGCATATCACGCGTGCCGGTTTCGTGGTCGATAATGCCCGCCGCCATAAACAGCGAGGCTTTAAAGGTGGCGTGGTTGACTATATGGAACAGCGCCGCCACCGCCGCCAGCTCACTGCTAAAACCGAGCAGCATTGTGATCAGCCCGAGATGGCTGATGGTGGAATAGGCCAGCAGACCTTTAAGGTCGTGTTTAAACAGGGCGTTGTAAGCACCAAACACCAGCGTTGCAAGGCCGGTAAAGGTGACCAGATAAAACCACAAATCCGAACCCGACAAAGCCGGGTACAAGCGCGCCAACAAAAACACGCCCGCTTTCACCATAGTCGCTGAATGCAGGTAAGCCGATACCGGTGTCGGTGCCGCCATCGCATGGGGCAACCAAAAGTGGAAGGGAAACTGCGCCGACTTGGTGAAGGCGCCTATCAAAATCAGGATCAGGGCGATGGGATAAAGCGGGTGAGCCTGAATCAAATCAGCCGAGTTAGTAATCACTTGCAAACTGTAGGAGCCAGTAATCTGGCCAAGCAAAAGCGCACCCGCAAGTAACGTCAGCCCCCCTGCCCCGGTAATCGCCAGCGCCATACGCGCCCCTTTGCGCGCCTCGCTCTTGTGCGACCAGTAGCCAATCAACAGGAATGAACTGAGGCTGGTCAGCTCCCAAAATACAATCAATAGCAGGATATTGTCGGACAAGACTATGCCCAGCATCGCCATCATAAATAACTGCAACAGGGCATAGAGGCGACCGAGTGAATCCTCTTTGGCAAGGTAATAGCGGGCATAGACAATCACCAGCAGACCTATGCCCAAAATCAGCAGCGCAAACATCATGCCCAGGCCATCCAGCCGCAGGCTTAAATCCAACCCGAGCTGTGGCAGCCAGGGTTGATGGAAGAAAAACACCTGTTGGTTAAACACCGCCGGCAGGTAAGACAGCAACAAAGCCGCCGCCAGTAGCGGGCCAACCGCAGCGGCCAGTGCACAGATATTGCGCCCAAAACGCTCACACAGCGGCGGCAAGCAGACACCCAGCAGCGGCAGCAGGATAATCAATAACAATTCCATTTCAGATCCCCGAAAGAGGTGGAAACATGCTCAACAACAGCCAGCAGACAACTGACTATACGCACAGATTACTTAAGGATATGAAGGCGGGGCGGCGGATCAGTAAAAAAGGGATGGCGGCGGCGCAGCAAACTCCAGCGGCGCAGCCAAAAACGGTATTGGGCCAGGACCTGGAGTCCTGGCGTCAAGGCGTGTGGAAATACTGGCAAAGAAGGTGACGGGCACATAAGTCCCTTATACCCATTTTGCAGAACAGATGCCAGACACTAAGCGCTTTTTCACATTTACTGACATGGCTTTATCAACCCTGGCAGCCCTGTGCAGCGGCTGAAAACACAAAAGCCACAGCTGATGGAATCAACTGTGGCTCTGTGACAAAACTTTGCGGTAAAACCAGAACTAGGCGGGAGCTAAAACAAACATCACTGCGTGTGCGGCAATTAACACACCGCAGAGCATAAGCTGCTGCCGGATGCTGAGCGTGGACATAATTCACCTGCTTGAAAGTGGGCCTGGGCCCGTGTCTATGATTGTTTCTTATTCACTTATTCAACGGGTTTGCACCGGCAGGTTTGAGCCAAACGCGTGTGACAAACCACACAAATCCCTATAGACAATTCAATTTATATCATACAAATCTTTACAGACAAATACTGATTTACTATATCAACGACAGAAAAAGGCCAATTTATACGCCATTTGTCATAAGCACCCGGCCCTAAACAGGGCCGGGGGTTTTAGCGCCGCTGGAATTACTGACAAGCGACGGGTATCAGCGCCTCCATGTAAGTTTTGTCTGGCGACAGGGGTGAGTTAAACGGGACATCGCCGTGTTTACCGGCGGTGAGGGTCACGTAGTCCACCAAGTCCTGACCGGCAGCAAAGCGCCAGCCGTTGATGGCATTGAGTGAGGCCGCGTTATAGTTTTGCGACAAATCCGCCACAGTGCCGTTAGTGGCCGTGAGTGATGTTTTGGTCGTTTCATTCACAACACAACTGCCACTACCAAACCAGAGGAAGTTGCGGTCGTTACGGAAGTAACCGCCGCTGATGTCTTTGAAATAGTTGTTGGCAATTTCACTCAGCGATGCCTCCACTGAACTCTTTTCCTGCAGGCTGGAATTCACCACAAACGCGTTGTCCTCAAGGAAGGCGCTGGCACCCACACGCAAGCTCAAAATCTCCTTGCGGTAATTCACAAACAGGTTGTTGAACATGTGGGTTTTACCGCGGCGCAACAACGGAACACGGCGCAGGGTGTTGCCCAGCAGCATGTAGCTGTCATCAGTGGTCACAAACGCGTTGTGGTGCATGGTGGTGGTGATATTCGCATTGATGGTGCGGCTATCGCTGGAACCGTGCAGCACCGCGCGTTTCACATTTTGCAAACGGTTGAACGACATAGTGATGTGGTTTGCGCCGATTTTTACATCAAACGCCGAGTCACCCGTGGTATCAAACGTATTTTTGTGAATCCAGATATCCTGCGATGCGCCGGTAGAGCGAATCATATCCGGGTCAACGTAGTGATCTTCGGTGTGGCCTGCGCCCTGGAATTTCAGGTGCGTCAGAATCACACTTTGCGATGTCTGTGTTGGTACGCCATTGCTGTCTCTACCAATCTGGAAACCGCTGAAAATAAAATAGGCTTCAGTGCCGCGACCATCGAGGGTTTTGTTAGAGCCAATCGCCGGAATACGAATCGGGATATTGCTCTTATTCATGGTTTTGTTGAAAAACTCCGTGCGGCAGGTAGCTTCATCGTTAAAACCTTTGCTTGCACACCATGAGCGATAATCGCGGCATTCTGCCTCGGTAGTGCCCAAAACCGACAGGGTTGTTGCATCTGCACAATACTGGCGATACATACCAATTTCATGCGGCTGCGCAAATTCCACTTTGTCGAACACAATCCAATTGTGAGCGTTATCAGTCAACGCATTAATTAATTGCTGCTCAACAGAAACGTCACCGGTTTTGGTGATGATGGTGAGTTTGCTGTTGCCATTCGCGTCGTAACCGCCTTTGGCATTTTCACCATAACCCACAGGTTTACCGAGTGACTGCGACAGACACTCCACAATTTCCTGATCGGTTTGCAATGCCGTATCGCGCCAATTCACGTTGGGGTTAGTGGCGAGACTAATACAATCGGCGCTAAGGTTTACGTTTTCAGGAATATACGGCGCGCTGGAAGATGCACTGCTCAGGCTCGATGCAATTGCACTCGATGGTGTTGAAGAAACAGCAATACTTGATGCAGTTGATGATCCTATTGATGAAACTACTGATGAAGAGATAGATGAAGAAATAGATGAAGCGACTGACGAAGCAACGCCAGCACCATCGGTATATTCCAGCACCAGATTATCAATGGTTACCGTTGCCGAACTTTCGGTGCGCAGCGCAATAAATGAATTGCCCGTACCCACGGCCGGCGTGATGGTCACTTGCTGGCCTGCAGTCAAACTACTCGCCACCACTTCATAGACTTTTGAGTTTGCACCGTGAATGGAATTGCTTTGGCTGGTGGTGTTGTTATCCACATACACCTGCAATTTTCCGGAACCCGATGCCGCAATTACCTTGAAGCTAATGCGATAAGGGCGCGTTAAATCAAAATCGCCATTGGCATTAGTATCACCGGCTGTAGTCGATGAACGCGGTGGACGGTTGCCGATAGTAAAACGGGCACCAGCCAATGTGAGTTCATTATTCGCAATGGTAATTCCGCTGCTGCCGCCAGTAATAAAATACAAGGGCGCAGCAGCATCGGTTGAAATGGATTGATAGGCCGCACTGAACAGCGTGTTTTTATCCACCGCAAAAGCTTCGTTAATCAATGCACTCACCACCGGCGTAACTGATGAACTTGCATCGCTGGTGGTTGCGGTGCTGCTTGCGATTGAACTCGCCGCTTCACTGCTTGCTGCAACGCTGGAAGGAGCAATGCTTGATGCTGCCACACTGGACGGTGCTGTACTTGAAAGCGCAGCGGAAGACGCAACACTGGAACTGGCAGCTGAACTGGTAACTACAACACCGCTACCCGAGATTTTTCCAGTGCCTACGTTCGCCATCACAATCGCAGGCACATCCTGCGCTGCATCCATTTCCACAACGTAAGGAACAGTGACTGCACAGGTAGATTGCAACTGACCATCCACCACTTGCGGAATAACCAAGGCACCATTGCCCACTGTGCGGCTGTAATAAATTTCCGGCAACACAGTGTTGTCATTATTGGTTTGCCAGCAACCGGGCACTGAGGAATCGTCCGATGCGATCAGCGGATTATTTACGTTGTAAAAATAATTGCTCTCCACCAATGCCTTGGCGTTCATGCGCGAGTTGATTGCATGGAACATATAATCCATACGGTCATTGGACCAGTAGTTGTTGTACATATGTACCAGTGCATGGCGAATCAGCGGCGTGCGCTGTTCAATATTTTTGTACCAGTTGTGATGGAAAGTAATGTTGGTATTTTTATTGTCGCTGTCGCTGGAACCGATCAAACCGGCGCGGCTGGAATCGTTAAATAAATTGTAGGAAACCGTCACGTTGGTCACACCGGCTTTCATGTCCAGCAGCGAATCGTAACCGTCTTTTTCACCGCCGGAAGCTTCCAGCCAGTTGTGGTCGATCCACACACGGTTCACATTGGTTTCCATGCCAATCGCATCACCGCCGTTAGAAACCGGTGAACCACTTTTTTTCACATTGCGGATGTGCAGGTTTTGCAAAATGATGTTGGAGGCATCGCGCACATGAATGCCGATTTCTTCAAACAGCGCATTGGTGCCCAGGCCAATAATCGACACATTACTCATTTGTTTTATTTCGATCACATCGGCCTGGGTGTTACAACCTTGCGCCGTGGTATTGGCGTGGCTGATAGTGCCATTTACCAAAATGGTAATCGGTGTGCTCATGGTCGCACGGCTGCAAAGTGCTGCATTTAATTCAGTACCCGTTGTCACTGTGACTAGAGCACCACCCGCGCCACCGGTCACACCAGCGTGTGCGGCAAAACCTTCCATTTTTGCCGGGCGCAATGCGCCGTTATAAGAGGAAACACTGCTGGAGGTGTGTGTTACTGCAGATGAGCTACTCGATGCAGGCGCTGATGCAGGTGCTGATGAAAGCGCAATAGAGGATGCAACGGATGAGAGCGCTATCGACGAAGCGGCCGTAGACGAAGGTGCAATAGATGATGCAGCGACTGACGATGCAATTGATGAAGACGAACCACCCACCACGTCATCCAGATATTCAATCACCAAGTCATCAATAGTAACGCTGGCCGAGCTTTCCATGCGCAGTGCAATAAACGAATTGGCTGTACCCACCGTTGGCTGTAATTCAATAATTTGCCCCGCCACCAAACTGTTTGCGCTCGCATTAAAAATACGCGATGCACTGCCGTGCAAAGAATTGCCTGCGCTAGTGGTGTTGTTATCCACCATCACTTGCACAGCGCCGGAGCCGGAAGCAGCAACCACACGGAAAGAAATGCGGTAGGGTTTACTTAAATCAAAATCACCATTCGCACTGGTATCACCAGATGTTGTGTTTGCACGCGGTGGTTTATGGCCAATGGTAAAACGCGCGGCTGCCAGGGTTAATTGATTGTTGGCGATAGTAATTCCACTGTTGCCACCGGTGACAAAAAATAGCGGTGCCGCTGCATCAGTTGAAATGGATTTATACGCGGCACTAAACAGTGTGGCTTTATCCACATCAAAGGTTTCGTTAAACAATACCCTATTTACCGGAACCACTGCGCTGCCACTGGCTGACCACACCAACGCTGATGGATTAAATGCAAGAGCGCGATTGTGGCGAATTTTAATCGTATCCGCCGGGGTAATTTGTTCACCGCTGGCGAGGTCGCCAATAACAACATTGCCATCCAGAATCGTGGTGCCAGCGCCGCTTGTCACCAGGGTTTGTGCGGCGTTGGTAATCGCCTGTTCACCATTTTTTACAGTGATGGAAAACACATAGTCGTAAGTTGTGCGATCAATTCGGGTTTCGCTTAATTTATTCAGTGAAACCACATTCAAATCCAGCGCCAGACTATTGCCGCTCAATACCAGAGCACACAAAGCGGAAAGTGTTTTGAAAGCAGATTTACTCATTAACTGTTTCATACCGCCTCCCGCTGTTTACGAGCGCGCAACCCCAGCGCAATTAAGCCCATGAAAATCAGCATCAAGCCGGAGGATTCAGGTACAGAGCGAGTCACATTAGTCGCCGTGCCCGATTCAATCACCGCAAAATCCGCATCATAAAAATCATAATTTAATGCTGGCAATGGCGATTGGGAAATGTAAGTAAAAGCAACGCGCGCAACGCCGGAACTCAAACCCGCGAAATTAAAACTGTCAAACAAACCAGCACCGAGCAAGGCATCGGGTTGCAGCACAATACTGTCCCAATCCAATGGGCTGGAAATAATATTCAGATTTGCAAACAGTGCTTCTGAAAAATACAGTGAAAAACCATGAATGGTTTCTCCGCTGTCGTGTGAAAAATGAATATCAACTGTGCCCTGGTTACCTACCAATTCAGAATATTCGGTGGTGATTAACCCGGCCTTGGCTGGACTTGCAATACAAAGCAATAAGCTAAACGCCAAACCTATGATGTTAAAAAATGGCTGTTTCATGTTTTACCCCTGTTATTAAAATGATGTACACCTTGGGGTATTGATTGAATAACATTGTCCGATTGGGATTATCTTTAGAATGTCCTTCCAACTAGCTTGAGCATGAAAAATAAAACTACACCGCAATAAAAACGACCAGCAGATGCCAGTCGTTTTTATTGGTTCGCATTAACGGGTCACTTCTATCTGCCAAATACGAATACCGCCGCCGGCATCGCCATTGCGGTTCATCAGAATAAACAACTCAGTCACTGTTTCATCGCTCAGGGTCACCTCCATAATGGAATTGGTTGTGCCACAGGCCGATGCCACTTTCCAGGCCTTGGTATTTTGGTCTACCAGCGCAATCTGGCCGTTCACACAACTACCCGAGGCGTTGGAATAGGTGATTTTCACTGTAGTGGGCAAAGCGCTGGCCGCAACCGGGATTGACACATAGCGGGTTACACCGCCAGTGCCATTGAGGATTTTGGGATCCACCTGACCGCTGCTGCCCTCTACCATAACCACATCACTCTTGAACGAGGTGCCGTTGTAGTTGATGGCATAAACCGGGCCGCTGGCTTCGTGCAAACGCAGTGAGCCTGATGTGGGTGAATAGAAATTCAAACCACTCACCGTAAAAGGCGCCGGGTTGGCATTAAACGGATAGTTGCCGCTGGCAAGGGTGCCCAGCATACCGTTGAATTCCGCCAGAGTCGGAGTCCAGGTGGTAGTTGTGGGCACATGAGCCGCGCTGCTTGAGGAGCTGGTTTCACTGCTGGCACTTTCGGCGCTACTGGAACTTGCCTCACTTATTGACGAACTGGAGCCAACTGAACTGCTGCTGGAACTGGATTCGCTGGAGGCACTGCTCGCTGCCGATGAAGAGCTGCCTGAGCCTGACTCGCCAAAGTTAATACAATCGGTAGTGTCACTCGGCAGTGGATTCCAGCCGGCGCCGTTGTTGTAGGCGGCAAAAATCTGCGCACGATTGCAGTAGCTGCTGGCCACTTCACCCAGAGATAACTGGTAGCTGCTATCGGCGACCCGACCGCTGACATCGAGCGTATCGCCCGCCAGGTTCATGCTGGCAAACTCGCGCCAGCCGCTGGTGGCAGTGGCGATTACCGGGTTGGGCAGCGGGCTGGTGTTCCAGCCGGCGGTGCGGATATGGGCATCCATTTTGGTGTTGATAAAGACTATGTTGTCGAAGTAACTCACACTGCCGCCGGAGCGCGCCAGCCAGGTTTGGTTGTCGGCAATTTCATGGTTGAGCGGGCCGGGGCCGCGGGTGAGGCTGGAGTTGAGGAACACAAAGCCCTTGTCCGCCGCGGTTACCGTGCGCGCCTGCAGGATATAACCGCCGCTGCCATTGCCACGCGAATCACCCAGCGAGCGGATCTCACTCTCTTCAAACAGCGCTACGCGGTTGTTGCCCCAGATGAAATCCACGTTGCCGGCGATCAGGCTGCGGTAGAACCAGCTATAACCCTTGACCTGAATGGTGTCCTGTTCGGAGATAAAGTTGGCGTTAGTCGCTAGCAAACGGCCACTGTCGTTGTTGAAGTAGATCACCTCGGCCTGACCACCGGAGCCAATCAGGGTGTCATTTTTCAAGGTCAGTTGATCCAGCTTGAGCAGGTCTGATGTCTCCACCAGGAATACACTGCGCCCACCCGCCGGGCTGCCCGCCGCTTGGCTGGCGCCGGTGCCGGAGTTGATGCCCTCGTTATTGGTGTAGTGAATCACTACCCCTGCGCGGCTTTCGCCCTGCAGGGTCAGATTGTTTTTGCCGCGCAGGAACAGCAGCTCGCGATAGTCGCCATTCTTGATGCTGATGGTCGCGGGGGTATCTCTGGCGACTGTCTGCACTACGTGGTTAATAGCGCCCTGCACTGTGCGGAAATCCGCCGGGCCGTTGTCGTCCACCGTGACATCACCGGTCGCCGGCGCGGCAGTTTTGGTAGTGAAACTCCAACCGGCCGCTTTGCCCAAACCGACAAACTCGCTGCCATTAAGGGTTGCACCAGTCACCACTCCTTCGGCAATCGCCACGTAATAGCTGGTGTTGTAGGCCAGCTTGCTGTTGTCCGGGGCGATGGTCAGGGTATTGCCGCTAATACTGAGTGGGCTGGTTTTGACTATGCGGTAGCTGCCCTGCCCGCTAAAGCCCAGGGTGTCGGTGTTATCGCTCAGGGTGATGGTGTCCACCACCGAGTCGTCGCTGGTTTTGTAAATGCGAATCCGCCCGCTGCTACCCAGGGTGGGCGGCGCATCAAAGGTGATCGACAGGCGGGTATCCACATGGGCGCTGGCCTCATTCACCGCCGGATCGACACGGCCACTCAGGTCGTAGGTCTGGCTGGGCTGTACAAACTCCGGCGCAATGGTGGCATTGATCACATGGGTTTTGCTCGGATCGGAGCCGCTGGTCAGGGTGATACTGGCACTGCCGCCGCCCACCGGGGTAAGGCTCACCTGATTGCCCGCAATACTCACCTGCACTACCCCGGTATCACTCGACTCGGCGGTGAAGGTATCAGTTTCTCCGGCACTGTTTTTGGCCGTGACAGTCAGCGCCGTAGGCAGATCGCCTGCTTCAGCCACGTAGGTGGTAGTGCTGGGCGCTACCGTGAACTGCACCGGTTTGACATCGGCATTGCCCACTTTGATGTCGTCGATTTCAAACGACTTGTTGGTGGTGTAAAGGCCAATCAAACCGGCCGCGCTGAAGCTGGTATCGGTGCCGCTAATCACCGGCGCACCGTTGAGGTAGACCACAATCGCACTGCCTTTGAACTCAATGCGCAGGGTGTACCAGGTGCCATCGCTGCCACCGGCGGTGCCCTGTTCAATCGGGGTGTTGTAGCGGGTAAAAATGTTGTCGGTAAAGACCCCGCCCACCATTTTGCCTATCGCCACGCGGGTGCTAGTGGTGGCGGCCTGCACGTTAAAGCCGGCGCCGTACCAATTGTTGGCATCTTGCGCGCGCGCGATCACATACAACTGCTTGTTACCGGTAGTGCTGTTATTGCGCGGGCGAATGCGCGCCTCCACGTAATAGTCGCCACTGGTTACACCGGTAAAAGCGGCAGGTTTGACCAGCGCCAATACCCCACCGGCACTGCCGGCGGTGTAGCGCAGCATCTGGTTGCTGTTTTGGGTGAACAAATCGAAGCTACCTACCGGGCCGGCAACCGGCAACAGGTTCCAGTAGGCCGCGGTTTCGGCGGAGAAGTCATCGCAAAAATACACATCGGCACCGCAGTTCATGGCGATGGGCGCCTCGGAGGAGGCTGCTGAAGAGCTGCTGGCACTGGCGGGCGCTGAACTGCTGGAAGCTGCGCTGCTGGAAGCCGGGATTTGCACCGGCTTGTCGGTATTCAGGCAATCGCTACATTTGCCTGCACCGACGGCAGCGATGATGGTATTGGCCAGACCCTCGGCGTTATCCAGGCTGTAGCTGTAGTAACTCGCGGGCGTCCAGTAGGTCGCTGCCGAATTGAGCGTCAACGGCGTTGCAAGCCCGGCCGCGTAGTTCACCGCGGCGGTCATCACATCCACCGGCTGGCCATTGAGCAGAGTCCCGCTTGCGTAAAACAGGGTGGAGCAATCCGCCGCGCTGTAACCGGCGTTGGTACAGGCGGCGATGGTGCCTGAATCCTGCTTGAAACTGACGCTATAGAGGTTATTTACCGTGGCCTCTACCTGATCGGTAGACGCTTCGATATTAAACACGTTGTTTTCCGCGTAGATCTTACCGAATTGACCGGTGGCCAAACCGACCGAAAAGGCGTAGTTGCGGTCGCTATCTATGGGTTTTAGCTGGCCGTCGTAAACGTTGTTGTACACGTGCACCATGCCCATACGCACACGCGGCAACCGCTGGGTCACATCCTTAAACAAGTTGTGGTGCATAGTGATTTTGAGGAACTGCGGGCCGTTGTCCACCGCAATCGAGTCCGAACTGCCCACCAGATGAGTCTTGTCGTGGTCGTGTACATAGTTGTGCGACAGGGTCACGTAGTTGGCGTTTTTGGTGATATCAATCGCGCCATCGTGATGCTGGACCTTCATCTCCGGCAGGTTGTAGGGCGCGGCAAACACCGGCGGGTGCAACTTATCCAGGTTGGCGCCATCGTTAAAGGTACAGTGGTCGATCCACACATGGGTGGCACCGTCGATGCTGATGTTGTCGTAAGCCGAGTTCCAGCGCCCGCCGCTGTCGGTGGGATCCCACTGCGGGAACATGTCGAAGGCGTCTTCAAAGTGCACATTGCGGATGATGATGTTGTCGTAGGGCGAGCTGAGGCGAATATGGCCGCGCACAATTTTGGCGTTATCGCCCAGCCCGATAATGGTGGTGTTGGAGCCCACCTTGATCTGGATAACCGCTTTTTGTTTGTTGGCCGCACAGGCGCGCGCCGCTTCCAAATCGCCGCTGACCGGCGCTGTGCCCCAGGCGCCATTGGGGTCGTAGAAGGCCACATAATCGTTGAAGTCATAGGCAACCTTGATGCTGTTGCCGTCAATCGGGCAGACATAATCCGCCTCGGTATTCTCCACCAGTGCCTTGTTCATATTCATGTTGATGGTGCCATCCACATAAATAATTTTGGGTGTGGTATCAACCGTACCACTAAAACTGCCATCGTCATTAATGGTGAGATTGGTGTAGAGCGCGGCCAACAATTCATTGCGGTTGGTCACTGTGTAAGTGTGCGCCTGGTCGGCCGTGACACCGCCATTGGTGCCCGGATAACCCAGGTTGTTAACACCCACCGAGGCCCAGCCATCGGCGGAATCAAAGGCCGAGGGTGCGGCAATCACACTGGAAGAACTGGCGGCAGAGCTTGGCTCCGGGGAGCTGGCCAGGCTTGAAGCCGGCACCGAACTGGCCGGCGCGCTGGAGCTGGCCGGCACAACAATCACTGAACTCACCGCCGAGCTGGACGCCGGCACACTTGAAGCTGGCACTGAACTGGCCGGGGCGCTGGAGCTGGCAGGTGTCACCACAACTGAACTGGCGGCTGAGCTGGTAGCTGGCGAGCTGGCAGGGCTGGAGGCTGGCACCGAACTGGCGGGCGCACTGGAACTGGTGGGTATCATAACCACCGAACTGGCCGAGCTTGAGCTGCCATCCACCGGCACCCCAACGTTAGTCAGGGTTTCACGCAGGTGGGCTATGGCATCCTCTATAGCAACCAGCGCGCGGTTTGTGGAACCGCTATTGGCCACCAAATTGACTACCGCTGGGGAGGCCGCAAATTCCGCAATACCCAGGTTGAAATCCACCGCTGTCGCCGCCTGGCTTGCCGCTGCATCAATACTGATGCCATTGTCCGGGTTGCCATCGCTATCCAAACTTTGCAGTAAACGGGCGATATTCACCACCAGTGCCACTTCGGGGTTGGTGGTTTGGCCCATATCCAGCGGCGTTACGATTTGTTTCGCGGGCACTGGCGGGAACTCAAGGGCACCGATAAAAAAGGTCACAGTTTCGCCGGGCAGGTAGTTGAACTCACCGCGCTCATTGGTCACACCGGTTTGGGTTTGGGTGCGATAGCCAATGCCGGCGACAAAAGCATCCACCAATACACCCACGGCGGGAGTAGCAAGGCTGCTATTGGATTGGGCAGAACTGGCCGGCGCCTGACTACTGGTCTGCACCGCCGCACTGGAAGGTTGATTGCCACTGGGGCTGGAGCTGGCAGGTGAACTGCCGTTTTTGTTATCGCCACCACAGGCAGCAAGCAGTGCACTGAGCAATACAGCGGATAGCAAATGGATTTTCATGATCTTCTCACAGTTGTTGTTATTGTGGTCACGGCGACAAAAACGTCGCCCAATACCAACGCCAGAGCGCTGGCGAGAGCCTCTGGTATCAACCGCGATGAAATAACACTGCCTGAACAATCGTCGTTATATAGGTCTGGCCGCCAGAGCAGCGCCAGCCACAGCGCAAGGCTGTTTTAATTCCAATAAGGGAAATAACCCAAGGCGCAACGGGCGTTTAACACCTGTCACTGCCGGGTTTGACGGAAGGAACCAATTGCCGGGGAAACCGAGGCTATGCCTCTTTTTTGTTGAGTGCGCCGGAATAACAACCTGCAAATTAATCTTATTGGTGCAGGACTGAAGAGGTTAATTGGCGCCTCTAATCACCTTTCTGTGAAGGCTGACGCATTCTAACCCCAATTTTTCACTTAAGGCTAGCCTTTGTGCTGATTAAATACTAGACAAATTACAGCACCAGACAGCGGCGGACAAACCCCGGCTTGCCCGCCCGACATTTATTCCAGCACCTCAATCGCCGCGCCAAAATTGATGTGCAACACCTGTCCATCCACCACCAATGCAGGCACAGATTTGACGCCCCGACCTTTTGCTTCCGCAACGCGCTGCTTGGCATCACCCAAGTGCACCACCTCTACATTGACCTTGGCACTATCAATCAAATCCAACAATTGGTGTTCTGCAGCAACACAAACCGGACAACCGGCATGGTAAAAAACAGCTTGGCTTTTCATAGTGAATCCTCTTTAAATAATGGTTTCGAAAGAAGATCGTTGCGCAACGATTGGATTCACTGTAATCACGCGAGCCATTTAAAAATAGCGGGCACTTTTTGGTGCCCGGGTAACTTTTCGGGGTAAATTGTTGATGCAACAGGCAAAAAAAATTTCGCCAAAATCGCGCTCCAGCTATCAAAAACTGGAAGACGTGATCGGCTGCAAATGGTCGGTATCGGTATTGACCAACGTCGGCAAAGGCATCAACCGCCCCGGCGAATTGGAACGCGCAATTGAAGGCATCTCCACCAAAGTATTAAGCGAACGCTTCCGCAAATTGGTGGACTACGGTTTGCTCGATAAAAAAACGTTTAACGAATTACCACCGCGCACCGAGTATTCGTTAACGGAGAAAGGAAAGAAAGTGGTGGAGATAATTTTGCAGATTCAGCAGTTGGATGAACAGATTTAACCCCGCTGCTCTCACCTAAAGCACAGATTAAGCCGCAACTTTCGGCCAGCACACTTCAGCCCTTGCGCCGCCCAAGACTTGGGGTTCGACAAACCGCGCGTAACCGCGATGCCACTGCATAATGCGTTTGACTATGGCGAGGCCCAAACCAAAACCGCCGGTGGCGGTATTGCTATTGCTCTCACCATAAAGTCGCACAAAGGACTCAAATACTTTTTCGCGCTGTTCGCGGGCAATACCGGGGCCGTCGTCTTCCACAGCGATGTAAAAGTGCGTCGGGCTTTGGCTCAGTTCGATGCGGATTGTTGCACGCGCATAACCGGCGGCATTGTTGATTAAATTTTGCAGCACAGTTTCCATTAGCTTCCACTCACAGCTAAATACTGCGCTCTCTGCCTCACCTATCACGTCTGAGTTAGCGTCAGTTAGATCAATAATCTCCAACTGCAAATTGCGTTCGTTGTGACGATAAAAACGACTGCGAATATCGTCCAACAAATCCAGCATATGCCCCGGTGTCTGCTGCAAGGTTTGGGTTTTTTGTTCAAAGCCGGCGTACATCAACAGTGCACTGATTAATGCCTCCATCTCGGCGACATCCTGTTCCACACTGCGCAACTGGCGGCGATTTTTTTCATCCAACTGCTGTTCATCAATCAGCGCCAACGCAAATTTCATACGCGCCAACGGCGTGCGCAATTCGTGGGACACGGCGTTAGTCATTTCGCGGTGTGAGGCAATCAATTCACGCAGTCGCTGCGCCATCTGGTTGAACGCTTGCGCAAGTGGGTAGAGTGTTGACGCAGGAGAAATATTTAACGTTTCCGGTACACCATCTTTACCCAGCGCGCGGGTTTGCACTTCCAGTTTTTTACTATCGCGCGATAGCGGCCACACCCAAATATAAATCACCAGTGCAATCGCCAGATAAAAACCAATTAATAACAAATTGTACCAAGGCGATTCCCGCACATCATCAAACGGCAGGCTGAGCATCATCACCTGATCAGTTTGCGCCAGGCGTTTATACCAAATTATTTGCTCGCGACTGCGACTAGCCAACAACTCACCGGCATGTAATTCCTGCAGTGCAGAGGATTGGGCCATATCGTCCAGAGGTAAAATTTCCAGCGCAACATTCAAGCGCTGCGAAATACGCTGCGCGTCGGCGCGATAATCCAATACCGACTGCGGTTGCGCTTGATCCAGTAAATCGTCCTCAAGCAGTTGCAGTAGAGCCACCACCTCGGCGCTGGGTTGCTGCTCGGGTGCAAGATTTTCCCAAAATTGATTGAGCCCCCAGCCAATTAACACCACCGAGGTAACAATAAAAAAATAGAGCGAAATAAACGCGCGGTTCATGGGCGGGAATTACCAGGCATCGGCAATAAACAAATAGCCCTTGCCCCAAATCGTTTTAATCCGCGTGGGGTTTTCAGGGTTGTCGTTGAGTTTTTTGCGCAGCTGGGAAATACGTACATCAATAGTGCGATCCAAGCCATCGTATTCGCGATTGTAGATATGATTAAACAAAAATTCGCGGCTGAGAATTTGCCCCGCCTGTGCCGCAAGCGCCAGGAGCAAATCATATTCGTGACTGGATAAAATAACTTCCTGCCCGGCGAGCAGTACTTTACGCGCACTGGGCTGAATGCAGAGTTCACCAAAATTCAGCGCTTCTTGCTCGCGTGGATCGTTTTGGTAATAGCGACGCAGCAGCGCACGAATGCGCGCTAATAATACGCGTGGCTCAGCGGGTTTAATCACATAGTCATCGGCGCCGTACTCCAGCCCCAGGACTTGGTCTACATCCGAATCGCGCGCGGTAAGCATTAAAATCGGCCCTTTAAAATTGGGGCGCAATTCTTTACACAGCGTTAGACCATCTTTGCCTGGCAGCATTAAGTCCAACACAATCAGGGCCGGATTTAAATTCTGTGCCTGACGAATTACCCGGTTGCCATTTTCTTCCAGCGCGACTTGAAAATCGTTGGCCTCCAAAAAATCTTTTACCAACTGCGCCAAGCGGCGGTCGTCCTCAACCAATAAAATTAAACTGTTCTGCGACATGCTAAAAAAAACTCCAGGGATTGCGCCGCGCACGGCGGTATTTTTTATCATTGTAGACAACTTGGAAACGCTGATCGCTCAGGGCTGTTCCTGTCTCCGTTTCACGCAATTCAAAATTGGTACTTGCACTCGCAGTTAATTCAAATTGGTATTCACCCTGGGTGGCGTCCTGCCAGCAGCGCAGCGGTTGGATTTTGTCTTGTTGGTATAAACAGAGGGAGCGTTTTTGCGCCGCCTGCCAGCGCACTTCCAGTTCATCGCGACAGACTTCTTCACCGGCATTTAGTACACACAAACGCGGCTTGATGGAAAATTGGATCAGCGGCAAGCTGGAGGTATTGGCAGAGGATTCGGCGGGGTGTAAATCACTGGCGAACACAGGGCTTCCCGGCAGCACTGCAGCAAACAGCACGGCTGTAAGGAATCGTCTCACGGCAAGCTGCGTTGCCAAAACACACTTCAGTACCCCACCATCAAAAATGGTAGACCCCTCCAACAAAAACCGTGATCACTTTATTATCGTTAATTAACGGGCTGGCGGATATCTCATCGGGCAACTCACGGTAGCTGGCGAGCAGGCGCAAATCCCAACGCTCGGTCAATTCATAGTTCCAATCCAGACGCAACAAGGGTGTTATGGCTGAACCCGTTTGGTAGCTACCGCGCTCGTCAGCTTCAGCAAGGGCGACACCGTAGTAATAATTCACCACAGCGCGGCTCTGCCAATTAGCGCCCAGTGATGCCGACCATTGGTGTTTACCGGATTGCCAGTGTTTGGCGATGGCAATACGCACTTCTTCGCCTGAATGAATTTGGGTGAAGTCGGTGAGGTATTGGATTTGTAAATCCGCCAGCGCCGTTGACCAGCTGTATTCAATACCGGCCAGACCCGCCATTTTCCGGTCGCGCAATTTACGCTGCTGCAAAGGCATAAATTCCGGTGTAAGTAGTTCGCGATCATGCGCCTCATCGTCAGTCACCACCGGATTTTTACCGCCGCTTTCTTTGCCCGCAGTTGCAAGCGTACTGCCATCGATAAAAAAGTTACTCGGGCTCCAGCGATGGAAAAAAACCTGATCGTAGCTAGGCGTTGCCAGAAGGCTGAGCTGTTGGCTTTCGCTCTGCCAAAGGATCGCCCCAAAATCCAGGTTCTGGATAAAAAACCGCTCACCGTTGTAGTTAACCTGCGGCAATATCACCAGCGGAATATCATCGCCATCATCGAGCGGATTAGTGCGCACACCTGCACCTAAACCTAGGCTTATGTCCCACTTACCCACTTCCACACAATCGCCCTGCCCTTGCTCGCAGGCCAGCGCAGTTGCCGTCAGCAGCAACGCCAGAGGCAAAAATAAAAAGCGCAGTAGTAAACGGGAAATCAGGTTCATAGCCGGGTTTATACAGGAAAGGCAGGGATAGCTTATTTATAAACGCGGTACGCGAAGGGTGTTGTAATGAATTGTATTGCACTTTGCCAGCTTTTCAGCCCGAAAGGCTGGCAAAGGGATCAGCTTAATTTACGGTAAATTGTACCTGATCTATCCAGGCTGCATCAGCACCCCAAACGACACTGCCATCCTTGACGTAGCGCCACTCAATTTTATGGTTACCACTCGTCAATGGCACCGAGTACTCCGCCCAAGTCGACGCATAACCAGACACAGCGAGCCGCCATTCACCATCCACATATAATTCCAGCCTGTCACAACAGCCTTCAGCATCCACCCGCGCATAAAAACTCAAGCTTCCAGCGGCAAAAAAGCCTTCAAAGACAATTGCACTTTGTTCGCCGTGACCTATGGCGCCTGAGCGGATACTGTTCACGCCCGCAGCAGCAGAGCTGGTGTCTATTGACCAGTTGGCCTTGCTGTTAGTGGTTGCTATCCATAGCGGGGATAGAACAGCTCCTTCAAAGGACTCCTGTAAATGAGTGATTGCTGCTGGTGTTGAGGCAGCATTTTTTGGATCGCTGGAATAAACAATGACTTCTGCATAATCCGTAAAACCATCGCCATCGGTATCCGCGTTTAGCGGATCTGTTTGGTGAGCAAACACTTCTTCAAAATCGTTTAGTCCATCGACATCAGAATCTACTTTGATGGGGCTGGTAAAATATACTTTTACTTCCTCGCCATCGTTGATGCCATCTGAATCTGTATCGACTTGGTCAGGTTTGGCTTTCGCTTGAAATTCTTCCAGGTTGGTCAACATATCTCCGTCCAAGTCCAATACCGCATCACCGGAATAGTCATCGTCGAATCCATTGGCTTGTTCCCACCATTTTGGCATCCCATCGCCGTCTTTATCACCCACCTCATAGTGGCTAAATTGGATTACGCCATCGACTGAATGAATAACCACCACATCCTGGCCACTGGCCACAACACGCAATGCCGTACCGGAAATAGAAAAGCTTTGTAACACCGAAAAATCTTCCGGGCTGCGCACTTTCAATTGATTATTTTCCAACGTAGTTAACACCGCCGAAGTCCAAAGCGCGTCTTCTACAAGAGCACCGAGATTTTGTTGATGTGAGAGATCGGAAGCACGGTATATATCACCACTACCCAACAACACCTGAAGTCCGCTGGGCGCAACACGAATAGGTGGGCGAATGGTGTATTGGCCGTGATAAGGCGCCTCACCAACCTGAGTAATTTTTCCGGTTGTTTGGTCCACTGTTTCAAAATGCAAATCGGCGGGCGAAAAATTACTGGTGTAATAAACCCTGGAATCTAACGGGCTCCAGGCATACTCTGGCGAGTAATAGTTCCATTCTCTGGCATCAGTAATACTTCCAAATTCATCAAAGATATAATGCGTTGCCCAAGCGCCACTGTAATCTTGTGCCAAAACGTAATTACCCACCGAAGCTAAACCTTTGACCGCCTGAGCCGTATTGGCGAAAGGCAACTCTTGTCCGGTTTGTAAATCCAAGTAACGAATTGCACCTGATTCATAACCCAAATAGATGCGGTTATGGGATTCTGACAGCGCCATTTTGGTAGGCAAATAAGTTGTTAAGCCCTGCTTTTGCCCAATTACCAGAGGATTGACATAGTTGGCCTCTACCAGAGACCAGCGATAAATTCGTTGATTGGCGCTGCTCAGCAAATAAATATATTCAGTATCACTGGCAACTTGGTCAGGAGTAAAATTCGGAATAGTTGCACCATAATTACATGCAGTTCCGTCGCCATGCGCAGGCAAATAACAGGCTGAATCCTGAGGGTAGGCATCCAGCGTCAAGTTGGAAATGCTGTCTACTTCAGAATAGCCCGGATTCCAGCTATCTGGATAACCATCCTTATCGCTGTCAACCGAAGCAGCTGGATCGAGTGGAAAAGCGTCGAGAATATTTTCCACACCATCATTATCGCTATCGTCACTGGGAGCATAGCTGTAAGCGCTTATTTTTCCGTCGACCAGCGCCGCTAAAGCCATCGCCGAATCGGAGCCAAAAATACCCAGCGCTTTGCCTACAAATACTTTTTGCTCAACTACTTTTAAATTCGAATCACGTCGCTCGACAACAAAATGACCAGCCTCATTTTTTACTGTGACCAACGAATTGTCTGCCAACCAGCGAGCATCCGTGATTGCACCTACAGATGTGGCCCAAGTCAATCCTGAAGCATTGTAGATATCACCACTGCCAAGTAAAACATAAACACCATTCAACGAAACACGAATAACGCCAGAAGTGTCATAGGCTCCGTGATAAGGTGTTTCACCTTCTTGTGTAATTTTTCCACTGATGGGATCAATCACTTCAAAATGAAGATCATTAGGGCTGCTATCATCGCGGAAAAAGTAGACTCTGGAATTTGCAGCATCCCATGCATATTCGTGTGAATAATAATTCCAGTCTTTGCTATCAGTAAGCGCTCCGGCTGCGTTGAAAATATAATGGGTAGACCAGGCACCGCTATTATCCTGGGCTAACAAATAATCTCCCACTGCAGCTAATCCGTTTACTGACATTGCCACAGAAGTAAATTCATTTTCCTTAACTCCATTTATATCGATGTAACGAATTTGACCTGATTCATAACCCAAATAAACACGGCCATGCGCCAAGGACAATGCCATTTTCCGCGGTGCTATACGGGTAAATCCTTGAGGCACACCAATTACCCAGGGGTTGATGAATTTTGCCTCGTCGATAGACCAACGATAAATCCGGTAATTAGCGCTACTGAAGTAATAAATAATTTCGCCGTCACTGGCTATCTGCTCAGGAATAAAATTCGGCATAGTTGCCGCATAGTCACAATAAGTACCGTCACCATGGGCAGACAAATAACAAGCGGAATCCTCCGGATAAGCATCCAGTGTTAAATTAGATGTGCTGTCACCGGCGTTTTTTCCTGGATTCCACGCATCGGGGTAGCCGTCATTATCGGTGTCAACTGCAGCGGCAGGATCAGTGGGGAAAGCATCAATACTATTGCCAACACCATCACCGTCAGAATCGTCAGAGGGAGTGTAAAAGTGTCCTTTAATTTTGCCGTCATCGTCCAGCGCTAACACCACCATTGTGCTGTCGCTCCCGAAGATACCCAACCCAAGTCCAGTAAAGCTGACTTGTTCAACAACTTTCAATCCTGTATCTCGCCGTTGAAGAATTATTTGGTCATCAATATTTTTAATAGTCACCAGCGAATTATCTGCCAACCATTTTGCATCTTCGATTTGTGTCCCCAGAGAACCTGCCCATTGCAACTGGGTCTGCTCATAAAAATCGCCACTACCCAATAACACTAATTTTCCATCAGCGGACGGACGAATAGGTGCTTTGATTAGGTAACTTCCGTGATATGGCGTTTCGCCACTCGCGGTGATAGTGCCGTTACTTTGGTCAACAACGCGGAACAATAAATCATTAGGGGAAACATTATCACGATATGAATAAAGCGTTGAATTAACCGCATCCCAACCAAACGAATAAGAGGTATAAAAATTATTACCAATAAATGTTGAAGTACCGTTCTTGTCGTATATTCCAAATTGAGATCTGCTGGAGTAAGAATTGCCAGAATCAATAAACAGGTATTTGCCTACAGCAACAACTTGCTGATGGCCAACAAGAGTCACTGCAAACGGCTTCTCTTTGACACCATTTAAATCAATGTAATTGATTTGTCCGTTGGTATAGCCCAAATACAATCGCTGGTGATCACTCGAGACACTCATTGATGTAGGAGCCAAGGTATTAACGCCTTCTCTGGTTCCAACAACCAGCGGGTTAATAAAATTGCCCGTGGTAATAGACCAGCGATAAATTCGACCATTCGCTTTGCTGAGCAAGTAAATAATATCGCCTTCGCTGAGAGTTTGATCCGGTATAAACGCAGGTACTTTTGCTGCGTAATCGCACTGCACTCCATCTCCATCTGTGAGCAGAGCACAAGCGGCATCATTTGGATAAGCATCCAAAATTAATCCAGTTGTACTTTTGGATTGGCTATAGCCGCGGTTCCAGGCATCAGGATAACCATCGTTGTCGCTATCAACCGAAGCTGCAGGATCATTGGGAAAGGCATCCTGGGCATTAGGGACTTTATCGCCATCGATATCATCTTTTGGTGTGTAGCTGTAACTCACTACTCGACCATTTTTAATGGCCAGAAGGTTCATGGTTTTATCTGTGCCAAACAAACCCAGAATGGATTCACCATCAAATCCAGTGGTCTCAAGCAGCTGATTATTTTGGTCAATGCGCGATATCACTAACTGCTGATCCTGACGGTAAGCAAGCACAATCGAACCATCTGCAAGCCATTTGGCAGCATCTACCCGACGACCAAGAGAGCGCAGTAATGTGAGATCCTGTGCTTTATAAATGTCGCCATTACCAAGCATTATCTCGCCAGCTTTTGGAGAGAGTATGAGCGAGCTTCCCAATTCGTTATTGATATTGAATGGAGATGCTATGACGCTGGAAATTTTGCCGGAGGTTTGGTTGACCGAGAAATAATAGAATTGGTAATTGCTGTAAACGTTCAGGAAATAAACACGGCTGTTGATTTTATCCCATACCGATTTTGCAAAATCGGGATACTGCTGTTTGCTGTCTTTTTGCACGGCTTTTGAATCAAATGAATAGCGATGGGTTTGATCCTGGATTACCACCATTTTGCCTGCCGGCATTATTCTCCAAACGGCCCTTGTAACCTTGGTAAAAAGCTTTTCTGTTGCTGTGCCAGATGTCTGGACGGAATTGACTACACCATTGGCATAACCGAGGTAGAGTCGATTCTGCTCTTCTGAAAATGCCAGGGTGGTTGGGAATAGCTGCAGGTAACCATCAGTAATACCCACTTTTAACGGACTGATATAGGTGCCTTTATCGATTGACCAACGGTAAATTTTCTTATTATTAACACTTAATAAGTAGGCTATTTTGCCATCAGACACTACAGCATCGGGCGTGAAATAAGGCACAGTGGCCGCATAGTTACATAATTTTCCATCACCCTGCGCAAGCAGCTGGCACTCGGCATCTTTTGGATAAGCATCCAGTACCAATCCGGTAGTACTGGATGATGCATTTTTATTTTTGTTCCAGGCATCCGGGTAACCATCTTTGTCGGTATCGCGCGAAGCCGCAGCATCCAGCGGGAACGCATCCGAAGTGTTACTAACACCATCGCCATCACTGTCTGATTTAGGAATATAGGTATGAATAACCAGCTTGTTATTATTCACCATTAGTACGGCAAACTTGGCGGTATCGCCATAGATATTTATAACTTCACCCGGTAACTCCAATTGTTCTACCAAGCGTAGTCCGGCATCGTACATTTCCAACAAATAGCTCTGGGACTCAAACAAAAAACCTTTCGGGGCCAGAGAGACTACTGACCCGTTTGCCAATATTTTTCCAGCATGCGGCGCCTTATTCAGCCTTACCGCTTCAACCGCTGTCTTGGTGTCAATTATTGCTCCATCACTTGCAAGCAGGAAACGTCCGTCGGGCGCAATGCTGAGCAGTGGGTTGGACGTATTAAAGTTATAACTAAAATGGACATGCCAGGTATTCCAATCGAATTTCCCATTTCTCTGATCAATCGTGCCACGTGAAATATAATTTCCCTGTGAAAAATAAAGTTTGGAATCTGCTTGGCTCCAGGTGTGGCGATCATTCAAGTTGCGGGTGTCCTGATCCAGAATTACACCCCGATTCGAAAGCGAATAACGGTTGCCGACATATTCCGAAGTTCCATCAACAGCAATCAGGTATTTTCCTGCGGCAGCCAAATGTCTTATCGGCATGGCAGTTGTAGTCAAGGTCTTTGCTGTTGCTGTTCCGCTCAAGGGAAAGTAGCGGATGTCACCTGTCGCATAACCCAGATACAAACGACTGTGACCTGCGACTATTTCCATTGTGGTCGGTAGATATTCCACACCGTCACGCAGGAACCCAACCGCAAGCGGGCTCAGATAGGTACCGGTCGCGATGGACCAGCGATAAATCGTTTTATTGTGGTTGCTGAGCAGATAAATGACCTTGTTGTCACTGACAACATGATCGGGGACAAAATCGGGGGGGTTCGCGCCAAGGGCATTGGCAATCCAAAGCAAACTGCCAAAAAATGCAAAACAGAGTATCGCGATTAAGCGAAGGGATTGCTTCAACATACCTGTATTCCTTTCCATAAAGGAGATGAATTTTATTAGTAAAAACGATAGTCAACGGAGCGGAGGAAAATTTGATAAAAGCTTGTCTAGATTAACACAAACTCCCTCGTCGCCTCATACCCATGCACCAACAAGCCAACCAAGTATTACAAATTTTAACGACTGGCAACACTTTACCAACAGACGTCTTTATCTGGGCCGGATCACCATAAGCCATACAATAATCGCGGAGGAAAATTTATGCTTGATAATTGGAACAGATCGTTTGCATTGGTCGCAGGTTTGATCGCTGGAGTTTTTATTTCAGGCTGCGGCAGCGATATCAAACTCCCGCCTGTTGACCCCAATTCAAAAGCATTAGTCATCGACTTTAACGATACCAACAGCGGTTGGAAATCCGGCTTTGCCGACTATCCTGCTGGCGAGGAAGCCTTTTATGAGCTGGATGCGGGGGTAACTAACCTGCCAGCGAGTTTGGGGGAAAATCGCAAGGGGTATATGTTAACGGGCAACAATCACAGTGATGACTTGTTTATGTTTATCACTAAAAAATTTGAAGGGCTGGAGCCCAATACCCGCTATAAGTTTCAATTCAAAGTGCGCTTTGGTACTAACGCGCAGAAAAACTGTATGGGCGTAGGCGGTGCACCGGGTGAAAGTGTGTGGATCAAGGCCGGCGCGAGTAAAACTGAACCCCTCGCCGTCAATAACGGTGCCGGTGAATTATTGATGAACATCGATAAAGGCAATCAAGCCGTTGGCGGTAGCGATGCGATCATTCTTGGCGATTTTGCCAATAGTCGCGAATGTGGTGACAGCAATACCAGTTATATGAGTAAAACCCTGCGCAGCGAAACCATCGGGCTGACCAGCGCAACCGCTGCCGATGGCAGCATCTGGCTATTGCTGGGCACCGACTCGGGTTTTGAATCCACCACCACTATTTATTTTATGACACTGGATGTGATTGCCACCAAACTCTAATCAAACAAAACAAAAAGCCCAAACCTTTATCGCGTGATGATGGTTTGGGCTTTTGTATTGTTCACAGTATCCCTGTTTAACCTTGATACCATTTTTAGTTAGCTGATTTATTTATCACTTGATAATCCACGACTAACTCGGCGCTGTAGACAAGCTCGTCAAAAGAAGGCTCGCTTGGCGCTTCCGCATGGTACTTATCACTCGCTGAAGCGCGTATTCCAGTAACAATAACTTCCTCTACCTCGTACACAGCTCTTGCACCGGCAGTAGGTTGACGATTAACACGGGTGTCGCGAAAGGTTACTGGTACGAGCTGTACGTTGAGCGATTTTTCATAAAATTCCTTTTGTTTGTTAATTTTTTTAAGCACCTCATCCTTCACCTGCTGTTCAAAAGCGTCTTTTTCTGTGTGCTCAAATTCCGTTTTTGCCAACTCAACTTCTGCATGGCTGTCGGCCACCAGTGCAAGATTGCGCAGATCCGCTTCGGCAAAAATACTTACACTGATGCGATTAATCACCTTGTAAGTCGAAGGTTTCTTACTAAACAAGCCATATTCTGGCGTGGACGTGAATTTTGCGTTTTTGATGTCTTTTTCGTTTATTCCTTTGGCGATCAAGTCAGTTCTTACCTTCTCGCGCACAGTGTTATTGTGGGTCAAACTCTCCGAGAGCGTTTTGCCTTCTGTAGTTATCACCAAATGGATAATTGCTTTATCCGAGTAAGCTTTTTTTTCGACCTTATCGCTTAACGTCACTAGTTGAGCTTGAGGATGCAGGAATTTACGTAAATCCTCCGGACTACCTTTTAATTCCGTTTGTGCAAAACTCATCGGCATAGACATTATCAAGCTCAACGTTAGGCCGACTTTGATCCTATTGAAATGCATAAAACTACTCCTTTACTGATGGACTTTTAACGGGACAAGGATAAGCAACAGGGGTAGTCAATATCAAACGAAACAAGGGGCAAAACCAGGTGCGCCCCTTGTCAATCTGGCAGGGTAATTATTAGCGGTGTTTGATTTTGTCGCCGACTTTTAAACCTTCCAGTATCTCGATATTGATACCATCAGAAATACCGGTTTTTACTTCGCGCTTTTCAAATTTCTGTGGGCCGGTTTCAATTTCTACAAAGTTAGCTTTTTCTTCCACTATCAGGTTGCCTTCATTAATGGCGACTACGTTTTCACGCTTCTCCAGCACTATGTCGGCATTGGCGCTGTAGTTGGAGCGCAGAAATAGCTTTTCGCTGAGTTTTACGGCGGCGCGGATCTGGAATTTAATAGTGCCCTGATCGGTAACACCTTTGGGCGAAATATATTCCAGCACTGCGGTAAAGGGCTCACCTTCCAAAGCACCTACGTCCAGCACTAATTCCATGCCTTCGCGGATTTTGCCCACTTCGGATTCATCCACCATACCTTCAAAAATCATATCGTTCATATCAGCCAGAGTAGCGATAGTAGTACCGGCACCGAAGGAGCTGGTCTCCACAATAAACGCACCTTCCTTGAACGGTAAGTCCAACACCATTCCGGTAACTGTTGCGGGAATCATGTTGGAAACCTTGTCTGACTTTTTAGTCGCTCCGGATTTCATCAGCAGCAAATTATTTTCTGCTGCAGTGACCGCCTCGCGTTGTAAATCGTAATTCAACAGGAATTTGTTGTACTCAGAAGCAGAAATTAATTTTTCTGCAAAGAGCTTCTTCTGGCGCTCAAATTCTACCGTCGCGTTTTGGAAATTTAATTTAGCAGTTTCCAACTGCGATTCCGCCTGATTCAACATCACCATACTTGGCGCCAGAGTAATTTTGGCAATAATGTCGCCTTTTTTTACCGTCTGGCCAGCAGTCACATAAAGCTGTTCAACTACACCGGAAACCTGGGATTTAATTTCCACCTCACGCCGCGGGATCACCTTGCCGACCGCCACGGTCTTTTTCACTATGTTGGTAGTAAAGACCTCGTCCGATTGATAGACCACAGGTTTTTCCTGTGACTTGTTGTAGAGGAATACCGCTGTGCCAATGAACACCACAGCGATCAAACCTAATACGGCAAACCAGATAAATTTTTTCATGACATCCTTCTTGTAATAACGTAAAAAAATGAACGTAAAAATCAGGTAAAAACGCTTAGTAAAAATTACTCATCTTGCAAGGCAATAATCGGGTTTACGCCGGCAGCTTTGGCAGCGGGCATGAGCGATGCCAATAAACCCGATATCACAAGTACCACCAATGCGCTAATTGCCGTGGCAAAATCGACTTCAGGTTTGCCAAAAAATCCGGCTTGGCCACCTGCTGCATCCAACAATTTGGCGATACCTTCCAACAACAAGACACCAATCACCAGACCGCTGTAACCCGCTACCGCAGTGATAAAAATTGACTCCTGAACAATCATGCCGATAATCGAATTGGGGGTAGCGCCCAGCGCTTTACGCAAACCAATTTCACGGGTGCGCTCCTTCACCACAATCAACATAATGTTACCCACACCAATGGCACCAGCCATGATTGTTCCTATAGCAACGACCCAGCTGAATACCTTGATGCCGGTAAATAAACCTTCAATTTTGTCGAACTCGTTTTGTAAATTAAAACTACCAAACACACCCACATCCTGCGGGTTTACTTTCTTCAATTCAGCCAGATATTGCTTAACTTCTTCTTCAACCACGCGCGCATGTAAACCCGGTTTTGGTTGCACCACAAAACTGCCAATCCAACCCACCTGATTAAATGCATAACGCAAAGTGTCATTGGGAATATAAATTTTTTCCTCTTCCTGTTGCTGGTTACCACTCGCCAGGGATTCAAAGACACCTACCACTTTAAAACTGATGCCATTGATAGTGATGTCTGCCCCTATAGGGTCTTCCTTTTCACCAAATAATTGGGTTCGCACACGCGTTCCTATAATCACAGTTTTGCGTTTTTCACGATCATCAAATTCATTAATTGCGCGCCCCTGAATAATGCGCAGCGAATTAATATTGGTCATACCTGCATGTATGCCTTCCACAAAAAAAGTACCGTTTTTATCTTTGTGTACTGTGTAGGGTGGTGAACCGCTCCAGATACCCACGGAGTTTTGGCCACGAATAAAACCTACTGATTGCACATTTTTTTCAATCGCCGCCACATCTTCCGGCTTAAACTGGATTTGCCGGCCAATGGGCATACCTTGGTAAGGCAATTGGGTGCTGCCCTGAACCCAGATCCACACAATGTTGGGCACACGAGGAAAACCTTTATTAACACCGTTTTCCAAACCCTTGCCGGCGCCCAGAAGTACTGTGAGCATAAAAATGCCCCAGAAAACACCAAAGGCGGTGAGTGCGGTGCGCAATTTATGTTGGCCAAAAGTTTTAAAAATTTCCTGCCACTTTTCTGTATCAATCACGCTGGTGGCCTCCTTAATCTGCACGCATGGCTTCAATGGGCATAATTTTCGCTGCGCGTAGTGCCGGCATTAAACCCGCGAGCGCACCCACTACTACCAACAATACAATCGCAGTAATCGCCACCTGAAAATTAATCTCCGGGTTTTTAAAATAGGGCATTTGTGCGCCTACCGAATTTAATCCAAAAGAAATCAACTCAATCAGACCAACACCCAATACCAAACCGGCATAACCGGCGATGCTGGTCACCAGAATGGATTCCAATAGCAATGTGCTCACAATACTGAAGGGGCTGGCGCCAATCGCCTTGCGAATACCAATTTCACGGGTGCGCTCTTTTACCGTAATGATCATGATATTGCTCACACCCACAATGCCGGCCATTAAAGTGCCCAAGCCCACAAACCAGATAAATGAATTGATGCCAATAAATAAACCTTTCACCATTTTTGCTGGTTCAGCCATGTTAAAAGAGCGAACCGCACGCCGATCTTCCGGTGAAACCGAGTGGCGACGCTGTAACACCTCGATGACTTTTTTCTCCACCTCAAAACCGTCTACCCCTAATTCCGGGCGCAACCAAATAGCACCTATGCGATTACTTTCGCCAAACATTTTTTGAAACGTTGGCTGGGGTATGTAAACGCGCTCTGAATCACGGCCGCGATTGCTTTTGTCGTAAAACACGCCCACCACTTTCATCATCACGCCATTGACACGAATGTCTTTATTAATTGGATCTGCGTCTTTTCCGAATAAGCGTTCGGCTACCACAGTGCCAATGACTGCTACTTTGCGCAGCTCTTGCTGGTCAAGCCGATTCATCTTGCGCCCAAAATTAAACGGAATTCCCTCTTTCACAGCAAAATATTCTTCCGGCACACCCAACACCGCGAAGCTGGCATTTTTTTGCTCGTAGTGAATAGCTATACCATTGCGCTGGTTTTCAGCGGCGATAAAACGTATACCCGGCACCTGCTGTTTGAGTGCAGCTACATCATCGAGCGTGAGTTGGATTTGTCGCCCCAGGCCCATACCCTTGTAAGCGACAGAGGTGGTGCCGGTATAAGCCACAATAAAATCCAGCACATCGGAACCAAAATCTTCGTAGACACCATTTTGCATACCGCGCCCGGCACCCAGTAACAGCATCAACATAAAAATTCCCCAAAACACCCCAAAGGCAGTGAGTGCTGTGCGCAGTTTGTTTTGGCGCAGGGTGTAGAGAATTTCCTGTAATCCATCAAACATCGGTATTACCCCAGAATTTCTTCTTCGTCCTGATCATCGGCTGTGACAATCGGTGCGTGATGATGTTTACCGGAAACAATCAAACCGTCTTTTAAAATAATCTGGCGCTGGGTTTGATCGGCTATGTCCTGCTCGTGCGTCACTATCACAATGGTGTTACCCAGCTGATGGACTTCTTTCATCAAAGCCATAACTTCTTGTGTAGTTTGGCTATCCAACGCACCTGTGGGTTCGTCAGCGAGAATCACTTTGGGTTTGGTTACCAACGCCCGCGCAATTGCGACGCGCTGTTTTTGACCACCGGATAACTCATTGGGCATATGGGTGGCACGGTTACTTAAACCCACCATTTCCAAATATTGCGCGGCGCGATAATTGCGCTCCTTACGGCCAACACCCTGGTAATAAAGTGGCAGCGCCACATTTTCGGTTGCATTTTTAAACGGTAACAAATTAAAGGATTGAAAAACAAAACCCAGCAATTCGTTGCGCAGTTTTGCGGCAGTTTTTTCTTTAAGGTTTTTGATCTCGCGACCGGCAAGAAAATAATCGCCCTGGTCATGGGTATCCAAAATACCCAAAATATTTAACAAGGTAGATTTGCCCGAACCGGATGAACCCATAATCGATACCAGTTCACCTTCGCGAATATGCAAATCAATTCCTTTTAATACATGCAGCGGCTGCTCACCAGAGTGGTAATACTTATGGATGTTATGAAGTTTGATCATGATAAATTCCTTGGCAATCTGCACATAAAGAGCGCAGCTAGCTTATTCAGTTTTCAAGGCATAGCCGGTATTTTTAACTGCGCTTAACACTTGTTATGACAAGTGTCAGCTGCGCATTGTGCTCAGGTGTCACCATTGGTGACTGGTTATTAACTTGGATGTTGCAATTGGGGTTTTGGATTCACTAACAAAAAAATTATTCATCTTGCAAAGCAATAATAGGGTTCACACTCGCTGCATTACGCGCCGGTAAGAGTGCGGCAACTATGCCGGTGACCACCAATACACCCAGCGCCATAAGTGCAATCTGGATATCGATAAACGGTGAAGCAAAAATACCATCGCCCTGACCCAGGCTAACCAACAGTGCACGAATCGCCTCCAGTAACAGCACACCAGCAACTAATCCGGCATAACCGGCAATCAGCGTAATCACTAGTGATTCATGCACAATCATTAAACTGATATTCAACGGCGTTGCGCCCATGGCTTTGCGCAGGCCAATTTCACGGGTGCGCTCTTTTACCACCACCAACATAATATTGCCCACACCAATAACACCCGCGATGATGGTGCCGATGGCAACCATCCAACTAAAACCAATAATGCCCGTTACCAAACCGCGATTTTGTTGATATACCTGCTCCATGTTAAAACCGCCAATCACACCGGAATCCTCGGGGTGGATGCGATTGCGCTGGTAGAGCAGTTGTTTAACATCGCGCTCGGCATCAAAAGCGCTGTAGCCTGCAGCTGGTGTAAAAAACAACATTTGAAATGCATCAAGTTGATTAAAGGCATAACGCAGGGTTTGGTTGGGCAGAATAATTTTGCTATTCGCTTGCTGCGCACCGTCGCCCGGTTCGGTGGATTTATATATTCCCACTACTACAAATTGCACACCGTTAACTTTTATCGCCTGGCCTATGGGATGGGTGCCATCTTTAAACAGCACTTCTTTAACGCGGGTGCCAATCACTGCAACTTTGCGTTTTTCTTTTTCATCCAACGCATTGATGTAGCGCCCTTCAATCACTTTTACAAATTCAAAAGGCTCCCAACCCGGGTGACTGCCATTTACCGAAAAGGAACCACTCTCCTTGCCATAAATCACATACTGGGCCGCGCCCCAACTGCCCAAATTATTTTTACCGTCCACCATCTCTACACTGGAAATTTTTTGGCGAATCGCTTCTACGTCTGCTTCGGTAAATTTTACGCTGCGACCTTTACCCAAACCCTCAAATGCCATTTGAGTGGTATTGGACGGCCAGAAGATCACCACATTTTTTGCATCGCCAAAAATGCCTTCAATTTTGCTGCCAAAACCGGTGCCAAAACCCAGTAAAATCACCAGCATAAAAATGCCCCAAAAAACCCCAAAGGCAGTCAAGCCGGTTCGCAATTTTTGTTTTTTAAGGCTGTTGATTATTTCCTGCCACTTATCCCAATCAAACATTATTGGCTCCTTGTTATTCCGCTTTCATGGCTTCAATCGGCATAATGCGCGCTGCGCGTAATGCGGGCATTAAACCGGCAATCACCCCGGCAGCAATCAGTAACATAAGCGCACTTACTGCAATACCTAAATCAATCTCTGGTTGTTGGAAAAATGGCAGTTCAATTTTTAATGCAGTTAATAGCGCTGCTACACCTTCCAGAATCGCCACACCCAGCACCAAACCGGTATAACCCGCCACACTGGTAACCAGTACCGATTCAAATAACAAACTGCCCACAATCGAATTCGGGTTAGCACCCAGCGCTTTGCGGATGCCAATTTCGCGAGTGCGCTCTTTTACAGTGATGATCATGATATTGCTCACGCCCACAATGCCCGCGAGTAAAGTGCCTATGCCCACCAGCCAGATAAACATATTCAAACCGGTAAACATGGCATTAATGTCCTCTGCTTCGCGCGCTTTATTGCTGACTTCAATTGCGCGCACATCTTCCGGCGCAATTTTGTGGCGCTGTTTTAATAGCGCGAGAATATCCTCTTCCAGTTTGATGCCATCGATACCGGGTTTAGGCCGCGCAGTAATCAGTGCAACTTCTTGTCCGCCACCAAAGGATTTTTTAAACGCTGACACCGGCATATACAAACGCTCGGACATACGCCCCTGATTGCCCTTGTCGTAAAACAGGCCAATCACCTTGAACGAAATACCGTTAATTAAAATATCCTTACCCATAGCTTCGGCGTGCGTAGTAAACAATCGCTCGCTCACGCGCGTACCTATCACCACGACTTTGCGATTGTCATCCTGATCCAGGCGATTCAAGCGGCGACCATCATCAAAGCGCACTTTTTCTTTGATATTGAAATATTGATCAGCAACACCCAGCACACCAAAGCTGCCGGATTTATTGCCGTACATTACGGAGATATCAGAATTGATAAATGAGCCGAGCGGGTTCTCGCTAGAGAGATAACCCACGCCGGGAATTTGCTGGCGAATCGCCGCCAGATCAGCCTCGGTCAACGCGATCTGGCGACCGGTCGGCAAACCTTGGTAAGGCACAGAGGTACTGCTGGGGAAGATCCAGATGGAATCGGCAACATCATTGCTCCAGCCATCGGCAAAGGCATTTTGCATACCGCGCCCGGCGCCGAGTAACAGGATCAACATTAAAATACCCCAAAACACCCCAAAAGCAGTAAGGCCGGTGCGGAGTTTGTTTTGACGCAGGGTAAAAAGAATTTCTTGCAAGCTGTCCATGGCGATTTCCTAATCGAGCAGTAGCCATTAGCGGATAAGTGCTTGGACGCACCTTCTTCCTTTTTGGATTCAATTCCAATGACTTTATTAATGAAGATTGCAAACTAACACAGACCAGTGCACTTGCATATTTGTTCAATTCAGCGCTTAACGCTTTCATCTATAAAAATTTTGTTGCATATCCACAAAAAAATTCCCGTCAGCAGCACCTGCCGGGAACCCAATAGCCAGCACGCCCCGGGGTGCTGCACGCGCATGGCTATCAAGTGCGGAGAGAACACCAGATTCAAGTTGGGGGAATAGAATCTGGTGGCCTCATTAATTGAGATGCGATTTTTGCCTGCGTAGATTCACGCAGCGGCAATAAAAAAGCGCAGCCGATTTTCACCGGCTGCGCTTTTCGTTTTTTATAGGGACGAAAATTTATTAACTTACTGCACCGCTGCGGTTTACGCCGTTAATCAGTGCTTTAACGGCCGAGGTAATAATGTTGCGGTCCTGCCCTACTCCATAAACCGGTTTGCCGTTTTTCACTTTGATTTCCACATAGGTCACAGCAGCGACATCGGAACCTTCACCAACGGAGTGTTCGTGGTAATCAATCACACTCACTTCACCATCAATAAACTGGCTGATCGCGTGAGCGGCGGCATCGATGGGGCCATTGCCACTACCGCTGATTTGCACGGTTTTATCCTGATGTTGTGCGTGGATAGTAATATCAACCTGATGCGTATCATCCTGTTCAGTGAATTTGCTCGACTGGTAAGTAATGGGCGTTGTCACTGCAAAATATTCATCGTTAAATATTTTGGCGATTTCACTGGCCTTCACTTCTTTGCCGGTGCTGTCACTGACTTTTTGTACCACACCGCTGAATTCAATTTGCAAGCGACGTGGCAATTGCAAACCGGCTTCCTGTTGCAACAGGAAACTCACACCACCTTTGCCGGATTGCGCATTTACACGCACAACCGCATCGTAGCTGCGATTCAAATCCGCCGGGTCAATCGGCAAATAAGGTACTTCCCACAAGGCATCTTTTTTCTGTACCGCAAAACCTTTTTTGATCGCGTCCTGATGCGAACCAGAGAAGGCGGTAAATACCAATTCACCGGCGTAAGGGTGACGCGGATGTACCGGCAACTGGGTGCATTCTTCATGCAATTTGCGCACGCGGTCGATATCGGAAAAATCCAAACCGGGGCTCACACCTTGTGAATACAAGTTCATCGCCAAGGTCACCAAACACACGTTGCCAGTGCGCTCGCCATTGCCAAACAGACAACCTTCTACGCGATCTGCGCCCGCCATCACCGCTAATTCTGCCGCAGCAACTGCAGTGCCGCGGTCATTGTGCGGGTGCACACTGATGATGATGGAATCGCGACGATTAATGTTGCGATGAATCCATTCGATTTGATCCGCGTAGGTATTCGGCGTATTCATTTCCACCGTAGCGGGCAAATTCAAAATCAATTTTTTCTGTGGTGATGGATTCCAAATTTCCACCACCGCATCGCACACCTCTTTCACCAATTCAATTTCGGTGGAGGAAAACACTTCCGGCGAGTATTGGAAAGTCCAATCCACCTCCGGTGCTTGCGCGGTTAATTCTTTACACCACTTGGTGCCTTGAATCGCAATATTTTTTACACCGGCTTCATCGGTGTTGTACACAATTTTGCGGAACGCGGGGGCGAGTGGATTGTACATATGCAAAATCGCGCGCTTGGCACCGCGCAAACTTTGCACGGTTTTTTCGATCAGGTCGTAACGCGCTTGCACCAGAACTTCAATAGTGACGTCATCGGGAATTAAATTTTCCTCGATCAACTGGCGAGTAAAGTTGTAATCAATTTCACTCGCGGAGGGGAATCCGATTTCAATTTCCTTAAAACCAATCGCCACCAATTCTTTGAACATACGCAACTTGGTAGCAACGGACATAGGGTCGATCAGCGCCTGGTTGCCATCACGCAGGTCAGTGCTCATCCAAATGGGCGGTTTCTCAATGTGATTGTTCGGCCATTGGCGGTCGGGCAAGGAGACACCGACAAAACGCTGGTATTTGGTAGATGGGTTGGCAAGCATGACTGACTCCGTTATGTCGCTAAAAAGATAAATCACAACAATCTAGGGTTGATACAGCCCGGTTTGGTAACAGCCTCTGCGGGTTACAGGGGCAGGTTAGCAGTGGTGCGATCACACCTGGCTAACCCCGCTCCGGCGCGGGTGGCGCGCGACTTTTTCAACCTGTACCCAGTATAAGCAAAGGTCTGTGGCAGATGATTGCCAAGATTGTGCTAATATCAATCTATAAGCAATTTTATGCCTTTAAAATTGATTTTATTGATATTTAATTTCTCATTAATAGATTATTACGGCTACCCCCTGACCATTCCTCTATAAAGGGAGCGAATAAACACCTCCCCCTTGGCAAGGGGGAGGCTGGGTGGGGGTTTTAGGAGCAGCGATGGAACTGGACAAATACGATCGGCTTATTTTGGAAGCACTCCAGCACAACGGGCGCATTTCCAATCAGGAACTGGCCGATAGCATTAGCCTCTCGCCCTCCCCCTGTTTGCGGCGGGTGCGCGCGCTGGAGGAAGCAGGCTTGATTGATGGTTATGTGGCACTGCTCAATGCGCGCAAGTTGGGGCTGACGCTGGTGTCTTTTATTCAAATCAGCATGGATAAACACACACCGGATCGTTTTGATGCGTTTGAAAAAACCGTAGAGGCTTATCCGGAAGTATTGGAGTGTCACCTGATCACTGGGCAATCTGCCGATTATTTATTGAAGGTGATAGTGAAAGATATGGATGCTTACCAGCAATTTCTATTGCAAAAACTCACGCGTATTGAAGGCGTGAGTGGTGTGCACTCATCGTTTGTTTTGAAATCGCCCGTGGATAAAACCGCCCTGCCAGTCAGCTAGCGCTTGTTGCACAAACCAAGCGCTGGTTTGTATTGATCATGCACCACCCGCTGGACGGAAATAATGCGCCCAGGAGACAAATGCCTGTGCGTTGCGGGTTTGAATCCAGACTTTGCCTTGACCGCGGAAGCGGCAGACAAAACCTTCACCGGAAAAGAATAGCGATTTATAGCCACCCACTTTGGTGATCTCGTACTCCATGCCTTCGGTAAACGCGACTATATTGCCGGTATCCACGACATAATCATCCTCAACGTCGATTTCAATAATCGCACCATAAGAGTTAAACCATAAATCACCCTGGCCACTCGCACGGATTAAAAAGAAACTCTCGCCGGAGAAGAATCCTTTAAGCATGCCCTGCCATTTGGTTTCCAGATTTACACCCATAGTCGCTGCAACAAATGCAGAGTTTTGGATAAACAAAGTTTGGCCGTCCAGATATTGATGGACTATATCGCCGGGTGTTCCCGGTGCAATACCAATTTCGCCTGATCCTTTTGCCGCTTTAAATTCGTTAAGAAATAAACTTTCGCCAGTGAGAAAACGCCCAAACCCGCCTTTCAATTTGGTTTTCATTTCCAAATGGGTATCCATGGTTGCCATAGCAGAGGCTTCCACTTTAAGCATTTCGTTTGCTGGAATTTGTACTGTTAAAAAGGCATAGTCGGGGCGGCCTTCAATTTTATAGTGAAAACCTTTAACACTTTCTGGCGTTGTAACTGCAGTAGGTTTTGCATTAACAGGTGCAACTTGTGCCGCAACCGCAGCTGATGGCATAGGGTTAGTTTCTGTCACAGGTTTTAATTCACAAACAAACCCGGCTTTTTCAATGGCTGATTTAAATTTTTGCGCAGTGATTTGATCCACATTATTTTTAACAGTCACTGGAAATTGGTTAAGCATTTGTGTGGCTTTTTCCGGTGTGATTTTAAAAAGCTGCGCAAAATTTTCTGTGGCAGTTACCAAATCTGCGCCTGCAACTAATTCACCACTAAGCTGTACTTTAAACAGGTTTTCCATGTATCGGCTCCTTAGGCTTTACGTGTGCGCAGGTTAGGCGTGAGTGAAATACCAAAACTTTTTGGGTTGTGCGATTGACACCAGAGCGTACCCTTGCCTTTGAATCTACACACCAAACCTTCCCCACCTAAAAACGATTGCAGCCAACTTTTACCTGCTTTGGTGATGGAAAAATCCAGAGTTTCACTAAAGGCAACAATGTGGCCTGAATCCACAATATATTCACCGTCCACTTCAATCGGATAGATAGCACCAAAACTGGACAAGATAACTTTACCGCGCCCTTTTAAGTTCAACCAAAAAACACTTTCACCGGAGAACAAGGATTTAAAACCTTGCCAGCCCATATCCATTTCTATCGCCTCTTCACAGGCGAGGAAAGAACCACTCTGCACAATCAGATTTTCGTTATCCAATTCGACACACAGCATATCGCCAGCTAAATCACTGCCCAACCAAACCTCACCCTGCTTGCCTTGGGCATCAAAATGGTTGAGGAAAAATGACTCGCCAGACAGCATACGTTTTGCTGCTTTTAAAATTCCGCCAGAATTTTTTTTGTGGGTACTGGTAGTAATATTCATATGACCGCTCATCGCGATCATAGCGCCCGCTTCCGCGGTACAAGTCTCGCCTGCAGCCAAAGTAATTTTGGCCGCAGTATTGCCCGGTTGATTAACAAACTCGACTTTCATGCTCCACTCCTTACCAGAACTTGGGGTTTAACCAGCCGGACAGGCCAGTAATACTGCGCGATTGGATAATAATTTTTCCCTTGCCTTCCACGCGCGTAACCAAACCCTCACCACCAAAAAAACTGGAGAAAATTCCACCGGCTAATTGCAACTTGAGTTTGATTCCCGGTTCATAGGCAACCAAATGACTGGTATCCACAATATATTCACCATCAATTTCCCGCTCCAGTAAGGCGCCATAGGCACCATAAAATACATCGCCACTCCCGGAGATTTTCAAGCGGAATAAACCTTCACGCGCGATAAAGGAAACCAACCCCGCCCATACCAATTCCAGTTTTACGCCTTGTGTACATGCAACAAAGGCACTGGGTTGTAGAAAAATTTCATCCTTGTCCATACGGCGCTGGCAAATTTCGCCGGGGGTTCCCTGCACCAACGTCATACGTCTTGGTTGCGGGGTGTTGTTAGTGAAATGATTAATAAACAGCGATTCACCACCCAGGTATTTGCGCATCAAACCCTTAAAGAAACCGCCGTTTAATTTTGCTTTTAAATCCAGCGCCGCATCCATACTGGACATAGCATTTGATTCGCTAATAATGGTTTCACCCGGTTGAAGCTCAACCTCTATATAGGAAAAAGCTTGCGAGCCTTTTATCTCAGTTTTCATTTGAAGCGTCTCCCTGATCATTGGTAACAAAACCGGCTACTGCGATTTTTAATTGCGCAAATGCCGGTTGTAAATCTCGATAGTTTTTTTGCGATGTATTTTTTTCTGCCAGTTGTCGCAAACGTTTTATACGATCTTCACTGGCCGGATGGGTGGATAGAAATTTTAGTGCCTGTTTGGCAAGCTCCTGGTTTTCTTGATTCATCAGCTTATCCATTTGCTTTTTTTCTTCCTCGATCATTTTTTCAAAAAATCTGGCCAGACCAAGCGGATTGATATTGGCTTTTTGTAAAAGCGTAAAACCTTCAAGGTCTGCTTCGGTTTCAAAACCGCGCGAATAGCTTTGGTTAATCAACAAAGGAGCAGCACCGCTGAGCAGTGCCAATACACCGGATGTATCACCAAATACCGCACTGGCGATCATATAAATGCCGCTTGTTCCTATCACATTGCGCAGGCCGTGTTGTTGCTCAACGTGTTGGATTTCATGGGCAATTACTCCCAGCAATTCTTCGGCTGAATCCGCCCGCAAAATCAATTCTGAGTGAATTACCACCTGACCACCGGGAAGTGCAAATGCGTTGAGGCTGCCATCTTTGACAATTTGAAAACGGTATTGATAGCGGCTTTGTTCCAGTGCGCCAATTAACGGATCAACCAAAGGCTTGAGCAAGCGCTCTGCTTCTTTTTGATCCAAAAGCTGTTTACCAAATTGATATTGGGCTATAGCTGACTCGCCAATTTTTTGCTCCCACTCGAGGGGAATTTTTTTAGCGATCAGCCCGGTAAAAAAATCCATGCGCAATACAATCAACAAAGGCACAGCCAGAATCAGGGTAATCACCGTGGCGATCAAACCCCAGCCAAACCAATATTTATGGCGCGCACTGGTAAGCAGCCTGGATACACTCGGCAAGCTGTGCAAATGCGTATCCCTGAGCACCTGGCGGTCACTGGTATAAAAACTCCAGCCATGCAGGTTTGGATGTTCAAAATACACCAGGCGATTGCTCGCACCGCCCAAACTCACCTGCAGCCCTTGCAAGGGTGCAGTGACACGCTGGTCAGCTACGGAAAATTCAATCAGGTTATGATGAATCGCAATACTGCCGGAGGCTTTACCTTTGGGCAGTTGGTTGTGAAAGCCAATACAGTCGTATTGGGAGCGAAGAGAATGCTGCACGTTTTGTCCATTTCCTAAAAGGGAATCAAGTGCCGATCGGCGGCCTATGCTCGATGATTTTGGCCGACTATGCAAACCTTGCAATGGTCTATTTTAGCTGGGCTTATACAAAAACCCCGCAGCACTGGCATAGGCTTTGTGCTGCGGGGGCTGGCTGTTGCTGACAAGGCTTACCAAGCCTTATAGGGCAGGAATTTTCCGTTTAAATTAATAATCACGCGATCTCCTTTGGGGTTCTCTTCTTTGCCAATCTCCATGGAAAAATCGATTGCACTCATGATGCCATCGCCAAATTTTTCATGGATGATTGCTTTAATGGTGGGCCCATAGACGCCAATCATTTCATAGAGGCGATAAATCAGGGGATCTTGCGGTATAGCATCGCCCCAGGTTTTGCTTGGGCATTGCATAAGCACAGTTTTTGCTGAATCGGGCAAATCAAACACTTTGCACAATGCCTCGGCCTTGTCTGCCGGGGCACTATTCATACCCAAACAGACCGAGGTGGTCCACACCGGTGACATTCCGATGCTGGCAGCGACCCCCTCCCATGTCAGATTCATTTTTTGTTTGGCGATAATAATGGTTTCTACGAGATCCTGTTTATTCATAGTTCTGCCCCTTGGCAAATGCACGGCAACAGTGCGTGGTTAATAATAAATCCAGTGACAATCACCAGCGTCGATTCTCTTATTGCGAGCAACGTGCCATTTCGTATTTTTTTCAACTCTCTGATTTTTAAATAATTTTTCCATCAGTAAGGCTATTTGCCAGCACGAAATTTCGTGGTTAACGTTTTTTCGTGGGGATTGGCACGATTTTTCGTTGTGATTTATTGATCAACACACTGAGTCATTCGCTATGCATGTTTCCAATTCCAACATCGATGGATGCTGTGACAAACATTCCACAGGGGTTCAGCAGTTATTCCAACAATTTGAAGAGCAAAACCAACTAATCCTCAAGGCCGCTGGTGAGGGCATCTATGGGGTAGATGCCGATGGACGTGCGACCTTCGTCAACCCCGCAGCTGAGCGGATTCTAGGGTGGCGCGCGGAAGAGTTGATCGGGAAGAACATTCATCTTGCAATTCATCACAGCCATAACGATGGCTCGGATTATTGCGTAGAGGATTGTCCGATATATGCAGCCTTTCACGATGGCACCGTCAGGCGCGTGCAAGACGAAGTGTTTTGGTGTCGCGATGGTCATCCTGTGCCAGTCGAGTACACCAGCACACCAATTTTTGACGGGAGTAAACGCCTGGGTGCAGTTGTTATTTTTCGTGATGTCTCAGAACGCAAACAAGCAGAAATAAAATTACATTGTGCAATGGAAGAATTGCGCTTGGCGCTGGAACAAGTTGAGCAATTAAAACAAAAACTGGAGTTGGAAAACGCTTATTTACAGCAGGAAATCAGCGAGGGATTCAGCTCTGGTCATATTCTTGGTAAAAGCCTGGCAGTGCAGCAAATCAATCACCAGATTCAATTAGTCGCTCCCACACTCGCGACGGTATTAATCACCGGTGAATCGGGTACTGGCAAGGAGTTAATCGCACGCGCAATTCATCGCGCCAGTGAGCGCAACCAGCGTCCACTTATTCGCGTCAACTGCGCAGCTATTCCACCTGAACTTTTTGAGAGCGAATTTTTTGGCCACGTGCGCGGCGCTTTTTCTGGCGCACTCAGCGCCCGAATGGGACGTTTTGAGGTGGCAGATGGCGGCACCTTATTTTTGGACGAAGTGGGAGAATTACCGCTCGCGCTACAAAGCAAATTGCTTAGGGTTTTACAGGATGGTGAGTTCGAACGTGTGGGTGAATCAATCACCCGCCAAGTGGACGTAAGACTTATCGCCGCTACTAATCGCGATTTGAAACAGCGCGTAGCACAAGGTTTATTTCGCGAGGATCTGTATTTTCGCTTAAGTGTGTTTCCCATTCGCTCAGCGCCGCTGCGCGAGCGTCTGGAAGATATTCCCCTGCTTGCCGCACACTTTTTAACAGCCAGTTGCAGGCGCTTGCATAAGCCCGGATTAAAAATTTCCCTCGCGCAAATACAGCGCCTGCAGGCCTATCATTGGCCGGGAAATATCCGGGAGCTGGAGAACCGGATTGAGCGTCAGGTCATTGTCAGTCAGGGTGATAAGCTTCTGCTCGATGATTTACCAACACCAAACACCATCGCCCATGACTCAAACATCTCAAGGGTTGGCGAGCTGCTGACCGAAACTGATTGTCAGCGGTTACACAAACAGGCGCTGATCCAAGCCTTGAGGCGCTGTGAAGGGAAAATCTACGGGGAACAAGGTGCAGCCAAGTTATTGGGCATCAAACCAACGACGTTAAGCTCGCGCTTGAAAAAGCTTGGAATAAAGCGATTGAATCTGGCAGCGCAGGTAGAAGGATAAAAATAAGGGGCTGGACGCCCCTTGAAAAACTCAGCTAGCTTTTAGCTGGCTGTGAGCGCCGATCACCCTGGCGACGATCTTCGCTTACATTGTGAGGAACACCTTTGTGTTGTTGGCGTCGATCATTGTTCTGACGCTCTTCCAGGGCATCTTCTATTTGTGTTAACAGTACTTTCGGGGTTTTTACTTCGCTCATCATTACATCCGTCTTACTCAGCGTTTAATACAAAGGTTAATTTTTATTAGGACTTCGTTATAAGTGTAGACCAGCCGGAAATGCTCATTCGGGATTATGAAGTCGTTTTTATTTCATTTTCAAATAAGAAAAGCCGGATTCGCTGAAATTCGGCTTCTCTTATTTTTTATAAAAAATACTATTATAGTATAATTTAAATATCCAGGTTAGCTACCGCCAAAGCATTAGTTTCGATGAAATCACGCCGTGGTTCCACGTTATCACCCATCAAACAAGTGAAGATCTGGTCAGCAGCAATAGCATCCTGGATGGTCACACGCAGCATACGGCGCGTTTCCGGATTCATAGTAGTTTCCCATAATTGCTCGGGGTTCATCTCACCCAAACCTTTATAGCGTTGGATGTTGTAACCCTTGCGCGATTCCTTCATCAACCATTCCAAACCTTCAGCAAACTTGGTTACTGGCTGTTTGCGCTCACCACGCTGAATATAAGCACCTTCTTCAATCAGGTTTTCCAGCTTTTCGCCCAGTGAAACTATTGAGGCGTATTCGCCTGAAGCAAAGAAGTCATGGTTAAAAGGATAAGGAGTCGCAATACCATGCGCGGTGATTTCCACTTGCGGCATAAACAGGTGACGTTCGCTGTCCTCACGCACGGTTATGATGTAGCGCTGGCTACCGGCACGGGCATCCATACTGAAGTGAGCCGCCATCTGGTCACACCATTGCTGCATATGACCCTGATCCGCCAAATGCTCAGGGCGAATAGCCGGCAGGTAAATCATTTTTTCCAGCACATCGGCTGGGTAAAGACGCGACAAACGCTCGATAGTCGCCATAACTTTACGGTATTCGTAAACCAATTTTTCCAGTGCTTCACCGGCAACAGGTGGAGCACTGGGGTTGACGTAAAGGCTGGCATCTTCCAAGGCGGCTTGAGTCAGGAACTCGGTCATCGCCGATTCATCTTTCAAGTATTGCTCCTGTTTACCCTTGGCGATTTTGTACAGCGGTGGCTGGGCAATATACACATGGCCGCGCTCAATCAATTCGCGCATTTGGCGGAAGAAGAAGGTCAACAAAAGAGTGCGAATGTGTGAACCATCCACATCGGCGTCGGTCATGATAATAATACTGTGATAACGCAGTTTTTCGGGGTTGTAATCCTCTTTACCAATACCACATCCCAGTGCAGTGATCAGGGTTCCAACTTCAGCTGAAGATAACATTTTGTCAAAACGGGCTTTTTCCACGTTCAGGATCTTACCCTTTAGCGGCAGAATCGCCTGGGTTTTACGCGCGCGCCCCTGCTTGGCTGAACCACCCGCCGAATCACCCTCCACCAGGTAAAGTTCAGACAGTGCTGGATCTTTCTCCTGACAATCTGCCAACTTACCGGGCAGACCCGCGATATCCAAAGCGCCTTTACGGCGAGTCATCTCACGCGCTTTACGCGCCGCTTCACGCGCACGTGCAGCGTCAATCATCTTCCCTACAATCGCTTTAGCTTCTTGCGGATTTTCTAACAGATAAGCGCCAAAGTGCTCGTTCATCTCCTGCTCTACCGCCGCTTTCACTTCCGATGAAACCAGTTTGTCTTTGGTTTGGCTGGAAAATTTAGGATCAGGCACTTTTACCGAGATAATCGCAGTTAACCCTTCACGCGCATCGTCACCAGTAGTCGCGACCTTTGCATTTTTGGCAATACCTTCTTTTTCTATGTAAGTATTCAGACCACGGGTTAAAGCCGCACGGAAGCCAGCCAAGTGAGTACCACCATCGCGCTGCGGGATATTATTGGTGTAACAGAACAGGTTTTCCTGAAAGGAGTCATTCCACTGCAGCGCTACTTCAACACCTATACCGTCATCGCGTTTAAGGGAAACAAAATGCACCATCTTGTTAATAGTGGTTTTATTTTTATTTAAATGATCCACAAAAGCACGTAAACCGCCTTCGTATTCATAAACTTCTTCTTTAGCGGTGCGTTCATCCTTCAATACAATACGTACACCCGAGTTCAGAAAAGAAAGCTCACGCAAACGTTTTGCCAACAGCTCGAAGTGAAATTCGATGTTAGTGAAGGTTTCTGCTGAGGGCTTAAAATGAATTTCAGTGCCAGTAGTGCTTGAATCACCTACCACTGCCAAGGGTGCATCGGGTACGCCGTGGCGATAGATCTGCTCGTGGATCTTACCACCGCGGCGGATAGTCAGTTTTAACCATTCAGACAAAGCGTTAACTACCGACACACCTACGCCGTGCAAACCGCCGGATACCTTATAGGTATTGTCGTCAAATTTACCGCCTGCATGGAGTACAGTCATAATAACTTCAGCGGCAGAAACTCCCTCTTCGTGCATTTCAGTAGGAATACCGCGTCCATTGTCAGAAACAGATACAGTTTCATCCGGGTGAATAGTCACGCGCACTTCATCACAGTGGCCAGCCAATGCTTCGTCGATAGAGTTATCTACAACTTCAAACACCATATGATGCAGACCAGAGCCGTCATCTGTGTCGCCAATATACATCCCTGGGCGCTTACGCACCGCATCCAGCCCCTTAAGGACTTTAATACTGGACGAGTCGTAAACATTCTCTTCTGACATAGCATTTCTCCGCTTTTTATTCAGTAGCGATCAGCTAGGAGCAGCTGATACCTATTCATTCAATCCGGAAATTAGTGTTTCACTAACTTCCCTTACCCTACCCTGTTCCACGTGAAACATTTTAGGGACAACATCAGTTTTATCGCGCCAACTGGAAAGGAGTGTCTCTTGCTCCACGCCGGTGATAAAAACCTGGGTCTGCATGGTGTCAAGCCAATGCACCAACAACTGGCGATGTTTGTCGTCTAACTCTGCGGGCAGATCATCTACCAGATAGATAGACTTTCGACCTGTTATTTGATTAAACACATATCCTTGAGCGATTTTTAACGCACAGACCAATAATTTTTGTTGGCCGCGAGAAAGTAGTTCTGCAGCATCTTGACCATTAACTGTTATTTTTAAATCTGCTCTATGGCTACCCATGTGGGTATAACCCAAACGCCGATCCCGCTCTAACCCTTCTGTTAGTACCTCGGAATAATTTCGCTCTTTATCCCAACCACGATAATAGCTAAGTCTGATGCCATCCAAGGCTAGAAACTCACCCAATAGCTGCGAAAAACTTTCAGAGAATTGAACCATACAGGCAGCACGAAACTCATGAATTTTTTCTGTAAGAACAGATAATTCCTGATCCCAGCTAGCTAACTCAAAGCTGTCTATTCTATCACGCCGCAACAGGCTATTGCGGTGTTTAAGGCAACGTTGAATGGCCTTCCAGGTTGGGAAAAACTGAGGTTCCACGTGGAACACTAGCCAATCTATAAATTGACGCCTTACCTTTGGGCTACCCTCGAGCAGTAAAAAAGTGTCTGAATTTATGACTTGTATTGGTAAATAGCTGGCCAGATCTGCCGCAGAAGCAACTGTCACACCATTTGCTTTAAACTGCGCTTCACCATCAAGAGAGCGGTTGATACCTATAGGAACTTCAGAATCGTCATCGGTATGAACACGACCGAATACCGTAAATGCAGTTTGTTGATGACGTATTAAGGGCTTATGTTTATGACTGCGAAAAGAACGCCCTAGTGCCAGCAAATTAATTGCCTCTAGCAGGCTGGTTTTACCTGAACCGTTTTCACCGAAAATCAGGTTTACCCTGGAGGAGGGGTGGATATCCACCCCTTCCAGATTACGTAGGTTTTGAATGTAGAGACGTTTGAGGGTCATACGACCAGCAGAGCGCTATTAAAACACATCTCTCCGACTAGAGACGCATTGGCATAACGACATAGAGAGAATCACTGTTTTCAGGCTCTTCCAGTAAGGCACTGGAGTTCGCATCTGAAAGGGTGATCTTTATATTTTCATTGCTGATTACATTAGTAACATCTTGTAAGTAGCTAACATTGAAGCCAACTTCCAGCGAATCACCAGAGTAGTCCACAGTAACCTGTTCTTCAGCTTCTTCTTGCTCAGGGTTATTAGCCACTATTGTCAGGCTGCCATCTGATAATAGAAGACGAACTCCACGGTATTTTTCATTAGAGAGAATTGCTGTGCGCGCAAAAGCCTGTTTCAGCTCAAGCCGAGAGCCAATTACCACTTTATTACCACCACGCGGTAGAACACGCTCATACTCAGGAAATTTGCCATCTACTAATTTGGATGTAAAAGTGTAATCCATGGAGGTAACGCGGATATGATTTGCACTCAACACAATCTCCACTTGCGCCGTTGAATCATCCAGCAAACGGGATAATTCCAATACACCTTTACGTGGCAAAATTGCCTGCACAACATCATTAGTATTTACAGCAACAGCACGAGTACACATCGCCATGCGGTGGCCATCAGTGGCAACTACACGCAATTGATCCTGGCGTACCTCCCACAACATACCGTTCAGATAATAGCGAACGTCCTGCTGAGCCATAGCAAAAGCTGTTCGCTCAATCAAACGTTTCACCTCATGTTGCGCACAACTGAAACGCAAGTTGCCTGGTGCATCTTCTACATTGGGGAAATCAGCGGCTGGCAAAGTAGAAAGTGTGAAACGACTGCGACCGGATTTAACCAGAATGCGATTTTCATCGAGCGTAAATTCGATGTTACTAGCATCAGGTAGTGAACGACATATATCAACCAGCTTGCGCGCAGGAACAGTAATATCGCCGGATTGCCCTGGTTGCTCCAGAGTGATACGGCCCACGATTTCCACCTCAAGGTCTGTACCGGTTAAAGATAACTTGTCACCATTTAACTGAATTAATACATTGGATAACACCGGTAGCGTTTGACGACGCTCCACCACACCAGCGACCAGTTGTAAGGGTTTAAGCAAGGCTTCGCGAGATACGGCAAATTTCATGTGATGGTCTCTTAAGTAATCATCCGGGACTGGTTTTATCTCAAGCTGAGGTTCACCTCAGGTACAACACAGCAAAAAAATAAGTAAATCAGGTAGTTAATGACCGAAGCAGGTTCTTCATATCCTCGCGGATATCAGCTGTTTCTTCCTGCAATTCTTTAATTTTGCGACAGGCATGCAGCACAGTGGTATGGTCGCGACCTCCAAAAGCTTCACCAATCTCGGGCAGACTATGGTTAGTTAATTCCTTTGCAAGAGCCATAGCGACTTGTCTTGGACGAGCTACTGAACGACTGCGACGTTTGGAAATCATGTCGTTCATCTTGATTTTGTAATACTCACAAACAACCCGTTGGATATTGTCAATCCCGACTTGTTTGTCCTGTAGAGCTAGTAAATCTTTTAGGGCTTCGCGAACCAGCTCCACATCAATAGCGCGACCGGTAAAATTCGCGCTGGCGATAACCCGCTTAAGTGCCCCTTCAAGGTCTCGCACATTTGCACGTATACGCTGGGCAATAAAAAAGGCAGCATCGTGAGGCAGGTCGATGTTCACCTGTTCTGCCTTTTTCATCAATATTGCCACTCGGGTTTCCAATTCTGGCGGCTCTACTGCTACCGTCAAACCCCAGCCAAAACGGGATTTTAATCGCTCTTCAAGACCATTGATTTCCTTGGGGAAACGATCGCACGTGAGGATAATCTGCCGCCCACCTTCAAGCAATGAATTAAAGGTGTGAAAGAACTCCTCCTGAGACCGCTCCTTACCGGCAAAAAACTGGATATCATCAATTAACAGTGCATCCATGGAGCGATAGTAACGCTTGAAGTCGTTAATCGCATTTAATTGCAATGCCTTCACCATATCCGCCACAAAGCGTTCGGAATGCAGGTATACCACCTTGGCGTTTGGGTTCTTGGCAACCATCGCATTACCAACGGCCTGCATAAGGTGCGTTTTCCCTAAACCTACACCACCGTAAATAAACAGAGGGTTATAAGCACCACCCGGGTTTTCTGCAACTTGACGAGCTGCTGCCAAGCCCAATTGGTTGGATTTACCCTCAACAAAGGTTGCAAATGTAGACCCGCTGTTTAAATAGTTACTGTGTTTTAAACCACCTTCTACTTCAATCTCTGTAGCGGTTCTATTAAGTGATTCGCGGTTTGATACGTCAGTAGCACTATCGTTATTTTCTGAACTTATAGCTGCATTATCAATGATTTTAGCTGATAAATTAGCGAAGTTTTTAGACGCACCAACAGCGCTTTGAACTTGGATACCAGAGCTTTCGCCAAAACCAAGGTTAGCTGTAACCGGTGAATTCAGGGATGCGGTATCGCCCCGTTCCGGGTAGGTAATGGGAGAGGATGGCGCAATCTGAAAACCCGCTGCTGGTCGAGGTGCCACACCAACAGCCACCTGAAGACTATTACCCTGATGATAGTGGCTCGCTAACTCGCGGATACGATTAAGAAACTTATCCGTTACCCAGTCGCAAATAAAACGATTGGGCGCTAACAAACGCAATTCAGAGGGAGCAGCTGATTCATCAATTTGTAAAGGCCGAATCCAGGTATTGAACTGCTGCGATGGCAATTCATCCTGCAAACTGGCGGCACATAATTTCCAAACTGACTGCAGCAAAACAAAAACTCCCAATAACGCAAGTGCGCTAGTTAATTATTAAAAGAGGTAAGCAAAGAAGGCACTAATTACAAAAACGCACAGCTTAAACAATGTGACTAAAACCTGAATGATTCCAAGTGATAACAGACGCCAAAAAACGTAATTTATCCGAGGGGTAGCAAGTCTACTCTTGCACTAAAAAGTTATCCACAATGAAAGGTAAAATAAATAGATTGATATTGGATATAGCTTTTTAAATTCAAACATTTACGAACTTGGCAACGCAGCAGTTAACCTTACAGAAACCAACCCAACACCAATCAAACTGTGGATAAACCTGTTAATAACCACTGAGAAACTTGCGCACAAACAGGTAAAAACAGTAGAAAAAAAGAATTCGCTTGTTTTGTTGATTATTTGCACAAATATATTTGCTTTAGTAAAAGGCATTCTTTAGAATCCCGCCTCTTTTCGCACACAGTGTGAATTAACTCAGGATTTTTAACAGGTTTATCATGAAAAGAACTTTCCAACCCAGCAATCTGAAGCGTGTTCGCAACCACGGTTTCCGTGCTCGTATGGCTACCAAAGGTGGTCGTCAAGTATTAGCTCGCCGTCGTGCCAAAGGCCGTGCAGAGCTGACCCGCGTATAATCGCATTGCTTCATGGTTCACTAGCAGTTTGTTGAAATTCGTTATTGGCAGATGTGAGATAAAAGTAGTCGATAACGGTCATTCCTAGACTATTTTTAGCGCACCTATGCCAGCCAAAATAGAATTTCAACAGCCTGCTAGTTCGAATCACCACCAAGACAACTTTTGTTTTGGTAAATCCCTCCGTTTACTCTGTGCTGCCGATTTCAAACCAGTTTTCGATAACGCTCCCCTGCGTGCTTCCCATCAGAATTTTTTAATTCTGGCCCGCTTCAATCAGCTATCTCACGCTCGTCTGGGATTGGTGATGGCCAAAAAACACATAAAACACGCCGTAGAACGCAATCGCTTTAAACGCCTTGTGCGGGAAAACTTTCGTTTGCAGCAACAAGCTTTTAGCGGCGTAGATATGGTGTTTTTATCGCGCAACGGTTTGGAACAGCTGTCCAATAGCGACTTTACCCAACAACTTAACCAGCAGTGGCAGCGAATTTTCAAAAAAATGCGCCATCATCGGTTAACATCACAGGCGCAAACTTCACCGGCCAATAACACCAAGGCTAAAGAGGTAAACGCAAATGTTAAAACCGCTGATCTCTAGGCTAAATCAAACACTGGTATGGATGGCAGTTAAACTACTACATGCCTATCGCTACCTACTTAGCCCCTGGATTGGCAACCAATGCCGGTTTTACCCCAGTTGTTCTCACTATTCAGAAGAGGCATTCGTCAGACATGGATTCTTTATTGGGATTTATCTAACCCTACGTCGCCTACTAAAATGCCACCCTTGGCATCAGGGTGGTCTGGATCCAGTACCAGAACCAGGTAAAACCTGTTGCATTTCTCCCCATTCACACACTACTGATGGCAGTCATTAAGATGGATTGGCAAAAAAACCTGTTAATAGCGGCAATACTCGCGACTTTATTGATGTTAGTTATTCGCTGGCACGAATTCCAGGAACAGCTTCCGGCATCCGCCGCTGTTGCATCACAAACTTCCTCCAGTACCGCTGCAGGTACTGTACCTGTTTCCAATAGTGAAATTCCCACGGCAGCTAACGAATCTACTGAGACAGTCAAAGCAGATTTAGCCGCTACTCAATTAATCAGTGTAAAAACTGACAGTTTTGAACTGACTATCAACCCCTTGGGAGGCGATATAGTACAGCTCGCCCTGCCCCGTCATTTCCTGAAACTGGACACTCCCGACCAGCCTTTTGTATTGCTCGACAACCGCAACAACCATACCTATCTGGCACAAAGTGGTTTGATTGGTGTGAACGGCACAGATACGGCTGCCGGTCGCCCGCTATTTAGCAGTACACAACAAAACTACCAATTAACCGAAGGACAGAATGATTTAGTCGTTGATTTGCACCTGCAACAAGGCGAGGTAAAAATAACCAAACGCTTCACTTTTACCCGCGGTGACTACTTGATAAAAGTCGACTACCTGATCGATAACCAAAGCGCCAATACTTGGTCAGCCCAGCTCTATGGCCAGATCAAACGCGATAGCCAAAATTTTGTAAAAGTCAGTGCCTTGGAAATGAATCCTTATTTAGGCGCCGCTATCACTACGCCTGATGAGAAATATAAAAAGATTACTTTTGCCGATATGGCTGAAAACGAAATAAAAACCAGTGTTCAAGGTGGCTGGATTGCGATGGTGCAGCACTATTTTGTCAGCGCCTGGATTCCCGATGCAGGCAGCAACAATAACTATCATCTGCGCCAACTGGGCAAAGAAGATATGTACCTGATGGGTTTTACCGGTAAGGTGAATGAAGTAGCTCCGAGCACGCAAGGTGTTATCAGTGCCAGTTTCTATGCTGGCCCTAAGGACACTGAACGCCTGGAGGAGATTTCCCCCTATCTCGATTTGACCGTCGATTACGGCTGGTTGTGGTGGGTAGCTAAACCCTTATTCTGGGTACTGAAGTTCATCCACAATCTGGTGGGCAACTGGGGTCTGGCTATTATCGGTCTAACGCTCTGCGTAAAATTATTGTTCTTTAAACTTTCCGCAACCAGCTATAAATCTATGGCAAAAATGCGTAAGTTGGCGCCGAAAATGGCAGAGATGAAAGAGCGCTACGGGGATGATCGCCAGAAGTTCTCGCAAGAAATGATGAAGATGTACAAAACTGAGAAGGTAAACCCTTTTGGTGGTTGTTTACCTTTATTGATCCAGATGCCAGTGTTCCTTGCACTTTATTACGTACTGATGGAATCGGTTGAACTGCGCCATTCACCTTTCTTTGGCTGGATCATGGATCTCTCTGTAAAAGATCCCTATTTTGTGTTGCCGATTATCTACGGTATCACTATGTACTTTATGCAAAAGCTCAACCCTCAACCGACCGACCCTATGCAGGCGCGCATCATGCAAATGCTACCGTTCCTGTTTACCTTTATGTTCCTCTGGTTCCCGGCTGGACTGGTGCTTTACTGGGTTACCAACAATACTTTGTCGATTGCCCAGCAGTACATCATTACCAAACAAATCGACGCCGAACCCTCTGCAAAATAAGTTAGTTTTATGATCGCTACCGACACCATCGCTGCCATAGCCACCGCCACTGGCCGTGGTGGTGTCGGCATAGTTCGCATCTCTGGCCCAAAAGCCAAACTCATAGCAGAGCAACTCCTCGCTATTCCCCTGCAACCACGCCACGCCCATTTTTGTGATTTTAAAAGTCGCAGCGGTCAGGTATTGGATCAAGGAATAGCCTTGTATTTCCCTGGGCCCCATTCTTTTACCGGCGAAGATGTACTGGAACTGCAAGGACATGGCGGCCCGGTCATTTTGGATTTACTCCTGCGCGAGATTACCCAACTAGGCATACGTCTCGCCCGCCCGGGGGAATTTTCCGAGCGCGCGTTCCTCAATGACAAACTGGATTTGGCACAAGCCGAAGCTATTGCCGACTTGATTGATGCCACTACCGAACAAGCTGCACGAAATGCGCTACATTCACTGCAGGGCGCCTTCTCCAAACGTATCCATGAATTGGTTGAAGCGCTGATTCACCTGCGCATTTATGTCGAAGCATCGATCGACTTTCCCGAAGAGGAGATCGACTTTTTAAGTGACGGCAAGGTAGCGAGGGACCTGGAGAGCATCATCCAGCGACTGGAACAAGTCTTTAAAGAAGCGCGTCAGGGCGCGCTGGTACGCGATGGTATGCGCGTGGTAATTGCAGGTCGCCCCAATGCGGGTAAATCCAGCCTGCTTAATGCGCTGAGTGGGCGTGAATCTGCCATTGTCACTAGCATTGAAGGAACTACCCGCGATGTTTTGCGCGAACATATCCACCTTGACGGCATGCCCCTGCACATTATTGATACCGCCGGTTTGCGCGACAGCCCCGATGAAGTGGAACAGATTGGTATAAAACGCGCCTGGCAGGAAATTCAACAGGCCGACCGGGTGTTACTGCTGATTGATGCGCGTCAAAGCCAACTCACCGACCCACAGCAAATCTGGCCAGAATTCACAGAAAAACTGCAAGATCCACGCAAAATTACTCTGGTTCGCAACAAAATTGATTTAAGTGGCGAAGCTCAGGGGCTGTTTACCTCCAGCGCTGGTGATACTTACATAGGCATCAGTGCTGCCACCGGTGCCGGCATCGACGATTTAAAACAGCATCTGAAGACCATCATGGGTTTCAGTGAGAGTGGTGAAAGTGGCTTCACCGCTCGCCGTCGCCACTTGGATGCCTTGGAGCGTGCGCAGGTTTTTCTCGCTTCGGGCAAGGCGCAGCTGCAAGGTTACGCGGCAGGGGAACTACTTGCCGAAGACTTGCGCCAAGCGCAGAACGCACTCGGTGAAATCACCGGTGAATTTACCCCTGATGATTTATTGGGGCGTATTTTCAGCAGTTTCTGTATTGGCAAATAAGCCTGGCTTCAAACACCCGCGCTGATACCATGCAATCAAACCAAACTTTTTGATCAGGTGCCGGATTCAGGTACCTGTTTTTCCAATGCTTCAATCTTAGCCGCAACTTCCTCCGCCTGTTCAGTCAAGCTTGAATAGCTTCTAATATCTCCCCTGCGCTGCGCCTGCATAGCAGCCTCCAATAATTCTCCATACTGCTTGCGGTAACTCTTTAGCGGATTTGGTCTTAAAAAACTGAACATCGGTATTCTCCATAACTGTTGAGTCTGTGAGTTTTACCGCAAATCACCAGATCAAGATCATCTGGATTCATCAAATATATTCAACAGACATTCCAGTAACAGAAACCTTTATTCATGGTTATCTCCATGTTTTTCCACACAGTTACACAGGTTATCCACAGTTGAATCGAGTTTTATTGCCTAACTGATTGTTTTTAAAACTGTTTAACTTTTAAAACCAGCGCTGTGTGCACAAGTCTGTGTATCTCTTCGACAAAAGCTGGGTAGTTTTTTGGGGATAAATCATAAATTCTCTGTTTTCTGTATAACCCAGCTTGTTGCTACCAGCTTCCAAGCAGTTTAAAAGCAGCTTTTAGGGTGTTTTTCCAAATGCTTATTATTAATATAAGATATTGAAAAATATAATTTTTATAGGGTTATCCACAAATTTAATCGGCACTATATATAACAACATCTTTTAAATACCTAAATAACAATACATATATTCATTTCATAAAATATTTTCCTTTGTTGTAACGCGAATAGATTTTTTGAATAAGTGTCATGGTTTGCTGCAGGAAGGGAGATAAAAATTTGTACAAAAAAATCGACTGATTAATCCCTGTACAAGTTTTGTGCAAAACTGCGACTAGCCCTATAATGACGCCCTTTTGTCTCAACTTCTGTTCAACCTATTGGTATGCAGCCTTGCTGCAAGGTAGTAAGTAATGATTTTCCCGGATCGTTTTGATGTGATTGTGATTGGTGGCGGTCATGCAGGCACTGAAGCTTGTCTGGCAGCCGCACGCATGGGTTGTAAAACCCTCTTGCTCACCCACAACATCGAAACCCTTGGTCAAATGTCCTGTAACCCCGCGATTGGCGGCATAGGCAAGAGCCATTTGGTGAAGGAAATTGATGCCATGGGTGGCGCTATGGCGCTGGCGACGGATAAGGGAGGAATCCAGTTTCGTGTGCTCAATGCACGCAAAGGCCCGGCGGTGCGTGCAACTCGTGCACAGGCCGACCGCATTCTCTACAAAGCGGCGATCCGTGAAACTCTGGAAAACCAGGAAAATCTTTGGATATTCCAGCAGGCTGCTGATGACCTGATAGTAGAAAACGATCAGGTGCGTGGTGTAGTCACGCAAATGGGTTTGAAATTTATGGCCAATCAGGTGGTACTGACCGCTGGCACCTTCCTCGGCGGTTTGATTCACATAGGTTTGCAAAATTATTCCGGAGGCCGTGCTGGTGATCCGCCTTCTATCGCGCTCTCCAAACGTTTGCGCGAATTACCGCTGCGGGTTGATCGACTAAAAACTGGTACACCGCCACGTATTGATGCGCGCAGCGTTAACTTTGATGTGCTGGAAAAACAATGGGGCGACGAGCCGCGTCCGGTGATGTCGGTGATGGGCAATCGCGCGATGCAACCGCGCCAGATTTGTTGTTACATCACCCACACTAATGAGAAAACTCATGATGTAATCCGCCGCAACCTGGATCGTTCACCTATGTATTCGGGCGTGATTGAAGGTATAGGCCCACGTTACTGCCCATCTATTGAAGATAAAATTCACCGCTTTGCGGATAAAGATTCACATCAGGTGTTTATCGAGCCTGAGGGTTTGACAACTCACGAGCTTTACCCCAATGGTATTTCCACCAGCCTGCCTTTTGATGTGCAGTTGGAAATTGTGCGCTCGATGAAAGGTTTTGAAAATGCGCATATCCTTCGTCCGGGTTACGCCATCGAATACGATTTTTTCAACCCGCAAGATTTGCAGCACAGTTTGGAAACCAAGGTCATCGGTGGTTTATTTTTTGCCGGCCAAATCAACGGCACCACCGGTTATGAAGAGGCCGGCGCTCAAGGGCTGCTTGCGGGAATCAATGCGGCGCTGCGTGCGCAAGAAAAAGCCGCTTGGTGCCCAACGCGCGATCAAGCTTATATCGGTGTGTTGGTTGACGACCTGATTACCTTGGGCACCAAAGAGCCCTATCGCATGTTTACCAGTCGCGCGGAATATCGTTTATTGCTGCGCGAAGACAATGCCGATTTGCGCCTCACCGAAAAGGCGCATGAGTTTGGTTTAATCAGCGATGCCCAGTGGCAAGTGTTCTGTGACAAACGCGAGCAAATTGCACTGGAGCAAGAACGTTTGCGTTCAACCTGGATTCAAGCCGGCTCTGCCGAAGCACAACAAGTGGAATCCAAAATCCAAACCAAACTGACCCGTGAATACAGCTTGATGGATTTATTACGTCGTCCGGAATTAAATTATGCCGACATAGCTGCTTTAAAAGGTGAGCCTGTCGCCAATGAAGCTGCTGCTGAGCAGGTAGAAATTGAAGCAAAATATTCCGGCTATATAGAACGCCAACAAGAAGATGTAGATCGTTTGCGCGCATACGAAAATACGCTTATTCCTGATGACTTTGATTATTCAGTTGTTGACGGCTTGTCCAATGAAGTTAAACAAAAGCTCACTGCGGCGCGACCACAAACGCTGGCGCGTGCTGCGCGTATATCAGGTATTACTCCGGCCGCTATTTCACTGGTGTTAATTTATTTGAAAAAACGTGGTGTGTTAAAACGTTTACAGGAAGATGCACTTGAGCAACAAGCCTCCTGAATAAATTGCGCGTTGATGACGTGGTGATAAATAGCCACCAAATTCATCCCCTGAAAATCTACCCATGACTAAAATGAGTAACGAGTGACCGATTTAAACCTTGAATTACGCGCACAGCTAGTACGCGGTGCCACTGAAATGTCAGTGGCGCTCGATGAAATGCAAATTGAAAAACTACTGGCTTATGTTAAAGAATTTGAAAAATGGAACAAAGCTTATAACCTTTCCGCGATACGCGATATTCGTCTGATGGTAGCGCGCCATCTACTCGATAGTCTCAGTGTAGTGCCTTGGTTTAAGCGAGAAAAAAATTTTTCCGCTGCGCGGGTTATTGATGTGGGAACCGGTGGTGGGCTGCCTGGTATCCCTCTCGCAATTATGTTCCCTGAAAAAGAATTCACCCTGCTTGATAGCAATGGCAAAAAAACCCGTTTTTTATTCCACGTTAAAACCCTCTTGGGTTTAAATAATGTGAGTGTGGAAAATCTACGGGTAGAAGAGTTTCAGCCGGCGCAGAAATTTGATCTGGTGATTAGTCGCGCCTTCGCCAGCTTGCAAGATATGACGGAAGGCTGCGTACATCTGTTAGCGGAGCAAGGTTTGTTTGTCGCCATGAAGGGATTATTTCCGCAGGACGAATTGGCACCTATTGCCGATAAAATTGAATTAATCGACAGCATAAAATTGCAGGTGGCAGAAACCGATGGCGAGCGTCATCTACTCGTTTTGCAACCGCGATCATAACTATTGTTAAACCACACTGTGGTTATAGGATTTTCACTTGACCAAAATCTACGCCATTGCCAATCAAAAAGGTGGAGTGGGCAAAACCACAACCTGTGTGAATTTAGCGGCTTCGCTGGTTGCCACTAAAAAGCGAGTGCTATTGGTGGATTTGGATCCCCAAGGTAATGCCACCATGGGCAGTGGTGTGAATAAAAACGAAGTAGAAAAATCCATCTACGATGTGCTCACTGAACGCGAATCTATCACTGCTTGTTTAGTCCTGTCGGAAAGCGGAAAGTATCAAGTATTACCTGCTAATGGTGATTTGACGGCTGCAGAAGTAGAAATGCTGGCGCTAGATAACAAAGAGCGTCGTTTACAAAATGCGTTGAATCAAGTGCGCGATCAATTTGATTACATACTCATCGACTGCCCGCCGTCTCTGAATATGCTCACCTTGAATGCGCTCACAGCATGTGATGGTGTGATCATCGCTATGCAATGTGAATATTATGCTCTGGAAGGTCTGTCGGCATTGGTAGGTACCATCAACCAAATTCAGAAGTTGTTGAACCCTAATTTAAAAATAGAAGGTCTGTTGCGCACTATGTATGATCCGCGCAACAGTTTGACTAACGATGTATCGGCACAACTACAGCAACATTTTGGTGATCGACTCTATCGCACCTGTATTCCGCGTAATGTTCGTCTGGCAGAAGCGCCCAGTTTTGGTATGCCGGTGTTGGCGTTTGATCGTCAATCCAAAGGCGCCATTGCTTATCTTGCTCTTGCCGGCGAAATTTTACGCCGCAATGAAAGCAGCGAAAAAATGGCTGCTGCAGAAACTCTCTAATAAATTGTATAAGGCGAAACGAGATGTCCACTAAACGCAAGGGATTAGGAAAAGGTTTGGATGCACTCCTGAGTGCCGGTTTGGGGGTAACTGCTCCAGCGCCAGAAATGCCACTTAATCCAGCGGACGTAGATAACAAAATCGAATACCGCGATGGCAAATTGGCGCATCTTCCCGTGGAATTAATCCAGCGCGGAAAATACCAGCCTCGTCGCGACATGCACACCGAAGCACTGGAAGAATTAGCCGAATCCATCAAGGCCCAGGGTGTCATGCAACCTATTGTGGTGCGCTCGATTGGTGAAGGTCGCTATGAGATTATTGCCGGTGAGCGCCGCTGGCGTGCTACTCAAATTGCCGGCTTGGATAAAATCCCTGCAGTGATTCGCGATGTGCCTGATGAAGCAGCTATTGCTATGGCGCTCATCGAAAATATCCAGCGCGAAAATCTCAACCCCATCGAAGAAGCGGTTGCCTTAAAACGCCTGCAAGACGAATTTGAACTGACCCATGCCGAAGTGGCGCAAGCCGTGGGTAAATCGCGCACCACTATCACCAATTTACTGCGCTTGATTGCGCTGAGTGACGAAGTAAAAACTCTGCTTGAACACGGTGACTTGGAAATGGGGCATGCGCGAGCCTTGCTCACACTGGAACCTGAGGCGCAGCGTGCCATTGCTCGACAGATAGTGGCCAAAGGATTATCCGTTCGCCAAACCGAAGCCTTGGTGCGATTGCATCAAGAGGGTAAAAATCAGGACAAGGAAAAACCTGAAGTTCAAGTGTCGGCGGATATTCGTCGCCTGCAAGACAAACTCTCAGAAACTTTGGGGGCAGGTGTTGAAATCCAGCACGGCAACAAAGGCAAAGGTAAGTTGGTGATCAGCTACAACTCCCTCGATGAGCTAGACGGCATTCTTGCGCATATCAAATAACGTCCTTGTATTGGTAGTTAGGTGATCCAAAGAAGTGAGAAAAACATAATTTTCGCCCCTGCTTAGTGCATATTATTTTATTGGGCACAGACTGGTTGGTAAATTTACAGTGAATTTACTAGTCACTATTTGAATTTGATGCTAGCCCAATGGTTGCTGCTGGAGGGCTTAATCTCTATAATGCGCGACGTTTGGATACCTGTTGCCCAAGCGGTTAGCCTAATGGTAATGCGCAACTCTTTATGACAAAATGCCGCCGCCAAAAAATGGAGAGCTACAGTGTCTCGTTATCTCAAGGGGCGTCAGTTTGCTCTTCAAGCGGTGTTAATGCAGTTGTGCCTCACACTGGCTCTCGGCGCTGCAGGTCTTGCAGCAAATTACCAAATTGCAATTTCATTGCTGTGCGGTGGGATCATTAGTTCAACAGCAAATAGCTGGTTAGTGCTAATGGCATTTCGCCCGCCTTTGGGTGAATCCGCGCAGAAAATAGTCGCCTCTTTTTATCTTGGCGCCTTGGGTAAATTTATTATTACCGCCGTGATGTTTTTACTGGCCTTCACTCAGTTTGCATTTTTACAACAAGCTAAGTACGCCGCAGTAATGATCATGGCCTACGTGATTGTCCAGTCAATTGGCTGGATATATCCGCTAGTGCGCCGCTAACAAGAGGCCACAGCAAAACCTGCTTTCAACTTTGGTCATTTGGAACTTAACGATGTCATCCGCCGAACACGCAGAAGCAATTACGTCCTCTGAGTACATTAAACACCACCTTACTAACCTCACCTATGGCAAGCTGCCAGATGGTTCATGGGGGTTCGCGCACAGTAGTGAAGAAGCAGCACAAATGGGCTTTTGGTCTATTAATGTTGACACTATGGGATGGTCGATTTTTTTAGGTTTGGTGTTTTTCTTTTTATTCCGCAGCGTTGCTAAAAAGGTTACCAGTGATGTGCCTACCGGCCTTCAAAACGGTATTGAAGCAGTTGTTGAATTTGTGGAAAACAGTGTTAAAGGCATGTTTCCCTACAAAAGCCTTGTTGTTGGCCCTCTAGCCCTGACGATTCTGGTGTGGGTGTTCTTCATGAACGCTATGGATCTTATCGCCATTGATCTATTGCCAAAAACTGCCGAGCTAGTTGGTGTTCATCTTTTGGGGGCCGATCCTCATTCAGTATTTTTCAAAGTTGTGCCATCTACCGACCCTAATATTACTTTGGGTATGGCAGCGACCGTTTTCTTACTAATTTTATTCTTTAGTATTCGCGAGAAAGGTGTCCTTGGTTTTGCCAAGGAGCTGACTCTTCATCCATTCAGCAGCAACAATTTTATTGTGCAAACTTTGCTGATTCCGATAAACCTCGTACTCGAATTATCCAACTTGATTGCCAAGCCAATTTCTCTGGGTTTGCGTCTATTCGGGAATCTCTATGCCGGTGAAGTTATTTTCATTTTGATCGCGATCATGATCGGCGTGAATTTGGTTCTCGGTGTGTTTGGTATGTCATTGCAAATAATCTGGGCACTTTTCCACATTCTGATTATTGCTCTGCAGGCATTTATTTTTATGGTTCTGACCATTGTTTATATGAGCATGGCGTTCCAAACGGATGAGCAACACTAGTTTTAATTAGTTTCAATTTCGTTTTTGGTTTTAATTTTTATCAACTTAAGTAGGAGAAACACTGTGACTGAAGCAACAGCTTTGATTTATTTGGCAGGTGCACTGGTAATCGGTTTGGGCGCAATCGGCGCTGCAATCGGCGTAGCACTCTTGGGTGGTAAATTCTTGGAAGGAGCTGCACGTCAACCAGAGTTGCTGCCAATGTTGCGTACCCAATTCTTCGTTGTTATGGGTCTGGTGGATGCGGTTCCAATGATCGGTGTTGGTATCGGCATGTATATTTTGTTTGCTGTTGTTTAATTACCGCGCGAAATAAACATTAAATCCCTTTAACAAAGGCATTCAACTGTGAACCTTAATGCAACTTTCATCGGTCAGATAGTGGCGTTTGCCATTTTCATTTACCTGACACAACGCTATGTGTGGCCACCCATTGTTGCGGCAATGGCAGAGCGCACCAAGCGTATCGCTGATGGGCTCCAGGCAGCAGATAAAGCCGAAAAAGATCTTGAACTGGCTAAAAAGAAAGTAGTTGAGCAGCTGACTTCTGCGAAGAAAGAAGCCGCCGCTATTATCGATCAAGCTAACAAACGTGCTATCGAAGTTGTTGAAGAAGCAAAAGAGAAGGCACGTCTGGAAGCTGAACGTATAAAAGCCTCTGCGCAAGCGGAAATCGAACAGGCTACTGCCCGTGCAAAAGAAGAATTGCGCAGCAAAGTAGTCGTTCTTGCTCTGGCAGGTGCAGAAAAAATTCTTGAATCTTCTATCGATCAAAACGCTCACAACGAGTTGGTAGATAAACTCGCTGCAGAGCTTTAAGAGAGGTAGATATGGCTGAACTAACCACCTTGGCTAGGCCTTACGCCAAAGCAGCATTTGAATATGCCATCGCTGCGAATAAATTGCAGTCATGGTTTGAAGCTCTGGAAGTTTCAGCCGCCGTTGCAGAACAAGATCAGGTAAAAAAAGCCTTGGCTGTTTCTGGTCTTTCTTCGGCGCAAAAGGCTTCCATCTTTGTACAAGTTTGTGGTGACCAACTGGATGAAAATCAGCAAAATTTCATCCACACTCTTGCGAGCAATAAACGATTGGCGCTCTTGCCGTTTGTGAAAGAGCTGTTTGCCAAAATGAAAGCCCAGCAAGAAAAAACCATCGATGTTGAGGTAACCGCAGCATTTGAGTTGCCGGTTGACTTGATCAATAAATTGGCTCAAGCACTGAGCGCTAAGTTGGATCGTAAAGTCAGTGTTCAAGGTTCGGTAGATAAGAGCCTGCTGGGTGGTGTTGTTATTCACACCGGCGACATGGTGATAGACGGTTCGGTTCGTGGGCGCTTGGCTAAACTCGCCGAAGCAATGAAATCCTAATCTTTGGGGTTGAGGAACAGAGCATGCAGCAACTGAATCCTTCTGAAATCAGTGAAATCATCAAGCAGCGTATTGCTGGTCTTGAGTTTTCAACAGAAGCTCAAAACGAAGGTACTGTCGTTTCCGTAACTGACGGTATTATTCGCATTCATGGTCTCGCCGATGTTATGTACGGTGAGATGATCGAATTTGAAGGCGGCATTTACGGGATGGCACTGAACCTGGAGCGTGACTCTGTTGGTGCAGTAATTCTCGGTGATTACCGCGGTGTGGCCGAAGGCCAAAAATGTAAATGTACTGGCCGTATTCTGGAAGTACCTGTTGGTCCGGAATTGCTGGGTCGCGTAGTTGACGCCCTGGGCAATCCAATCGATGGTAAAGGCCCATTGAACACCAAAATGACCGATGCAATTGAAAAAATTGCTCCCGGTGTAATTTGGCGTAAATCAGTTGACCAGCCTGTACAAATTGGTTTGAAAGCCATTGACGCCATGGTGCCAATCGGTCGCGGCCAGCGCGAGTTGATCATTGGTGACCGTCAGATCGGTAAAACCGCCATCGCGGTTGATGCCATCATCAACCAAAAAGGTTCTGGTATTAAGTGTATTTATGTGGCGATTGGCCAAAAAGCGTCATCGGTAGCCAGCGTGGTACGCAAGTTGGAAGAAAATGGCGCAATGGATCACACCATCGTGATCGCTGCGACTGCCTCTGACCCAGCGTCTATGCAATTCCTTGCGGCCTTTGCCGGTTGTACCATGGGCGAATACTTCCGCGACCGCGGTCAAGACGCATTGATTATCTATGACGACCTGACCAAACAAGCCTGGGCTTACCGTCAAATCTCCCTGTTGTTGCGTCGTCCACCAGGTCGTGAGGCCTACCCTGGCGACGTATTCTATCTGCACTCCCGTCTGCTTGAGCGCGCCTCTCGTGTGAGCGAAGCTTACGTTGAGAAATTCACCAAGGGTGAAGTGACAGGCAAAACTGGTTCTTTGACCGCATTACCAATCATCGAAACCCAAGCTGGTGACGTTTCTGCATTCGTTCCAACCAACGTGATTTCTATTACCGATGGACAGATCTTCCTTGAATCTTCCATGTTCAACTCAGGTATTCGCCCTGCGATGAACGCCGGTATTTCGGTATCGCGTGTAGGTGGTGCTGCACAAACTAAAGTGGTTAAAAAGCTCTCTGGTGGTATTCGTACCGCGTTGGCGCAATACCGCGAATTGGCAGCTTTCTCGCAGTTTGCTTCTGATTTGGACGAAGCGACCAAATCACAATTGGAGCACGGTCAACGTGTCACTGAATTGATGAAGCAAAAGCAATTTGCGCCTATGAGTGTTGGCCAAATGGCTTTGGTACTTTACGCCGCTAACGAAGGTCATCTGAAAGATATCGACGTAAGCAAAGTGCTTGATTTTGAAGCTGCACTCTTGTCATTTGCTAACGCTGAGTACGCTGACACTATGGCTCATATTGATGCCACCGGTGATTGGAATGGCGAGTTGGAAGGCAAATTCAAAGAGCTGATCACCAAGCTGAAAGCAAGCCGCACCTGGTAATTTGGTGGCCATAAAACCGATGCAATCGGTTTTATGGCTCAGCGTCTTAGGCCGTTAACCTGAGTTCGAGAGTATGGCAAGCACTAAAGAAATTCGGACGCAAATTTCGAGCGTCAAAAGCACGCAGAAGATTACCAGCGCGATGGAAATGGTCGCTGCCAGTAAAATGCGTCGTGCACAAGAGCGTATGCAATTAGGCAAACCTTACGCTAGTCGCATCCGTGAAGTAGTCGGGCACTTGGCAAATGCTAACCCCGAATACAAACACTTGTTTATGAAAGAGCGCGAAGTTAAACGCGTGGGTTACATTCTGGTGTCCAGTGATCGCGGTCTTTGTGGTGGTTTAAACACTAACCTGTTTAAAGCAGCCATTCGCGATATGAAAGTATGGAACGATCAGAAAATCGCTATAGATCTGTGTCTGATCGGCGCCAAGGCCGCACAGTTTTTCAGAAGTTTCGGTGGCAATGTGGTTGCTTCCTCTCGCGACATTGGTGAAGCCCCTGCGGTTTCCGATTTGATCGGTAGTGTGAAGGTAATGCTCGATGCTTTTGAACAAGGCAAGATCGACAAGCTGTTTTTGGTGAGTAACGATTTTGTGAACACCATGACCCAGTCACCCAAAGTTCGTCAGTTGTTACCTCTGGTTGCTGAAGAAAATACCAAGTTGAAACATCACTGGGATTATATCTACGAGCCAGATGCAGAGTTTCTGTTGAAAGGGTTGTTGGTTCGCTTTATTGAATCTCAAGTTTATCAAGCAGTCGTTGAAAATGCTGCGAGTGAACAAGCGGCGCGGATGATTGCGATGAAAAGCGCAACCGATAACGCTGGTGAATTGATTGATAGCTTGAAATTGATTTACAACAAAGCACGTCAAGCAGCGATTACCCAGGAACTGTCAGAAATTGTGGGTGGTGCGGCAGCAGTTCAATAAGCTGTCCTTCAGTATACCCAGTAGACAGGCTAACGATTTTTGTATTTAAACCTTCAGCCCCTTGAGTTGTATTAAAAGGGATCTGGAATTTCTGGAACAAAGAGGAACCGGAAATGAGTAGCGGACGTATCGTTCAGATTATCGGCGCCGTTATCGATGTGGAATTCCCACGCGATGCAGTGCCTAAAGTTTATGATGCACTGGTTATCAGCGAAGGCAACCTTACCCTCGAAGTGCAACAGCAATTAGGCGACGGCGTAGTGCGCACTATTGCTCTTGGTTCCTCCGAAGGTTTGCGTCGCGGTTTAACCGTTACCAATACCAACGAGCCAATTAAAGTGCCCGTAGGTACCGAAACCCTCGGTCGTATTATGGACGTACTGGGTAATCCGATTGATGAAGCGGGCCCCATCGGTGAAAAAGAGCGTATGCAAATTCACCGCGCTGCGCCTAAATACGAAGAGCTGGCAGCTTCAGAAGAGCTGCTGGAAACTGGTATTAAAGTTATCGATCTGGTTTGTCCTTTCGCCAAAGGCGGTAAGGTCGGTCTGTTTGGTGGTGCCGGTGTAGGTAAAACCGTAAACATGATGGAACTCATCAACAACATCGCTAAGGAACACAGCGGTTTGTCGGTGTTTGCCGGTGTAGGTGAGCGTACCCGTGAAGGGAACGACTTCTACCACGAGATGAAAGACTCTAACGTAGTCGACAAAGTAGCCATGGTATACGGCCAGATGAACGAGCCGCCCGGCAACCGTTTGCGCGTAGCCTTGACTGGTTTGACCATGGCGGAAAAATTCCGCGATGAAGGTAAAGATGTATTGTTGTTCGTTGACAACATCTATCGTTACACCCTGGCTGGTACTGAAGTATCTGCACTGCTTGGCCGTATGCCTTCAGCGGTAGGTTACCAACCGACTCTGGCGGAAGAGATGGGCGTTTTGCAAGAGCGTATTACTTCTACCAAAATCGGCTCTATCACCTCTGTACAAGCGGTGTACGTACCAGCGGATGACTTGACTGACCCATCGCCAGCCACCACCTTTGCGCATTTGGATTCTACTGTAGTATTAAGTCGTGATATCGCTGCAAAAGGTATTTACCCGGCGATTGATCCATTGGATTCAACCTCACGTCAATTGGACCCAATGATTATCGGTCAGGATCATTACTCAGTAGCGCGCGGTGTACAAACCGTATTGCAACGTTACAAAGAGCTGAAAGATATTATCGCGATTTTGGGTATGGACGAATTGTCTGAAGAAGACAAACAAACTGTGTCCCGCGCGCGTAAAATCGAGCGCTTCTTGTCACAACCTTTCCATGTGGCTGAAGTATTTACTGGTTCACCAGGTAAGTATGTTCCGCTTAAAGAAACCATTCGTGGTTTTAAAGGTTTGTTAGCGGGTGAGTATGACCACTTGCCAGAACAAGCTTTCTACATGGTTGGTTCGATTGACGAAGCTGTAGAAAAAGCCGGCAAACTTAAATAAATCCTGACCCCGCACGCAAGTGCGGGGTTTGTTTGCTGTTCTGTTGCAGTACAGTTTTATTCAAGTGAAGAGACACAAGTATGGCCATGACTATTCAATGCGATATCGTCAGTGCTGAGCGTGAAATTTTCTCCGGTATTGTGGAGATGGTAATTGCCACAGGTACATTGGGTGACATAGGTATTGCCTATGGCCACGCACCCTTGTTGACTGGTATCAACCCAGGCCCCGTGCGTCTTATCAAACCAGGTGGTGCCGAGGAGGTATTCTTTGTTTCCGGTGGCTACCTTGAGGTTCAGCCCTATCACGTGACCGTTTTGGCAGACACTGCTTTGCGTGCCGATGATATGGATGAAGCCGCCGCTTTGGAAGCGCAACAGTTGGCCCAGCATCAACTGTCCGAGCAAGCAAAAGAGATCGACTTCCAACGCGCCGCTGCGCAACTGGCAGAAGCTGCTGCCCAATTGCGCACCTTGCAAGCTATCAAACGAAAAGCAGGCAAGTAAACGCTGTTGGACTATCAAAAGGCGACTTTCGAGTCGCCTTTTTTATTATTACAATTTTTTGTCTGCGCACTATCCGCCCATTTAGATAAAGGACTCCCACTATGCTCGATATTCTTGTTCTTGCCGCCGGTAAAGGCACCCGTATGCGTTCTGATTTGCCAAAAGTTTTGCATCCTATTGGCGGCAAGGCACTGGTTCAACACGTGGTGGATACAGCCCGCCAGGTGGGTGGAGAGCAGATCCTGATTATTGTTGGACATGGTGCGGAAAAAGTTGAACAGAAAATGGCGGCGCCGGACGTGAAATTTGTATTGCAGGCCGAGCAACTGGGTACCGGCCATGCAGTACAGCAAGCCCTGCCGCAAGTTCGTAATGATGCAAGTGTATTAATTCTCTATGGCGATGTACCGCTCACCCGCGCTGAAACCTTGCAAAAACTTATTGCTGGCGTGAATGAAAAACAAATGGGTCTGCTCACCGTCAATATGGTTGATCCCACAGGTTATGGCCGTATTGTGCGCGATGAAAAAAATGCAGTCGTTGCGATTGTCGAACACAAAGATGCTAGCGATGAGCAAAAAAAAATCCGTGAAATAAATACCGGTATCATGGCTGTTAAAGCAGCTCACTTGCAGAAATGGTTGCCGCAATTAAAAAACAACAACGCACAGGGTGAGTATTATCTTACCGATATTATTGCGATGGCGAAGGCCGATGGTATCGCTATCCATGTGGAACAGCCTAATGCCGTTGAAGAAGTGGAAGGCATTAATAATCGCCAGCAACAAGCCGCACTGGAACGTTTTTACCAGAAACAAAAAGCCAATGAATTGATGGTAGCAGGTGTGACTCTCCTCGATCCTTTGCGCCTTGATATTCGCGGCAATGTAAATGCCGGTCGCGATGTCGTTATCGATGTGAATTGCGTTTTTGAAGGCGATGTTGAGTTGGGTGATGGTGTAGTCATTGAGCCCAACTGCGTGATTATCAATAGCAAAATTGGTGCGGGAACCCATATCAAAGCGTTCAGCCATATTGAAGAAGCGGTGATGGCAGCCAACTGCGATATCGGCCCTTACGCGCGGTTGCGCCCGGGCACTGATCTAGCTGATGAAGTCAAAATTGGAAATTTTGTTGAGACTAAAAAAGCCGTGATCGCCAAGGGCAGCAAAGTGAATCACCTGAGTTATATCGGCGATGCCAAGGTCGGCAGTAAGGTGAATGTGGGTGCAGGGACTATCACTTGTAATTACGACGGTGTAAATAAATTCAAAACCGAAATTGGCGACAACGCGTTTATCGGTTCCAATTCGGCATTGGTCGCACCGGTAAAAATTGGCGCTGATGCTACCGTCGGTGCAGGGTCGATTATCACCAAAGATGTTGAAGCTGCAGAGCTGGCAATTGCACGCAGCAAGCAGCGCAATATTCAGGGTTGGGAACGGCCAACAAAAAAATAAATCAAAAGACAAAAAATGAAACGAGGCCAAGTGCCTCGTTTTTTATGGAATCTATCTTGTGTTTTTATGGAGAGCCACATGTACATGAGAGTAAGTACCAAACTCTGGCTGGCATTTGTCGGCACCATAGCGCTATGCGTATTGGCGCTTTATCTGTTGTTGCATAATAGTTTGCGCCAAGGATTTTTGGATTACACCTCAAAGCAATCCGTGCAGAGGTTGGAAATATTGCGCAGTGCACTTTCAAATGTTTATCGCGAAGAAGATTCCTTTGATGCGTTTGAGGCCAATCCATCGCGCTGGCTCAATTTAAAAGAAATTATTTTTGCCGAAAGCGATTCTTTGTTTGATGGCCTGCCGCCAGCGCAAAGCGCTGGAGAAAATACCCCACGCGCCTATTACCGTGAGTTTGTCAGCAGTATCAGTTTGCATGATGCTAATAAAAAATTGTTGCTGGGTGTTAACAAACCCAACCAAACCCTGGAATGGATTCCTGTGGCTTATGCAAACCAGATAGTCGGGTTTATCAGCTTTGTAAAACCCACGGTTGTGAGCCGCCAACAAGACCAGAATTTTATCCAGCATCAATTTAAAATTTTCAGCATCATCAGTTTATTTGTGTTGGTGATTGCGACGATTGTTGCAACCCTGCTTGCACGGCGAATAAGCCAGCCGTTGACTGGCCTTGCACAAAAGGCCCATGCATTGGCATCTGGTGATTATTCACAAACGATTCCTGTCGCTAGCAAGGATGAAATAGGCCAGCTCTGCACTAGTTTTAACCAACTCAGTGAAGCACTTGCGGCCAACCAACAATCGCGTGCGCTCTGGGTTGCCGATATTTCCCATGAAATGCGCACGCCGCTCTCCGTATTGAAAGTACAAATTGAAGCGATGCAAGATGGTATTAGACCTGCCAATCATGAAAATCTGGCGTTGCTGTACGACAAGGTTTTGGGCTTGAGCAATTTGATTGATGATTTGTTTGAGTTGTCCTTATCCGATGTGGGTGCGCTTAGCTACAACAAGCAAACTATTTCGCTCGCGCCTTTGTTAAAAACCTGCATTGAACATTTTCAAGTGAAAGCACAAACGGCGGGTTTAAGGCTGACAGACAATATTGATACAACCCAGGATTACGCAATAGTCGCTGATAGCGACCGGTTACAACAGCTATTCAGCAACTTGTTGGAAAATTCTATTCGTTACACTGATGCTGGTGGTGAGATTCAAGTGGGTATCAATACAGGTGATACGCATATTGTCATCAGCATTGATGACAGCCCGCCGGGTGTTGCTCCAGAGCAACAGAATAAAATTTTTGAGCGACTTTTCCGCTTGGAAAATTCGCGCAGCCGTGCAACGGGTGGTGCGGGTTTGGGCTTGGCTATTTGTAAAAAAATCGTCAATGCACACCAAGGCAAAATCACCGCGGGCACCTCGGCATTGGGAGGATTGCAAATTTGCATCGAGTTACCCAAAGCCCAACAATAAATATCCATCGCGTTTATTAAGGACATAAAGATGCACCCATCACCACTGATTTGTTTGGTTGAAGATGAAATCGATTTGGCAAAGTTAATGGCGGAGTACCTCAACGCCAGCAACTTCCAGACAATTGTATTTAATCGCGGCGATGAAGCGCATCGCTGGTTGCAGCAAAACGAACCGGCATTAATTTTGTTGGATTTGATGTTGCCCGGTATGGGTGGTTTGGAAATTTGCAAGCACCAGCGCCAACACTCGGCGGTGCCCATTATTATGATGACTGCCAAAGTTGAAGAAATTGATCGCTTATTGGGGCTTGAATTGGGTGCGGACGATTATGTGTGCAAACCGTTTAGTGCACGTGAAGTAGTAGCGCGTGTTAAAGCGGTGTTACGTCGCAGCTTTCACACGCCACAAGAATCTTCTGCAACAGCGCCGGTGGTTGTTGATGAGCAGCGCATGAGCTTGCGGGTTTTCAATCAAGTGGTTGAGTTGACCAACGTGGAATTTCAATTGTTTTCCCTACTCTATTCCCAGCCCGGCAGGATCTTTTCCCGCCAATATATCCTCGACAATATCTATCAGGACTACCGCGTGGTCGGTGATCGCACGGTAGATGGCCACATTAAAAAATTGCGCAAAAAACTAAACGATGCAAACGATCAGGTTGAGTTGATCCGCTCAGTCTACGGTGCCGGATACAAATACGAAGCGCCCTAAAAGACACAATTCATTCACAATTCACACATTTTGCTTCCTCATTTGAGGTCTAGATTGGCACCTGTAGACCACAACCACAGAGGAACAATGTCATGAAAAAGTTAATTATCACCGGTTTGATTGTTGGCAGTATCGTGTGCGCAACGGTTGTTTTCGCAAAAGACTGGGGCGGCGCGGCCAACTGGAATAGCAATAGCGGTTGGACATCTGGCCATCAGCGTTTTGTAGCGGAATTAAATCTGGATACTGAACGCGCTGAAAAGATGTCTGCCATCCTCGATTCTTACCGCGAAGTACCCAAGCTGTACTTCACCAACCAAAGCGACAAGATTCCGGAATTCCTTGCTCAAAAAGAAGCGGAATTAACCGCGCTCTTAACAGCGGAAGAGTTGGCGCAATTCAAACACTCATTTGCTGAATGGGCCAAAACCAAAAAATTCGGATTTATGAAGTTTTCATACAGCCAACCACAATTACACCAGCAAGCTCCTGCAGCACCACTACCTGAAACCTTACGCCAGGAAATCCGCCAGACCTTTGATAACGAATTGATGCAACTGCGCCAGCAATTGCAGCAACAAACGTTAAACGCGTAAACGAATAAAACCATCATAGATAAAGCCGTTATAGAAGCATCAACTATGACGGCATCCAATATCATCCCAACAATAATATTCGCGAGAATAGAAAATGAATTTGCGCACTATTTCTACCATTACGCTATCAGTTGCTTTCGCGGTATTGCTGATTACCGGCGTGCTGTTGTACGCAACTCCTTACAATTATTTTGTCGGCTCACTGCATATTTGGGGTGCGGTATTATTTTTGGTTTGCATCGTGTTGCACATTAAACACAACGCAAAAACCTATAAAAACCATATGCAAAAACGTCCTGGTAAATGGTCGATGGGTTTGGCGATTGCAGGCATAGTTCCACTGGTGATGGGGCTGACCTTTAATTTGCCGCCGGTCTCATCGGTTGCGACCTTTGGTTACAACCTGAAAAAATCCGCTGAACCGGATAAACGTGAATACACACTTATCGATTTAAGTGCGGATGCCAGTTCGCCAAAATTGCATGTGTTTTTTAAAGCTGGCCGCGAGTATCACTCGGCACCGCAAGATTTGTTTTTGGGGATAACCTACACCAGCACGCCGCAAATTGTGGTGTGGATGGAAACGCTGGAAGGTAAATATATCGATACGCTGTACATCACCGGCAAAACGTCCGACTCCAGTTATCGTTCAAAAGATCCGGCGATTGAAGTAGTGCGTCGCCCCGAAGCCTTGCCTTACTGGAGCCATAAACGCGGTATTAAATCGGTTGATGGACTTTACACTCCAGACCAACACAACTCGGATTTGGATGGCATTTCTGCAGCAACACCCAAGGTGGATTACCAAGTCACTCTGTCTGCACCGCGTATGGGGCGCTACAAGCTGATGATGGAAGTGAACCGCAGCTATGATTTCAACGAGTATTACAGCAAAACCCGTTTTCCGGACGATGCGGTTTATTCGGGTAGTGGCTCTTCGGGGCAGCCTTCGCTGATTTATGAAGCGATTATCGATTCGCAGCAACCAGGGCAGCATTTATTTAATCTGGTTGGCCACGGCCATCATTCCGGCAAGGACGGTTCGCTCTATACCGAATTGGATAAGGTCACCAGTGCCAAACAGATTCTGGAATTTATTGTGGCGAATGTGGAATAAAAAATCTCTAAACCCCTTCAGATAGCGGGCCAGAGTAAAGTTTTGGAAATTACTTAAAATGGCAATGCATGTAACCGGTTAAGTGATTAATATCGCTCCAAATCAATAATAACTGCGAGCGATATATGAAAACGTCCAAACTATTATTTAGTCTGCTATTGAGTGGATCTATAACTGCCTGCGGTGGTGGAGGTGGTGGTTCCAGCACTCCCAAACCGGCATCTTCCGCCGCCCCTGCCAGCAGTGTTGCACCATCGTCGATTGCAGCTTCTTCACTGGCTCCCTCATCTGCAGCAGCCTCGTCACTGGCCGCGTCCAGCGCAGCTAGTCAGGGCCCCGCCGCTATCAGCAGTTTTATCCTGGTCGACCAATTTGGTTATTTACCGGACGCCAAAAAAGTCGCGGTGATCCGCGATCCGCAAACCGGCTATGACGCCGCGCTTAGCTTCACTCCCGGCGCCACCTATCAGTTGATCAACCTGGATACTAGTGCTGTGGTACTCAGCGGCAGTGCGGTGAGTTGGAAATCCGGCGCGACCTTTGACGCCGCAGGCGATAAAGCCTGGTGGTTTGATTTTTCCAGCGTAACCACGCCGGGCCGCTATGCCGTAGTGGATGTGGAAAAAAATGTACGCTCACCAGCATTCAGCATAGGTGCCGATGTATACAAACCCGTACTGAAACATGCCATGCGCAGCTTCTTTTACCAGCGTGCTGGTTTTGCCAAACAAGCGCCTTTTGCAGAAGCGGCCTGGACCGATGGGGCAAGCCATATAGGTGCGGGGCAGGATAAAAACGCGCGCCTGTATAGCGACAAAAATAATGCCGCCACTGAAAAAGACCTCTCCGGCGGGTGGTACGACGCAGGTGACTACAACAAATACACCAATTGGCACGCCTACTACCTGGTCGCCCTGCTCCACGCCTATGCTGAAAATCCAGCAATCTGGGGCGATGATTACAATATCCCCGAATCGGGTAATGGCGTGCCCGATATCATCGACGAGATTAAATGGGGTTTTGACTGGCTCAAGAAAATGCAGAATAGCGATGGCTCAGTGTTGTCGATTCTCGGCCTTTCCCACACCAATGCCAACAACCAACACGCCAGCCCGCCATCTACTGCCGCCGGCCCCAGTTACTATGGGCCAGCCAGCACCTCGGCGACCCTCACCAGTGCCGGTGCTTTTGCACTGGGCAGTAAAATCCTGGCCGGGCTGGATAACCCCGAGCTGAACGCCTACGCCGCCGACCTGAAAACCCGCGCGGAAAATGCCTGGACCTGGGCGGTCGCCAACCCCAATGTAACCTTCCGCAATAACGAGGGAGCATCGGCCGGTTTGGGCGCTGGCCAGCAGGAGGTGGATGACGCCGGCCGCGCCACCAAGAAAACCACCGCCGCGATTTACCTGTTTGCCGCGACAGGTTCAGCGACTTATCGCAGCCATGTCGATGCCAACGCCACTAATGCTACCAGCTGGGTGGATGTGTGGAACGAGCCTGAAGTTACCGCTTGGCTCTACTATGCCAGCCTGCCCGATGCCACCAGCGCTGTCGCCAGCTCCCTCAAAAACCAATACCAATCTGCGTTCAACGCCAATAATAACTGGCCGGCCGTGCGTAATGGCGAGGATCCCTACCGCGCTTTTATAGGCACCAGCAACTTTACCTGGGGCAGCAATCGCACCATTTCCCGCAAGGGGCTGACCTTCCATAACCTGATCGACTACAACATCAGCGGCACAAACCAAGCGGAGGTGCGCAACGCCGCGGTTGGCTACTTGAACTATATCCACGGCGTTAACCCCCAGGCGATGGTCTACCTGTCTAATATGTACAGCCTGGGTGTACATAGCTCGGTCAACGAGTTTTATCACTCCTGGTTTACCGATGGCAGCGCGCTGTGGGATAGGGTCGGCAGCTCAACCTACGGCCCAGCGCCGGGCTTTTTGGTCGGCGGCCCCAACCCGGCTTACGATTGGGATGGCTTCTGCCAGAACAACCCCAATGATTCGCGCTGTGGCGGCGCAGTATTGAGCCCGCCCAAGGGTCAACCAGCAATGAAAGCTTACCTGGACTTCAACACCAGCTGGCCGCTGAACTCCTGGCAGATCACCGAAAACCACAACGACTATCAGGTTGCATACGTCCGTTTATTGTCCAAGTTTGTGCCCACGCCCTAAATCTCAGGTTTGACACCACAACATCACAGCGTCATGATGTTGTGGTGTCAATCAAGAGGCCTTTCCCATGAGCCAGTTGTCCAAGCGCTCAACCATCTATTTCGATCCACAACTGCATCAGGCATTGCGACTAAAAGCCGCTTCGACCCATGTGTCTCTCTCTGAATTGGTGGATGAAGCTGTGCGGTTATTAATGAACGAAGATCAGCAAGATCTTAAAGCTTATGCCGATCGCGTGAGCGAGCCGGAAATCAGCTATGAAGTGCTGCTTAATGATTTGAAGGCTAATGGCAAACTATAAAATCACCTTCAAAAGTTCTGTTACGAAAGATTTGCGCGCAATTCCCTCAGCCGACATCCAACGAATTCTCAGCCATATTGACGAACTCGCTGAAAATCCCCGCGCCGAGGGCTGCATCAAACTCAGCGGCAACGAACTCTATCGCGTCCGTCAGGGCAACTACCGGATTGTTTATGAAATCCGCGATGGTGAATTGATTGTGGTGGTGATCAAGGTTGGGCACAGATCATCTGTCTACAGTAATTAGCTGTTATTGCCCTTAGCCTGATTTCCTCCTATAACTAACGTCTTATCCGTAAATGGCATCGAAGTCATTACTTTTTGACGAAGGTTTTGGGGCGTTATGACAAAAATAATTCGCAACCACGATGATTTACGCAAACCAATGACGGCGGGCGAGCGGCGTTTTGCCGAGCGTCTTGAGGATTATCTGGAAGACGATTATCTGGTTTGGTTTGATATTCCACTGGGCGACAAACGCCGTTATACCGATTTTGTCATCCTGCATCCCAGCCGGGGATTGCTGTTTTTAGAGGTGAAGGATTGGCGCATCGATGCCATGCAAAGCATTACCCATGATGTAGTGCGCCTGCTGACACAGCGAGGCCTGGTGTCCAAACCCAATCCACTATTACAAGCGCGCCAATGCGCGACTCACTACATTAAGCGGTTGGAGCGCGATAAAGCCTTAGTTCACGCCGAAGGTAAATATCAGGGCAAATTGCTCAGCCCCTGGGCCTACGGCGTTGTGCTGACCAATATCACCCGCAAACAATTGGATAAGGCGCTGAGTGAAGCCGAGCAGGAGATAGTTCTCCCTGCGCGCTTGGTGATTTGCAGGGATGAAATGGTGGCAGGGTTGGATGCAGAAGTGTTTCAGGAACGGTTATGGCAAATGTTTCCCTATGTATTTGCCGAGAAGCTGACGCTGCCGCAGATAGAGCGAATTCGCTGGCATTTGTTTCCCGAGATTCGCATTAGCCACACCAATCTGGATTTGTTTGCGACGGAAAAATCCGCAGAGATTCCCGACATAGTCAAAGTCATGGATATCCAACAAGAGACTTTGGCGCGTAGCCTTGGTGATGGCCACCGCGTGGTTCATGGCGTTGCGGGTTCGGGCAAAACACTCATCCTTGGCTATCGCAGCCTTTATCTCTCCCAAACATTTTCCAAGCCTATATTGGTTCTGTGTTTTAACGTAAAGCTGGCCGGCAAGTTACGTGGCTTTTTGCAGGAAAAAGGCGTAGGTGAAAATGTTCATATTTATCACTTCCACGATTGGTGCAAACTTCAGCTTAAAACCTACAACGTCGATGTAATTGCAGGTGACGAGCCCATTTGGGAACGGCAGGTAACTTCGGTCATCGATGGCGTAAACAAGGGGCAAATTCCGCGCGAACAGTACGGCGCGCTATTGATCGACGAAGGCCACGACTTTGAAGCTGAATGGCTGCAACTGGTCGTGCAAATGATCGATAAAGAGCATAACTCATTACTGCTGTTGTATGACGACGCCCAGTCGATCTATCAGCGCAAGCGCGGATTGGACTTTTCCTTGTCCAGCGTTGGTATTCAGGCGCGTGGGCGTACCACCATCCTCAAGATCAATTACCGCAACACCCGCGAAATACTCGGTTTTGCCTATGACTTCGCCAAAGAATTTATGCAGCAAAAAACCGTTGATGATGATCATATCCCGCTAATTAAACCGGAAATGGCGGGCACTTCCGGTTTGGCTCCCAGCTTTTCACTCTTGCGCAACGCCGATGAGGAGATGACTTATATCGCCCGTTGTTTACAACAGTGGGCGGCTGAAGGGGTTAGTTGGAAGGATATGGCCGTGATTTTTCCCGCCAATTGGCTGGGTGAAAAGCTTTGCAAAGCCTTGCAGCGACGCCAGCTGCCGTGTGAGATCAGTCGGGACTACCGCCCGGAAGTCGATCAGGTTGCTCTCTTAACTCGCCATGCCAGTAAAGGTTTGGAGTTTTCCCATGTGGTAGTTATGGGCTTGGGTTATTTACGCGATGAACAGCAAGCCGATGAAAGTCGGTTGCTATACGTGGCCATGACCCGGGCACGCCAGAACCTCAGGGTTACCGCTCATAAAAGCAATGTATATACCCAGCGTTTAACTGCCATAGCGAGCTGACGAAAAATCTTTTTACTTGCCAATAAGTTTCGAAGAGCTAGAATATCTTTCAAATCGAAACTTATTGGCAAGATAAGATGACCAAACGCAATACCCAGCAACGCCGTCGGGCGATTATCGATCTGCTCAATAGCAGCGGCGAAGTCAGTGTTGAAGCGCTTGCCGAGCAGTTTTCTACCTCAGAAGTCACGATTCGCAAGGATTTGGCGGCACTGGAGTCCAATGGTTTGTTGCTGCGTCGCTACGGTGGCGCAGTTCTCGTCCCGCAAGAGTTGATGACCGATCCGGTCGAAAAAGTTTCGCTTCGTAAGCAAGCCATCGCCAAAGCCGCCGCAGAACTGATCCGCGATCACAACCGCATCATCCTCGATAGCGGCAGTTCTACTACCTCCGCCCTTTTGCCCGAGTTATCCCATAAGCAAGGGCTGGTGGTGATGACCAACTCCCTCAGTATCGCCAACGCCCTGCGCGAGCTGGAAAACGAACCCACTATTCTTATGACCGGCGGCACCTGGGATCCAAAATCCGAAGGCTTCCAGGGTCAACTCGCCGAGCAGATTTTGCGCTCCTACAACTTCGACCAATTTTTTATCGGCGCTGACGGTTTGGATCTGGAGCGCGGCACAACCACCTTCAATGAACTTTACAGCCTTAGCCGGGTGATGGCCGAAGTCGCGCGCGAAGTAATTGTGATGGCCGAGTCTGACAAGATCGGGCGCAAAATCCACAACCTGGAATTGCCCTGGTCGGCAATAAAAGTGCTGGTCACTGACGATGGTATTGATGCAAACGACAAACAAAAAATTGAACAACAGGGTGTGCAGGTAATTATCGGTTAAACATCCCCTCCCGGCTTCCCCCCTAAAAATGGGGAGGAGCTAGACCCCCTCCCAGCCTCCCCCTTAATCAGGGGGAGGAGCTTTTATCCCCTCCTCTTGGCAAGGGGAGGGTTAGGGTGGGGTTGATGGCAGGGTGGGGTTAAAAAATATTTTTATCACTACTTTTTTACTAAACAGCTCAAGGAGAAAAATTATGTGTGGAATTGTTGGCGCTGTAGCGCAACGCGATGTGGTGGATATTCTGGTGGAAGGATTGCGTCGCCTGGAGTATCGCGGATACGACTCAGCCGGTGTCGCTGTAGTGAATAGCAGCGGCGAATTACAGCGCGTGCGCCGCTTGGGGAAAGTAAAAGAATTGTCCGATGCCGTACACGCCAGCCCTACTCCGGGTGGTACGGGTATAGCACACACTCGCTGGGCAACTCACGGCGAACCGAGTGAACGCAACGCGCACCCGCACGTTTCCAAAGAACATATCGCGGTGGTGCACAACGGCATTATCGAAAACCACGCTTCACTGCGCAGTTTGCTGCAGGAAGAGGGTTATGTTTTTACCTCGGATACCGATACCGAAGTTATTGCGCATTTAGTACAAAAAGAATTAAAGAATACCGAGAGCTTATTAGCCGCCGTGCAAAAAACTGTAAAACAATTACACGGTGCTTACGGCACTGTATTGATGGATAAAAACGATGCATCGCGTTTGGTGGTTGCCCGTTCAGGCTCACCGCTGGTGATTGGTTTGGGTATTGGCGAAAACTTTATTGCTTCCGATCAATTAGCACTCTTGCCAGTGACTCGCCGTTTTATCTTTTTGGAAGAAGGCGATGTGGCCGAAATCACCCGCACCAGCATTAATATTTTTGATAAAGATGGTAACGCGGTTGAGCGTCAGGTACATGAATCCACTGCCAGTTATGATGCGGGTGATAAAGGTAAATACCGTCACTTTATGCTCAAGGAAATTTACGAACAGCCTAACGCGGTGATGAATACCCTCGAAGGTCGTTTGAGCAATGAATCGGTAATGGATGAAACCTTTGGTAACGGCGCGGCTGAATTATTTAAACAAGTAAAACACATTCAAATCGTTGCCTGCGGCACCAGCTACCACTCGGCGATGGTGGCGCGTTACTGGTTGGAATCCCTCGCCGGTATTTCCTGTAACGTGGAAATCGCCAGCGAATTCCGCTATCGCAAATCCTTTGTGCAACCTAACAGCATGGTTGTCACTATCAGCCAGTCCGGCGAAACAGCAGACACACTGGCTGCATTGCGACTGGCAAAAGAATTGGGTTATTTAGGTAGCCTAAGTATTTGCAACGTGGCCGGTTCCTCACTGGTGCGCGAATCCGATCTCGCGTTTATGACCCGCGCCGGTGCCGAAATTGGTGTGGCTTCCACCAAAGCTTTCACCACGCAATTAGTCGGTTTAGCAATGCTGGTATTGGCGATTGGTAAATACAACGGCCTCTCTGCCGCGCGGCAACAAGAAATGGTCGCCGCGTTAAAAAATCTGCCGGCAAAATTGGAAGAGTCTTTAGCGCTCGCGCCAAAAATTGAAGCACTGGCGGAAGAGTTTGCCGATAAACATCACGCCCTCTTTTTAGGCCGCGGCGATCAGTACCCCATCGCAATGGAAGGCGCGCTGAAACTAAAAGAAATTTCCTATATCCACGCCGAAGCCTATGCCGCCGGTGAATTAAAACACGGCCCACTGGCATTGATCGACGCGCATATGCCGATCATCGTAGTCGCGCCCAATAACGACTTGTTGGAAAAATTAAAATCCAACGTCGAAGAAGTGCGCGCACGGGGCGGCATCCTCTATGTGTTTGCGGATGAAGACGCAAAATTTGAATCCGACGCTACCATGCGTGTCATTAATGTGCCGCATATTCATCCTTGGCTTGCACCAATTCTCTACACCTTGCCGCTGCAGTTGTTGAGTTACTACGTGGCGATTATTAAGGGGACTGATGTGGATCAGCCGCGCAATTTGGCCAAGTCGGTGACTGTAGAATAACTGTCCAGACTAGACACCCCTTGCTCCACTGCTAATCCGTACAATTGCACCTAATCAATCTTGATTAAGTGCAATTGTCGGGTAGTACACCTGCGTTAAAAAAATGCGTATAGTAAATTGACGCCGGACTGCGTTTATAAAGAATCGATACGCCATTGAATGACATGGTCAGACTAATCAAGGTGATAGCTATGAGCAGTGAAGATTCAAAACTAATAAGCGTGATGGGAGTTATTATTCAGTATGTCGCAAAGGTAATTGCGGTAATCATGGTATTTGTGATTATGTGGGGCGTTGCGGACATAGTATATGTCCTCTATCAACGACTGATGGCGCCACCGTTTCTGCTACTTGAAATAAAAGATATTTTTGCAACCTTTGGCGCTTTCATGGCGGTTTTGATTGCTATTGAAATCTATCACAACCTTATTCTATATGCGCGGGATACCCACAATTCACGTTTGGCGGTGGAAATCGTTCTTGCAACTGCGCTCATGGCGGCTGCACGAAAAGTTATTATTTTTGATTACAACGAAATGGATTACCAATACGTATATGCAACCGGAGTAGTGATTCTTGCGTTGGCTGTTGCGTATTATTACATTGTAATAGTGTCACGAAAAAAGGAAGATTCCGCCGGACAATAACCAACTCTGTAGGAGTGACCAGTTTGTGGATATAAGCCATTGGGTTTTGTCTAAACCAAGCTTGAAAGTGGTCGTCTCGATTCAGTTGCTGATTTTATCAAGCATCATTTTTATTGGTTATTTACATTTTATTGTTGGCCCGTCATTTGAGTTTCATTTGTTTTTCCTCCTTCCGATTATTCTGGCCTGCTGGTTTACGGGCTTGTTCTTCTGTTGCTTTGTTTTTTGTTTAACGGTTCTTTCCTGGACTCTGAGCGATTACCTGCTTGCAGGTAGCAATATTGAACCTCTGCCATTTTTATTTAATTCGACAATTCATGCGTTAATTCTTGCGTATATAACTTATCTACTGCGCTATATCCGTCATTTGTTAATCAGGGAGTCACAATTAGCGCGGGAAGATAGCCTTACGAAAATTCCGAATCGAAGATCTTTCTATGAAAGTGGCGAGGTGGCGTTTTCTACAGGTCATCGCCAACACTTGCCTATCACCATTATTTTTATCGACGTCGATCGCTTTAAATCGATAAACGATACTTACGGGCATAAAGTAGGCGACAATCTTCTATGTGAAGCTGCGCAGGTAATGAATCAACATCTGCGGAAAAATGATGTTTTAGGGCGTATGGGAGGCGATGAATTTTGTTTGATTCTGTTAAATGTTGATAAGGATCAGGCACATGCCTATGCCGTCAACTTAAAAGAAAAACTAATCGAAAAAATGCACCAGCACCAATGGCAAACAACATTCAGTATGGGCATTGTTACCTATAGGGTTACGCCAGCCGACTTTTTAAAAACCATTGAGCAAGCAGATAAGTTGATGTACGAAGTGAAAGCCAATGGACGAAATGGTTTTGCGCATGAATACATTTCTTGAGTTTTTGCACAGTTTTCAATGTGTTAATAACCAACAAAACCATGCCATTTTGTTTCACAGATAAATGCTTTTTTATATCGGCAAAAATTCTTTTACATCGATAAACATAATAAAAAATTTTGCTTTAAGAGTTGCCCGTTAAAAAATAAAGTTGAATAGGGTTACATCGACATTTCACATAAGGTTTGTTTGACAATAACTATTGCCAGTCGTATAAAAATCCGCTTCGGAATCACCTCGTCAATCCAAACAATAACAACAAGGCAGTATGACGGCCGAAACAATGCCTGTTCACAAGGAGCAGGATCGGTCCTCAACGCCCTCGATCTTTTTTCGTGGTATTGATTGAGCGGCATTATTCTGGAGTTTAATAATGAAATTTCCCCTCATCGGTAAAAGCGCTTTGGCGGCGCTTTTTTGCAGCACACTTTTGGGTGCAAATACTTCCCAGGCACAAACCCTGACCAATAATGCAACGGGCACCCACAACGGTTTTTATTACACCTTTTGGAAGGATTCCGGCGATGCCTCTATGGGTTTGCAAGCGGGTGGCCGTTATACGTCCCAGTGGTCCAACGGCACCAATAACTGGGTGGGAGGCAAAGGCTGGAATCCGGGTGGCCCCAAGGTGGTGAATTATTCCGGCAGTTACAATGTGGATAATTCGCAAAATTCCTACCTCGCCCTTTACGGCTGGACGCGTAGCCCACTCATTGAATATTACGTGATTGAAAGTTACGGCTCCTACAACCCGGCGAGCTGTTCCGGCGGCACCGATTACGGCAGTTTCCAAAGCGATGGTGCTACTTACAACGTGCGGCGCTGTCAGCGGGTGCAGCAACCATCGATAGAAGGTACACAAACTTTTTATCAATATTTCAGTGTGCGCAGCCCGAAAAAAGGTTTTGGAAAAATCTCCGGCACTATCACCACTGCCAACCATTTTAATTTTTGGGCGAGCAAAGGCCTGAATTTGGGCAATCACGACTACATGGTGCTCGCGACCGAGGGTTATCAAAGTCGCGGCAGTTCCGACATCACTGTGAGTGAAGGCACAGCGGGCAACACCAGCAGTGTGGCCAGCAGTATGCCACCAGCAACCGGCAGCAGCTCCAGTGTCGCCAACCCGGGTGGTGTATTGGTGCGTGCGCGAGGTGTTGCCGGCGGTGAACACATCAACTTGCGTATTGGTGGCACTACGGTGGCGAGTTGGAACCTCACCACCAGCTTCCAGGATCTGGTTTATTCCGGCACTGCCGCAGGCGATATTCAAGTGCAATTCGACAACGACGGCGGCAGCCGCGATGTGGTGGTGGATTATATCCGCGTCAACGGCGAAACCCGGCAGGCGGAAGATATGAGTTACAACACCGCCTTTTACACCAACGGCTCCTGCGGCGGCGGTGGCAATTCAGAGTTGATGCATTGCAACGGCGCGATTGGTTTTGGTTTCACTTACGATTGTTTCAGCGGTAACTGCAGCGGCGGTAGTACCGGCGGGGGCGCCAACAGCAGTGTCGCCAGCAGTGTGACCAGCACGGCCAGTTGCGCCGGCTATGTGGGGATTACCTTCGATGACGGCCCCGGCAGCAACACCGCTACTCTGGTCAATCTGCTCAAGCAAAACAACCTCACGCCAGTGACCTGGTTTGTACAGGGCAACAATATGAATGCCAATCCGCAGTTGATGGCGCAATTGTTAAGTGTGGGTGAAGTGCAAAATCACAGTTATAGCCATCCACAACTGACCAACCTGGGTTACCAGCAAATCTATGACGAGCTGAACCGCACCAATCAGGCGATTCAAAATGCGGGCGCGCCCAAACCTACACTTTTCCGCCCGCCCTACGGCGGTGTGAATAGCAACATCAACCAGGCGGCGCAAGCGCTTGGCTTGCGGGTGATTACCTGGGATGTGGACTCACAGGATTGGAATGGCGCCAGCGCGGCGGCGATTGCCAATGCCGCCAACCAACTGCAAAACGGCCAGGTAATCCTGCTGCACGATGCCAGCTACAACAACACCAATGCCGCTATCGCGCAGATCGCCGCCAACTTGCGCGCTAAAGGTTTGTGTCCCGGCCGCATCAACCCGGCAACCGGTCGCGCGGTAGCACCGGCAGTTGCACCGGCGAGCAGCGCGCCCAACATCGCCAGCAGCAGTAGCCGTAGCAGCACACCAGTAGTTTCCAGCAGCAGTGCTGCCACCAATGCTTGCCAATGTAACTGGTGGGGCACCCGCTACCCGCTGTGTACCAACACCGCCAGCGGTTGGGGCTGGGAAAATAACCGTAGTTGCATCACCACCAGCACCTGTAACAGCCAGGGTGTTGGCGGTGGTGGCGTAGTGTGTAATTAACATTGAGTGTTAATTCTTGAAGAGAAAGGGCCAAAAAGAGAAATTTCTTCTTGGCCTTTTTTATTATTCTCGTTAAGGACTAATTCGTTTTAGTCTTTTTCTAATCTGTATGAAAACACATATTTTATGGTTGATATCGGGTGATTAATTTTTAGTTGTCATCAGCGTAAAAATCCTAATTCAAATACCATTGGTCGCAGTTTATCACTCAAGATTTTGTAGGCGTTTTCAAAAGGTTTGAAATCAACAGGAATAGTATCGCCACTCGCATTTCGTGCTTTGAGTGCGTTGCGTATTTGATACCAACCTACATCAGCGCGATTGAATTTAAATTCATCACGCACTGTGCGTACATCGGTGTGCGCAAAGTAAGCTTGCCAAAGTTTACGGCCTGCATCGAGTACAGCAGTGGTTTCTGTAGATAGAATTTTATTTGCTAAATATTGCACCATAAAATCTGATTCAAACCGGTCGGGTGCATTTACTTCGGCTTCAGTAAAAGGAATAAAATGATTTACGATTGACCATTTTTTTCCATTCCATTCGAGATCATCGGCGCTGGCTGTGAGATTGCTACCATTGAAAAGCATCCATATTAAGCAATCAGTTTTGAATTCCTCCGACAAGGGTTGTGTTGGTTGTAAGAATTGATCGCGGTCATTTAGCCATGTTGGTTTTATAATACGACGGACACAAAAAATAACTGCTGCTTGCCATAAATTATTTGGATTTATATAAAAACCATCACCTTGACCATAAGGTGAAGAAAACAAAACAGTCTGCTGATTTGCGTGTTGTAGATCATTTTTCCCACAATACATGTACGCAATAGCATTGTCAGACCATGTATCAACTCGTGGTGATGATGTAGCGGGAGTTATCGCATTTTTGAGAGGCAATGTTGCATCTTTATTACGCTTTGGGCGATCTAACCAAACATTCAAAAAGATATTGTTCGGTAAGTTATAAAATATCTTCTCTCCTATGGGCGTGACATTTTTATCAAATACTTCTGTGACTATCTCATTAAACGTATGCTTTACTTCGATATTATGGTCAGTTTTCCATATTAAAAAGCCGATTGGAAAGTTACCTTTCAAACCTTCAAAAGATTTACTATGAACAATAAATCCACCCAAATATCTTGCGCTCCAAGACCATCTAAATTTTTCAAAATTTGGTGAATTTACATATTTTAATTTGCTAAACATAGCCAAGGTAGCAGTTGGTATCTCTTGAGCAATACGTGCCACAAACTGAGTAAATAGTTCATTACTGGCCTTGCCAAAAATCTTCATTGAACTTTCTGAAAATTTTGTTTTTGCTACGCCAGCCTTGTTACCACTATCAACACCTGTACCAACTTCTGCATACGGTGGATTAATTAATACTAAAATCTTCTTCCCTTCTGCAATCGCCTTGCGTAATCCTTCAGGCACTTTATTTGTCAGGTTGTAATCAATCTTCCCATCATCAGTAATATCGTCATTTAAATAATCGTATTGAAAGCGCTGGGCGGCAACGCAGGTTTTAGTAGCTTTCATTACATCCACATCTTCCTGGTCGAGGGTGGACATGTAAATGTTGCGTGGATTACTGTGTTTCACTTCCAAGTTACCTACACCACAACACATATCCCAAACGATGTAATCCTTTTGCCAGTTTTTACCAAGGGTTTGTGCGAGCAGATCGTAAGCCTTATCCACTACGGCAAGGGGTGTGTAATAAGCACCTTTAAAACTGCGTTCATCGAGTGGAATAAGACTGTCGCGACGTTCTAGCAAATAGTTGCGGTATTCGGGGCTGGGTGGTCGATGATAAATCGCCCAAAACTGGCGATAACCTTCTTTGTTGCCTAGTTCGTAAATTTTGCCACTGAGGCTAAATACCGGCGCGCCATTTTTATGAAGTAATTCGGCAGGTAGATCTTTGTGGGTGGAGACTGTGCCATCGTGCATGATGTCGGCAAAAAATAGCAGCGCGTAATCTTCATCCTTTACACCTTTAATTTCACGGCCAATCATGTCTACCCATTTATCAAACACTTGCTTGAGATTGTCAGGCGTAATTTGGGTGCGAATAATCTCGCCAGATTTTATTGCAGCTTTAACCGTACTGATGAACTCTTCTTCATGACTTTGAATTTTGAAGGAGACGAAGTGCGTGCCTATATGGGTGGAAACTTCGTCCAGCGCTTCTTGAGTAAATTGGCTGGCGGATTTGCCCCATTTGATGGTTTTTTTGCGTAGAAAGGGAATCACATCTGCACTTTTCATCAGTGCAGCTTTTTGCGTATCAATCACCGCGAGTAGTGGCGGTACGGCTTCACCTTTATCAAGCGCAACTTGGACGTAATGTAACAGCTGCGTAAACATGGCATAGCTGGAGTGCTTGCCGGTGTCCTTGGCTTCAAACCAAATCTCTTTGGTTTGAATATCAATCAACCCTTTGGTGTAACTCTTTAAGCCAAGCGCTTTTATGTAAGCGTCTTTGACGTCTTCTTCGCTTTTGGCGGTTTGTAACTCGGCGTACAGCGTCATGGTCGGTATTTGCCTAATTGGAAAATACGCGACTATATTGCCTAATAGGCAATAATTAAAGTAATTCGCTCTTTGGGCATTAGCCTAAAAGGCAAATAGTCCAGAATATTGCCGCCATGAAAATTGGCTCAATACTCAAAACCATACGCATACAACGTGGCCTAACGCAGGAACAGATGGCATTAGACCTTGAAGTTGCTCCTAGTACGCTCTATCGCATCGAGTCAGGCGACCGTTACCCGTCATTTGAGCTATTGGATAAAATTTCAGCGTATTTGCGGGTTCCGGTAAGTGAGATATTCAGGGCAGCTGAGGGGCATCCTTTGGTTTTACCGAATGATGACAAGATGCCAACTACTAAGGTGTTGGAATACACCGAAGAAACATTGCAGTTGATAACTGAAGTGCAAGGTTTCTCAGCACGTAACATGCGTTTATTGATTGAATTTGCGCGAGTGATTAACAAAGAGTTTGGCAAGTAAGCCCGACCGCTTTCATAGCGGGTATTAAGTTCTTGCTTCTCATTGAATGCTCATTCGGGACATTCCCTTCTTGTTACAAACTTTTCTCCTTTATCATGCCCGACTTTACGATCTAGCCCGGGCAACTCTCCATGACTGACCTCTCCCAAACCCAACTGATTCTGGTGCTGCTGATTTTCGTGTGGAGCGGTTTTGTGCGCACCGGTTTGGGCTTTGGCGGGGCGATGATGTCCTTGCCCTTGCTGCTCTTGGTGGATAACCGGCCGCTGGTGTATTTGCCGATTATTGCGGTGCACCTACTGATTTTTTCTACGCTGACCGTGTGGCAGAACAATCGCAAGCGCGCCTTGGCGGAGGAACAAAAGCCGTCCACCGTGGATTGGGCCTATTTAAAAAAATCCCTGAAGATCATGATTATCCCCAAGCTGATCGGAGTGGCGGGTTTGCTCACGATTCCGGCGCAGATTATGAGTGCGATTATTTTTGTCATTATCTCGGTCTATTCCATCACTTATATTTTGAATAAACCCTTTAAAAGTTCGCACCCAGTGAGTGATGGGATTTTTCTGTCGCTCGGTGCTTATATTAGCGGTACGTCTTTGATTGGTGCGCCGCTGATTATGACGGTGTATATGGTGCACGTAGCGCGGGAAAAATTGCGCGATACCTTGTTTGTGCTCTGGTTTATTTTGGTGAGTATAAAAATGGTGGCGTTTGTGGTTGCTAAAGTTGATCTGCAGTTGCAAGCGCATTTATGGTTGCTGCCGGCGACCGCCATTGGACACTATTTTGGCTTGAAGTTTCACCAGCGGTTAGTCAGTGCAGATCCGGTTATTTTTTATCGCGTGATAGGCACGGCCTTGTTGTTGGTTAGTGGTGCAGGTTTGGTGTCGGTTTATTGGTAAGATTCGGGTTATAAAATTCCTTCAACATTTTTTCGGCGTTTATTCAACATGACGGATTCCCCTGAGAAAAATAGCTTACCTGCCCCGGTCAGTTTTTGGTCGGCGTTTTTATTTTGGCTGAAACTGGGTTTTATCAGTTTTGGTGGCCCGGCCGGGCAAATTGCGATTATGCATCAGGAGTTGGTAGAGCGCCGGCGCTGGATCAGTGAAAAACGTTTTTTACATGCACTCAATTACTGCATGTTATTGCCTGGCCCCGAGGCGCAGCAGTTGGCGACTTATTTGGGTTGGTTAATGCACCGCACCTGGGGTGGTTTAGTGGCGGGTTTGTTATTTATTTTGCCGTCGCTGGTGTTATTGATTGTGTTGTCCTGGGTGTATATCGCCTATGGCGATGTGGCTTGGGTGGCGGGAATTTTTTACGGCATCAAACCGGCGGTAACCGCGATTGTGTTTCAGGCGGCCTATCGCATTGGCAAACGCGTATTAAATAATCATTGGTTGTGGGCGATTGCAGCGCTGGCGTTTATTGCGATTTTTGCATTGAAAATTCCCTTCCCTTACATAGTGATTGGTGCCGGACTTTTGGGTTACATCTGCAGCCGCTGGCGACCCAATTTGTTTCAATCTGCAGGTCATAATTCAGGGCAAAAAAATAGCGCTGCACAAAAAAATTACGGCCCTGCCCTGATTGATGACCACACGCCCACGCCTGCGCACGCATTATTTCGCTGGTCGCGTTTGACCGGCATTGTGATTGTGGGTGCAGCGCTCTGGTTAATTCCTATGGCACTGCTCTGGTCAGTTTATGGCTGGCAGCACCAGTTCACCCAAATGGCCTCGTTTTTTACCAAAGCGGCGCTGCTCACCTTTGGTGGTGCCTATGCGGTGTTGCCCTATGTGTACCAAGGTGCGGTGACCCATTATTCCTGGCTCACGCCCACTCAAATGATTGATGGTTTGGCGTTGGGTGAAACCACGCCCGGGCCGTTAATTATGGTGGTGGCGTTTGTCGCGTTTGTGGGTGCCTATGTGCAGCAGGCCTTGGGTGCTGATTTGCAATTTGTAGCGGGCGCAATGGCCGCTATTATCGTTACCTGGTTTACGTTTTTGCCGTCGTTTATTTTTATTTTTGCGGGGGCTCCGCTGATTGAAACTACCCATCAAAATATAAAATTCACCGCACCGCTGACGGCCATTACTGCAGCAGTGGTTGGGGTGATTGTTAACCTGGCATTATTTTTCGCCTATCACATTATCTGGCCAGAGGGTTTTAGCGGCGAGCTGGATTGGCTATCGGCAGTGATTGCGCTGTTGGCGGCGGTGGCATTGTTTCGTTTTAATATCAGCGTAATGAAGGTCATCGGTGCCTGTGCGCTGATTGGTCTGTTAGTGCACACCCTGATGTTATAAATCAGGGTGTATTTTTTAATCTGTGTGTTTCGCAGAATATTTTTTACTGCCGCCATCGGCCCAGAGTGTTGCCAGCAAACCCAGTGTCGGCACAATAATAAAACCCAGGGTTACGGGCATGACAGATTGGTTGTACGCCTGGCCTATGTAAGTGCCCAAGCCCATGGAAATAAGCGATGAGCTAGCGCCTATCACCGCCGCTGCTATGCCGGCCACATGCCCCATGGGTTCCATAGCAATCGCGTTTAAATTGCCAAACACCAAACCAAAACTAAAAAATAAAATGCTGGCGTAAATCACAAACATCCAGAGTGCGGGTGTTATAAAAAACTGCAGCAATAAAAATAAAACTGAGCTGGCGATAATCACGTAAATCGCACGGCGGCTAATAAAATGCATGCCCAGGCGCTCGACAAAACGCGAATTAAAAAAGGATGCAAAACCCAGCACCAATGCTAAACCGCCAAAATATACGGTAAACAATTTGCCGGTGCCGTAAAGCTCCTGCAGAATTTGTTGCGATGAATTGATGTAACCCAAAAAGCAGCCAAAAAATAAACCCATCGCCAGGGTGTAACCGGCGGTGAGGCGATTGCTGATCACGGTTTTAAAACCATCGCTAATTGCGTTAACACTGAACGCAATGCGTTTTTCACGCGGCAGGGTTTCTTCCAAACGGAGAAAAATTAACGCGATGACCGCCGCTGCAAAAATCAGGTAGAACACAAAAATCGCGCGCCAGTCGGCGACCAACATAATGGCCTGTCCGATGCTTGGCGCCAGTGCGGGTACGGTGATAAAAATCATCATCACCACCGACATAATTTTTGCCATTTGGCGCCCGGCAAATTTGTCGCGCACAATGGAAATGGCGCAAATGTAAGGGCCGGAAACCCCCAACCCCTGCACAAAACGGCCGAGCAGCAATGCGGTTAAATCCTGCGCAAAAATGCACAGCACTGTGCCGAGCAAAAATAAACCTAAACCCGCATAGAGAATTTTTTTGCGCCCCAAGGCATCGGACAATGGCCCGCTTACCAATTGCCCCAGCGCCAAACCGGCAAATAACAGACTGATCAACAACTGCGCCTGATTGGGGTGCGCCATAACAATGTCGGCGCGAATCATATCGAAGGCGGGCAAGACCGCATCAATCGCGAGTGCCGTCATGGACATCATCAGCGCGACCAACACAATAAATTCACCGGTGGGTGATGGCGCGGGTAGATGTGTGCTTTGTTCGCTGTGGGAGTGAGTGACAGGTTCGGTGGAATTCATGGGGAAATCAGTCGCTTTAGATAAAAATGGAAATAAATCAGAAAAATATGACGGCAGTTGCAGGCCGCACATCTTACTCCTCTTATCCCCTGGAATGAGCGAGTCTTGCAGATAAAGCAGACCTCAGTGACCTTGACCTTGCTTGTATTGCTGCGCCATCAAACTCACAAAGCGCTGCGCGCCCAACCCCAGCGGCCGTTCGCGCGACCAGACCAGATCTATCCACAGGGTTTCGCCGTTGCTCAGGTTGGCAAAGGGTAGCTCGCGCAACAACCGGCCATTCAAGTAAGGTTGCACCAGAGTTTGCGGCAACCAGGCCCAACCCTGCTGCGCAAGTACCAGTTGCAGCGCCAAATCCGGGCTGTCTACGCGCCATTGGTGGTCGGACAATAAATGGAAATTGTTGTGCCGCTCCTCCTCGCTGGCGCCCGCGCTGTTGCGGCTGCTAACCAGAACTTGTCGCTCGGATCGCAATTGGCAGTGATCCAGCTGGGCGCGATTTTCTGGCCTATCGCCCAGCGATTTTAATAGCGGGTGCTGGGGGGCGATGACCGCCAGCAGTGTTTCCTGACCTACCTCCTGAAAATTCTCGCGGCCATCGGCAGCCGGGCGCTCAAACACCAGCGCCAGCTGCGCCTGCCCCTGGTGCAATAAGGCCAGAGCATCGGTTTGCGGAGCGGTGATGATTTGCACCTCCAGTTGCGGATATTCCTGCGCCAGTATGCTTAAAGGAGCGACCCAGGCGGTACTTTGCAATTCCGGTGCTATCACCAGCGTCAGTCGCGCCTCCAAACCCATGCTCAGCGCCAGTGCCTGGGTGTTCAATTGCTGCAACTGGCTGATCAACAAGCGCGCTTGTGGTTCCAATGCGCGTGCCAGCGCCGTAGGTTTGGGCTCGCGCCCGCGCCGGTCAAATAGTTCCAGCGCCAGCTCTGCCTCCAGGTTGGCCATCGCCATACTCACCGCTGAGGGCACCCGCCCTAATTGGCGCGCGGCGGCGGAGAAAGAACCGCTATCCAGTACCGCCAAAAATACGCTGATCGTCTCGGAATTAAATGCCCCATTCATCGCCACTAGGCTCCTATTTGTCAGTAAAACTGATAGTAGCTAACTTTTTCTATCAGTATCAAATACAGACAATGGCCTTGTTGTACCTATCAACTGAATTGTGAGGCTGTTATGCAAGGGGTAAAACGGCGGGTGGTTTACGTCGGTCTGTACGAATTAGTGGCAATTTTGCTCTCGGCGCTGCTGCTGGAATGGCTCACCGGTGCTGGCGCTGCACACTCTGTGGCTATTGCAGTGGCGGCCTCGGCCGTGGCGATTGTGTGGAACCTGATTTTTAACTACGGCTTTGAGCAGTGGGAAAAACGTCGCCAGCAGCAGGGGCGCAGTTTGGCTATTCGCCTGCTACATGCACTGGGTTTTGAAGGCGGTTTGGTGATTTTTCTGGTGCCCATTATCGCCTTCATTCTCGACCTTAGCCTGCTCGACGCCCTGCTGATGGACTTGGGTTTACTGGCGTTTTTCCTCGTGTATACCTTTGTGTTTAATTGGGCTTTTGATGAGCTGTTTGGCTTGCCGGCAGCGGTGGCTGCCGGCGTCTAAACATAAAGAAAATCTGAGAAGAATGTGAAGCGCGATATGGCTCTAATTAGTGCGAAAAATCACTGCGGCCAAACGCGACAAGCGCGGTGTAACCATGGGGATGGTGAGCATGGTGCTGACCACGGCCATAATTAATAATGCGGTGAAGCTGTCGGCGGTGATGATTTTTTTATCCAACAGTACGTTGGCAAAAATAATCATAATTAGCGCTTTGGTTTGCAGGAACCAGCCGATGATAGAGGCCTCGCCTTTTTCCCAGTGTAAAATGCGCCCCGCGATTTGTACGCCGATTAATTTCCCGCCGACCGACGCGACCAATAAAATAGCGGCGGCGACAAATACCATTTGGCCTCCCAGTGCCCAATCGGTACGCAGGCCGGTGCTGAGGAAAAATACCGGCATCATCACCAGCAGCACGTGATGGCGCAGCAAGTCCATTTTTTCCTGATTAAACCAGTGGCTGTCCATAATCGCGCCCGCTAAAAATGCGCCTACCATAAAATGTAAACCCGCCCAGTCAGCCGCTAAACCAATCGCCGCCAACCAAATCAGCGACCAATACCAGCGATCGGTTTCAGCCATGCGCTGCATGATTTTGCGAAAATAAAATGCGAGCACTGCAAAGCCAATTAAAAAAATCAGCTGTCGTCCTACCCGCTCCCAGTCCAACAGGATTAGCGCCAACACTGCCCAAATGGCAATATCATCAAGGCTGGCATAACGCAAAATGCGCTGGCCGATGGGTTGCCTTAATAAATCCATTTTTTCCATGAGCAAAATTAGAATAGGCAGCGCCGTTACCGCGCAGGACATGCCAATACCCAACACAAATTGCCAGCTTTTGGCTTCGCTGCCCATCCAGCCACTTTGGGTGAGCAGTAATAAGCCCGCCAGTGAACCAAATAATAATGGAGTGCCGAGCGCGAGGCCGGCGGTGATGCCACTTTCGCGCCGGTATTGCCAGGCTTTGGATAAATCCAATTCAATCCCGGCAATAAACACAAATAACATGACTGCCCACCAGGCAATGCCATTTAAATTTTGAATGGTGGTTGGGGTAAACACAAAATCATAATACTCAGGAAAATGCGCGCCCAATACACCCGGCCCCAGCACTATGCCCATAATGATTTGCACTACTACCAACGGCGCATAAAAATCGGTGCGCAAATAGCGCCAGAATAAAAATGGCACCGTAAAAATAATTAACATGGCGATTAAAAAAATTTCGCTTTGGGTAATGGCGTGCATAGTCTTCTAGTCCTTTATTAACAGGGATATCGAATAGTGATTAACAAGGCGCGGTATGCAGGCGCGTTGTCGGGCGATCCACTGTGTATTTAGCGCTGCTGACCTGGAAAGGGTTGATAAATAGCCAGGGGTCGTCTGTATCGCGCTGCAGCAAACCACGCTCCGCTAAATAAATAAGGTGCGCCGCCGTTTCACCGTAGGCAAATAACAATTGGTGCGCCGGCAGATCCGCAGTAAAAATACAGGGCAGCGCGTCTACCACGGTAAAACGCGTGGGCAATTGATTCATCAAGTCGGCAAATTTTTGTTGATGATGCAAGGTAATCTGGTTGATGCGCTCGCGAAAATCGCTGGAAACAGCACCGTGCGCCGGCAAATAATGTTTGCAGTCCAACAGGCTGAATTCCTCCAGCGATTGTAAATAGGATTCCAAAGGATTACGCAGGCCCACAGGATGCAAACTGATATTGGGCGTGATGCTGGGCAGCAGATGATCGCCACTGATTAACAGTTTTTGTTCGCTATTCCACAGCGCCATGTGCTCGGGCGAGTGACCTGCACCGGGTAAAAACTCCCAGGTGCCGGAGCTGCTAAACAAGCGGTCGTGCGGATGGATAATATCTACAGCCTTGGGTAAGTGTTTTACTAATTTTCTATATTGCCCGCGCAGTTCTACCATTTCGTTCAATTGGCTGTCGCGCAAACCAAAATGACGCCAATGTTGTTGGTAAATGGCTTCACCTGCCGCATCGCCGTTATTCCATAAAAAAGTTGCCATGGCCCAGTCGCCCGCTGAAATAGCAACCGGCACCGCGAGTTGTTCACTCAACCAGGCAGACATACCGATATGATCAGGGTGTAGGTGAGTCAAAATAATTTTCTGTATCGGCTTGCGAAAAAACCCGGACTGTAAAAATGCGGCCCATAAATCCTGCGACAGCTGGGTATTTAAACCCGTATCAATTAAATACCAACCATTAACATCTTCCAGCAAATACAAGTTGATATGGTTCAAGCGAAATGGCAGCGGCATTTTTAATTGGTAAATGCCGCTAAAAATTTCAGTCGCGCTGATGGCGTTATTAGTCATACAACCTCCGTTGTTGATTCTGTTCTGTTGTCATTGTTTTTGTTGGTAGTAGAATTTTTATTGATACTGTAGGCCGACTTTGCTGCCGCCTCGTCTTTTGCGAGTGCTAATTCTTTGAGTGTCGGTTTGGATAATTTTCCGGTCGCGGTACGCGGCATTTCGCTGAGCAAATAAATCGCACCCGGTAATTTGTGGCGCGACAGTAGCGCGCTTAAGTCGCTATACAAGCGCTCCCCCAGCTGCTGGCTAAAACGTTCAAATTGGTGTAAATCCGCGGGGCTCAGCGCGGCTGTTGCCGGGCAAACAAAGGCGGCGGTAGTTTGCTCGCCCGCGGTATTGCGATACACCACCAGCGCAGCATCGGCGATGTAATCCAGGCTGCGCATGGCTACTTCAATTTCATAGGCCGATACCCACAAGCCGGAGGCTTTAAACATATCGCCCTTGCGGCCTATGTAATTAAATTCTTGCGCAGGCGTTAATTGGTATTGATCGCCGGTGAGCAGTAAATCCTGCACAAAGGTTTTGCTGCTAGCCTCCGGCTGTTGCCAATAACCACTGGCAATGGAGTTGCCACGCACTGCCAAATTGCCGGTGACACCGGTTTTGTGAATGACAAAATTATTGTCATCCAACAGTTGCAGTTGATAACCCGCCACCGCTTGCCCTTGGGTAAATTCACCAGACGGGTAGTAGTAACTGCAGCAAAAAATATGCAGGGCTTCGGTGCTACCCAAACCATCCACCATGACGCGTTGGGTTTGCTGCACCCAATCCTGCGCTAAAAGCGCAGATAAAGGCTCACCGGCGCTAATACAAAGACGTACTGATTCAGACAGTGGTTGTTGCGTGAGCAAAGGCATTAGCGCGGCGTAAATTGCCGGTACCGAAAAAAAATGACTAACCGCTTGTTGCGCAAGCAGCTTGAGGGTATCGGCGGGAGATAAACGCTCGCCACTCAAGACACTGGTGCAACCAAAATACAGTGGAAAGGTCAGGCTATTGCCCAAGCCATAGGCAAAAAACAAACGCGAGCTGGAGTAAAAGCGTTCACCGGTTTGCGGCGCTAATACCTGTGCCGCAAATTGTTTGGCGGTAGCGGCAAGGTTGCTGTGTTTGTGCAGGGCGCCCTTGGGTTTGCCGGTGCTGCCGGAGGTATACAAAATAAAACCGGGTGTTTGTTCATCCACCGCAACACAGTGGTGAATTTGTGCGGCGGGCAGTGGCAACAAATCTTCCAGCGTGAGAATACGGCTTTGCACTTGTGCAAAAATTGCGCTTACATTCAGTTTGCCCAGCAGCGATTGTTCAGTCACCAATAGACGTGCTTGCGAATCCTGCAGATAAAAAATTAAATCCGACTCCTTGGCAAAAGTATTCAGGGGCACGGCAATTAAACCCAACTGCAAACAAGCAATAAACAGTGCAATCCACTCGGGACTATCGCGCAGTAAAATCGCCACTCTATCGCCGCGCATTAATTCCTGACTAAATAAAAAATGTGCGTAGTGTTCAATGCGCTGGTTTAACCCGGCATAACTAATGGACTGGCCTTCAAAACAAATTGCGGTCTGGTTGGCCACCGCGGTAGCCAGATGTTTTTTCACCAAAAAATACGCGGCATTTTGCTGTTCACTGCCCAATTCCATTTTTAATTTCCCTGCGCCGCGATTTGCCACCAAATCCAGAATGCGGGTTTTATTGACCAGCGCAGCGCAAACCTGACCGCTGTCTTCATCAAAAGAGGCAACGCTGCGCATAGCGCGCAGGTTAAAGTTTTCGTCGTGATAATCACTGCGGAAAAAACAGCCGCGACTTTCACGGCGCACCACTGATGAAACTACAATCGCCTCTGCCAGGGCGAGGTAGGCATAGGCATCGTCCAATTCGCGCCCTGCCTGTGCCAGTTGCGCGCGCTGTGCACGCAGCCAGTCGATTAATTGACTCAGTGCCGCTTCGTGTTGGCCGCGCTCCTGAAATTCAAATAACTGCTGCTGGATTTGTGCAAGTAAGTTGCCATCAAACTGCGATGCTTTGGCGATGACTGGGAGCTTGTTATCAGCGTTGTTGTGCGCGCTGTTAAGTTGGCCGCGCTGTTTTAACTGGGCAATATCCTCGGCAATTTTTTGGGCGGCGGATAAATACAAGGCCCAGGGCAAACCGCCTACGCGATGGGCGCCGTAGTCGTGCATGGCTTCGCCGTTGACAAACACCTGATGCAAATTGGTGAGAAAGCTGTGATGTAAAATACCGCCCATAGAAAAATAAGCAATCTGGCGGATGCGGTGTTTATCCACCGCGCAGGCCGCCGCCAGCAGTGGCTTTACGGCGCAAAAATCACTAAAGCGGTAGTCGCGTTCAGCGCGACAAAAGGGCATTAACCAGTGCATAAACGCTTCATGAGCGCTGTCATCGACATAGACACTGAGTTGTTCAATCAATTCAGGTTCGCTGCGTTCAGTGGGCGGTTGTTTTAACCAGTTGCTGAGTGTGCGATGAAAATCGCGGAAGCGGAAATCCACATAGTAGTGGGTGTCTTCATCTTTGCGCCAGGTCATAAACGCCTGGAAGTGGTTGTGGGTGCCGCGCCCATAAAATAATTCTTCTTCCAACCAGCTCACATGCTGGCCTTTGGCATCATAAATTTCTACACCGGGCAATTCTTCGGTGGGTGTGAGTTTGCCTAAATCCGGCTGGCCATAACCGTGTTTGAATACAAATTCCAGATTACTGAGTTTGCCACCCGCCAATAAAAAGCGCCCGTGAATGGCGCCATAGGTGCCGGTTTTTACCGCGCCCTGAAATAAACCCGAGTAGCCGCCCGGTGCCAATACCAAGGCCGCTGCGGTAATGTAGCCGCAGTGTTCACCCTGCTGGTATTGCACGCCGCGACATTCGGTTTCGCTCGCATCAATACGCTGCACCCAACCGTTTTTAATCAGGGTCACGCCTTTTCCGGCGAGCACTGCCAGCAATTGGTCGATCAGTTTTTTGCCCGAACCCGAGGCTAAAGCCAGGCCCAGTTCGATGGGTTTTAGCGCATCGAACTCACGCAGTTTTTCCAGCTGTGCGGCCAAATTATTCACCGTGACCGGCGCAACCGAGGTGTGCATTTGGCCGCGCCCCATTTCCTCCAGCCAGGGAATATAATCCGCGCGCTGCAAAGGCGCGGTATTAATGGCGCCCACAGAAATGGCGGTAGAACCTATGCGTCCGCCACGATCAGTATCATCGTAATAAATCAGCGCGGTATTAATGCCGCGCTCAACCAAATTCAGTGCAGTCCAGCAACCTGCTATACCTGCACCAACGACCAATGTTTCGCACGCAACAGGTGCGAGCAGCGCCATAGTATTCATGACTAACCCCGGTTGATGTCCTTATCAGGCAAGTGCCATTTCGCTTGGCTTTTCATTTGTTGATTGGCTGTCTGCGCGCGCGCGGCTCATATCCGGTTTGGATACACCATCCCACACCGGCATAGGCATACGTTTATGCACACCGTCAAAAATCGGGTTGCCGTAATCGCGGAAGTTGTAGGTTTTCATTTCAGTTTGCACAAAGTGGCGCATGTACTGAATTTGTTCTGCCGTGATTTCATCGGCCTGATTCAGCTCTAACACCAGCGCATAAAAATGCGCAAACTTTTGCATAAATTCTTCATCGCCGGCATTGAGCAACAATAAATTCATGTCGTGGGGTGCGCCTATGCCACGGCGATAGATAAACGATTCGGCACCCATAAAACAGAAGAAGCAGTAGTGTTTAAACACTTCAAAATGTTTCAGGCTTTTATAAATGCCATTCACCATAGTGCAGGTGGTTTTCCACTCTTTAAACAGTGCGGTTTCGTAGTTGGCGAGAATATTTTTACAAAAGTGATTGTTGGGCAGCATTTTGGTGTGCAGCAAATCCACAATGCGATGCGCGCACATCAAGGTAAATGCGAGGCCGGTGCTGAACCAGGCATCGCCGCCCACCGCGGCACCGGGTAGCATCGCCCAACGGTCGCCCACGGCATTGCGCACGCGGTGTTGGATACGACCGGTTTTAATAAACGGAAACTTGGTGGTTTTGCCCGCGAGCATTTGGTGAATAATCGGGAAGCGCTCAATGATTTGCCAGAACTCCTGCTCGGCGGGCAGATCATTATTGCCGAATACATCCATATCTAAATTCAAGCCCACGCTGGTGACACCATTATCGAATGGAATGATCCACACCCAGCCGCCGTCAAAACAGTGGTGTTGGGTAGCACGCTCGCGGCCGGCCGGGCTGCGGTTGATAAAAGCCTCGCTCGCATGCGCCACAGTTTCAAATTCGTTGATGTTTTCAAAGTGGGTAAAAATAGCGCGGCTGCGCAGGGGAATATCCAGCTCTGCTTCCGGTAGTGCCAAATTCAATTTCTGGGAAATCAGCGATTTGAAACCCGAAGAGTCGATCATAAATTTTGCGCCCAGCTGGTAGGCTTCACCTGCAGGAGAAATGCAGCTGATTAATACCTGCTCGGGCAAAAACTCAATGTCGGTGACATCGGTCATATCGCGGTAATCCACACCGTAGTTAACCGCGACATCCACCAGATATTTGTCGCTTTCGCCGCGCAGTAATTGGGTGTCCACTTCAGGGGTTTGCACAATAATTTCGCGCGCGACACCATTTACTTCGGCATGGGTTTGCCCCGGTTCCTGCCAAAAGTAATGGAATAATTCTTTAGGGCCGCAAGTAAACGGCAGCTTGTTGGCGACAATGCTGTCGTAGGTGGCCATGTGTTCAAATTCGGGGATCTGGTAAGTTTTGCCCAAATAGCGAATTTTTTTGCTGAGCAGTGGAGTGGTGGATTCACCTATCACAAAACGCGGCAATTTTCCTTTTTCCAACAGCACCACTTTATAACCCAGTTTCGCCAGCATAATAGCGCTGGCACTGCCGCCCATACCTGAGCCGATAATTGCTACATCAAACATCATTAGTCTCCTTGTCATTCATTGCAAAAATAAAAAAAGTAAATACCGCCGGTTTGGCTCGCCGGGTTATCAACCGGCAAATTGCGCTAAATACTGGCGGCCAAAATCGGTGCTCAAGAATTTTTCTGGCAACACCTGTTGCAAATAGCGGCTGTAATCGCCCACTGCTAACTCTTTGCCACTCACGTCAAACACACGCTGTGCATTGCTAGTGTCAGTTGCGGCGCGGATGCGCAAAAAACGGGTGGAGGGCAAATACAGCGGCGAATCAATTAACAAGCGCTCTTTAATGGCGCTGCGCGATAAGTCCGGGTGCTGTGCGGCGATAATGCTGGCGTTAAGCGATTGCATTAGCGATTCCACTTCTTTGATATAACCCTGAATCGCTTCGGCGTTGGAGATGGTTTTAAAACTGAATTGCAGATTGGATTCGCCGCCCTCGGAGTTGCCAAACATTTCCAGCGCGCGCGGATACCAGAGGTTAATTTTTTTCTGCACATCGGCGAGTTGCCATGCGCCTATGCCGAGGCTGGCATTCACGGCAATTTCGCGCAGCACTTCCCAGCCGGTTTTCAAGTGAAAGGCCTCTTCCTTCAACATGGGGCGCATGCTGGCGGACATAGGCGCATAGGCAAATTCTTCTTGCATGCTCAACTGGAATTTACCCACGCGGTCAATAAAACAGGCAAAAGCAATGTTATCCAGCGCATCGGTAAAATTAATATTGAAGGCATCCAACACGTGGCTGCCGGTATCCATCGCCAGCAGTTCATCCATTAAATTATCAGCGATGCGTTTATCGCCAGTGGAGGCCCAGCTGCTGTCGTGGGATAGCACCCAAAACATTTGGTAAGCGTGGCGCAATTCTTCCGCCATAATGCGCAGCACACTGAAGCGTGCATAATCAGAATGGGAGGCATCAACGGTATCCACATGCTGTTGGATCGAACCTAATTCAGTACTGCACTGCGCTTTAATAATGCGCAGCGCTTGATACAACATGCTGCCGCGCATATCCCGTGCCTGCTGGAATTTGGCGCGGCCGCGATACTTGCCCTGCATAATCAAATCGTTTTTTACCGGATTGGTTTTGGCGCAGAGCACAAAGGGTTTTTCACCGGGGAAATGTTTATCCCAATATTTATCCAACAGCGCCATATCGGGAAAATGTTTTGCTTGCCAGTCCAACAGCGCCTGATGGTATTTGGGCGCGATGGTAAATTGCTGATCGATAATCCTTTCCATAAAAAATACCTGCCATAAAAATGCGGTTGTCTGCAGTTGACTGCGTGAATCAAGCGCCGGTAAAAAAGGGTTTGCGTTTTTCCACGTAGGCTTTCATGCCTTCTTTACTGTCGTTGGACATAAACAATTGCTCTTGCAGATGCCGTTCAAGTAACAGCGCCGCAGAAACGGCTTGGGTGTGACCCTGGGTGATGGCGAGTTTGGCGTAACCTATGGCTTGACCAGCACCAGTGGGTGGAATAAACCGCTGTAGCCACTCAGCGGGTTGGTCTTGCGGTTTTAAAAAGCTGCTCGCAATTAATTGTGCAACCGGCACTGCCCACTGCTCGCTGCTGTTGGGTGCGGGAATAAAATCCTGATAGCGCTCCAGCTCGGGTGACAAACTATTTATTTGTTGCAGCGCATCGCTCTGTGCAAGCGCGCTGCGGCAGAGGCGATAATCACAATAGAGTGCCAGTTCAAAGGCGAGGGGTGATAAAGGCGCACGAACTGCCAGTGCGCTGATGCGGGCATAACCACTGATGCGTCCAAAAATGTAGGCAATCTGTCGCTGCAGTAATTGCACTTGTTCACTGCTGTCATCGCAGCCCAGTGTTGTACAGCGGTTATCAATCAGCAGCGCATAAACCGCATCGTCGGTACGCAATTCCAGAATTAATTCGTTCAGCGCGAGCAAAATTTCCAGCGCGCTGTATTGCTCGCAGGCGCTGTGCAGGGTAATGGTGGCAAGGCCCGCTTCAATACTTAACTCAACCCAGTTTTTTTCCAGCAAGAGTGGAAAATGTTTGAACGCTTGTGCGCGGCGCAGTGTTTGACTGGCGTGCTGATGAATGTATTGCGTGGCTTGGCTGATGGCCTCCTGACGAAAAGCTTCAACGGGCAGTACCTGATCTACCAAACCAATGCTATGGGATTTTTGCGGGCTGATAAATTCGCCCTGGGTAATCATTTCCAGCGCGCGCTGTGCGCCCACCAAACGCGCCAGGCGCTGGGTGCCGCCCATGCCGGGAATTACCCCCAAACGCACTTCCGGAAAACCTATGTTGTAATCACCTTCCACCGCGATGCGGTAATCGGCAATTAACGCCAGCTCCAAACCACCGCCGGTAATGTTGCCGTTAATAATAGTGACCACGGGCAATTGTGAGGATTGAATGTAATCCAACACTTCGGCCGCGTAGAGAATAAAATGAGAATTGTGTTGGCGCCCCGCAGTAAGCAGCATGCCAATGTTTACACCGCCGGAAAAAAACTTGTCGCCCTTACCAATTAAAATGACACCGCGAATGCTTGGGTCAGCTTCCAAATGCAAAAAATGTTGCTCTAATTCCTGCAATAAATGAAACGTCAGGGTATTGGCTGAGGGGTCATCCAATTCAAGGATTGCCACCTGATTGTGAATTTGCACATGAATAAAATTGGTTTCCATAACATTTCCTTGGCTAATACAGCGGTTCAAATCCGGTATAAAAATTGTGTGAGCGGTAACCGCTGCTGTTGGTTTACAGCGTTATGTGTAGCTTCGCGCCCGAGTGTAATCAGCATGCAAATTTCCTGTGTTGCATCCAGGCCAAGGCATTTACCAATCGCGGTAAAATCTGCCCCGCTCATGGGGCAACTGCGATAACCGGCCGCTTCCGCAGCAAGCATCACCAACATGGAAAACATTGCGCAGGAGCGCATCGCTTCATCGCGCGCGAGTTGCGGGTTATCGCCATACAGTCGCTGCAAATGGTTTTGTAGTTTTTCGCCACCGGCTTGCGCGATGTGTGCAGGCGTTTGCCAGACATTTTTTTTCATGACTATGGCCAAGAGCGCAGCGGCTTGTTGAATTTGCGGCTGGTGATACGCCAGCGCCGAGATTTCAGCGCGACGCTGTGCACTTTTGATATGCACAACTTGCCAATGCTGTAAATTAAATGCAGAGGGCGCTTGACTGGCGCTGGTTAAAATTGCATCCAGCTCGCCATCGTCCATAAGTTGCGCGGTATCAAAATATTTAATGGCACGACGCTGTTCCAACAAATTTTGTAGTTGGGAAAAGGACGCTGAAAAATATTTTTTACCTGTGCCAGTTGCTAAAACCACCGGGTCGTTAAGATCAAAATCAAGCATTACTTGCTGCCCTCTATCTTTCCTTTGGCGCTGAGGTTGCCAGTGGCAGCAGTGAATAGAAAGTGAAATTTACTGGATAGAGTGTCCCATTTATTTAACTATTCAAGTCAGTCGTGCTGAATAAAATACGGATGTAATTGTTGGACGGCAGGAATGAAAAATGATTGAACGCAGGGTACTGGTAATTTTTAAAAAAGATGCGGACGTAAATCTGGTCGCCAATTTTTATAAGGGATTGGAATTACTGGTAAAACAAGCGCGTGGTTTAAAAAGTTTTGAAATACGTCAATGTCAGGCTTTGCCCAATGAACAGGCGCTGAGTAAACATGTGGAGAACGTCCTGTTCCCCGATGTGATGACGGTGTGGAAGTTTGAAAACGAAGACTATTTAAATGAATTTATCAGTGGGCAATTTCATCTGGATATTGCGCGCGATAATTTCAAGCCTGTTGTAGAGCGGCGCATTGTATTCAACAGTGCTGCTTGACAGATAACAGATAAAAAGTAGTTGTTATCAATCAGGCAGTTTCTGCCTGATTGACCACTGCTGCTGTCTTTGTTTTTGGCGGTTGATAAATATAAGGCTCGGGATTAACTGTCCATATATTCTGATCGCGGCATATATCCACCACGTAATCGATAAACTTGCGCACATAACCGGGCATATATTTATCTTTCAGGAACATTAAACTCAGCGGGCGGGTTTCCATACATTGTTCTACCGGTAGTATTACCAGCTCGCCGGATACCAGCTCCTCGGTGCACATAAATAATGGCAAGCGCACCAACCCAAAACCCTGGCTCGCAAATTGTTTGCCTAACATAAATTCATTGACTACCAGTTGCCGGCATTTTAATAGCGGCGAATCCTTGTCGATGGCAGATGAACTTTTGCTCACCATGATATAAGTGTGTTGATATAAATCTTCACATTTTTGCGGCATGCCAAAACGCTTGAGATAGGATGGGCTAGCGACCAAACCATAGTTTACGCCACCCAGTGAGCGGGCCACCATGGAAGAATCTTCCAGCTCTCCCAGGCGAATTGCCAAATCAAATCCATCGGCCATAGAAAAGCTGTTGCGATCACAAAGGCTGATATCCAATTTAATTGCCGGGTTTGCATCCATGAAGTTCATAAAATAACTGCAGGTTTTTTTGTTATTAAATTCATGGGGCAAACAAATTTTAATACGTCCTTCCATTGCGGTTTGGTGTTGTTGCACCATGGCATTCGCCTGCTCAACCTGTTCGATAATCCTGGCGCAACTTTGAAAGTAGTCCTGCCCCGCGTTGGTCAACTGAAAGTTGCGGGTATTGCGTGCAATCAGTGTCACTCCGAGTGATTCTTCCAGCTGTGCCAACTTGCGGCTGATGGTTTGTTTGCTGGTATTGAGCTTTTTACTGGCAGCGGTAATGCTCTTTAGCTCTGATACAAAATGGAAAATATAAATATCATTTAAATTAATGTTGGTGGCCATGGATTCCTCTGCTAATTGGTGTTGACCAGTGAAACACGAATACCACTGAGGGATTCATCAAAGGTAATTTGGCAAGCTAAACGGGATTGTGTTGCTGAATAATGAAAGGAGTCGCGCAGTGTGTCCTCCTCATAACAATCTTTTTGCGGTAGCAAGCCGAACCAGGCTTCATCGACATGTAAATGGCAGGTGCCACAGGTTCCGGCACCCGAGCAGGTTGCAGCAACGTCAAATAAATTATCGCGCAGTATTTCCATCAGGGTATCACCGGGTGGTGCATCTACCTTGACTTCATTTTGTTCATGATCAATCACTGATATGTAATTCAATTCCTTGCTCCTCGTGGATTCCTTGTTGATGACAGTTAGGGAAATATTAAATGTTGCTTTTGGCGACACGGGTTTAATTAATTCTGGCAGCCTCGGGCAATTTTATAAAATTTTCAAAAATTTTTCCCAAATTTGTCGCCTAAATTTTGGGTTAGATGTTTAACACAGTCCCATTACCTTTTATAGGAAATATTCACATCAATACTGGCACTCTGTGTTCCGATAATTTTACTCAGTAATTAATTCTGTCAAGAATAAAATTTGCACAACCGATTTGCTAACCGATTATCGGCTATGGGTTTGGCAATTTTTGTAGGGGAAATTGCCAATCAAAAAGTGATTTTTTGTGAGAGGATACTAAGGAAGACCAAAATGAAAAGGTTCTCATTAACAATTAGTTTAATAAATTCATTGATTAACAGCTTGATTAAAAAAGAATTATCCCGTCTTTTGGCAGTTATATTTTTATTGACACTAACGCCGCCAGCAGCAGCACACGTGAAATGGTTTATTGAAGAGGATCAACAAAATCTACAAGCCCGTTTTATGTTCGATGGCTTGATGTTGGTGATCTTTATTGGTGCACTTTTATTCCTGCTGTCTGCACATTTACTGGAACGTCGCGCGCGCCGTAGCGATGCGCTGAAGGCATGGTTGGAAGCGCCTTTATTGCCGCTTTTATTCAGAGCGCCCCGACCCAATGCGAATAGCTGGGTTAATAGCTTGCTGAAGTTTTCGGTGGGTATAGTATTGCTCGCGAATATAATACAAGGCCACTTTGTTGCCCCTAACTTTGTGTTACCGGAATTGCTTCAGACAAGAGCGCTAACCTATTCGCTGGTTCAAGCGCTGCTGATTTTATTGCTCATTATTAATGTCAGTATGTTTGCCTTGGCGCTGTTAGTTTTTTCGCTGCTATTGTTCTGGTTTTTTCCGCTCAGCAGCGCAATTGATTATGCACCGGAATTTATTGCCTTGGCCCTGGCATTATTTTTTACCGACAGCCGCCGTTCGGATCAGGTCTACCAATGGAAATGGTGGGGTGATAACTATTCTATTAGCAGCCCTAACCTGGGGTTACTGATTCTGCAGTTTGGTCTGGGCTTGCAGCTGATCATTCTTACCTTCCACGATAAATTTTTAGCACCGGGTTATGGCATTGCTTTTTTGCAGCAGTATCCGGCGTTTAATTTCCCGCATTATTTTGGTATGCACAGTTTCACTGACATTCACTTTGTATTTGCTGCCGGCATGGCCGAGTTATGTTTTGGTCTGTTGCTGGTGTGCAACCTGGCTCCGCGTCTGGCGCAAGCTTTAGTTTTATTGGTGTTTACCCTTACCGGTGTGGTCTTGGGGCCGGAAGAGCTTGTAGGTCACGCACCAATTATTGCTGCCGCTACAGTGTTGCTATTTAATCCGGGTGGTAGCCTGTCGCTGCCAGTGGCGGACAGGGAATTAAATTTAGCGGTGGATTAACTGCTGACATAAAGCGCCCGGTTATGCCGGGCGCGCTAGCTTGTGCTTATATCAGGCAATCGAGTCTCTGGCGGAGGAGAGAACCTGGGTATGTAAATGGTTCAGCAGCTCATCAACGGTCCATTGGTCATAGGCGTGCTCACCGTATTTGCAGGCGATGATATTGCCGTCCAGATCCAGCAGAAATTCGGCGGGCAGACCGAACATGGATTCATCACCGCGTGGCAACATGCCCAATGCATGGCGGATATTTTTTAACAAACCGCCCATGGCAGCTGGCCAGGCGCGCGGATCCATAACTGATTTCAGCGAGCGTTCCACACCAAAGTAGTCGTATAACTTTTTCTGCGGGTCGGCGATCAGCGTAAACGGAATATCGCCAAGGTTTTGCTGTATTTTTTTATCCTCTGAATAAAAAACAATAACTTCCTTGATGTTGTTGCTGCGCAGTTCATCTGCACGCGCTTTTAGTTGCCCCATGTGAATATTGCAAATCGGGCAGCCGGAAAAACGCCGGAATTGCAAATGTACAAAATGGGCGACATCGGGAATATTCACCGCGTTGCCGTTGATATCTGTCCAGTGTAATTGCTGCAGTTGTTGGCCTACCTGAAAACGTTTCATAAATCATCCCTTGGTTAAAAAGACTGCTGCCACGCGCGGCGCGAGCCGCATTGTAATCAGCCGCAGGGGTAAATTCTTAATACACAGTGTCCCATTTTTCAGTGCTGACTATTAACGCCGGATCTATAAGATGCGCAATCGCGTCACTCACTGTTTTTTTGTTCATTTAAAGGATCTGCTATGAAAAATTTATCGCTGTTGAAAAAAAATCCCCTCAAACGCGCACTCCAGGCAACCTTGTTGCTAGCCTCTACCAATGTGTTTGCGTTCGATTTAAATACTGGTTATGCCCCTGCTGAAGTGGTTATTCCCAACGCCTTCCAATTGTTATCTACCGACGTGAGTAAAAGTGGTGCAGATGCAACCCTGGTGTTGCGTCATACGGCGATGTTGTCCAACTCCTGGTTTGATGCGGTGGCGCCTTATCACCCAACTCAAGTGGGCATCTATTCAAAAATTTCCGAGCGTCGCACTGAAAATAATAATCACGATAAAAATATTTCCGTGCTTTATGCAGCCTATCGTGTACTGAGCAGCATTGCGCCGCATCGTCAGGCGCAGTGGGACGGCATGCTGATGAATCTGGGTCTTGATCCAACCGACGACAATATGGACCCAACCAATCCGATTGGTATTGGTAACATCGCGGGCTTTGGTGTGGTGAATGCGCGTTTGCACGACGGCATGAACCAATTGGGCGATGAAGGTGGTGTTAAATACAATCGCAAACCCTATCAGGATTACACTGGCTACAAGCCAGTGAATACCTATTATGATTTAAAACATCCTGGCCGTTGGCAGCCGGCGCCGGGCACTAACGGTTTTGGTAAATTTAACGTGCAGCAATTTGTCACCCCGCAAATGGGTTACACCAAAGCCTACTCGTTTAAAAACCCCAACCAATTTAATTTGCCTGCGCCCTGGAAAAGTAATCCAGCCAATTATTCTGCCTACAAAGCGCAGGTGGATGATGTGCTGCAATACTCAGCCAACCTGACCGACGAGCACAAATTAATTGCCGAATTGTTTGACTACAAATTGCGTAGCCTGGGCTTCTCGGAAATTTTTGCGGCCAAAAAATTTAATCTGCCCTACATCGAATCGGTACAAATGGCGTTCCTCAGCAACATGACCGAATTTGATACCGCGATTGCAGTGTGGCGTCAAAAAGTGAAGTGGGATGCCGTGCGCCCCTGGTCAGCGATTCAATATGTGTATGGCAGCCAAAAAGTGACAGCCTGGGGCGGCCCGGGTAAAGGTACGGTAAATGATATTCCGGCCAACCAATGGAGCAGCTACTTGCCGGTAGCAGATCACGCCGAATACCCATCGGGTTCAGCGGCTTTCTGTGCGGCGCACACCTATGTATTGTCGCGCTTCCTCAAAACCGACGAGCTGGGCTGGACGGTGGATTACCCCGCGGGTTCATCCACCTATGAGCCGGGCGTTACTCCACAGCAGAATCTGCAGCTCAGCTTCCCGACCTGGAGCGACTTCCGCGAGAAGTGCGGTATGAGCCGTTTGTATGCGGGCGTGCATTTCCGCGACTCCATCGATGGCGGCTACAGCATTGGTGATCGCGTAGGTGCCAAGGCGTACAAGTTCCTCACCAGCCATATCAATGGCGTGGCAGTGAAAGCGGAATAAGCCCTGCTTGATTGACAAGGGAGGCCTGGCCTCCCTTTTGTTTTTCCGGCCACACAATCGCTTTGAGCGCCGCGCTTTAGTGTTGATTGGCAATTCCGGCGCTTCTTACACAGGAGGCAAATCATGTTGATTAACCGACCTAACCCCCTGATGGCATCGCTGTTAGCCCTCAGCCTCATAGTTTTGCCCGCAGCGGCGAAAACGCGCATTCAAACCAGCATGGAGGGCCATGCGGTCACCGGTTGGAACCAGCGTTTGGGAGCCCCGCTGTTGGATCTGCCCATTGTTGGTAAAACCAGTTTTCCCATTAACGGCGTCTGTGGCGCTGGTCAATCGCGCGCGATTGATGCCAACACCCCGCTCGCAGCGCCACTTTGCACCCACGCCGACCCGCTGATTTATCAAGCGATTTTTAATGTCGCGGTAACGCCGGATTTCCCCCTGCACCAGAACATTCCGCTGGCCGATTTCCCACAGATCTACCGCAGCGATGGTGCCGCCAAAACCTTGCCGCCAATGACAGAAGTGCCTTGGTATGAGGCGAGCAACGGCTCGCTCAGCGCGGGTTATACCGTCGCGGATTGGATCAAGGCTGAGGGCAAGATTCGGTTTGTGTGCGACGGCGACCAGAGTTATTACGAGCTGAGTGCCAGCCATTTGGTGCCGGGCGGGCTCTATACCCTCTGGTTGTTTTATTTCGATCAGGCAAACCCGCCGCCGCCCTTTGGCAGCGGTGGTTTGCAGCCGGATTTAGCCTTTGGCGGCGCCTCTGCCAATGTGATGGTGGCGGATCGGACGGGGCGTTTGAAAACCAGCCAGCCGATGGGCTTTTGCCCGCAGCGCTGGTCGCAGGCCGAGCAGTACCAGCCGCTCAACCTGCATTTGGTTCTGCACCCCGAAGGACGGGTTTACGGCACAGTGGCGGAACAGTTACTCAAGGCTCCCCACGAGGGCGGCCCCGGTGTGGTTGCCCTGCCGCAATTAATGTTTGCTTTCCCGCGCGGGCGGAATTAACCGCCGTTGCAGGGCTGGTGCTGGTCGATCATGCTAATCACCACACTGCCCTGTTTGTGCCCCTGCTCCACATAGCGGTGTGCTTCGGTGATTTGGCTGAGCGGATATACACGGTCAATCACCGCTTGCAGTACACCGGCTTCAGCGAGGCGGGCGAGTTCGGCCAGATCTTGCGCGCGCTCGGCGCAGGGGCCGGCGATAACACGCTCGCGCTGCCAGAGTGGCAGGATGAGTGCCTGCAACATCTGCGGCAGCGTCGCACATACCGCAAGCAGCCTGCCCGCGGGAGCCAGTGCGCGGCGGCTTTCGGCCCAGGGCGCATTGCCCCGGGTGTCCATAATCAGGTCATAACGTTCACCGCTGCGGGTGAAATCTTCCTGTTGATAGTCAACTACCTCAGTGGCACCCAGGTGACGTACCAGATCGCGCTTACTGGCGCTGCAAATGGCGGTGACCTGCGCGCCGTAGTGCCTGGCGAGTTGGATTGCCGCACAGCCCACGGCGCCGCCGGCGCCATTAATCGCAATAGTCTCGCCAGCGGTTAAGTGGCCGCGCCGCAAAAAATCCAGTGCAGTGCTGCCGCCAAAAACCAGCGCGGCGGCTTGGTGGAAATCCAAATTACGCGGCATCAGGGCAATCGCGCTTTTTTCATTCAGGCAGACATACTCGGCGTGGGCGCCCATAGTCATCCCGGTTAGCGCCATCACCCTGTCGCCCGGCTGGAAGTTGGTTACCTGACTGCCCACAGCTTCCACAGTACCGGCCAAATCAACGCCCAGAATGGTGCGTCGCGGTGCGGTTATGCCAAACACCAGCCGCGAGATAAGCCCAAACCCCAAGGGCACCTGCAGACGGCGCAGGCGGATATCCGCCGAGTTGAGGCAAGTCGCCGCAACGCGAATCAAGAGCTGGTTGGCACTGGGTTGGGGTTGTTGCACAGCGGCGATGGCGACCTGATCGGCAGCGCCATAACGACGATAAACGGCGGCTTTCATGGCGAATTCCATGCAGGGAGACGCGCTGAGTATAGGCAGTGCCAAACGACAAAAATGTAAGTATCTGTAGATCAAACGGGTAGAAAAAGCCGGATTGCGGATGAAGGCCTGCAGGTCACCCCGGCGCGGGAAAATCTGGTTCAGCCAAAAATATCCAGCTGACCCGAGGATGATCCGGCGGCAGGAATCTGCAAGGGGCGGCGAAACTGGCTGCAGTCCAGCTGCACAAAACACCCGCTTTTGTTCAGGCCATAGCGTTTGAGCGCCTTGGCAAAACGCTGGCGGATCATATCTGCCCACAAGCCCTCGCCGCGCATGCGGGTGGCAAAGTTGGCATCGTAATCCTTGCCGCCGCGCATATCGCGAATGCGATTCATCACCCGCTGCGCACGCTCGGGGAAGTGGGTTTGCAGCCATTGCTGGAACAGCGGGTTTACCTCCCAGGGCAGGCGCAGCACTGTGTAACCGGCGGCGGTTGCGCCCGCACTGGCTGCCGCGTGCATCACCTTTTCCAATGCCTGTTCGGTGATAAACGGAATTACTGGCGCCACACTGACCAGCACTGGAATGCCGGCTTGCGCCAGTTTTTCAATGGTTTGTAAACGCCGGGTGGGCGATGCCGCCCGCGGTTCAAGGCTGCGCGCAATGCGGTGATCGAGCGTGGTAATGGTGATTGCCGCCGCGAGCAGATTGCGCTCGGCCATAGGTCTGAGTAAATCCAGATCCCGCTCGATCAGCGCTGATTTGGTGATTATCCCCACTGGATGCCGGCATTCGTGCAGCACTTCCAGGCATTGGCGGGTGATGTGCAGTGCCCGTTCCACCGGTTGGTAGGCATCGGTATTGATGCCCAGCGCAATCGGGCTGGGCTGATACTGGTGATGAGCCAGTTCGCGGCGCAGTAATTCCGGCGCGTTGGTTTTGGCGTAGAGCCGGGTTTCAAAATCCAGCCCCGGCGACAGTCCTAAATAGGCGTGGGTAGGGCGCGCAAAACAGTAGACACAACCCTGTTCGCAGCCGCGATAGGGGTTGAGCGACACACTAAAGGGCAAATCCGGCGACTGGTTGCGGCTGAGAATCGTCTTGGCAAGCTCGGGTGTCACGCTGGTATTGAGCGCGGGGTTGATACAGGTATCGTCGCGGTAGCTGGCCCAGCCATCATCCACCGTTTCGATCAGTTGGGTCTCAAAACGCCCGGCCAGATTGGTCACTGCGCCGCGCCCTTTGATCGCCTGCAGCGGCGCATCCACCCAGGGTTCAGGTTGACCGAACTCTGTATCCTCGCTCATGGGCACCTCAATACTGTATATAAAAACAGTATTGTCAGCCCCTGGCTTCACCTTGGCAAGCCACTATTGCCATTCTGGCAGTCGCACTGTCATCAAAAAGCACCACTTCCGGTTGGTTTGTCACCATTTTAGGTTGATCGCGCAAAGTGGTGCGACTGGCCAGATGCTTTTGCGCAAGATAAAGCTGTGGCAGATCCCAAGGGGTTTTGTCGCCGCTAGACATTCTTTTTACCGCCAATAACTAACGATAAAGGTACTCCTATGTTCAAGTTCAGTCGCTTTACCGGCGCGCTGGTTACGCTCGCCGCTATTGTAGGTTTGTCGCTGCCTGCTGCTGCCAAACCCTACAAAGGTGCAGAAATCTATTCCAAACAAACCTACAAATATGGCCGCTACGAAATGCGCATGCGCGTCGCCAAGGGCAGTGGTGTGCTCTCCACCTTCTTCACCTATAAAAACGGTTCCGAGCAGCCGGGCACTTTTTGGGAAGAGATCGATATAGAGATTTTTGGTAAAAACAACGCCACCCAGTGGCAGAGCAATGTGATTATCGGCACCAATCGCCCCACTACCAAAACCGAAGGGCTACACACCATGCCCTTTTCGCTGGGCGATGGTTACAACACCTACGTACTGGAGTGGACGCCCAGTTACATCGCCTGGTTTGTGAACGGCACGCAAGTGCGCCGCATCAACGGCGGCCAGTTTGTGACCAGCCTGACCAGCCCACAAGACCTGCGGTTTAACCTTTGGGCGGCCAATATCGCTGAATGGGTAGGTGCCTTTGACCCCAATATCCTGCCGGTGTACCAGTTTATTAATTACATCGAATACAAGCCTTGGAACGCATCGACCAATAGCTTTGGCACTGGCTGGCGCGACGACTTCAACAGTTTTGATACTAACCGCTGGAACAAAGCCAACTGGACGTTTGGTGAAAATCTGGCGGATTTTGAGCCTAACAACGTGGTGGTGAAAAACGGCATTTTGGTACTGGCCCTGACCCGCGAAGGCCAAACCGGTTACACCGGCACACCGCCGGCTGATGGCGGCAGTTCAGGTGGCGGCAGCAGTAGCAGTGTCCCGGCTAGCTCTATCACTATTCAGGCGGAAAACTTTAACGAAGTGGGCGGTAGCGTGACTGTATCGGGCGGCACCGTGGGTTATATCGATGCCGGCGAGTGGATGAAATATAACAACGTGAACATCCCGCAAACCGGCACTTACCGTGTTGAATATCGGGTTGCTTCGGCGCTGACCACCGCCCAATTCACCCTGGATCGCAACGGCGTGGGTCTCGGCACCATCAGCGTACCTAACACCGGTGGTTGGGGTACCTATCAAACGATCTCCCACAACATTTACCTGAACGCGGGCGTTCAAAATCTGGCGATTTACGCCAACAGCGGCGGTTTTAATATCGATTGGCTGAGGTTCACCAAAATCTAGTCGTTCAACAAGTTGTCCCCTAGGGGTTGGCCGCTGCCGATCGTTGGCCAACCCCCTTTTTTTACTTGATGAGGTTTGTTATGCGTCGTTTCTTCTGGATGTTACTCGCGCTGGTGTCGGTAGTGGCAACCCACACTGCCTCTGCCAAAAGCTACAAGGGTGCGGAAATCTACTCCAACCAATCTGTGCTGTATGGTCGTTTTGAAATCCGTATGCAGGTCGCAAAAGGCAGCGGGATTTTGTCGACCTTTTTTACCTACAAAAATGGTTCGGAAGTGGGTAATACCTTCTGGGAGGAAATCGACATAGAAGTCTTTGGTAAAAACAACGCCACCGAGTGGCAGAGCAATATTATTTTGGGCAGCTCGCGCCCCACCCTGCACACCGAGCAGGTACATAGCGCGCCCTCTTCGCTGGGCGATGGTTACCACACCTATGTGTTGGAGTGGACGCCGGATTACGTCGCCTGGTTTGTGGATGGCGTGGAAGTGCGCCGCATCACCGGCACCAGCACAGTGACCAGCCTGACCAACCCGCAGAGCCTGCGTTTTAACCTCTGGTCATCGGAATCGGCTGAATGGGTCGGCCCCTGGGACCCGAGCATACTGCCGGTGTACCAGTTCGTGAATTACATCGATTACAAAGCCTACAACCCCAACAGCAAAACCTTTGAGGGCGGTTGGCGCGATGACTTTAACAGCTTTGATAGCACCCGCTGGGGCAAAGCCAATTGGACCTTTGATACCAACCGTGTGGATTTTGCGCCGGAAAATGTGGTGGTGAAAGACGGCATTCTGGTGCTGGCAATGACAACTGAAAATGCCCTGGGTTTTACCGGCACCCCGCCGGCAGATAACGCGTCCAGCAGCAGCTCGGCGGCCACTAGCTCAAGCCCTGTCAGCTCCACGCCTGCCAGCTCCACGCCTGCCAGCTCAGTCGCCAGCAGTACGCCGGCCAGCAGCGCCGCCGCTACCAGCCAAGCGGCCAGTAGTGAAGCCTTGAGTTCGGTAGCCCCTTCTTCCACTGCCGCCGCCAGTTCACGCGCGGCTTCCGGTGGTAACGGCAGCGGCTCAGGTGGCGGTGGTGCAGTGCAAGCCTGGTGGCTGTTAATGCTGGCGGCGCTGGTATTAGTGCGCCGCCGTGGGTGTTAGCCAGCGAAAGTTTTAATCCAAATACACCGGGCGGGGCGCGTTCATATTGCGTTTCAGGGTGAGGGTCATGTCATCGGCCAACACCTCCTCCTCGCCCGCTTCCAGTCCATCAAAGGTGCGTTTGACAATCACCTCGGCCGGGGTTTTGGGTGCGTCTATTTTGGCGGTCATATCGGTATCCACATAACCCATATGCAGCGCCATTACCTGGGTGTTCTGCCCGCGCAATTCCAACCGCAAGCTGTTAGTTAAGGCCCAGGCGGCGGATTTACTCGCCGAGTAGGGCGAAAACTCTACCGGCGCATACCAGCTCACCAGCGACAACACATTGATAATCGCCCCGCCGCCATGCCCGGCAAGCAGGGGAGCAAAGGCTTTGCACAGGCGCAGCGGGCCGTAGAAGTTGGTGTCAAAGTGCTCGGCGCAGCTGGCTTCGCTGTCGCGCGCGAGGAAACTGCCAAAACGGGCGACACCGGCATTGTTAATCAGCAGGGTGACATCGGTGCAGTCGCGGGCGATGCGGCTGACATCTTCGGGATTGGTGACATCCAGCTTGAGTTTAATCACCCCGTCCAGGGGGATAGATTCGGGGTCGCGCGCAGTGGCGTAGACCTTGCGCGCACCACGGGCTAGCGCGGCGCGGGCAAATTCCAAACCTATGCCGCGATTGGCACCCGTAATCAGGACTACAGCATTGTTGATTTTCATCGTCTAACTCCTTAACGCATGGTTGATGTTAACGCTTGGTGGGTAGCAAGCGGTCAGCCCTAAAGTTTGGGGCGGGAACCGCGCTTTTTCTTGGGTGGATAAAAACTGGCCTCGCCTTCTGGGCGGGTTTTAAAGCGGCGATGCACCCAGAGGTACTGGTCGGGCGCCTGGCGAATCGCGTCTTCAATAATCCTGTTAATGCGGGTGGCATCCACCAGATCGTCGCCGCTGGGGAAGTTATCCAGCGCCGGTTGTATCTCTAACCGGTAGCGCCCCTTGGGTTCGCGGAAACAAAAGAAGGGAATCACCACGCAGTGGGACATACGCGCAATACGCGCTGTCGCCACCACCGTAGCGGCCTGCACGCCAAAAAAAGGTGCAAAAATACTGTGGTCGCGGCCGTAATCCTGATCCGGCGCGTACCAGACAATATGGCCCTGGCGCAGGTTTTTGATCAGCTGGCGGGTGTCGTTGCGGTCGATGGCGTTGTCATTCACGCGCGCGCGCGCATGGGCAATGGCATAGGCCATGAGCGGGTTGGGGTCAGCGCGGTAAAGCACATCGGCCACTATATGGTAGGACATCATCAAGCCGCTGATATCGATGGTGGTGAGGTGGCTGCCGCACAACAAAATACCCTTGCCCTCGGCGCGCGCCTTTTCAATGTGCTCCAGGCCGGTGATGCTGTAGCGGTTGCGCATTTTATTTTCGCTGCCCCAGAGCGCCATGGCGGTTTCACTGATACTCAGGCCGCAGGCAATCACCGAATTGCGCACCATTTGCGCCTGTGCCGCGGCATCCAGCTCGGGAAAGCATAGGGCGATATTAATTTCCGCATAGCGTTTACGCGCCGGTGCCAGTACCAATAACAAGCGCCCAAGCGCAGCACCCACCGCCTGGTTAGCGCGCACCGGCAACTGGGCGATCAACCAGAAAAACCCCAGCGCCAGCCAGGTTGTCCAGAAGCGCGGCAGTAAAAAACGGCGATGAAACGGCGGTAATCTTGATTTATCCAAAAGTAACCTTCTCTCTTAAAACTGGCCAACCGCGGGCGCGGCGGTCGATTATAACAAGCCGGGCTGTTGCTGGCGCAGGGCTGGACGGCTTCCGGTTTACCGGCTTAGTTGGCAGCAGGTGTGTCGCCCGATTGCGTCCCGCCCTGCTTGCGAAATTCGGCGGCCGAGGTGCCGGTGTAACGTTTAAAAAAGCGATGGAAGGACGACTTACTGTTAAAACCCGACTCCAGCAAAATATCCAGAATCGTCATCTGTGCCTTGGCGGGGTCCAGCAGCAATTGTTTGGCGCGCTTCACCCGATACTCATTCACAAACTCAAAAAAGTTGGTGTTGAATTCGCTGTTGATAATGCTGGACACCTCGCGATAGTGAATGCCCACCTGTTTGGCAAAATCCTCAATGGTTAGATTCTGGGTCAAATAGAGCTGCTGGTTTTCCATAGTGGCGCGAATGCGCGCCACGGTTTCGGGCGAAGGTGCACTGCTCACCTCCGGCTCTTTAACGCCGCTGGGGGTGTCGCGCGTGAGCAGCAACTCGTGGGCGTAACGCAGGTTGTATACAAACAGCGCATTCACCAACAGGAAGGTGATGTAGTTGTCCAGAATGCCAAAGCCATCGGCCACCGCCCAGCTCACACTTTGCCCCAGCAAATGCACGACCAGCGACCAGAACCAGTTGAGCGCAAAACCCAGGGTTAGCAGCAATAACCAGTAGGGGCCCTGCAAACTCAGGCTGGAATAAAATTGTTTGAGTTGTTGTTTGTAGCGATAAATTTGTATTACCGCTGCCAGGCTATAAATCACCGGCAAATATTTCAGGTAGTGCCACAAATAATTGGTAATCAACCAGGAATATTCGGTGTGGCTGTTGGGCACAAAGCGCAAGCGGTCACTGTCCAAATCACCCAGCAGTACCCAAAGTGCAACTAACAAAAAATGCAAAAAATGCCAGCTGTGTTTTGGGCGCAGGCTAAAGTTTGCGCGCGTAATTGCCACCACATACAAATACAGAAAAACACTTTTTCCCACCACCGACAAGGCCAGCCCCAGTGTCAGCGCCAGCTTCGCCAGCTCGTTGGATGAGCTGATGTAGTCATTCCACAACAACAAATTGCACAGCGCGCTGGCGCCCACGCATACAAAAAATCCTGTCAACAATGGCGATGCCAGGGCTTTTTGTTTGGACAACAACCACTGGAAAATTCCCAGCAGCCCGCAAACGGCCAGCGTCAGTACCAGGATTAAATCGTGAATATTAAAAATGGGTGTTTTCATAGACTCATCGGGTTGTGTGAGTAAAACGACGCTTCTGGGAGCGCTATCAATAAAAATAATTCTGCGTTATCTGCGCGGTGTTGTGTCCCAATCCGGTAACGGTAATAGATCGCTGCTGTTCATTCACCACAAAAGGTTTACCGGGGAACGGGCTAACAAACACACTGTCGGCAATCGGGTGACCCTGCATTTTTTCAGCACTCAGCATTAAACCGCGTCTAAAGGCTTCCAGGTTCTGTGCGCGCGCAAAATAATTGCTATACATCGGCGTGGCGATATTGACCAGTATTTGGCCAACCACATTATAGGGCTTTGTTAAATAATCCAGTGTAGAGCGCCCGGCGGATTCCTGTTGTTGTGTTTGCTCATAGGCGAGCATTGCAGCTTCCAACTGGTCAGCCGGAACATCCAGCTGCTGCTCCAGCCTTTTCAAACGCTCTGCCATTTGATTGATTGTATCTTGCTTTTTATGTGCCAAACCCATCAGCAGTTTTTCCGCTGTTTTGGTCAACTGTTTATCAAATTGTGACTGGTAACTCCGGTAGGCAAACTGCCATTCGCCAATAAGACAGCGGTACATGGATATTTCATCCTCGCTAAAGGCTTGATAATAGCTTGTTGTTGGCAGTAACTGCCCATCGCCGCGCAGGAAGTGGTTAGCCCATAAAAAATTATTTTTGATGGCGGAAACTGCAATCATTTTACCAATCAGACTGTCAGTATTTTTTAAAACCAGGCGCCAAAATTGTAGGTCGCTATGCAGTAACTTGCCGAACTCCGGGTTAATACTGGGTGGATTGTCGGTAAACGCACTGATAAAAAAGATGCGCTGGGCTTGCATAACATCTGCATATTTTGGCAGTGGTAAACGTATATCCAATGCGGATAATTCCAGCCACTCTTTATGCGTAATCAATTGCCGGTAGCGATCATTCACCCAGGCATGATGGTGTTGCCACTCATTAATCAGCGCCCTGTTTTCTACAATTGCTATCACGCAACTGTGGGTAATATCGCGGCACAAATTAACCAGCTCTGCAAATTTTTCCGGTAAATTTTCTGGCACAGAGTAGCTGGGTTGGGGAAAATCAAAGTTATCATCGGTTGGCGCTGCAATAACCGATTTTGACCATTCAACCCGCGCTCGCCCAATCGCTCTGGGGTCCTGGTCTTGTGCAACATCAAAGCCCAATAAAAATAAATAGCCGTTGCTGTCATCATCAACCGCCGCGCGATTATTCCAGGCTTGCTCAAATTCAATCGCCGCCGCCGATGGCGGTTTATCGCGCAGGTTAATGAGCAGTACAAATACAGCGTAAGCGAGCAATAGTAAAAAAATAACAACCAAAAATTTGGCCAATAGGTTTAACGATTTGCCGAGCATGGTGATTCCTGATTTGATTTATTAACCCCTCAATTACCCCGCCAGCCCCAGACAATAATCGTCATTCCCAACAAGGCCAGGCTTGGGCCTATCCAGATTGGCAAGCCGTGGGTGGAATGGTAAAGCAGTTGGGCACATTTAATAAGTTGCCCTGTCTCTGCACTCGCTAATAAACTCCCTGCATTCATCTTCTTGTGGAGCGCGATGTATGTGGCAATTGCGGTTCGTATCCAGCTTCGCGTCTGGATTGTTGCTGGTTTTTGCGTCCCTGTTGTCGCCCGGTGTCCAAGCCGAAAAAATCACTATCGCGGCGGCGGCGGATTTGAAGTTTGCGATGGACGAACTGGTGATGGAGTTCAAACACTCTCATCCCAAACATGAGGTTGAGGTCATTTATGGCTCATCGGGCAAATTCTTCGCCCAAATCCGGCAGGGTGCGCCCTTTGATTTGTATTTCTCGGCCGATATCAGCTATGCCCAGTCTCTGGCCGATGCCGGTTTTGCTGCCGGCTCTGTCCAGCCCTATGCCCTTGGTCGCATTGTGCTCTGGAGTGCTACCCAGGATGCCAGCCAAATGAGTCTCGCCAGCCTGAGCGATCCCGCCATCAAACGCATCGCCATCGCCAACCCCAAACACGCGCCCTACGGCATGCGTGCGGTGGAAGCCCTGAAGCAGAGTGGATTGTGGGACAAACTTGAGCCCAAACTGGTGTACGGCGAAAACATTGCCCACACCGCGCAATTTGTGCAAAGCGGCAACGCGCAGGTAGGCATTATCGCCCTCGCCTTGGCGCTTAGCCCCGAGCTGGCGCGCAAGGGCGGTTACTGGCTGATTCCCGACGAACTACACGCGCCGCTTGAGCAGGGTTTTATCATCACCAAACGCGCAGAAAAGAATGAGTTGGCGCAACAGTTTGCGACTTATATGAACAGCAAACCCGCGCGCCAGGTGATGACCCGTTATGGGTTTGTATTGCCGGACGCGGCGGCTGGGGACACAGATGCTGACTGACAGTGACCTGCAAGCCCTGTGGCTCACGGTGCGGCTCGCCGCAATCGTCACGTTTATCCTGCTGTTAATCGGCACACCCATCGCCTGGTGGTTGGCGCGCACCAAATGCTGGTGGAAGGGGCCAATCGGGGCGATTGTCGCCCTGCCGCTGGTATTGCCGCCCTCGGTGTTAGGGTTTTATTTGCTGTTGGCGATGGGCCCCAGCGGGCCGGTCGGGCAGTTGACCGAAGCGCTCAATATCGCGCCCTTGGCCTTTACCTTTTGGGGGCTGGTGTTGGCCTCGGTGTTTTATTCCCTGCCGTTTATGGTGCAGCCGCTGCAAACCGCGTTTGAGGCTATTGGCGAGCGCCCGCTGGAAGTGGCGGCGACCTTGCGGGCATCGCCGCTCGATGCCTTTTTTACCGTGGCTGTGCCCTTGGCGAAACCGGGTTTTATCACTGCCTCCATCCTTACCTTTGCGCATACCGTTGGCGAATTTGGGGTAGTGCTGATGATTGGCGGCAATATTCCCGGCGTGACGCGCGTGGCCTCAGTGCAGATTTACGACTACGTGGAGGCGCTGAATTACAGCCAAGCACACCGGCTGGCGCTGGTGCTGCTGGTGTTTTCCTTTGTGGTATTGCTGGCGATTTATGCGGGCCGCCGTTTCCGCCCTGCAAGAGGCGTGTGAGATGAGTGACCTGGACATTCAAGCGCGCTTTCAACTCGCATGGCCGGGCTTTGCGCTGGATGTGGATCTGGAATTGCCCGGGCGCGGCGTTACCGCATTGTTTGGCGTATCCGGCTCCGGTAAAACCACATTGTTGCGCTGTATCGCCGGGCTGGAGCGCGCGCCGCAGGGCCGGTTGGTGGTGGATGGCGACATCTGGCAAAGCGACCAACAATGGCTGCCGACCCACAAGCGCCCGCTGGGTTATGTGTTTCAGGAGGCGAGCCTTTTTAGTCATCTCTCGGTGCAAGACAACCTTCACTATGGCTTGCGGCGCAGTCGCCGTTCCAGTCACACCAGTCTGGACCAGGCCATCGAACTACTGGGTATCGGCCACCTGTTAACCCGCAACCCGGATTTACTTTCCGGCGGCGAACGCCAGCGGGTCGCCATCGCCCGCGCCCTGGCGGTCAGCCCCCGTTTGCTGCTGATGGATGAACCCCTCGCCGCGCTCGACCTGCAGCGCAAGCGGGAGATTTTTCCCTACCTTGAACGCCTGCACCGCGAGCTGGACATACCGGTGCTCTATGTCACCCATTCACCCGAAGAGCTGACGCGGCTGGCGGATCATTTGGTGGTGATGGAAAACGGTCGCGCCATCGCCAGCGGTAATTTGGGCGAAACCCTTTCACGGCTCGATTTGCCGATCCAATTAGGTGAGGACGCAGGGGTGATTATCGAGGCGACTATCGGCGCTGTGGATAACGAATGGCACCTGGCGCGGGTGGATTTTGCCGGTGGCAGCCTCTGGGCAAAAGATCAGGGTCTAGCGCCAGGCACCTCAGTGCGGGTACGGGTACTCGCGCGCGACGTCAGTTTGGCGGAACAGCAAACGGCCAGCAGTATTCAAAATCAAATGCCCGGCCAGATCGATGCCATAGGCGAGGATGAACACCCCGGTTTGGCACTGGTGCGCGTGCGTATCGGCGACACCATCTTGCTCGCCCGCCTGACCAAACGCGCCATAGCGACACTCGATGTCGACCCGGGTAAAACCTTTTGGGTACAGATAAAATCGGTCGCGCTGTTGCAGTGAGTGCTGCTCACTCATTGTCGTCACTCAAGCGCTGTCCAAATACTGGATTATCTCCTCGGCGGTAGCGCGGGCACTGCGCCCGACACCAATCAAGGTGGCCGAGGCCAAACCTGTCCACTCGCCATAGCCTAACAGCCACAGGCGCGGTTCCTGCAATGAGCGAGTGCCTGCAACATCTACTTTTCCATCGGGACTAATCACGCCCAGTGATTGCAAGTGCGCGAGCGCCGGGCGGAATCCCGTACACCAGATCACCGCATCAACAGCGGACTCAGTGCCATCGCCCCAGACGACACCGGTCGAGGTAAAGCGGGTAAATGGCCTCACCGAATGCAATACACCCCGTTCCCGCGCCTCTTTTACCGGCGGCACCATTACCACATCGCCCAAACCACCCACTGGCTGCTCTATTTCCCGCCCTTCCTGAGCTGCCTTCCAGCGATCAGTGGCGCGCTGGAAGAGCACCCGCCCGTCCACATCATCGGGCAAAAAAATCGGCTCGCTGGTTGTGACCCAAGTGCAGTCAGCAACGCGCGATACTTCTGCGAGAATTTGCGCGCCCGAATTGCCGCCGCCCACCACCAGCACTTTTTGCCCTGCAAAGGGCGCGGGCGATTGGTAGTGCGCTGAGTGAAGTTGCGCTCCCTGAAACAGATCAGCGCCGGGGTAGGCAGGAATAAACGGATTGCGCCAGGTACCGGTCGCGCTGATAACAACACGGGCGCGCCAGGCTTGGTGCTCGCTCACCACCTCCAGCCGGTCGCCAAGGTTATTAACGGCGGATACCCACACCGGGCGCTGCACCGGAAATTCATAACGACTTTCATAGTGGCGCAGGTAATCCACCACCTGATCGCGGCTGGGGTAAGTCTCGCCAGTGGGCGGCATTTGCCAACCCGAGAGTGAACTCCAGGTCGATGGCGAAAACAGTCGCAGGCTGTCCCAGCCATGAAGCCAAGCCCCACCGGGCGTTTGCTCGGCATCCAGCATCACAAAGGAATACTTGCTGCGGCGCAGATAATAAGCGACCGACAAAGCCGCCTGCCCGCCGCCGATGATGACTATGTCTGTTGAATCTATGACCGGTGTATCCATGTTGCCGCTCCGATAATCGTTGATTCGGTAAACATTCTGCTTGCCAATATATATGCACAACCATATATTCGTACAACCATATATACGGCTAGTTTGATCTATGTCTGAATTTACCCCCGATTCCCTGTGTAAAACCCTCGCTGATCCAACCCGCGCGCGCATTGCGTTGCTGGTGGCACGTGAAAAAGAGTTGTGCGTCTGCGAACTCACCTGCGCGCTCGATGAAATCCAACCCAAAATTTCCCGCCACTTGGCGCTGTTGCGTGAATCCGGTTTGTTGGCGGATCGCCGCCAAGGTCAGTGGGTGTATTACCGCTTGCACCCGGACTTGCCTAATTGGATTACCAAAACGTTAAAGACGATGCTCGCTGCGAATCAGGATTGGCTGCAAGAAAATCACCAGCGTTTGTGTGCGATGGAAGATCGGCCGAACCGTTGCTGTTAATCCTGTTAACGATAGAAGGGTAATGCGATGAAAATTTTATTTTTATGCACGCACAATAGCTGTCGCAGTATTTTAAGTGAGGCGATATTTAATCACCTCAGTAGCAGCGAACATAAAGCTTTCAGTGCAGGCAGTTTTCCAAGTGGGCGTGTAAATTCTTTAGCCATTGCAGCCTTAAGCCAGGCAGGAATCAATACTGACGGATTGAGCAGCAAATCTACCGATGACCTGCGTCAATTAAATCCCGATCTTGTAATTACAGTCTGTGATAAAGCAGCGGGTGAAGCCTGCCCTCTGTATTTTGGCGAGGCACTGCGCGCGCACTGGAACTTACAAGATCCTTCGGCACTGGTTGGCAGTGAAGCCGAAGTACAGGCAGCATTTACAGCCTGCATGGACAAAATTCATGAACGCATAAGCCTTTTTTTGTCGTTACCCTTAGGTACTCTTGCATTAGATCCGCAACAATTACAAGCAGCACTTAACGGTATTGGTGAACTTTAATTTAGGGATATTCAGATGGGCTTGTTCGAACGCTATTTATCGTTTTGGGTTGGACTGGCGATTGCTGCCGGTGTGATTCTGGGAAATTATTTTCCTGCGGTTTTTGCACAAATTGCTGCACTGGAGTTTGCCCATGTGAATCTGGTAGTGGCGGTTTTAATTTGGGTAATGATTTACCCGATGATGGTACAGATTGATTTCAGTGCAATAAAAAATATCGGTCAGCGACCACAAGGTTTAATGCTCACACTGGCGGTGAACTGGTTGATAAAACCTTTCACCATGGCCGCACTCGGCTGGTTATTTTTTAAAGTGTTATTTGTCGACTGGGTTGATCCGGAAACCGCGCAGGAATATATCGCCGGGATGATTTTACTCGGCGTAGCACCTTGCACCGCCATGGTATTTGTATGGAGCCAACTCACCAAAGGCGACCCCAATTATACGCTGGTGCAGGTATCCGCTAATGATGTGATTATGATTTTTGCTTACGCACCCATCTGTGCATTTTTATTGGGGGTAAGTGACATTCATGTACCTTGGGGAACGCTGATTATTTCAGTGGTACTCTACGTTGTCTTGCCATTAATTGCCGGTGTTATTACTCGCCGCTGGTTGGAATCCAAAGCGGGTGTCAATGCTATCCAACAACTACAACAATTTCTTGCGACTTGTAAGCCTTGGTCAGTGATTGGTCTGCTGGCAACGGTAGTATTGCTGTTTGCTTTTCAAGCCCAGACGATTTTGACTAAACCCCAAGCCATTTTATTAATTGCTATTCCTTTGCTGATCCAAACCTACGGTATTTTTACGATTAGTTTTGTAGCCGCCAGAATGATGAAGCTGCCGTACAACATTGCCGCCCCCGCGTGCATGATCGGCACCTCCAATTTTTTTGAGTTGGCGGTGGCCGTAGCCATTTCACTCTTTGGCTTACATTCCGGTGCGGCACTGGCAACCGTTGTTGGTGTGTTGGTAGAAGTACCGGTGATGCTGTCACTGGTGGCATTTTGTAATCGCAATCAACAATATTTTTCGCGGCATTAGTCGCACAAACACAAACCATCAATTAATTATTACTTCTGGTGTTATGACTATGAATCACCCGTTTGACATTTTGCCATTAGACAATGGTGCCGCATTTATATTTACTCCCTGCCCGGGTACCAAACAGGTAGAGCTAAAAACTTCGCTTGAGCAATTGGCTGCGGCTGGCGCAACTGCGGTGTTGACTCTTATGGAAAATGAAGAGATGGAGCGGAATAAGGTAACTGATTTGCCTCACCTCTGTGCTGAGTTAAATCTACAGTGGTTTCATTTACCGATTGAAGACGACCATGCTCCCGAGCAGGAATTTGCTGTTGCATGGCAAGTAGCGAGTAAAAAAATTCATGCACTTCTGGATAGTGGTAAAACAATCGCAATTCACTGTAAAGGTGGTTCTGGCCGAACCGGTTTGGTCGCTGCACAAATTTTAATAGAGCGTGGTATGCCGCTAGATACCGTGACTGAACAAATCCGCGCATTGCGTCCCAATTCGCTGCAAGTGCCAGCACAGCAAACTTACATAAAAACCATTGCCGGAAATTAAGTGGAGGTAATATGAAAAAAATCAAAATCGGTATTAATGGTTTCGGTCGCATTGGTCGTTTGGCATTGCGGGCGAGTTGGCATTGGCCGGAGTTTGAATTTGTACAAATTAATGACCCGGCAGGTGATGCCGCTACTTTTGCGCATTTATTAAAATTCGATTCGGTGCAAGGCCAATGGGCGCCAGAAACGGGTGCGGATGAAAATGCCATTTATATTGATGGCAAAAAAATTAAATTTACACGCAATAAAACCATTGCCGAAACCGATTGGAGCGCTTGTGATCTGGTAATTGAAGCCAGCGGCAAAATGCGCGAAGTGAAATTGCTGCAAGCTTATTTGGATCAAGGTGTAAAACGTGTCGTGGTGAGTGCGCCGGTCAAAGAGCCGGGTGTATTAAATGTAGTGATGGGGGTGAATCACCATTTGTTTGATCCGGCTACACATCGCATAGTCACCGCTGCCTCTTGCACCACTAACTGTTTGGCGCCGGTGGTAAAAGTGATTCACGAACAGCTCGGGATTAAACACGGTGCCATCACCACTATTCACGATCTAACCAATACCCAATCGATTCTGGATCAGCCCCATAAAGATCTGCGCCGCGCACGCGCCTCCCACTCCAATTTAATTCCCACCAGCACCGGTTCCGCGACTGCTATTGCGGAAATTTTTCCCGAACTGCGCGGTAAATTAAATGGTCATGCCGTGCGCGTACCGCTTGCAACCGGCTCACTCACGGATTGTGTGTTTGAAGTGAACCGCGCCACCAGTGTGAACGAGGTGAATGCATTGTTAAAAACGGCGAGTGAAACTTATTTGAGAGATATTTTGGGTTATGAAACACGCCCGCTGGTATCCAGCGATTTTTGTGGCAACCCTTTGTCATCAATTGTGGATGCTCTGTCAACTATGGTGGTGAATGACACCTTGGTGAAAATTTACGCTTGGTATGACAACGAATGGGGTTACGCCAATCGCACGGTGGAATTGGCGCGGTTGGTGGGGGGGAACAATTAGGGTGCAATTAATAGGGTGCAATAAATTGCGCCCCTACATGGCGCCGTAGGGACGTGATCTATCACGCCCAATAATTGCTCAAAAAATCATATTGATATAAATATCCCATACAAAAATCATCCATTAAACGAAATAAACCATGAATCAATCATCGGCCATAAAACAATACGCACTTGTCACTGGCAATTACTGGGCATTTACGCTCACTGACGGTGCGCTGCGTATGTTGGTGGTATTGCACTTTCATCAACTGGGTTACAGCCCGCTGCAAATTGCGGCGCTGTTTTTGTTTTATGAAATCTTTGGTGTTGTTACTAATTTGTTCGGCGGTTATTTGGGTGCGCGTATTGGTTTGAATCGCACCATGAATATTGGCCTTGCCTTACAAGTTGTCGCGCTGGCAATGCTGGCGGTGCCCGCGCAGTGGTTAACTATTCCTGTGGTGATGGGCGCGCAAGCTTTATCCGGCATCGCCAAAGATTTAAATAAAATGAGTGCTAAAAGTGCCATAAAAAATTTGCTGCCGGATGAGCAACAGGGACGATTATTCAAATGGGTGGCGTTATTAACCGGATCTAAAAATGCATTAAAAGGCGTAGGTTTTTTTCTCGGTGGCGCACTACTCGCGACCATGGGTTTTAACGCAGCTGTCATTGCCATGGCCGTTGTATTGGCGCTGGTATGGGCTGCCAGTATGTTTGCCTTACAGCAAGATTTGGGCAAAGCCAAAAACAAACCCAAGTTTTCCGAGCTTTTTTCCAAAAGCCGCGCCATTAATTATTTATCCGCCGCGCGCTTATTTTTATTTGGCGCACGGGATATTTGGTTTGTGGTTGCCCTGCCGGTTTTTTTAAGTAGTCAATTGCAATGGGATTTTTGGCAGACGGGTGGGTTTTTAGCGAGCTGGGTTATTGGTTATGGTCTGGTGCAATCCGCTGCGCCGGTGTTATTGCGTAACAAAACCGGCAATCCACCCACTGGGTACAGTGCTTTTCTCTGGGCGTTAATACTGACTGTGGTAACCGCGAGTCTGGCTTTTTTATTAATGACCGGTTTACCTGCCACAACAATTTTAATCGGCGGCTTGATTTTATTTGGTGTTGTGTTTGCCATTAATTCCTCGGTGCATTCCTATTTGATTGTGCGTTATGCCAATAGTGATGGTGTATCGCTCGATGTAGGGTTTTACTACATGGCTAATGCGCTGGGGCGTTTAATTGGAACGCTCTTGTCAGGTTGGGTTTATCAAGCAGCGGGTCTGGCTGCCTGTTTATGGGTAGCGGCGTTGTTTATCGGTATAACGACATTGATTTCCATCGCGCTACCGCGCAATACTCAATAGGCCTTTTATTCTTCTCAATCAATTCGGGTGCGCTATGAATCGTGATAATCCCTGTGATTGCAGTTCAGCGGCTGAATTATTAAATCGCGCGTGTTTTTGCAAAACCCTTAACCGCGACCAACTGCTTGCCAGCCTGCAAGCTCAAGCGCTGCCGGCAGAAGTCTTGCAGCACGAGGCGCAATTATTTTCCCAGACCGCAACGTTTATTTCCCCCGCGCAATGGCAACAGTTACAAACCCTGGTGCAAGCGGTAATGCGTGTGACGGCATTGCCTGCCTATCAGCAGCAGGTATTAAATAATGCCCCGGCAATTGCACAACGGTCATCGCTCACTGCCGGTGTGTTTATGGGGTTTGATTTTCATATTAGCGATGCCGGCCCGCAAATTATTGAAATCAATACCAATGCCGGTGGTGCTTTTTTAAATGCAGCACTACTCAGTGCACAAACTGCCTGTTGCAATGCCGCTGGTGCGCTGCCGGTATTGCTGCCGCCGCAGTTGGATGCCGAATTTGTCGCCATGTTTTTACAAGAGTGGCAGCTGGCGCGCGGCGAGCAACCATTGCGCTGTATTGCCATAGTGGATGAAAACCCCAGTGCGCAATTTTTGTATCCGGAATTTTTGTTGGCGCAAAGTGTACTTGAGCGTGCCGGTATCAAAACCCTGGTTGTTGATCCGCGTGAATTGCAATTGCTCAATGAACAACTCTGTTATCAGGATCAAGTAATTGATTTGGTTTACAACCGCCTCACAGATTTTTCACTAACGCAGCCAAGCAATCTGGTTTTGCGCAACGCCTATGAGCAAAACGCCATAGTGCTTACGCCCAATCCCTATCACCATGCGCTCTATGCCGACAAACGCAATTTAGCGTTGCTCAGCGATAAAACAAAACTCAACGAATTTGGTGCAGAGCCTGAGGATATAAAAACCCTGCTCGCGGGAATTCCCCATACTCAGTTAGTCAGCGCCAGTAATGCTGAGAATTTATGGCAGCAGCGCAAACAGTTATTTTTCAAACCCGCCAGCGGTTACGGCAGCAAAGCAGCTTATCGCGGTGACAAAATTACCAAGCGCGTGTGGGAGGAAATTTTGCAGGGTGATTATGTTGCACAACAACAAGTACCACCCAGTGAACGCGGTATTTTGGTAGATGAGGAAAAAACCTCACTCAAAATGGATATTCGCGCCTATGTTTATGCCGGCAAAATTCAATTATTGGCAGCGCGTTTATACCAAGGCCAAACCACCAACTTCCGCACCCAAGGCGGCGGTTTTGCACCGGTGTTTGTAGCGGGATAAAGGCGTTATCAATGGTGAAAAAGGCGCACTCACTAGCGAGTGCGCAAAATGGCTGCAGGGGTTTAGCTGTAGTCCTAACCAGCGTTACAACAACAAGCTAAAATCATTAACTGCTCAGTATCGATTTATTTGCGCGCTTATCTTTTTTATCGCGTCGTTTATCTTTCAATGATTTTTGTGGTTCTTTTTTTGCTTTCTCTTTAGACATGCTGTGTACTCCTGATCACTAGCACTTCTGCGCATAATGCCGCCGGGTTATTTGCAGAAGCTGGTCGGGTATGCATTTCGCTATAGCATCATCTACAGCGAGCGGCAGACTTCAACATGCATGGGTAATTCCTCCTGATTGCCGATTAAAAAACTAAGGCTCAACACGAATCACTCTGAACACCAGAGTTCGGTAAAATATTTTTATTTCCACAAGGTCACCGGGTATACGGCCAAGCAACTGTCTGCCCAAGGGCGAAAAACAGGAAACAAAACCTTTATGCGGGTCGCTGTCGCGCGGATTAGTGAGCCTAAGCACAATAATTTCTTTTTCCCGAACATCAAATAACGTTACTGTGTGGCCAATACTCACTCGTTGGGTATTTACACCGGCGCGAGCAGAAGCCTGCTCCAGATTGGTAAACAGCCCGGACAATTCCACCGTGTTTAAACTCATGCTCCAGGGCAAGTGCAAATAATGCTGACGAGCACAATCACTCAGTCGTTTTTTCAAACGATTGAAATAATGAATGGACAATTTACTTCTCCAGCGCAAAAAAATAGCGGCTCAAAACAGAAACTGTTTTAAGTGGATTTAATCAACCAGAAAGAAAAATAAGGTAATAAAAAATAGCCGAGCGTATTTACCGCTCGATTAGAGGGGAAAGGCGAGAGAAACTCTTTTAAGGATGAAACGCATTAAAGAAAACATAATTTCAGTAACAAAAATAAATTCGACAAGGCCAATCATAGCCCCGATAAAATTTAAGTCAACCGCTCAGGGCGGTAATCAGTTAATGGCTAATAAAATTAGATAGAAAAACTATTTGTCACCGCCAACACATGGCTTATCAAATTCCCATCCCAATAAAACTGATAATGCCCCGCTTGAATCGCTGGTGGTGTTAAGGCTTTTGGCCGCAAAGCCGCAATGCATTCACCACCGGCATAACGAACCGATTGATACAAAATACCCATTTCGTTTTGCGCTTTTAGTTGTCGGCCCAGGGCTTGGGCATAAAGAAAACTGTCCGGGTTGTGTACTTGCGGATCAGCGCGCAGGTCTACTAATTGGGTGTGCACTTCGCAGCTGTAGCAGCGCAGGGTGAGCATTTGCGGCGGCTCATTGGTCGCTTGTAAAAATCGCGCGCGGCTAAAGCGCGCTTCGGCCAGCGCCGTTTCCAAATTCAAACCGGCGTAGTAGATGCCAAAGCGGCCATCGGTAAAACGGCTGGGAATGCCGGTGTGGGTGAAGGCGGCCATAATCGCGGTGGTGCCTGGGCCGGTCACGCGGTTTTCGGGGGCGACCAAAGCAATGTTGCCTGTTTGGTCTTGCAGGCGATCATTGGTCAGGCTTTCGAGTGCATAGGCCGCTTCCAGCTCAGTGGGATCGAGCAGGTTTTCAAACAGGGCGATGGGCGGGAAGTGACTGGGTATCAGGCGATAGCTATTGCTGTGAACTTCCTTGTAGTGCATGGCTGCTGTCATCAAACATAAACCTCACCGCGCCAGCCATCCAGATAGCGGCGGACATCCACCAAATCCACTACTCGCCCCCCCAACATGCGCTGCAATGCCGAGGCACCGCCAAAATCGCGGTTGGGTTTGCGCACCCAGTTTTGCCATTGGGCTGGATCAGCAAACAAGAGCTGCACGGCTTTGTAGATTCCGGCGAGGTAAGACAAACGCTCAAGCGTGTCTCTGCCCAGTTTAATGGGTTCACCGGTCGCGAGTTTTTGTCGCCAATTGTGCAAAGTGGTGCGGGTGCCTAGGCCGGCAAGGGTGCAGCGCTGTTCGTCGGTCAGGCTCCATTCTTCGGTAATGCCAAAGAATAGTTTCACTGCCACGCGGCTCATCTGGGCGTCATCAACAGCGGGAAGTGGGTGTACGGCATTCATACTGATTAACTCCGGCTTTACATCCTGCTATTAATGTATGTTCAAAAGTGAACATATTCAATAAAAAATATGAGATTTGAACGGTTTTACTTAGGCTGATTTCTTTCTAAACCACACCAGCTTAACCCCCTCCAGCAGCAGCAAACTCACCACACCCAGTGCGATACACACCAAAAACTCATTCCAGTGGAAGCTGCCGAAACTGAACAATTGTTGTGCGGGCGGCCAGCCCACGGCGATGGCGAGAGTGAGGCTGACGGCGCTGAGCAGAATCCACAGCGAGCGATTGGGGCGGGTAAAGGCGCTGATAAGGGAGGCGCGGAAGCTGCGGTTGATGAGGATCAGGCCCATGTTGAACAGCACCAGTGCGCCAAATACCAGGGCGCGCAGGTCGTCTTCCGGCATATTCAGGCTGGCGCCGCCGAACAGGAGGGCGGCGAGTAAACCCAGGGTGACAGTGCCCTGGATTATCGCCCAGCCAATGCGCTCGCCCACCAACAGCGGCGTTTGCGGGTCGCGCGGTGGGCGGTTCATTACATCCTCCTCTTCCTGCTCGGCCTCAAATACCACCGAGCAGGCCGGGTCTATCACCATTTCCAGAAAGGCGATGTGAATCGGCGTGAGCATCATTGGCAGCCCCATGAGCAGCGGCAGTATGGCGAGGCCGGCGATGGGGATGTGTACCGCCACGATAAATTCGATGGCTTTGCGCAGGTTGTCGTAAATGCGGCGGCCGAGGCGGATGGTTTTGACTATGGAGCCGAAGTCGTCGTCCAGCAGCACTATGGAGGAGGCTTCGCGCGCGACATCGGTGCCGCGCCCGCCCATGGCTATGCCGATGTGCGCAGCTTTAATGGCGGGCGCATCGTTGACGCCATCGCCGGTCATGGCGACGATCTCGCCGTTGGCTTTCAGGCTTTGCACCAGCCGCAATTTTTGCTGGGGGCGGATGCGCGCAAAAATCGAAACGCTGTTAACCCGCTCGGCCAGTTCCGCATCGCTCAGCTGCTCCAACTGGTCGCCCACCAAGACCTCGCTGGGTGGCAACCCGGCTTGCAGGGCGATGGCGCTGGCGGTGGTGGCGTAGTCGCCGGTAATCATAATCACCCGGATGCCGGCGGATTGGCACTCGGCCACCGCAGCGGGTACTGATTCGCGCAGCGGGTCGGCAAAGGCCAGCAGCCCAAGGTAGCGAAACTGCAATTCGCGCGGTGATTCGGGCAGCTCGCCCGCCGCTACAGCGGCTTGGGCAACAGCCAATACCCGCATCCCCTCGCAGGCCAGTGCATTGGCTTGCGCGGTCAGCGGCGCCAGTTGTTCAGCGCTTAAGTGGCAGAGTTGGGCGATGGCTTCCAGCGCGCCCTTGCTATAGGCATGCAGGTTGGTGTCGCCGGGGTGCTGCAGGATATTGGTGGTGGCAAATAAATCCGGGCGCAAGCCATAGGCGCGCAGCAGGGTGGCACCTTGTAAACGGGTCAGTTCGGCGTGGCTCTGTGCCAGCCGGTGTACTGCCACATCCATCGGGTCGCTCGGCACCAGCGGGCAGGCGAGCAAGGCGGCGTCCAACAGGGTTTTGCCGCTATCGTCCAGCGGTTGTTGCGCGGCGGCGTACCAGTTGTGGCTTGCGCCCACCAGCGCCATCAGGGTCATGCGGTTTTGGGTGAGCGTGCCGGTTTTGTCGGTGCAGAGCACGGTGGTGGCACCCAGAGTTTCAATGCTCGCGGCGCGGCGCGTCAGTACCCGCGCCTGGGAAATACGCCAGGCGCCCATGGCCATAAATACCGCCATCACCAGCGGGAACTCTTCGGGCAGCAGCGACATACCAATCGCAATACCGCTTAAAATCGCCTCCAGCCAGGAGTCGCGCAGCAGGCCATAAAGCACTACCACCACCAGGGCGGCGAGCGCGCCGATCAGCGCAAAGTCGCGCACTAACCAGCGCAGTTGCTGCTGCAGGTGCGCCTGTTCGGTGTCGATACTGCGCAGCGCCGTGCCTATATGCCCCATTTCAGTATTGAAGCCAATGGCGGTGACTTCCGCGATACCCGTGCCGCGCACCACCAGGGTTCCGGCATAGAGGCGCTGGTTGTCGACAATCGCCTCGACCGCTGTATTTGGGGCTTGGGCGATTTTACCTACCGCGACCGATTCGCCGGTCAGCAGCGACTCATCCACCAGCAGCTCTTGCGCGCTAAGCAGGCGCGCATCTGCCGCCACCCTGTCGCCCTCGTTCACCACCAGTAAATCGCCGCGTACCACTTGGGTGCCGGCGATGGTCAACCGCTCGCCGCTGCGAATCACCAGCGCGCGCGGGCTGGCCAGGTCGCGCAAACTCTCCAGCACCCGCTCGCTGCGCGACTCCTGCACGAGGGTGATACTCACCGAAATCGAGGCAAATACCAGCAGCAACAGCGCCTCGGTGGTATCGCCCAGCAGCCAGTAAATCAGCCCGCCGCCCAGCAGCAGCGCAAACATGGGCTCGCGCAGCACATCCAGAAAAATGCGCAGCAGGTTGCGGCGATTGGCTTTGGGTAGCTGGTTGGGGCCCTCGCGCTTCAAGCGCAACGCGGCCTCTTCATGGCTCAGCCCCTGCAAATTCTCCACATTCATCAACACCACTCCGCTGGTTGAACATTAACCAACCTTAGTTGGCGATGGGGCGGGTGTCTATGATCTGGATCAGTTACAACCAAGGGTTTACCCGCTACTGCCGCATGGTTATGCTTGCCGCACTTCGTAATTGGTTTCGCACAATGCCCAAAATCTCCCCTCACTATGCCTTTATCGCGCTTGCGCTCTGGTTGCTTGGCAACTGGGCGGGGGCCCATGGGCATTATTGTTTTGATGGGCAGGAGCCGCCGATTTCGGTGCATATGCATTTGGATGGCCATGAGGTGCATGACCATCACCCCGAAGAAGTGCATCAGGACGCGGATATAGAACTGGGCAAATCGGTGTTGGCCAAATCGGGCAAAATCGAGCTTGGCCTGATGCTGCTTGCCGCCCTGGCGTTGGTGTTATTGTTATTGCCAGCGGCGATTTGCCGCTCTATTTATACCCGTCCTTACCTTCCTCCCCCGCTTTATTGGCGACCGCTGCTGCGCGCGCCGCCCTTGACTGCCTGAGTCTTTAATTCCCCAGCGATCATTTTGGTCGCGGTTGATAACTTGCGCCTAAAAAGCGCAAAAAGGCAGGAACTCCTATGAAAACCTTATTAACTGCACTGGTGTTCATAACCGGTGCGGCCGCTGCGTCTGCGCAGCAAACTATTAGCCTGCAAGACGCGCTGGCCGCCAGCTTGCAGCACAACCCGCAGTTGGCGGGTTACGAATTTCGCCGCGCGGCCCTGGCGGGCGAGCAGACTACAGCGGCGCTGCGGCCGGAACTGCGCTTGCATTCCGAGCTGGAAAACGCGGCGGGTTCGGGCGAGTTTTCCGCTGCCGATGCTGCTGAATTCACCCTCTCTTTTGCGTCGATTATCGAGTTGGGCGACCAGCGCGATGCCCGTCTCGGGCTAGTCACCGCGCGCCAGCAGCAGTTGGCAGCGCAGCAGCGAGTGGCGGTGTTGGATCTGGTTGCGGCGGTGAATTACCGGTTTATCGCGCTGCTCGCCGCCCAGGAACAGCTGCAGGTGCAGGCGCAGGCGCAGCAACTGGCGCAGTCGCTAGTCACCAGCTTGAGCAAGCGGGTAGAGGCCGGTCGCGCCCCGCAAGAGGAACTTCTGCGCGCCCGTGCCGCGCACGCCAAGGCGGTGTTGCAGGTCAGTAAAGCGCGCCAGCAACTGCTGGACGAAGCGCTAAAACTCAGCGCTTATTGGGCCGATAACACGCCGGTTTTCACTCGCGCCAGCGGCGATTTGTATGCACTTACTCACCCTGAAGCCCTGGCGAAATGGCAGCAGCAACTGGCACACAACCCCGATCTGCTGCTGCTTGCCGATGAAACCCGCGTGCGTGCTGCCGAGCTGCGCAAAGCCGAAGCCGAGGGGCAAATGACCCTGGGCTGGAGCGCCGGGGTGCGCCAATTACAGGCGACTGGTGATACCGCACTGGTCGCCGGCATCAGTATTCCGCTTGCCAGTGGCAAACGTGCCAGCGGCGCGATTAGCAAGGCACGCGCCGAGCAAGATGCCGCCAGTTTCGCCGCCGATAGCGCCAAAATCCAGTTGGAAACCCGCCTTAAACAAACCTACCAGGCCCATGAGCAGGCGTTGTTGGAAGTGTTCAGCCTGCGCGATCACATACTGCCGCTGTTGCAAGAGGCCAATCGCACCACCAGCGCCGCCTTTGAGCAGGGCCGTTACAGCTCGCTTGAACTGGCACTCGCCCAGCGCGAGTTGCTGGAAGCCCGCGCCGCACTCATCGACGCCGCCCTGCGCGCCCATGAAACCCGCATTGAATTGGAGCGACTCACTGCATCCGCTCCCGCGCAATCCACCCAATCCGGGGAGACAGCCCAATGAATTCATTTATCAAAACCCTGTTATTAGCCGTGAGCCTCGGCTTGTCGGCTTCGCTTTTTGCCGCGGGCGATCACGGCCACGGCCATGACGAGCACCACGAAGAAGAGCCGCAAAAAGGCGCCCATAATGGCCGCTTGCTGGAAGATGGCAATTTTGTGGTCGAGCTGGCGATTTATGAAAAAGACCTACCGCCCGAATACCGCGCCTGGGCGACACTGGATGGCAAAGCCATCAAACCTGGCGAGTGGAAATTGGAAGTACAACTCACCCGTCTGGGCGGCGAAGTGGATCACTTTGCGTTCAAACCCGAACGGGATTTTCTGCGCGGGCAGGGCGTGGTGGAAGAGCCGCATTCGTTTGATGTAAGAGTTACCGCCACCTACCAAAACAAGCAGTACCACTGGGCCTATCCCTCCTATGAAGGGCGGGTGGTGATGGCGCCAGAAATCGCCGCGGCGTCGGGATTAACCACCGCCATTGCCGGCGCGGGCGTGTTGCAGGAGCGCATCAAACTCTACGGCAACATAGTGGCCGACCCATTGCGCGTCAGCCACATCCAGGCGCGCTACCCCGGCCTGATCCGTTCGGTCAAACCCAGTATTGGTATGCGTGTTAAAACCGGTGAGGTGATCGCCACCGTGGAATCCAATGAAAGCCTGCGCGAGTACCCGCTGCTGGCGCCGATTGACGGTGTGGTAGTTGAACGTCACGCCAACCCCGGTGAATTTACGGCGGATCGCGTGCTGTTTACCCTGCTTGATGAGCGGGTATTGGAGTTGCACCTGCAGGCGTTTCCCACCGATGCGAGCAAGATCAAAACCGGCCAAACCATCACCCTGACTGCCAATGGCCAGCCAGCGCAGGCCACCACTACCCGAACCAGAGTGGAATACATCACCCCGCGTCACGGCGATACTCCCACTCTGGAAGTCCATGCCCCGCTGGATAATAGCGCCGGCAATTGGGTGCCCAACCAAGCCGTCGAGGGCTGGGTGGACATAGCGCAAACGCCAGTGGAGTTACTGGTGGACAACCGCGCCCTGCAGACCTTTCGCGATTGGACGGTGGTGTTTATCCAGCTGGGCAATAGCTATGAAATTCGCCCGCTGGAGCTGGGGCGCAGCGATGGCCAATTCACCGAAGTGCTGGGCGGCCTGAACCCGGGCGATAGCTACGTGGTGGAAAATTCCTTTTTGCTCAAGGCCGACCTGGAGAAATCCGGCGCCGCACACGATCACTAAGGAGCTGCGCCCATGATTGAAACTATTTTACGCAGCGCGATTGAACGCCGCTGGTTGGTCATGTTTGCGGTGCTCGGATTAATCGCCCTGGGGTTGTGGAATTACCAGCGCTTGCCGATTGATGCAGTGCCAGACATCACCAATGTGCAGGTACAAATTAATACCGAGGCGCCCGGCTATTCGCCGCTGGAAACCGAACAGCGCATTACCTACCCGGTAGAAACCGCACTTGCCGGTTTGCCCAAGCTCGCTTACACCCGCTCCATTTCCCGTTACGGTTTGTCGCAAGTCACGGTGGTATTTGACGAGGGCACAGATATTTATTTTGCGCGCAATTTAATAAACGAGCGCCTCGCGCAGATTAAATCCACGCTTCCAGAAAATGTTTCACCGGTGATGGGCCCCATCGCTACCGGCCTCGGCGAAATTTTTATGTATACCCTCGAAGCTGAGGATCCAACAAAATTCGACGCCATGGCCTTGCGCGAATTGCAGGACTGGGTGATTCGCCCGCAATTAATGCAGGTCAAAGGCGTGGTGGAAATTAATACGATTGGCGGTTACACGCGGCAATATCACATTACGCCAGACCCGGTGAAATTATTGCAGTGGCAATTAAGTCTGGAGCAGATCACCCGTGCGCTTAACGCCAACAATCACAATCGCGGCGCGGGTTATATTGAGCGCAACGGTCAGCAATTGTTGGTGCGCAGTGAAGGCCAATTAAAAAACATCAGCGATATTGAAAACCTCATAGTCACCAACGCCCAGGGTGTTGCTGTACGTATTGCAGATGTTGCAGAGGTAGCGATTGGCAGCGAGCTGCGCACCGGCGCGGCTACGCAAAATGGTCGCGAGACAGTGCTTGCCACAGCGCTGATGTTAAAGGGCGAGAACTCGCGCAATGTCGCGCGTGCACTGGCGATGAAATTGCAAGACATTAATCGCTCACTGCCGGAAGGTGTGACTGCCATTGCTGTTTATGACCGCACCACGCTCGTGGAAAAAACCATTCGCACTGTACAAAAAAATCTGTTGGAAGGTGCGCTGTTGGTGATTGCGGTTTTATTTTTATTGCTTGGCAATATGCGCGCCGCATTAATCACCGCCGCGGTAATTCCCATCTCCATGTTAATGACCATTACCGGTATGGTGCAGGCCGGTGTCTCTGCCAACTTGATGAGTTTGGGCGCGTTGGATTTCGGTTTAATTGTGGACGGCGCGGTGATTATTGTGGAGAACTGTATTCGCCGTTTGGGTGAAGCCCAGCGCGATGGCAAGCTGGATTTAAAAGCGCGGTTGCAACTTGCCTATGAAGCCACGAGTGAAGTGATTCGCCCCAGTTTATTCGGCGTGGGTATTATTACGCTGGTGTACTTGCCGATTTTTTCACTCACGGGTGTCGAGGGGAAAATGTTTCACCCTATGGCAACCACAGTGGTTATTGCCTTAATCGCTGCGTTGATTTTATCGCTCACCTTTGTGCCGGCTGCCATTGCACTCTTGATGACTGGCAAGATTGCCGCGCATGAAAATCGTTTTATGCGCGCCGCAAAAAATATCTATCGCCCGCTGTTGTTGGCGGCGCTGAATAAACGCACCTGGGTATTGAGTAGTGCAGTGTTATTGGTGATGTTCAGTAGCTGGCTCGCCCCGCGTTTGGGTTCGGAATTTATTCCGCAGTTGGATGAAGGCGATATAGCCCTGCACGCGCTGCGCATTCCCGGCACGGGTTTGCAACAGGCCATAGATATGCAGGCCATACTGGAAGCGCGCATCAAACAATTTGACGAAGTGGATAAGGTGTTTGCCAAAATCGGTACTGCCGATATTGCCACCGACCCTATGCCCCCCTCGGTGGCGGATATTTACGTCACCTTTAAAGCGCGCCGCGACTGGCCGGAACCCAAACGCCACAAAGCCGAATTAGTCAGCGCCATTGAAACCGCGGTGCGTGAATTGCCCGGCAATAATTATGAATTTACCCAGCCGATCCAAATGCGTTTTAACGAACTTATTTCCGGTGTGCGCTCAGACCTGGGCATTAAAGTCATTGGTGATGACCTTGAACAGTTACAACAATCTGCCGCAGCTATATTGGAATTATTGGAAACAATTCCCGGTGCTGCCGATGCGCGCATGGAGCAAGTCACTGGCCTGCCGGTATTAACCATCGCACCCAAACGCGAACAACTCGCGGCTTACGGTTTAAGTCTGGATGAATTGCAAGATTTTGTCGCCACTGCCATTGCCGGCGAAACCGCCGGTGTGGTGTACGAGGGCGACCGCCGTATTGAATTGGTGGTGCGCCTGCCGGAAGATTTGCGTACCGATCTTATCGCCTTGCAGCGCTTACCTGTGCCTATTTCCCGTGCCCCCTATTTTGTGCCGCTGAATGAAATTGCACAGATAGCAATGGCGCCGGCGCCCAATCAAATCAGCCGCGAAAACGGCAAACGTTTAGTGGTAGTCACCGCCAATGTGCGCGGCCGCGATCTGGGTTCCTTTGTGAAGGAAGTGCAAACCCGCATCACCAGCGACATAAAATTACCCAGTGGTTATTGGTTGGATTATGGCGGCACTTTTGAACAGCTCGAATCCGCCAGCAAACGCCTGGCGATTGTTGTTCCACTCACACTGTTAATGGTCATTGTGTTACTGGTAATGGCGTTTGGTTCAATCAAAGATGCGCTGATTATTTTTACCGGCGTTCCGCTTGCACTTACCGGTGGTGTGTTTGCCCTTTGGCTGCGCGATATGCCGCTCTCTATTTCCGCCGGTGTAGGCTTTATTGCGCTCTCGGGTATTGCTGTCTTGAATGGATTGGTGATGCTCGCGTTTATTCGCCAGCTTTATCACGAAACCGGCGATTTAATTCACGCGATTATCGACGGTGCGCTAACACGCTTGCGTCCGGTATTAATGACAGCACTGGTGGCCAGTTTAGGTTTTGTACCTATGGCATTTAATGTTGGAATTGGTGCAGAAGTGCAGCGGCCATTAGCAACCGTGGTGATTGGCGGAATTATTTCATCCACCCTGCTTACGCTGGTAGTTTTGCCAATTTTATATGCACTGGTTTATGCAAAAGGGCACGCTGTAAATAGCAAATAAAATACTGATTGGAGCTAGGTAGAAAATATCAAGTGTTGCCGTCAGCACCTGTATCTGCCCCATAAAACTGGTAATTATTTTTACCCTGTTGTTTGGCGCGGTACATGGCGCTGTCGGCTTGTTTCATCAGATTTTTTTCGTCCTTGGCATCGCTCGGATAAAGGCTTATGCCAATACTTGCGGAGACATGACAGGCTTGCCCTTCGATATAAATCACATCGCGCGCGGCCTGTAATATTTTCTCTGCAATTTTTGCAACCGCTTCGCGCTGGTTGGTTTCAGGTAGCAGTATCACAAATTCATCGCCACCGAGCCGCCCGACAATATCATTAGCACGCAGGCTCTGTTTAAAGCGCGGCGCCATTTCGCTGAGCAACAAATCGCCGGCGTCATGTCCCAAGGTATCGTTAATATGTTTGAATCCATCCAAATCAATAAACAAAATGGCCAATCCGCGTTGATGACGTTGTGCCGATTGAATCGCCAACTCCACCAACTGCGCAAACATAAAACGGTTGGGTAGTTGCGTCAGGCTGTCGTGGGTGGCTAAAAAATGAATGCGCTCTTCCGCGCGTTTGCGCTCGCTTATGTCGCGTCCTAAACCTACCAGGCCAATAATATTGCCCTGTGCATCTTTAACCGGCAGTTTGGTGGTGAGCAACCAGCGTTCCTGTCCGGTTTCTTTATTCATAGCAATTTCTTCGCGGTTAATTAAGCCTTCGCCGGTTTCCAGAATACGTTGTTCATCAGTGAAAAATTGCTGCGCCATGGCTTCGGGAAAAAAATCAAAATCATCTTTGCCGAGTAATTGCTCCGGCGTGGTGCCCATACCCCGTGCGACTGCTTCATTGGCCAATAAGAATTTGCTGTGAATATCTTTCACAAAGATGGCATCGGGCAAGGCATCTACCAGTGTGCGCATCAGGTTGCGCTCCTGTTCGAGGGTAGCGCTAATGTGACTCAGTTCAGCGGTGCGCTCCGCCACCCGCTGCTCTAATTCCGCATTCAAGTCGCGCGCGTGAATTTCGGCGCGTTTTAGTTCGGTGATATCGCGCGTGATACCAACAATACCTATGACCTTGCCCTGGTCATCCAGCAATGGCACCTTGGTGGTGGAGTGCCAGCGCAAAGCACCGGTTTTATAATCGCGCAGCTCTTCTTCGCGCCCCATAAGCGGTTGTCCGCTGCGCATCACCTGTTCGTCATCGGCGCGGTAGGCTTCCGCCGCTGCGGGCGGGTTCAGGTCAAAATCCGTTTTACCCAATATTTCATCGGGAGATTTAGCACCGACAATCGCTGCCAGCGCCGCATTGGCATAGATGAAACGACCCTGCTCATCTTTGGCATAGATGAGGTCGAGCATGTTATCGCCCAAAGTGCGCAGTAAATGGCGTTCCATAAAAAACGATTATCGTAAGGAGTAGGTCAAGTGAATGACTAGGTTTGAATCATTAGGCTTCGATCATTAGGTTTATAGTATAGATCGCTATTAGATAGCCACAGAAATAAAACCAGATGTGAGGAATACCCTGGAAGGTCGTGTGCTGAATTGCCTCGTTATCAAACTGCTATAACAAAAAATATCAGTTTATTAAGATCCGGCTAATCAGTGGGTATTAAAAATCCCCCGGGCAAAAAACCAGAGGGATTTTTTCAAGCATAAAATCAGAATACAGAAAATAACTATCACAAGCGGCAGTTTAGGTTACCAACCCAAATCCGCCTTCAAGCGTGTCACCAGAAGATCGCCCATACGTTGGTTGGTGATTTTATTCGGGTGCCAGTCGCAACCTAAACCATCCTCTGTTTCAATTTTTCCCAAATCGACAAGCTGTACACCATTACCCGTTAGCGAGCCCAAGATAATTTTTTGCGATTCGCGCTGCGCGCCGCCGAGCATAGGGCTGACAATTAAATACACCGGTTTGTTGGCGTGATCTTTTTGCACCATAGCGATTAGCGTTTTCATATTTGCGCGATAGTCATCACTCACCGCGCCTTCCCAGTAATCGTTGGTGCCCAGGTTAATTAAAATCGCATCGGGTTGATAACGGCTGGCATCCCAGCGGCTGTTGGCATCGTCTGCAAGGGTGCGTTGGTAGCGCACTAACATGCTGGGGCTGGCCGGCGTTTTTTCACCGTAGGAGCGCCATACACCTATGCCAGACCAGGCGATTGCGTGTAAGTCGGCGTTTAATTTATTGGCCGCAAGGGCGGCGTAGGTGAGTTGTTGATTACTGGTTCGGGCGTCGTAGTGACAATGTTGGTCTGCGCCCTCCACGCCATAACCTGCGGTGATGGAATCGCCAATTACCAACAAGCGTTTTTCGCGCGCAGCAGGTGCGGCCAATAATTTTCCATCAACAACAGGGTCGCTCAACAATGTGGTGACCAAAGCAAAAGACTCGGTGAGCCGCGTGAGGCGAATCCGATGTTCACCCTGGGGTAAACCGCTGGCGAGTTCGTAGGTTGCTTCACCGGTTTTTACCCATAAATCCTGCACTGTACCGTTGACCTCCAGCTGGAAGCGAACATCGCCGGTACTGGCTAATTTAATATCTGCGCGGGTGCCGCTAAAGCGAAACTCCACTGCCGAACCCGGCCAGGTAAATTGCGCTTTACCCCTAGTGCTGGTATCAAACCGGCCAATCAAACGCAGCTGTTCGCCGCTAAAACCGGTTGAATTGGCAGTGTTAGTTTGCGGTGTGAACGGCGAGCTACTGCAAGCCGCAAGCGTAATTAACGATGAAAGTAATAGTGCAGATTTCCACATAATGGCCTCGTGTGTTGACGTGAACATAGTTATATTTTTTTTGCACGAGGATTATTACCGCTGCCGCGGAATAGATAAATCAGATAAGTGAAAGGAAAGGTAAGCGCAGTATTAACCTGGTAAATTTCCTGACCGGAAAATAAAAAACCGGCCGCATCCTGCGGCCGGTTTTTTGGTGCACAACTGAGTGAAAAATTGTTAAAACAGTTATTCCGGCAACCACATGCGTGCAGTGCGGGCTGGCAATGCGAAGGTGTAATTGCTGCTGCTGATGTACACCAGATTGCCGTTGGTGAGTACATCGCGGTAGTTGCGATACCACTTGAAGCGGCTGTTGGTGTTTACGCTGAAGTTTTGTTGGCTGCCGCATTTGTTAATACCGACTACGCCTTCTTCACCGCGACGGAACAAAATCGCACAGCTGTTGTGTGCCAATACTTCCATGCCCTGGCCTTGTACTTTGTTGTGGAATTTCAACATGGCGGCAATGTGTGGTGCTTTGTAAGCGTTGACCCAGCGATTGCTATCGGTGCCGGTAGTATCACTGAAAATTAACGGCTTACCACCATCGCGACCCATGATGTAGGCATAAGCCAATTTCTCATCCGTTGCATCCATAATCCAGCTGCGGAAACCGCTGTTGAGTGGAATGTCGTGGTTGATGGTAAAGGTTACTGCGCGGAATTGATCAATAGCCTGGCCCACTGCTTGCGGGTTTACCAATGAACTCATGCTGCCGCCAAAACCAAAAGCATTGCGAATGCTGTGGAACAGCGGGAAGTCATAAGCCTTGTGATCGGTATCGCGAAGGTAAGGGCTGAGGAAGCGGTCGTTATCCAAATTACCTGCACCACCACCGGTAATAATTTCACCAAACACATACATGTTGGTTTTAATGGTGGAGGTAAAAATTTGGTTGAGGTGATAAGCGGTCATGTGTTTGGCCGCGTCCACACGGAAGCCTTTTACCCCCATGTTTTTCAGCGCGGTTAAATAATTGCGCTGTTGGGTGACTACCCATGAGTTGGGGTTTAAGTCAGGCAAACCGGTATCACCCGCGCCGCCGCACAAGCGCCAGTTTTGCACTTGCCACACGTCGTTGTAATCGCTAATACAGTTGGCGGGATTAAAATCAAAACCACCAAACAACCCCTGGGTTAAATCGCCAAATAATTTTTGGTTGTTCCAGTAAGTAGTGTTGGAGTTGTAGGTGCTGATTGCCGCTGAGCCGGGGAAATCTGTCGCGCCGTTGCGCTCATTGGCCATGTGGTTGAGCACTATGTCGGCATAGACGGCAACACCCTGGGCGTTGAGTGCGTTCACCATGGTTTGGAAACTTTGTTTGTTACCGCGCGCGTGATCGATAACGCGGATATCTTGTGGCTGGTAACGTTGCCACCAGGCGGAGTTGGCCGAGTTGGATTTTAACGGCGGTGCCACCAATACCGCTTTGTAGCCGAGGTTTTTAATTTCCGTAGCCTTGGCGGAAACATCGCTATAGTTCCAGTCAAACGCATGTAAAATGGCATCGGCGCTGGCTTGCTGAATACTGGAAATACTGGCCAGGGCCAGCGTAAAGGTGAGTGACGTTTTTGCTAGCAGTTGTTTCAGAAAACGATTGTTCACAGTAAGTCTCCCCTGCCCGATGTGCAGTGCAATAAATCCCTGCAGCGGCAGTTGTAGTGATTGAAAATGTTATGGTTATTTTTTTCAGGGCAACACTTATCCCGCAGAAAATAATCCTGCAAAAAATGTGTGGCCAGTGTGGGATGAAATCATCCGCATTAACGCTTTGTGCAGTGTGGGTTACACGGCTGCAACAGCGGCAAAATGGGTGGTAACCTGAGCTCTATCCAGAGTTATTGTTATTTCACTAGAGCGCCGCACAGACAGCAGGTGTTGCGGCTAATCAAGCGTGCTGCTTGTACAGAAAAAAATACAAACCGCACAAGGAATAGTTAAAGCCATTTGCTAATTATTGAACAGTCGGTTGCATACGTATTCAGTTTGGTCGTTTATAACTCTTTTTTTGATTCTGTTAATGATTGCGTTAACAAATTCATCTTGAGTAATTTCAGCCATCTTTTTCACTTTTTTGTTTATCAAGTAGCGTTTTATGAATGATTTCTTCCAACAGACTGCACAACAGGAATTCCAATTGGCTGGGCGCGACTTATCCAGCGCAAAACAGTTTCAATCGGCATTGAATAAATCGCTCAACCGCTACGACAAACTCATCGCCAAAACGATTGATGAAACGCCCACCAAACCGGCGTGTCGTGCCGGTTGTGCGTTTTGCTGTTATTACAAAGTGGAGGTGCGCGCCCATGAGGTGTTGAACATTCACGATTACTTGCAAAAACACCTGACGCGCGCGCTGGGAGAAAAAATTTTGCAGGAAGTGGAACACAATGCGGTGCTGATTCGTAACATGACACCCGAGCAGCAGCTCACTACCAACCTCAAATGCCCACTGCTGCAGGACAACCAGTGCAGCGCCTACCCGGTGCGGCCCTATCGCTGCCGCAATTTTCACGCGACCGATGCCAGCGCTTGTGAAGCCTCTTTTGCCGACCCTGCCAATATGGATATAGCAACCGGCATGGTGGAAACCCTGGCGATTGCAGCGGACGCTCACTCGCAAGGGTTTGAAGCGGCGATTGAACATCGGGGGCTGGATGCGCGGGTGTACGACTTTACTACCGCACTGCAGGAAGCCTTTGCTGATCCCAATTGTTTAAAACGTTACCTGCGCGGTAAAAAAACCTTTCAACAGGCGATAGAGGTCAATTAAAAACGCTTGTGGCGATCAAGAGTGCAGTTCTATGCTGATATGCACTAACTCTTCATGGACGGCGAGTTGTTGTTTAAAAAAATCGGCGCCGGTAGCGGTGCTGGTGCTCAGTGCGACCACACAGGCGTATTGATCGCGCCCTACCCTCCAGACATGCAAATCGCGGATTTGCGCCGGCACCGGGCTCTGTGCAATTACCGCGCGAATTTCCTCCACCACCGGCGCGTCCATTTCCGCATCCAACAGCGCGCGGCTGCTGCTGCGCAACAAACCCAGCGCCCAGTTGCCCACCAAGAGCCCGCCCACAATACCCATCACCGGGTCCAACCAATCGGCGCCCCAGAGTTTGCCGCCAAAGAGCGCAATAATTGCCAACACCGACGTGGCCGCATCGGCAACCACATGCATATAAGCCGCGCGTAAATTCAGATCCTCATGGCCATGATGCTGGTGATCGTGATCGTGATCGTGATCGTGATCGTGATCGTGATCGTGATCGTGATCGTGATCGTGATTGTGATTGTGGTGATGGTCATGGCTGTGATGGTGATGATGCCCGTCTTTCAGCCACCAGGCGCAGATCAAATTTACCGCCAGTCCCAGGGTCGCCAGGGCTATAGCTTCGTTGTAATGAATTTCACTCGGGTTAAGTAAACGCTCGCCGGAGTGGTAAAGCATGGTCACGGCGACCAGCAACAATAAAATCGCACTGGTATAAGCGCCCAGCACTTCAATCTTCCAGGTGCCAAAACTGAAGCGGCCATCCTGCGCCAGACGGCGCGCCATCACATAGGCAAAAAGTGCCAGACCCAGCGCCACCACGTGGGAACTCATGTGCCAGCCATCGGCCAGCAGCGCCATGGAGTTGTAATACCAGCCACCCGCGATTTCCAACACCATCATGATCGCTGTGAGTATCACCGCGCGCCGGGTATTTTTTTCGGCCAAGGGGTTAGCGGCATTGATAATCGGGTGATGGCAGGTTTTATGGTGCGGGGCACTGGTCATAGGGCAACCTTGTTTAACACTGGGGGCAGAAATGGGTGGCCATAATGCCGCCGTGCGAGCGCTTCTGGCAATGCGGGCATGGCTCACTGCAGGGGCGTGCGGGGATTTGTCGGGTGATGATATGCCCGGTGCGCTATACACCGGGCAGTGGTGAGGTTAGGCAACTTTAAAAAAGGACATCAACTGTTGCAGGTGTTGCGATTGGTCGTTGGTTTGTTCGGCGGTGGCCGCCAACTCTTCGGCGGCGGCCGCATTTTGCTGGGTGGCCCGGTTGATCTGCAGCATCGCCGAATTCACCTCCGACAGACCCGTGGATTGTTCCATTGAGCTGGCGGAAATTTCCTGTACCAAATCCGAGGTTTTGGTAATCGCTGGCACCATATCTTTCAATAGCTCACCGGCGCGTTCTGCCAGGCGCACATTGCCGGCGGTCAGCTCATCAATCTCCTGCGCCGCGATCCGGCTGCGCTCGGCCAGTTTGCGCACCTCACTCGCCACCACCGCAAACCCGCGCCCGTGCTCACCGGCGCGCCCCGCTTCAATCGCTGCGTTTAAGGCGAGCAAATTGGTTTGGTAGGCAATATCGTCAATGATGGCGACTTTCTCGGCGATCTGGCGCATAGCCTCTACGGTTTTGGCGACAGTTGCCCCGCTTTCACCCGCCTGTTGCGAGGCTTTAGCAGCAATCCCATCAGTGACTCGTGCATTGTCGGCATTTTGTTTTACGGAACTGGAAATCTGTTCCAGCGAGGCAGAGATCTCCTCCACACTGCTGGCCTGTTCAGTGGTGGCCTGACTCAAACTTTGGGTGGTGGCCGATACCTGCGATGAGGCGTTAGTGAGTGCATCGGAGGTATTTAAAATATCGGTCACGGTGCGCGACAAACGCTCCATGGATTCATTCATCGCATTCAATAACTGGCCAAACTCATCGCGCCGTTCGCTCCGGCTGCGAAACGTTAAATTGCCTTCTGCCAGCTGGCGCACGGCGTTCGCCACAATTTGCAGCGGTGTGGTAATGCTGCGGAACAGGGCGACAGACAAACCAATTGCCAGCAATACGCCGATGGACGCCATCACTAGCATGGTCATGGAGGTGGTTTGGAAGTTGGCAATGGCCGATTCCTGTTTCGCCGCCAGTATTTGTTCCAATCGCTCCTGCATTAAATCCAACTCATTGCGCATCGCCTCAAAATCCGCAGCGGCTTTGCCGGTGCTCAACTCCAATGCCTGGCGGCGCGATTCGGCATCTGGCTGTTGCACCATAGCCACTACCTGATCGGTACTTGCCTCCCAGGTATCGCGCAGCCCGGTATAGTTGTTGCGCAATTCACTGAGTTTGGTGTCCTCAATCAAACTAAAAAACTTGTCCACCCGGTCGCGGGCCTGCTGTTTGTTTTCCGCGTGTTCGCCCAGCAGGGTTTTGAATTGTTCACTCGCCGGGTCGGTGGCAATCAGCGTGCGCTCCGCCACCAATGCCTGCTGCAAATCCCGGTCGGCGGAGTACAGGGTACTGGTGCCCGGCACATAGTTATTCAAAATCAACTTGGTCGTTGCGTGCTCGGTGTGAAAGGCATAAGCCACAAACACCAGCAGCGCCAAAAACGTCAGTGTTACCAGCGCAAACCCACCCCCCAAACGTTTGGGGACCGAAATATTCACCAACATAACCCGCTCCTTATTTATTGCATCGCTGAGTGACTAGATATTAACTGTAGACCTGAGTTGACCGTTGTTCCAATCTGGTGCTGTGGAGGCCTGCCAATAAAAGGCTCCGCCCGAATTGGCAACCTAAAAAGCGCTGGTCGCTTGTTCGCCCAGCCTATATTCTGACGCCTGCTCAACATGAGGTACTCCGAGGTTAACCGGTGTATAACAGGGGGAAATACTGGTTTTGTGTTATCAGGATGTTTATAAATATTTTTAGGCGATAACTAACATGGATGCATTTAAATTATTGATATCTGCACTGATCATTGCGGTGTTCATTTCAGTACCGGTAAGCGCGGAAATATTTTCCTGTATAAAACAAGGGAAAACTATTTTTACAGATGATAAAAATAAATGTGATACAGAAATTAAAAATATTGAAGTTAATATACCTAAAGACACGCGGGTAAATTATCGTTACCCGCAAAGACAATACGAAAACAAAAGTTCAGCTTATCAGATTTTTATAGAGCTACCTGAGAGTGAAAAAGATAAGTCCAACATGGACTTGGCAGTCAAAAGGCTGAATAAATCGCTGGACTATGTATTTTCAAAAATACCAAAATCAAGCCATAGTTATTTAAAAAAGGTCAGCTTTTACATCATGCTCGGCCCAACCGCAGCATTAGGTGGCGAGGATAATGGCCTCAGATATTTTCCGGTGAGTGGCGATGCGCATCTTCTTCTGGGAGATAAAAGATGGGCACATTCAATTGTTATCTACAACCTTGAAAATTTTCTTTGGCTTTCTGATTTATGGGTTAACAAAGTGATGGTGCATGAACTGGCTCATGCCTGGCATTACGAGGACTGGCCCAACAACTACCCTTTACTCAAACAAGCGTGGTTTTCATCCAGACAAAGCGGCCTTTACCTTTCGCAAAAAGATATAAACGGAAAACTATTAAAGCCCGCTTACGCTTCCACGAATGAAAAAGAATACTTTGCCGAACTATCTGCAATTTATTTTGTGGGCGGCGATTATTATCCATTCAATCGCACAGAGTTAAAATCCTACGATCCTAAAGGTTTCTCAATGCTCGAGGCGGTTTGGGGGATTTGATTTCATCCATAAATTATGGTTTTAATCATTATTAACCATTCAAAGGTACAAATATCAGATGTATTCATCCACTTTTATTTTTTTAAAAAAGCAATTTGATGAAGAATTTTATGTTCTGGATAAGGCGATAGCCGATGCCGCTAAATCCATACCCGGTTACTTGGGTGAGGAGACTTGGGAAAATCCTGAGAGTGGGTTTGTATCCAACGTGTACTATTGGGAATCCATGGAAGCTCTGCGTGAACTGATGCAACACCCTCTGCATCTACAAGCTAAAGCGGCGCAGGAGAAATGGCTTGATGGTTATCAGGTTGTGATTTCGCAGGTGCTAAAAACTTACGGCAATACTGAGTTTGGTGTCTTGCCAGTGCAAAAAAGTAATAAATAAAAAACACGTACCGAAGGAGTGAAATAACCTGTGTACATACCTAAACATTTTGCCGAGTCTGATAACAACCAGTTGTACGAATTTATCAGGAGCAATCCTTTTGCGCTCCTGGTAACCAACACTGAAACTGGTTTAAATGCTGACCACCTTCCAGTTTATTTAAATACTCAAAACTCGCGCAAGGTTTGCGTGCAAGGTCATATTGCCAGTGCCAATCCCCTTTGGAAAAATATCCTTGGGTTGCAAGAGGCCTTGCTGATATTTCAAGGGTGTAACGCTTATATTACACCAAGCTGGATGCCATCAAAAAAAACCGATGGCAAAGTTGTTCCAACGTGGAATTACTCAGCTGTGCATGTGAAAGGTCGTATTGAATTCATTCACGAGCCCTGCTGGAAATTAGAGCTGCTGAATAATTTAACCACCCAACAGGAGAATGAATTGCAGCATCCCTGGGCGGTTTCCGATGCACCTGCGGAGTACATTGAGAAATTGCTTCCGGCAATCGTAGGCTTTGAAGTTGTGGTGAATGAAGTGGTGGGAAAATTTAAACTAAGCCAAAATCAATCTCTGGAGAACCGGGCTGGTATCGCCAAGGGTTTAAAAAAACAAGGACATAAAATGGCAGAAAAAATCTTCCAAACATTAGGCAGGAAATAAACCTCTTTCACCCTATCCAAACAAAAAACCGATCCTTGTGAGATCGGTTTTTTGTTTTTAGCGCGCTAAAAAATAATTAGCGTTTGTAAGAGCACTTGTTAGGGTTGCCGCCTGGGTCTGAACCAAATGCTGAAACGGTGCAGGCGATGGAGCCGGGTACCGAGACTTTCTTCAGTACCCAGCTGCCTTTGCGACCAAAAGCTACCCAGCCGTCGCCGGAGGTGACGGAGCAGGTGCCGCCCAGATCAGCGCATTTGGAGAAACCGCTTGGGTAGTCGCCTGTGCCGCTCAATACCGGTGCACCGCTCGCACTGGATGTTGCTGCTCTGCTTGAGGAGGCTACCACTGATGCTACAGAACTGGATGAGCGGCTGGAGGAAGAAACGGCTGGTGTTGAGCTGGCGGGAGATGAAGTGCTGTTGCCACAGGCACTGGCGGTCAGTTGTGCGCCGTTTTTACCCACGCCGGCATATTGCGCGAGGCGATCTTTTACACACTGGGGGGTAACGGGTGAATAGCTGTAGGGAATGCTAATCGGGAAGGGCGCGGTGGTGGTCCAGTTGATGGCGTCGATGGTGCCGCCGCTGGTCCAGGTGATGTTGTAAGTCGCAAAGTCACCGGGGTTGCGGATGTTGTTGTTGCGCAAATCCCACTTGCCGCAGTTGCTGCTATCAAAACGGCAGGTCACCGGGTTCACCGCATTCTGGAACCAGTTGCTTTCGATCAGCGCATAGCCGTTCTGGCGCACGTTAATGCCCGAACTGGTGATGCCGTCATAGAGGTTGTTGTACATGTGCGTCCAGCCGCCGCGCTGCAGCGGGAGGCGCGCGCCTACGTTGCGATAGATGTTGTGGTGGAAGGTGATTTTGCGACCGCCGCCGATATCGCTGCTGCTGGAACCATCCAGCCCGACTTTTTTACTGTCGCGAATAATGTTGTAGGACACCGTAATGTTTTGCGATTCCTTTTTAATATCAATCGCACTTTCAAAGGTCAGGTCGCCATCCGGTGAGCCCTTACACTCGTTGTTAACTGCAAACAATTCGTTGTGATCGATCCATACGTTTACGCCGCTGTCGATACGAATCATATCGGCATCGTTGGAGGCACCGGCGAGTGCACCAATTTTCATATTGCGCACAATCACGTTGCTGGATTTGTTAATCACTATGCCGAAGTTAGCCGAGGAACCATTGGCGCCCTGAATGGTGACACCCTGGGTGGATTCCTTGATTTCCACCTTGCGGTAGGCCTCGCTCCAGCGCGGGTTGGGGCAATTGCCCGAGGAGTCCACTGTGTGGTCGCGAATCATTTGGTTAATTAATGCATCTTCATTGCCGGTGTAGGTGATGATGACCGGGTAGCCGCCAGCTTTGGCGTCTTCAATAATTTGTTGCATTTGGGTGTGGGTGGAGGCGTTAAAGCTGCGCGCGCCCGAGACATTGCCGCCATCGGTGGTGGAGAAACCACCGGTAGCTGCAGCCAATACGGAACTGCTAGCGGCCAGGCCCAGTGCGGCCATCGCCAGGCTAATAGAGTGTTTGTTTAACATAGTTACAATCTCGTCTTAGTTATTGGAATAAACAGGACGGATTGACCGAGTTGCCATTTTTGCAATCTGGGGAGTTACAGCGAGTCCAGAACATTTATGCAGTGTTATTGTTATTTTTTCCTGCCCGGGGACAACATCTACAGCGGAGCGCAGGCTAGTGCTGCACTTCAGAAACGCCAGAGCGGAGAGCTGAATCTACGCCTGCGCTGACAGCTTGGCAATATGTGGCTGCAAAACAGGGCGACAGAAATTAACAACTGAAATGAAAGCACACGAGAAGTGTTACAAACCGCACAGGGCGCGCGGTTTGTAACCGTGAAAGGGTTTAACTGGCGCGCTGTCGGCGTGAAGCAGTTGCCAGCAATAGCAGGCCGATTAACAAACCCAGCGGAATGCTGCCGCCGCCACCGCCACTCTTGCCGCCACTAGTGCCGCCACCGGGGTTGGCCGGTGCGGGTTTATCGATGTTGGTGAGGGTAGCGCTTTCCAGCTGACCCGAGCCATCGCCGATGCTGCCCAAACCTTTGAGGTAGATAACACGGTAGCTGTAGCTGTAGCCATTCGGGCCGATTTGCGAGTCGCTGAATTCCAGGGTAACTGAGTCGTATTCTCTACCCTTCCAATTGTGTTTGCCGGTTTCAATCAACTGGACGCTGCGGTTAAAGCGCGGCTCCTCAATTTGGCTGGAATCTGCTTTCAACTCAACTCTGATACTGGCACTGCTGGCACGTGTTTCGCCCAGCTTCAGGGATTTTGGAATTATTACCCAGTTGTTGTAGTTGTAACGATACTCAAAAGAGCCGCCATAAGTCGCTGACTTCAGGTAGATGCCGTCCGCACGGCGCTCCATGTTAGATGTGTAGCCATTGCTATTGGTCATCACAAATTCATTTGCGGTAGCTGATTTGCGCACTTGGGTGGTGGAGATAACCCCTTCAATATCTCTAAAACTGTAGTCCAGGTCGCCCAGCGGGTAGTAATCAAACAGGTCGATGGCCGGGAAGCTAGTGACCTGGTTGGGGTTGTGACCGGAATTGATTTCCATGAGGTTATTTACCCCATCGCCATCCTGATCCAGTGTTGCATCGTTTCTGTTGCGGTCACTCAAAAAGCTGTATCTGGCTTCGTCTGTACCTTTGATTCCGTCACCATCAACATCCTCGTCGCAGACATCGCCCCTGCCATCCCAATCCAGATTGGCTTGATCCGCATTGGCGATAAGCGGGCAGTTATCCCACATATCGTATGTGCCATCGCCGTCGGTATCTGCCGGGCGGTTATCGGTTGGGTCGCAAACATCGCCAATGGAGTCAGTGTCTTTATCGGCCTGATCGGGGTTAGCTGCATTGGGGCAGTTATCGCGTACATCGCCATAACCATCGCCATCGGTGTCTTTGCCATAGGGGTCATTGTCGCACTCATCGCCTATGCCATCCTTGTCGTTGTCAGTCTGCCACCAGTTGTACAGAGCGGGACAGTTATCGACACTGTTGGCATAACCGTCACCGTCATCATCCTTATCAAAGATCAGATTATCGATGCTGAAGCTGACTTGGCCCTCGTTGCCCCAGAGGTAACTGGCGCTCACGCGGAAGCTGATGGTATGCACACCGGGAGTTAATTCCAGGTTCATGGAGTTCCAGTCGCTCTGGCCATAGCTGTCGTAACGCACATTGCCATCTACCAGCACTTCAAACTTATAGACGTAGTAGTTGTTACCGTTAAATTTGAATTTCAACGACAGTTGGCCGGCCTCGAAGAGACTGGTGAATGACACTTCGCTGGATTGGCTGGCGCTGCTAAAGGGAGTGGACTGCAACATGTAGCCATTGCCACCAACACCGCCGGATTGCACTGTCCAAGGCAACTTGCCTGCGGCATTGTAAAAGCCGGTTGGCCAGCCCTGTTCAAAGTTCTGGCTGTAGAAAGCCAGCGCATTGGGCACCGAGCCAGCATTTTTGGGGTCGGAATTGAGCAAGGTTTCTACCCGGTTGGAGAAACCATCGCCATCCAGATCGCCGTCTGCATCCGCTGCGTTGCGGGGGTTCAGCCCAAGCGTGAGTTCAACACTATCGGCAAGTCCATCGTTATCGTCGTCCTCGTCACAGGCATCGCCTGAACCATCATTGTCATAGTCGGCCTGATCGGCGTTTGCCGCATTTACGCAGTTATCCTGCAGGTCGTTTTTACCATCGCTATCGCCATCGGGCAGGTTGTTAATATCGTAATCCGCAAACACCGGGCCGCTTGTGGTTTGTTTAACAATGACCAAGCGACCATTGAGGTTAAACAAACCGGCGCTGGTGGCGTCAGTCAGGGGGAAGTTTGAATCCAGCGAGAAGTTATTCCCCCAAAATTGCAGGTTATTCTGGCTGCTGATGGTAATCAGGCGGCTGCCGATCCACACGCCGCTGTTGATTGAGTTGGACAGCGCATTGAGCAGTGTGCCGGTGTAGGCGCTGAGGATCTGGCCGGCGCCATTGAGTATGTATTCACCGTCGCTGCTAACCACCAGCGGGTAACGGGTGTTGATGGTGCTGCCGTGGTAGGGCGAGTCGCCATCGCCGCCCAGCATACCGGTACTGGTATCCAGCTCGCGCCAGACCAGATCGTTGGGCGAGGTGTCATCGCGGTGTAAATACACGCGTTTGGTCACCGGGTTCCAGACATACTGCTGGCCTATATAGGCCCAATCCTTGGAGTCCAGCAGGTTGCCGTTGGCGCCAAAGCTGTAATGGGTTGCCCAGGCACCAGAAGCATCGGTCGCAAAAAGGTAATTATCGGCGGCGAGCAGGCCTCTGGGGGTGCTGGGCAAACTGGAGAAATGCACTTCCTTGGGGGTCGCTGCTGCACTGCTGATATAGGTAATCTTGCCATCGGCATAGGCCAGATACAGGCGCTGATGAGCGGTTGAATAGCTGGCCCAGGTCGGCGCCGAGAGTAGCGGCCAGCTGGTCAGGTATTTTTGTTGGCTGCGCGACCAGCGAAACACGCTCAGGCTCTCGCGGTCGACCAGATACACCAGATCCTGGGCATCGCTCACTACCACCTCGGGGGTGTAGGCCAAACCGGTCGGGTCTACCGGCTCGCCCGGTTCGGGCAGGTCAAAGCCGGAAATATCCACTGAACTTGCCGTTACGCCGCTGGTGCTGAGGGTAAAGGTAAAAACCCGGTCGCCATGGGCTGCAATCAGGTCAGGCTTGGCACTCAGGTCAATAACGCCCTGCTCTATGTTGCTGGCGTTGAAAAGGGTCAGGCGGGTATTGCGCAGTACAATCGGGTTGTCGCCGCTGAAAGTTAAGTCATCCACACTGCCCGCCAAACTGCCGGCGTAAGTCAGGTCAGCCGCAAAATACACAATCCCGGCGCTGTCATAGACCTTGGACTGGGATTGGTTGAGGAACAAGCGGCTGGCATTGGGGTAATCGCCATGATAAGGGCTGTCGATGGCGTTACTGATTTGACCATCGTTGGCGATGATGAATTTGTTGATATCCGAGGGTGATATGCCTTCAGAGCGGGTGTAGATGGCCTTGTTAACGCTAGAACCCACCTGCGCCCGACCAGAGGAATACCAGGTCGACCAGCTCTGCAACAGCGCAAACCCCTGCTTGTTGATAACACTGACGGTGCCATCGGTTTCAGTGACATAGAGGTAATCACCCAGCGGCACTATACGGATGATATCGGTACTGCTGTTGCGCACAAACTCGCTGTTGCCGGTGCTCAGGTTGAGCGTGCGCAGCTCGCGGTGATAGGCGATATAGGCAGTATTAGCCTCAATCGCAAAAGCGGTCGGGATTTTACTGAGCGTAATGTCCGCGCCCTGGCTCTGTTGCGCCATGTCATAGATTGCAATCTTATTGGGTGCAGAAAACAGGAAATAGGCTTTGTCGCCCACCACTTGGGTGTCTACATGTAGCGCATGGGCCAGGTTGCCGGCGAGTAAAAAAATCAGACAAAAGAGGAGTCTTACCGATCCGGTAATTCCCTTTAATAGCGAGTGCATAGAATGCTCCGTCACAAAAAAAGATCTGGGTGTCTGGAAAAAGTCGAGAAGGAAAAACAGCGGGAAATCGGCGGGCGGAATATGACTGACAGCAGCAAACCGAATTCACGCGCCAGTCTAGCGGGAAAGACAGCCCCGCTCAATTGCTGAGCGGGGCTGGAGTAAAAAAGACTACAAGAGTAAAAGACTACAAACAGATCAGCGTGTCGCCCAGGCGCGATCACCCGGTTTATAGTCCAGTGCGCCGTCGTAGCGGCCGGGGATGGGCATGTGGCGCAGGACTTGGGTGGCGCCGACTTCCGAGGTGAAGAAGCCGAACAGGGTGAGCTGTTTGATCATGGTGAAGTAGTGCGTTTCACCCTTGGCAACGGCGGCGCGGGCGTCTTTATCCAGCTGGCTTACAAAGGCGGTGCGCTCTTCCGGTTGCAAGGCCATAAAGCCGCGACCATAGGTTTTGTTGCTCTGGGCTTCCAGGCTGAGCAAGCCTTTGTGGAAGATGGCGCGTTCATCCAGGGTATAGCAGTCAGTCACGTATACACTCATAAACTGGCCGACTTTGGCATCTTTGGCGCCCGGGGTAGTGGTGCGCGGCAGAATGGTTTCGGCCACTTCATCCAGCAGGGCGATGTTCTCGTTAGAGAATTTGGCGGGTGCGGCGGCGGTGGCGCAGCCGGTGAGCAGGCCGGTGCCGCCAATCATGGCGGTGCCGGTGGCGGCGGTAATCAGGGCAAGTAGTTCGCGGCGGTTCATCTCAGGTTCCCCTTTTTCAATTCTTTCACGGCGTGATCGGCAGCGCGCGCGGTCATGGCCATATAGGTCAAGGATGGGTTGACGCAGGAGGCGGAAGTCATGGCGGCACCATCGGTGACAAACACGTTGGGCGCGTCCCACACCTGATTAAAGCCGTTGAGCACCGAAGTTTTGGGATCGCGGCCCATACGCGCTGTGCCCATTTCGTGGATACCCATGCCCGGTGCATAACCCCAATCGCTGCCGCGCACATTTTTCAGGCCGGCGGCTTCGAGCATATCCACTGCGTCCTGCAGCATATCTTTGCGCATCGCCAGTTCGTTGCTGCGCAGCTCTACGTCCATCGCCAGTACCGGTAACCCCCATTTGTCTTTGACTTTGGGGTCGAGGTAAATGCGGTTGTCGTGGTGCGGCAGAATTTCGCCAAAGGCGGTCATACCGATAGTCCAATTGCCGGGTTCGGCCAGGGCATTTTTCAGATCCGCGCCTATGCCTAATTCGGCGACATTGCGATCCCAGCCTTCGCGGCTGGCAGAACCCTGATAGCCAAAACCGCGCAGGTAAGCGCGTTTTTCATCGCCCAGATTGCGGAAGCGCGGGATATAGAAACCAGCGGGGCGGCGGCCGTAGTAGTACTTGTCCTCAAAGCCCTCGACCACACCAAAAGCGCCCACACGGAAGTGGTGATCCATGACGTTGTGGCCCAACTCGCCGCTGCTGCTGCCCAAGCCGCCGGGCCAAATGTCGGTGGCGGAGTTCATCAGAATCCAGGTGGAGTTAAAGCTGGAGGCGTTGAGGAAGATCACATTGGCAGTGAATTCATAGGTTTGGTTGGTTTCGGCATCGATCACCTCTACCCCGCGGGCGCGCTTTTTGTCTTTGTCGTAAAGCACCTGGCTCACGATGGAGAAGGGGCGCAGGGTGAGGTTGCCAGTTTTCATTGCCGCTGGCAGGGTGGATGATTGGGTGCTGAAGTAAGCGCCAAACGGGCAGCCGAGCCAGCACTTGTTGCGGTACTGGCAGTTGACGCGGCCCTGCTCCGGCTTGGGTTGGGTGATGTTGGCGGTGCGGCTGTTGATCATCACGCGTTTGCCGCCGTAGGCTTTTTTGATGCGCGCGGCAACGTCTTTTTCCACTATGTTCAGTTCAACCGGTGGCAGGAACTGGCCGTCGGGTAATTGCTCCAGCCCTTCGTTGGTGCCGGAGATACCGGCGTAGCGTTCAACGTAGTCGTACCAGGGCGCCATGTCTTCGTAGCGAATCGGCCAATCCACTGCCACCCCTTCGCGCAGGTTGGCTTCAAAATCCTGCTTGCTAAAGCGATAGCTCTGACGGCCCCACAAGAGTGAGCGGCCGCCTACGTGATAGCCGCGATACCAGTCATAGCGCTTTTTCTCGACATAGGGGTTGTCCTGCTCATTGGCCCACATGCCCTGGGTTTCTTCGTTGAGCACAAAATCGCGCTGCAGTACCGGGTGTTTTTCTTTCATTTCCTGAGTCGGGCGACCACGGTGCTCGTAGTCCCAGGGTTCTTTGGTGGCGTTGACGTAATCTTTAATGTGTTCAATGTTGCGCCCGCGTTCCAGCAGCAGAACCTTCAGGCCTTTTTCGGTGAGTTCTTTGGCGGCCCAACCGCCACTGATGCCGGAACCAACCACAATGGCATCAAAATGTTGTGTAGACATAAATGTACCTCTTAACAGGAATTAGACGTTTGTGCGTTCGGGGTGGTAGCAATCAAACGTCGCAGATGCGAATGGCGGCTTGCAGGGATTCAATTTTCTCCGCTGTGGTCGCGCGTTTGGGCATAAATTCCTGTGCCACGTAACCCTTGAAGCCGGTGGCCTGAATAGCGCGCACTATGGCTGGGTAGTAGAGTTCCTGGGTATCGTCGATTTCGTTGCGGCCGGGCACACCGGCGGTGTGGTAATGCCCAAAGTATTGATGATGATTCTGGATTGTGCGAATGATGTCGCCTTCGCTGATCTGCATATGGTAGATGTCATAGAGCAGCTTGAAGTTGGGTGAGTCCAGGCGTTTGCAGAGCTCTATGCCCCAGGCGGAGTTATCGGCAAAGTAATCCGGGTGATTCACTTTGCTGTTAAACAGCTCCATTTGCAGCACAACCCCGCGTTTTTCCGCCTGGGCGAGGATTTGTTTCAAGCCTTTGGTCGCCTGTTTAAGCCCCTCTTCCGGATCTTTGCCGCGTTTGTTGCCGCTAAAACAAATCAGGTTGGTATAACCGGCTTCGGCCACCAGATCGATATGTTCGCGGTAGCGATCAATCAAAGGTTTGTGGAATTGGCTATCGCCCCAGCCGTCTTCCAGGTTCAGCTCGGCACCATTGCACATGGAGGAATCCACACCATGCTGTTTGAGGATATGCCACTCTTTGGGGCCGACCAGGTCTATGGCACTAAAGCCCAGGCGTTTTACCACCAGGCAAAGTTCTTCCAGCGACAGGAAATCAAAAGTCCAGCGGGCAACCGAATGGCGGATATTACCTTTCAGGGCAGAGCCTTGGTTGGCGCCGGCAGATGCTGTGGTTGAGGGCGTGGTTGATTGGTTGTTGGATTGGGGTTGCGCACCTAATGCAGCAAGGCTGGATAGCCCCAATGCACTAGCAACAGCGCCGCGCAACAAGTCGCGGCGGTCTAGCATTTGGCTCATGGTTGTTGACCCTGGTTTGTTGTTATTAACTATTGCCACGGCCGCTCTCCACAGCCGTGGCTAGAGGTTAGCCCGAGGTCAGGGGCTTAGCCATGAAGTCAACGGAACTTTACAACTTCTTAACACCAGTACAACTTCTTAACACCCGCTGCCGGGTCTTATAACGGAAAGTCAGCCGCGGCCAGGGGTTTGCCAAAATAATAGCCTTGGTAATGCACACAGCCCTGAGCTTCAAGCCAATCGCGCTGCTCTTTGGTTTCCACGCCTTCGGCGATCACACGCAGCTCCATGCTTTGGGCGAGGCGAATAATCATGCGTGCTATGGCCGCGTCATTGCTGTCGATCAACACATCGTTGACGAAGGATTTATCGATTTTCAGTTCGCTGATGGGTAGCTGTTTGAGGTAGGACAAGGAGGAGTAGCCCGTGCCAAAATCATCCAGCGAGAATTTAATGCCGTGGTTTTTTAGCTCATCCATTTTGGCGATGATATCCTGCTGGTTGTGCACCAGCATGCTCTCGGTCAGTTCCAGTTTGAGCAAGCGCGGGTTGGCGCCACTGCGCTCCAGAGCCGTGAGCAGTTGCATCACAAATTGCGGCTGCTGGAATTGGCGGGCACTGACGTTGATGGAAATCACCAGCCCGGCAGTGGCTGGATTGTGACTCCAGCGCACCAGCTGGCGACAGGCCTCTTCGACAATCCAGTTGCCCAGCGACAGAATCAGCCCCGACTCCTCGGCGATGGGGATAAAGTCCGCAGGCGATACCATGCCGCGCTGGGGGTGGAACCAGCGAATCAGCGCTTCAGCGCCCACAATTGCCCCGCTGCTATCCACCTGGGGTTGGTAAAACAACTGGAATTGCTGCAATTGCAGGGCTTCGCGGATTTCGTGTTGCAGAGCAAAACGCTGGGCGGTGTGCGCCTGCATTTCCGGGTCAAAAAAGCGCAGGGTATTTCGCCCGGCGGCCTTGGCGTGGTACATGGCCTGATCCGCCTGTTTCAGCAGTTCCTCAATATGAACCAGACGGTCGCCAAACAGCGCTATGCCAATGCTGGGGGTGCTGAAGTAATCCTGCCCTTCCAATACATAAGCCTGATTCAGGCTCTCCAGAATCGTTTCGGCAATCTGCTGGGCGAGTGCGGCGGCCTGATCGTGGTGGCTGTCCAAGTCCTCCAGTACTACCAGGAACTCGTCCCCGCCCAAGCGCGCCACTGAATCCTGCGCGCGCACGGCCATGCGCAGGCGATTGGCCACCGCCACCAGCAACATATCGCCAATATGGTGGCCGCGGTTGTCATTCAGGGTTTTAAAGTCATCCAGGTCGATAAACAGCAGTGCACCCAGAGTGCCTTTGCGCTCGCTCGCGGCAATTGCATGTTCCAGCCGGTCTTGCAGCAAGCGGCGGTTGGGCAGTTGGGTCAGCGGGTCAAAAAACGCCAGGTTGTTAATGCGCGCCTCGTTTTCCTTGCGCTCGGTGATGTCGGTCAGGGTGGAAACGTAGTGGGTAATGTCACCCGTTGCATTTTTTACGGCGGTGATAGTGAGCCATTCGGGGTATATCTCCCCGCTGCGGCGACGGTTCCAGATCTCGCCCTTCCAGCTGCCTTCGCTGATGATAGTGCTCCAGATACCGGCGTAAAATTCCGGCTCGTGATGGCCCGAGTTTAATATGCGCGGGTTATTGCCAATCACTTCCTCCGGGCTGTAGCCGGTAATTTCGCAGAAGGCTTTGTTCACCTTGAGGATGGTGCCATTGGGGTCGGTGATCATCATGCCCTCGCGCGCTTCAAAGGCGGTGGCGGCAATGCGCAGCTCTTCTTCGGCCTGGCGACGCTCGGTAATGTCGCGGCTGATCATCACAAAATGCGCCTGTGAATCCAGTGACACAGGTTTGCGGGCGGCGGAAAGTTCAAACTCGTGGCGCCCGTCGGCCAGTTCAAGCGCGTAATACTTGCGCGTGGCGAAACCCTGCTGCCCGGCCTCCTCCATCGCTTGGTAGATGAGCGCGCTTACCCTGTCCGGCACTACTGCGTGAATCTTTTTCCCCAGAAAATCGGCGGGCTGCAGCAATAGCAGCTCGGGGCGATGGGTGTGGAAATTGTAAATAGTCCCATCGGCGCTGATTTCAAACAGCAAATCGGGGATGGCATCCAGGGTCGCTTGCAATTGCGCGCGGGCATCGATCAGTTCGCGGGTCTGCTCTTCCACCGCCGTTTGCAGGTTAAGTTTACGCCGCTGGAGTTTGATGAATAAAAACGTCTGGTAGCCGAGCAGCCCGCTCAGCACCAGCGCCAGCATCAGCATACTGGCCAGGCGAAAGCCGTTCACCCAACCCTGGATAGGCGCCACACTCAAGGTCCATTCACCATTGGGTACATCAAAGGATTTATGCACCGGGTCGCGCAGGTACTCGGGCGCGTTGACATCAATCACCTCCTCCTGCTGAGTCAGGGGATTGATGCGCCAGAGTTTGTAGGCCATGCCCTGGGTTCTCAGCTGGTTGATATTGGCGGTTTCCAGCAGCCGATTGATGCGGATAATCACATTGCCAAAACCCCAAAAACGCGCTTGGCCCTGCTGCTCCAGCATAATTGGCAGGCGCGCGACCACGCCGGTGCCGCCCTGTACCAGATTGACCGGCCCGGTCAGGGTCATTTTCCCGGTATCGCGCGCGCGTATCGCCTCCTTGTTCTGGACCGAATCGGCGAGCTGGTTAAAGCCCACCGACTTTTCATTGCTCTCCAGCGGGTAAACCCGGGAGATGATGCCATTGGGCGAGAGGCTGATATGGGACACGCTGTCGAAGTAAGGCAGCATGTCGCGCGCCACCGCTTCAAATGCGTCCGTCTGGCCCTGGCTCAAACGCACCAGGGTCGCCATGGAGTAGTTCAGGGTTAAGGCTTGGCGCAGGCTGTCGCGCAATAAAAATGCATGGTTTTGGGTGATGTTTTCCACATCGGCGCGCTGGTTGTGGCGATAGTTGCGCTCAAGCGTCCAGACCACTGTCAGCGACAGCGCCAGGCACAGCAAAAACACCAGCAAAGCCAGGCTGCGCGGGCGGCGATAAAGCAGAGGGAAAGCATCAGACATAGTAAACCCGAGGATAAACGCCAAGATCCCCGACACTATAGCACTCGTACCTTGCGGCTGTGGGGCGCAAACCCTGCCGGTGGCAAGGCCTGCGCTGCTGCTGCCCCTACTGCTGCAATGCCCTGTCAGTGTAAATCGGCGATCCAGGGCTCATGCAGGCGGCCGTAATGGATCTGCGCGCTGAATTTCATTTGGTTGGGTTCAGCTTTGGTCCCGGCAACATAGGTGTCGGCAAAGTTGCCCGCAAATCGAGTCGCCAGATGTTTGGGCACATACAGCGACTCCACCGCCAAACCGTCAATAATCACCTCCGTCTGACGCTTTTCCCGGGCGTCGCAGCGGTAATAACCGGCGCGCAGCTCGGCCGGCACGATCAGCAGTTGGCCCCGGCTGGTGGCCGACAACTGCTGTTTTGCCTGCACTAACAGGTCGTAATCAGCGGCGGCATCCACAACAAACAAGCGCGAGTGACTGGTTTGCGCCTCGCTTAACAGTTCGGCCGCATTCTTGCGCCTTTCCGTCAATTCCTGCTCCGCCAATTCCGGATGTGTTTGCGCGCTCAGCCCCATCACCAACCCATGGTATTGCTCGATTTGCGCAAGGTGTTGGCGGTAGCTCGCGCCATCAAATTCCAGCAGTACCCAGGCCGCGCGTTTTTGTCGCAAGCGGGTGGTGTTGCTGCAGGCGGGAAATTGAAAACTGGCAAAGTGCGCATCGCTCAGCTGCAAGTTGCGGTCGTACTGCCAGTGCCATCTATCCAACTCAAGCGTCACTTTGCGGCTGCTCGGCGTCATCCAGCGCAGGCTCACCCGCGCACTGGAATCTTCCCTGGCAAAACCATAGTTGTAAGGCAGTTGTAGCTCACGTTCGCTTAAGTTGAGCTGGGCAATTACCTCGGAGCGGTTGATATACACCTTGGCCAATATAAAACCATTCACCAGCAGAATGCAGGCCAGTGCCAGCGCGAGTAATTTTTTATTGGTGCCTTGCCTGATAGAAAAAAAGTCCATTAGTGGCTGCTCCCCGGTTGTTGCAGTTTGCGCAGGCGATTAAAAATCACCAGCGCTAAAATCGCGGTTAAACCAATCACCAAAAAGAACACATACTTGGGCAGCCAATCCCACCACCAATCAAAAAATTTGGTGTACAAAAACAGCGCAAAAAAGACGTTGCCCGCCAGCATTAAATAGGCAGCGCCACGGCGTAAACCGTAGAGCACCAGCAGCGCACTCGCTACAAAGCCAACCAGCTGGTAAACACCTTCAATAACACTTGTCGACCAAGGCAAATAACTACTGCCCGCCCAATTAGCCAAAATCAGCACCGCAATAAAAAAGGTGATCACCGACAGCAACTGGTAAATGACGGTGAAGCCATGAAAGCGCGCCTGATCAATCCACACCGGCAGCGCAAAAAATACCAGCGCCGGCAATAAAAAATGTTCGGGGTTTTCGCCCACATAAATCCAGTAGCTACCCATCCAGGTGCCAAAGCGCGCGCCGATAAAAATAAAACTGCAAATCATCGCCGCCGCCAACAACAAACGCACTTGCAATAAATAGGCGAGCAAAAAACCATAAAGCGCAAACACCGCAAAGGCATTGGGCGAGGGCGACAAATTAAAAATACTGCCGAGCATCACAATGTTTAACACCCAGGCCGTGAAGGACACCAAGCCCGCTAACTTGGCGTAATAACCGGAGCTATCCAGCCGCAACAGCCAGCAGGCGAGTGCCAAACACAAGAGCGGCGCCGCCACTAAAATCACCACCTGGGTCGCCGTGCCAAAATAACCCCAGTATTGATAAAACAGAAAAAACAAACTCGCCGCCAAAGCACTGGCACCAAGGAAGGAAACAATTTGCATACCCAGCGATAAATGCCGCGCGCGCTCATTCACATCCACATCCTGCGCCTGCTGCAACTCGCGCAATAGATTGTCGTGATAACGGCGAATAGCATCGGCAGCCTGCTCCGGCAATTGCAACAACCCCTGCTCGCCAAGCACACGTTGCTCCGCGCGAAATGCCGCTATCTGGTCAGCGCGCAACTGCGCCTGGGTTTTGGTGAGTTTGTTCATAAATGTCCTTTGTTTAATTCAAACAATCCAAAGCTTGGTCTGTTGTAAGTTTTACCCAGGCACTTGCTCCAACAAAAACCGCGCTACGCCATCTTCACTATTTGCACGCGCGCGCCGCGCCGTGGGGAATTGTTGTTTTAATTTATCGCTGGCATTTTCCATCACTACCGGGTGGGTCACGGCGTTAAATAATTCCACGTCATTAAAACCATCGCCAAAGGCCATGCTATTGGCGAGCGGTAATTGCAAATGTTCCGCCAGGGTTTTTAACGCATCGCCCTTGGAAATATGGTTTGGCATAGCTTCCAGGTAATACTCATCGGAAAAGGTTAAATGAATCGGCACGGGCAGCGCCGTGAGTATTTGTGCTTTCAGTTGTTGCAGCAGCGCGTTCTCACCGTAAAACAAAATTTTTAACGCCGGGGTGGCCAGCATTTCCTGTAATGGAATTTGGCGATAAAAAAATTGCGACTGCCGGTGTGCATCCAACATGGATTCGCAGGGTGCATTCACCAGCCATTCGCGATCCGTATACATATTCAAATGCACACCGCAGGCTTCACCCAGCGGCAGCAAGATTTCGTTGATCGTCAGCGGCAAACAGGCGCGCTGGATCAACTCGCCCACGCCGTTATGAATCATCGCGCCGTTGCAAGTAATCGTCGCAATACCGCCACCCAATTGTTTAAGGTAAGCGCGGATATCCATCAAGTGCCGCCCGGTGGCGATAACCAGATGATGGCCGCGCTCGCGCAATTCGTTCAGCGCACGAATCGTCAGCGGCGACAGCTCGTGATGCTCATTCAGCAATGTGCCATCCATATCAAACACAAAGGTACTGGGGGTTTGTGACTTTTCAAACATTAAAAATTCCAAGGTAAAAAGAGTGATGTGTAGCCCGTATGAAGTCTAACGGAATACAGGAGTTTTTGATTTTTGAATTGGCACAATCAAAAGACCAACCCCGCATTCCGCCATGCTCCTTGCGGGCTACAACTACCATAAACGGTATTAATTTTTCCCTGCAAGCTCCGCAGACTGCGAATCGTACAAAATCCAATTCGCAGCGGTGTGAATTACCTCATTCAGATTGCGGCGGGTTTTGCCTTTTAAGGCGCATTCCCAAATTACCAACACCTTCCAGCCCATCGCAAGACACGCCTGAATGTTGCGTTCATCGCGAATTTTATTTGCACCGATTTTTTCCTTCCAAAACTCAACGCGGGTAGATGGCCATTTGAATATGTGGCAGCCGTGTGCGTGCCAGAAGCAGCCATTTACAAAAATTACGGCGTGATGCTTGGGGAAAACCAGATCAGGTTTTCCCGGAAGGTCTTTTCTATGTAGTTGGTAACGGAATCCGAGGTGATGCAACCCCTTTCGAATCAAAAGCTCTAATGATGTGTTTTTGCTCTTTATCCTTGCCATGAGGTTTGATCTGGCTGGGGCAGTATTTTCTATCATGTATGCAGTCTCAATGACGAGCTAGAAATAGCAAGTAACTATGAAAATCCTTTTAGAATATAGAAACGCATCCTCCTGTTTTTAAAGCTATATTAAAAAATTGTACGATCCATCTTTGGATGCACTAAATTCTCTATAAAAGAAACTAATTCCGTAATAGTACTAAGCTTCTCTTTTACAGAAATTAATGTAACTCCATTTGTATTTAACTCATTTCCATGAGCAATATTGTTTCGCCAACTCATAAGATTGTTAATGTCACCCGCTCTTCGGTCTTCTTCGTCCAGCCAGTTAGTAAAATCATCACTCCAGGCTTTGTCGAATTTCTGTAATATATTGTTAATATTTTTAGTGCTCATGTTCATTGATATGGGCCAAGTTTCTTCTATGTATCTATGAATTTGTGTGCGTGAGCCACTATGCACATAGCTTATTAATATTTCTTTTATTGCTTGCTCTAAATAACCAGAAATCAAAACGGCAAGATACTTTGCTTTGTGAGAAAGCGATTCAATATCGCCATCACTGCTTTCCTTTAAATATTCCTTAAGTAAATACTCAATTCTTGATTTGCATTTTTCGTGGGTTTTGTGCCGTGAATAATTTGACATGCTTTAGCCCGCAAAAATTTCGATTGCAGTTTTAATTCTGCGTGTCACATTATCTGTGTCGTTGATGAATTCAATGGTGGATTTCATGTAGTTTGGGTCGTCCATCAAATGCGCCACTTTTTCTCGTATATCTTTCAGATCAGTAGTTTTTCCTGAGGATAAATATTTTGCAAATCCAACGGTTATAGCATCAAATTTTGATAAAAGAAAAGTGCTTCCGTTTTTGAATAGTGATGGACCACAAGCGCTAAATAGTGAATTAACAACCGATACAAAAAGTTCATGCATTTTATCTAGCTTGGCGGCATCCATATTACGATTTTCTTCCATATATCTATCTAAAAAACTTGGCATAGGTGCTTTATAGTTTTCGAAATTTTCATATAAAGCAAAAAATCTCAAGATCGTTTCTACATCTTTGCATCGATTATGCTCTGCACCAAAAAAATTGCGCCACGAATCAATTCCATTCAGCTCATGAAGCATGTCGTCAAATGGGCCGTAAAAAATACACGATCTAACTTCCTGCGGTTGTAGTGGTTTTCCACTTGTGTTTAATCTTCTAAAAATTTGTATAACAGCGTTGTTATATTCATGGCCATATGATGTGCTATCAGAAGAGGGGTCTGGACGAATAACAATACTGTGTATTATCGAGTCGCTTAAGGCGCGAGCGTCTGCTTCTTCAAGAACTTTTGATTGTGGAGTCTTTGCAACTTCGACATTAAAATACCTGCCGCGAAAATCTTCATGAATGCTTTTAGTATTGGAAATAGGAAATTCACCTGACAAGTAATTTTCAAGCGTTTTTAAGCGTTGCTGACCGTCAATAACATTTAAGGTTTTTGTGTCTGAATCTTTTGCGAGAAATATATTAGGAACAGGTAAGCCCAGTATCAACGATTCGATAAATCTGGACTGTTCAGTTTTATTCCATACAAACTTGCGTTGAAATCCAGGGACTTTAATGTCACCACGTTGTATCCTTTTTACCAACCCTTCAACGTCGCTATCCCAGCCATAACTGGAAATTTCAAAACGAGAGGGTTCATCTACTTCGCGACTATCTGACTCTTCAACTTCAGCTTCTTCTACAGTTAATTCATCTGAGCTCAACTTTATTATTTCGTTGTAATCAGATTCATTAAATGGCTGGCCGTCAGATAAATTTATAAACACAATGTGCTTATTTACGACATATAAGGCAAAGACTTGGTTTGGTGATGCATAGTTGGAAAACCTGCTGGGCCAAAAACGTGGGTCGCCTTTTTTAGTTTCAGGACGGTATAGCGAAATATTTGCTTCTTCACACAAGCCATCACTTAAAATTATGCAAGATTTTATGATTTTATGATCAGGCCCTTGAGCCTGAGACTCATAATCGTGAATTTTTTCATTTTTTAATAGTTCCACAACAGGAGCTGTTGCATCTAAAATACCTTTCCCGAGCCCAGTGTCTGTTAAGAAGAGAAGCTCATAAGTTATTTGATATTTTATTAGAGATTCCGCTTTTTCATTCTCAGCAGGTGTGAGGTTTCTAATGTTCATATCTGCGGTGTCCGTTCAAGATCAGAAAAATGATGTTTCGTGCAACCAATTTTGGTTAAATATAATTCGATTAAGTATTTGATAGAAAATAGCTTGCGTGATGATCATGCCAGCCGAAATATGAGTAATCACTTTTTAAAAGCCCTACTTGCTGATCAAGCCAGCCTATCAAGTCAAATCCAGGTATACAGGTAATTAAATTTCTGTTAATAAATTCATTTAGCGAGTCTGCTACTCCATTTTTAGTTGGCAAACCCCAATAATTTCCACCACTTATATTTCTTACTCTATGCACAGAGGTGCTAGTTGCTTTGTACTCTTTATCGACATTTTTTTGTGAAGGTACAGTTACGAATGAATATGTAAAACTTGCGAATGACTCGATTGATCTGCCCTTTGAGCCAACAGTTACGTTTCTACCAAAACCCTTTGCCGAATAAACCATATCCCAGAGCATTGGTATCTGCGCGTTGTCATTCCAATTTGTTTTGGTTTGAATTATTCCGACTCCAACATCCTTGATTGAAAGTGCATTTGATATCACTCGATCTAGATAACTTGAGAATGGCTCTCGCTTATTTTTTTCGGGCCAATTAATACCCTGTGGAAATGCGATATATATTAAATCAGCTTCTGTATTAGACTTGAAATTATTGTACTTTACTGCGATTGCATCAATTATAAATCGAGGCAATAGGTCTTTATTACTTTTAATAACAACCGCACTACTACCAATTAAACACAAATTTAAGTACCAACATACCAAGCTTTCCCATGCAGTACCGCCCGCGGAAACACTTGAGTTTGTATTTTCACCTACTCGGGTATTACCTTGAGAGGAGCTAGTGAATATATCCCTTAGATGATCTCCTAAATCAAAAATAATTTTACCAGAGAGTCTTCCTCCAGTAATTTTCGAAATTGATTGAGACCAATGTGGAAATGCTTTAACGGCACTGTTGGTAGACATTGCAGCTTCTACAGCTGCTTTGCGATATTGCTCTATCATTAAGCTTCCTTAAAAAGATGTTTAGATAGTAAAAGATACTAATATCATAAGCGCTTAAAAACAATTTTCTATATTTTTCAGCAGGTTAGAAAGCAATTGTCACCTGCACTGCGCTGCTGTACATCCATACATGCATGGCATATCATCTAAGCTTGGCGCTAGCGCGATACGGTTCCACCTCCCTGGACTTTTCATCATGCGCAACCTATCATCATCGTTTTGTATTTGGGTTAATAAATAATGAACCACATTGAGTTATTTGCTGGCTGCGGCGGCCTGTCCCTTGGATTGGAGTCTGAAGGTTTTGATTTACTGCTGGCAAATGAATTATCACCAATGGCTGGGGAAACTTTTGCCTATAACCATCTGGGAATAAACCTTCATAAGGATGGTCTTCGGGATGGCGACCCAGTTTACTGGATCAGTAGTGAATATAGTCGAGAAAAAATAACAGCTCGCCTAAATGAAAACCCATACATTGCTGCAGGTCTTCAAAATCGAAAATCAGATCTAGCAGAAATAGCAGATTATCCAACAAAGCTGCGTGGAAGCTTACTTATAGGCAGTATTTTAGATCTCAACACTTTACTTAAGAAAACCAAACTCAAAAAGGCTCTGAGAGAAGGGCTTGGTGACGGTGGGATTGATTTGGTTTCAGGTGGCCCCCCTTGTCAGAGTTTTAGTATGGCTGGTCTGCGCCAGCATTCAAACCAAAGAAACTCGTTGCCTTGGGCCTTTGCTGAATTTGTAAAACAAGTCCAACCTAAAATGGTTCTACTTGAAAATGTAACGGGAATTCTTCGAGCTTTCGACGTCAACGGTGAAAAATATTATGCTTGGTACGAAGTTGCAAAAGCCTTCGCAATAGAGGGATATGTTCCTCTCTGCTTACATGTAAATGCAAAATATGTAGGTGCTGCCCAAAATCGTCCGCGCTTCATTATGTTGGCCTTCCGAAAAAATATATTTACTAAAATTGTTGCTAACAATACTGATATATATGTAGATGAGGCCTTAGAAAATTCTAAAAATTTTTTCAGATTGGTAGCCAAAAAAGGTAGTCAGCTCGAATATGGTCACCTCAAGTGTCATGACGTAGAAAATGGTTCCTCACTTTACAATTCCAAACTCTTTGAATCACTTGTAGCCCTTAGGCCAGAAGCTAGGAGCTTTGTAACTGCAAAAGATGCTATAGATGACTTGAATGGTAATGGAAAAAGACCAAGCGTCTATGTCAATGAACTCAACAATCAGGCCTACAGCGCCACCAAAGCAAAAAGATACAAGCAGCAAGAGTGGGAGGAATTTTTAAAAATCAGGGGAAAACCGACCAATCAAGAGCATCGTGGTAATAGTAATAAAGTGCGTGCGCGTTTTAGGCTTTATCAAGTACTAAATAAACTTGAATCCGATATTGCTAAAAAAGAAATTAAATTTTTTCTTAAAACTGGAGACCATACGCTTGTCAGTAACCAATCATTGACCGCTCTTGCAAATCAAGACTGGTTTCTAACTGAAAATGGAGAAAGAGTCGAAAGCTTATCCTCAAAAAGTATGTTTGATCTATTAGTTCGTCTGCAAACGAAGAAGCAGACACAGAAAGCGTTAGTTGCAGATAAACCTGCGCCCGCAGCACTCTCAATTCCTGATGACATCTGTCATTACGATGACGAAACTCAACGAACGCTGTCAGTTAGAGAGATTGCTAGATTTCAATCTTTTCCAGATTGGTTTGTTTTTCGCTCTAAGGTGACAACTGGTGGTCAAATGCGCCGATACCAAGTTCCACAATATACTCAGGTTGGGAATGCAGTTCCTCCATTATTGGGAAAAGCTTTAGGAAAAACTTGCAGACAGCTACTTCAATTAGCTGAATAACTTTTTCATTTTTTTCGAGCGCATTGCGGGATCGAGGCTGGCAAAGTTGCAGGCTTTCATCGCCACTGCCGATGGTGTGCGGCCAATGATGTTGGCGATTTTAATAATCTCGGGATTGGTCTGATGCAATTTGCCAAATGCTGTGCGGCAGTAGAGGTGCAGCGTTAGCAACAGTTCGTCTTCTTGCCAGTTATTCGCCACGCGCTAACCCTCGGTGGCTGGTGGTAAACAATTTATTTTTCATCGCTCTATTCCATAGCTGTTCCCTGAGCGGATTCTGTATCAAATCGAGGCAGATGTGAAATACATCGCATTACATCCTTGGGTTTGGCTATACAAATTCACCAAAACCCAAACCAAACCAGTCTTCGCTTTCCTTAAAAACCCAAGCGCTTCGGCGGGCTCGCGCCCGAGGGTTTTGTTGCGATGTGGGTAGCGACCTATATATAAGGGCTGTTGCCTCGCGGGTTACATCGGTAGTCCCTCAAAAATCACCCTCCAATAACCGATTAGTCCGAATAAACGTTAAGCGGAGTAAAAAGCACACATGGGTGACGCTTATCACTACCGTCATCGCGGGGCAGCATCTATGCTTGCTTGTTGTTTATCTGACAATAACATAATTGAAATGAGGTATTTATGCTGAACCTTGGCAAATGGCTGGCGATGGTGTGTTTGGGGGCTTGTGCGCTGCTGGTGCAGGCGAATGAGGTGGATGAGGCGGTAAAAATCCACAGGGCGATTGAGTTTGCCAAGCCTGATAACTTCCCGCTTACGCTGGATATTTACGTGCCGCAAACCGGCAAAAAATCTTACCCGGTGCTGGTGATTTACCACGGTGGCGGCTGGCTGGTGAATAACAACTCCATCATGCATGACATGGCGACCAAGGTGGCGCGTGAGGGCGATATGGTGGTGGCCAACATGAACTATCGCCTCCTGGGTGACCAAAACAATAGCGTCACTATGAACCAGATTATTGAGGACGTATTTGGCGGCCTGCTGTGGGTAAAAGAGCATATTGCGCAATACGGCGGCGACCCGAGCCGCGTGGCGATTACCGGCGATAGTGCCGGCGGTCACTTAACCACCATGATCCTTACCCGCGGCCGCCAGTTGGAGAGCGATGGTTACGCCGGCCCGAGTTTGGGTTTTAAGCCCAGCTATTTGCCCGCCGGTAAAACCGCCGAGCAGGTCGCCAAAGAGGACGGTCTGAAAGTCCAGGCGGCGGTGGTCAGTTATGGTGCGTTTGACTTGTATGAGGCGGCCAAAGGGGGTTTTGAATCGCCCAATAATGCGTTTTGGAAATTTGGCAACGCTGAACCACGCGGTCTGTTTGGCAATGGCATCAATGTGAATGACCACCCCGATCACTACAAAGCGGTATCGCCCATTTATTTTGTGCCCAAGGCGAGTGAGTACCAATTGCCGCCACAGTTTGTGCATGTTGGCAGTTTGGATAACGTCACCCCGCCCAGTGCCGCGCAGCATTACGTGGATCTGCTCAAGGCCGGCAAACAACCGGTGGAGTACAAGGTTTACCCCGGCAAAAAACATGCTTACCTGGATAACGGTTGCAACTGGGCCGGCAGTTGTTTTGACAAAGATGCGCTCTGGCCGATGGAGGACATCATCAACTTCCTGAATAAAACACTGAACAACACCGCAAGTAGCAATTAATAAACAAGTACCAATTAATACAGTTGATTGCTGGCTTTTCAGTTATGGTTCAGTTTTTGCTGCCTAGTCTGGTAGCAGTGTTATCCGCAGGAGGGATGTATCGTGAGAAAGTCGGTATCTGTATTGGCAGGTCTGCTGGTGATGTGGGGTTTGGTGATGATTGTTGTGCCTGAAGGCAGCAGCCCTTCGGCCAAGCCGGGAGCAACGGCGGAGTTGTAAGCGCGCTGCGATAAAGCATTGTGTGTATTTGCGGGGGCTATGCCCCCGTTTTGCGTTTGGGGCGGCTGATATGGCGGGCAAATCCTGAGTTAAAAATGATGGATATATTGATCATTTTGCTGAAAAATCGGGTTTTTGATGAACATATCCATCATCAGGCAGAGAAGTCGTCACTTTTGCCATGATTTTCCCCTTACTCCTGTGAGTTCTTGTTTCGCCTCATGACATTGCCTCCCACCGACATCCCCAGCCCCCTCGCCATTTTAAATTCCACCTTTGGCTACCACGAATTCCGTGGCCCGCAAGCGGCGGTGATTGATGCATTGGTCGCCGGTGAGGATGTGCTGGTGCTTATGCCCACCGGCGGCGGTAAATCCCTGTGTTACCAAATTCCGGCGTTGGTGCGTGAGGGTGTGGGCATTGTGGTATCACCGCTGATTGCGCTGATGCAGGATCAAGTGAGTGCGCTGCGTGAGTTGGGTGTGCGGGCGGGGTTTTTAAATTCGTCGCTTTCGCCGCAGGAAATGTGGCAAACCGAACTGGCGCTGCAGCGCGGCGAATTGGATTTGCTCTATGTCGCGCCCGAGCGTTTGATTCAGCCGCGCACCCTGGAATTATTGCATCACAGCAAAATCGCCTTATTTGCGATAGACGAAGCGCATTGCGTATCCCAATGGGGCCACGATTTCCGCTCGGATTATTTAAAGCTGGAATTGCTGCACCGCGAATTCCCGCAAGTGCCGCGTATTGCACTAACGGCGACTGCCGATGTGCGCACGCGCGATGAAATTATCGCGCGCCTGCAGCTGGAACAGGCGCGGCAATTTATTAACGGGTTTGATCGCCCCAATATTCAATACCGCATCGCCCAAAAAAATAACCCCAAAATCCAGCTCATGCGTTTTTTGCGCGATGAACAGCAGGGCAATTCCGGCATTGTGTATTGTTTGTCGCGCAATAAAGTCGAGCAAATTGCACAGTGGTTGAGCGATGAAGGTTTTACCGCGCTGCCCTATCACGCCGGTTTGCCTGCGGATGTGCGCCAAAAAAACCAGCAGCGATTTTTACGCGAAGACAACATCATTATGGTGGCGACTATCGCCTTTGGTATGGGTATAGACAAACCCGATGTGCGGTTTGTGGCGCATTTGGATTTGCCCAAAAGTATTGAAGCCTATTATCAGGAAACCGGCCGCGCCGGTCGCGATGGTGAACCGGCCACCACGCTGTTGCTCTACGGTTTGGAAGACGTGGTAAAACTGCGGCAGATGATGGCGCAAAGTGAAGGCAGCGAAGAATTTAAACGCAACGAACAACAGCGTTTAAATGCCATGCTTGGCCTGTGTGAAATTACCAGCTGTCGCCGCCAAACCCTGCTGCGTTATTTTGGCGATAGCCTCGAACAACCTTGTGGCAATTGCGATTGCTGTTTAACGCCGCCGCAAACCTGGGATGCAACCCAAGCGGTGCAAATGGCACTTTCCTGCGTCTATCGCACTGGCCAGCGCTTTGGTGCCGGCCACGTGATTGATGTATTGCGCGGCAGCAACAATGAAAAAATATTGTCGTTTGATCATCACCAACTCACCACCTACGGCATTGGCAAACAATTAAGTAGCGATGAATGGAAAGCGATTTTTCGCCAGCTGGTCGCGCGTGGTTTGTTGGACGTCAATAGCGATGGTTTTGGCGGCTTGGTATTAAATGAAAGCTGCCGGCCTTATTTGCGCGGCGAAGCAAATATTTATTTGCGCCGCGATATTAAAACCGCCAATCAATCGCCGCGCCGCGCCAATCTTGGCGCTGCCATTGAAGCCGAAGATCAAGGCTTATGGCATGCCCTGCGCGCCTGTCGCAAACGCTTGGCTGAAGAACAGGGTGTGCCGCCCTATGTGATTTTTCACGATGCCACGCTGCGTGAAATGCTGGAGTTTCGCCCGCTCACGCCCGAGCAACTGCGCAGTATTACCGGCGTAGGTGAAAGCAAATTAAAACGTTTTGGCGAAGAATTTTTAGCGGTGATTCGCGCGGCGGAATATGCGGAATAATGCGTCCCGTTTTTGGTAAAAGCGTTCGGGTTTACTATCCCGATTTTGGGATTTTGTTTGCGCTGAAAATATAAACCTATATAAAAACAATCACTTATCAAAATGGCATAGAAGCTGCTCCAGCCCTTCCATCGCAATCAAAAACGGAAGTGCAATGGACATCCGCCTCGAACCACAAAAACCGCGTCTGCGTAAACACCACTGGCTATTGGTATTGGCAGCGCTGGTAGTTATTTTTTCCGGTTACTACCTCTGGTATCTCGGCCAGGCCGATGTCAGCGTAGATGCCAATTCGCTGGTATTTGATGAAGTCAAACGCGGAAAATTTACGCTCTCGGTGCGCGGCACCGGCGTGTTGGTGCCGGACAATATCGAATGGCTGTCGGCGAGTGTAGAGGGCACTTTGGTAAAACGCGCCGTCAAACCCGGTCACCGCGTAAAAAAAGGCGATGTGATTGTGGAGTTAAGCAATCCGCGATTAATCCAACAACTTGCGGAAGCGCAGTGGGAACTGGCCGCGCTGGAAGCAGAACTCAGCGCAGCCGACGTGGTGTTAGCATCCAGCCTGCAACAACAAAAATCCAATTTGCTCAATGCCCAATTGGATGTTGAAACCAGCCAGTTGGAATTTTCGGCGCGCGCCGGGCTGATGAAAACCGGCGCTGTGTCGCGTCTGGATTACAACCGTACCCGGCTTGCACTGGATCAGGCGCAACAGCGTTTACAAAGCCATCAACACCAGCTTGATAAAATGCAAGAGTCATTCACTGCACAGCGGAATGCGCACAAGGCGCGATTGAATCAACACAAACAGCGCGTGGCAATTATCCAGCAACAGGTGAATGATTTGCAGATCACCGCGACTATGGACAGTGTGGTACTGGAGCTGCCGCTGGTGTCCGGGCAGCGAGTGATGATGGGCGATAATATCGCAAAGCTCGCGCAGCAGGATTCGCTGATTGCCGAATTAAAAATTCCCGAGCTGCACATTCGCGAGGTAATGCCCGGTCAAAGTGTGATTGTAGATACCCGCAATAATAAAATTACCGGTGAGGTAGTGCGTGTTGATCCGGCGGTGATTAATGGCACTGTGCAAGTGGATGTTATTTTCCATGAAAAGTTACCCGATGACGCGCGCCCCGACCTGAGTGTAGATGGCGAAATAAAAATTACCGAAATCGCTGATACGCTTTATGTAGCGCGTCCGCTGTTTGTGCAAAGTCGCAGTGAAACCCTGTTGTACAAATTAACCGAGGATGGTCATTTTTTTGAGCGAGTTGCCGTGCAGCTAGGTCAGGGTTCAGCCAACCATATTCAAATCATTAAGGGTTTGGTAGCGGGCGATAAAGTGATTATTTCCGACCCCACCCGGTTTCGCAGCTATGACAAGCTGCGCCTCAATTAATATTCCCCTGATATAACCCCGAACTTTTATTTAAAGGACGTTAAATAACCATGACCAGCCAACAAGCATCTGATCGCCCTGCCGATCAACCGGGGCAATTTTTGCCCGCACTGACCGGTATACGTTTTATCGCCATATTGCATATTTTTTGTTTCCACCTCTGGGTATTGTTCGATATGAAAAAAGAACCCGGTATGGAAAATTTGCTGCGCGATATCCAGGACTTGCCGGGGCCGCTGGTGACAGCAATTAGTAATGGCTGGATGTCCACCAGTTTTTTCTTTTTGTTATCCGGTTTTATTCTGGCCTATTTATATTGGGGCGAGCATGGCCAACTGAGTATTGCTAAAAAAACTTTTTGGTTCGCGCGCGCGATACGGATTTATCCTATCCATTTAATAGTCATGTTAATTACCCTGTTAATGACCACGGGTTACCAATTATCCCTCGGCAATAGTCCGTCACTGCTGCTTGCCAGCGGCCTTGCCACCATCACCTTGACCCAGGCCTGGTTTCCGGATTTTGTACCCATCTGGTCCTGGCCGACCTGGACTATTTCAGCACTGGTATTTCTCTATGCGCTGCTGCCGTTTTTATTGCCGCTGCTGGCAAAATTATCGCGCCCTGCTTGCATTCAACTCTTGTGCGCCCTGCCATTTATTTCGCTAATACCTACCGCCATTTATGCACAGTTTTTTCCTGCCGGAACCGAGGCGCCGCTATTTTGGAAAATATTTATTGGCTCTACGCCGCTTTTCTGGCTAGCACATTTTGTGGCGGGTATTTTGTTGACGCGGCTGGTGGGCATAACACGCGCGAAGCAGTTAGATAGTAATAAAAAACCTGGCTGGTTTGCCTGGGGTGATCTTGCACTCGTGGCGGTAATAGCAATTGCGTGCACCCAGGAAATTGCCGAGCCATTTAAATTTTTCTTGCGCCACGGGCTGATGATGCCGCTGTACATGATCATTATTGTCGATCTTGCCCGGGGCAAAGGTTTGGCTGCGCGTATCTTTTCGCTACCGCTAATGGGCTTTCTGGGTGAAACCGGGTTTTCCATTTTTATCTGGCAAAATGTTGTCATGATGTTGTGCGGCGCCGTCATTATGTTTAACCCCGATGCAGGCCAGCACCAGTTTTTATGGGCTTTGGCGGGTGCCATTGTGCTGGGTATTTTCAGTACCTACCTGATTGAAAAACCTGTTGCGCGCAAACTGCGACGCAAATGGTTGCCACCAAGCCAAACCAAACACCATAACTCTCCAGCGCCCGAAACGGTTGCCGTTTTGCCCGCGGCACCTATAGCGACAGGTTCACGCCATGAATAATCCATTAATAACACTGGAAAATCTGCAGAAAATATTTCTCACCGAAGAGGTGGCAACCCATGCGCTGAGTGATATTTCGCTCAGCATTCATAAGGGTGAATATGTGTCCATCTCCGGGCCTTCCGGTTGTGGTAAATCCACGCTTTTATCGCTACTGGGTTTGTTGGATACCGCGAGCGCTGGTAAATACATGCTCGCGGGTAGGGATGTGTCCAATATTTCGCGCCGCGAGCGCGCGCGTATTCGCAATCAGGAAATTGGTTTTATTTTCCAATCCTTTAATTTAATTAGCGATCTGGATGTGGAAGAAAACATAGAGCTGCCGCTCACCTATCGCCATGATTTAACCAAAGCCCAGCGCAAACAGCTGGTGAAAGAGGCGCTCACAAAAGTGGATATGGCGCACCGCAGTAGGCACTTTCCTGCACAATTATCCGGTGGCCAACAACAGCGTGTGGCAGTTGCGCGCGCTATTGCTGGTCGCCCTTCCATTTTATTGGCTGACGAACCCACCGGCAATCTGGATACCAAAAATGCGGAAGCCGTGATGGACCTGCTCGATAAATTGCACGCCGAGGGCGCGACCATTTGTATGGTCACTCACGACCCGCGCTCCGCCGAGCGCAGCCAGCGCAAAATTGATGTGCTCGATGGCCGTGTTGTTTCCGACAAAACCATAAAAACCCCAGGGATGTAAGTATGTATTTGATAAAGGACATTCAATACGCGCTGCGGTTATTAGCTAAAAAGCCGGGTTTTACTTTGCTCACTACCCTGGTGATGGCGGTGGGAATCGGGCTGAGCGTATTTTTATTTTCCATGTTTAATACCATGATCTTTAAAGACTTGCCCTTTAAAGACAGCGATCGCCTGGTGCGTTTTCATGTAACGCAAGATGGAGTAGAAAATCGCGCGAGCATTGAACTGCATGATTACGCTGAAATTAAACAGCAAGTGCGCGGTGTGGAATTATTTGTCGCTTACAAAGAATTAAATGTAAATGCCTTGGGGCGCGATGGCGCGCAGCGTTATCGCGCGGTAAAAACTGAACCGGAAATTTTTCAGTTGTCGCGAGTTGCCCCGCTGCTTGGGCGCGAATTTACCGCGCAGGACAACCAACCGGGTGCCGAAGAAGTTGTGGTAATTGGTTACCAGGTTTGGCGCAGCCAATTTGGTGGCGATGAAAATATTATCGATCAAAGCCTGCGTATCGATGGTACACCCCATAAAATTATTGGAGTAATGCCACAGGGCTATTGGTTTCCAGACAATACCGACCTATGGCTGCCACTGCGGCAGGACGCTAGCAACAAGTTGCGCGGTCAGGGCGACAAAGTCGGGTTAATTGCACTGCTGCAAAAAGAGGTGACGCAGGCGGATATTAATCGCCAATTGGCCGTGATTATGCAGCGTATTGCACTGCGTTACCCCGAAACCAATAAAGGCTTGAGCCTCTATCTAAATGATTTCCAGCGCGGCGCGGAGCGCGATGGCATTGAAGTGGTGTATTCCATGCAAATCGCCGCGCTACTGATTTTATTGTTGGCCTCCATTAATGTGGGAAATTTATTGTATTCGCGCGCTATTGAACGCAATAAAGAAACCGCCATTCGTGTTGCGCTGGGTGCACCGCGCGCACGGTTAATCAGCCAAATGCTGTGGGAGAGCGCCATTATTTGCAGCCTCGGCGGTTTAATTGGCTTGTTGGTGCTCGCCTGGGGTTTGGAGGTAACCGCTGTAACTGTCGCCACATTTTTTGTCGACAGGCCGTCCTTCTGGTGGGATTTTGGTATTGACAGTTACACGCTAAAAATATTTTCCGGTTTTTTGTTGGCAACTATTTTGACCACGGGCTTATTGCCGGCCTGGAAAAATTCCGGTGCTGATTTCAACGCAGTGCTGCGCGATGGCACGCGCGGCGCACTGGGGAAAAAAGCCGGTCGGCTCAACCGCTTATTGGTGATCAGCGAAATATTTTTATCCATGACGGTATTGATTGCCGCGGCGACAATGGTGGCCGGTGCCTATCGCGCCACCTTCGCGGATTTTGGAGTCAAGAGTGATAATTTACTCACCGCGCGCACCTTGCTACGCGATGTGCACTATCAAACCGCCGAACAGAAAATCCAATTAGTAAATGCATTGGCAACCCAACTGGAAAACAGCCCCGGCATTGGAAACGTATTAATCGCCACTGTATTTCCTGCTGATTGGGCATGGACGCCGCGCATTGCATTGGAGGGCAAAGAATATGTGCAACGGCAGAATGATGCTTATCCCACTGTGAATTACATTACGGTCACTGCCGGCACCCTGGAAAAATTGGGTGTGGTGCTAGTGGCGGGGCGCTATCTGGATAATTCAGACGAGGGTTTGGATAAGCGCACAGTGTTAGTCACCGACAGTTTTGTGGCTGCGCATTTTCCCGGCGAATCTGCGCTGGGTAAACGCCTGCGGGTTATCGATGCCAGCGGTCATGCAGAGCAATGGTTAACTATTGTAGGTGTGGTGAAACATACGCTCTATGGCGATGCGAATAATGAATCAGGAAAGCGGCCAACTGTTTTTCGCCCCTACAGTCAAACGCCTAAAAATGATTTCACCATCGCCATCGAAATGAAAACAGATCGCCCCAGTGCGATACGCACATTGCGCAATGCAGTGGCGACTATTGACCCTGAGTTGCCACTCTTCCAGATCGAAGACTACGCCACCAAAAAACAGCGCAACGGCGCGCCCATACGTTTTATCAGCACAATTTTTATGATTTTTGGCATGGCCGCAGTGGTGCTTGCCGGTACAGGCATTTACGGTGTGATGGCGAATACCATTAGCCAACGCACCCAGGAAATTGGTGTAAAACGCGCGTTGGGCGCACAGGATGAACAGATCGCGCGGCAATTTTTATGGGCGGGCAGCAAACAACTCTTGTGGGGCGGCATACCCGGTGTAGCAGCAGGTTGTGCAATGGCGTTTGCGATGGCCCATGTGATTGGTATCGGCGCTGGTGATTTATTGCTGATCGTCACCCTGATGGTGAGCATTATTGCGGCGGTAGTAATGCTGGCGACTTACATCCCCACGCGGCGCGCACTGCAATTGGAACCTGCCGATGCTTTGCGCTACGAGTGAGATAATTTTCTGGCGGCGAGTGAATCAAATCGCGGGTTTACAGTCAAAAATCGGATCATTGTTAATCGCTTTATTGAGCTAAATATCAAACAAGGGAATAGTGTAAACATGAAACAACATAATGTCTCAGCACTGCTATTTATTGTCATGGTTTGCAGTGCATTGTTGCTGACGGCCATCTCCTCTTCTTACTATGTAGTGGCAGAGGAAACAGCGGTAAAACCGCCACTAACGACAGCGGAAGAATTAATTTCGTCGGGTGATGCTTATTGCAATCAGGCACAAGAGTCATCCATGTTTTCCGCGTTGGGTTTGGCAAAAAAATGTATTGCGCAGTATGAGGCCGCAGTACAGCAATTCCCCGACAATGCCAATGCGCTGGTGGCCGCAATGCGTTTTTATTTTGAAGCGCCGGGTTTTGCCGGAGGCTCCAGCAAAAAAGGCAGGGAATTATTAGCAAGGCTGGATAAGGTTTCCGCTGAAGATGCAAATACCTACAGGGTATTTTTATATGAAAAAGAAGGAGACTCCGCTGGTGCTATGGCCCTGGCAGATAAGTTGAGCCAACAGTCAATTGAATCGGCGCGCAACCAGTATGAGCTGGCCCGTTTTTATCGCGACAAACAATTACTTGCCAAAGCCAAACCTTTATTTGAAGCGCTGCGCAACAAACCTGTCACCGCTGAAAACCAATGGTATGTTAACGACAGCCTGTTGCAGCTGGGGGAAATTATTCTGGCAGAGAAGCAGGACATAAGCCAAAGTATTGCATTGATAGAAGAATACAAAACAAAAAATACCGATCCCCATGACCAACACTATTTTTGGTCTACCTGGAGTTTGGCTAAGGCCTATAAAGCCAAGGGCAATACCGATAAATACCTACAGCTGGTACAACAAATCCAGGCCGAGGATTACGCAAAAAATACGGAATTTGCCAAGCGTTTTGAAGCCGGTATAAAGTCAAATGAATAAATCTGTGAGGCCGGTATAAGGTCAGTTGCCGGCCTTTTTCTGTGGATGCTGCATGAAAAAAACAATTCTGGTTGTCGATGACGACGAAGGTGTGCTCTCTGCGCTTTGCATGTTATTGCGCGCGGAAGGTTTTGTGCCAATTGCTGTGGCTGCACCGGAGCAGGCACTTGCTGTGCTCAAGCGCGAAGAGATAGATTGCATTTTGATGGATTTGAATTACTCCAGCGATACTACCTCGGGTGAGGAAGGGCTGGCTCTGATTCGTGCAATTCGCCATCTGGATGAGCTAGTGCCTGTGGTTGTTATGACGGGCTGGGGCACTATCGATGTAGCCGTTAATACGATCAAACAGGGTGCCAATGATTTTATCCAAAAGCCTTGGGAAAATGAGCGGCTGCTCAGCATCATTAACAGTCAGCGTCAGTTGGTTGCTGCGCACAAACAGGCGCAGAAATTGCGTCAGCAAAATCAATTGCTGCGCGAGGAGGTAAACCGCAATGATGCGATAGTCGCGCAATCACCACTGACGCTTGAACTCTTGCAAACCATTGCCCATGTTGCCAACAGTGATGCCAGTGTAATGTTCACCGGCGAAAACGGCACCGGCAAAAGTATGTTTGCGCGCTATTTGCACCAGCTATCGCCGCGCAGTCACGCTGAACTTATTTCGGTCAATATGGGCGCGGTGACCGAGACACTGTTTGAAAGTGAAATGTTTGGCCATGTTAAAGGCTCCTTTACCGATGCCAAAACCACGCGCATAGGGCGTTTTGAATTAGCAGATGAAGGCAGTTTATTTCTGGACGAAATTGCCAATACACCCTATTCCCAACAGGGAAAACTCTTGCGAGTGCTGGAGGAAAAACAATTTGAAAAAGTGGGTGCGAGCAAAACCCAACACACTGATTTCCGTTTGATTACCGCTACCAATTGCGATCTTGCAGCTGCCGTTAACGCAGGAAAATTCCGCAAGGATTTGCTCTACCGTATTAATACCGTCGTCATAGAAATTCCACCGCTGCGTCAACGGGTGGAGGATATTATTCCGTTGGCGAATAGCTTTCTTGCCAAAGCAGCCAAAAAATATTCACGCCCTGTGCTGCCCTTGGCTCCCGATGCACAAGCCTTACTGGAAGCCTACCCTTGGCCGGGCAATGTGCGGGAATTGGCGCATGTGATGGAGCGCGCGCAAATTTTATGTAAACGGGAAAAAATTTATAGCAGTGACCTTGGATTAAGTGGCGCATCTGGTCTGCTTGACGCGCCGCCACTTGCAGCAACAAGTTCATGCAAAAATGCGAATGAACTACCCGATCTGCGCAGCATGGAGGAGATTGAAATGGAATTGGTTGCACAGCGGTTGGCCTATTTCGGTGGCGATGCAACTAAAGCCGCAGAGTCGCTCGGTTTTAGCCGCAGTGCGTTTTATCGCCGCCTGGAAAAATTAAAACCTTGATATGCGCAAGCATCAAATTTTTGAAGCCGGATTAATTCAGTTGCTGTTACTGGCCTGGGTGCCATTACTGCTGTTGTTATTGTGGGTGATGGCCTATGCCGATATTTCTCTCTGGCTGATATTGCTGACAGGGTTAATCGGCAGTTTAATTATTTTGTACACCAGCTACATGGTTTATCAAAAAATAGCCTACCAATTTCGCAGTGTCAGTAATTTATTGGAAGCCTTGATTCAGGGCGATTACAGCTTGCGTGCGCGCAGCCATAAACAAGGTGGTGCATTTGATGAATTAGTGGAGGCGATTAATGGTTTGGCTCAACGCTTGAGTCATGAGCGCTGGCAATCGGTAGAGAGCCAATTGCTGTTGCGCACAATTATCGATCATATCGACGTTGCCATTGTTGCACTGACACAGACCAATGAAATCCGCTTTGCCAATCCAGCGGCTATGCAGTTATTGCAAATTGAACAATCACATAATCAACAATCACACCGTCAACAAAGGCTGTTGCAACAGCTTGCATTTGTGCGCGAACTCACCAGCGGTTGTCAGCAGGTGGTAGAGCTGTCGCTGGGTTACCGGCAGGGGCGCTTTAATGTCTATGTGGAAGAATTTCGCGAAGCAGGACAACAGCACAAATTATTATTTATCACGGATATTCGTCATTTATTGCGCAGTGAAGAGCGTAAGGCCTGGCAAAATCTGGTGCGGGTGATTAGCCACGAAATCAACAATTCACTTTCGCCGATTGCATCTATCAGCCAAACATTAAAGCGGTTGCTGGAGCGTCAGGGTGCTAGTGAAAGCATCGCAGCAAATTTGCACGAGGGGTTGGATATTATCAGTGAGCGTGCACTTGGGCTGAGCCAGTTTGTGGACAGTTATAAACAACTTGCGAGATTGCCCGAGCCGGCGGTTCAGCAGTTGTCACTGCGCGCCTCGCTTGAAAAAGTAGCGGCCCTGTTTAATCACGCCACCATTGTGATTGAAACGCCGGGTGATCTGCTGTTGCAGCTTGATCCGGTACAGTTTGAACAGGTGCTGATTAATCTGATCAAGAACGGGCTTGAAGCCAATGCGCTGTGCAACTCCGCGAATCTTATTCAAATTCACTGGGCGCGTGGCCAGCAGTTTTTTACTTTGAATATTTGCGATCAGGGTAGCGGCATCACTAATCCCGATAATTTGTTTGTGCCGTTTTACAGTACTAAAAAACAAGGCTCGGGTATTGGTTTGGTATTGTGCCGGCAAATTATTGAAGCGCACCAGGGCTACCTCAGCTTGAAAAATAGGCCCGGTGGCGGTTGCTGTGCCTGCATTGAATTGCCACTTATTGTAATAAATGAATAGTGTTACTCGAAAAGCAGCAATGCATAGATTGACGAAGCGCAACATTAATGATTAATTGGCGCGTCAATCTAATAAACAGGAGCAAGGATATGACTGACGCTAACCCCTACCAAACCCCGCAAAGCAATCTGCAAGAGCCGCAATCGGTGCAATACAACACCAATCCCGATTGGGACATAGGCGGCATTTTCAAAGAAGCCTGGCAATTAACCAGCGGTTTTAAAGCGACCATGTGGGGCGCTATTTTAATTTACATCGGCATTATGATTGCCGTCTCTCTGCCGTTTGAATTGTTGGGTAAAGATTCAATAGTGATGATTGTGGTTGGCCAGATTATTATTAGCTTGGTCACTTACCCGCTCTCGGCCGCGTTTTCCATGTTGGGTATCAAACGCAGTGTTGGTGCTGCCACCAATGCCTTTATGGTGTTTGATTACTACTCCAAAATGCTGAAAATATTTTTACTCTATCTGGTGATGACGCTGTTGATTATGGTCGGCCTTGTGCTGCTGATTATTCCAGGTATTTATTTGATGGTGGCCTACTCCCTGGCACTGCCGTTAATGCTGGAAAAAAATCTGGGTATCTGGGAAGCACTGGAAACCTCGCGTAAAACTATTTCCCGCCAGTGGTTTGCTGTGTTTGGTTTGTATTTGGTGATGCTGGTGCTGTTCCTGCTTGCCATGTTGCCACTGGGCATAGGTTTGATCTGGATGCTGCCCTTTGCGTTTATCGTGATGGGTGTGCTTTACCGCAGTCTGTTTGGTGTTGGCGCCAACGTTTAAGCGTTGATGCCTGCCGGTAGATTCCGCTTTATTCATCCCTGCTTCGCATTGACGGAGCAGGGACTATGCAAATCCCTCGCAGTTCTTCAGTTTTTTCCTTCAATATTTAATTGCCGGATTGTTGTTCAGCTGACCTTATTTCCATTGGCGATAGCGCTGTGTGGTGCAAGGTTTGGGTGGGGAACGCAATCGCCGCACCGTGTTTGCTGATAATCCCATAGACCTTGAGTAACACCTGTTGTTTCACCTGGTGGTAGTGAACCCAGTTAGTGGTTTTGGTGAAGGTATAAATAAAAAAATCCAGCGAAGATGCGTTAAATTTATTGAAATTAACAATGGTTGTTTGGCTGGTATCAATTTCCTCATCGGCAATCAGCATTTGTTTTACGTCAGCAACTATGGCGTCCATCAAATGTGCATCTTCATAGCGAATACCAATCACTTCATGAATGCGCCGATGGCTCATACGCGAAGGATTTTCCAGTGAGATGGTGGCAAAGGTGCCATTGGGAACATAAAGCGGGCGTTTATCAAAGGTGCGAATGGTAGTGAGTCGCCAACCAATTTTTTCTACCGTGCCTTCAATCTCCTTGTCGGGTGAACGCACCCAGTCGCCAACACTGAATGGGCGATCCAGATAAATCATCAGGCCACCAAAAAAATTTGCCAGCAAATCTTTTGCAGCAAAACCAATTGCAATGCCGCCAATCCCGCCAAAAGCTAACACACCGGAAATGCTGTAACCCATGGATTGCAAAATCACCAGCGTGGCAGTTACCAATACCGAACCGCGCAATAATTTACTCATGGCCGATACAGTGGTCGGGTCCATAGGTTCTGTCATTTTGTCCGGCGATGTAACAATCTGCTCTGCGCCACCAATCAAACGCACGATAAACCAAGCGATCATCACAATTAAACCTAAGCGCGCAACGGGTTCGGCAAAACTGTAAAACTCGGTATCGGCCACCTTGTCGGCCATGGCAGCCGAGAGCGATAGACCGGCAATCCAGATCATCACACTAATAGGTTTGCGCGCGGCCCACAGCAGTGTGTCGTCCCATAAGTTATTGGTTTTTGCGAGGTGCTTTTGCAGTTGATCAAATATTTTTGCAACGATAAAACTGACCAAAAAAGTGAGAAATACCAGCGAAAATATTTTGACGCTACCGCCCCAGCTGGTATCAGCCATACCAAAACCGGCAAATAGTCTATCGATAAAATCCAGTTTCATAACTACCTCTCTGCGGGTGACAACAGTGCACCTGAGATTATCTTTTTATATGCGCGCTTATCTATAAATAATGACCAGGATTGTTTTGCTCAGCTATTCGCTGAGCGCCTCTGAAGGTTCAGCTCCATTGGCAAAATCAATAACCAATTGCAGCGCATCTTTGCAAGAAATATCGTTCAGTACTAACGTCAATTTTTCTTCCGAACCAGTAGCAAGTTTTTGGGTTGTACCACAACGCTGATTAATTTCGTTTAATAGCGTCTGCACATCTACATCAGCTGCATCGATAGATATCTTCTTATTGTTTAGTTTGTCAGTTTCTGCTGTTACACAGAGCGAAAACGCTAAAGCTGACAGAGCAACAAAGGTACTTATTAGCAAGCTCTTCGCAAGTGGCGATGACTGCTGTTGTTTTATAAACAAGCGGGTAATACGAGCTAACAACATTTTTTTACCGGTAATAGGCATGGCGTTGGATTGGCGGATGTTCATGTCTGCAAACTCCTTGAGTGTATTGGCGAACAACAATGGGTCTTTGGTTATGGCTAGGGCAATATCATCACAGGCATATTCACGCTCCTTATCGATTTGATGGGAAATCCAATATAAAAAGGGGTTAAAAAAGAATAATGTTTTGAGTAGTGCTTGTAGCAGTCCAACGAGAAAATCCCGGCGCCTTACATGGGCTAGCTCATGCAGCAAAACGGCTTCGATCTGTTGCTGACTCATGTGAAGTAACACAGCAGTGGGCAGTAATATCACGGGTTTTAAATGGCCAATCACACAGGGAACTTTGGCTATTCTGGAAATGCGCAATTCTATTTTTGTAGCTACTCCAAGTTGCTGTGCAAGTGTTCTAAACCTAATGAGCAAGTGTACAGGCGTTGGAATCAGGAGCTGGTGTGTTAATCGCTGGCAGTAGATGTAGCTATGCAGGGTATTTAATCCAAGCAATAAAAATCCGGTCAGCCACCCAATTATTAGAATATCTACATGGTTATTTATAAATACATCAATACTGAACTTGCTATTGCTAGTGAACAAATAAATGAAGCCGCCTGACGTTTCACTGCGAATTACAATTTCTGATTGTGACTTTTGGTATTCATAAAGAGTGATGATGCTTATAAACGTACAGAGTGTCAGGCAGCCTAGAGCCAGAATATAGCGGAAGGCGGCCGAAAAATTCTTGCTAACTGACAAAAGCAGTGCGCAAAAAATTGCAACCAAACCAAACTGCCAGAGTGAGTGGACCAAAGTCCATACCAGTGAATAGATCCAATCTTGATGCAGAATGCTTGTTAGCGACTGCATGGCTATTTCTCCATGCTATCGAGAAAGGCCTTAATTTCATCCAATTCTTTTTTTGAGGTTTTTTTGTTGCCGAGTAGTTGCATCACCAATTGGGATTTGGAGCCACCAAAGGCACTTTGCAATAATTTATCCAGTAGTGAACCTTGTGTTTCGGTTTGCGCAGTCAGTGGAAAATAAATATGGCTCTTGCCTTCTTTTCTTCTGCCCAGCAGTCCTTTTTGCTCCATGATCTGCATGGTTTTTAAGGTAGTTGTATAACCGACCGGCTTTAGTTCACTGAGCCTGTCATTCACGGTTTGCACCTTGGCTTCACCGTATTGCCAAAGTATTTGCAAAATTTCCAGTTCGGCAGGGGTTGGTGTGGTCATGGATTCGCTCTCAAGAAATAGCAACAACATAAACTACGTAACTCTTCGTATTAATTTATACGAAGAGTTACGTAGTTTCAACTGCAAACTGATTCAAGAGTGAATTTGAAGGATGGGATTCATATCTATCGAGCGTGATAGGTCACTTATGCCAGCATAAACTTTATGGTTGTTAGCGAGGTACGCTGGATATTTGAGCGCTGCGTTTGAACTAAAACTCCCCGTCGCGCGCCATGCGCTCGCGTTCTTTGCGCTCTTCTTCTTCCTGTTTTGCGTCTTCGATGATGCGCATCATGGTGGCTATGTCGGCTTCCACATTGCTCTGCTCGAATTCGCCGGTGAGTGTGACGTTGGGGTGTAATTTGCCGTGTTCGAATAAATTCCAAATTTCTTCGGCATAGTGGGTGACCAATAAATCCGGCGCGTATTGGCCAAAATAATCGCGCATATTGTTGACGTCGCGGGTGAGCATCATTTTCGCGCTGTTATTGCCGGCGGCATTCACAGCTTGGGGCAGGTCGATCACTACCGGGCCTGAGTGATCCACTAACACATTAAATTCTGACAGGTCGCCGTGAACCAAACCGGCGCAAAGCATGCGCACAATTTCGCGCATCATTTGCGCATGGTATTCGCGCGCGGTTTCCGGGTCGAAGGCTACATTATCCAACCGCGGTGCCGGTTCGCCCTCTTCGTCCACTACCAATTCCATGACCAGTACCCCATCCACAAACCAGTAGGGTTTGGGGACACGTACACCGGCCTCGGCGAGGCGGTAGAGCGCTTCCACTTCTGCATTCAGCCAGGCTTCTTCCGCTTCTTTTTGTCCGTAGCGCGTGCCTTTGGCCATAGCACGGGCGCGGCGCGAGTTGCGCACGGTGCGCCCCTCCTGATATTGCACGGCTTGTTTGAAGCTGCGTTTATTGGCCTCTTTATAGACTTTGGCGCAGCGTATTTCGTCGTTGGCGCGCACCACAAACACTTGTGCTTCTTTGCCGCTCATCAGGGCGTAATAAACTTCGTCGATCAAGCCATCGTTGACCAGGGATGCAAGGCGTGCAGGTATTTTCATTGGAATCCGGTTCAGAAAAAAGTGATCACATGATATCACTCATACCCAAAAAAAAGCCGCCCTGCGGGTTGCAGGGCGGCCGGGTCGGCTAAACGCTTGTTCGGCGGTTAAATTTTTAAATGGGTTTGTAAAAACTTTTCCATGGCTTCAAAGGTTTGCTGGCGATGGGGCAGGTAATCCAGATAGTGAGTGCCCTCTTCCAGTTCGATGTATTCATGGGGTTTGCCATGTTTTTTCAGGGCCCGTGCCATCACGCGGCTTTGTTCTACCGGCACTGAGGTGTCGTCATCGCCATGAATGAGCAGGATTGGGATTTTCACCCGTTCAGCCATGTTCACTGGCGAGGTTTCTTTGAGCTGGCTTTTGTCTTCACCGAATTGTTTGCGCGCAGTGTTTTTATTGGTGAAGTAGCGGAATCGGTTGCTCATTTTTACCAGGTCGGACATGCCGGCAAAACTGACCGCACACTGGAACAGATCGGGGGTTTTGGTGGCGCCCATCAACGCGGCGTAACCGCCGTAGCTGGCGCCTACTATGCACACTTTTTTCGGGTCGGCGATTTTTTCATCCACCAGATATTTCACCGCGTCTTCCAGGTCGTCCTGCATTTCCAGGCCGTAACCACCCACGGCTTGCATCATAAAATCGTGGCCGTAACCCGAGGAGCCGCGGAAGTTGGGCTGGAATACCACATAGCCGCGGTTGGCCATAAAAGTGGAGAACATATCAAAGTCTTTGCCATCCTCACTCATGGGGCCGCCGTGGGGCAGGATGATGGTGGCGGTGGGTTTGTTGGCAAAGGTTTTGGGCAGGGATAAAAAGCCTTCCAACTCCAAACCATCGCGCGCTTTGTAGCGGCGGGACTCTTTTTCGATGAGCACATCTTCGGTCAGATCCGGGTAGCGATTGGCCAAATGCGTCAGGGTCTTGGCATCGCGGTCGCCGTACATGTAGGTGCCGGGATTGGTAGCGTTGGTGGTGTAGAGCACGTATTTGCGCGCATCCGCACTCATATTGACTATGTAGTTGCGGGTGTCGGGCAGGGCTTTATCCAAACCGCCCTGGAATAATTGGAATTCTTTATTCCAGAACACGCTGCGTGAACTGCCATCGCTGTAGTAAAGGCCAACCACTTCTTTGTGGGCGTGGGAATAAATCAGGCGACCACTGACATCATAGCTGTCGTCACTCAGCATTAATTCGCGCGGGAAGCCGGGTTTGGAGAGGTCGACCTTGTAAAGTGCCTGGCGGCCTTCGTGGTCGGCAAAAATATAGAGTTCATTGGGGTTGCTGCCAAAACCGGCAATGCTGATATCCGGCTCATCCAACACCACATATTCCCAGGCCACTATCCACTTGTCAGTAGCGCTGTCCAAAATTTTGTAGGTGACTTTGCGGCTTTTATCGTCGTAGTGTTCACCGATGCGCACATTGCCCTGACGGTCAGCAAACCAGGAGCGCACTGAGCCGGAGTGTTTTTTCACGCGTGTCAGGCGACCGGTGTACACATTGGCTTTGTATACGGTTTGATGCAGTGGCAGTTCGCGATCCACACTGATCAGCACATGCTCGGGGTCATCGGGCAAATAACTGATGACATTGTCCTGATACTGGCTGACCCAGCCATAGGGTGCATCGTCGTCGGGTTTGACCAGGGTAATCATCTTGCTGGGCTTTTTGGCATCGGTCGCCAGCAGGCGTGTCTGCATGTATTTCACGCCGTTTTGCATGCGGCTATCAAAGCGCAGGCTCATCAAAATGCGGTCGTTATTGGCCCAGCTCACCCAGTTGAATTTGAATTCTTCATTGTCGGTTTTGGCGGGGTAAAAAGTTTTGCCCGTGGTCAGGTCAATCACCATCACCACTGTATCGCCACCTACATTTTTTAAGGCCAGAAGATGGGTGCCATCGGGAGATAGCTCTATGTCCTCGATCATGGCGTCTTTGTAAAACACTTCCAGCGGCAGGGGTTGATGCTGGGTTTTAGTGGCGTGTACTAAGGCGGGAGTTAGGCTGCAGGCGATCAATGCCAGCAAGACGCTCACTCGCAGGGGGGCTGCAAAGCAGGTGCGCAGAAACATACTTGAATCCTTGATGTAATTATTGAAAAAGCACGCGCAGGCAATGTCCTTGTGCCGGGTTCCATGAGCCTTGGGCTCGCGCGCGGTTCCAGAAAACAAGTGATGTGCTACGGCGTGGGTGCAGTATCCATAAGCCCTATTTGGACGTCAATCACAGCCTGGGCATCAATTCCGGCCAGGCGCGCGGCGGTAAAAACGCCCGGCGGCAAAATTAAGGTTCATTTAAGCGGCATTTCCTATTCTGGTTTCGTCGACACAGGCACAAGCCTTTCACGCTCTAACTTGAACTAACATAGAGGTACAAAACCATGAAACTGATCAACTCTACCCTGCTGTTTACTGCGTTAATTTCTGCTGCCGCGCTGGTGCAAGCCAAAGATGTAAGCCTTGATGAGGCTATTAAATTGCGTGATGCTGGCAGCATTCAGGCGTTCGACAAACTCAACGCCCTGGCATTGGCCCAGCACCCGGGTGCCCAGGTACAGGACACTGAGCTGGAAAACCAATGGGGTCGCTACGTGTATCAAATTGAACTGCGCGATGCACAGGGTTTTGAATGGGATATAGAGCTGGATGCCAATACCGGCGAAATCCTGAAAAACCAGCAAGATGACTAATCGGTAACTTCTCTGCCAAAAGGTATGCAATGCGCCCCTTGATTCGCCCGCTGATTTATCTGGTTTTACTGGCCTTTACCTTCAGTGTGAAGGCCGGTGACCTGAGTCAGGATGAAGCCCTGCGTCTGCGCGAGGCGGGGCGCATTCTGCCGTTGGAAAATGTGCTCGCCATTATTGCGGCGCGTCACCCCGGCTCGCGGTTGTTGGAGGTTGAGCTGGAAGAGGAAGACGATATTTATATTTACGAAGTGGAATTAATTACGTCTCAGGGTACGGTGCGCGAGTTGGAAATAGCTGCCGCAAGCGGTGATGTATTAAAAGACGAAGAGGAGGACTGATGCGAATTCTTATCGTAGAAGATAACGTCAGCCTCGCCGATGAATTAACGGCGGATTTAAAACGTGCAGGCTACGCCGTGGATTGGCTTGCCGATGGCCGCGATGCAGCTTACCAGGGCGCAACCGAACCCTATGACTTGGTGGTGCTGGATTTAGGTTTGCCGGGCAAATCCGGCCTTGACGTATTGCGCGAATGGCGCGCTGCCCGGGTGCAGCATCCGGTGTTAATTCTCACCGCGCGCGATCACTGGGCCGAGCGTATTGAGGGTTTAAAAGCGGGCGCCGACGATTACCTCACCAAACCCTTTCACCCGGAAGAATTGCAGCTGCGTATTCAGGCGTTATTGCGCCGCGCGCACGGGCAAGTGAATCAGGCGCAATTAAGCGCGGCCGGTTTGCAATTGGATGAAGCCCAGCAACAGGTGATTAAAAATGGTGAATCATTTCAACTCACCGCTGCTGAATTCAGTTTGTTGCGTTATTTAATGTTGAACGCGGGAAAAATTATTTCCAAAACACAATTGCACGATCATTTGTACGATGGTGAAAGCGAACGCGACTCCAACGTGATTGAAGTGCACATCAATCACCTGCGCGCAAAGTTGGGCAAAGCGGCAATAGAAACGCGCCGCGGCCAGGGTTATCGTTTGGTGGAGCCAAATGCATGACATCTTTGCTAAAAAAGCTCAGGTTAACGCCGCTGCTGAATTCTATACAACAGCGTTTGGGGTTGGGTTTGATCAGCTTGTTATTGCTGGTAGGTTTAATATTCGCCCAGCTCGGCCTGTGGATTTTTGATCAGGGTTTGCGCCGTTATTTTACCGGCCAGTTGCAAACCCAAAGTGAAACACTGTTAGCCGCACTGGTGCGCGGGCCCAATGGAATTGAATTGGATCAGCAGCGCTTGGGCAGTGTTTACCATCGGCCGTTTTCCGGCTGGTATTTTGTTATCGATTTTAATGGACAGCAGTGGCGCTCCCGCTCGCTGTGGGATCACCCGCTCTCACTCACAAAAGAGCCGGATTCCGGTGTGCTTTATGATGGCCCGCAACAACAGCAATTATTAATTCACCGCGCGCAATTTCGTCGCTTTGGAAAAACCATTGTTATTCAGGTCGCACAGGATTACACCCCGCTGCTGGATAATTTTCGCCGCATACAATACATGGGCGCGGGTTTAGGCATAGCGGCGCTGGTATTACTGGTGTTATTGCAGCGCTGGTTAGTGGCGCATTCGCTGCAACCGCTGGAGAGTTTGCGCCAGCAAATTGCACAACTGCAACAGGGCGCGCGCAGCACGCTGGAAACCGATGTGCCCAGTGAATTAAAACCGCTGGTGGAACAATTAAATCGCTTAAGCCATCACACCGAGGATCGCCTCAAACGCTCGCGCAATGCACTGGGCAATTTGGGGCACGCGTTAAAAACACCGCTGGCTATTTTATTTAGCCTCGCCAATCGCAGTGAATTAAATTCGCACCCGGAACTGCGGGAAAATTTTCGCCAGCAATTGCAGCATATGCAGGAGCGTATCAGCCGTGAATTGGCGCGGGCGCGGCTCGCGGGTGAGGCCTTGCCCGGTGCACATTTTCACTGCGCGCGCGAGCTGCCGGATTTAATTGCCACCCTGCAATTAATTCATCGCCGCGACTTGCACATCCACTGGTCGGCAGCGGCGGAATTGCGTTTGCCCTGGGATAGAGAGGATATTCTGGAGCTACTGGGCAACCTGTTGGATAACGCCTGCAAATGGGCGCAACAACAGGTGCAGGTAAGCATCACCCAGCCGGTTGATTCAGGTTATTTTGAAATCCGCGTGGAAGATGATGGCCCCGGCATTCAGGCGGCAGAGCGCGAGCAAGTGTTAAGTCGCGGCACACGTATGGATGAACAGGTGCAGGGCCACGGCCTGGGCTTGGGCATAGTGCGCGATATAGTGGAGCACTGCGGTGGCAGCCTTGGGCTGCAACAGAGTTCACTCGGCGGTCTCGCGGTTGTTATACACTTACCGGCCAACAGCGCCGCTTAGTTGTGAAATTAAGGGCGACTTTAATTCAGCCCTGAAGATGACAGCTATGCGCGGTATGCACTCCTCGGGCCTCTCGGCCCACCCCAACCAGGAACCCCGAACAGCCAATGCCAAGGTGAATTTGCGTCAGAGCATGGCTTACCTTGTGCCTTACCTGTGGGACTTTAAAGGCCGTGTGATGTTAGCGGTGCTGGCCCTGCTCGCCGCCAAGGGCGCGACGCTGGTGATGCCCTGGGCACTCAAACATATTATTGATGGTGTGGATGCCAGTCTCGCCTCGCCGATTATTTTCCCCGCCTTTTTTATTTTGTTTTACGGCGCCCTGCGTTTTGGCAGTGTTTTTTTTGGCGAACTGCGCGATGCATTATTCAGTCGCGTCACTGAACACGCCATGCGCAAAATTGGCTTGCGCGTCTTTAAACACCTGCATTCACTGGAGCTGGCATTTCATTTGGATCGCGCCACCGGTGGCATTAGCCGCGATATTGAACGCGGCACCAACGGCATCAGTTTTTTAATGCGCTTTTTAATGTTCAACATAGTGCCCACCCTGTTTGAAATTTTAATGGTGGCGATTATTTTTGCGGCGGCATTTTCCATTTGGTATGCGCTGATTACGCTGATTGCGGTGGTGCTCTATGTGGTGTTTACCATTCTCACCACCGAGTGGCGCAATAAATTTGTGCGCGAAGCAAACCAGGCGGATTCCTCCACCAGCACGCGCGCTATAGATTCGCTGCTCAATTACGAAACGGTAAAATATTTTAATAACGAACAATACGAGGCTGATACCTACGATAAATTCCTCGCCAACTGGGAGCAGGCCAAACTCAAAAATCGCATGTCTTTGCTTGCACTCAATTCTGGTCAGGCGTTAATTATTGCGCTCGCTATTACTGCCATGATGTGGATGGCGGCAGACAGTGTAATGAATAAGGAAATGACCCTGGGTGATTTGGCAATGATCAATGCCTATATGATCCAGTTATTTATTCCGCTTAATTTTTTGGGTTTTGTATATCGCGAAATTCGCCGTTCCTTGACCGACCTGGAAAATATGTTGGCGCTGCTAAAGCGCGACGCGAGTATCACGGATGCGGAAAATGCAAAACCCCTGCAGGTGAGTTGCGGCGAAATCTGGTGGCAAAATGTTAATTTTGGCTATCACCCTGAGCGCCCGATACTGCAGGATTTCAACTTGCAAATAGCGGCGGGTAGCAAGGTGGCGATTGTGGGTTCATCCGGCGCCGGTAAAAGCACGCTCGCGCGTTTGCTCTATCGCTTTTACGATATTAACGCCGGCCAGATTTTGATTGATGGGCAAGATATTCGCACAGTTACGTTGGAGAGCTTGCGCCGCGCCATCGCCATAGTGCCGCAAGATACCGTACTGTTTAACGCCAGCATTCGCGACAATATTGCCTACGGTAATCCGCAGGCAAGCGATGAACAAATTGCCCGCGCCATTCGCATGGCGCACTTGGATAATTTTATTAACAGCTTGCCGGAGGGTGATAAAACGCTGGTAGGTGAGCGCGGCTTGAAAGTATCCGGCGGCGAAAAACAGCGCATCGCCATAGCGCGGGTTTTATTAAAAGGCGCACCTATATTAATTTTTGATGAAGCCACCAGCGCATTGGATTCGCAATCAGAAAGTGCAATTCTGGAAGCCATGCGTGAAGTTGCCAGTGGCCACACCACACTGGTGATTGCCCATCGCCTTTCCACGGTAGTGGACGCCGACACTATTGTGGTGATGGATAAAGGCCGTGTTATTGAACAGGGAACCCACAGCCAATTGCTTGAACAGCAAGGCCGTTATGCGCAGATGTGGGCGCTGCAATTACAGGATGAAAATTAATCCCGACGCAATAACCACTAAAAAGATCCAAAGCGGTGCGCCAGGCTGCCAATTTGCACCAGTGTCTGTGCAGTGTGTCCATCGCTTGGATTACCATTTTTAAATGCTTTGGGTTTTTCAGCACCAAAATAAAACATTTTTTCCCTCCTTCACGCCAAATTTTTACTTGGCACAAGTTTCGCTATGGCTTAGCCCAGGTGTGTAACTGCACTGGGAGTAGTCAAGGGCAAAATTCGGATCGCCCAATCGCAACCCTGAGAATTTATTTAATGCTGTGGGTTGCGGCAATTTATTGTCATAAGGGCGTGACTTATGTCGACAAGGTTTCAATTCGATTTCGGTAAATACCGCGGCATTCTTATTTCTGTTGCACTGTTTTTATTGCTCGATGCCTCGGTGTTAATGCTTAACTTTTATGTTTCGTTTGAGATTGCGGACGATGCGGTTGGCGTAAACCTCGCAGGGCGTCAGCGCATGTTGTCGCAGCGTATGGCCAAGAGCTTGTTAGTGTTGGACAGCTCGCGTGATGATCCCACTGCTTTTCAAGCCGCTTACGATGAGTTGCTATTAAGTAAATCGCTGTTTGATGAAACCTTGAAAGCGTTTAGTCAGGGCGGCAGTGTGCGCGGTGCCGGTAAAGAAATGGTAATGCTGGATGCGGTGGAAAATCGCGCAGGGCGCGACGCATTACACAATACCGAACAGTTGTGGCGCCCCTATAAATTAGCTGTAGATAATTTTATTGCTAGCCGTTCAGCTAACACCAGTGAATTAACCGGTGACTCACAAGCGGCGCTTGCGGCAGCAGTGGCTATGGCGCGTTTGCACAACTTGCCCATACTCGCCTCCATGAATGAATTGACACTTAGCCTGGAGCAAGTGGCGGCATCAAAGGCCAAGCGTTTGCGGTTAATTCAAACCATTGGTATTAGTCTCGCGGTAATCAACTTCCTGTTTATTTTGTTGCATTTTATTCGCCAGTTGCGCGATAGCGATGCGGTCATTGAAAAAGCACGGCGTGAAACGAATGAGATTTTACAGACGGTAAACGAAGGTCTTTTCCTGATTGATCAACAGCTGATTATCGGCGACCAGCATTCTGCCAAATTGAGTGAGGTGTTAGGCAGCCAAACGTTTGCGGGTAAATCCTTTCAAACACTATTGGAAAATATGATCAGCGAAAAAGATGCTGAAACCGCGCGCGGTTTTATCGAGCTTTTATTTGATCCCAAAATAAAGGAAAAACTGATTGGTGATTTAAACCCACTCAATCTGGTGGAAGTGAATATCGCCCAGGCCAACGGCGGTTTTCTCACCAAGCATTTGCAATTCACTTTTGCGCGCGCCTATCAAGAGCGGGAAATTTCCCATGTGCTGGTGACGGTGTTGGATATATCCGAACAGGTTAAATTGGCACGTGAATTAAATGAAAGCCGCAAACATAACGAATCCCAGCTGGAAATGATTACCAGCTTGCTACATACCCATCCTGAACTGCTCAAAGAATTTATCCACAACAGCTTCCAGTGTTTCAATCGCATCAACAGCATTTTGCGCCAGCCAGCCAAAAACACGACTGCCGTGCGCGATAAGGCGATAAATATTTTTCGGGAAATTCACAATTTCAAAGGCGAGGCAGCATCACTCAAACTGGAGTTCTTTGAAAATGCGGCTCATGTTATGGAGGACACACTGGCACAATTGCGCACCAAGCCTGAGCTTGGTGGCAATGATTATCTGGGCTTCACTGTGCAATTGGAAAATCTCATCAATTACACCCAGCAGGTGCAATTGCTTACCGAAAAGTTGGGACAGTTTGCGCTGGTGGCCAATCCTTCGCCGCGTGTTTTACCCAATCACGTGGTTACCGGAAATCGCCGCAGTGATGGTTGGGATCATTTACAGGATTTTGTGCAGAATCTGGCACTGCGCAATGGTAAACAACTGCGTTTGGTAACCAGTGGTTTACGTGAAATTGATTTGGCCTCCGAGTGTGAACAGCAACTGAAAGAAATTTGTATTCAGCTGCTGCGCAATGCGGTAGTTCATGGCATAGAAACACCTGAGGAGCGCCGCCTCAGTGAAAAATCACCCACAGGGCGCATCGATCTTCGTTTGGCAAAACTGTCGGACAGCGAAATGGAATTAACGGTGAGTGACGATGGCAAGGGTTTGGATTATCAAGCCATTCGCGCAAAAGCACTTGGTTCGGGCAAATGGTCTGAACAGGAAATTGAATCCTGGAGTAACAAACAGTTGCTCGGTTTAATTTTTCAGGCCGGGTTTAGTACCGCGCAAGAAGTCAGCAAAGACGCAGGGCGCGGCATGGGTATGGAAGCGGTGATGCAACATGTGGTTGGCCAACGCGGCAAAATTACCGTGGCGAGCCGTGCCGGTGAATTCTGCCGTTTTGTGATTAGCCTGCCAATTATTCCGCGCGCTACAGAAATCCCAACCAGTGTTACAAAAGGAACGACCTATGCTGTCACTGATGATTGTTGATGACTCCAATATTATCCGGCGCAAAATTGAACGCTGTAATGACAGTGATGCGTTTAAAGTAGTTGCCTCTGCTGCCAATGGTTTGCAAGCACTGGAATTATTCAAACAAACGCGCCCGCAATTAGTGACTATGGATTTAACCATGCCGGAAATGGATGGGATTGCTTGCATCCAACAGTTGGTTGCTCTTGATCCCGGTGTGCGAATTTTAGTGATTTCCGCACTCAGTGATAAAGCCACAGGTATAGATGCGTTAAAAAAGGGTGCGCGCGGTTTTTTATGCAAACCCTTTACGGAAGAGCAATTGCTGGAAGCGTTGACCGAGTTAACCCAGGATTAAGGGCCAATAAATGTCTGAACAAACCTTGCAAGTATTTATTGACGGTGTGCTGCGTTATTTTCAACACACTAATGATAAAGAAGTAAAAGTGGGCACACCCTATTTGGCAGAAAACCAGAACCCCGCGGCTTACGATGTCACGGGTATTATTGGTATTTCCGGGCCTTACCGCGGCTGTGTGTATTTCACCGCACCGCGCATTTTGTTGAAACATTTGCTGCTGAGTATTGGTGAGTCTGATACCAGCAATGAACATATTTTTGATTTGGTGGGCGAGGTTGCCAATACTATTTCCGGCAACGCGCGCAGTAGTTTTGGCCATGAATTTATGATTTCAGTGCCGGTGATGATTGAGGGTGCACCCAGTCATATCCATTTGCCAAAACAGCTGCGCTCCTATGTGATTCCGGTGTACTGGAAGTCATACCACGCAGCGGTGGTTATTTGTCTTGAGCAATAACATTCATCCGCCCGGCCTTTTATAGCCGGCGCGCTGGGCATCAAAATGTTGTTGGCTCATTAAATCTATTCCGCAGGATAAATTGCTAATCCAATCCAAAAAGCGTTGCACCATGGCGCGCCCGACAAAAGGGCTGCCATGTTGCGGTACTATCATTTCAATATCCATTTCGCGAACCATATTGGCCCATAGGCGACAGGCTTTATTACTTGCCATGTAACGCTGATGGAAGCCCAGCATATGGGGAATGTGTGCATCGAAATCGGAAATTGGCTGCTCGGCGTGTTCTTCAATTAGCGATGCGCCCATATCACCGCTGAACAAAATTTTGCTCACCGGATCATAAAACTGGAAGTTACCAACGGAATGTAAAAAATGTGCCGGCAACACAATAATTTCACTGTTACCAAATGCAATCGCGCCACCTTTGTCGGGCATGGCGATGATACGCTCCTCCAAATTTTGACTGAGTTGCTGGGTAATATATTGGGATGCAAGGTGCGGTAAAAAACGCGACCAGAGTTTGGAGGTAACTACCTGGCATTGGGTATACATCATCCAGCGCGGCAGTGAGGCAATAATATCCGGGTCCTGGTGTGAAGCAAAAATATAATCCAGCTGATGGGTCTTAACCCGTTTGCCCAATTCGATATTTAGCGGCGTGTAAGTTAAATCGCCGCCCGGATCAATGAGTGCGGCGCGGTTGTTATCGATAATTAAAAATTGATTGGCTTGTATGCCCTCACCCACCACCAAATCGGAAAACTGAATACACTGATGACCATTGTGGTTGTAAAGAAAATGGGCTTTGTCGCGGCGGGTGATTGCCTGATTCATGCTGCTGCGTCCTGAATACAAAACGCACTAGCATAAAGGCTGGTGAGTTCTTGCTATTGATAGGCATCAAACAAAGCGGATTAATTTCACGCGGGTTGTGTACAGCAGGTTTATTTGATTGACCAATACCACAGCTGGCAAATACCAACAGCGCTCACACCACCCAGCATCAATAACGCAAAAGGCATAGCGGTGCCCGTGTAAAAATAAGCGAGCAAGGGGCCGGCAAAAGCACCACTGCCAAAACGCAGGGTGCCGGTCACTGCCGTTGCTGTGCCGCTGTGATGCGGAAATTTCATCAACACTATGGCGTCGGCGTTGGTGGACATAATCGTCAGCGCACCCATCAAAGGTGCAATGCTCAACACAGTCCAGAGTAACCCCAATTCAAAATAACTGACGGCGCACAATACACTGGCACTGGCTAATGCAACCGCTAAACCACTGCGTAACATGCGCAGTGAACCCAGGCGTGTCACCAAGCGGCTATTTATGAAATTCGCCGCAATCAAACAAATAACGTTGGCGCCAAAGAGCAAACTGAAGGTTTGTTCGCTCACGCCAAAATAATTGATGTAAACAAAAGAGACGGCGGTGATAAAACAGAAAAACGCAAAGGAACCAAACATCATGCTCATAATCATTGGCCGCGCTTTGCGATGGGAAAAAACAATTTTATAACCGCTAAAAAATCCTTTATCAGTATCTTCCACTGCCGCGATGGGTTTATTAATTTCCGGTAACCATTTCCATACCAGTGCAAAAATCAGGGCGCCATACAGGGCGAGCAAAATAAAAATGCTGCGCCAATCGCTAAATAACAACACCAGGCTGCCAATGCCCGGCGCGAGCAGCGGTGCCAGCATCATCATCATGGACAAATAAGACATGCCCTTGGCTGTGTGCTCTTGATACAACTGCCGCACCAGCCCCGGTACTACAACTGTCGCAGCAGCTCCGCAAAATGCCTGGGTTGCGCGCAGGATTAAAAACACTTGCGCATCCTCTACCAGAGCCAAAGCGATACTGCTGAGCGTAAAACCCGTCAAACCAAAAATGGCCAGAGGTCGACGCCCGAGTAAATCGGCCAACGGGCCAAATAACAGCATGCCGGCACCGTAGGCCGCGAGAAAAATACTCAGCGATTGCTGCACTGTAGCTATGTGGGTGTGCAAATCAGTGGCAATGTTGGGCATGGCTGGCAGGTACATATCTACTGCCAGAGGCGTGGTGGCAATAACGGCCGCGAGCAGCACAATCAAATAGGGGTGGGATTCACGGGTCATATGTTGGATGCGTTTCGCTACCTCTGAAAACTCATCACATACTAATGTGCGAGGCTCTTGATTAAGAGCCTGCAGCGTAAAACAGATTCAACCAATTTTTCGATCAATCACCGCCATCATTCACAATTGTTTTGCAATTTGGCAATGGCATCAGGATAGTGGGATTGCAACAGCGCCAACTGCTCTTTACCCAAATACTTTTGTGCAAATTCCCAAGGTGCAACACCGTTGTGCCAATCGCAGTGCACTACCGCGAGGGTCGCGAGGTTTTGCGCAACCGGGGTTTTCAGGTAGGGGCGATAATTCCGGTCTTGCGCGAGCCGGGCAAACTTATCCAGTTCGTCGAGGTAAAACTGCGCATCGCGGGTGAAGGTCACACCGTGAACACCGGCTTGTTCCATAATGGCTTTGACATAGATGGGTTTGAGTGGTGCGGCGGTGGCAGGCCAATCGTTCAGGGTATAGCTGTTGGTTTGCGCCATTAACGCCGTGCTAAGCATTGTAGCTATTGCTGCGAAGAAGGTTTTTTTCACTAGTGCTCTTTGCATAAAATCCTCCGGTTAATCCAGCTGCGCAGTATAGCCTTGGTGGCAAATCCGCAGTGTTTGCACGGCAAAAGTTAAATCATTGACTTTGGTGGAAACGCGTGTAGACTGGGTTCCAGCTTGAAAGTACGTCTAATATTTATGCACCACATTTCGAAGTTCCAGTAATAGAATTTTGGCCTGTTTACATAAGTAATTCCCACATTTCCAGCACAATCGCCCCTCGGGGTAATCCTTACTTTTGTATTAATAGGTAACACTATGTCTAAAACTACTACTGGCACTGTAAAATGGTTCAACGAAGCTAAAGGTTTCGGTTTTATCGAACAAGAATCTGGTCCAGATGTTTTCGCTCACTTCAGCGCCATTTCAGGCTCAGGCTTCAAAACCCTGGCTGAAGGCCAAAAAGTTAGCTTCACTGTGACCCAAGGCCAAAAAGGCCCACAGGCTGAAAACATCACCGCTATCTAATTCCTTACGGATTTAGAAGTGTGATCAAAAAGGCGAGATGCAAATCTCGCCTTTTTTATTGCCTGTGGATTAATGATTTTCCCCGCATTTTGTATCTTGTTTGAAGGCTGACAAAGGTCATCAGCCCGGTTCTGTTGCTTGTATTTGGTTTGTCCTCCCCCAATCTCCTGCTGATCTCTCTTTCCTGCAGGGAATTTCTATGCCCGGGTTAACACGTCGCCAGATTCTGCTGGATCTGCTCTCCCCCTATAAAGTCCGTATTGCGGCCGCATTGGTTGCCTTGGTAGTTGCGGCTGGCTGTGTATTACTGATTGGTCAGGGTCTGAAACAGGTTATCGACAAGGGATTTGTGGCGGGCAGCCCGCAGCTGCTCAACCTGGCATTGCTGGGGCTATTAGCAGTGATTGTGCTTATGTCGCTTGCCACCTATGCGCGGTTTTATCTGGTTTCCTGGCTGGGCGAGCGAATCACCGCGGATTTGCGCCGCCGGGTATTTGCTCATTTATTGAGTCTGTCACCAGTATTTTTTGAACAAAATCGCACGGGCGATGTACTTTCACGCCTCACCAATGACACCACACAACTGGAGACTGTTATTGGCTCCAGTGTGTCCATGGCACTGCGTAATGCACTCCTATTGCTTGGTGGCTTGGTGATGTTGGGAGTTACCAGCCTCAAATTGACGGCGCTGGTATTGGTGGCAATACCGTTTGTGTTGGTTCCGATAATTGCCTTTGGTCGCCGGGTGCGGAAATTGGCCCGCGCCAGTCAGGATTCAGTCGCGAATGTGGGCGCTTATACCGATGAGGTGATCCACGAAATCCGCACGGTGCAGGCCTATGGCCACGAGGGGGAAGCAGCTCATGCATTTAACCAGCGGGTCGAGGCAACCTTTGCGACAGGCATTAAGCGGGTACAGCAGCGGGCGCTTTTGGTAGCGGCAGTCATTACTCTGGTATTCAGTGCTGTAGCGCTGATTTTATGGGTGGGAGGCCATGATGTATTGGCCGGCCGTATCAGCGCCGGGGAACTTTCAGCGTTTATTTTCTATGCGGTGATAGTTGCCAGCGCAATGGGCACTATCTCCGAGGTCATTGGCGATTTGCAGCGGGCGGCTGGTGCTACTGAACGATTGGTGGAGTTGTTGACCACCCAATCCAGCCTGCCATTGCCCGTCCATCCAATAGCTTTGCCGCCAGCGGCCGGCTTGGTGGAGTTGCGCAATGTCTATTTTGCCTATCCATCGCGCCCGGATACGCCGATCTTCAAAGGGTTTGATCTGCGCGTGAATCCCGGTGAAAAAGTGGCGCTGGTGGGGCCTTCTGGGGCGGGTAAAAGTACCTTATTTCAATTGTTGCAACGCTTTTACGATCCCCTTGGCGGCAGTGTGCTGCTCGATGGTGTTGATCTTAAGGCTGCCGACTTGCAAGCGTTGCGCGCCCGCATTGCCCTGGTGCCGCAAGATCCGGTTATTTTTGCCGCCAGTGTGCGCGACAACGTGCGCTACGCCCGGCCTGAAGCGAGCGATGAACAGGTGATTGCCGCCTGTGAAGCGGCTTTTGCAATGGAGTTTATCAAACAGATGCCTGATGGGCTGGATACTGATCTGGGTGAGAGAGGGCTGCGCTTATCCGGCGGACAAAAGCAGCGTATTGCTATCGCACGAGCGATACTGGCAGACCGCCCGATTCTCTTGTTGGATGAAGCGACCAGCGCGCTGGATTCCAACAGCGAACAGGTTGTGCAGCAGGCGTTGGAGCGACTTATGCAAAATCGCACCACGATTATGATTGCCCATCGCCTCTCAACTGTGGTGAATGCGGATCGCATACTGGTACTACAGGCGGGGAGTATTGTCGCCATGGGTACCCACAACGAGCTGCTCGCCCACAGCGAACTCTATCAACAACTGGCGCGTTTGCAGTTCCAAAGTGAAGCCAGCCGTCAGGAATAACGGCTTAATCCATAAAAAAGCGGCCACTGGGAGCAGTGACCGCTTTCTCTTACCAGCAGCGGGCAGTCGAAACAAACTTGCAGGAATTTTCCGACTGGCGCCTGATGCTGTTATCGATAGTTGATGTTGTCGAAAGTTGTGACGCCTTTACTGGCAGCTGCGAACCAGCGACCAGGCATTTTGCCAGGCCCAGCCAGTGCCGGGTGCGTAAGGCCCACCGACAGTACACCAGCCTGCTACGGTACAACTGTATTCACTGCCACCGTTTTGTACCAGGGCGCCCGTAGTGTAAGTAGCGCCATTAACATAAGCCGGTGAGCTGCAGTTGCCAGTTGCGACTGAAGATGAAGACGCCGCTTGGCTGCTGACACTGGAAGAGCTGGGTGCAATTGACGCCACTGAGGAGGATGACGAAGTCACACCGCCAACACAGGCGCCCAAATCCAGCCAGAAGTTGTATTGGCCATTGTTGGTTGCTGGGTTATTGCCCTGGGTCCAATAGTTAGCCTGATAGCGTCTGCCGTTGTGTTGGATTTGGGTCGGGTTTTGGTAGGCGATGGTTGGATTCCAAATGCCCAGACCGGCACAGGTGTTGTTCGACACGCTGGAGGCGACCGATGAGCTGGCCACTGACCCCGTGGATGAGCTGGGCGCTGAACTCGGCGCAGACGAGGCAACCGATGAGTTGCTACCGCCGCCGTAGTTAACATCGATACATTGGTAGAAACCTTCAGCTGCATCCAATTCCCAGTCGCGCTGCCAAATGCTGTACACAATATGGCGACCAGTACGCGGTGGCATAGGTACAGTGTGCAGTGAGGTGGCTTCAGCCGGCTCTTTGCCTGAATCGTAAATCAACTCAAGGTCAGACCAGCGCAGTGGTTGGGCGTGGTTGTAACCTTCGCGGGTAATGTAATAACGGAAGTACATGGTTTTGTGCGCCGCTGTATTAGTCCACACAAATTGCAGCGGGCCGGCTGACACATTAGTGGCTGGCCAATCAGTGCGGGCCAGATCCATGCCAAACAGATTGGCGCGGTTGGCACTACACAGACGGCCGTCGGGGATAAAAAACTCATGGTTGTCGCGCACACCACCCACCGCAACTTCTTGAGGGGTATACAAACCGCCATTACCGGCTGCTTTGGCGGCAATACACGCCGGGTGAGTGGGGTTTTCGATACCGTTTTCCTTACATTGGATCACACGGCTTTTGGGCGATGACACAAAACCGTGAGCATTGGCTTGGCTGACGGCAAACAACGAACTGAGGCTGATGATTAGGGCGGATACACCACAACTTTTCAGGTTGAGATGTGAGTGCCACTTATTGATCTTGTTCACTCTAGGTCTCCTGCTGGGATTAAAGGTGATACCGGTGCCACTCGGGTGGCGCGGCAACATCAGTGCATCTGCATACGCACGAGGCGATGCAACAAGATGCAACAGCAGCGAGTCTAAAATGACAACGTTGTATTTGGCGAGTCCGACTTTTGGTCGAAACGGTAGGACTTTGGGTAGCAGGTTCGAATTTTGGTTATATGTGGAATCTATTCACGAAAAACTGCACTGCCAATTTATTGCGGCAGCGCAAAAACACAAATAAACATACTGCCTTTGCCCGGTTCACTGGTGATTTTTAACTCAGCGTAGTGGCGCATCAAGACGTGTTTGACTATGGCAAGGCCCAAACCTGTGCCGCCCGTACCGCTATTGCGGCTGGCATCCACGCGATAAAAACGCTCGGTCAGGCGCGGAATATGTTGAGCCTCTATACCCGGGCCGTTGTCGCTGACCGATACATAAACGTGTTTTTGATCCTGCCATAACAGGATGTTAATACGCCCCTCGGGCTGGGTGTATTTGATGGCGTTGATCACCAGATTGGAAAAGGCGCTGTGTAATTCTTTCTCGTTACCTTGCAGCATCAAGGGTTTGGTGGTGTTGTTGCATACCAGCGTCAGCTGCTGGTTTTTCTCCTTGCCCAGCACATCCGCTTCACTTTTTACTACCGCAAGCAATTGCTCAATGTTAATAGGCTTGTGGTTGTGCCCCGCTTCGGTAGTTTCCAGCTTTGACAGCACTAACAAATCGTTAATTAGTAGCGACATGCGTTTGGCCTGCTGCAACATTTGCTGCAGGGGTTTGTTCCAGCTGGGCGTTGTGTTGTTATCGGCGAGGGTTTCCACATAGCCGTTAATGACGGTGAGTGGGGTGCGCAATTCGTGCGAGACGTTGGCGATAAAATCCTGACGCATTTTTTCCAGATTATGCAGCTGGGTGACATCGCGCACCACAATCAAACGCTCCATTTTGCCGAAAGGGGTGATTTGGAACTGCAGGTGTTTGGAGGGAAAACGCGGCGAGGGAATTTCCAGTGGTTCGCCGTAATTGCTCTCTTCAAAGTAAGTGACAAACTTGGGGTGGCGAATAAAGTTAATCACCGACTGGCCCTGATCCTTGGTATTGAGCGCCAGCATACGATGTGCGGCGGGGTTCCAAAAGTCCAGGCAGCCGCGTGCGTCCAAAATAATCAGGCCATCTTTGAGCGCGGAGCTGATTTCCTGAATGCGTTTGATTACCGCTTGCAGATTGTCTTTTTCAATCCGCTGGTCGCGCTGCAATTGGTAGATGTTGTCGAACACCTGCCCCCAAATGCCACTGGCTTCGGGCGGGTGTTCAGTTTCGCGCTTGAGCAGCCACTGGTTCAGGCGGCGCATTTGCCAGAGCATCCAAAGAATATAAATACCGCAGCCGAGCAGCATCCACAGCGCGTAGTGGTCGCTGAAAAAACCGATCAGGCTGCAAATGGCGAGAATAATCAGAATGCGCTGCAGTTCAGCGCTGAAACCTTTTAACAAGACCTAAACCTCGTGGCACAAAGCGAGCGCAAAGTGGCGGAGAGCCTTGCAAGACCATCGGAGGGAGGGAACCCGACGGTGAGCCTCCAGGGATGGATTTACGGCGTGTCTTGCAGGACTCTCCGTCCCTTTGTGCGAATTCAGGGTGATATCAGGCTTCGATGCGGGTAGAAAAACGATAGCCTGTTCCGCGCACTGTCTGGATCAGGTCTTCGTGACCGTCGATGGTCAGGGCTTTGCGCAGGCGGCGGATATGCACATCCACCGTGCGCTCCTCCACATACACATTGCCGCCCCAGACATGATCCAGCAATTGGCTGCGAGTATAGGCTCTTTCCTGGTGGGTGAGGAAAAACTCCAGCAAGCGGTATTCGGTAGGGCCCATATCCACTGACTGGTCATTAATGGTAACCCGGTGGCTTGCAGGGTCCAGGCACAGGCCCTGCACAGTAATCGGTGCGGCGGTAATCTGCGGGTCGGCGCGGCGCAGTACCGCCTTTAAACGGGCGACCAGTTCACGCGGGGAAAAGGGTTTGGTGATGTAATCATCGGCGCCGACTTCCAACCCCTGGATCTTGTTGTCCTCTTCGCCTTTGGCGGTGAGCATGATTATCGGGGTGTTGGCGGTGACTTCATCGCGCTTCAGGCGGCGCGCCAGTTCGATGCCGCTGGTGCCGGGCATCATCCAATCCAACAGGATCAGGTCGGGTTTTTCGTCGATAATCAGGCCGTGGGCATCCTGCGCATTACTGGCTTCCAGCACCTGGTATTCAGCCATTTCCAGCGCTACACGCAACATATCGCGAATAGCGGATTCATCGTCGACGATAAGGATTTTGCGACCAGTCATAATCTTCTGCCTAATAAAGCTACGGTAGGCTTCACGGTTCATGAAGCTATTGTTGCAGCTTATTTAATAAGCTCAGTGTTACATATTTATGACAAGTCTGAAAATTCCAGCGCCAAGCCTCCGCGCGGTTTATTTCAGCGAATAATCGGCGACCAGACCGGCAAATATTGCAACACCCACCCAGTTGTTATTCAAAAATGCCTTGAAGCAGGCCTCGCGATTGCGAAAGCGAATCAACCATTGCTGATAGATGAACAGCGCTGCCGCTACCGTCAATCCCAAATAATAGTAGAGTCCCAGCTCAAAACGATTACCCACCAATAGCAGCGCATACAGGGTTAAACCCTGCAGTATGCCGGTCATCAAACGATCCTGTTCGCCAAACAAAATCGCGGTGGATTTAACCCCGATTTTCAGATCATCGTCCCTGTCCACCATGGCATAAAAGGTGTCGTAAGCAACCGTCCAGAGCACTACCGCCAAATACACCAGCCAGATATTTTCATGCAGCGCGCCTGCTTCGGCGGCAAAAGCCATGGGGATGCCCCAGGCAAATGCGGCCCCCAAAACCACCTGTGGCAGGTGGGTGTGACGCTTCATAAAGGGATAGCAAAAGGCGAGCAGCAGACCGCCAACCGACAGTTTGATAGTGAATGGGTCAGTCATTAATACCAGTGCAAATGCGACCAGGCTCAGCCCGATAAACAAACCAAACGCCTCGCGGCTGGACACTGCGCCCGTTGCCAGTGGGCGGGTTTTGGTGCGCTGGACACTGCCATCAATTTTGCGGTCGGCAAAGTCGTTGATCACACAACCGGCAGCGCGCATCACAATCACACCCAGGGTAAAAATCACCAGGTTTTCCAAGCGCGGCATCCCCTTGGCGGCCAGCCACAGGCTCCACAGGGTTGGCCAGAGCAGCAGCAGCGTTCCGATGGGGCGATCCATGCGCATCAGACGCCAGTAAATCGGCGCCCTTTGCTGGATCTTGGCGAAAAAACCACCGGGTTCACGATTTTTAACGACTTTGGTACGACTTTTTTGGGGCGGCATAGGTTTGGCTGTCAGCGCCGTTTTATCAACTGGCTTGGCTGGGGCGACTTGGGTGGGCCGGCGGGAAGATTTAGGGCTGTTCATAGGCCAATATCAGTCTGTTGTTATTGGTGATCGGGAATTGTTGGCACGTAATTGGTCGCAAAAAGCGGGCAAAAAAACTTCACTGACCAGCAGTGGTTTGCCATCCAGTGCAAATACCGAACGGCGCCCCCAGAGTAGAGAGGAGCAGGCGATCCCGGGCGGTAGATACGCATCATCAGCATTAAAGCACGCCACCGCAATGGGGCTGCGCACCAGTTGTGGCTGACTGAACAAAAATGCTCCCAAGGGACGATTGCGCTGTTTGCGCAAATGGCGCAGCTTGCCGCTGAGGCTGGAGAGCGGCAGCACACTGCGGGCGAATACCCAGGGTTGGTGGTAGCCGCGCAGGATTACCTCGCGAATCAGGGCGCGAGCAGGGCGTTTCATGTCCAGGGCTTGCTGCTCATCGCGGCTGGGCAAGGCGAGTTGCTGGCGCAGTACCTCAACCTGAAATTGGCCCTTGCTGAGCCCAACCAAACGCGCGGTCAATGAGCCTTCATCATCCAGCCAGCTGTACAGGCAGGGTGAGGGGCGATCCCTGAGCGGCAATTGATGGCGTGGGCGCCACCGGGAATAAAACCGGGTAGAAGCAGTAACGCGGGGCAAAATGATCTCCTCTGCCTGCATGTAAGCCGGCGCAGTTTAGCAGCTCGGTCTGTTTGCCGTGCGGAAAAACCCGCGTCAAGCCTGCCGCAACAGGCTACAAGCAGGTACACTCGCGGCTTAACACATGAAAGGAGAAGCATTATGCACAAGACCGATATAGTTGTTGCTCTGGCAAACAATACTGACCTTGGGGTAAATAAAGCAGATTTGGTGGTTTCAGCTTTTGTTGAACAAATCACTAACGCTCTGGCGCGCGGTGAATCTGTCGCCCTGTTAGGTTTTGGTACCTTCAATGTCAGTGAGCGCGCAGCCCGTGAAGGCCGCAATCCCCAGACCGGCGCGACTATTCAAATCGCTGCCAGTAAAACGGTCACCTTCAAAGCCGGTAAAGCACTTAAAGACGCCGTTAACGAATAAGACACTTCCCACCACTGCGGCGCCTGTGCGCCGCAGTTGTTTGCCCTCTTTTAAAAATAATTCCTCGAGGTTCACCTATGTCCCTGACCAATAAGATCCTGCTCGGCATGCTGTTGGGTATAGCGGTAGGCATAGGTTTCAATCTGTTAATTGTTGTTGATGAAGCGAGTAATTTGCCAGCTACACCCTTGGGTGTCTGGTTGCAAACCCTGGTCATCGATGGTGTTCTGGATGCCATTGGCCAAATATTTGTAGCCTCGCTAAAACTCCTGGTAGTGCCCTTGGTGTTTGTGTCGCTGGTCTGCGGCGCTATGGCATTGGGCGGCCACAGTCGCATGGGCCCTCTGGCCACCAAAACCCTGTTGTTTTACCTGTTTACCACGGCGCTGGCGATTGGGCTGGCCATGGGGGTGGCAGTATTTGTGCAGCCGGGTGGGGGGGTTGATATGGCCCCGCTGGCTAATTACACCACGCCCGCATCACCCTCGGTCAAAGAGACCTTTATCAACATTTTTCCCAGCAATCCGGTGCAGGCTATGGCCGAAGGCAATATGCTGCAGGTGATTGTATTTTCGATCTTGTTTGGCATTGCCATCTCGCGCACCGGCGGTGAGGTGGGTAGCAGCATGAAAACCTTTTTTGAGCAGTTGAACGAAGTGGTGCTCAAAATGATGTTATTGCTGATGCAGCTTGCGCCCTATGGCGTGTTTTGTTTGCTTGCCAAACTGTTTGCGAGCATCGGTTTTTCGGCGATTGCCGATTTGGCTAAATATTTCTTCACCGTGCTCTTTGTGCTCCTGCTGCACGGCCTGGTTGTTTATGGCAGCCTGCTAAAACTCTTTACTGGTTTGAGTCCGGTTATATTTTTCAAAAAAATGTGGAAGGTAGCTGTGTTTGCATTTAGTACCGCATCCAGCAACGCCACCTTGCCGGTGACTATGCGCACGGTTGAACACGACTTGGGTGTGGACAATAAAATCAGCAGCTTTTCTGTGCCTTTGGGGGCCACCATTAATATGGATGGCACAGCCATTATGCAGGGTGTGGCCACGGTTTTTATCGCCCAGGTTTACGGGATTGAGATTGGTGCAGCGGGTTATTTGACGGTCATACTCACCGCAACCCTTGCCTCTGTGGGGACGGCGGGTGTGCCTAGTGTAGGCTTGGTGATGCTGGCCATGGTGCTGCAATCGGTAGGTGTACCGGTTGAGGGTATAGCCCTGATTATCGGGGTGGATCGTTTACTGGATATGGTGCGCACTGCCGTTAACGTCAATGGCGATGCCGTTGTTTCCGTTATAGTTGCCAAAAGCGAAGGCATGATTGATGAATCGCGCTTTCACAATATGAAACTTAACGCCGAAGTCGATCCCGTCTAGTGACGGGTCGCACTTTGGTCGTATTCGGTATCAAACTCCACGCTGATTGATAAATCTTCCACCAAACAAGGCCAGCGCTCCAGCTCCTGTTGCCAACCGTTGGTCTTGTGGGTGAGCACATAATCCTCCAAGTGCTGGCTGTTAAAGCCTTGTTCATCCAGCAATAGTTCCGCTGAAAATAGCACCGCCTGATCCAGCTCGTTCGCAAACGGCTCGCCAATCAATTCATGGGCGATAACATTGGCCATAGTCATGTCCATAGGGGCGAGAGGGATTCCGCTCTTGGCCATGAAGCGGTCATTTACCTCTTCCAACAAACGGTGCGCAAGGTAGGCTTCGTCCAGCAATGCCTGTAGCTGGCTGTGGGGATCAACAATGGAGGGGGGGGATAAAAAGTAGTCGCTGGCAATTTTCAGTAGCGGTTTTACATCTTCATAAATACCTGCTTCCTGCGCCATGCTGCGGATGGCATCGATAAAATCAGGCACGTGTTTAATGTAGCGCACGACAAAATCGGCGAGTTTTTTACTGGCTTTGTCAGCGGGTAATTTAATCGCGTTATGTAAATGCCCTTTGCGACACTCCACGAATTCCAACAGTTTGCCCGAGGCGGAATCCTGTTCCTGCGCTTGGCGTATGAGTTGGCGAATGGGGTTTAGCGGGTCATTCATAGCGCCTGTATATTGGTTATAGGTAATCACATTCATTGTCCTTCGCGGCGCCTACTTCAACGAGTGGCGATTTAAAAGTAAACCATGGCAGTGCAAATGCAAGTGACTCTTAATAACGTGTTTTTATAAGAATTATCGGAATTGCCCAAAATTACCTGAACACCTTTGGTGTGCCCAGGTAACCCATTGATTTAGATCAGCACTTAAAACGCACCTGAGAGTTTCAAGCGCAGGCTATTGTCCAGATCGCCGGTAAAATACTGCTGGAATTGCAGCCCCAAATCCAGGCGCCCCAGAGTCTGGCCGATGCCAATCACACCGTACAGACCACCGTCTATCTCAATATCTTCCGAGTAGCAATTGCTGCAATTACTAATACTGCGCTCTGAGGCGAGTATGCCGCTAACCCCGCCGCGCAGAGTCACAAAGGTCATATTGTCCTGACCAAAGCGGTATTTAGGGCCGTATTCCGCAAATAGCATGAAGGCATTGGCATCAGATTCTTCATAATCAACATCATCATCCCAGTAATCCTCCACGTATTGACCGAAGGCTTCGTTGTCGCGATAAAACAGCACATTGATACCCAGGCTAAGGGTGTTTTCACTATTGCTGGAGTAGTACTCCGCGGCACCACCCACTGCCGTTGCGGTGTCTTCAATACCCTGTGACGCTGCTGCTGCTTTATCAAAATTTACGTGGTCTACATGGCCCGACCAGCTCCAGCCGGTGATAGCTGTATTGGACTGGTTATTGGGCGATGCGGCGAAAGAGGTCAGGCTGGCAAACATCAAACTGGTTGCAAAAGCTATGCGCCGGGCGCGCGACAGTGAACTTTTCATAGTGATTGTCCATTCATGGGTTAACAAATAGAGCTAAAAGGCTAGTGCTATTCAGCGAGATATTTTGATTAATCTAGGCTGTCGAAACTGTACATCCACTTAACAATCGCGCTTATAGCATCGCTTTCCGTGAATTTGGCGCCCTGAATCTATATACTTTCCGGCATATTATGTATCAGCTTGTGAGTCTTCTTATGTCAGACCGTATTGCCCAGGTCAACCGCAACACCCTGGAAACCAAAATCAGCGTCAGCCTGAATCTGGATGGCGCCGGCAAAGGTGTATTCAACACCGGCGTTCCCTTCCTTGAGCACATGATGGATCAGATCGCCCGCCACGGCATGATCGATCTGGACGTCACCTGTGACGGTGACACCCATATCGATGATCACCACTCGGTGGAAGATATAGGTATCACCATCGGCCAAGCGGTTGCCAAAGCTGTGGGTGACAAAAAAGGTATTCGTCGCTACGGTCACGCTTATGTACCGCTGGATGAAGCGCTGTCGCGCGTGGTGATTGATTTCTCCGGTCGCCCCGGTCTGGTCATGCAAATTCCCTTTACCCAAAAGCGTATCGGCCAATTTGATGTAGAGCTGTTCTGGGAGTTTTTCCAAGGGTTTGTAAACCACGCCGGCGTCACCCTGCATGTGGATAACCTGCGCGGTCACAACGCGCATCACCAGATCGAAACCGTGTTCAAAGCCTTTGGCCGCGCCCTGCGTATGGCCTTGGAAAAAGATCCGCGCATGGAAGGTATTATGCCCTCCACCAAAGGTAGCCTCTGAGTCATGGTTAGTGCTAAACAGACGGTCGCCGTTATCGACTACGGCATGGGCAATCTCCACTCAGTAGCCAGCGCCCTGAGCCACGTCGCACCTCAGCAAAACGTAGTGGTAACCTCTGATCCGGCGGTAGTTGCCGCGGCAGACCGCGTGGTATTCCCCGGTGTGGGCGCCATTCGCGACTGCATGGCGGAAATCAAACGCCTGGGTTTCGATAAGTTGCTGCGCGCGCAAATCGCCACCGGCAAGCCAGTGCTGGGCATTTGCGTCGGTATGCAGGCCTTAATGGATCACAGCGAAGAAAACGGCGGTGTGGATTGTATTGGCATTCTGCGCGGAAAAGTGCGCTTTTTCGGCGAAAATCACAAGGATGAAGCTGGTAATCACTTAAAAGTGCCGCATATGGGCTGGAATCAGGTGCATCACAAACATCACCCGCTCTGGGCCGGTATCGAACAGGATGCCCGTTTCTACTTTGTGCACAGTTTCTATATTTTGGCAGACGATGCCAGCCAGGTTGCCGCAACTTGTGACTATGGCCTGCCATTCCACGCGGCGCTGGTGCAGGGCAATTTGTTTGCGGTGCAATTCCACCCGGAAAAGAGCCATACCGCTGGCTTGCAGCTGCTGAAGAATTTTTTACATTGGGATGGGAAAGCCTAGGTTGGGCAGCCATGCCCAACATTGTCTTATCGCCACCTTTGTTGGGCATGACTGCCCAACCTACTTTCTGTTTAATCGAGATTGATGAATGTTAATTATCCCCGCAATTGATTTAAAAGACGGCCAATGTGTGCGCTTGCGCCAGGGTTTGATGGACGATTCCACGGTATTCTCCGACGATCCCGTCGCTATGGCAGCACAATGGGTACAACAAGGCTGCCGCCGTTTGCACCTGGTGGATTTGAACGGTGCTTTTGAAGGTAAACCGGTGAATGGTGGCGTGGTAACGGCCATCGCCAAAGCCTACCCCAATCTGCCGATCCAAATTGGCGGCGGTATTCGCAGTGCGGAAACCATTGAGTACTACCTGAATGCGGGTGTGCAGTATGTGATTATCGGCACCAAAGCGGTAAAAGAGCCGCAGTTTGTCACCGATATGTGCAAACAATTTCCCGGTCACATCATTGTGGGTCTGGATGCCAAAGATGGCTGGGTTGCTACCGATGGCTGGGCAGAGGTATCGAATGTTCAGGCCTCTGAGCTCGCCAAACGGTTTGAGCAGGACGGTGTAAGCAGTATTGTCTATACCGATATCGCCCGCGACGGCATGATGCAAGGCGTGAATGTGCAGGCAACCGTGGCTATGGCACAGGCCTCCAGTATTCCCGTGATTGCCTCGGGCGGTATTACGAATATGGACGACATCATCGCGCTTAAGGCCGAAGCCCATAAGGGTATCTGTGGTGCCATTACCGGCCGCGCTATTTATGAAGGCACTTTGAGCATGGCCGAAGCCCAAGCTTATTGCGATGCTCGCTAATTAATCGCTGGCAAAGCCGCATAAAAAAGCCCCAACACATCACTGCGTTGGGGCTTTTTTATGCGCTGAAAGCTACTTTTACGCTTTGCGCGCTCTTCTCCAGCCAAGACCGAGGAGAGCCAGGCCCAACAAGGCCAGTGGTGCAGGTTCTGATACAGAAGTCGGGTTGCTTGCTGCGTCAACACCGTCTAACCACAGGCTCCAGTAGTTGCCCATGTTGATGTGATTGGCTGGTTGATTCCAATTCTCCAGAGCGATAGGAGTTTGGTTGTCAAATACAAAACCGGCATTCAGGGTAGAGCCAGCAGCCCAGTTGTTGTAAGTGGCTACAGTGAAAATGTAGTCGCCAGCGGCCAGGCTGTTGAACCACAAACCTGAATCATAAATGGTTTGGGTAGATGGGTTGATGCTTGAATTGTCGTCGTTTTGACCAATCAGGGTGCCATCTGCTTTCCACAGTGCGGTGATAGGGTCGAAGTTTACGCCACCTTGGAATGAATCAGTCCAAACGCGCACATCAGTGGCATCAGCACCAACGGTGAAGTAGGTGTAGATAACGTCGTTGTGGTTTTCGATCTCACCGGTGAAGTGGAACAAGCCAGCGTTAGCGTAGCCAGTGAATGACAGAAGCGCAGCTGCCGCCAGAGCAGTAATCTTTTTCATGGATTTTCCTTTACAGCAATAGTGTTAAGTTAGACGATTCTCCATCATGGAGATATCGGGCGACACAACTACAATTTTCGCGCCATTATTTAAATATTGTTAAATATCAATAAGTTATTATTTTTCAATAATTGCCGATGTAAGTTTAATCGACATTAAAAGCTATTAAGAATCTGGTTTTTATATATATTATTTATATACTGTGACGCACTTCACACGGCGCTATTAGTTCCCGCCAGAGGTGGAATACAGGCTAAAATGGCGCCTTGTTAACGTTATCCTTGAGAATTTTATGGCTCTTGCAAAACGCATAATCCCCTGCCTTGATGTCGATAACGGCCGTGTGGTCAAAGGTGTGCAATTTCTGGATATCCGCGATGCGGGTGATCCGGTAGAAATTGCCAAGCGCTACAACCAGGAAGGTGCGGACGAGATCACCTTTTTGGATATCACCGCGACCCATGAGGGGCGTGCAACTACGGTTCATACCGTGGAAAAAATCGCCAGCGAGGTATTTATCCCGCTTACCGTAGGCGGTGGTATTCGCACAGTGGAAGATATCCGCATCATGCTCAATGCTGGTGCCGATAAGGTAAGCATCAACTCGGCCGCAGTATTCAACCCGGATTTTGTTAAAGCGGCCTCCGACCGTTTTGGCGCCCAGTGTATTGTGGTGGCGATTGATGCCAAAAAAGTTAGCCAGGAGGGTGAGGTGCCACGTTGGGAGATATTCACTCACGGTGGCCGTAAACCTACGGGTATAGACGCCGTGGAATGGGCCGCCAAAATGGCAGATTACGGTGCTGGTGAAATCCTGCTGACCAGTATGGACGGCGATGGAACCAAAAAAGGCTATGATTTGGGAGTTACCCGCGCGATCAGCGATGCTGTCCCTGTGCCTGTTATCGCTTCCGGTGGTGTGGGTAACCTGCAGCATCTGGTAGATGGTGTTACCCAGGGGCGTGCCGATGCGGTCTTGGCCGCCAGTATTTTCCACTTCCGTGAATACACCTTACAGCAAGCCAAGGAATATATGCGTGAGCGGGGGATTGAGGTGCGATTGTAGGAGGCAAGCCAAAGCTTGCTAAGTCAGACAAAAAGGGCACCAACGAGTGCCCTTTTTTAATGGAAGCGACCTAGAAAAGGTAACTCGTCAGTATCTAGGCCGCGCGGTACTGTTTTAGGACATCGGAAACCTTTGGTTCTGAAGCCTGAATAAATTCGATAAATTCACCCACACCCACTTCGGCATCGGTGCGGCTATCAAAGGGCCCTATGTCCACGCCTTCACGGGTGGTGTAGTACCAGTAGCCATCTTTCTGGATGTAGCGACCTTGACGTGAAGGCACACTGCCTTGCTCGCCAGCTCTGTTTAATGTAGCCATATCAATTCCTCGCTGCGCTCTGCGTTTAAATTTCCTTGTGCGGACTGTTCATTAATCGCCCAGCATGATTATAGACAGCAACTAAAGTACATCGCTAGATTTAGTTGGTCTGCTAATGCAGCCCTCTTAGAACTACCAGCATTTAATCAACTTGGCGCCTAATTCTTCAATGTTCCCACAGTGCTGGGATAGAGTCAAAAGGATCTATTGGCGCCCAGACCCTTGGCCAGAGTCCCATAGGGGGTGCCAGACAGCTGCTCTCTCTGGTCGATGATGTGACTTGGAATGGCTGTTTGGGCATAAGGGAAGATACGGCGACCAGTTCGACTTCATAGCTATCGAGCAATGCGGGCAGCTGTTCAAGTACCCTGAGTGTTTCTGGGTAAGGGTGGCCAATCGCGACAGCGAGACCTTGTTGTTGTGCTTTTTCAAGCGCCCGTAATAGCTGTTGGTGGATAAGTTGTTGATCGCGTTTGTCGTCCAAAAAGACATCGCGTTTGAGACTGGGTAAACCTATGGCTTGAGCCTGATTTAGTGCCTGGGTTTGGGCGCTGGTTCTGCTGTCGACAAAATACAGCTGGCGCTGTTTGAGTTCCGCCATTAGCCAGCTCATGGGTTCTGCCTGCTCGGTGAGTTGACTACCCATGTGGTTATTCACCCCCTGGATGTAGGGTATGTTGGCAAGGTTCTGGCGCAGCACAACAAGGAATTCGTGTTTATCCATGCCGCTGCGCAGGCCACCGCGCCCGAGCGGATACTGGTGGTGGTTGCTCATGGGAGCGTGCAACATGACTTCTTTGCCGCGGCGATGAGCGTAGGCAGCCAGTTCCTGTCCGTGAGGTGTGAAGGGTAATACTGCAACGGTGATGGCGCCCGGTAAATCGAGGGCGCGTTGTCCCATGCCGAGGTTGTAACCCAGGTCATCAATGATGATGGCCAGTTGTGCTGGTTGGGTAGTTGTTTCTCCAGAAGTGCTGGTTGGAGCGGCGCTGCAGATGGGCGCTGCGCCAGCCAAAAGCAGCAGGAATAGATGGATAAGCCAAGTGGCTCTTGGCTTGCTCATAAGTTCAGTGGGCGGTTGCCGGATCGTCAGTTTCCGGCTGCAGGACTATGTCCGGTGCTATTTCTGGAACCACTTCCTGTCCACTGGCCAAAGGCGAGTTTTGCAAGAAAATATTCAGGCCTTTAAGAAGATTGAGCGCTTCGTGAAGCTGATTGTCTTCCTGTAATAACTCGGCGCTGGTAATACGGCGATTAGCGCGATCCTTGCTGTTACTTTCTTTACCGCCCTTGCTATTGCCCAGGTGGCGTGCGAGATCAGCCTCGGTGACTGATGGATGTTGTGCAATTGCCGCGACCTGTACCCGCTCCACTTCCACGTCAGGTGCTATGCCCTGGGCTTGGATGGAGCGCCCATTGGGGGTGTAATAAAGCGCAGTGGTGAGTTTTACCGCGCGATCATTGCTAATGGGAATCACTGACTGGACTGAGCCTTTGCCGAAACTACGTGTACCCATGATGATGCCGCGTTTGTGGTCCTGCAGGGCGCCGGCGACAATTTCGGAGGCTGAGGCGGAGCCATCGTTGATCAGCACTATCAAGGGTAAACCGCTGGTGATATCCCCCTCTTCGGCGTTGTAGCTGATATTGCTGTTATCCAACCGGCCTTGGGTATACACCACCAGACCGCCATCCAAAAAGGCGTCTACCACTTCTACGGATGACTGCAAAACCCCGCCGGGGTTATTGCGCAGATCGAGGATGACACCCTTGGTTTCTGGTTGTTTTTTCAATTGCTCCTGGATTTTTTTACTCATTTCCTTGCCCGTATCCAATTGGAATTGGGCGATACGGATATAGAAATAGTCTTGCTCCAGCAGACGGGTGCGCACACTTTGGACCTTGATAAGGTCGCGCAGCAAATTGAAATCGATAGGCTGATCTACGCCATCGCGCATTACGGTGATTTTGATGGGGCTGTTTTTGGGGCCGCGCATCAGGTTCACTGCTTTGTTCAAATCCATGCCTTTGACGGGTTTGTCGTCAATACGCACGACTATGTCACCAGCCAAAATACCGGCATTGGCTGAGGGGCTGCCATCGATAGGTGTAACCACTTTGACATAGCCGTCATCGATACTGACTTCAAGGCCCACTCCGCCAAATTCACCAGAGGTAGAGGCTTGTAAATCGGCAAATGCCTCTTTGTCCAGATAGGCCGAGTGAGGATCAAGTTCGGCGATCATGCCTTTAATGGCGTACTCCAGCAGTTGGGCGTCGCTGATGTCATCGACATAACCGCTGCGGACATGGTCGTAAACCCGGGTGAAGGTGCGCAGTTCCTCCAGCGGCAGAAGGCCAGTGGTGGCGGTTGGTGTTTCGTCTGCCCAAGTGAGGTTGGGTAGCAAGACCAAAAGGCCAGCAAAAATCTGGCGAAAGCTAGCAGGAAACCGTGGAAAAGCCGCGCAAAACATGAAAGCTCCGATGGCGATTAAGCCAAATCTATCTTTAATCGGGGGCGCACACTAAGCCAAATCCAGTTGAAATGACAGCTGCCCCGCAAAAATATCAACACCGCAATAACAAACCTTAATTGTTAACCGCGCGCCAGCCAACCGCCCGGATCTATCGGTCGCCCCTGATGGCGAATTTCAAAGTATAAGCCGGTGCTGCTCTGGCCGCCGGAATTACCAACACTGGCGATAGTCTCCCCCGCCATCACCGGTTCACCGGCTTTTTTAAGCAGCCGCTGATTGTGGGCATAAAGGCTCAGGTAGCCCTCGCCGTGATCGACAATCACCAGCAGCCCGTGGCCACCAAAATAATCAGCAAAAACCACGCGCCCATGATGTACCGCAACCACCGGATTGCCTTGGGGCGCGGCTATATAGGCCCCGCTCCAGTTAATCTGCCCGGCGATACGTGCACTGCCAAAACGATGGATCAGGCTGCCTTGGGTCGGCCAGGGTAAGCGCCCTTTACGTTGGGAAAACTTTTCCCCACCGGCGGGCAGTGGCACGTAAGCGGGCGAATTAACTGCGCCACTGATTGCCACTTTTTGGGTTACACGATCCAGTAAGGCCTGTAGCCGGCGGCGATCTTCGCCCAGTTGTTTGAGTTGCTGGTTTTTGTCCTTGAACTGGCTATTCACTTTGGCCAGTGCTTGTTGGCGTTCCTGTTGCCGACTTTTTAACTGCTGACGCTGTTCATCCAATTGCGCCTGCATGGCACCCAACGCCAGAGTTTTTTTTTCGATCTCTGGTGTTAGTGCATCGATGCGCGCAATAGTTTCTATAAATCCCTGCATCTTGCGGGTGTGTGCTTCCATAAAATAGCTGTGATATTTCATGATGCGCGACAACTGGTCGGGTGATTCCTGATTCAGCAGCACTTTAATTTCGCTTTGCTCACCCAGTTTTTGTGCGGCGCGCATTTGTTCGGCTATTTCACCCTGCTGTTTTTTTTTTGCTTGCTCTAACTGGCTGCGCTCATTTTTCAGTTGGTTTAGCTCGTTGTTTTGCTGCTTCAACTCTTTATTAATGTCATCGGCTTTTTGCTGGAGTTTATTAATTTCCTGCTCGGATTTTTCCAGGTCTTTTTGCAAGCTCGAACGCGTACCCTGCACTTTTTTTAACTCTTGCTGCAGCGCTTCAATTTCCTTCTGTAATTTTGCCATCTCGGCTTTTTCGTCGGCTTGGGCATAGCCGGCAAACATCAGCGCCATGCACAGCGCGCAATTGAGTGCGAGAGTTTTGGTGAATGCAAAAAATCGACTCATATTTTTTATTTGTCTGAAAATGTAAACGTAAAATGTGTAGAGCGCAGTGACACCCAACAACAGGTCCAACCGATATTCGAGCTGGTTAGCGCCTGCGCGCTAACCGGCCTGTCAATGAATCAGTCGAGGGTAATTAAATTGCGACCGGTCATTTCTTTGGGTTGTGGCAAGCCCATCAAATGCAGCATGGTGGGCGCAACGTCTGCCAGTGAGCCACCGGGTGCAATGCTACCTTTGCGATGGCTGTGGAAAATAAACGGTACCGGCAAGGTGGAGTGCTGGGTGTGTGGCTGGCCTGTCTCTTCGTCAAACATTTCCTCCACATTGCCGTGATCTGCTGTGATCAGGGCTTCACCACCTATTTTATCTACCGCCGCCAATACTCTTCCCAAGCAAACGTCCACGGCTTCTACGGCTTTGGTAGCTGCTTCCATAATGCCGGAGTGACCAACCATGTCGCAGTTGGCGTAGTTGCAGATAATCGCATCGTATTTGCCGGATTCTATAGCCTCTACCAGCTTATCGGTCACGATAGGTGCATTCATCTCTGGTTGCAGGTCATAGGTTGCTACTTGCGGTGATGGAACCAAAATACGGTCTTCGCCTTGGTACACCACTTCATTGCCGCTATTGAAGAAGAAAGTGACGTGGGCATATTTTTCCGTTTCGGCGATGCGCAACTGGGTTTTGCCCAATTTGGAAATGTAATCGCCAAAAGAGTTGGTCAGGTCTTCCGGTGGGAAGGCGATAGGTGCCTTGATGCTGGAAGCGTACTCGGTGGTTTGCACAAAGTGGGCGATGTTCGGGTGCAGCTCGCGTTCAAAACCGGTGAAGTCTTCACCGATCAGTGCATTGGTAATTTCGCGCGCGCGGTCAGGGCGGAAATTCATAAAAATTACCGAGTCGCCATCATTAATGGTGGCCACTTCTTCCTCTTCGGCGCAGATCACGGTCGCTTTGACAAACTCGTCATTTTCACCGCGCTCGTAAGCGGCTTTTAAACCGTCTACAGCGGTGATTGCATCGTATTCGGCATCGCCAGTGACCATCACATCGTAAGCCGCTTTAACGCGATCCCAGCGATTGTCGCGATCCAGCGCAAAGTAGCGGCCCACAATCGACGCTATGCGACCAACACCCAGCTGGGCGAATAAATCCTGGGCTTTTTGCAGCGATTTTTCTGCACTGCGCGGGGCGGTATCGCGGCCATCCAAAAAGGCGTGCAAATAGACCTTTTGTGCGCCGCGTTGCACCGCCATACGCATCATGGCGTAAATATGGTCTTCATGGCTGTGTACACCACCCTCAGAGAGCAGGCCGAGAATATGCACCGCTTTATCATTTTTGATCGCGGAGTCTATGGCTTCCACATAAACCGGATTGGTAAAAAAATCGCCATCGCTAATGGCTTTGTTGATGCGGGTAAAACTTTGATAGACCACACGGCCGGCACCCAACGTCATATGGCCAACCTCACTGTTACCCATTTGACCTTCCGGCAGGCCTACGGCCATACCAGAGGTTTCAATCAGGCTTTTGGGATTGTTGGCCCAGAGTTTGTCAAAAACCGGCTTGTGCGCCGCCGCTATGGCGTTGTACTTGGTTTTTTCAGAGTAACCGTAGCCATCGAGAATCAACAACACGACAGGTTTTTTAGCGCTCATAAATCAGTTCCAGGAGTCGGATGAACAGGAAATCGGTCAAGGCGACAGGGTAGAAGTGCCCTATCGCCGTATCGGGCGGCGCACCCTTACAGCCGGTGCGTTAATGGGGCGTATTCTAGCGGGTTGGGCGTGTTAACTCTATGCAAAAACATGCTATCCAGCGCCTACAATTTGGCTATAACCCGCGCCGGCCTTTTTTGTTGTCGCGAGGTTGTTCAGGTGTTATTGCCGGCTGGACGCAACGGCTAACAGCCGGTCAATCGTGTATACTCCGGCGCCTTGTCGCCGCCTGTGCGCTTGTGCCTGTGGTTGTTCAGTGCAGAAGCTGTATTGAAATCCCCGGGTATGCCCCCACTTCGTTGTGACGGTCGCGCAACAAAACCTATCCAAAAGCAAGTAAAAGGCAGAGTACTGTGGACTTTATTGTATTTATTACCCAAGAGTGGTTGCTGGTCACCACCCTGATTGTGCTTATTTATCTCTACATGTGGCGTGATCGCATCAAAAGTGGCCGTCCGGTATCGCCCCATGAGGTCACGCGTTTGGTCAATCAGGGTTCGGCAGTGTTGGTGGACTTGCGCGATAGCGCAGAATTCAAAGCCGGCCACATAGTCGGTGCGATCAACGTGCCTTACGCCAAACTCAGTAAGGAGTCCACCGAGATTGCCGCCTACAAGGACAAAACTATCGTGTTGGTCGACAAACTTGGCCAGCATGCCGGTGCTGTCGGTCGTTTTCTGGGGAAAGAAGGTTTTGATGTGCGCCGTTTAGGCGGTGGCATCGCCGAGTGGCAGGCACAGAGCCTGCCGTTGGTAAAAGGTAAATAAACCTTTGCTATTTTTTCACTGAGTAATTGGAGTTGTTATGGCCCAAGTGATTATGTACACCACGGCAGTATGCCCCTACTGTGTGAACGCCAAGAAATTATTGGCGCAAAAAGGTGTGGCAGTGGAAGAAATTCGCGTGGACAGCCAACCCCAGTTGCGTCAGGAAATGATGGAAAAAAGTGGCCAGCGCACCGTGCCGCAAATTTGGATTGGCGAATTCCATGTCGGTGGATTCACTGACCTCTGGGCGCTGGACAAGGCCGGCAAGCTGGATGCGCTCCTCGCCCAAGCGTGACCAAGCGCAAGCATTTTTAATCAAAACGTAAATATTAATACCACCAAGTCGAGTTCACTATGTCTGAAAATAATCAACAAGCTGCAGCAGAGGGCGCAAAAGGCCCGGTATTTGCGATTCAACGTATCTACCTGAAAGACATTTCATTTGAAACGCCAATGGGCCCAGAGGCTTTTACCAAAGCCTACAAACCCAATATTCAACAGGATCTGAATATTCAGGCCAATCCAATTGAAGACGGCTTGTTTGAGGTGGTGTTACTGCTCACCATCACCGCCCGCCTGGAAGATCGTGCAGTATTTTTGGTGGAAGTAAAACAAGCTGGCCTGTTTGCCATTTCCGGCATTGAAGGTCCGGCGGTGACCCAGCTGATCAATACCGCTTGTCCACAAATTTTGTTCCCCTACGCGCGCGAAGCGGTAGATGGAATTTTGGGGCGCGGCAGCTTTCCACCTTTAATGTTGCCACCAATTAATTTTGATGCGGTGTTTGTGCAAGCCGTTACTGCGGCGCAGCAACAAGCCCAACAACAGCAAGCCCAGGCGAATCCAGCACCGAGCGAAGCAATTAATTAATTCAGGCTCTGGATTTTCCCAAAAGGCAATCACTCCGGTGATTGCCTTTTTTATTGCGTGCTATTTTTCAACGTCGCGAAATGCTGGGCATGGGTTGTGGAAAATTGTAACCTGCGACAAATATTTCAATTCACCCCGGATGCGGAAAAGGGGAATGCCCGATGTTTAATTTGTCTTCCAGTCCTGAAACAGCAGCTAGTCATATTGCCGCCGTTGATTTGGGTTCCAACAGCTTTCATATGATTGTGGCGCGTTGGGACAATGGACAACTCACTCTGCTTGATCGTTTGCGCGAACCGGTGCGTTTGGGTTTTGGCTTGCAGGCCGACGGCAGTTTGAGCAAAGACGCCAGCGAGCGCGCTCTCGCCTGCCTTGAGCGTTTCGGTGAATGTTTACGTGCTTATCCATCGCGCAGTGTGCGTATTGTGGGAACCAAAACGCTGCGCAGTATTAACGATGCCGGTGAATTTATCTCAGCGGCCGAGGCGCGTTTGGGGCATCCGGTAGAAATTATTTCCGGTGATGAAGAGGCGCGCTTGATTTATTTGGGCGTCGCCCAGTCCATAGCACCTACTGATGGCAACCGTATTGTTATGGATATTGGCGGGGGCAGCACCGAAATTATTTTAGGTGAGGGCATGTCACCCAAGCTCAAAGAAAGTTTGAATATGGGGTGCGTCGCCATAACCAAACAATTTTTTAGCGATGGCAAAGTGAGTGAAAAAGCGATTACCAAAGCGCTGATTGCCTGCCTGCAAGAATTGCAGCCAGTGAAAGATGAATTTATTGAGCGCGGCTGGCAGCAGGTGCTCGGTGCTTCCGGCAGCATCAAAGCTGTTGCCAAAGTGTGTGAAGCCAATGGTTGGAGTGACGGCAGCATTACAGCCACATCGCTCGATAAAATTATTGCGCGCTATTTGGATCAGGGAAAATTGGATCTGGATATGCCCGGTTTATCGGAAGATCGCAAACCGGTGTTTTTAGGCGGCGCCATAGTATTACGTGCGCTGTTTGAAGCCCTGCAACTGCATGCCATGATTGCATCGGATTGGGCGCTACGCGAAGGTTTGTTGTTTGATCAAAAAGGCCGTTTGGAAAATCACGATATTCGCCAGGCCAGCGTGGACGCCCTCGCCCAGCGCTTTCATGTGAACATGGAAAAGGCCGCAGCGGTGGAGCAAACCGCGTTGCATTTATTAGCGCAGGTCGCAAATACCTGGCAATTAAGCGCAAACGATGCCAATAAATTATTAGGTTGGGCTGCGCGTTTGTATCAGGTTGGTTTGGACATAGCGCATAGCGACTATCACAAACATTCCGCCTACATAGTGCAAAACGTAGATCTCGCCGGTTGTTCGCGCGCGGAGCAGTCACAGCTAGCCGCTTTGGTGCTCGCCCATCGCAAACGTTTTCCCGCTAAAAATTTTCCACTCGAGAATAATGATTTGGTGCGTCTTGCCATTGTGTTGCGCCTTGCGGCAATTTTTCATCGCGGCCGAATCAAGGAGGGTTTACCAACAATCAAGTTGCAGGCAGAAGATAAAAAAATAAACCTGTCGCTCCCTCAAACCTGGTTGCAACAACACCCACTAACCCAAGCGGATTTGGAAGCCGAGCAGCGGCATTTGGGGGATATAAATTATGAGCTCGCGGTGATTGGTATTTAGTTTTACTGTGAATTTACCTCACGGAGCTCTGCAGTTGTTGATCCTGCCGATGCTGCTCTAATGCCAGATCTATCAGCGTGGTAATTAATTCTTTATAGCTAAGGCCGCTGGCTTGCCAAAGCTTTGGGTACATGCTGATGTTGGTAAAACCGGGCAAGGTATTTACCTCATTGATAATTACATCACCTGTTTGGGTTAGAAATACATCCACTCTCGCCATGCCTTTGCACTCTAATACCTGGAAAGTCTGGATGGCGATTTGTTGAATTTGGTGATTGATTTTTTCGGGTAGATTGGCAGGAGCCACGACTTGTGCGCCAGTTTCACTGATGTATTTTGTATCGTAGGAATAGAATTCGTCGTTCACCACAATTTCACCACAAACGCTGGCTTTAGGCGCACCGTTACCTAAAACGGCGCATTCTATTTCTCTGCCGGGAATGGCTGCTTCCACTAATACTTTATGATCAAAACTGAAAGCCAGGTTGAGTGCCTGAGTAAATTCCTGTTCGGTATTTATTTTGCTAACCCCCACTGATGATCCTTGATTAGCAGGTTTGATAAATAATGGCAGGCCAAGACTTTCGCTGATGCTCGCGAAGCTGTGCCGGTGATGATTTGCACGGGTCAGGGTAACAAAAGGTGCGACCTTTAGTCCCGCATCACGCAGCAAGCGTTTAGTGACATCCTTATCCATACAGATAGCAGAACCCAGTACCCCGCTGCCAACACAGGGAATATTGGCCATCCGCAACATTCCTTGGAGTGAGCCATCTTCTCCCATGGTGCCATGTACAATTGGGAACACAACATCCAGCTGCATTAGTGCCGAAGCACTTTGGCTTTCGATTAATTGATGATGGGTTTGGCCGGGTATCAAAGCGACATTTTTATTCGAACGATTAAGTGCAATTAATGATGGGTTGTCAGAATTAACCAAATAATTAGAGGCATCGTTGATATGCCATTCGCCTTGCTTATCGATCCCCAATAATGTTAATTCAAACTTTTGTTTATCAATTGCATCAATAATATTTTTTGCAGATTGCAAAGAAACTTCATGCTCTGCAGATTTGCCGCCAAATAATATGCCTACACGAATTTTGCGCATGGATGATCCTGTGGTTGGGTAACCAATCTGATGGTAAAACAATGTGTAGATTAGATATTTAAGTGTCTGCTTAATCAAGCGCTTCTTTAGTCGCTATTTTTGTGCCGTTATGTTTTTTTGATTTATAAAGTGTCGTTTAGAGAATCAGATAAGGAAGGAAAAGTAAGCATTGAGCTAAAGTGTTTGGCAAGAATGGGTCCAAAAGGCGATGGAAAAATATCATCGCCCAGGGTGCTTAAGAGTAAATCTGGGCTCAACTCCCAATATGCGCCGACCAGCGCTCTAGCAAAATCGCCTGTGCATCAATCGCCTCTTCATCCTGCTTGGGTTGGCTTGGGGTGTAGCTGCCATCCGGCTGCAAGATCCAGGCGTGGGTATTGTCGCGCAGGTATAAATCCAGGTCTTCCAAAATACGGTCGCGGATTTTTTTGTGTTTGATGGGAAAACAGGTCTCTACACGATGGAACATGTTGCGCACCATCCAGTCGGCGCTTGAGCAGTAGAGTTCCGGGTTGCCGTTGTTTTCAAAATAAAACACACGGTGGTGTTCCAAAAAGCGGCCGATAATGGAGCGCACCTGGATGTTCTCCGACAAGCCTTCTACCCCCGGCCGCAATTGGCAAACGCCACGCACAATCAAATCGATTTTTACGCCGGCTTGTGACGCGGCATAAAGTTCATTGACCAATTCTTCATCGTACAGCGAATTCATTTTGGCGATGATATGTGCCGGTTTGCCCTGTTCGGCATTTTCTTTTTCGCTGCGAATCCGCCGCACCATGCCCTTGTGCAGAGTAAACGGCGCGTAGAGCAGCGAGTCCATTTTGGAGGCTTTACCCATGCTGGATAACTGCAGGAATACGCGGTAGACATCCTCGCCTAATTCTTTGTCGCAGGTTAGCAGGCCATAGTCGGTATAAATTTTACTGGTGCGCGGGTGATAGTTGCCGGTGCCCAAATGTACGTAGTAGCGCAACTTGGCGTTTTCGCGGCGCGCCACCAAAATCATTTTGGCGTGGGTTTTAAAACCCACTACGCCGTAAATTACGTGAATACCAAAACGCTGCAGGCGCTCGGCGAGGGCGACGTTTTGCTCTTCATCAAAACGCGCGCGCAATTCCACAATCGCAGTCACTTCCTTGCCGGCTTTGGCGGCGGCAACCAGTGCATCCACAATCGGTGAATTGGAGCCGGTGCGATAGAGTGTTTGTTTAATCGCTAATACTTGCGGGTCGGCTGCAGCTTCGCGCAAAAAATCCACCACACATTGAAAGGAATCAAAGGGGTGATGCAGCAATAAATCCTGTTTTTGCAAGACTTCAAAATAGGAGTTGCTGCGTTTGGGCAGCTTGGGCATAGCCTGTACAAACGGTTTGAAGTAGTAATCCGGGGTTTTAATTAATTCAAACAGATCGGCAAAGCGGTTGAGGTTGACCGGGCCGTTGATCCGATACAAATCGCGCTCTTTAATTTCACAGCGCTGCAATAAAAATTGCTCCAATTCCGCAGGGCAGGTATCGGCAATTTCCAGGCGCACTTCATCGCCGTATTGGCGATAAGCCAGTTCACCTTGCACCGCACGCAGCAGATCGTCGGTCTCTTCTTCGTCGAGGAAAATGTCGGAATTGCGGGTGAGGCGGAATTGGTAACTTTCCACCACCGTCATGCCGACAAAAATCTCGCCCATAAAAAAATGAATGATGGAGGAGACAAACGCAAAGGCGCGGCCACCTTCGGCCAATTCTTTGGGCAGCTCAATGATGTGTGGCAGCGAGCGCGGCACTTGCACAATGGCGCGGCCGGAATTGCGGCCAAACGCGTCTTTGCCATCCAGACGCACAATAAAATTCAGACTCTTGTTCAGGATGCGCGGAAAAGGGTGCGCTGGGTCAAGGCCTATGGGGCTGAGCACCGGCAAGACTTCAGAGAGAAAAACTTGTTTTAAATAGAGGATTTGCTCCTGATTCCACTCATCGCGACGCAGGATACGGATATGGTTATCGCGCAGCAGTGGGACTATTTCATCGTTCAGGATGCGATATTGCTCATCCACCAATTGATGCGCGCGCAGCGAAATTTCACTCAGCGTTTGCAGTTGCGTCAGGCCATCCGGCCCTTGTGTCGGCGGTGCGTTGAGTTCGAGAATCTCCACCAAACCGCCCACCCGCACTTCAAAAAACTCATCGAGGTTGGTGGAAAAAATACACAAAAATCGCAGCCGCTCCAGCAGTGGCAAACTGCGGTTATAGGCTTGATGTAAAACCCGTTTGTTGAATTCGAGCAGGCTCAGCTCGCGATTGAAATAGGCGTTATCCACCTTGTACCTCGTAACCCGATTCATGTGGCGCGAAAAAGATCTCATCAGATTATGTCAGTTATGTGACAAAAATAAGACAGCGGTTGTTATAGCTAACACTAGCAAAGTTTTGTCTGGGCAGGCCGTTGTTTAGGAGAAGGTAAATTGTTTAGTAGGAGGTAAATTGTTTAGTAGGAGGTAAATTGGTTGGTGAGGGGTAACTTGTGGGGCTGGAGGCAACCGTCAAACCCGCGGGGTTTGACGGTTAGGCTGGCGAGCAGCCGGGTCGCTGCTTACCGGGTTGTCACTTAGTTGCAGCGATAGACATCAAAGCTCTGGCGGCCATCGTTAACCAGGCTGGCAGGCACAATAGTGTCGCCGCCAAAAGCGCTGGCTTCGTTGCGCGCCATGTTGGTCAATTCAGTTGCTACTTTGTTGGGGTCGCGTTTCATGGAGCCTACAAAGTTATCTTTTACTTTCACGTTTACGGTACGCACTTTTTCACAGCTGCGCACATTGGCAGCGTTGGCAACAGCGACATTGCTGCCTTGCTCGTTCACTTTTACCCAGGTACAGGCGCTGGTCAGGCCAACCAGGGTAACAACAGCCAACAGAGACAATTTTTTCATGATACAAATCCTCGCAGATAGTAACTCGCAAATAGTAAAGGGAAGCGCTGGTTAGTAAATAAACAGCAGCCAAAAAACTCGCGGCTACACTAATGCCAGTGCCCTGCCGTTGCAAGCCTCGCCACACCGGACTCTGCAGGTAACCCGCCGATGGCGGTGTGGCATCTAAATAATAATTTGGGCAATCAGGCGCTCAGTAGTATCTTTAGCGCCAGCATATCCGGGGCTCCGGCTCTGCCCCGGCCACAAGCAGTCATTTGAACAAACGATAGGACAATCGCCACAGAGGAGTTTACCCATGGGCTCAACCACGCTCAGTGCCCTGCATAACCTGTTTAACCGCAAAAACCTGCGCCGGCTGATCAAACTCTTGGTGGTGGTCGGGATTTTTATGGCCATCACCCTCGCCATCGGCAAGCTTTATCAAAAATGGGATGACGACCCGGCGCGCGGTGCCCTCGCCGTTGACAATGGTGCCTTTGGCGAAAATTACTCCACGCCGATTTATCTGGATCAGGGCTGGAGCGCTAACGATAGCCTCTGGTTTTACAACACCACCCAGGGGTCGGCGCTGATCCCCTACGATTTTTTTATCGCCCTGGAGCAGGCTGAAACCAATGAACCTTTTCGCGCCAATAGCCTGATCGACAAATACCGCTACCTGCCGCAAAAACCCACTTTTTTTAACCCCGACGGCCTGCCGGTCGGTTTTGTGAAAGAGGGTTACAAGGGTAAGGACTATATTGGTTTTACCTGCGCCGCCTGTCACACCGGTCAAGTGAATTACAAGGGCACGGCGATCCGCATCGACGGTGGCCCGGCAATGGCGGACATGGTGGGTTTCCTCACCGCGCTGGAAAAAAGCATGACGCGCACCCTGACCGATAGCGAAAAAAACCAGCGGTTTGTCACTCAGGTACTGGCGCGCAACAACAGTTACAGCCGCGCGGAGGATGTGCAGAGCGACCTGAAACGCTGGACACGCAAGATCAACCTCTACAACACCATCAACCACTCCAGCGTCGACTATGGCTATGCCCGTCTGGATGCCTTTGGGCGCATCTACAACCGCGTACTTGAGCATGTGATCAGCCGCCGCCAGCTGCGCGATGTATTACTCGGCGCCACCAAAGCCGATGGTGATACCAATCTGCTGACGTCGGCGCAGGTAGACAAGGTGCTGCTTAATATCAGCGAAACCATTATTGGCGATTTGCAGTTCGCCAAAATTATCGAGCGCCTGATGTCTACCGAAGAGGGGTTCCCCGGTTTGGGACTGGCGGATATGGAACGCATCAAAGCCTTGATTTTCAACGAGCCCAACGCGCCGGTCAGCTACCCATTTTTGTGGGATATAGCCCAGTCCGACTACGTACAATGGAATGGTTTGGCCAGCAATGCCGGCATGGGGCCGCTGGGCCGCAATACCGGTGAGGTCATCGGCGTTTTCGGCATTCTGGACTGGACCGCTCACAAGCGCGGTTGGAGCCTGTCCTCGCTGCTGACCGGCCAAAGTAGCAAGAGCTATCAAATCGATTTCACCTCCTCCATCGATCTGGTGAATTTGTCGCGCTTGGAGTCGCACCTGAAAAGCCTGACTTCACCGGTATGGCCGAGCATCCAAACCCGCAATAACAACCCCGAGCAGCAAAAAGCCAACGCCATTTTTGAGGCTATGCCCGAGTGGCGTATCGACTACGCCAAGGTGCGGCGCGGTCGCAAAGTCTATGCGGAGTACTGCGAAAGCTGCCACGAGGTAGTGGATCGCACCGACTGGGATCGCATTCTGGTGGCCAATATGTCCAGTATTGATCTGGTAGGCACCGACCGCGCCATGGCGGAAAACAGCGTGAATTACACCGGTTATTCGGGCAACTTTAAAAATACCTATCAAAGCGAAAGTGTGGGTTCGCTGGTGATTAAGGACAGGGCGCCGGTCGTGCAAATTCTAACCGCCGCCACCATGGGTGAGGTGGCCACCGAGCCGGACCCGGATAAATGGCTGCCGCGCCGCACTCTGGATTGGCTCTACCTGATGGCTAAATCCTTCTTTGATAATGAAATTAAAGCCAGTGTAAAATCCGGCGACTACTTGCCCGATACCACCGCGGCGCCCTATCAGTCACTGCTATCCTACAAGGCGCGGGCGCTGAACGGCATCTGGGCCACTGCACCTTATTTACACAATGGTTCGGTGCCCAGTATTTACGATCTGTTGTTACCGGTGAAACGCCCCGGTGATCCTGACACTGGTGAATATCGTCCCGCGCAATTTATGGTGGGCAGCCGCGAGTTTGATCCGGTGAGAGTCGGCCTGCGTGCTGAGGGTTACCCCGGTTTTGAATTTAAAGCGGATAAACGCGGCGACCTGAATATAGGTCACGAATACGGCACTGCCCGCGCACCTGCGGTCAATGGTAAAAAGTTGGAGCCCTTGACAGCAGAGCAGCGCTGGGATCTGGTTGAGTACATAAAAACCTTGTAATACCCCCGGTGGGTAACAGGTGTTTGCTAATAAAACTTTGTAGTTACTGCATAGGTCAAAGGACGGATAACGCCACTCTCCAAGGTCTTGTACCTTCACACCTGCGGCCGGTGCCGGCAGGGTGAGAGTCAAGGGGAGTGGCGTTGTTGCATGTGGATTACCCTAATCTGAGTTGCCCGACGGCGTATGTTGTTATCGATAAAAAACGGTTTTGGCAGGTTGTTTTCCGCTCATTGTCTACCGCTGCTAGCTGCAGCCGGGCTGTGTTTTGCTCCTGTTGTGGCGGCAGAGCCGGTCAAGCGGGTGACTGTGCCTATCGCCCTGCCATTCCAACAGCAGTCTTCGGCTGGCACGGCGGCCTCCAGTGCGCCTGCTGCCGCTGAAGCGTCTCCCCACCGGTTGCAGACCACTCAATTTACCCAGACAGTTGCGCCCGCCGTCGCCAGGGTGGTGGCCGTCTCATCTGCCAGCGCCAGCCCGGCAGCCGCTGTGCAACCTGCCAGCCAACTGGCACCCAAACCTGAGGTGCCAGCGGTAGCTTCATCGACAGCCGCCACAGCCACCGCAATACCCGGGGCATCGCCGGTGGCTCCTGCAGCCAGCCAGCCAGCCACTAACAAAGTGGCGACGGCATCGGCCAAGGCGACGACCAGTGCCGCATCGGCTAAAGCCCAAGCCAAGCCTGCGGTAAAAACAGCGGCGCCCGCCGCCACCGCCGCACCGCCTGTGGCTGACATCCCTGTGATTACTACGGCGCCTATCAAGGCGCAGCGCTATCCGGTCGGCCATCCGGAAGCCTTTGTGGCCGAATTTGAGGATTATGTAGCCAAGAAAATCGCACCCTTTGTTCCCGGTGTGGCCATAGTGGTGGTGTCGGGGGGGCAGATTAAATCCCTGCAGGGCTTTGGGGTGCGCCGGGCAGGCACACGCGAAAAAGTCACACCCGATACGGTTTTCCGCCTCGCATCCCTGTCCAAACCTGTCGCATCAACGGCGGCGGGTGTGCTGGTGAACGAAGGTGGCCTGAGCTGGGATAGCACCATTACATCGGTATTGCCCAAGGTCGCCTTTAAAAATGCCAAATACGGCAAACAGTTGACCCTGCGTCATGCGCTTAGCCAATCCTCAGGTTTGCCGCGTCACACCTACAGTCACTATATCGACCAGAACATGAACTACGCCGATGTGGTGAGCCGCCTGCGCTATGTGAATTTTGTCTGCCCGCCGGGCAAGTGTTACGCCTACCAAAATGTGACTTACAGCCTTGCGGGGGACATGATCAAACAGAAGTCGGGCATGAGCTTTGAGTCTTACGTCATCAAAAAGGTATTTGAGCCCTTGGGGATGCGCTCTGCTTCCTATGGTTTGGGGAGTTATAACGCCTCGCCCAACCGCGCCGCGCCGCATATTGCCAATGGCAACCGCTGGGTGCCCACAGCGGTGGTGGGCAACTGGTATAAGGTGGCGCCAGCCGCCGGGGTAAACGCCAGTATTGTGGATATGTCCAAATTTTTGCTCGGGCAAATCGGGCGGCGCCAGGATGCCCTGCCCTTGGCAGTGCTTAACCCTATTCAATCGCGAGTCACCAAAAATACCCCTGAGCAGAATTATTACGGCGTGCGCAAAGCGGTAGGCAACACCGCCTATGGTTTGGGTTGGCGGGTATTTGATTACGGCCGCAACAAAAACTTTGTACATCACGGCGGCCATGTAAGAGGCTTCCGCACCGAGATGGTGTTCAACCGTGATCTGCAAATCGGCATGGTGTTCCTGAGCAATTCGGAAACCCGCCTGGCGCGCGACGTTATTTTTAAATTTTTGGATATGCATGAGCGCGCCCAGCAAGCGGCGCGCAAGGCTAAAAAACAATAACCAGAGAAACAATAACCAGATGCGGTTCATCAGGCCGCAGGAGTGCAATTTATGGCACTAGCCGCCTTACACCCGCGCCGTATCTTGCACGCGCTGGATGCCATAGATTCTGAGTCGCCCTCCTATCGCCTGAGTCGCCCTGCGGCCTTGCGCCGGGTGTTTGTGGTCTTGGCGACTGTCTGTATCAGCCTGCTGATCCTCAACTACGGCCGCTACTCCACGAACTTGCATGCGCTGTTGGCTTACCTTGGGCAGTGGCAGCAGCAGGATAGCGGCTATTACCTGAATCGTTTGCAGGCGAGTGGTTGGTTGGAAATGGCCGGTTATGTCTGGTGGACTGGCTGTCACTTGCTGACGTTTATCCTTATCCCCTGGCTGGTGATTCGCTTGTTATTCAAGGAGCGGATGCTGGATTTCGGCTGGCGCTGGAATCAGGTGACTGAGCACTGGCGTGGTTATCTGCTGTTGCTTTCGCCCATATTGGTGTTTGTGGTGCTGGTCAGTTTTGGTGAGGACTTTGTCAACCATTACCCTTTTTATTCCCTGGCCGGGCGCAGCTGGCTGGATTTGCTGCTGTGGGAGCTGCTGTACATCAGCCAATTTGTGTTTCTGGAGTTCTTTTTCCGCGGTTTTATGCTCAATGCCCTGCGCCCGGCACTGGGTGCCAATGCGATTTGGGTGATGTGTGTGCCTTACCTGATGATCCATTTCCCCAAGCTCTGGCTGGAAGCCACGGGCGCCATATTATTTGGGCTGTTCCTCGGCATACTTGCCTTGCAGTCGCGCTCTATTTGGGGTGGGGTGCTGGTGCATGCAGGCGTTGCGCTGAGCATGGATATCGCCGCGCTGTTGCGCAAAGGCGAGCTGCCCAACGGTTTTTGGTAAGCCAATCCGTTGAAAAACAAGCGTTCTGGCAGATGCTGGTGTCGGGGCTCTTTACAGTTTCGTTTCACCGCTACGCAGCTTGGCAGGGCGCCGATCATCGCTGATGTTAGCTTTTTGAGTCGCTTTGGTATTAAAGCCAAAAGTGCTTATAGGTCTTCTCTCTCAAAACGGTTTTTAATCCTTTTTGACGTTAATCGAGGTGATTTTTACAACTTTCGATGGCGTCGATTTTTCTATCGCATTTGTCGCCTAAGTTTTCATTTATTTTCAGTCGGCAGAAAAAATCCTTGTTATTCAATTGGTTGAAAATTAGTTAAGCCGCGTGTTTTGCGTGGCGCGTAAATTGCTAAATCAAAGTGTGAGATTGGTCACAATTAGAGTGGCGTTTTATCAACTAACGGAAGGATTTTCATCATGAACACTTGGAATCGCTTTTTGGCTGTACCTTTTGCGGTAGTGGCTCTGTTGGGGGTATTGGTGTGTGGCAGCGTACAGGCGGGAGTGGTTGATTGTCATCCCACGAGCCTAACACTGGTTTCCAATACGGTAGATTGTGAAAAAAGCAGTGCAACCCAGGACTTCCTCAACACCAACCCAATGACGGTGAACGCTGAACAGTTTTTTGGATTCAGTGACTGGGTATTTTTAGACAAGGATGAGATGGGCAGCAACGCAGGCCAGAGTGGTAATTGGGCGGTAGACCCCAGTATTTGGGATGACTACAGCAATCTCCTACTAGTATTCAAGGACGGTAAGGACACTACGCTACTCGGCTATCTGGCAGCCAATGGTGCCTCCAGTGGTACATGGGAATCTCCTTTCCGGGAGCCTGAGTTTGATGTTAACCCTGACAGTAAAATCAAGGAGGTTTCCCATATCAGCTACTACGTTCGCGGTGCGGTAACCCGTGTTCCCGATACCGGATCTATAGTGCTGATGCTGATAGGTTTGGCATTCCTCGGCTTGTCACGGGCGCGTGTTAACCAGATTTAAAAAATCGGTAGTCAAGGCCATCAAAGTCAGGACCATCAAAAACCGCCGCTTCCCACGGCGGTTTTTTTATCGCTGTTACCCTGGTTTGTATAAATGCCGTCTGGCTCTCGCAGGATCTTTTTTTTCTTTGTATCCCTTTGCTTATAGCCGGGCATAAGGTTTTTTTGGGAGCCTTGTGCAGCGGGCCTAACAAAATCAATAGCTTGGCATCTAAATTCACATTCCGCGCAAAAAACTGAAGCCCAGGTGCTAAAAAAATGTGACTTGCGTCACTTGTTTGAGCTGCTACATTCACTGATACAGCGCGGCAGCGGGAGCAAGCTCATGACTCACCAGCATTATTTTCTGGCGTTTTTTATCGCACTACGGCGTTTTGGCGTGTTTGCAGTGTTTAGCTTCATCGCGCTGAGTTCCACCAGTGTTTATGCGGTTTATGCTGACTGCTCGCACGGGACTCAACAAGACAGCAAGGTGGATTGTTTTTCCATGCCGCAGTTGGAGTTGTTAACGGCCAATGGCGCCTCCTTTGCCGCAGAAGTTGCCACCACCTCCGGGATTGCCGAGGCTGAGACAAGTGCGAAACCCGCAAGCCCGTACCCGGGTTTTTATGTTATCCAGCCCCACCAAGCTGGCGGCTACGACACTGAATCCCTGCCCTTGATGATATTGCTTGCTGTCCTGCTTGCGGTGCTTTTGGTGCGAGCCAAGAAGCTCAACAACAAGTGAACAGTGCCTGCTCACCGCGATTCCGGTATTTGCCTAAAACAAAGATAGTCATATGTATATCTAGCCAGTAAAATTGCCCTCTCATGCATTAACTGGCTCAGGTTATGGACGTTTCCCTCCTCCTCGATCACCTCAACAACGAACAGCGCGAAGCCGTCTCGGCCCCCGCTACCAACCAGCTGATTCTCGCAGGCGCCGGCAGTGGTAAAACCCGCGTACTGGTACACCGTATTGCCTGGCTGATCCAGGTGGAGCAGATGTCGCCCTATTCCATTATGGCGGTGACCTTTACCAACAAAGCCGCGCGCGAAATGCGCAGCCGTTTGGATGAACTCTTTAGCCAGAACAATCAATACATCAACAGCCGCGCCATGTGGGTAGGCACCTTCCACGGGCTGGCCCATCGCCTGCTCAAAGCCCACTGGCAGGACGCCAACCTGCCGCAAAATTTCCAGATTCTGGACAGCGACGACCAGCTGCGCTTAATCAAGCGCATTTATCAGGCGCTCAACCTGGACGAAAACCAATGGCCGCACAAACAGGCGCAGTGGTATATCAACGCGCAGAAAGACGAAGGCCTGCGCTCCCGCCATATTCAGGAAACCGCCGACCCCTTTGTGCGCACCATGCTGCAGATTTATCGCGCCTATGAAGAGGATTGCCAGCGCGGTGGCATGGTGGATTTTGCCGAAATCCTGCTGCGCGCCCACGAACTCTGGCTCAACAAACCGCACATCCTTGAGCACTATCGCCAGCGCTTCCCGTTTATTTTGGTGGACGAATTCCAGGACACCAACTCAGTGCAATACGCCTGGTTGCGTATGCTGGCGGGTAAAGAATCATGCGTGACGGCGGTGGGCGATGACGATCAATCCATTTACGGTTGGCGCGGCGCCAAAATCGAAAATATCCAGCGCTTCTCGCAGGATTTTGCCGACACCCACATTTATCGCCTCGAACAAAATTACCGTTCCACCGGCAATATTCTCAAAGCCGCCAACGCGGTGATCAAACACAACTACGGCCGCCTCGGTAAAGAGCTGTGGACGCAAGGCGACAAGGGCGATCCTATTTCCCTCTACGCCGCCTACAACGAACAGGACGAAGCGCGTTTTATTGTCGAGCGAATTCAGGATTGGGCACGCAAAGGCAACCCGAAAAAAAGCATGGCGATTTTGTACCGCTCCAACGCCCAGTCGCGGGTGTTGGAAGAGGCGCTGCTGCGCGAGGCCATTCCCTACCGCATTTACGGCGGCCAGCGCTTTTATGATCGCCTGGAAATTAAAAACGCCATCGCCTATATGCGCTTGATTAGCAATCGTCACGACGACGCCGGTTTTGAGCGGGTTATCAATACCCCAACACGCGGTATTGGCGGCAAAACAGTGGACGACATTCGCCTGTTTGCGCGCGAGCAGGGCTGTTCGCTCTGGTCAGCGGCGGAGCAAATGCTCGCCAAAAAAGTGCTCACGGCACGCGCCGGTAATGCGGTGCAATCCTTTTTAAACCTCATTGAAAAACTCGCCCAGGATGCCAGTGCAATTGATGTACGGGGCGATACGCCGGGTTTGGATAGCATCGCTAAAATGGTGATAGAAGATACGGGTCTGCTGCTATTCCATCAAAATGAAAAAGGCGAAAAAGGTCAGGCGCGCGGCGAAAACTTGCAGGAATTAATTACCGCCTGCCGCGCCTTTGAAGCCGAAGAAGAAAACGAAGAGCTCTCGCCGCTGCAACAATTTTTGGATACCGCCGCACTCGATGCCGGTGAAACCCAAGCCGATGAATTTGAAGATGCAGTGCAATTAATGACGCTGCACTCGGCCAAAGGTTTGGAATTTCCGCTGGTGTTTTTGGCGGGCGTAGAGGAGGGCTTATTCCCCCACAAAATGTCGGCGGACGACCCGGATCGTTTGGAGGAGGAGCGCCGTCTCTGCTACGTGGGCATCACCCGCGCGATGGAAAAATTATTTATCAGCTATGCTGAAACCCGTCGCTTGTATGGCAATGAAACCTTTAATGCGGTGTCCCGTTTTGTAAAAGAAATTCCCGAAGACTGTATTGAGGAAGTGCGCTTAAAAACCGCCGTTACCCGTCCGGTCAGCTTGAATCGCCCGCTCACCCAAGCCAGCAAACGCCAACCCATGTACGACACCGGCGAAAGCACCGGCTTCCGCCTCGGCCAGCGCGTCAGCCACCCTATGTTTGGCGAAGGCGTAATTTTGCAATTCGAAGGCTCTGGCCCCAACGCGGTGATTCAAATTAAATTCGCCGAAGCCGGTATTAAGCGCCTGGTGATGCAGTATGCGAAGCTCACGGGGCTTTAATCTTTTTAATTCAACAAAGCGAAGAGTTTATGAACACAAAAACAATAAATTGGTATCCGCTGGTTGTCGTTATATTGCTGGCTGCTTTGGTGGCTGTATTTGCCGCATTGGTATTGGAAAAATCCAAACCAAAAAAATCTGTTGAGCCATCAGTCGCCGGTGAACAGAATTCATCTGTTGTTTCCGCACAAACTTATCATTGGAAAATGGTGACATCCTGGCCCAAAAATACTCCCGGTTTGGGGGTGGGTGCTGAAAATTTAGCGCGAGTAATCAAGCAAATGTCAGGTGGGCGTTTGCAAATCCATGTCTATGGCGCCAATGAGTTAGTGCCGGCCATGGGGGTGTTTGATGCGGTCTCATCCGGCAGTGTCGAGATGGGACATTCAGGCAGTTATTTCTGGCGCGGTAAGGTGCCAGCCGCACAATTTTTTACCTCTGTACCTTTTGGTATGAATGCGCAGGAATTGTATGGCTGGATCAACCACGGCGGCGGTTTGGAATTATGGCGTGAAATCTATGCGCCCTTTAATTTAATTCCCTTTCCTGCCGGTAATACCGGCGTACAAATGGCGGGCTGGTTTAATCGCGAAATAAATTCCGTCGCGGATTTACGCGGCTTGAAAATGCGCATTCCCGGTTTGGCCGGTGAAGTGTTTAATTTAGCTGGCGGCACTTCGGTGAATATTCCGGGTGGTGAACTCTACACCTCCTTGCAAACCGGCGTGATCGATGCGGCCGAATGGGTCGGACCGGAAAATGATTTGGCCTTTGGTTTCCAGCAAATTGCCAAATATTACTACTACCCTGGTTGGCACGAGCCGGGGCCATCCATGGAGTTGATTATCAACAAAACAGCTTTTGAAAGTTTACCTGCGGATTTACAGGCGATTGTGACTTACGCTGCGCGCGCCATGAGTCAGGATATGTTTGACAGCTATACCGCTAACAATAGCCGTGCGTTAAAAGAATTGGTAGAAAAACAGGGTGTGCAAATCCGCAAATTGCCGGATGAAGTGTTGCAGCATTTTTATAAAATCACGCAGCAAGTATACGTTGAGCAAGCCGCCAAAGACCCGCAATTCAAAAAGGTCTATGAATCCTACAAAGCCTTTATGGAGGATGCTGGTGATTACCAAAAAATTTCCGAGCAGGCTTATTATGAGGTGCGCGAGCAGCTATTGCCTTAGGCCTTGTCATGACAACTGAGCACAGTGTTTGATAGCTGCATACAGTTGATGAGAAAAGTTGTAGTGGGTAGCAAAAGTATCTAGTTGATAATAGTTGCGCGGCGATGCATTAGATTTTTGTTTCATCTTGCGCACAAATCTCCACTAATGTAGCTATGCCATTTTTGCGCAATTTGTCCATGAGCAGTGCAAGTCGCTCTACCTGTGCGGCATCCAATTGCTCGCCGTGAATAAATTCCAGGCGTTTTTTGGCAACCAGGGCATGAATGTACTCGGGGCGTACCCGCAAGCGTTCTGCAGTTTGGGTGATGGACAGTAATTGACGTAGCATAGAGCGCCTGCGGAAATGAATGGCGGGAGTGCTTACTATGCCACAGTTGCGCCTTATGAGTGTTCACGCGGCGCGCTTTCCTGCCCGCCTGTGCCATAATTTGCCCTATCGTTTTAGCTTCCCATTTACCTACTGTTAACAGGTTCTCTTATGGCCAACCTCGGCACGCTTTATACCGTTTCCGCGCCCTCGGGTGCGGGCAAAACCAGTTTGGTGAGCGCACTGGTGAAATCCAATCCGGAAGTCTGTGTGTCGGTATCCCACACCACACGCCCTATGCGCCCGGGAGAGGTGGATGGTGTGAACTATCACTTTGTCGATCACGCTACCTTTGAATCCATGCTGGAGCGCGGCGAGTTTCTGGAGCACGCGCGGGTATTTAGCAACCTCTATGGCACTTCCCAAAAATGGGTGGTGGATACACTCAACGCAGGCATAGATGTCATTCTGGAAATTGATTGGCAGGGCGCGCGTCAGGTGCGCAAGTTGCTGCCGGATACCGTCAGCTTGTTTATTCTCCCGCCCTCGCTTGCCTGTTTGCGCCAGCGCTTAACTGGTCGTGGACAGGATGACGAGAGTGTGATTGAGGCGCGCATGAGCGAGGCGATCAGTGAAATGTCGCACTACCCGGAGGCGGATTATTTAATTATCAATGATGATTTCACGGTTGCGCTGGCGCAGTTTCAAGCCTTGGTGACCAGCCAGCACATACGCCTGGCGCGCCAGACCGAGCGTCATAGTCAGTTGCTAAAGGAGCTATTGGCCTAGTATTGATGTAATTTTGCCCAGCTGCGGTTGGCATAGTCACCGCCGCTGGCGCATAATAGCCGACCGGACTGCAGCCCAGCTGCGTTTACCCAGCGTTTTGATAGAGCACACAAAGTTATGGCACGTATTACCGTTGAAGATTGTTTGGATCACGTTGATAACCGTTTTGAACTGGTTATGGTTGGCAGCAAGCGCGCGCGTCAATTGGCAATCGGTGGTAAGGAGCCACATGTTGCGCCAGAAAACGACAAACCTACGGTGATCGCCCTGCGCGAAATCGAAGAAGGTTTTGTGGATGCCAGCATCCTGTTGGAGAAAGATACGCTGCCACAACCTAAACCAGAGCGCGTCTACGAGAACGATATCTAAGTATTGATTGTGCCAGTCGCCGCTCTAACCCGGAGCGGCAAACCTGTCTGGAGAAGGGCGTGCAAACCATAGAGGCCTTAAGCCATCGGCTATCGTCTTATCTGGAACCTTCCCAAATCAATTTGGTGAAGCGCGCTTACTTCTACGCCGAACAAGCCCACGACGGCCAAAAACGTCGCAGCGGCGAAGCCTATATCACCCATCCCCTCGCCGTTGCCGATATTCTGGCGACCATGCACATGGATCATCAAAGCCTGATGGCGGCCATGCTGCACGATGTGATTGAAGACACGGGCATCAGCAAAAAAGCCATTGCCGGCCAGTTTGGTGATGCGGTGGCCGATTTAGTGGATGGTGTTTCCAAGCTGACCCAAATCGAGTTTGAATCCCACGCGGAAAAGCAGGCGGAAAACTTCCAGAAGATGGCGCTGGCCATGGCCAATGACCTGCGGGTGATATTGGTCAAACTCGCCGACCGATTGCACAACATGCGCACCCTCGGCGCTATGCCACCGGATAAAAAACGCCGTATCGCCAAAGAAACCCTGGAGATTTATGCGCCTATCGCCCATCGCCTGGGTATGAATGAGGTGCGTCTGGAGCTGGAAGATCGCAGCTTCTTTTGTATGCACCCGCTGCGCGCTACCCGTTTACAGGCCGCGCTTAAAACCGCGCGCGGCAATCGCAAGGAGCTGGTGGAACAAATCCAGACGTCCTTTGAAAAGCGCTTGGCCAAGGAGAGCATTAACGCGATTGTTATCGGCCGGGAAAAGCACCTGTTCAGCATCTACGAAAAGATGCGCCAAAAGAAAAAGTTCTTTAAAGAGATTATGGATGTCTATGCCTTCCGCATCATTGTTGATTCGGTGGACACCTGCTACCGCGTGCTGGGCGTAGTGCACAACCTTTATAAACCCGTCGCCGGTGAATTCAAGGATTACATCGCCATTCCCAAAACCAACGGCTATCAGTCACTGCATACGGTATTGGTTGGTATGCACGGTGTGCCGATTGAAGTGCAAATTCGCACCAAGGAAATGGATGAAATGGCCAATAGCGGTATTGCCGCGCATTTTCTGTATAAGTCCAACAGCGATGAGCCGGTTAATGCCAGCCACAGCCGTGCGCGCCAATGGGTGCAGGGTCTGCTGGAAATGCAAAAAAATGCTGGCAACTCCCTCGAATTTATTGAAAACGTAAAGATCGACCTTTTCCCGGATGAGGTTTATGTCTTTACGCCCAAGGGTAAGATTGTTGAGTTGCCAACCGGTGCAACGCCGGTGGATTTTGCCTATGCAGTGCATACGGATATCGGCAATACTTGTGTGGCTTGCCGCATCAATGACCGTATGGCACCACTGTCGCAGCCGCTGCAGTCAGGGCAAAAAGTGGCCATCATCACCGCCCAGGGCGCGCAGCCTAATCCCAGTTGGCTGAATTTTGCGGTGTCGGCCAAGGCGCGTTCGGCAATTCGCCACTATCTCAAACACCAGCGCCACCATCAGTCGGTTACCCTCGGCAAACGTATGCTCAGCCGCGCCTTGGGGGAGATCCAGTTGGATCTGGAGCATTTGCCCGAGGAGCAGCAACACAAGCTGCTCGCCGGCGCCCAGCTGGAAAGCATGGAAAAGCTCTATGAAGAGATAGGCCTGGGCAACAAACTCGTCTACCCGCTGGTGAAATTACTGCAGCCGGATGCCGAATTAAAACCGCGCAGCGGCAGCCTCAATTCCGCGATTACTATCGATTCTGCCGAAGGCATGATGATCAGCTTTGCACGCTGTTGCCGCCCCATTCCCGGCGATCCGATTATCGGGCATATCAGTTCTGGCAAAGGCTTGGTTATCCACCAGGATACCTGTCGCAATATCGCTGAAATCCGCAACTACCCCGATAAAATCAGCCAGGTGAACTGGGCCGCCAATGTCAGCGGTGAGTTTTTAGTGGATGTGCGCGTGGAAGTGGAAAGCGAGCGTGGCATTATCGCGACTCTCGCCACTCGCATCACCGAACAGGGTGCGAGTATTGAACATATTAACGTGCACGAACGTGATGCCCACAATAGCGTTATTCATCTGTGTATCGGTGTGCACAACCGCATCCACCTCGCCAACATCATGCGTCGCATCCGCACCTTAAGTTTTGTGATTCGTGTGAATCGCGCCAAAAATTAATCATCCATCACAAGGTTTTCCCATGACCAATAAAGCCATTATCCACAGCGATAACGCTCCCGCCGCTATAGGCACCTATTCCCAAGCGGTGAAGGTAAATAACACCGTGTATCTCTCCGGCCAAATTCCGCTGGACCCTAACACCATGCAACTAGTGGAAGGCGATTTTGCGGTGCAGGCGCATCAGGTTTTTAAAAACCTGCAAGCCGTGTGTGAAGCGGCGGGTGGAAGTTTGAAAGATGTTGTTAAGTTGAATATCTATCTCACTGACCTCGCCAACTTCCCGGTTGTGAATGAAGTCATGGGCCAATATTTCCAGCAGCCCTACCCAGCCCGCGCTGCCATCGGTATCAACCAATTACCGCGCGCGTCATTGATTGAGGCTGATGGAATTATGGTAATTTAAATAATTTTTATTGGTAAAAATGCCCGGCTTGCCGGGCATTTTTTTGCCTGAAATAAATACTTGCTGATTGACTATAAGTAGATTAATTTCATTTGTGCATTTGGAAAAATGCTTCATCCGGGGGTGAATACACCTCAAAAATAATTGCCAAGGTAAAAAGGAATGGCTATGAAAATCTCTTGCAAACTACAGCACAATATCCTCCTTTCATTTTTTTGTTTGATATCACTTTTATTAGCAGCAAACTGTTTTTCCTCGTCAAAACTAACCACAGAAGATTTCTCACAGTTACCGGATGTGAGTAATTTAATGTTGTCACCCTCCGGGAAAAAATTAGCTTCCACCGTGCGTGTGAGTGTCGGTGACACTCAAGGAGTTGCTGTGCAAGTCATGGATATGGCAACGAAAAAAAGCAAAATTTTATTATTCAGCGACAATTCAAAATACTTTTTTAAATGGATCGGCTGGAAAGACGATACCACCCTGATGGTGTCTACCTTTACTCCCTCTGAACGCGATACTTGGGTTGGCATGGGGACGGTGCGATTAAAAACCCGTGATCATGACTTGTTGCTAATCGATACCGAAACAGAAAAAGTTACCCAGCCAATTAGTAAAAAATTTCTACAGCGTTACAAGATAACTCCATGGGTGCGCGATTGGGTGGTCGATAGTTTGTACGATGACCCCGAGCATATATTAATGGCCTTTCCTGGCGTGGATGTAGGGTTTATGAGCGGGCTTATAGTTTATAAGGTCAATATAAAAACCCAAAAAGCAACCACTTATCATTCACATAAGTCGAATATAGGTGGATGGATGACGGATCAGCAGCATCGTGTTCGCGTGGGTACAAAAGTCGAAGACGATCAGGTTTCCATCATGGTGTACGATCTGGATACAAAAAAATGGCAAGCATTGTGGACTTACAAAATATTTTCGGAAGAGCAGGTAGATCCGCTGGGTTTTGGCAAAGACGCCAATGAATTTTATATCCGTGCCTACCATCAATCACGCCAGGCTATTTTTAGAGTAAATTTGAAAGATCCTGCGTTAAAGCGTGAACTGGTGCTGTCTGATCCCAATTATGATGTAAAAGGCAATTTAGTGTTTTCGCCGCTAACTGGTGAGGTCATTGGCGTTGGCGCATCTGCAGAAGGAGGGACATATTTCTTTGACAAGAATATGCAGAATCTACAAGCAAAAATAGACAAAGCTATTCCCGCGCATCGCAATTATATTTACTCCATGACTAACGACTTAAATAACTTTTTAGTGTTTTCCTCTAACAGCACAGATTCTGGCACTTATTATCTTGGTAGCATGAATCCGTTAAAACTGGATGCCGTAGCCTATGGCTATAAAAAGCTGTTACCTGAGCTGCTGAGCAAAACTGAGCGAATTGAATACGCCGCGCGCGATGGTATAAAAATCGAAGCTTTTTTAACGCTGCCTAAAGGCAAGCCAGCAAAAAATCTTCCAACGTTAATGTTTCCGCATGGCGGCCCCCATGCTCGGGACACAGGTGTATTTGATTACTGGGCGCAATTTTTTGCTAATAAAGGTTATGCGGTACTGCAAATGAATTTCCGTGGTTCTGATGGTCATGGCATAGATCATAGAAATGCTGGCTTTAAAAGCTGGGGTAAAGAAATGCAGGATGATATTGAGGATGGCGCACGTAAATTAATTGCCGATGGCATTGCGGACCCTAATGCTGTCGGAATAGTGGGCGGCAGCTATGGTGGTTATGCTGCATTGATGGGGGTGGTTAAAACGCCGGACTTTTATCGTTGCGCCATTAGCGTCAATGGCGTGAGCAACGTGTATGACTTGGTAAAAGATCGCCGTGCGTTCTGGTTGAGCTATAACGCCATTGACGACCAAATTGGGAATGACAATGCAACCCTCAAGGCAATTTCACCCGTTAACTTTGCCGAAAAAATCAAAGCACCTGTGTTGTTGGTTCATGGTACCGATGATCGTCAGGTTGAAATTAAGCACAGCTATCAAATGCACGATGCACTGCAAAAGGCCAATAAAGACGTGACCTTTTTAGAGCTGCCGAGTGAAGATCATTATTTATCGAACGAGAAAAATCGTATGGATACTTTCCGCGCGATGGATGCGTTTTTAGACAGGTGCTTGCCAGCAAAAGCGGAGGTATCTGTCGCGGCACACTAGCGCAGTGGTTGTGACATAAAAGGCCGATTAACAGTGCTAATCGGCCTTTTCGTTTTTGAGATAATCAAATTACTTTTTCAGCGTAGCTTTGGGATTTGGCAAATCGGTAATAGTGCCTACTCCCAACTCAGCTGCCAGCCCCACGGATTCATGCAGAGTGGGGTGGGCATGGATGGTGAGTGCGACATCTTCCACGCTGGCGCCGAACTCCAGCGCGAGGGTGAGTTCGCCGAGCAGTTCACCAGCATGGGCGCCGACTAAACCTGCACCGAGCAGACGGTCGGTTTTGGTGTCGTAGATCAACTTGGTTTTGCCTTCACTGCGGTCAGCGGCGATGGCGCGCCCGCTGGCGCTCCAAGGAAAGACGGCGGTTTTGAAATCCAGCCCCTGTTGTTTCGCTTCTTTTTCGGTCAGGCCTACCCAGGCGATTTCCGGATTGGTGTAGGCGATTGAGGGAATTGCCATGGGGGCAAAGGCATGCGGGTGGCCAGCGACACCTTCGGCGGCGGCATGGCCTTCGTGTGTGGCTTTATGGGCGAGCATCGGCTGGCCGATGATGTCACCAATAGCATAGATGTGCGGCACGTTGGTTTGCAGGTATTGATTGGTGGGGATAAACCCGCGCTCGTCCACTTGCACACCGGCTTTATCGGCATCGATCAATTTACCGTTGGGTACACGGCCTACAGCTACCAGCACGGCATCAAACTGGCGCGCTTCTGCCGGGGCGTTGGCGCCGCTAAAAGCCACCTCAATTGCCTCGGGCTTGGCGGTAACCGCTTCCACTTTGGTGGAGAGCAGTACTTCAAATTTATCTTTGTTGTATTTGCTGTAAACCGCGACCAGATCTTTATCGGCGGCGGGCACCAGTTGGTCGGCAAACTCCACAACCGTTACTTCGCTACCAAGGGCTTGGTAGACGGTGGCCATTTCCAGACCGATGATACCGCCGCCAATAACCAGCAGGCGCTGTGGCACTGAGCGCAATTCCAGGGCGCCGGTTGAGTCGAAAATACGCGGGTCTTCAGGGATAAAGGGCAGTTTCACACTGCGCGAACCGGCAGCAATAATGGCGTGTTCGAAATCGATAAGCGTGGTTTCATCACCTTTTACAACGGCCAGTTGGTGATCGCTTACAAATTTGCCGTAGCCCTCCACTACTCGCACCTTACGGCCTTTAGCCATGGCTCCCACCCCGGATACCAGTTTGCTGACTACCGAGTCTTTGTAGGCGCGCACCTTGTCCAGATCGTAACTGACCGGGCCCATCGTCAGCCCCAGGTTGTCCGCATGATGCGATTCGTTGATAACTTCGGCGACATGTAATAGTGCCTTGGAAGGGATACAGCCCACATTCAAACAGACACCGCCAAGGCTGGGGTAGCGTTCCACCAAGGTGACATCCAGGCCGAGGTCGGCAGCACGGAAGGCGGCGGAGTAACCGCCGGGGCCACTGCCGAGTACAACGAGTTGGGTTTTGATGGCGGTCATCTTGGGGCTCCTTTCAGAATTAATGGGTGGAAGCAGAATTAGAAGAAACTGAAGCCGACCTGGAAGAGTTTTTCCACATCGCGGATATGTTTTTTTTGTAGCAAAAAGACAATCACATGATCCCCCGACTGCACTACCACGTCGTCGTGGGCGATCACCACTTCGTCACCATCCGGCCCCTGACGCACAATGGCACCTATGTTGGCGCCTTCGGGCAAGTCTATATCTTCCAGCGCCTTGCCTACTACCTTGGAGGATTTGGCGTCACCGTGGGCGATAATTTCTATGGCCTCAGCCGCGCCGCGCCGCAGTGAGTGAACGTTCACTATGTCGCCGCGCCGCACATGGGTGAGCAGGCTGCCGATGGTGGTGGTTTGGGGCGAAATGGCAATATCTATATCGCCACCTTGTACTACATCCACGTAGGCGGGGTTATTGATGAGTGTCATTACCTTGCGCGCGCCCAGGCGTTTGGCGAGCATAGAGGACATGATGTTGGCTTCGTCGTCGTTGGTGAGTGCAAGGAATACATCAGTATCCTCAATGCTCTCCTCCAGCAGCAGGTCTTTATCCGAGGCGCTGCCCTGGATTACAATCGCGCGCTCCAACTGCTCCGACAGGCGGATGCAGCGCATTTTGTTGAATTCAATTACGCGCACGTTGTAGCGACCTTCCAGCATCTTGGCGAGGCGCAGGCCAATATTGCCCCCGCCAGCGATAGTGACACGTTTATAGGCCACTTCCAGGCGACGCAATTCACTCATTACCGCGCGAATATCGGCTTTCGCGGCAATAAAAAACACCTCGTCATCGGCTTCAATTACCGTGGTGCCGGTGGGCACTATGGCGCGGTTGCGGCGATAAATCGCGGCGACGCGGGTGTCCACCGAAGGCATGTGTTCGCGCAAAAAGCGCAGTTCTTGCCCTACCAGCGGCCCGCCGTGATAGGCCTTTACCGCCACTAGCTGTACCTGGCCACCGGCGAAATCCAGCACCTGTAGGGCCCCCGGCTGTTCAATCAAACGGAAAATATATTCCGACACTAATTGTTCGGGGCTGATGAGCACATCAATCGGAATCGCCTTGCTATCAAATAGTTGGCGATGGGTAAGGTAGGCTGTCGCCCGCACCCGAGCGATTTTGGTGGGAGTGTGGAACAAGTGCTCGGCGACAGTACATGCGGTCATGTTGATTTCGTCATCACTGGTCACTGCCACCAGCATATCGGCATCTTCCATGCCGGCCTGCTCGAGTACATCCGGGTGCGAGGCTTCACCGGTCACCACACTGATGTCCAGGCGGTCGCGCAACTCGCGCAGGCGCGCTTCGTCAGTATCCACCACGGTGATGTCATTGGATTCGCTGGCCAGATGTTCCGCCAGGCTGCCACCGACCTGGCCGGCGCCGAGAATGATAATTTTCATAAAAGTCCTGTTGGTGTATCAGGCTGGTGTGATTGCTGCCAAGCCTAGAGGCTTTTGCGCAGCCGTGCATAGTAAAAACCGTCGTGGCCATTTAATTGCGGTAACAGCTGGCGGCCGCAGGGCTGATTAATGCCCCAGTCGGCATCGAGTTGATCGCATTGGGCATCTTGCTGACGCGCTATAAATGCTTCCACCACGCGAGTATTTTCCTTGGGCATTACCGAACAGGTGGCGTAAAGCAACACGCCGCCGGGTTTGAGCAGTGGCCAGAGGTTTTTAAGTAATTGCTGTTGCAGCTCACCCAGCTTGTCCAACTCCTCGGGGGTGCGCAGCACTTTAATGTCGGGGTGACGGCGCACTATGCCGGTGGCGGAACAGGGTGCATCCAGCAAAATGCGGTCGTATAACTCCCCATCCCACCAGCTGTTAGGCTGGGTGCCATCGCCACAGATCACCTCGGCGCTCACACCCAGGCGCTCAAGGTTTTCACGTACCCGGCTCAGGCGGCGCTCGTCGGCATCCAGCGCAGTAACTTGCAAGCTAGGTTCGCGCTCCAGTAAATGACCGGTTTTGCCACCGGGTGCGCTGCAGGCATCTAAAACCCGTAAGTTGGGGGCTAACTCCAGTAAATCGGCGCTTAATTGTGCTGCTTCATCCTGCACGCTGAGCCAGCCTTCGGCAAAATGTGGCAGTTGACGTGGGTCGCAGGCCCGCTCAAGAGTAATGCCGTAGGGGCTGAAAGCGCTGGCCTGGGCCGCTATGCCTTGCGCCTGTAATAGCTGCAAATAGGCATCGCGGCTGATTTTTTGGGTGTTCAGGCGCAGGCTAAACGGCGGATGCTGGTTGTTGGCGGCGATAACTTGCTCCAGCTGCCCAGGCCAGCATTTGGCTATAACAGCCTGCATCCAGGCTGGATGATTGCTCTGAAAAGCGCTATTTTGCGCCAGAAGTTCGTCGATTTTTGCTTTATCGCGCTGGAAGCTGCGCAATACGCCATTGACTAGTTTGGTTGCCCAGGGCTTGTTGATTGCCCGCGTGACTTCCACGGTTTCGCCAATGGCGGCGTGGTCGGGGATGCGGGTGTGCAGCAGTTGGTACAGGCCGAGTAACAGCAGCGCTTGTACATCGCTGTCTTTGGCTCGTAGGGGTTTATCCAACAGACACTCGGTATAAGCCTGCAGTTGGGGGTGATACCGGCAGGTGCCAAAACACAATTCTTGCAGCAAAGCGCGGTCATTCTCCGCGAGCTTGCCAGAGATCGCTGGCAAAAGGCTGGAAAGTGAGCCTTTGGCTTGCAGAATTTGGGCGATTATCTGAGTCGCGGCTGCGCGCACCGTTAACATGCGGGTTGCTCCAAGTGTTGCCCTACCTGGAATAAGTCCGGGTGGCCGCGCAGAATTTCATCCACCTTCAAGGCTTTTTTGCCCGGCAGTTGCAACTGCTCCAGTACCAGCTGGCCTTGGGCACAGGCGACCCAGAGACCACACGCGTCGATACGGGTAATAACGCCCGGTTCGGAGGCACCGGCTTGCTCAGTGGCGCTTGCCGCCCAGACGCGCATTCGCTGATCGTCACCCGTTCCCGCCAGCTTGGTATGGGCTACTGGAAAGGGGTTGAAAGCGCGCACCTTGCGCTCCAACTCGGCGGCCGAGAGTCGCCAATTCAGCGCCGCCTCCTCTTTGCTGAGTTTCGGGGCGTAATTGCTCAAACTGTCGTCTTGTTTTTCCGGGGTGATAGTCCCGGCTTGGATGGAATCCAGAGCTTGAATCAATGCTGGGGTGCCTATCCCAATCAGCTTATCGTGCAGGCTTCCGCCAGTATCTTCGGGTAAAATCGGGCAAAAGGTTTTCATCAACATATCGCCCGTATCCAAACCCACATCCATCTGCATAATGGTGACGCCAGTTTCCGTATCACCCGCCTCTATCGCTCTTTGGATGGGTGCCGCGCCGCGCCAGCGCGGCAGTATGGAGGCATGCACGTTAATGCAGCCAAGGCGCGGTGTTTCGAGTACGGCTTTGGGCAGAATCAAGCCATAGGCGACCACTACCATTAAATCGGAATTGAGTGCCGCCAACTCTGCCAGGGTATCCTGCGATTTAAAATTCAGCGGCTGATAAACCGGAATCTGGTGCGCGAGTGCCACTTCTTTCACTGGGCTAGCGCACAACTTCTTTCCGCGCCCGGCGGGGCGATCCGGTTGGGAGTAAGCCGCAATAACTTGATGGTGGCTGCCCAGCAGTGCTTTTAAATGCGCGGCAGCGAAGTCGGGTGTGCCGGCAAAAATGATACGTAAACCTTGGGTCATGCAAAAACCTTTATGGTGTGTGGCGGTGTGCTGGTTGAGGGCATCGCCAATAAAAAAGGCGCATAGAGCGCCTTATTCCTGCTTTGCGCACCTTAACGCGCTTCGGCCTTGTGTTTCTTTTCCAGCTTGGCGCGGATGCGGCTGCGTTTGAAGGGTGAAATATGATCCACGAATAGTTTGCCATTCAAATGATCCAGCTCGTGCTGGATGCACACAGCAAGCAGGCCTTGGGGTTCTATTTCAAACGCTTGGCCGTTGCGATCCAGTGCCTTGACGCGGATGTGATTGGGGCGCACCACGGTTTCATAAAAACCGGGCACTGAGAGGCAACCTTCGTCATATTCGCTCAACTCCGGATCGAGCACTTCAATCTCGGGGTTAATAAACACCAGCGGCTGGGATTTGTCCTCGCTGACGTCTATAACTACTACGCGTTTATGCACATTAACCTGGGATGCTGCCAGGCCAATACCGGGCGCGTCGTACATGGTTTCGAACATATCCTCGACTAATTTACGGATATTGTCGTCCACTTCTGTGACGGGTTTGGCGACAGTGCGCAGGCGCGGGTCGGGAAATTCAAGGATAGGTAACAAGGCCATAGTGTTTGTGACAAACTTCTAGTAAAAAGGTAATAACCGCTGCTAACATGATGATCGCACAGGATTTATGCGGTGCACACGGAATCAGCATGGACTTTAACTTATTATTATACGTCTATCTGCCTCAGGACCGAATAAAACAGGATCGGTTTCTATGAAAAAAATATTACTGGCCGTTGCGGCCGCCTCCCTGATCAGCTTTTTCTCCTGGGCTGATGATGCACTGCTTAAAACGGGTCACCCTGACGAATACACAGTCAAAAAGGGCGATACTCTCTGGGATATTTCCGGCACCTTCTTGAACAGCCCCTGGATGTGGCCAGAGATCTGGCATGTCAATCCGCAGATCGAGAATCCTCATCTTATTTTCCCCGGTGATCTTATCAAGCTGATTTACTTGGACGGTCAGCCGCGTTTAACGCTTGAGCGCACCCTGAAAATGGTGCCGGGCGCGGGTGGTACCACCAAGCTTAGCCCGAGCATCCGCGTGCAGAATGTAGATGAAGCCATTACCGCTATCCCACTGGATCGTATAGATGCCTTTTTATCTCGCAGCCGCATTGTAGAGCCCGGTGTGCTTGAGGCATCGCCCTATATGCTGGCGGGCCAGCAGCAGCGCTTGATTGTGGGTGCCGATGATCGCGCCTATGCGCGCGGTAGTTTTGATGCCAGCTACACTAACTATGGTGTGTTCCGCAAAGGTCAGCTGTTCAGAGACCCAGTGACCAAAGAAGTATTGGGGGTTCACGCTCAGGGTATTGGCAGCGTGTCAGTCAGCAAAATGGATGGCGATATTGCCAGTCTGGATGTATTGCGCACTTATGAAGAGGTGCGCCCTGGCGATCATCTTTTACCCAGTGAAGACCGCTCGGTAGACTCGATCTTCTATCCCAGTGCACCGGATGTGGATATTGAAGCCCAGATTATTGCGGTTGAAGGTGGCGTAACCCAGGTCGGTAAATTCAACGTGGTGATGATCAACAAGGGTGAGCGCGAAGGTCTGCAAATCGGCAATGTGATGGCAATCTATCGTGCTGGTGAGATAGTTACCGACCGCGTGCGTGGCGGCAAAGTAGCCTTGCCTGACGAGCGCGCTGGCCTGTTGATGGTATTCCGTACCTTTGAAAAAATGAGTTTTGCACTGGTACTTGAGTCGGATCGTCCTCTGGCCATCAAAGACAAGGTGCGTAACCCCTAACCTCTCTGCAACTCTATCGCTGCTCCCCCCGGAGCAGCGCCATCAAGGATGATGCCATGCTCTCCCCGCTTGCTGCCCACCTCCTTTTATTACGCCTGCCCGATACCGGAACTGCCAGTTACTGGCAGTTGATGGAAATCTTCCCCAGCCCTCAGGAATTGCTTGAACTGCCGGCAAAAACTCTGGAGCCTTACCTCAAACGTCCGGCGATTGACGCCCTTGTTGCCTATCAAACTAATCCCCAAAACAGCCCCTTGGGGCGTCAACTGGCTGCCGATCTTGCTTATCTGGATAAGCATCCGCAAGTGCAGTGCCTGCTGTTTGATGACCCGCGCTACCCGCGGCTGTTGCGTGAAATTCCCAAACCTCCTCCTATGCTGTTTGTGCGCGGTAATCCTGACTGCTTGAGCCTGCCACAATTGGCGATGGTTGGCAGCCGCAGCCCGAGCGGAGGTGGCAATGAGAATGCCGAGCGATTTGCCGCTTATCTGGCCGGTTGTGGCTTGGCCATCACCAGTGGTTTAGCGCTGGGGATAGATGCAGCGGCGCATCGCGGCGCGCTATCGGTCGGGGGTATTACCATTGCGGTCATGGGCACAGGCATCGACCGGGTTTATCCATCCCGACATCATCAACTCGCGCAGGCGATTGTGGATGGCGGCGGCGCTTTGGTGAGCGAGTTTCCGCTGGGTACCTCTTCCCACGCCAGTCACTTCCCCCAGCGCAATCGCATTATCAGCGGGTTGAGTGGCGGTACCTTGGTGGTGGAGGCGGCCGTGCAAAGTGGCTCGCTCATCACGGCGGCCTATGCCTTGCAGCACAACCGTGAGGTGTTTGCGATTCCCGGATCCATCCACAACCCCTTGGCGCGTGGTTGCCATCAATTGATCCGCCAGGGAGCAACACTGGTAGAGACAGCGCAAGATATAGTTGATCAATTGTCTGGCCTGATCAGTTACAAGCGGCAGGAGTTGCAGGAGAGCCAGATTCAGGATGATCTGTTTAGTGGCAGGCCAGCCGCCCAGCCAGCCGCTGGCACCGCAAATGACAGGCATACCCCGGCAGTTCAGAATTCGCTGAGTGCGGAGGAGGAGCTGTTATTAAAAGCCTTGGGTTATGATCCTCTACCCTTGGATCTGCTAGCCGAGCGTATTGGCGAGGAAGTTGGCGCTCTGTCGGCGGCGTTGATTGGCTTGGAAATCAAAGGCTTGGTTCAGCAAGTAGGTGCGTCTTACCAGCGTTGTTAAACTATCTTGTCAATGCGCTTTTGGTTGAGCTTGGCGCGAGGCTGGGGTAGATTCGTGCCCAAGTTGTTCACTGTACAGGTAAATTTTATGCTCGATTGGTCGCGCCAGCCCCGTATTCAATTCGCTGCTCGCCAAATGCGCTTGGGCGGTGTTGTTGCTTATCCGACCGAGGCTGTATGGGGGTTGGGCTGTAATCCGTTTGATGAGTTGGCTGTTTCTGAGTTGCTTGCCTTGAAAGATCGGCCGGTACAAAAGGGTTTGATATTGCTAGCGGCAAATATCCAAATGTTTGCCCCCTTTATCGATCATCTCAATGACCTGCAGCGTCAAAAGTTGAAGAATACCTGGCCCGGCCCCGTTACCTGGTTGGTGCCCAATAATGGTTTGGTGCCTTACTGGATCAGCGGAAACTTCACCAGTGTGGCTTTGCGGGTGACCGATCATCCGGTCGCTGCCGGCCTGTCGCGTGCGTTTGGTGGCCCGATTGTTTCCACCTCTTGTAACCCGCAAGGCCGTGAACCGGCGCGGGATGTTCATCAGGTGCATCGCTATTTTGGCAGCCAATTGGCGGCTATTACTACCGGTACGGTAGGTAAACGTAAAAACCCATCCGAAATTCGCGATTTGTTAACAGGCGATATTGTTCGTCCCAGTTAGTCCAAAAATGCCCCTTCAGTGCAAATGAGCGGCAAGCTCCGCCCACTTTTATGCGCTAGCGCGTAGAATGGCGGGCCCCCTGGGTTTGCGCCCGCTGAACCTGTCGTTTTTAGCGTCGACTGCCCGCGCCGCGCCTGTGCCAGTCGCTCCATTTTGCGAGGATCTCTATGAGTCACTCCCCCATAAGCCAAACACCTGGCCCCGACAAGGCGGCTGTTAGAGCCTATCTATTGGATCTGCAAGACCGCATTTGCGCTGCACTTGCCGCCGAGGATGGTGGTGCCGATTTTATCGAAGACAGCTGGGATAGAGCCGAGGGCGGTGGTGGTCGCTCGCGGGTAATTACTAACGGCAGGGTGATTGAAAAAGGTGGGGTAAATTTCTCCCATGTGTACGGCACCCAAATGCCCGCGTCGGCCACAGCGCATCGCCCCGAGCTTGCGGGTCGCGCCTTTGAAGCCATGGGGGTGTCGCTGGTGATTCATCCGCACAACCCCTACGTGCCGACCAGTCATGCGAATGTGCGCTTTTTTATCGCTGAAAAAGAGGGCGCCGAACCTGTATGGTGGTTTGGTGGTGGTTACGATTTAACGCCATACTACGGTAACGAAAGCGATGTTAAACACTGGCATCACACTGCCAAAAACGCCTGCGACCCACTCGGCGAGCAGCTCTACCCCAAATTCAAAAAGTGGTGCGACGATTACTTTTTTCTCAAACATCGCGGTGAAGCGCGTGGTGTGGGTGGGCTATTTTTTGACGACTACAATCACGAGAGTTTTGCACACAGTTTTGATGTAATGCGCGCCGTGGGCGACAGCTATTTACCCGCCTATTTACCGATTGTAAATGCACGTAAACATCAACCCTTTACGGAACGCGAGCGCAATTTCCAACTCTATCGTCGTGGTCGTTATGTGGAATTTAATCTGGTCTATGACCGCGGTACTTTATTTGGATTACAAACCGGCGGACGCACTGAATCCATTTTAATGTCGCTGCCTCCACTGGTGCGCTGGGAATACAACTGGCAACCGGAAGCCGGTAGTGCTGAAGCGGAACTCTATGAAAAGTTTCTCCCCCATCGCGATTGGTTGAAATAAAAATAAACTAGTTTGATAACCATCGCATAATTTTTTGGACAACTCATGACTGATTTATACGCTGTATTTGGCAACCCGATTAATCACAGTAAATCTCCGGTTATCCATCGCCAGTTTGCCGAGCAAACCGGACAGGATATGCACTACAACAAACAGTTAGTGAATGAAGGCGAATTTGAACTGGCGGCGCAGGAATTTTTTGCGCAAGGTGGAAAAGGTTTGAATATTACCGTGCCGTTTAAATTAAATGCGTTTGCCTTTGCGCAAAAACGCACCACGCGTGCCGAGCGCGCCGGCGCCGTTAATACCCTGGCAAAACTCAGCGATGGCACCATCCTGGGTGATAACACCGACGGCATAGGCATGATTCACGATATGCACAACCTCGGTTGGGAATTGGAAGGTAAGCGTGTGTTGATTCTGGGTGCCGGTGGCGCCGTGCGTGGTATTTTGCAGCCGCTGTTGGAGGAAAAACCCGGGCAAGTAGTGATTGCCAATCGCACTCCGGAAAAAGCGGAAGAGCTGGCGAAAAATTTTCTCGACCTGGGCGATATACGTGCAAAAAGTTTTGCACAGTTGCAGGGTGATCATTTCGACCTGGTGATTAACGGCACCTCGGCAAGCATGCAAGGTGAGCTGCCACCACTGCCAGATGATTTGCTTGCCGCCAACGCCTGTTGCTACGACATGATGTACGGCGCTGAGCCAACTATTTTTTTAGCCTGGGCCAAACAACATGGCGCGGCACAGGTCGCTGATGGCTTGGGCATGTTAATTGGACAGGCGGCAGAGGCCTTTTATCTGTGGCGACAAATTCGCCCCGAAGTTATTCCGGTTATTACTGCCTTGCGCCGGCAATTGGCCGAGAAAAAATAAATCGTGCTGGCGGCCATGGCAATCACCAACTCACCGGCGAGCGCTGGCTTTAAAAGCCAGTGCCTTCGCTATTTAGTGAGTGTGTTATTGCTGGCGAATTTAGTTTTTGTTGCGCCTGCACTGGCTGCAGAAATTGTTGCGCAATCACGTCCGGCGTCACTGAGGATAGTGGTGCCTGGCAGCGGTATCGCCAAGCCCAATGAGCCTTACTACTATTACGTCAATTTGTTGCGCCTGGCATTGGAAAAAACCCGTGCCACTGATGGCGAATTTGAATTGGCATTTCACGATCATGGCGGCGGTATTGAGCGCGACCGTGCGATGTTAATTGCCGGCACGGGCATAGACGCTATGTGGGCATCAGTGACACGCGAACGTGCAGAAAAGCTGCGCGTTATTGATGTGGATTTATTAAAAGGCTTGAATAATTATCGCGCACTCTTGATCCATCGCGACAAACAACCGCAATTTTCGGGTGTTAAAAGCCTTGCCCAATTGCGCCAGTTTAAAACCGGCACCGGCCCATATTGGACCGATGGCATCATCCTTAAAGACAACGGTTTTTCATTGGTTTACGGCGCTAATTATGCCGGCCTGTTTAAAATGCTTGCTAAACACCGGTTTGATTTTTTTTCGCGCGGACTGCATGAAATACAAAGCGATCTTATTAATTTCTCTGCACTAGGCTTGATCGAGGAAGGACATTTGTTGTTGAAGTATGATCGCCCGGTGCGCTACTGTTTTTTTGTGAACAAAAATAATCAGGCGCTGGCGGAGCGCATTGAGCGAGGTTTGCATTTGGCGCAAGCCGATGGCTCATTTGATGAATTATTTCTTGGCATGCCCAATTTCAAATATGGCAGCGAGGTGTTGCAAGACCCGCAGCGCCGTGTGCTGTTGATTCGCAACAATACCAATTAACAGTTCCCTCAGGCTGGTGCAGTGCATTTATGGTTAGTGCAGCGATGGTTTATGCCAGCTTATTTATTACCGCACTTATCGCCGCGACTTTTTTTCCGCTGTCTTCGGAAGCTTTGTTAGTCACGCTATTGCAGCAGGGTTACTCGCCCTTCTGGTTGTGGCTGGCGGCTACCACCGGCAATACCCTTGGTTCTTGTGTCAATTGGTATTTGGGGGGGCAATGCTTGCGCTTCCAGCAGCGAAAATGGTTTCCCGTTTCCTCGCCGCAATTGGCCCGTGCGCAGCAGCAGTTCCAGCGCTATGGCATTTATTCCCTGTTGTTTGCCTGGTTGCCGGTAGTGGGCGATCCACTCACGCTGTTGGCCGGTGTAATGCGGGTCAGGTTCCTCTACTTCATCGTCCTTGTCGCACTGGGTAAGGCGTTGCGCTATACCTTGGTGATCTGGTTGAGTCTTCAATGGTTTTGATTTGACCCAAAATCATCTAAAAATAAGATCATAATAAGCAGTTTTTAGCTATTTTTAATCTAATTATTTAACCTTAATCTGGTTGCAACTGGAGCGACAGCAGAGATCTGTGTCGATCCAAACACAGGTTCATCCCTTTTTCCGGAGTTCATCATGAGCGCAATTCATAAGGTTATTGTTACCAACGATTCATTCTCTGCCCTCGCCCTGCGCCTGCCTTTGGGTATTATTTTTGCCGCCCACGGTGCGCAGAAATTGTTTGGCTGGTTTGGTGGCTACGGTTTGGCAGGCACTGGCCAGTGGATGGAATCTATCGGCCTTGGCCCCGGGGTTGTAATGGCGGCCTTGTCCGGCTCGGCAGAGTTTTTTGGCGGTCTGGCGTTGATTATCGGTTTGTTGGTTCGTCCGGCGGCACTGGTATTGGCGGTGACCATGTTGGTGGCGATTTTTACCGTCCACTTCAGCAATGGCCTGTTTATGAGTAACAACGGCTATGAATTTGGTTTGGCGCTGCTTGCGGGTTCGGTTTCGCTGCTAATTTCCGGTGCTGGCCGTTTAAGTATTGACCGCCTGATTGCCAGAGCTTGAGTGAGCCGGGTGTTGCATTGGCCACGCGCTCTACAAATGGTGGGGCGCACCAAACCGATAAAATTCGCATGAAAAGCCGCGCGGTGTAACCAGCATTGCCGGCATGGGAGGTATTTATGATCAGTATCAGACGCAGTGACGAGCGCGGTGGAGCCAACTTTGGCTGGCTCGATAGCAAGCATAGTTTTTCCTTTGGCAGCTATTACGACCCGCGCCATATGGGTTATTCCGCGCTAAGGGTTATTAACGACGACCGGGTGGCGCCGGGCGGCGGTTTTGCCACCCACGGCCATAGCAATATGGAAATTATCAGTTACGTGTTGGATGGCGAAATCGCCCACAAAGATAGTGAGGGCAATGTTGCCACTCTGCCGCCGGGTGAATTCCAGCTGATGTCCGCCGGCAGCGGTATTCGTCACAGCGAGTTCAATCCATCTACCAGTAAGCCGCTACATTTTTTGCAGATCTGGATTGAACCCAATGTGCAGGATAAAGCGCCCGGCTACCAGCAAAAAGCCTTCGGCAGTGAACAGGGGCTGACTCTCGCGGTAAGCCCGGATGGTGAAGCGGGCAGCTTGGTGATTAAACAGGATGCCCGTTTGTATCAACTGCTGCTGGATGCCGGGACCAGCGCTGAATTGCCGGCTGTCACCGGGCGTAAATACTACGTGCACCTGATCAACGGTGAGTTGGCGGTTGAAGGTGAAACCCTTGGTCCGGGCGATGGCGCAAAAATCGAAGGTGTTAATCGTTTGCAAATGGTTGCCCAGCAGCAGGCAGTAAAAGCGTTAGTGTTTGATTTGCCTTAATCCCCAGCGGCAAACACAAATACACCGCGCTTATCCAGTGTTACCCAGAATTGATCCCCCAGCCCGGCCAGTTGATGGCTGGGCAGTTGCATTTGTAGTTCCACTTCCTGGCTCTGGTGGTTGATGCACACACTGGCGAGGCTGGTGGCGCCGAGCATATGGGCTTCTTGCAATCTCATGGTTTGGGCACCGGGGCTATTGGCGGGGGCGAGTTGCAGCGCTTCGGGGCGGATCAGAATTTGTGCACGACTTCCCTCGGCCAAGGTCGATGCGGCGATTGCACCAAAGGGAGAGGCAACCAATCCCCCTTCGACCTGTGCTTCAAGGCGGTTGATGTCGCCAAAAAACTCGGCCGCAAAGGGGCTGACGGGGTGGTGATAGATCTCGCCCGGTGTGCCAATCTGCAGTACTTTTCCCTCTTGCATCAGCGCGATCCGGTCGGCCATAAACATAGCTTCTTCGGGGTCGTGGGTGACCATGATACTGGTGGTGCCGCTGGCCTTGAGCAGGTGCAAGGTCTCGCTGCGCAGGCGATGGCGCAGGCGCACATCCAGATTGGAAAAGGGTTCGTCGAGTAATAGCAGGCGCGGTTGTGGTGCCAGTGCGCGCGCCAGTGCGATACGTTGTTGCTGGCCACCGGAGAGCACATGGGGCAAATCCTGCGCGCGTGCGCTCATGCCCACCCGCTCCAGCATTGCCAGTGCGCGTGCCGCGCGCGCCGGTTTGGGGAGTTGATGCAGGCCGAAGGCGACATTGTCGAGCAGTGATAGATGGGGAAAGAGCGCAAAATCCTGAAACACCAACCCTATATCGCGCTGCTCCGGCAACTGCTGGCGTGCGGGGCTGGCGATAAGCTCGTTGTCCAGATGGATCTCGCCAGTCTGCAATTGCTCCAATCCGGCAATCAGGCGCAGCAAGGTACTTTTGCCACAGCCGGAAGGTCCGGCCAGACAGAGAATTTCACCCGGGCCGACTTGCAGGTGGATATCCCGCAACACGCTGTGCTCGCCAAACTGGTGCGCTATTCCACTCAGACTAAGGTGATGGGCATTGCTCATACAAAATGGCTCATACAGGATTGTTCATAAACACTGCTCATAAACACGGTTCGTAAACATTGTTCAAGTGTCATGTTAGTGGGACGCCTGTTTCAGGCCATAGCGCGACAGCAAGACGATGGGCAGCACCCCGGCGAGCAGGATTAACAGCGCCGCCAGCGCGCCGCTTTCGTAGCTGCCGCGCGAGGCTTCGCCGTACAAATGGGTGGCGAGTGTATCCACATTGAGTGGACGCAGCAGCAAGCTGGCGGGCAGTTCTTTCATGCAATCGACAAAAATCAGCAGCATCGCAGCGGCCAGTGCCGGGCGTGCCAGCGGCCAGTGAATCCGCCGCGCGCGCTGGCTGGCACCGGTGCCCAGTGAACGGGCGGCATCGTCGAGTGAATAGGGAATCTTGTCAAAACCGGCCTCCACACTGCCGGTGCCTATCGCCAGAAAACGCGCCACATAGGCGTAAACCAGCGCAGCACCTGTGCCAGATAAAAGTAATCCGGTAGATATACCAAACAGCTGCTGCGCCTGATGATCGAGTGTTGCATCCAGCCAACCCAGTGGCCCGAGCAGGCCAATCGCCAATACCGTACCGGGCACCGCGTAACCCAGGCTGGCGATGCGCACCACCAAGTGCATGCCCGGCGCAGCGCGTGCCAGGCGCGAGCTATATACCAGCACAAAGGCCAGTAGCGCGGCCATCAGGGTGGCGATGCTGGCGAAAGTCAGGGTATTCAGGGTTTTATCCAGCAAACTGGCATCCAGCCCCACATCGTTCCAGCGCTCCACACTCGCTGCCAGCAAATGACCCGCAGGCACCAAAAAGCCCAGCGTAACGGCGAGCCAGGCGACTATCACCAACAGCCAACCCGCGCTGGATAAAGGGCGCGGGGTGAGTGTGCGGTTCTGCCGCGCGCTGCTGGCGTAGTGGCTATGGCGCCGCGCCCAGCGCTCAAGGGCGATCAGGCTGAGCACCAGCATCAGCATAAACAGGGCAATTTGCGCGGCACCTGCCAAACTGGAGCGGTTGACCCAGGTGGAATAGACCGACACGGTCAGGGTGCGAACGCCCAGAAGTTCAGCCGCGCCTATGTCGTTGATCGCTTCCATTAATGCAAGGCTGGCACCCACCGCAATTGCCGGGCGCGCCAGTGGCAGGGCGATACGGAAAAAGCGGCGCCCTGGCCCCACTCCCAAGCTGGCGGCCGCATCCAGCACACCAGCCGCCTGCATCATAAACAGCGCCCGCGTGGGCAGGTAAACATAAGGGAAAAGCACCAAGCCCAGCAGCAGGATACAGCCCCCGAGGGAGCGGATATCCGGCAGGCGGAATTGGCGCGGGCTGCTATAACCCAGCAACTCGCGCAGCCAGGTTTGCAGGTCGCCAATCGGGTGGAGAATATCCAGATAAACATAGGCGACTATATAAGTCGGCACCGCCAGCGGTAGCAGCAGTGCCCAGCTGAGCAGGCGGCGACCGGGAAATTCATAAGCGGTCACCAGCCAGGCGCTGCCGGTGCCGAGCAGGATCACCAGTGCGCCCACGCCAGCCAGCAACAGCAGGGTTTGGGCCAATGCCTGGGGCAGCACATAGGCGCGCAAGTGCGGCCAGAGTTCGCCCGAGCCTTGCAGTGCGTGGCCTGCGATACTGAGCACCGGCAGCAACACCAGCAGTGCTACCAGCCCGGATACCAACCACCAAGCGGGGTTAAGGCGCATTTAGCTTGTCGATACGCGCGCGGATCAAAGGTCAAAACCGACCTTATCCACCAGCAGACTGGCGGCCTTGCGGTGTTTGGAAATATCCGCGAGCGAGGTTGGATCCACCTTGAGTTCACCCAGCGCCGCAATGATTGGATTGAGCGCCGCCACCGCATTAACCGGATACTCGTAGTTCGCTTGGGCATAAATTGCCTGCGCCTCGGCCGATACCAAAAACTCCAGGAGTTTGATGGCATTGGCTTTATTGGGCGCATGTTTGGCCAGCGCCGCGCCGGACACATTGACATGGGTGCCGCCGTCTTTAAATACCGGCAGCAGGGCGTTAATACCATCGCCCCATTTTTGTTGGTCTGCGCCGCCCGCGCCACTGCGCATCAGGCCGAGGTAATAGCTGTTGGCCAGCCCCACATCACACAGGCCACCCAAAATATCGCGCGCCACATCGCGGTCACCGCCACCGGGGCGCTGGGCGAGGTTGGCTTTAAGGCCGCGCAACCAGGTTTCGGCTTTGGCCTCCCCGTGTTTGGCGATCATATGGGCGATGAGTGCGGTGTTGTAAGGGTGTTGGCCGGAGCGAATACACACCTTGCCTTTCCATTCGGGCGCGGCCAATTGCTCATAGCTGATGGCAGGTAAATCCAGTTCTTTGGATACATAAAGCGTGCGTGCACGCATGGACAGTGCAAACCAGTGGCCATTGGCATCGCGCAGTGGTGCGGCGATAGTTTTCTCCAGCAGCGCTGATTGCAGCGGCTGGGTAACGCCCTTATCAACCAGATCGGTCAGGTTGCCAAAATCCACCGCCATCAGCAGGTCGGCAGGCGAGCGTTCGCCCTCGCTGGCGACACGTTCGGCCAAGCCATCTTTTAAAAACAGGGTATTCACTTTAATGCCGCTGCTCTCGCTAAATGCTTTCAACAGCGGCTCGATCAGCGCGGGTTCGCGTGTGGTGTAGAGGTTTACTTCAGCCTTGGGGGTGGCGGCGTTTAGCAGCGGCGAAAGCGTTAAAGCTGCCAGTAAACCCAGTTGGCGCGCAGTGCGGATCAGTGACATAAGCGAGCTCCAAAAAGAAACAATGGGCGCCGAGTCTAGCACCCACAGAACTTTAGGCTCAATTGAGAATATCAATCACTCGATCTTTGATTCTCAGTGGTCGCGCTGGGGCTGACTTTCAGCCTGAGTGGCTCCGCAAAACCGTCCAGCTGACCGATCAATTCATCGCCCGGTTGCACTGGCCCTACTCCGGCGGGTGTGCCGGTAAAAATCAAATCGCCCGCCTCCAGTTTGAAATAACGCGATACCTGCACAATCAGTTCCGGCACCGACCAAACCATGTCGCGCCAGTTGCCGCGTTGTACTAGTTTGCCATTACGCGTTAAGACCAAATCGCCGTAAGTTTCCAAATCCGCCAATGCGCCGGGCTGGATGGCAGTACAAGGTGCTGAGCCGTCAAAACCCTTGGCCAGTTCCCAGGGGCGGCCTAATTGTTTGGCTTCTTTTTGGCGGTCGCGACAGGTCATATCCAAACCCAGGGCAAAACCAAACACATAATCGCCCGCCTCGGCGAGGTTGATGTTCGCACCGGATTTACCAATCGCCACCACTAATTCAATTTCATGTTCCACCTGCCGGGAAAAATGCGGGTAGATAAAGTCGCTGCCATTTTGCGCCAGCGCCGTTTGCGGTTTGAAGAAGAAAAAAGGAGGCTCGCGCTCCGGATCGTGGCCCATTTCACGGGCGTGTTCAGCGTAGTTACGGCCGATACAAATAATTTTGTGGACGGGAAACTGGTCGCGTTTACCGATGACCGGCAGGGAATAGTGGGGTGACGGATGGCTCATGTATTTTCCTTGAGGTAGGCATCTTTCAATTTCACATAATTATTCGCCGAGTAGCTAAAGAAGCTGCGCTCGGTATCTTTCAGTGGGCGAACCTGTTTTACCGGCGACCCCATATACAGAAAACCGGATTCCAGGCGTTTGCCTGGTGGCACCAATGAGCCAGCGCCTATTACCACCTCGTCCTCCACCACCGCGCCATCCAGAACAGTTGACCCTATGCCGATCAAAACCCGGTTGCCAATGGTGCAGCCATGCAAACACACTGAATGGCCGACGGTGACTTCATCGCCAATAGTTAGCGGGTGACCGGCCGGGTTGTAGTCGCTGGCGTGGGTGATGTGCAGTACCGAGCCGTCCTGCACACTGGTGCGCGCGCCTATGCGAATGCGGTGCATATCGCCGCGAATCACCACGCAGGGCCAGACCGAGCTGTCATCGCCCAGCACTACATCGCCAATTACCACGGCGGATTCGTCCACCATCGCGCGCGCGCCCAATTGCGGCTGATGGCCTTGGAAAGATCTTATCGCGCCCATAGTTATGCTCCTGAAATTAGCCGTATTTAATGGGTGTATGATACGCCAAACCCCCGCCGATTTTGTTTCCGGAGCCATTGCATGACTAACCCCCTGTTAGCCTCACATCTACTACCGCCCTTCAGCGCGATCAAAGCGGAGCATGTGACGCCCGCCATCACCGCCTTGGTCGCGGAAGGTCGCGCCCAATTACAAGACTTGTTAACCAGCCTGAATGAATCAAACCGCACACCCAGCTGGGCAAACCTGGTTGCGCCACTGGAAGCCCAGGGCGATAAACTCGACCAGGCCTGGGCGCCGGTCAGCCATTTAAACGCCGTGGCCAACAGCGATGAGTTGCGCGCGGCTTACACCGAGAGCGTCGCGTTACTCACCGAGTACTCCACCGAGTTCAGCCAAAATGAGGAGCTCTACAAGGCCTATCAACAATTGGCGGCCAGCGCGGAATTTGCGCAGTTAAATCAGGCGCAGCAACAGTCGATCAACAATGCCCTGCGCGATTTTCGTTTGGGTGGTGTCGCCCTGAGCGATGAACATAAACAGCGGTTTGCAGCGATCCAAAAACGTCTGTCGGAATTAGCCACACAATTTTCCAACAATGTGTTGGATGCAACCCAGGCCTGGTTTAAACAATTTGATGATGCCAGTGCATTGGCGGGTTTACCGGAATCGGCCCTTGCACAAGCGGCGCAAACCGCCGCGCAAAAAAATCTGCCCGGGTATGTCATCACTCTGGATTTCCCGTCCTACTATGCGGTGATTATGTACGCCGACAACCGCGCCCTGCGCGAAGAAATTTATACCGCTTATGTCACGCGCGCCTCTGCTGCAGGCAAAAAAGCCGATGGTTCATCGGCCGCAGAATGGGATAACACAGCGATTATTGCCGAGACCCTGGCACTGCGCCATGAGCTTGCCCAATTACTCGGTTTTGCCAATTACGCGGAGCGTTCACTGGCGAGCAAAATGGCAGAGTCCACCGCGCAGGTGATCCAGTTTTTAAATGAATTGGCGGAAAAATCCAAACCCTTTGCCGAGCGCGATTACGCCGAGCTGCGCACCTTTGCGGCCGCGCAAGGTTGCAGTGATTTGCAAGCCTGGGACACCACTTACTACAGCGAAAAGTTGCGCGTGGAAAAATACGCAGTAGCGCAAGAAGAATTGCGCCCTTACTTTCCTGCTGAAAAAGTTATCGCGGGCATGTTTGAAGTGGTGCGTCGTTTATTTGGCATAGACGTCAAACAAGTTGCTGCCTTTGATACTTACCACCCTGATGTGCGTTTTTATCACATTGAAAAAAATGGCGAACAACTGGCAAGTTTTTATTTGGATTTATTTGCGCGCGATAAAAAACGCGGCGGCGCCTGGATGGCGGATTGCCGGGTTCGTCGCACAACGGAACAAGGTGTGCAATTGCCGGTAGCTTTCCTAACTTGTAATTTCACTCCGCCAGTTGGCAGCACTCCATCGTTATTAACGCACGATGAAGTAACGACGTTATTCCACGAGTTTGGCCACGGCCTGCATCACATGCTCACGCAAATTGATGTTGCTGCCGTAAGCGGGATTAATGGCGTAGCCTGGGACGCGGTGGAATTGCCAAGTCAATTTATGGAGAACTGGTGCTGGGAGCCGGAGGCGATACCATTAATTTCCGGTCACTACGAAACGGGTGAACCACTACCACAGCATTTGCTGGATAAAATGCTCGCCGCCAAAAATTTCCAGTCCGGTTTGCAAATGATTCGCCAGCTGGAGTTTTCATTGTTTGATTTCCGCTTGCACGCCGAGTACAACCCGAACGCACCGCAAACGGCGCAGGAAGTGTTGAACCAGGTGCGCGATCAAGTTGCCGTTATCAAACCGCCGGCATTCAATCGCTTTGAAAATAGTTTCAGCCATATTTTTGCAGGTGGCTATGCCGCCGGTTATTACAGCTACAAATGGGCGGAAGTTTTATCTGCCGATGCTTACTCGCGTTTTGAAGAAGAAGGTATTTTTAACGCGCAAACCGGCGCCAGTTTTTTGCAAGAAATTTTGCAGCAAGGTGGCAGTAAAGCACCGATGGAATTATTCAAAAATTTCCGTGGCCGCGAACCCAAAATTGATGCGCTGTTACGTCATTCCGGTATCACCATTGCGGAATTTTCCGGGGAGGCTGCCTAATGGCCTATAGCAGTAAACGTCGTTTTGTCGCGGGTGCGGTGTGCCCGCGCTGTTCAGAAATGGACAAGCTGGTGGTTTACAGCGAAGCGGGAAAAGATTATCGCGAATGCGTCGCCTGTGGTTTTAAGGATGAAATGATTTTTAAATATGGTGCGCGCGAATTGGAGACGCGTGTAAATCAAACCGAGGCTGAAAAAACGGCTGTGCAAGTAATTAATATTCTCCCTTTTCCTGCAGATAAATCCGATAAATAATTTAAGTGCGCGCATGCAAATGTGCGCGCCATTTCCCCGCGACTGATTCACATTTCCTTTTCAATTTGTACCCACTTATTGACACCCCTGTGTATTACCGTAACAAGTTCAAACAAAACTTATAGTCTTTTGTTCTGGAAGGTTGTTGTCATAATGAACATATGATACTTGTATCCAACCATCCAAGTCGCGGTGTGCGTTTAGCTGATCTAGTCTTACTAGCTGCAAGACCCCATGCCTGTGGATGGTGATATACGAGAAAAGGATGAGTTGCCACCAGAGTTATGGCCGGCCCCCTCGGCAGGGGAATGTCCAAAGCTGACTACATCCTCGGGCTTTCATAATCGATAACAATTCCCAGGAGCTTTACTCCATGAACACAAAAGCACGGTTTAACAAAAAACTCATCGCTTCAGCGATTGCTTCCACCATGCTCGGTGGTGTGGCTAATTTCGCCGTGGCGCAACAGCAGGATACCGTTGAAGAAGTAATGGTTACCGGTATTCGTGCGTCACTTGAGCGCTCAATGGACACCAAGCGCAATTCCGCTGGTGTTGTTGACGCCATCAGCTCAGAAGACATAGGTAAATTCCCTGACACCAACCTTGCAGAATCTTTGCAGCGCATCACTGGCGTATCTATCAGCCGTTCAAACGGTGAAGGCTCGCAAATAACCGTGCGCGGCTTTGGCGCAGACAACAACATGGTGACCCTGAACGGCCGTACTATGCCAGCGGCATCAACCAGTAATGGTGGTGGCGGTGATTCCAGGGCTTTCGACTTTGCAAACCTCGCATCAGAAAGTGTTAGCGGTGTAGAAGTATTCAAAACGGGTAAAGCGAATATCACGACCGGTGGTATAGGCGCCACCGTCAATATTAAAACGGCCAAACCACTGGACAATCCAGGTTTGGTTGCGAGCGCTGGTGTCAAGGCAGTTATGGATACCACTAATCGCGCTGGCGATGATGTGACCCCGGAAGCCTCAGGCCTGTTCAGTTGGTCTAATGACGATTCAACTTTTGGTGTTGCTCTGAGTGCGAGCCATCAGCAGCGTGATTCAGGCACCGTTGGCGCTACCGTCAATGATTGGGGTATTTATACCTGGGACAGCATTAATGAACCACAAAGAACTTGGAACAACGCTAATACCCAAGTGATCAATGCACCGGATGAAGGCCAGCTCTACTCGCGCTTTTATGACTTGCGCTATGAGTTTATTGACACTCAACGTACTCGCGACAACGCACAGTTAACGCTTCAGTTTGCGCCCACTGAAGATTTTACCGCTACTGTGGATTACACCTTTGCTGAGAATGAGATCAAGTCACAGTTAGGCCAAACCGGCAACTGGATGCAACAAGGCGGCAATCTTCAGGTTGCTGAATTCGACAACCAGGATATCGCTACCATGATCTATGCCAAAGAGGCATACAGCAATGCGATTGATGAAGGTTTCGAACAACAGTGGAGAGAGCAAACCAATACCCTGGATTCTATCGGTGTAAACCTGGGTTATCAGGTGACTGATGCGCTCTCGTTCAACCTGGACGTACACGATTCAGAAATGCACAGCCGTGGTACTGGCCCTCATGGTACTGGCCAAATCCGTATGGCGCTCGCCGCGCCTGTTGTTGTTGAACGCGAGTGGTTTTTTGGCGGGTACTTCCCCACCTATTTGAACCAATATGACGATTCACGCCGCGTTAGACCTGACTCTGTTGAAGCCGCGTCACCTTGGGTGCGCAATGGCATGGTTGATCCAAGCGATCTCAGCTCAACCATGCTCAACCTGGACCAGGCGGATCAGTTATCTTCTGTTACCCAGATTAAACTTGACGGTCGTTACGAACTTGACAACGGTCACTTTGATTTCGGTATAGAGTCCCGCGAAATGGAATCCAATACCCGCAGATATGCATCAGGAAACACTTCACTGGGTAACTGGGATGGTAACTACCCAGGTGAGTTTGGTGATTTGATTCGTCCTTTTGATCTTCAGGGTGAGTTCGACGACTTCTCTCCAAGAGCGGGTGGTTACGGCTTCATTGCCAATGCTGCTGAGCTGTATGAAGCTGCAATGCAAATCCCTCGTTACAATACTGTGCGTGTGGGAGCGGGTCAAAATGGCACTGATTTGCCTCCAATCCTTCCTGCAACAATGAACCAGAATGCCCATAACATTGTGGTGGAAGACATGCAATCCGCCTACTTCCAGGTTGGCCTGGAAGGTAACCTGGGCACTATGCCGTTCAGTATTTTGACCGGTTTGCGCTATGAGACCACCGATGTAGATTCAAGCTCGCTGTCCTCTGCTTACTTCTACCGCTGGGAGAGCGACAACGACATCTCTATCAACCCTGATAACACCAAACCACAGACTTTGGTTTCTGCCAAAGCCAGCTATGACAACCTGCTGCCAAGCATGGATTTGACCTTGAATGTGACTGATGATGTGGTCAGCCGCTTCTCGTTCAGCAAAACCATTGCCAGAGCGGGCTTGGGTTCCCTGGGTGTATCCGCCTCCAATTTCGGCAGCGGTGGTGGCCCTACCTATTTGGGTGCTATTCCAACAGCCAGCGCATCAAACCCTGGTTTGTTACCTCTAGAGTCAACCAACTTCGACCTTTCCGTGGAGTGGTACTACGACGAGGGTAGCTACGCATCTATTGGCTTCTTCGAAAAAAATGTGAAGAACTTTATTGGTTCTGAACGAGTAAACCGCGAGTTGTTAGGTATTCGTAACTCGACTAACGGACCTCGTGTACAGGCAGCGGCAGCACAGTTGGCAGCAGCTGGAATCCCGCTTAGCGACGTTACCCTGTTCAGCCAGACGGCATACAACGAGTTTGTTGTTTTACCCGGCGGCGGCCTCAATGCAGCTTGGGTGGCTGAATTTGGTAACACCGCCTACACCGGAACCAGTGCGCAAGATCAGTTCATCCTCGCGCAACAAGGTTGGGATATTCTGGACAACGCAAGTGATCCATTGGCTGTGTTCAGTACCGAGACACCAAACAATGGACGCGAAGCCAAAATTCACGGTATTGAACTCGCCGTTCAGCACTTCTTCGGCGAAACCGGTTTTGGTGTTCAGGCTAACTACACCCTGGTTCGCGGCGACGTAGGCTTCAACAACCTGCAAGACCCAGCCCTGGGGTCACAGTTTGCGTTGGTTGGTTTGAGTGATACTGCAAACCTGTCAGGTATATACGAAAATGACCGCTTCCAGGCGCGTATTGCGTATAACTGGCGCAGCGAGTACCTGAATGAGACAAACAGAGGCGGCTTCAATAACCCACGTTATATCGAGGATTATTCTCAAATCGATCTTAACCTGAGTTACTCGGTGACTGACGCACTGACCTTGTCTCTCGAGGGTATCAACGTTACCGGTGAGGACAGTCGTTCACATGGTCGTAACAAGGCCATGATGTGGGATATGTATGACCTGGGTGCACGCTATCAAATTGGTGCGCGCTATACCTTTTAATTAAATCGCGAGATTCAATTAAACACCTTATCGTTGATAAGTTAAAAAGCCGCTGCAAAGCGGCTTTTTAATTTTTGCTGGCTTTCTAACTTCGACTGGTTTTTTAATTTCTTCTGAAAAGTTGCGGTATTCTCAGGTATGCTGCAATGACAAGCGCCACATCAAATACACATAAATTTTAAAAATACCCAAGGTTTTTAAAGGTCTGGACATCAAGCAATGGCAAACACAGTATTGTTGAATAACCTGGCACATCAGGACTTAAAAGTAGTCACCCGTTTCGGCGCTGAATTTGGCGATAATGTCAGTAGTGCCTTAGCTTTTCCTACCGAATTTATTGAGCTGCAAAAAGAATATCCAATCCTGTTCAGGAGAAATCCCGAAACACAAAAATTTCACGCAACCGTGTTGTTGGGGTTGGGCCAAGGTGAAAACCTGTTTTTAAACCCAACAGTAAAAACAGGGTGGGATGCGTATTATATTCCTGCGGTGATTGCGCGAGGCCCGTTCCTGATTGGCTTCCAGTCCGACGCGGACAAGAATAAAGTGCCCGTCATTCATATCGATCTGGAGCATCCAAAAGCAAATGATGAAAAAGGCTATCCATTATTTTTAGAGCATGGCGGTAACGGTCCTTATCTGGAGCACATTGCCAGTATTTTGAAAATTATTCACGAGGGCATTGCGATGCAAGATGCAATGTTCAATGCTTTTACCGGGTTTGATTTAATTGAGCCTGTCGATATAGAAATCGATTTAAATAACGGTGAAAAACAGCGTTTGGTGGGCAACTTCACTGTTAATGAGGAAAAATTGATGGCGCTTGGCGGTGAGCAATTGGAAAAATTGAACAAGCTTGGATTTTTGCCACTCGCCTATGCAGTAATAAGCTCAATGACAAACATTCGAAGATTGACAGAAATCAAAAATAGGAAAAAGTGATCTTGTCAGAATAGCCTAAAAATCCAGCGTGAAAAATATTATGTCGATGATTACCGCTAGAACAAAAGTTATTACTGATTACCAAAGCCGGGCTTTGGATGAAGCGGTTTTTTCATCCAAAGAACCGGTTGTTATTAAGGGTTTGATCAATCATTGGAAACTTGTTGAGCAGGGGCGACAATCAGATAGTCAGGCGATTAACTATTTAAAGTCGCACTATAACGGAGCCCCTTCAACGGCCTGTATTGGATCGCCCGATATCAAAGGTCGTTTCTTTTACAACGAAGAGCGCACACAGCTAAATTATGATTCCCGCACCATGCGGGTGGATGAAGTACTGGATCTGATTCAGGAAAATTTTGATAAAGAAAATCCCAGCGCTTATTACATCGCATCCAATATTATTGATACCCACTTTCCGGATTTCAGGCGTGAGAATGATATTGTCATTCCGCGGCCTGAATCGGCAGTTCCGCTTGAAGATCTACGCATCAGCATATGGATTGGCAGCCGCACTACCGCGTGCTGTCACTACGATACTTCAGACAATATTGCCTGCTGTGTGGTGGGCAAGCGTCGGTTTACGCTTTTTCCACCGGATCAAATTGCCAATCTTTATCCGGGGCCTTTAGCACCAACACCGGGTGGCCAAGTGTTAAGCATGGTGGATTTCAATAATCCCGATTTTAATTTATACCCCAAATTTGCCGAAGCCATAAAACACGGACAAATTGCCGAGTTGGAAGCGGGTGATGCGCTTTATTTACCCAGCATGTGGTGGCACCAGGTTGAAGCGCTTAATGCTTTTAATGTGCTGGTAAATTATTGGTGGAGTAATTCACCGAAATACATGGGCGCAGCTACCAACGTGTTGTACCACGCGCTATTGAGTTTGCGCGATAAACCGGAGCACGAAAAGCTGGGGTGGAAACACATTTTTGACTACTACATCTTTGGTGATGCTGAACAAGCTGCCGAGCATTTGCCGGAGCCGGCGCGAGGGTATCTGGGTGAAATGGATTTGGCTAAAAGTAAAATGCTACGTGCAATGTTGCTGAATAAACTGAACCGTTAAACGTTTTATCTACCTGCAAATTTATTGACGAATGCGATGAATTGAAGAGCTGTGATGATGAAAAATAATAGCGTAAAAAAAGTAGTAATTGCTGGTGGTGGTACGGCGGGTTGGGTTGCGGCCGCTGCGCTGTCCAAGCAGCTGGGGAAACTCCTGGATGTGGTGCTGGTTGAGTCTGATCAGATTGGAACCGTTGGTGTGGGCGAAGCCACTATTCCGCCGATGAGGACATTTCACTCATTGCTCGGGATTGATGAACAAGAGTTTATGCGTGCCACTGAAGCGGTATTCAAGCTGGGGATTTCGTTTAAAAATTGGGGCCAAATTGGCGATGAATACATTCACCCGTTTGGTTCAACCGGCCAGGGGAGTTACCTCGCTGATTTCCAACACTTTTGGTTGCATGCAAAAAGCAAAGGTATAAACGCCGAATTTGGTGAATACAGTCTGGAGGTGCAGGCGGCTAAAGCGAATAAGTTTGCTACGTCAAAAACAGGCAGCATCAATTATGCGTACCATCTTGATGCCACCCGCTACGCACAATTTTTACGTCAATTCAGTGAAAAGCATGGCGCCAAGCGTATTGAAGGAAAAATTCAGCAGGTGCAGCAGCATCCTGATGGCGACATCAAAGCACTGTTATTGGAGTCGGGCGAGATTATTGAAGGTGATTTATTTATCGATTGCACCGGCTTTACCGGCCTGTTGATTGATAAAACCTTAAACACACCTTATGAAGATTGGTCTCACTGGTTGCCCTGTAACAGTGCTATTGCGATACAAACCGAGTCAGTAGAACCGCCCAAGCCTTATGTAACCTGTACAGCACATCAAGCCGGTTGGCAGTGGCATATTCCTCTTCAGCATCGCGTTGGTAATGGAAATGTATTTTGCAGTGACTTTATGTCTGACGATCAAGCAAAAGCACATCTTTTAAATAATGTTAGAGGAAAGGTGTTAACGGAGCCGAGAGTCATTAAATATAGAACCGGGCGGCGCAAGGTTTTTTGGAATCAAAATTGTGTTGCGTTGGGGCTTTCGAGTGGATTTGTCGAGCCGCTGGAATCAACCAGTATTTATCTGTTTATGATAGGTGTTGTCCGGCTAATGAGCATGTTCCCCTTTAATGGCATAACGCAAGCAATAACCAAAGAATACAATCAACAATTGATAGCGGAATTGGAAAACATTCGCGATTTTATTATCTTGCACTATCACGTCACGTCACGTGAAGACAGTGAGTTCTGGCGCTATTGTAAAAATATGAGTGTTCCGGATTCATTGTCCCATCGACTTGAATTATTTAAAGAACATGCGCTGTCTTATCAGGACAGTCGAGAATTGTTCAGGCGTGATTCGTGGCTGCACGTTATGCTGGGTCAAGGCCTTATGCCACAGCATTATCATTCTATATTTCAGACTATGTCTGATGAGGAGATGATCGGGCATCTATCCAAAATGCGCTCAACGATTGCTGATGTCGTAGCAAAGTTGCCGATGCATCACGAATTTGTGAATCATTATTGCAAATCATCGCATTAACATTTCAGGCACAGTGTATTACCTGACTCTGTCCAATTAAGTGATTAACCCTTGTGGGATTCCCACAAGGGTTTTTTATTTATCCATTCCTGTTCCTTCTATCCTGCCTCCTTGCAGTAAAAGCCACATTTCTCCCGTCGTCGGTCCAGGACTTGGCGGAAACCTGATGGGCATATTTTCTGCCGCCTATTGACCCACTAGCATACAAGTAATAGTATTTATGACTAATACACATGTATACAAGTGTACAAAATAACATTAATCCATCGACACGCGTTATGGCGGGCCGATCAACATCACGGGGAACTCTATGAATAAATACACAAGACCAATGTTCAGCCTTAGCTTGCTCAGTCTGGCGATAGCCGCCGGTGCCCAGGCGCAAGAGTCGGCGCTGGAGGAAATTGTTGTTACTGGCTACAAGGCGAGCTTAAAAAGCGCGCTGGACACCAAGCGCGATTCCACTGGCGTGGTGGATGCGATTAGCTCGGAAGACATAGGCAAGTTCCCCGATACCAACCTTGCCGAATCGCTGCAGCGTATTACCGGTGTGTCGATTGACCGCAGCGGCGGTGAAGGCCGTCAGGTGACCGTGCGCGGCCTTGGCCCACAGTTCAATACCGTGTTGTTGAACGGCCGCCAAATGCCCAATGCCAACGCCAGCCGCGGTTTTAACTTTGATACTGTCGCCGCAGAAATGGTAAGTGGTGTAGAGGTATATAAAACCTCTACTGCCACCACCCAATCCGGCGGTATCGGCGCCACGATTAATGTAAAAACTGCCAAGCCTTTGGACCTGGGCACCAAGTTTGCCGGTTCGGTAAAAGGGCTGAATGAAACCAATATCGATGACATCACCCCGTCAGTTTCCGCCTTGGCGAGCACCACGTTTAATGACAATTTTGGTGTGCTGGCAGCGGTGAGTTTTCAGGAGCGTCAGTACCAGACCGATTCGGTAGAGCAGCGCCGCTGGGACTGGCGTTCACGTCGCCCGGCCACAACCGGTTCTTATTTGGTCCTGCCCGATGCCCAGGGCAATCCGCAAAACGTGGATTTCTACCCCACCCAGACCGCAATCAAGCGCCAGGAATTTGAGCGCGAGCGCTTGAACGGCAGCCTGGTATTTGAATACAAACCAGCCGATAACCTGGCTATCACTTTGGATGCGCAATATTCCGACCTGCAGCAAGAAGGCATGGAGTATGAAAGTGCCGCCTGGTACGGCTATGGCAATAATGAACAGTATGAAATTGATGAAAACGCCACCATCGTCAACCGCACGGTGACTAACGCCGGTTTGGACTTTTTTGTAAACAACCCGGTCACTCAGGAAACCGGTTTGAGCACTGGCGTGGAAGTGGATTGGGATATTACCGACAGCTCCAAATTGGTGTTTGGTTACAGCCAATCCAAAGCGGAAGCGCAGCCGGATAAACAAGCCAACATCAGCCGCTCTGACGTTCAGGCATCACCGCTGTCGTTTACCTTTGAAATTCGCGACGACATTGCCAGCCACTATTACGACAATACCGATATCTCCCTTGCCAACGCGCGTATCTGGCAATACGACGGTTACTCTGACCCACGCACCGATGAGATCGACCAATCCCGCGTGGATTACACTTTTGCAGGCGATAGCCTGACGGTGAAAGCCGGCCTGATGTTTACCGACCAGACCAAAACCATCGAGCAGTACATGGCCAAAGCCGGCGGTGTGTTGCAAGGTAAGTACAATCTGGTAGGCAGCGACCCGGCGACCAGCCTCTATCGCTCAGTGGCCGATGCCCAAAACGCCGGTTACGCGGTAAAAACCATGAACCACGCGATTATGGGTGATTTGGCCTACTTCGCGTTTGACCCGCTGGCATTCAACGACTGGACCGCTTACGCCCAGCAGGACGCCGGTGCCACTGCCGCACAAAAAGATGCCACCAACTCCACCCTGATCCGCCAGCCTAACTGGTCGGAAATCAACGAGCAGACCACGGCGGTGTATCTGGAGGCGACCAAGTCCTTCGACCTGAATGGCCGCGACCTTACCGTTGTTGCCGGCACCCGCTACGAGGACACCGCCATCGACTCAACGTCGCTGGAGCAAACCCTGGTATCGCTGACCCCGCCACCGGTGGCCGGAGAGTCTTACACCCGCGTGTATGGCGACAGCGTGCCTTTCACCGATGGCGATGGCTACGATGTATTCCTGCCCAACCTGTCGTTGAAATACGACCTGTTGGATGATGTTGTGCTGCGTTTTGGCGCCTCGCGCACCATTACTCGCCCCGAGCTGAACGATATGCGCTCGGCGCGTACCTTGGGTGATGTGCGTGAAGGCCAGACCGGCGTAGGCAGTGCCGGTAACCCCAACCTCGAACCCTTTATGTCGGATAACTTCGACCTGTCGGCGGAGTGGTACATCAATGATTTTGATTATGTCTCCATCGGCGGTTTCACCAAATCCATCGACAATTTTGTGGTAACTGAAGGTGTGCCTGAAACCATCACCGGCGTGATCGACCCGGCTACCGGTCAGGATGTGATTTACGAAATGCGTCGTCCGCGCAACCTGGACACCAAAAAAGTCAGCGGTGTTGAAGTGGGTGGCCAGCACATCTTTGGCGATACCGGTTTTGGTGTTATCGCCAACGCGACCTTCGTATTTGCTGACCCGGAATATGACTTTGACACCCCGCTGGGCGAGATACCCAAAGCCGATGCAGTGGTTGGTGTGAGCGATTCCGCCAACCTGGTAGGTTTCTATGAAAATGGCCCCTTCCAGATTCGTATCGCCTACAACTGGCGCGATTCGTTTGTGCGTGGCTTCCAGTATTTCTACACCAGTACCAGTAACGAACCGGTCGTAGTGGAGGATTACTCACAAATCGATATCTCCATGAGCTATGACCTGAGCGACAACGTCAGCATCTTCCTCGAAGGCATCAACGTCACCGAAGAAGGCGCCCGCATCCACGGCCGCGAACAGAACCACATGTTCTACGTCGGCGAAGGTGTAGGCCGCTATGCGCTGGGCGTGAGAGCAAACTTCTAAGCCTCTCCGTTAAAACTCCGCAAAACAAAAACCCCCGCATGTTGCCATGCGGGGGTTTTTTTATTGGCTAGGAATCAGCAGTTATCAGGGGCAGGCTACGTCTTTACCGGCGCCTTTTACCACGCTGACTTTGGCGAAGGTAATATCCAAAGTGCCAGCGGTAACCAGCGAGAAGGGGGCAAGGACTTGGGTCCAATACTCTTCTGGTGGCTGGGCGATACCAAAGTTCGCGCCGGCATTGGGGTAACAGCTAAAGGGTACTGTCACTGTCTGCCAACCCTGACCGGCAAAACCTTTGAGTTTTTCAGTCAGGTCGATGTCGGACGCACAGTAAGAGCCACAGCCCAAGCGCAGGAAGCTGGTAGCGCTCGGTGCGGCGTCTACTTTGATATCGAATACCAAGGCAGAATCGCTATTAACGTAGTTGATAAAGTCCTGACGGTTGCCAACGGACAGCGCCACCTGACCCTGGCCGCTACCGTTCCAGACTACGCGGCGTGCATCTTCCTGCACATCGCGGTCAACGGCTTGGATCATCAAGGATGAGGCTTTAACGGTGTTGCTGTTCATTGGCATCTGATCGTTCTGGAAGCCAATGATTTCCAACTGCCAGGGGTCCATAGGGCGACGGTTGAAAATTTCCATCACGTCCATGGCTTCGGCGGCTTTGGGGCCGTCTTCTGGCAAGTCATCACCCAAGGTGTTTTTGTCGGCATAACTCATGCCGTAACCATAGGCAAAAAGTGGGTCGTAGTTGGCGTCGCCCTTGTTGAGCGGAGTTTGATCCGGGTGTTTTGGCCAGGAGAAGCTCAGGCGACCTTTTACGTCGTAGTTCACTTCACCCGCAGCATTTTTAAAGATGACATCCGCTACACCAGCACCTTCGGTACCCGGTAACCAGATGGCAACAAAAGCGTCTGAAGCGTTCAGCTCGCGGTTAACCCAGAGTGGGCGCCCGGAAATGAACAAGGATACTACCGGAATGCCATCGCTGCGTAATTTCTTCAGTAATTCCCAATCGGTAGGGTTGCGTGGTTTGTAAGCCAGCATGCCAACGTCACCCTGCATTTCGGCGTAGGGATCTTCACCAAAGACCACAATCGCAACGTCCGGCTTTTCGCTGTAGGAACCATCCACACTCAAAGTGGCTTTGCCGCCTGCGGTATCCACTACATCTTTAATACCGGCGTAAATAGAGGTGCCGCCCGGGAAATCGCTGTTGACGTTGCCAGTGCCCTGCCAGGTAACAGACCAGCCGCCGCTTTGTTTACCGATATTGTCTGCGCCATCGCCAGCCACCAATACTTTCTGGTTGCGTGCCAGCGGCAACAGGTTGTTTTTGTTTTTCAGCATCACCAGCGATTCACGTACCGCCTGACGGGCAACAGCACGGTGTTCCGGCGCGCCCAGCAGTTCTTTTTTGCCAGCCAGTGGGCGAGTGGAAGGTGCGCCTTTTTCAAACAGACCGGCGCGGATTTTCACGCGCAGGATACGGCGCACTGCATCGTCCAGACGTTCAGCAGTAATTTCACCGGATTTGGCTTGTGCCAAGAGGTTGTTATACAGGTCTTTCCAGTTAGGCTCCGGCACCATGTAAATGTCCAGGCCAGCCATCAGCGACTCAGGGCAATCCACAGCGGTACAGCCGGGGATAAAACTATGGCCACTCCAGTCACCTACCACCAGACCATCAAAACCCATTTGACCTTTGAGTACATCGGTCAGCAGGTATTTGTGGCCGTGCATGCGAGTGCCGTCCCAGCTGGTAAAGGAGGCCATGACCGCCTGCACACCGGATTCCAGCGCGCTAAAGTAACCGGCGCCGTGAATGTCGCGCAGCACTTGCTCATCGCCCTGGGTAGCGCCGCGATCTACACCATTCAGGGTGCCGCCATCGCCAATAAAGTGTTTGGCAGTGGCAATCACATGGTTGTTGGTGAGGAAGTTTTCGCTACCGCCTTCACCTTGCAAGCCTTCCACCATTTTGCCGGCAAAGTCGCCAACGATTTTTGGATCTTCCGACCAGCTCTCGTAAGTGCGGCCCCAGCGATCATCGCGTGCAACCGCAACGGTGGGCGAGAAGTCCCAGTCCAGACCGGTCACGGCGATTTCAATCGCGGTAACGCGGCCGATTTCTTTTAACAGCTCGGGGTTATTGGTCGCACCCAAGCCAATATTGTGCGGGAACAGGGTGGCGCCAATCACGTTACCCAAACCGTGCACGGCGTCGGTGCCCCACATAATAGGAATACCAATACGGCCGTTGGATTTATCCACCGAGGCGTTGTAAAAGCTGTCCGCCAGCTTCACCCAATCCTCCATGGTGGCGTATTTGTTGCTGCCGGGGGTGCTGCCACCGCCGTTGAGCACTGAGCCGACATGGTATTTGATGACATCCTCAGGCGTGAGGAACTTGATTTCAGGCTGGATTAACTGGCCGATTTTTTCTTCCAGTGTCATGCGCGCCAGTAAATCCTCAACACGGGCTTCCACCGCCGGATCTTTTTTCACTGCGCTGGCAATAGCCGGCCATTCCACCTTGCTGGCTTGGGCGGCAGGCGCATCAGTGGCAGCGGGCGGTGCCTCGGTTTTTTTGGAGTCGCAACCCGCCAACAGCGAGAGCAAGAGCGCACCGGGCAGGAGTGCGCGTAGAGCAAGTTTATTGTTCATAGTGGGTATGACCTATTCAACGAACCAGAAATGAGATAACGGCTTGTTCGCGTCAGGCGGATGTCGCTGATATTTGAAATAGTATTCATCCATGCGAAAACCGGTGTTATAAACGTGCCAGCGGTGGTTGCACTGGGAGCGCACGTCCTATAAAGGTAGCATTTCAGGGGTTTTTAGCGAATCCCTTTTACTTTTAATAATCCTTTGCATAAAAAAACAGCCGCCCTTGTGGGGCGGCTGTTGCGGGAGAAACCAGAATAAAAGGGGTGAATTATTCTGGTTTTGTACAAAGGTTTAGGCTTCGTTACTTGGCTTGCCAATGGTGGCGAGTATACCGCCGTCCACATAGACGATTTGGCCGGTGACAAAATCACTCGCTTTGGAGGCGAGGAAAATGGTGGCGCCTTGCAGGTCGTCCGGGTCGCCCCATTTGCCGGCCGGGGTGCGGCTGATAATAAAATCGTTAAAGGGGTGGCCGTCCACGCGGATGGGTTCGGTTTGGCTGGTGGCAAAATAGCCGGGGCCAATACCGTTTACTTGCACGTTGTATTTCGCCCACTCGGTGGCCATATTTTTGGTGAGCATTTTCAAGCCGCCTTTGGCTGCTGCATAAGCGCCAACGGAATTGCGGCCAAGTTCACTCATCATTGAACAAATATTAATGATCTTGCCCTGGCGACGCTCCACCATTTTGCGAGCGACCGGGCGGGTCATGGTGAACACTCCGGTCAAATCGATTTTGATCACTTCTTCAAAATCTTCCAGCGTCATTTCCAGCAGTGGTGTGCGTTTAATAATGCCGGCGTTGTTAATCAAAATATCAATCGGGCCGTGATCTTTTTCAATTTGATCAACAGCGGCAATCACTTCGTCTTCATTGGTCACATTAAATTTGTAACCAAACGCCTTGAAACCTTTTGCACGATATTCGTTAACGGCATTGTCGATTTTTTCTTGCGAGGAGTTGCCGTTAATAATTAATGTGGCGCCGGCGCTGGCAAGGCCGCTTGCCATAGCCATGCCCAAACCGTGAGTGGCGCCGGTTACCAGCGCGATTTTTCCAGTTAAATCAAATAATGGGTGATTCATAGTTTTACCAATTTTTTGGATGCCCGCCTGTGCAGGTTGACGAAAATATTCAAACGTTATTTCAATTCGCTGGGCTTGTGGAAATCCATGTCAGTGTAGTCCATGTTCTCCCCTGCCATACCCCAAATAAACGTGTAGTTAGCAGTGCCCACGCCCGAGTGCATAGACCAGGGCGGCGAAACTACCGCTTGCTCATTGCCGATCCACAGGTGGCGCGTTTCATCGGCTGGGCCCATAAAATGGCACACTGCGTGATCTTGCGGAATGTTGAAATAAAAATAGGCTTCCATCCGGCGGCTGTGGGTGTGCATGGGCATAGTGTTCCAAATGCTGCCGGGTTTTAATTCGGTCATACCCATTTGCAATTGACAGGTATCCAGCACCGAGCTGATCATCAGCTGATAAATATCGCGCTCGTTACAGGTGTCACCCGCGCCCATGTGCAATACCTTGCTATTTTCCTTGTTCACTTTTTTGGTGGGATAGCTGTGGTGCGCTGGCGTGGAATTCAAATAAAACTTCGCAGGATTACTGGCATCGTCGCTGCTGAAAAAAACGTCTTTGGCGCCGCGCCCGATGTAAATGGCTTCTTTGGTGCCAATTTCAAATACTTCACCATCTACCGACACCTTGCCGCTACCACCAATATTAATTGCGCCCAACTCACGGCGCGCTAAAAAATATTCAGATTTTAATTGGTAGTAGGTTTCCAGTTGCACGGGTTTGCTCACCGGCATAACACCGCCCACCATCAAGCGCTCGTAGTGGGTGTAGGTAAATTCCACCTGGTCAGCGGTGAAAATATTTTCGATTAAAAAATGTTTGCGCAGTTTTTCAGTATCGTAATGTTTGTAGTCGTCCTGATGGACGGCAAAACGTTCTTCTAACACTTTCATAATAAAAACCTTCGTCTCTCGGCTGCTGCGCGCAAGCGCAACACAGGTTGATGGTATCCACTCTATAGAAGCAATGCGCGCACATGAGCAAAACTCACAGGTGCGCGCGGATAGTTATTTTTTTTAACGTAATTTTTAATTAATTCTTTTAGGTTAATATTTAAGTAATTTTTTAAATCATTGCTGTTTAAGTAATTTGTAAATTTCGATACCAGCAATAATAAAGGGCACATTACCCTTGGCATCGTTGGAGAAAATACGCTCGGTCATGTAGTAATCGTAACTGCCATCGCGGCCAAAACCCAAACCGGCAACGAGGCACTGGTCGTTCATGCTGATTTTGCCATCGCTATGCACCGTGACAAATTCATTGATCAAACCTTCATAGGCTTTAATTGTGGCCGCGCGATAGGTTTCCGGCAAATAACCTTTATTTATCGCCTTGGCATAAAAATAGGTGAACATCGCACTGCCGCTGGATTCGCGATAATTGGCAAGGGCACCGGGTTTATCCAGAATTTGCCACCAGGTGCCGGTTTCTGCATCCTGGTAGCGCAACAAATCTGCGGCCAATTCCCGGGTGATATCAATCAGGGTTTTGCGCAACTCGGTTTCGGATTCCGGTAAGTAATCTAGCACATCGACCAATGCCATAGCGTACCAACCCAAACCGCGCAGCCAGTATTGGGATGCGCGGCCGGTTTCTTTGTCGGCCCAGTCAGCTTGTTTGGATTCATCCCAGGCGTGGTAGTACAAACCGGTTTCAGGATTGCGTAGCTGCTCGCGCGCAATCACAAATTCATGCACGGCTTCTTTAAAGCTTTCATGTTGCTGCGCGCCAGTTTCATAGGTGGCGGCGTACTGCACCAGAAAGGGCATGCCCATATAAACACCATCCAGCCACAATTGGTTAGGATAGGTGGCGCGATGCCAGAAAGCCCCGCCGCTGGTGCGTGGGTGACGCTTCAAATTTTCGCGCAAAAAATCTACTGCTTTGCGATATTTTTCGGCGCCGGTACGCTGCTCCAGCAGAATCAAGACATCGCCGGGTTTGGTTAAATCGATACTGAATAAATCCGGTTCAAAGGTGTGGATGTGACCATCCTCGGCAACAAAACTACCGGTGACTGTTTCGGCGGCATCCATATAACGCTGGTCGGGGCTTACCTCGTTTAATTTTTGCAGCGCCATAATTTGCATGCCGACAATGTCGTATTCAAATTTGGAGGGGCGACGACGGTTTTCATCCCAACCTTGATAGTGGTAATTCAGGGTTTTGCGCGCGAGTTCCGAGTCAGCCAAGGCCTTGCTCCACTGCAGCGCAGACTCAGCCGTCAGCGGTGATTGTTTGGCTTTGGCGCTGAGTGCGGATTCAAAACGCACACGCGGTTCTCTGGTTAAACGCAATACTTCGCGATCCAGATAGGCTTTAAAATCCGCTTCGGTTTTTATGCCATCCAATTCATGTTCCCAGGCAGCGAGGAAGTAATATTCCAATTTTCCGCCTTTATCTTTCATCACCGAAACATAAGAGGTTTCATCCTGTGTTTGTTCAGCGCGATCATCGCGGCGGAAAATAATTGCCATGCCCAAATGGTCATCCGGGCCGCTCAAGCTTTGTTTGCCCCAGCTGGCCACATAAGTCCAGGCATAACCGCTAATGTTTTGATTGCCTTCAAGCAATGTGGTGCCCGGGTGTTTCACCAAACCAATTGCCATATTCGGCAAGCGCTCGGTTTTGCTCAGGTTAACTTTCACCAAACGGCTTCCCGCTGTCATGGAAAAATGCGCGGTCATATCCAGTTTTTGGTTGTTAACTTGCCAGCCGTTGTAGTTAATTTTAAAACCGGAATAAATATCGCCATTGTTGGTGATACTGGCGGAGCGGCTTTCGGTTTGTGAAACCAATTCGACTTGTTTGCCATTCCAAAATCCAAAACCACCCATGCCGAGTGATTTACCCACTTTTAAAACATCCACTCCCCAGTCGGCATTTTCATGGTAGGAGTCATAACCGTCTTGTCCTACATTTTGCAGCACAAGATCGTTAACTTTTTTGCCAAAAATATCGAAACCGTTACGCCAATCCAGATAAATACGGTAGGCCACTTTATCCGACTCTATGCCGGGGCCTTCGTAGCGAATCCAGTAGGAGTGATCGGTGTATTGTGGCGGCGGGGTTACGCTATCCACATTTTTAAAGCTGCCACCTTCGTAAACTTTGCCTTTCCACTCACCGCCTTCTTTAATGGAAATTTCCGCCTGGGTTTGTTTTTTCAGCGCGGGTTTGGCGATAGCAGGATCGGTAGAAATAATAAAATTCTTGCGTTCGGCCGGTGCAAAATCGGCAGCCAGTAACAAACTGTCCAGCGCGCCGTCACCGTCGGTATCGACACTTTGTGAAGCCTGGGGTTGATCGCCTTGAAGTACAGCGAGTTTTGCTGCTTCATTGGCATCTATACCCAAGTCATAAAATGAAAAATAAATTGGCTCTTGTTGCAGTGCAAAATTATTGGCGTTGCTGATTTCCGCCGTGGCAACAAGGGTATCTTTCAGGTCAGGTTGCGCAACAGGTGTTGTAGCCTTGGTTTGTTGTTCGGTGGTTTTTTCTGGTGAGCAACCCATTAATGCTGCCAAAAAAATACCGCTGTAAATTACTCCAGGTTTAAACAATACACTCACGTTACACACCTCTTGTCGCGTTATGTCGTCATGCTCTTGAGTTGACGAATCACATCGGTTTTTGCGTTGCGGCGCAGTAAAAAATCCACCTCGCCGATAACTAAATAGGGATGCCAGTTGCCTGGCATCCCTGGGGTACTACATCAATGATCAATTAGAACTTGTAGCTTGCGCCTACGAAGTAGCTGGCACCAGCAGAGTGGTCGAGAACCAAGCGGGCTACGCCTTCAGTTTCGTATTCATGTTTGGATTCATCCGTAACGTTTACGCCTTTGAAGGTGATTCTCAGTTGGTCTGTGACATCGTAGCTCGCGGAAACACCAACATAGTTGCTGTCATCCACTACACGAGTTTGCCACTCGCTCGCACCTGAGGCGGTATTGCTGTAGTACTCGCCGCGGTAGGAGTTGGTGATACGCGCCTGGAATTTTTCGCCTTCCCAGTAAAGGGTAAAGTTATAAGAATCCTTGGAAACGTTTCTCATAGGTGAGCCGCTATCCAGCTCTGCTTCGTCCACCAGCGTGTAGTTAGCCTGGAAGCCAAAACCGCGCACCCAGTCAGGACCCGGGAGGAACGAAAGTTGTTGCTGTAATGCAAATTCAGCACCCTGAATATTGCCGCCACCGCCGTTGATTTTGCGGCTAACTTCAAAGGTTTCGTTGCGCAGAGTATCCACTTGTGCTCCCAGAAGGCTGTCAGGCAATCCAAGTTGTGACCATGGGATGTCTGATGTCTCGGAAGTCGGGAAGGACTCAACGTCTTTTTGGAACAAGGTAATACCAGCAAGGGCATCATCCGAGTAGTACCACTCAACACCCAAATCATAAGAGTTAGCACGGAACGGCTCGATCAGTGGGTTGCCGTAGCTCACTTTTGGATCACCAAAAATGGTGATAGAGCCACCTGGGTTAAGGTCGGTCAATTCCGGGCGAGCCAGTACTTTTGCAGCCGCACCGCGCAGTACTAAATCTTCAGTAAGGTTGTAAGCCAAGCTCAAGGACGGCAGGGTATCGCTGTAGCTATGTTTAACCACAACAGGTGTTACAACACCATCAACAACCGTGATGCCTTCCGCGCGCAAATCGGTTTCAGCTTCACGCACACCAAGGTTTCCGCGCAAACGATTGCCGAATAATTCGGTGTCTACATCAAGTTGTGCGAAGTAACCAAATACTTCCTCTTCTACGTCACGGGTATTGCCCGCTTGTGGAGCGTAGGCCCAGCAACCTGAATCCTGGAATTCAGTTCTGCGACTAAAGTCTGGGTAGAAGAAAGACTGGCCACCAGCGGTTTGCAAGAAACCATCATTGGCGTCAACAGCTGCTGTGATTCCACAAGCATTGCCATCTTTTACGCCGCCGTTAGCAACGTCCGCTTGCGCAAATGTTCTATCGGCACGAGATTCGGCGATTTGATAGCCGTAGGATTTTTGGGTGGCACCAAATTTAGCGGTGTAACCATCTGCCAGATCATAAGCAAAATCCACGCGCGCCATGTCGGTATCAGAAGTTGCGTCATAGATACGATCACGGTACTCAGAGAATTCCCAGTTGGCAGGGTTAGTTGTGTCAAAGCTGTAGCTCAACACGGGCGATTTCATGTTGGTGTAATCCCAGCTGAAGCTGTCGCTTGCATCAGCGTAAGTTACATAATCGCGTGAATCGTTACTGCTGAAGTGCTCATAGATAACCGTTACTTCACGGTTGTCCAATTGTGATTCAGTCATGCCCGCCAGCACGTTCATGCGGAAGTTGTCGGAGAACTCATGTTTCAGGTCAAGCGACAACTGGGTGAACTCTGAACTCCAGTCAGCGCGGAAGGCTTCTGAGCGGAAGTCGGCATCGGTGACTTCGGCTGCAACCAGCGTCATGTTGGAGTCAACCATATAGTCCACTACGCTCATCTGACGCATACCGGTAGCGTCGTTGCGCGCTAAAGAGATTGCTTGCATAAACGGCTCGTCGCGAGTTACGTCGATTTTGGAATAGAGGCCGTCAATACTTAACAGGGTTTCATCGGCAATTTGCCATTGGAAACTGGAAGTAACCCCCAGGCGATCCTGGTCGTTGGTTTTGTCCGCATAGCGCGCAATACGTGGGTGCCAGGATGAGCGAACCAGATTGGCATCATCGCCACATACATCTGCAGGGCACAGGAGGCGGTTGGAACCGGATTGTTGGTTCCAGCGACCAGATTCAGCACCGGTCAATGGCGCTTCTTTTTGTGAATAAGCAACTGACGCCAAGAAGCCCATGGTGTCGTTACTGACACTCACCAAACCAGACACACGTGGTTTTACACTGCCTGAACCGTCGTAATAACCACCTTCTACGTTTGCCGCTGCCGCAAACTCGTCGTAGTCAAAAGGACGTGCAGTGCGCAGGCCAACGGTTGCGCCGAGAGAGCCATCTTCCAGTTCACCGGAGGTGGATTTGTAAACATCCAAGCGGCTAAATAATTCGGACGCAAATACGTTGAAGTCAAATGCACGGCTGGTACGCACACCGCCAGAGCCAGCTGCCAGTGATTGGGCAGGCATGCCATTTACAGTAACCATGGTGTAGGCATCACCCAAGCCGCGAACAGTAATCGAACGACCTTCACCGTCGTCTTGTTCAATTGCCACGCCGGGAATACGGCCCAAGGATTCTGCCAGATTTTGATCAGGGAATTTACCCACATCTTCGGCAAACACTGAGTCAACTATACCAGTCGCTTCACGCTTCACATTAAGTGCGTTTTTCAAGCTTTGGGCGTAGCTGCCAGTAACCAGCACTTCCTCAAGTTCGTCTCCTTGTGCAACTGCAGTAGTGGGTGCAATCACACATGCCGCCATGGCTAACACGAGTGGATTGAACGTAAATTTTCTCATAGCTATTTTCCCCATCTTTATTGTGATTTAAAAACATTAAGCTAACGATCTATGCCGGCATCAAAAAACAATGCCGTTTATTTTCACAAACATCACAGATCTTTATCCCCCAGGGCTTTGGGCCTGCAAGCGAGACATCTGCTTATATTTGGAATTTTTTTGCCGGAATTGCTCCGGCATTTACAGCGCTATCCAGTTGGTGTTGGCAGCGCGTTTTACACCTTGAATTCCACTCCCTTGATAGTGACATTGGTGGCGGAAAAATTTTCTACTTGCTCCAGCATTCCTATGTCATCCACGTGTTTGAAATGACAATTGGTTAACTGCAGGTTTTGAATGGGCGAGCGCTTGTAGCCGCGCACCTGGAAGACTTTTTTGGCGTTGTTGCAATGCACATTGCGAATATCAATATTGCGCACGGTGGGTGTGAATTTACCGGCGTCACCTTCTTCATAATCAAAGTCGATAACAATGGCGGTGGTTACTTCACCGATAGTGATGTCGCGAATAAAAAAGTTTTCAATGACTCCGCCGCGCACCGAATTGGTTTTGATGCGAATGCCGCGATCCAGATTCGGGCTGCTCATTTCACAGTGCTCGACAAATACATTGCGCACACCGCCGGAAATTTCACTGCCAATTACCACGCCGCCGTGACCTTCACGCATTTTGCAGTGGCTGATCACAATATTTTCGGTGGGTGTATTTAAACGGCGGCCATCGGCATTGCGGCCGGACTTAATCGCAATGCAATCGTCGCCGGTATCAAACAGGCAATTTTTAATCACCACGTTTTTACAGGATTCAGGATCGCAGCCGTCGGAATTGGGGCCGTGACTAATGCAGTTAACGCCATCGACAGTGACGTTTTCACAGAGCACCGGATTGATTAACCAGAAGGGCGCGTTGGTAATAGTGACGCCCTGAATCAACACATTTTTGCAGTGATAAGGTTGGATAAACGGCGGGCGCAAATTGGCACCTTCGGCATAGATGCGCTCGGCAACTGGCACGCCCCGCTCCATGTCCTGCATCAACTTATCGCGCGCCGCGTCCTGGGTGGGGAAACCAGGCACACTCCAGTCGGTGCCGCCCTTCCAGGCGCCACCTTTCCAGGGCCACCAGGTGGTGCGGTTGGCTTGGCCGTCCAGCGTGCCTGTGCCGGTAATGGCGATATTGGTTTGGCCATAGGCGTATATAAGTGGTGAGTAGCCCATGAGTTCCATGCCTTCCCAACGGGTAAATACCGCCGGCAAATAGGCTTTGGAATCCGTGCTGAACAGGATGCGCGCACCCTCTGCCAAATGCAGGTTTGTGTTGGACAACAGATGGATAGGGCCGGTCAGGTAGTTGCCTGCTGGCACCAGTACGCGGCCGCCACCGGCGTCATGGCAGGCTTTAATCGCGGCGGCAAAGGCTTGGGTGTTGTCGGTTGTGCCATCGGCCTTGGCGCCAAAGTTGCGCAGATCAAAGTCCCGGTCAGGAAATGCCGGGGGAACTACCTGGGCGCGAATCTGTTCGGCTTTGCTCCAGGCATTGTCCGCAAAACCGGGGGCAGCAGGTGCGGTGCGGGTGCAGGCCGGCAAGCTGGTGAGCGCGGCGGTGCCGGCAATAGCTGCAAGGCTGTGGCCAAGGAAATGACGGCGTCCGTATTGGGGGCAATAGTCAGTCACTGGTGGTTGCTCTCGTGTTGTCTGCCACTGCGGTAGCTGTAAAAAGATGTTTATCCTCATATCGAGTGAAAATCATTCTGTATGTCACGTTTGAGAATTGCAACCCAAGCCCCCCAAAAAATGCTTCAAAAGCCGTTTTTGAGTATTTTTTTCCCACTTTGTGTAATGTATACGTTTACATTTAAACAATCATTGATTTGTAAACGTATACACGCATTTTTCAATAGAAATAATTTAAAAAATAATTAATTTATAGAAAAGGATTTTTATCCTAAATAAAATGACTTATTGAATATTTTGTCATCTGATGGTGCCCGCTGCTTTGTGTAACAGGCTAAATCTGTTTTTGATGCCAATTGAAATCGGTTACATAGCGGTTTTGCGTGGTTTTTGGGCTGTTGCCGAGGGTTTTTTTGGGGGGTAAATTTGATCCCGGTATTGACCGAATACCATTGCCGATTTTGAGGCGCCGCAAGGCGCCTTTTTTTTGGGCGAGTTTTCCCGGTCAGATACCAACGGGCGAAAATCAGCCTTCCAGCCTGTTACACAGAGTTGGGCCTTCCCGGGGGGCGATCGAATTTCCTCAGGCGAACTACACTTTTATTCAGATATTTGGATCCAGATATCTGAGTGCCCGATAAACCCGCCCCATCAACAAGAGAGAGATCAGCGTGAATAGCATTATTGTGTTGCATGACAGTGATAACGTCGGAATCTGCAAGGTAGCGCTGCCCGCTGGTGTGTTGTTTGTGGAGAAGGATGTCACCCTGCGCAGCGACATCCCGGCCATGCATAAAGTCGCCATACGCGCCATCGCCAAGGGCGATGCCATTCTCAAATACGGCCAGACCATAGGTTTTGCCAGTCAGGATATAGCCGCCGGCGAGCACGTACATGTGCACAACTGCGTGATGGGCGATTGGGAAAAAGATTACGGCTTTGGCAAAGAGGCCAAGGCCACCGAGTTTGTACCGGCCGATCAGCGCGCGACCTTTGAAGGTTACAGGCGCATTAATGGCAAAGTCGGCACCCGCAATTACGTGGGCATTCTTACTACGGTGAATTGCTCGGCCACTGTTGCCAAAGCCATCGCCCAGCATTTCACCTACTCCGGTGAATTGGAAAATTACCCCAATATCGATGGCGTAGTCGCCATGACCCACGACAGCGGTTGTGGTATGCGCGCCGATGGCGAAGGTTACGAAACCCTGCGTCGCACGTTTAATGGTTACGCGCGCCACCCCAATTTTGGCGGGGTGATGATGGTGGGCCTGGGTTGCGAAACCATGCAGATCCAGCGGGTGATGGAGGAGTGTGGCCTTGCCGATTCCAAAACCTTTACTGCGTTTACCATTCAGGATGTGGGTGGTACGCGCATTGCGATTGAAAAAGGCATAGAAACCCTGCGTGCCATGTTGCCGTTGGTAAATGCTTGCCAACGTGAAACTGTGCCGGCGAGTGAATTAATTATTGGTTTGCAGTGCGGTGGTTCCGATGCGCTCTCCGGCGTAACGGCCAACCCGGCGCTGGGTATTGCTGGCGATATTCTGGTGCGTCACGGCGGTACGGTGATTTTGTCGGAAACGCCGGAAATTTTCGGCGCGGAACATTTATTAACGCGCCGCGCACAATCGCCCGATATTGCGCAGAAATTATTGGATCGCATTGAGTGGTGGAAAGATTACACCGCGCGCAACGATTTTGAATTAAACAACAATCCCTCCCCCGGCAACAAAGCCGGCGGCCTCACCACCATTATTGAAAAATCCCTGGGGGCGCAAGCCAAAAGTGGCTCCACTAACCTGACCGATGTTTTCCTCTACGCCGAGGAAATTACCACCAAAGGTTTTGTGTTTATGGATAGCCCCGGTTACGACCCGGTATCCGCTACCGGTCAGGTGGCTTCGGGCGCGCAAATTCTCTGTTTCACCACCGGGCGCGGCTCGGCCTTTGGTTGTAAGCCGGCACCGAGTATGAAACTCGCTACCAACAGCAAAATCTATGAGCACATGAAAGAGGACATGGATTTAAATTGCGGCAAGGTGGTGGATGGTGAGCTCACCCTTGAACAATCCGGGCAGGAAATTTTTGCAGAAATTCTGGCCGTTGCCTCGGGTAAAAAAACCAAAAGTGAATTGCTGGGTTACGGCGATAACGAATTTATTCCCTGGAAAATTGGCGCGGTGGTTTAACTCCTCCTGCCCCCCTTGAAAAGAGGGGGGAGAGTAAGAGCGAAAAGCAAAAGCAAAAAAACAAAAAAACAAAAGATTAAAAAAGAAACTAGAAAGCAAATGACGGGGCCTGAAAAGGTTTTATAACAAACGACAGACTCGGTCGCACAGCGATGAGTGCTGCCAAACATTTGCCACCACCAACGAGAGATCAACCATGAAAATCGCCATCACCAAAGAGCGGCGCGCACACGAGCGGCGTGTTGCGGCCACCCCCGATACCGTCAAAAAATTTATCGCTTTGGGTTTTGAAGTTTGTATTGAAAAAGATGCGGGCATTAATAGTCGCATCAGCAACGAGGCTTATGCAGAGGCCGGCGCAACAATCAGCGATAACCTCGCTGAATTACTGGGCAGTGCTGACATAGTGTTAAAAGTGCAGCGGCCCCTTCTTGGCGGTGAAAGGCTTGCAGGTGAAGGCGAGGTCAACGAGCTGGCATTAATCAAACGCGGTGCCTTATTGATTGCCATGCTTTCGCCCTACGCCGAGCCAGCGGCAGTGCAGCAATATGCCGAGGCGGGCATCACCGCGCTCACGCTGGAATTTGTGCCGCGTATTACCCGCGCCCAATCTATGGATGTACTCAGCTCACAATCCAACCTCGCCGGTTATCGCGCGGTATTGGAGGCAATTAATGTTTACGACCGCGCCATGCCGATGATGATGACCGCTGCAGGCACTATTGCACCTGCGCGGGTGATGGTGCTCGGCGCAGGTGTTGCTGGCTTGCAGGCGATTGCAACCGCAAAACGCCTGGGTGCGATTGTGTCGGCAACCGATGTGCGCGCCGCCTCCAAAGAGCAGGTGGAAAGCCTGGGTGGAAAGTTTGTGATGGTGGAAAGCGATGAAGTGAAAAACGCTGAAACCGCTGGCGGTTACGCCAAAGAAATGAGCGATGACTATAAACGCCGCCAGGCGGAATTGGTGGCAGAAACTTTAAAGAAACAAGACATCGCCATTTGCACCGCATTAATTCCGGGCCGCAAGGCGCCCACGTTAATTAATGACGAGATGGTGCACTCAATGCGCCCGGGTTCAGTCATTGTGGATTTGGCAGCAGAGCAAGGTGGCAATTGCACGCTCACCAAACCCGGTGAAGTGATAGAGGTAAACGGCGTGACCATTATCGGCCTGTTTAATATTCCCAGCCGTTTGTCGGCCGATGCCAGCGCGCTTTACGCCAAAAATATTTTAAATTTTGTAACGCCCATGATCGATGCCAATAAACAATTCACTGTGAATTGGCAGGACGAAATTATCGCGGCCACAGTGCTCACGCGCGATGGTCAGGTTGTTCACCCCAACTTCAAGCCAGCCGGCGCTGCCTAACGGGAGATCATCATGGAAGCCAATTTTGTTTCGCAATTATCTATTTTTGTGCTCGCGATATTAGTGGGCTACTACGTGGTGTGGAGTGTAACGCCCGCACTGCATACGCCATTAATGGCGGTGACCAACGCCATCTCCAGTGTGATTATTGTGGGCGCATTAATTGCTGTCGGCCCTGAAGCTATGAGTCTGTCCAAGGTGCTCGGCTTTTGTGCGATGGTGCTCGCGGCGATCAATATTTTTGGTGGCTTTACCGTCACTCACCGCATGCTCGCCATGTACAAAAAGAAAAATAAAGCAGGGGAGAAATAATCATGTCGAACCTACACGAAAACCTCACCTCGCTGGCTTATTTGGTTGCTGCTGTGCTTTTTATTATGGCGCTGCGTGGTTTGTCATCGCCTGAGTCATCGCGCAAGGGCAATTTATTCGGCATGCTCGGCATGTTGATTGCGGTAGTGACTACGGTATTAAGCCCGGCTGTCACCTCCTACGGTTGGATTGTTATCGCGCTCGCGATAGGTGCGGTGATTGGTATTTTTATCGCGCGCAATATTGCCATGACCGCTATGCCGCAACTGGTTGCCGCCTTCCACAGTTTGGTCGGCATGGCGGCGGTATTGGTTGCTGGCGCGGCGTTTAGTAATCCCCAGGCCTTTGGCATTGTGAATGCAGCGGGTGAGATTTTTATCGCCAGCAAAATTGAAATGGGCTTGGGGGTAGTGATTGGTGCAATTACCTTTTCCGGTTCGGTGATTGCGTTTACCAAATTGCAGGGGTTGGTGTCCGGTAAGCCCATAGTCTTTGCGGGCCAGCATTTTATTAATGCCATTCTCGGTGCCGCGATTCTTGGTTTGATTGGCTATTTCTGTGTGGATCAATCGCCCTGGGTATTTTGGGGTATGACTGCGCTGGCATTTGTCATTGGTGTGCTGCTGATTATTCCCATTGGTGGTGCCGATATGCCGGTAGTGGTGTCCATGCTCAATTCCTACTCTGGTTGGGCAGCCGCCGGCATTGGTTTTACCCTGCATAATGATGCGTTGATTGTAACTGGTGCACTAGTCGGCTCGTCAGGTGCAATTCTCTCCTATATCATGTGCAAAGGCATGAACCGCTCGTTTTTTAATGTGATCCTCGGTGGTTTTGGTGCAGATTCCTCTGCTGCGGCAGCAGGTTCCGGTGGCGATGATCGCCCGGTAAAACAAGGCAGTGCAGAAGATGCCGCGTTTATTATGAAAAATGCCGGCTCGGTCATTATTGTGCCGGGCTATGGTATGGCAGTGGCACAAGCTCAACATGCACTGCGTGAAATGTGCGAAGAGTTGAAAAAAGCCGGTGTAAAAATCAGCTATGCCATTCACCCGGTTGCCGGGCGTATGCCTGGCCATATGAACGTACTGCTCGCTGAAGCTAACGTACCCTATGACGAAGTTTTTGAGCTGGAAGACATTAACAATGAATTCCAAACCGCTGATGTTGCTTTTGTGATTGGGGCTAACGATGTGACAAACCCGGCGGCAAAAACCAACCCACAAAGCCCGATTTTTGGTATGCCGATTCTGGAGGTTGAAAAAGCGCGCACGGTATTGTTTGTGAAGCGTTCCATGGCCTCAGGTTATTCCGGTGTGGAGAACGAATTGTTCCACCGCGACAACACCATGATGTTATTTGGCGATGCCAAAAAAATGGTGGAGACCATTGTTAAAAATATTGTGTAAGCCCCTATTGAGTGCCCCTGCGGCACTCTTTTTTCATGGTGTATTTTTTATCGCAACTGATCGCTACGCGCGTGCAGTGGAATCAATCCTTTATGAAAATTGAACACTTTGCCTTGAATGTAAAAGACCCGGTTGCGATGGCGGCCTGGTATGTCGCCAATATGGGTTTAACCATTGTGCGCAAAATGGATGGCGGCCCCAATACCCATTTTTTGGGTGATGAGAGTGGCGATGTGATGTTGGAAATTTATAACAACCCACCGGATCAGGTGCCCGACTATGCGGCCATGAATCCGCTGTTAGTGCATTTGGCGTTTGTGTGCGAAAACCCTGAAGAAAAACGCACGCAACTAGAGGCGGCAGGCGCGAGTTTTGCGGAAGAAGTGCATATTAAAGATGGCTCGCACCTGGTGATGATGCGCGACCCCTGGGGGCTTGCAATTCAGTTGTGCAAACGCGGCACTAAAATGCTGAAGTGCCAAACCCCCTCCTAGCCTCCCCCTTTAAAAAGGGGAGGAACAATTCCCTCCCTTTTTGAAGGGGAGGTTTAGGGTGGGGTTTTATTTACGTGGTAATTTTTTGCGGCCTAAGCGCCAAGTTCTTTATCAAAAATAGCCTTATCAATAATCGCACCGCGATGGCGAATAATAATGCCGGCGCAGCGAATGCCCTGTTTGGCAGAATCTGTCAGTGATTTGCCCATCAAACGGCCAGCTAAATAACCGGCATTAAACGTATCGCCTGCACCTGTGGTGTCGATAACACCTTGCACGGGCGGAACCGGAACGCGCAGTTCTTCGTTCGGCGTAATAATGATGGCGTCATCCGCGCCGCGTTTTAATACCAGTTCGCTGAGTGAATAATTGGCGTAGCGCTGTTTGCAGCCTTCAACCGAATCATCGCCCCACAGCAGTTGTTCATCATCCAGTGTCAGCAGTGCAATATCGGTGTATTCCATAACCGCCAGCATGGCTTGTTGCGCTTCGTTTTTATCGCGCCACAAACGCGGGCGATAGTTACTGTCGAATGCAACAATCACATCCTGCTGACGCAGCTTATGCAAACTGTTGTACAAAAATTCACGCGATTTTTCACCAATAATCGCGAGGGTAATACCACTCAGGTAAACGCAGTTGCAATGCACGAGTTTTTGACAAAGTTGATCAGCTGCTTCTTGCGAATTGAATAATTCGCGCGCCGGTGCCTCTTTGCGCCAGTAAAAAAATTCGCGTTCACCATCGGGTGTGTTGCGAATAATGTACAAGCCCGGTGAACGGCCCGGCAGTTGTTTGATCATGCCCGTGCCAATATTTTCGTTGGTCATGCGCTGCATAATTTGCGCACTGTAAGGGTCTTCACCCAGTTGGGTGACATAATCAGTTTTTAAACCAAGGCGTGCCATATACACCGAAGTGTTGTAAGTGTCGCCAGCAAAAGATAAGGCCATGATTTCGCGGCCATTGCTGTCGGCGGTAGGGAATGGAGCCAGCTCCACCATGACTTCGCCAATCGCTGCTATGTGTGCCATTTGATAATTCCGGAAGTTATAGGAAAGGAAAAAGGTGATCGAATAATTTTGTAAACACGGGCGGAAAATTTGTAATTATCCGCGACAAAATTGAACACAAAATATATCACCCTTGTACTGCTAAAAACACACATTTATTTACCGGCTATTACCATCGCGTGCAATCAGCCGTGATTGACCAAGGCTGAATTATTTTTATTTACATTGAATTGGATATGAGAATGAATCGTTTAAAAAATACTGTTATTAACGAATTGCCAAAAGACGTATTGTTGCCCGCGTATGATCGCAGTCAACTAAAACCCGGCATAGTACATTTGGGTATAGGTGCGTTTCATCGCGCGCATCAGGCGTTTTATACCGAAGCAGTATTAAATAAATTTGGCGGCGACTGGGGAATTGTTGGCAGCAGCTTGCGTTCACCCGGCGTGCGCGATCAATTGGTGCCGCAAGATTGTTTGTACACTCTGGTTGAACGCTCGGGTGAAGGTGAAAAGCTGCAATTAATTGGCGCTGTGTTGGATACATTGGTCGGCCCTGAAAACCCGGCGGCGCTGGTAGCGCAAATGGCTGCTGCCAATATTAAAATTGTCTCGCTCACAGTAACGGAAAAAGGTTATTGCCATGATCCAGCCAGTGGCAACTTAAACCTGAATCACCCGGATATTGTTCACGACCTTGCGAATCTGGATAAGCCAGTTTCTGCTATCGGATTTTTGGTTGCAGCATTAAAACAGCGCTTTGAGAATAACCAAAAAGCCTTCACCTTATTAAGTTGCGACAACTTGCCAAATAATGGCGAAGTCTTGGAAAAAGTGGTGTTGCAATTTGCAGAAAAAATTTCACCTGCATTGGCGCAGTGGATAAAAACCCATGCAACTTTCCCTTGCACAATGATCGACCGCATAGTGCCTGCAACAACTGACGACGACCGTAGGGATATAGAGGCTCGCTTGAACTTACGCGATGAAGCTATGGTGGTGTGTGAGCCTTTCTCCCAGTGGGTAGTGGAAGACAAATTTGCCGATGGCCGCCCGGAATGGGACAAAGTGGGGGTATTGTTGGTGGATGATGTGCGTGTATTTGAAAAAATCAAATTGCGCTTATTAAACGGTGCGCATTCCACTATGGCCTACACCGGTTATCTCTCCGGCTTTGATTACATCAGCGAAGTCATGGAACAACCGGCTTTTGTCAATTTGGTAAAAACTTACATGGCGCGCGAAGCGGGTGAAACCGTCATTGCTCCTGCAGGTTTTGATATTGAAGCTTACAAACAACAATTGTGTGAGCGCTTCTCCAACAAAGCCTTAAAACATCGCACCTGGCAAATTGCAATGGATGGTTCGCAAAAATTGCCGCAGCGTTTATTGGAAACCCTGCGCGAACAATTACAGGGCAATGGCCACATCGATATTTTATGTTTGGGTGTGGCTGCCTGGATTCGCTATGTGTCGGGCGTGGATGAAAAAGGCAATGCAATTGAAGTCTCTGATCCACTCGCCAAAGAATTGCGTGCTGCTTGCGATGCCAACCAAGGCAACCCCGCGGCGATGGTAAACGCGGTAGTCAGCATTGAAAAAGTATTTGGTCGCGACTTGATTAACGAAGCGCGGTTTATTGCCACGACTACGCAATGGCTGGAACGTTTTTACACCAAGGGTGTGTTGGCCTCGGTGCAAGACGCATTTCAATAAACTATGCCACGAAAAAACAAGGGGCAAGCAGTTGTCCCTTATTTTTATACTCTTATTTTTAACGAGCCACGCCCATGAATTTCCGTTTACTGCATTTTTTTGGCGTTATTATTTTTATGATCTTTGCTGTTGCGGGGTGTGCCAATCAATCGCACTCGCGCTACGATGCAATTGTCAGCGCCTCGGCTTTAGAGGCAAAAAATAGTTTTACCAGCATTCAGGCCGCCCTTGAAGCTGCGCCTAATAATGCAAGCAAACCCTACCGCATTTTTATTCAGGACGGTGATTACTACGAAAAAATAATTATCGCCAAACCCAATATTCATTTAATTGGAGCGGATAAAAATACTACTCGCTTGCACTACAACGCTTATGCCGGGCAGGAGGCTACCTTTGCGGGGGCCACCAAAGGCCAAATTTGGGGTACGTCCGGTTCAGCCACGCTGACGGTGCGCGCAACCGGTGTATTGCTGCAACATTTAACGGTGGAAAATTCATTTGATTTTTTGCGCAATGATGCGCTGGAACCGGGCGCTACTGAACGTGTGGGCAATACCCAAGCGGTCGCACTCTTGCTGGATTTGGGTAGCGATAAATTTATTGCACGCGACGTAAAACTGCTGGGCTATCAGGACACTCTCTATGTTAACAGTGGCCGCAGTTGGTTTGATAAAAGCCTGATCGCTGGCAACGTGGATTATATTTTTGGTCGGGGCAATGCAGTATTTACCAACTCGGAAATTAAAACTCTGGCGCGCGGCCGCGCAAGCTCGCCTCACGGTTATGTCACCGCGCCCTCAACTAACATCAAGGATTTTTACGGCCTGACTTTTATCAACTGCAAACTCACTCGCGATGTTTCAGTGCCTGACAATTCAGTACCCCTTGGCCGCCCCTGGCACCCCACCACCCAGTTTGCCGATGGCCGCTACGCCGACCCGGATGCTATTGGTAAAACCGTATTTATTAATTCCTGGATGGATGCGCACATCACCACCCATGGCTGGTATTCAATGAGCGGCACCGCCAAAGACGGCAGTAAAAAAGATTTCCTGCCCGACCAGGATGCCCGTTTTTTTGAATACAATTCCAGCGGCCCAGGTGCAGTTATCAATAATAAACGCCGTCAATTAGATGCGCTGGAAGCAAAGCGATACACACGTGAAAAAATACTGGGTGATTGGCAGCCCTAACAACTATTTTTATGCACCGGAAATTCATTTTCATGATTGAAAATAATCGGCTATAAAATTCATCTGGCTCGCTGCTGTCATCTGAATGTAATTAAACTGTCATAAGCACCGCCTAGATTGTCAGTGTATTAACCAATCTGCGTATGCATATGAAAATCTCCTCCCGTTTGATGCTGGGCGCCATGTTGCTGACGGGCGTTGCAGTATTGTTAGCGGCCGGCACCACTGGTTGGCTGGCGGTTAAAGAATCCAATCGCGCCTTATCGCATAATCTGGAGCAGCAATTCCAGGCCTTGGCGGCCGGGCGTGCACAGGCGGTTAGTGCGCAATTTTCCAATTACAAAGAATTATTATTGGCGCTCGCCAACGGGCGTATGACGCAGGAAGCAATTTACGGTTTTGTGCGCCCCTTTTCCTCTTACCGTTACGAAGTGCCCAGCCGCGCCACTGAAGAATTGCGCGGCGAATTGCAACAGTGGTACAGCAATACCTACCTGCCCTTTCACCGCGCGCAAACTAATGGCGACACTATTGATAGCCGTGCCTGGCTGGAAAAATTCTCCCAGGAGGCGCTGCTGATCCAGCATTATTACCTGCAAAAAAATACCGCGGATATTAGCCAATTAGCGCTGCTGGATGATGCGGGTGACGCGAGTATTTACGGCCAGCAACACCGCCGTTACCACAGCAGCTTTCGCGATTTAAGCCAGCGTTTTGGCTTTAGCGATTTGCTGTTGATTGATGCACAACAGCAAACGGTTATTTATTCGGTGAATAAAGGCCCCTTGTTGGGAAGCTCACTAATTGCCGGCCCTTTTGCGCAATCGCCGCTGGCGCAATTAAGTGCGCAATTGCAGGCTGCTGGCAAAGATAAAGTATTGCTCTCCAATTTTTACGCTAACCCCGCGCGTTTTAATCAGCAGGTTGCTTACATGGGCTTGCCGGTTTTTCACGAGGTGCAAAGCCCGGACAAACCCGTAGGTTTTTTAGTGGTGGAAATTCCAGCAGTGCAATTGACTAACATTATCAATGCAGAGCGCAGTTGGATGAAGTTAGGGCTAGGTACAACAGGCGATGTTTATATCACCAATAGCGAGGGTTTGTTGCTCACCGAATTGCGCCCGATGCTGGAGGCGCCCACGGAATTTTTAGCGCGATTGCAAACAGCGGGCAAGCGCGATGCGGCGGCAATTATCAATCGCCAGCAACAAACCACAGGTACTTTTTTTCCGCACACCCAGGCGGTAAATGAGGCTTTGGCGGGGCGTACAGGCAGTGGCATGAGCTACGATTATTTTGATCAGCCGGTGTTAAGTAGCTGGCAGCCATTGCAATTGGGTGAACAGCAGTTTGCACTGGTCGCGCAGCAAAGCCCAGACGAAGTATTTGCACCGCTGGCCAGTTTGCGCAGTACCTTGTGGCGCAGTGTCGCTATTGCGATTTTAGTGCTAACCGCACTGGCGGCACTGGTGGCTTATTTATTTGCGCAGCATATTGGTGAGCCATTAAAACAATTGGCGACCGCGATTAAACAATCTGCGCAGGATAAAAACCTGCTCAGTCATTTCCCCGCGACACGCAAGGATGAGTTGGGCGATATTGGCCGCTCGTTGAATTATTTATTCAGTGAATTAAATACAGTGATGCTGCAGGTGAACAGTTCCAGTGAGCAAAGTTTGCAAGGTGCGCTGGACAATGTGACCACCACGCGCCAATGTCGCGATGAAACCGCGCGCCAGCGCCATGAAATGAATCACGTAGGTGCAGAGACTGAAGCCGTGGTGAAATCGCTAGCGCAAATGACCCAGGGTTTACATCTGGTCAGCCAACAAGTGCAGCAGGCCGCGCAACTGGCCAGTGAAGGGCGCGCACGTGTAGCTGGTGTGGATGAACAGGTACAAATCCTTGCACAACAGGTGAGCCACTCCTGCTCCACCTTAGCGGAGTTGCGCAGTGCGACTGACAACATAGGCACAGTGTTGGATACGATTCAAAGTGTGGCTGAACAAACCAATCTGCTCGCGTTGAATGCGGCAATTGAAGCGGCGCGCGCCGGTGAGCATGGGCGCGGTTTTGCGGTTGTGGCGGAAGAGGTGCGCCGCTTGTCATTTGATACCCAAAGTGCGACTGGCGAAATTAAAAAAATGATTGATCAGTTGCGCAATTCGGTGAGCCAAATTTCCCAAGGGCTGAATGCCGAGCAGGAAAGCGCACAGAATTGTTTGCTGGAAACTCGCGCCACCCAGGATTCACTCAACAACATTGAAGCGGCAGTTGCACAAGCCAGTGTGCTGACCCAGCGCATTAATGACAGCGCGCAGGATGAAAGCCAGCGCGCACAATCCATGCGCGGGCGACTGATTCAACTTATCACCGGTATTAATGAAACGGATATTGCTATCACTCGCCTTGCCGAAAGCGCTGAACAGCAAAATGCCTTGGCTAATCGCGTGATGAGCGCTGCTAAGGTCTTGCGCTTTGAACAGCGCCGCTAATTAGCGGCGCAAATACTGCAAACATTCATCTACTTCATTGGCAGAGCCGAGTATCACTGCAACTCGCTCGTGCAATTGTTGCGGTTGTATATCCAGAATGCGCTGGTTTTCACTGGATGCTTTGCCGCCTGCCTGTTCAATGAGCAGCGCCATAGGGTTGGCCTCGTACAGCAAACGTAATTTTGCCGGTTGTTTGGCGTTGCGTGTGTCGGATGGGTAAAGAAAAATGCCGCTGCGCGTTAATACCCTGTGTACATCGCCCACCATTGCGGCGTTCCAGCGCATGTTAAAACGTTTCCCGCGTGGGCCGGTTTCGCCTGATACCAAATCGTCGATATATGCGCGCATGTCTTCACTCCAGAAACGCGCGTTGCTCATGTTGATCGCAAATTCCTGGGTGTTAGCGGCGATATGAATCTTATCGGCGGTGAGTAGAAAATTGCCCTGGGTTGAATCCAGAGTAAAGCAGCGCGTGCCTTTTCCGGTAGTGATTGCCAATAGGGTGGATGGCCCGTACAGCACATAACCGGCGCAAACCTGGTGTTTGCCCTGTTGCTGGAATTGCAATTCGCTGTGGTGCGGAATTAAATCCAGCGCGCGATAAATACTGAAAATGGTTCCAATCTGGCCGTTGATGTCGATGTTGGATGAACCGTCGAGCGGATCAAAGGCCACCAGATATTTTCCGGCATCATGCCCTGCAACCACTGTATCTTCCTCTTCCGAGGCGATGGCGGCAACGGCGCTGTTGGCAAGTAATAAATCTTTGAGTAATTGGTTGGCAATAATATCCAGATGCTTTTGGGTTTCGCCTTGAATATTTTCATCTTGCGTGGAACCCAGCACGCCCGCCAATGCACCCTGGCGCACGCGAAACGCGATTTCTTTGCTGGCATCGATAATGGTTTCGATAACCCGCAGAAGGTCATCGTTGATTTCATCATCGCGCAACACACTGAATAAATTTTTCATGCAATTACCTGTCGCCATTTTTTTGCAGCATTAGCCGGCGCACACTTGCCGGCTAATGCAATAGGGTTAAACGTAACGGTTGATACAATTTAAATCGGCAAAGGATTGTTGCAAACGCTGCACCATATATTCTTCGCTTTGACGCAACCAGACCCGCGGGTCGTAGAATTTTTTGTTGGGTTTTTCGTCGCCATCCGGGTTGCCAATCTGACCCTGCAAATAAGCTTCATGGGTTTTGTAATAGTCCATAGTGCCCTGCCAAAACGCCCATTGGGTATCGGTATCAATATTCATTTTTACCACACCGTAGCTGATCGCTTCGGCAATTTCACTCGCCGCTGAACCTGAGCCGCCATGAAATACAAAATTCAAACTGTTGTGGGGCAGTGAAAATTTTTCGCTCACAAATTGTTGTGAGTTTTTCAAAATCGACGGTGTGAGTTGTACATTGCCCGGTTTGTATACGCCATGCACATTGCCGAATGAGGCGGCAATGGTAAATTTCTCGCTGATAGCGCTGAGTTTTTCATAGGCGTAGGCGACATCTTCCGGTTGCGTATAGAGTGCGGAATTATCCAAATGGCTGTTGTCCACACCATCTTCTTCACCGCCGGTGCAACCCAATTCTATTTCCAACGTCACGTCGAGTTTTTTCATGCGCGCTAAATACCCGGCAGAAATCTCGATATTTTCCTGCAGGCTTTCTTCTGACAGATCAATCATGTGCGAGCTAAATAGCGGCTTACCGGTTTGGGCAAAATGGGTTTCGCTGGCGTCGAGTAAACCATCGATCCAGGGCAATAATTTTTTAGCGGCGTGGTCGGTGTGCAATATCACAGGTACACCATAGGCTTCGGCTACCGCGTGCACATATTTGGCGGCGGCGATGGAACCTAAAATGGAACTGCCCTGGCCATCGAGTTTGATGCTTTTACCAATAAAAAATGCTGAACCGCCCTGGGACAGTTGCACAATCACCGGGGAATTTACTTTTCGTGCAGCTTCCAGCGTAGCGTTAATGGTGTTGGTATTGCAGACATTGACCGCCGGGTAGGCAAAGCCACCCGCTTTGGCGGCAGCAAATAATTGATTGAGAGCGTCGCCGGTAGCAACGCCGGGGGCAACAAGATTGGCAAGAGTGTTCATCACAAATTCCCGAAATTATCCCGCAAGGGGTGGTTGATTGTGGATGACCGAAATTGCCGCCGATTAGTTTTTAATTTTCTTCTAAATGTTTTGATTAATGGTGTTGAAACCTTGGTGGTAAAAATACGTCGGTTTTAAACCTCGACAAAAGCCCGCGCCGCCGGTTAATGCGGCTCGGCCAATTCCGATGCCTGTTCGCAAATCGCCAAAAAATGACCCGGGTCCAGGCTTGCGCCACCGACCAATAAACCGTCGATATCCGGCTGCTGTAATAACTCGGTGGCGTTAGCTTTAGTCACACTGCCGCCATACAAAATGCGCACGCGGTTGGCGACGTCGCTGTCAAACAAGCGGGTCACTTCTGCGCGAATAAATTGGTGCACGGCTTGGGCGATGGCTGGAGTTGCGGCAAGCCCTGTACCAATCGCCCACACAGGTTCATAGGCGATGCATAAATCCTTGCCGGCCAGATCCAAACCGCCCAGGCCTTCACTCAATTGCTTGAACAACACCTGCTCGGTGATATTGGCCTCGCGCTCGGCCTTGTTTTCACCCACACAGAGTACCGGCAACAACCCCTGGTTGAGGGCGGTATGCACTTTGATTTTGCAACCCTCGTTGTTCTCCGCAAACATGGCGCGGCGCTCCGAGTGACCAATCAGGCAGAGCGAACAGCCCGCCTGTTTGAGCATTTGTGCCGAGGTCTCCCCGGTATAGGCACCTGACTCATAACGGCTGACGTTCTGGCTGCCAATCTGCAATTCCGAATACTGCAAAAAGGTGAGCATGTCGCGCATATACAAATAGGGCGGGCAGATTGCGATTTGTGCCGCAAAGTGTTTACCAATAAACGAGGCTACCGAGGTGCAGATCAGATCCAGGCCGCCATTGAGCTTCCAGTTAGCGATGACTATGGGTTTGCGTTGTTTCATGGTGATGACTCAAAAACCCCGCCTGCGGCATTGGCCAGAGCAGCGGAATGGTTGTGGTTGATAGGGAAAATGCTACACAGGCCAATGAAAACGGGCAAGCAACAAAAGTAAATATTTTGTCTGAAATTGGGTTTTGTTGGGTTTTTAATCCTAAAATTAAGGCTTTTTTGTGTGTAAACGTTTCAAATATCGCACCAATAAAAATGTAATCGTTTACATTTTATCGTACTTATTTCCTTTTTATACCAGTGCTTGGCAGGGTGCTAGCGGTGCTTGGCGGATTGGCTGGCGACCTGATTGTGGGCCGGGTCGTAGATGGCAAAACGGTTTTTACCGCTGTGTTTTACCTGGTACATAGCCTGGTCAGCATGTTTGCGCAGGCTGAGCGGGTTGTCGCCGTGCTCGGGGTAAAGCGCGATACCAATACTCATACCGATAGTCTCCAGCACACCGGCTTGCACTTCGATGGGCGCTTGCTGGGCATCCAGAATTTTTTGGGCGATGCGCTGCACCATTTGCAGGTTGCCGGCGTGGTTGAGCAATAGCAGGAACTCATCGCCACCGATTCGCGCGACCAGATCGGAATCGCGCACCAGTTTGCGCAGGCGCTGGGCAATGGCCACTAAAACCCGGTCGCCGGCATCATGGCCGTAGGTGTCGTTGATAAATTTAAAGCGATCCAGATCGATCAGCAGCACGGCAAAGCGGTTATCGTTTGGGCCTCGCTGGTTGATAAGGCTGTGCAGGGCGTCCTCTACTGATTGACGGTTGCGCAAACCGGTCAGGGCGTCGGTTTCGGCCAGTTCGCGGGAGCGCTGTTCGGCGTACTTGCGCTCGGTGACATCGTACATAACCCCTTCTACCGTGGCCGTGCACTGGTAATTGCCGGCCGGGGAAAATATGCAGTGCACCCAGCGTTCGCGGCCGTCGGCCAGACTTTGACGCAGGCGTAAGTCGGCGGAATGGGGGCGCCCGGTAACTGCGGCCAGCTGGATCAGCGAGCTGGCTTCAAGGCTGTCCAGAAATACGCTCTCGCTCATGTTGGGGTGGCGGTTGCTGTCCGCTTGCGCTTCACTCAGGCCGGTAAGGCGGAAAAAGGCGGGGTTGGCGGTGATAAGCAGACCGCCATCGCGCACCAAAAAGATACCGGCACTGCTGTCCTCAAAAATACCGCGAAAGCGGGTTTCCAGTTGCTCCACCCGATGACGCAACTGGCGCTCTTCCTCCAGCATTGCCTCTACCGTATGCAGAAGTGCGTTGATATCGCCGCTGAGCTGGCCAATTTCATCGCCGTTATGCAGCCCTGCCACCTGTACTCGCCCACCGTCACCGGGGGTGATGCGATGCAAGCGTCCCGAAAGTTGCACCAGCGGGCGAGTCATCAGCCAATAGACCAGGATCAACACCAGCAGGGCGACAACTGCCGCCTGTGCTGCCAGGCCTATGGCTGTTGCCATGGCGGAATCGCGTGCGCGCGCTTCAATCAGCGGGCCGTTGGGCACCACAGCAAGCAGGCCAACGGTTTCCTGTTCATCAAAGGGCGCATACAGAGTCACGGCGATGAGGCTTTGGCTGGCAGTGTCGGTACTTTTGCCATCGCGCCCAATCACCTCGTTTTCAGCCTGGATCCGTGCGCCCACCACTATGTCATTTTGGGTGAGACCGGTAACCACTTGCTGGGCCAGCTCGCGATTGCCAACGTAAGCGGCAATCGCGGCAGTGGCCTCTACCGTCTCCAGCAGCTGGCGCACCGAGCGCTGGCTGTCGGCAAAGGATTTTTCATAGCTGCGCTGGTAAAAAAATTGCGCCGAGAGTGCGACAACCAGCATCGCGGCAGCGGCCACACTCACCGAGACTTTGATATGCAGGCTGCGCAGGTTCATGAACCGCTCCCGAGTTCCATCACTACTTTTACCCCCTTGGGCAGTTGCTGGGCGGGCACGTAGGCAATCGCCTGGGGGTCGGTGGTGACGGCGGCGATAATGCTCTTGGCATCGGGAAATTGTTTGGGGGGCGACATGCGCCCGGCAAAGATCAGTGTGGCCCAGTATGCATCCACCTGCGCCTCGCTTTTGCCAGTGAGGGATTTATAAAAGCTTTCACGCTGCGGCAGGCCGGCATTCCAATCCAGGGTGCGCGCCGCTGCGCCGCCGGGGAAGGAGGTGGTGCGTCCCATAAACAAATCCACCACCTGCTTGGGTTGCAGCTGGGTCAGCGGGTTACTGGCGTGCACTATCACCAGTATGTCTGCCGCGAGCGCGCTGGTGGGTAGCCAGAGCAGTAGTAAGAGCAGTAATTGGCGCATCAAAACAACATATCCCAGGTTAGGCTGGTCACGGTGCTGCGTTGGTTTTGCCGCACTGGTTGGCTGGAGTCGGCCCGCAACCACAAGTTGGTGCCGTTGGCATCTATTTGGAACTCTTCGATCTGCAATTTGAGCGCCATTTTGGTGGCAAAATCCCAGCGGATACCGGCGCCCAGACTGGACTGATCAATGCGCACTCCATTGAGGCTGCTGCGTGTGATCAATGCCAATTGTGCGAGTTGTTCTGCCAGCGGACTGGGCAGGTTCTGGGGCGCCTGAACCTCGATAAGTGCGCGGCGCGGTTTTGAGTAGCCGCCAAGTACATAGAGCGTCAGATCATCAAACTGTTTGCCCAGGCTCAGGTAAGCGCGCTCACTTTGTGGCACCAGGCCCACGTCACTCTCCAGGTGGCTAAACTCACCGCGCAACCACCAGTGATTGTTGTCGTAAATAACCCCTAGCGAGTGATAGCCAAAGTCACGTTTATAGGTTTCGCTCAAACCTGCCAGGGTAGCTGCCTCTGGCCAGTAGGCTTGGGTGCTTTCCAGTGCCCTGACCAAACCGCCGGTAGCGTCATTTTTGACCTTAACATTGGCGTAGGTATAACGCAGTTTCCAGAAACCCTGCTCGGCGGTAACACTGAGGCCGCCGGTATCAAAATTCAGCCGGCTGTGACCGCTTGAGCGCAGGCCGACCGGGAATTTCTGGTCGTGATTGCCATAAAAGCCTTTGATGCTCAGGTCGGTATCGCCCAGCGTAAAACCCTGGGTGATATCCACACCATCCAAATGAAAGATGGATAAGAGTCCATAGAAATCCTGCGGCGGGCGCGCCCAGGGGTAGGCGTAACCCACCTGACGATAATCGGAGAGGGTGAAAATATCAGCGCCCAGGCGCCCCAGGCGCAGATCCAGCCGCTCGCGAGGGTGATAACCCACAAAGGCCCATTCGACAGTTTCATCCAAACCATTGTTGAAGCGCTCTTTGGCGACCAACTGCACCTTGGTATCCCACTGCCGGTTCCAGCGCGTCTGCCATTGGGCGCCAACAAGACTGTCGGTTTGCCATTCGATTGAGCCATCGTAGCTGCCGTCGTCCTGCGCGACATCGCGCCGGAATACCAGGGTGTCATTGGTACTGGATACCAGGCCCAGGGTCGCAAAGCCCGACAAGCTGTGTTCGGGGGCAGCTTGGCTACTGAGAACTGACAGCCCGCTTATCAATAACAGGCCGGAGAGGAAGTGACGAAAAAAAACAGTGGAACAACACATGAAAGCAACCTGTAGCGCCAAGGGTGAATCATTAGCGAATGGCTTGAGTATAGTTAGCCGCTAGGCGTTTGTTGGCAACTTAGTGATATTTGTTGGTTCTGATGCTATGGATCACTACATCTGCGCTATGTATTTGGAGAGTGTCTCAAACTTGTCGGCGTCGTTATCCACAAAGCGAATCACGATTTTCACCACATTGGTGTCCGGCCTTCCCTCGCCTGCCTGCAGGCTATGCACATAACCGTTTACCCGCGCCAGGCTGTCGCCATCGCCAGTTTCTATATCCACGACTGCCTGCTCGAATAACCCCGGCAAATCATCGCTGCGCTGCATTAAGCCGCTCATCAACTGCAGTGACATTTCACGGATCACCAAGCCAAAAATGCGATTATTGGCAAAACGCAGCTGCGCTTTGCCTTTGACGGTTTTGGTCGGCGCGACCGCCTGCACGGCGGGTTTGGCGCCCAGCGCGCTGGCGCTATTGTTGGCAAAAGGATTGGCCGCGGGCGCGGCGGTTTTGGGGGTGGGTTTGGCGCCGCCGGTTAATACATCGACCGAGGCGAAGGCTATGCCCTGGGTGCTGGCGCTGCGCGCGCTGGCGACAGGGGTTTTGCCGGCGGCTTTGAGTTGTTTGAAGACTTTTTTCAGCAGTTCTTCCGCGGAAAAGGGTTTGGACAGGTAGTCAGAAACGCCCAAATGAATCGCCTTGACTATATGGTCGCGGTCGCCGCGGCTGGAAATCATAATGAAGGGGATGTCGCCACCGTTGGGCATGGCGCGCACGGCTGTGAGTAACTCGGCGCCAGTCATGTTGGGCATTTCCCAATCCGAGAGGATCAAGTCCACCGTCTGGTTTTTCATTTGCGACAGGGCGCGGTTGCCGTCGGGCGCGTCAATAATTTCTACGCCCGGAATTTTGTCGCGCAGCTGTTTTTTGATCATGTCGCGGATAAAAGTGGCATCGTCCACCACTAGAATTCGTATCGCCATTGCCTGCTCCCAAGCTGTTATCCCTAGAGCCTAGACCAGAATTAGCGCCCCTGCAGCTGGCGCGCTAAATCAGGCGCGCGCCCGGCGCGGCGGCAGGCTGATAACGCCAGTGTCTTCCTCTTCCGCTGCACAGTCGATGCTGGACGCCTCAACCGCGATACGCACCCAATAGCGCAGCTCTTCGGGCTCGCCCAGCAGCTGGTCGGGCAGTTGGAAAAAGTCGGATTGCAGGCTCACACCGCGCGGCTGCAGCGAGTGCATACCCTGTTGTTGATAGAGGCTGCGCGACATCTCATCGGCGCGGAAATAGAGCTGATCATTCACCACCAGCGCAAATTGAACCCCGTGGTGATAAAGCGCCGCGCCATTAAAAATGCGGCGATAAGCTACCTCGGTCACCCGCGACAAACGGGCGATGACATGGTCGAGGTAAGCATTGCTCAGGCTCATGGGCGATATCCTATCGGGTTATTAGAAGAGGGGATGCCAAGCTCCTGATTTTGGCACCGGCAGAGAATAGTCGAAATTCTGGCGTCAGAAAACTGGTTTTTTAGTCAAATTGTATGGAAATTGTTCGTGTTCGCGGCGGTTCAGGGGGATTCCGCGCGGGTGAATACCCATTCCTTCGGCGATGACATGGCTTTGTTAAAGGCATAACCGGCAGTGTCAAAACCTTTGAGTTGCTCTACATCGCTAAGCTGGTTTTGCACTATGTAGGCGCTCATCATGCCGCGCGCTTTTTTGGCAAAAAAACTGATGATCTTGTACTGGCCGTTTTTCTGGTCCTTGAACACCGGGGTAATCACCTCGGCATGCAACTTCTTGGTATTTACCGCGCCCCAATATTCGGTTGAGGCAAGGTTCACCAACACCCGCTCGCGCTGCTGTTCCAGCTCTTTATTCAACTGGTCGGTGATGATATCGCCCCAGAAATGATAGAGATTTTTGCCGCGCGCATTGGCAAAACCGGTGCCCATTTCCAGTCGATAAGGCTGGATCAAATCCAGCGGCCGCAGCAACCCATAAAGGCCGCTCAAAATACGCAGGTGTTGTTGGGCAAACTCAAAGTCCTGCGGGCTGTAGGTTTCCGCCGCCATACCGGTGTAAACATCGCCCTTGAAGGCCAGCAGTGCTTGTTTGGCATTGCCGGGTGTGAAGGGTGGCTGCCACTCCAAAAAGCGCTGGGCATTTAACTGCCCCAGCTTTTCGCTGATGGACATAAGCCTGGACACCTGCGCCGGTGGCAACAGCCGCAGGTCGTTGATCAACTCCTGCGAGTGCTCCAGAAACTGCGGCTGGCTGTGGACAGAGGTGGGCGATGGGGTTTCAAAATCCAGGGTTTTAGCCGGGGAAATAACGTGCAACATAGGCGCGGGGTATCACATCAAAAGGAAAGGGTTATTCGGGTTTGAGCAGATCCTGCCACCAGTTGAGCGGCGTTTGGCCATCCACCGGGTCGTAGACGTTGCCATACATCCAGGCGCTCTGGCCATCGCGACCGACAAATTCGTTGAGGATATTTTCTATCGCGCTGAACCCGCAGCTCACATGGATCGAATAGACCAGCATACGCGGGGTTTCGCGATCCAGTTCACCGCCCAGTTTTTCCAGCTCGGGGGTGAGCTGGTCAGCCAGCGCCTGAATATCGCTGCGGCTGAACACGCGGATACTCAGGTTGCCGCTGCGCTGTACCAGGTCGAATTCGCGGGTATCGCTAAGCATTTTGACCACATCGCCACTCGCCAGACCCTTGGCAAACGCGGGCGATTGCACCAGTTGGAAGTTGCCATCGTCCAGCTCACGCACATGCAGTTGCTCGACAATCGGCTTGCCATCGGCGCCCAGGCCGGCAAAAAGTTCAATCACTTGTAAGGATTTTTTAGACACGGATTCACCCTGTATTTAGGTCTTTTCGTCAAAATAGATGTGGCATTATACCCAGCTCAGACACAAGGAGTCCCACTATGAAATTGATCGCTAAATTGCTTGCGCTAGCCAGCTTCAGCTTGCTGATGACTGGTTGTGTTACCAATCCGGTAACGGGGAAAAGCCAGTTGTCCATCATGTCGCCGGAGCAGGAAATCGCCACCGGTACCCAAAATTACGGCCCCGGCCAACAGGCGCAGGGTGGCCAATATATGGTGGACCCGGGTTTGACTGCCTATGTGCAACAGGTGGGTAAAAAACTCGCGGCGGTAAGCGACCGCCCCAACCTGCCCTATGAATTTGTCGTGCTCAACAATGATGTGCCCAACGCCTGGGCCATGCCCGGCGGCAAGCTCGCCATCAACCGCGGGCTCCTGGTTTACCTTGAGGATGAAGCTCAATTAGCAGCGGTGTTAGGCCATGAAATTGTGCACGCTGCCGCCCGTCACAGCGCGCAGCAACAGACCCAAAATGTGCTTCTGGGCGCTGGTGTGTTGCTTGCCGGCGTGGCGATTGCAGAGAAAAAACCGGAGTACGGTATGTTGGGTATGGGGGCTATGGCAGTGGGCGCCCAAGCCTGGCAAGCCAAATACGGCCGCAACCACGAGCTGGAGTCGGACGAAGTCGGCATGAAATACATGGCCAAAGCCGGTTACGACGCCCAAGCCGCTGTGGAATTGCAGGAAATTTTTGTGAAGTTATCGGAAGGGCGCAATAGTGGTTTTATTGAAGGCCTGTTTGCCAGCCACCCTCCCTCCCAGGAGCGGGTCGCCAGGAACCGCGCGAATGCGGCCAAATACCCGGGCGGTGTGCGCAACAAAGCACAATTCCAACGCGCTATGGCACAGGTGAACAAAGACAAAAAAGCCTACGCCAATTATCAAAAAGCGCAAAAACTGGCGAGTGAGAAAAAATACATCGATGCCATGAGTTATGTGGAGCAATCCATCGCCCAGCAGCCCAAAGAAAATTTATTCTGGGAGATGAAAGGCCAGTTGCTGATGCAACAGAAAAAAGACAGCGAGGCGGTGGTCGCATTGGATCGTGCTATCCAGGCCAACCCGCAATATTTCAAACCCTATGTGTTCCGTGGCATCGCTTATAAACAATTGGGTAAAAATGACATGGCGGAAAAAGACCTGCTTACCAGCCAGCGTTATTTGCCCACGCAAATCGCCACCTATTATCTTGGTGAAGTTGCTCTCGCCAAAGGTAACCGCAGCCAAGCTGCCCAATATTTCCAACAGGCTGCCCAAGGCGGCGGGGAAATTGGTGAGGCGGCAAAAGGGCAGTTGGGCCGGTTGCAATAACCGCTGCTCTTAAACCGTGCTGCAATGATTACCCCGGTTGGAACAGGGAAGTTTCGACCATAAAAATCGCGGCGCCATCAAGCGCTTTGCGTATAATCCCCGCCACACAATTCCCATAACAAATTTTCATCATGGCCATGTCTCCTAGTTCGGCGCAGCCAGCTGCTGCGCAATCAACTGCGTTCTGGTTTATTCGTCTGCTTGATTCCCTTACCCAGATCACCGGCACCACAACGGCTTGGCTCACCGGCATTATGGTGGTGGTTACGGCGATAGTTGTCGGTTTGCGCCACCTGTTTGGTATCGGCTCGGTTGCCCTGCAAGAGTCGGTGACCTACATGCATGCCGCCGTGTTTATGTTGGGTGCGGCTTACACGCTCAAGCAGGATGGTCATGTGCGCGTGGATATCTTGCACAAAAAAATGTCGCTCCATGGCCGCGCCTGGGTGGAAGTGTTAGGCAGCCTGTTATTCACCTTACCGGTCATGGTGTTTATCGGCTGGGGCAGTCTGGATTTTGTGCGCGAGAGTTGGCGTATCGGTGAAGGCTCTACCGACTCCGGCGGTATCGGCGGGGTGTATTTATTAAAAACATTATTACCGGTGATGGCGCTGAGTGTGAGCCTGCAGGCGCTGGCTGAACTCTTGCGCAGTTTGTTGGTGTTGATGAATATCACACCAAGCGCCAGCAAGGAGCAGTCATCATGCTGATTGAATTAATTCCACTGCTGATGTTTGCAGCCATTTGTGTGTTTTTAATGTTTGGCTATCCGGTAGCATTTACTCTCGCCGGTGTTGCCTTGGCGTTTGCCGGGCTGGGAATTGCGGGCGGTGTATTTGATCCCAATTTATTAAAAAGTTTTCCAGCGCGTCTCTACGGCATTATGAACAACTACACCTTGGTGGCTGTGCCGCTCTTTGTGTTTATGGGCACAGTGTTGGAAAAGTCCCGCCTCGCCGAAGACCTGCTGGAAAATATGAGTAAAGCCTGCGGGAGGCTGCCGGGCGGTTTGGGGATTTCGGTAGTGCTGGTGGGCACCATGCTCGCGGCCAGTACCGGAATCGTTGGTGCAACAGTCGTCACAATGGGCTTGATGTCACTTCCCCTGATGCTCAAGCGCGGTTACGCCCCCAGTTTTGCCTGTGGCACTATTTGCGCAACCGGCACCCTCGGGCAAATTATCCCGCCTTCCATCGCACTGGTTTTGCTTGGCGATGTGCTCTCCAGCGCTTATCAGCAAGCGCAATTAACACTGGGTGTGTTCAACCCCAAAACTATTTCTGTGGGCGATTTGTTTGTCGCTGCCTTGCTCCCGGGTTTAGCCTTGGTTGCGCTCTATATCCTCTATGTTTTTTTCACCGCCTGGCTGCGCCCAAGCATTATTCCGCGCGTGGTGATTGACGAGCAGGAAGAGCAAGTTTCCCTGCTGCGGGTGTTGCTGAGTTTATTGCCGGTGTTGTTGTTAATTGGCTTGGTGTTGGGCTCAATTCTGATTGGCGCTGCAACACCCACCGAGGCGGCTGGTGTCGGCGCACTGGGCGCCTGTTTGCTGGCCATCGCCAAAAAACAATTTTGTTTGCAGCGCTTGCGGGAAGTTAGCCGCAGCACTTTGCAAATCAGTGCCATGATTTTTATGATCCTGATCGGCGCCTCTTTATTTTCATTGGTGTTTCGCGGTTTTGGCGGCGAGGAACTGGTGCATGAATTTTTTAGCCAGCTACCCGGTGGGGTTTTTACTGCGGTATTTCTGGTGATGTTGGTAATGTTTGTGCTCGGTTTTATTCTCGATTTTATTGAGATTATTTTTGTGGTGGTGCCAATTGTCGCACCGGTACTCCTTGCCATGGGGGTGGATCCTATCTGGCTCGGCATTATGATCGCCGTGAATTTGCAAACCTCCTTTCTCACACCTCCGTTTGGTTTTGCACTCTTTTATTTGCGCGGCGTGGCACCGGCCGCCATTCCCACCAGCCAAATTTATCGCGGGGTAATTCCCTTTATCGCCCTGCAATTGTTGCTGCTGTGTGTGATGGCACTCTGGCCGGATTTGGTAACCTGGTTGCCGGCGCAGTTGTAAGCCTATCTTTCTGGCGCCCAGCCCAGCCCAGGCATTGGCCGGCTATACTCAGCCAATGCTTTATTTGTGGAGTCAATCTAATGCACGCGGCCACTAACCCAACCGGCACCCTTACCCTGCAAACCATCACCATGCCTGCCGATACCAACCCCTTTGGCGATATCTTTGGCGGCTGGGTGATGGCGCAAATGGATATCGCCGGCGCCATTCACGCCAATGAAGTTGCCCATGGGCGAGTTGCCACAGTGGCAGTGGGCAGCATGGTATTTATGCGCCCGGTGCCGGTGGGTGCCATCATCAGCTGTTACACCAGCACCCTGCGCATCGGCAACACCTCCATCCGCGTCAAAGTGGAAGTCTGGATCAAGGATTTCCTCACCCACAACATACTGCAGGTCACCCAGGGCGAGTACATTTACGTCGCCATTGACGAGCAGGGACAGAAGCGTCCGGTACTCAAAAGCACGTAAAAACCCGATTGAATCCCCTGAAATTCCAATCATAAACAACGAAAAAACTGATCTATTCAGCTTCTACAGTTTTTGCATAATCGCCAATAAATACGCTAACTCATTGATATAGAAATATTTTTTAGTGTAAAGCGGGATTTACACAGCACCACTGCCATAGTGTCTTACGTCGGGGCTAGACTTGGCGCTGCTGTAATTCGCAAGGCTTACTGTTATCTTGAATAAAAGCACCGTTTAATAAAAGCACCGCCAGAGGCACCTATGCTCAAGGATTCTTCCGCCGGATACGGCCTGATTTCAATTGTTATCCACTGGCTCAGCGCACTGCTGATTTTGTTTTTATTTGGCCTGGGTATCTACATGACCGGGTTGGGTTATTACGACGACTGGTACCACAAAGGCCCGGCACTGCACATCAGCCTCGGCTTGATTGTGCTGCTGCTCATGCTGGCGCGTGTCACCTGGCGCCTGCTCAACCCCACCCCCGTCGCACTGGGCGACAAACCGGTGCAACTCATGGCGGCCAAGCTGGTCAAATGGGGCCTGTATCTGGCGATTTTTGTGGTGTTGATTAGCGGCTACCTCATCACCACCGCGGAAGGCAAACCCGCCAGTTTATTTGATTGGATTTACTTTCCCGCGCTTGCCGAACTCAGCGCCGGTCAGGTCGACCTTGCGGGTGAACTGCATCAATACCTGGCCTGGGGAATAATCGCACTGGTGGTATTACACGTTGCTGGCGCGCTGGTACATCACTTTGTAGTGCGCGACCGCACACTGGTGCGCATGCTCAAGCCGGTGAAAAAATAATTTTGCAACACTGTGTGACTAGATCATTAATTAACTATTGCTCGACAACCGTTTAACCCTAAAGGAGTTTTACTATGTTAAAAAAATCCCTGCTTGCCCTCGCTGTTTCCAGCATTGGTGTTATGAGCCTGCCTGTGTTGGCAGATACCTATGAAATCGACACCAAAGGCGCACACGCCTCCATCAACTTTGCCGTTAAGCATTTAGGCTACAGCTGGTTGACTGGCCGCTTCGACACTTTCTCCGGCGAGTTCACCTACGACCCAGCCAAACCCGAAGCCAGCACTATCAATGTCACTATCGACACCACCAGTGTTAACTCCAACCACGCCGAGCGCGATAAACACCTGCGCAGCCCGGATTTCCTCAACGTGGAAAAATTCCCCAAAGCCACTTTTGTCAGCAAACAAATCAAAGTGGATGGCGATGATAAAGACGAATTCGACATCATCGGCGACCTGACCCTGAATGGTGTAACCAAAAGCATCACCATCGAAGTGGATAAAGTCGGCGAAGGTAAAGACCCATGGGGCGGCTACCGCGCCGGTTTTGAAGGCGAAACCGAAATCAACATGAAAGATTTCAATATCAAAATGGATCTAGGCCCAGCCTCACAAACTGTGAAATTGGAATTGCATGTGGAAGGTATTAAAAAATAATTCGGCGCGAATTATTCTTCCTTGTGCGCTTAAATGCGCCATAAAAAAAGAGGCCATTGCGGCCTCTTTTTTTATGTGTCGAGATTATCAGTTCGCGGCCAGCTCAACTAATCGCCACACACTGCTTTGCCGGTCTTAAAAATCTTGTTAAGGTACAGCGCACCTAAGGAACAGGTGATGGCAACTCGTACAGTAGCAGGGATCAGGCGTAATTGAGGAATCATTAGCCCTTGGGTAAATACCCCACCCACTGGCGAGCATCAATGGAGTTTGACCTTTGATATCTTCCAGCCCTGAATCGACCAATTTTGATTTTCTCCAAGAACATGACCCCGTTTTTGTACAGCTTGCAGCGGCGGCAGAACGCTCATTTATTAGCGACCCCAATACCACTCTCATCAAGTTGCGCCAGCTGGGTGAGGCAATCGCGCAGGATTTAGCTGTTCGCTGCAATATCCGTTTTGATGACCGTACCACTCAGCTGGAATTGCTGCAGCAGATTCGCCACGAGATTCGCCTTGAGCCTAATGTGCTGGAGCTGTTTCACTTATTAAGAGTGGAAGGTAATAAAGCGACTCATCAATTTAAAACTCACCACAAAGAAGCGATTACCGGTATGCGTGCCGCGCGCGAGCTGGCGGTTTGGTACCAGCGTGCATTTGGTATGCAAGGCGCTGCATTTAAGCCAGCGCCGTTTGTAGCCCCTAAAGATCCTTCAATCGAATTGCGTGAGCTGCAGATTCAAATTGAGCAGTTAAAAAGCCAACTCACAGAAAACAATCAGCAGACATCTGGCAATACTCAGCTGCAGGAACTGTTGCAGCGCGAAAAAGAAGAATATGAAGTGCTGGCACAGCAGATGGATGCGGAAGCGCGCCAATACAAACAGCTGGCTCAAGATACTGAAAATAGGCTTATCGCCCAGCAACAAGAATTTGAAGCACGAATAAAACAGCTACAAGATGATCTTGCCCTTCAGTCAGCTGAACATCAAAAATTCTTGCAGCAACAAGTGGTGCAAGTCAGCCAAAAAACGCAAAAGGCTAGTGCACAATTAACGCTCAATGAAGAGTTAACCCGCGTTATTATCGACCAACAATTAATTGAGGCTGGTTGGGAGGCGGATACCCAAGAGCTAAATTACAAAAAGGGCGCGCGCCCGGAAAAAGGTAAGAACAAAGCGATTGCCGAATGGCCCACAACGGCAGGTCAGCGCGCAGACTATGTCTTGTTTGCTGGGCTGATTCCCATTGCAGTGGTAGAGGCCAAACGCGAAAACGAAAACGTCGCCGGTAAAATTCCGCAGGCCGAGCGTTATTCTCGCGGCTTTAAAATAGATGCAACGCTGATGCCTGCTTGGGCGGAGCAGGGCAGAACCATCGCATGGCCAGATGCAGCCGATGGCCATTTTCATATTCCCTTTGTGTATTCCTGCAATGGCCGCGCTTTTGTAAAACAGTTGAAAGAGCAATCCGGCACTTGGTTTAGGGATGTGCGCGAAGCATCAAATATTGCAGAGCCCCGCGAAACATTTCATTCACCCGCAGGCTTGTTAGATAAATTAAAACGCAGCCGTGAACTAGCAGAACAAAAACTAAAAGCAGAAGGTTTTGCTTACTTAAAGTTGCGGGACTATCAAGAGAAAGCGATTGTCGCAGTGGAATCTGCATTGGCCAATAACCAACGAAATTGCTTACTGGCCATGGCGACAGGGACTGGTAAAACCCGCACCATTATCGGGTTGATATATCGCTTTCTAAAAGCTGAACGATTTAAACGCATTTTGTTTTTGGTGGATCGCACGGCCTTAGGCAATCAGGCATTGGATTCATTTAAAGAAGCCAAGCTGGAAGAAAATAAAACTCTTTCATCGATTTATAACATCGCGGAATTAGGTGATATGGCCGCCGAAGCGGAAACGCGTGTGCAGGTGGCTACTGTGCAGGCGATGGTGAAACGCTTATTCGCCTCTGACAACCCACCCACTATTGATGCCTACGATTGCATCATCGTAGACGAAGCTCACCGTGGTTATACCCTCGATCAAGAAATGACGGATGGCGAATTAGCCACGCGCGATGCTGCGCAATATCTTTCCAGTTATCGCCGCGTATTGGATTACTTTGATGCAGTTAAAATCGGATTAACCGCCACACCTGCAAAACACACCAGCGAAATTTTTGGTAAACCCGTTTATACCTATTCCTATCGTGAAGCCGTGGCCGACGACTGGTTAATCGACCATGAACCGCCGATTCGCTATGAAACCTTACTGAGTAAAAACGGCATTAAGCTCGATAAAGGTTCGGCGGTCAGTGCGATCAATACCTATACAGGCGAAATTGAATCCGCCTTGCTGGAAGATGAAATCAACTTTGATGTGGAAGCCTTTAACCGCAAAGTCATTACCGAAGGGTTTAACCAAGTCATTTGCGAACAGCTCGCCAAAGAGCTTGATCCCTTTGGTGATGAAAAAACCATGATCTTCTGCGCAACTGATCTTCATGCCGATATGGTCAAGCGTTTGTTAGATGCCGCTTTCAAAGATATTCACAATGGCAGCTACAACGAAGCCGCCGTGCGCAAAATTACCGGCAAAAGCGACAAAGTAGAACAACTCATTCGCAACTACAAAAACGAACGCTACCCCAACATTGCTATTACCGTTGATTTGCTCACCACAGGCATAGATGTCCCCAAAATTTGCCACCTCGTATTTTTGCGTCGCGTTAAGTCACGTATTTTGTACGAGCAAATGATTGGCCGTGCCACACGCCGTGCCGATGATATTGGCAAAACCGTATTTAAAATTTACGACCCGGTGGATATATACGCTGCCTTGCAAGAGGTAAGCACCATGAAGCCGCTGGTACGCGACCCGAATATCACGCTCGAACAATTGGTTGATGAACTGACGAATCCCGATACGCTTGAAAAAGGCTTAAATGCACCCGGTGTGCAAGCTGAAACCAGTCACGCGCAGGATGTATTGGCAGAACTTGGCCAAAAAGTGATGCGAGTCATGCGTAAAGCGCATAAAGCGGCAGAATCAAAGCCGGAGCTGAAGCAAAAGCTGGATGAATTGGAAAACCTTTGGGGTGTTGCACCGCAAAAATTGCATCAGCATTTACAAGAATTAGGTCCGCGCCAAGCGGCGGAATTTATGCGCCGCAACAACGGCTTTATCAAATCAGTCGATGAAGTGAAGTTTATTCTGGGCAGTGAACACAGGCCGATTATTTATGAAGGGCGCGATGAGTTTTTAACGCGCGAGCAAAACTTTGGCGTAAATGAAAAACCTGCGGATTACCTGCTCAGCTTTAACGATTTTATTAAAAACAATATCAACCAGTCGGCAGCACTGGCGGTGGTTGTTAATAAACCTAAAGACCTGACCCGCGATCAACTCAAAGAAATCAAAGTGCTGCTGGATAACGCGGGCTACAGCGAAACCAAACTCAAAGCCGCATGGCGCAATAGCACTAATCAGGAAATCGCCGCCAGCATTATCGGCCATATCCGCCAAGCGGCCTTGGGTGAGCCGTTAATTCCCTTTGATCAGCGTGTAAACAACGCTCTGCAAAAAATCCTCGCCTCATACTCTTGGTTGCCTCCACAGCGCAAATGTCTTGAACGCCTGGGTAAGCAGTTAGTGCATGAAGTTATTATCGATCAGGGCTTTGTTAACAACGCCTTTGCTCAGGAAGGTGGCGCTAAACGAGTAGATAGGCTGCTCGATAATCAGCTAGATAAGGTGCTAAACACCTTGGCCGATGGGCTTTGGGGTGAAGCTGGCTAGGCACATGTACACCTAATCAACATGAATAAAAGTGGCGGTTAAACCTAAAATAAAAAACCTCTTTATTTTATTTTTTCTTGTATCATAAAATTAAGTGGTTTCTTATTTTAACTTTGGCGAATTTCGTTATGGATCGAGGATTAACCGGGCGCTATGTTTCCAGTATTGCCGGGGGGTTTGCTTGTCAGGCGTTTGTTCCTGCCCCCTTGCCGCCAAGCCCTCCGTTACAGATTAATAGTAAATTGCAGGCGCGTCTTGCAGAGGCGCATATAGCGCTAGGTCGGCTGGATGCCATCAGTAGCTTGTTGCCGGATACTCAGCTATTTCTTTACAGCTATGTGCGTAAAGAGGCGGTGATGTCCTCGCAAATAGAGGGTACACAGTCTTCCCTAAGTGACCTGATGCTCTACGAAATGGCAGCCCAGCCCGGCGTACCTATGGATGATGTGCAAGAGGTCTCTTGTTATGTCCATGCGTTAACACTGGGGGTGGAGCGCATCAATCAAGGCCACCCAATCACTATCCGTTTGGTAAAAGAATTACATCAGGCGCTAATGACGTCTGGTCGCGGTATTCAGCGCGGCCCAGGTGAGTTTCGGGCCAACCAAGTTTGGATTGGCGGTCATCGCGCCGATGAAGCGACCTTTGTCCCACCGCCAGCGAATGAAATTGCTGCCTGCTGGAGCGAGTTGGAAAAGTTTTTAAATGATGTTCCTGAGCCTACAGAACCGGTAATCAAAGCGGCGTTAATGCACGTGCAGTTTGAAACTATCCATCCGTTTATGGATGGTAATGGCCGCTTGGGGCGTTTATTAATTCCGCTGATTTTTGCACAAGCAGGCATATTGAAAGAGCCGCTGTTGTATCTATCGGTGTTTTTTAAAAAGCACCGCCAAACCTATTACGACCGTTTGCAACAAGTGCGCTTAACGGGTGATTGGGAAGCTTGGTTGTTATTTTTTGTGGATGCGATTACCGCAACGGCTACCCAAGCGGTCGCCACCGCACAACAACTGAATACATTGTTGGCAACCGATAAAGCCAAGCTAGCGCAACTTGGGCGCTTAGCAGGTTCAGCCAATCAAATTCTGGAGTCGCTGTTCAATCAGCCGATTGTCAGTATTGGGCTATTAGTAGAAAAAACCGGCCTCACACCCGCCACCGTTGGCAAAGTGCTGGACGCAATGGAAAACACCTTAGGTCTGGTGCGTGAACTCACCGGCCAAAAGCGCAACCGCGTATACGCCTACAGCGCTTATATCGATATTTTGAATCAGGAATAAACAAACCCCACCCTAGCCCTTGCCTTGGCTGGTGCGGGAATGAAAAGACATAACCCCACCCTAACCCTCCCCTTCAAAAGGGGGAGGGAATTAAGCTCCTCCCCCTTATGAAGGGGGAGGCTGGGAGGGGGTTAAACAACTAACGAGATCAACATGACCAACAACGATATAGTCCAAAAACTCTGGAACCTGTGCGACGTACTGCGCGACGACGGCATTAACTACAGCGATTACGTCACTGAATTAGTCTTGCTGTTATTTATCAAAATGGAATTTGAAAATACTGAAGCGGGTTTGCTCAACAAACACAAATTGCCCGAGGGCTGCCGCTGGGGCGATTTGAACGCAAAGTCGGGTTTAAATTTATTAAACGATTACAAACGCATATTGCTTACGCTGTCCACCGGTAAAGATTTGGAAGGTAAACCGGTAGTCACTGATCCCTTAATCCTTGCGATTTATAACGATGCCCAAACCCGCCTGCGCGAGCCGCGCCATTTGGAGCAGCTAATTAAAACGCTGGATGGCATAGATTGGTTCAGCGCGCAAAAAGATGGCTTGGGTGATTTGTATGAAGGCCTGCTCGAAAAAAACGCCAACGAAACTAAATCCGGCGCGGGGCAATACTTCACCCCAAGAGCACTTATCGACAGCATAGTGCGCTGTATCAAACCGCAAGCGGGTGAAACCATTCAAGACCCCGCCGCAGGCACGGCAGGGTTTTTAATTGCTGCCGATAAATATATAAAAGACCACACCGACAATTTATTTGACCTCACCCAAAAGCAGCGCGAGTTTCAATTAAACAATGCGTTTATCGGTGTGGAATTAGTCCCCAGCACCCGTCGCCTCGCATTAATGAATTGTTTATTGCATGGCATGGAAGGCGACGACGAAGGCGTAGTGCATTTGGGTAACGCCCTCGGTGATACCGGCAAAAGTTTACAGAAAGTGGATGTGGTACTGGCCAACCCGCCGTTTGGCACCGCCAAAGGTGGCGAAGCGTCAATTACACGCGATGATCTCACCTACAAAACCAGCAACAAACAACTCGCGTTTTTGCAACATATTTACCGCACCTTAAAACCCGGTGGCCGCGCCGCCGTGGTATTGCCGGACAACGTATTATTTGAAGCAGGCCAAGGCACCGATATTCGCCGCGACCTTATGGATAAATGTAATCTGCACACAATATTGCGTTTACCCACCGGCATTTTTTACGCGGCGGGTGTAAAAACCAACGTGTTATTTTTTACCAAAGGCACCGCACAAAACCCCAAACAAGAAGAAGGCTGCACCAAAAATGTGTGGGTGTATGACCTACGCACCAACATGCCCAGCTTCGGCAAACGCACGCCGTTTGGTGAACAGCATTTAAAACCTTTCGAGGCGGTATTTGCTCCCTCGCCCCTTGGGGGAGAGGGCTGGGGTGAGGGGAAACGGTGCGAAGGCGAATGGTCATTCATGGATGAGGCCGCCGAAAAAAATCTGGAGAATTCCCGCTGGCGCTCATTTACCCGCGATTACATCCGCGATACCAAAGGCGACTCGCTGGATATTTCATGGCTAAAAGATAACGACTCAGTCGATGCCGCGAGTTTGCCAGAGCCGGATGTTTTGGCGGCAGAGGCTATGAGTGAATTGACGGAAGCACTAAGAGAGTTAGATGGTTTGCTCGCGGCATTGGGTGCGGGGGATCAAGCAAAGGTGCAGAAGGATTTGTTGGCTGAGGTGTTGGGGTTGGGGGATAAGGCGTGAGTAGTATAACTTTGCCAGAAGGTTGGCTTTCAATAAAAATTGCTGACGTTTCCGATGTTCAAGGAGGCAAGCGATTACCGAAAGGCTCTGAGTTTGCTACTCAAGTTACAGCTCATCCTTACCTGAGAGTTACAGATTTTGGTGGCGAAACGGTTGATGTCTCAAACTTAAAATATATTGACGACGAAACCTTTCAGCAAATTAAGAACTACATAATCAGTAAGAATGATTTATACATTAGCATTGCTGGCACTATTGGATTGGTTGGAGACATACCTGAACAATTAGATGGTGCAAATTTGACAGAGAATGCTGCGAAAATTTGTAACATATACGGCGTAGAAAAAGTTTTTCTAAAAAGATATTTAAACTCAAGCGTATCGCAAAGCCAGTTTGATGATAAAACTGTTTCGAGTGGTCAACCAAAACTGGCATTATTTCGAATTAGAGATTGCGATTTCCCATTGCCCCCCCTCGCCGAACAACAACAAATCGCCCAAAAACTCGATGAACTTCTCGCACAGGTAGACACCCTAAAAACCCGCCTCGACGCCATCCCCAACATTCTAAAACGCTTCCGCCAATCGGTGCTTGCGGCTGCGGTTAGTGGGAGGTTGACGGAGGAGTGGAGGGGGAGCAATAAGTCGACGTTGGTTGATGTTTCAATCAGTGAAATAGAATCATCTAGACAACTTATCTTAGGGAAAAAATGCAATTCTAAAATTCATCTTTCTTCAGAAGAATATGATATTCCGGAAAGTTGGAAATGGGTTTCGTTAGATTTTTTGGCTGCAAAAATTGTCGATGGTACGCATCATACTCCTACATATGTTGACGACGGTGTTCCATTTATTTCTGTGAAGGATATAAAAGATGGGCGTGTTAATTTCGAATACACAAAGTTTATATCTAGCGCTGAACATACTGAGCTAACTAAAAGGTGCAATCCAGAGGCTGGTGATCTCCTAATTACTAAAAGCGGGACTATTGGGAGAACGGCAATAGTTCCAGAGAGCAAGGAGTTTTCTTTGTTCGTAAGCGTTGCTTTAATAAAACCCATATCGACAATAGTGAATATGCAATTTGTGGATATTGCGTTAAAAAAATGGGTAAATGAAATCGATGTTTCAAGTAGGATTGTTGGCACAGCAATTAAAAATCTCCATTTGCAAGACATGAGGGTTTTAGCAATTCCATTTGCGCCACTCGAAGAACAAACCGAAATCGTCCGCCGTGTAGAACAACTCTTCGCCTACGCCGACCAAATCGAACAGCGTGTAAAAGACGCCCAAGCCCGTGTTAATCATTTAACCCAAAGTATTTTAGCCAAAGCCTTTCGCGGCGAATTAACCGCCGACTGGCGCGCGCAGAACCCGGAATTAATTTCGGGGGAGAATTCGGCAGCGGCTTTGTTGGAGAGGATTAAGGCGGAGCGGGAAGCGGCGGGGAAATCTAAGAGAAAGGTAAAAGCTTGACCCCCTCCCAGCCTCCCCCTGTTCCAGGGGGAGGAGCAAGGTCAAGGGCAACCCCCTCCCAACCTCCCCCTGTTCCAGGGGGAGGGGCCGACTCCCAGTGCGATAAATTTTGTGCGAAGCTCCAGTCCCCTCCCCTTAAGAAGGGGAGGGTTAGGGTGGGGTTGCTTTTAATCCCCTCCCTTTTTTAAGGGAAGGGTTAGGGTGGGGTTGCTTTTAATCCCCTCCCTTTTTTTAAGGGGAGGGCTAGGGTGGGGTTGCTTTTAATCCCCTCCCTTTTTTAAGGGAAGGGTCAGGGTGGGGTTCGCTCTTAATCCCCTCCCTTTTTGAAGGGGGAGGTCGGGAGGGGGTTAGGGTTTTATCTTTTAAGACACAAGGACCGAACATGGAAAACGGAAAAATTTTTAATCGTCAAAAACAAAAACCACAGCGGCAGGAATTACGCGGCAATATGCCCATGCCGGAAAAAATTCTCTGGGCACAAATTCGCAATCAACAACTCGGGGTTAAATTTCGTCGGCAGCACGGAATTGGCCGGTACATCGCTGATTTCTATTGTGCTCAACTCAAATTAGTTATTGAGCTGGATGGTGACAGTCACTATCAAAACGGTGGGCAGGAATACGATCAGGTTCGCGATGAGTTTATGCATGCGTTGGGTTTAACCGTATTGCGGTTTACTAATCGCGACGTGATGAATAATTTGGATGGGGTTCTTGCGGTAATTAAAAGCTTAACCCCCTCCCAGCCTCCCCCAGCTACGCGCCCCGCTTCAAAAGCGGGGAGGAGCAAGGCCAAAAGCAACCCCCTCCCGACCTCCCCCTGTTCCAGGGGGAGGGGCCGACTCCCAGTGTGATAAATTTTGTGCGAAGCTCCAGTCCCCTCCCGCTTTTCAAGGGGAGGGCTAGGGTGGGGTTGGCTCTTAATCCCCTCCCGCTTTTCAAGGGGAGGGCTAGGGTGGGGTTAGCTCTTAATCCCCTCCCGCTTTTTAAGGGGAGGGCTAGGGTGGGGTTAGCTCTTAATCCCCTCCCGCTTTTTAAGGGGAGGGCCAGACTGGGGTTCGCTCTTGCTCCTCCCCCTTGTTAAAGGGGGAGGTTGGGTGGGGGTTGCTCTTAGCTCTTACTCCTCCACACACCCCTTCTCACCCTCAGGCAATTTTTCCAGGCGGATGTTGGTGATGCTCACTGTGAATTTGCCGTCAGTGGCGATACTGAATGGGCCGTTGATTTTGCTTAAATCGAAGTTGTCGCTTTTGAAGCAATTGAGCGGTAGCGGCAGACTGAACCATTCGCCTTTAGGCATTGTTTTGATCATTTTGTTGATGGATAAATCCGCGCGGCAGGGGTAGCCGCAATCCAGGCCGATGTTGACGTTCTTGTCGGGTTTTACATCTACGCGCATATCGATAGTGAGTGATGCGCTGTCTTTGAATTTGGATAAATCAATCGGGTTGCCGTAGAGCCCAAAGTTGCCCTGCATTTTTTTGCGCGGCGTCCAGGTGATTTGAATCGCATCGCCTTCAGCCTTGAAGTTGGTTGGTGCAACGGTCACTTTGCCGCCAGCGGATGCACCTTCCCTGCCCGTTATACCGGTGCTCCAGTTGGTGGGGTCGCCAAGGGAAATGCTGCGGCTGATAAGCTCGCCTTTTACCAGGTAGAAATAGTTGGGGTTGAGCTGCTGCGCGTCTGCGCTGATGGAGAACAGGCTGGCACTGGCAAGGGTGATCAGGGTTTTCAGGGGGAGATGTTTGAACATATAGGCCTCGTTAGAAAATTATTATGGGCGAGCAGCAGGTCTGACCTGCGCTCCATAATATTTCTCTATCTGACAAATATGTCAATTGACTATGAGCCCCCTCCCAGCCTCCCCAGCTACGCGCCCCGCTTCAAAAGCGGGGAGGAGCTGACTCCCGGTGCGATAAGTTTCGTGCAAGGCTCCAGTCCCCTCCCCTGACAAGGGGAGGGCTAGGGTGGGGTTACTTTTTAAATCAGCATCAACAGCCAGCATAGGGTGTTTTTGAATACAAGCCAGTGAGTGTTTGCATTTATTGCTTGCAAATTCGAGTTAGCATTGGCAATTTGAATGATAACAACGAGTGTGGAGCAAGATGGCCAAGACAATCGAAGCAATTGCCGGGGAGTTGGGGGTATCGATTACCACCGTGCGTTTGGTGCTGCTGGGCAAGGCGCGACAGTATCGTATCAGCGCCAAAACCGAGGCGCGGGTGCGCGAATACACCGAGCAGTACGGTTATGAAATCAACCATGTGGCGCGCAGTTTGCGGTTGCAACGCAGCGATGCATTGGCATTGATTGTTCCGCGTTTATCCAACCATTTTTTTGCCCAATTGGCGGAGTTGCTGGAAATTCGCTGCCGTAAAGCGGGTTTGCAGCTGTGGATTTCCTGCTGTTATGACAACCCGGACACCCAGTTGGCGCTGATCAAACAATTCCGCGAGCGCAATGTGGATGGCCTGTTCCTGGTGCCTGCCAATGCTGACATGCCCACGCTCGCGGCGGCGCAATTAAAACAGCGGCTGGTACTGCTGGATCGCGATTTTGGCGGCAGCGATTACGCAGTGGTAGTTACCGACAACCGGCAGAGCGGCTACCAACTGGCGCAGCGCCTGCACGCTTTTTGTGTGCAGCGCGGCGACGTGCAGCCAGACTTTTTACTGTTTGCAGGCAACAGCGGTATGCCATCCATTAGCCAGCGCCTGATCGGTTTGAATGCGGCGTTGGATGACTTGGGCCTGGGCGCCAGCCAGCGCCGCGAAGTGCATGTGGCGCACAATGATTTCCACGAGGGCGAGCAGGCCATGGCTGAGCTGATCGACACTGGCCAACCATTGCCCAAGGTGCTGGTTTGTTCGTCCATCCCGCTATTTGAAGGCGCGATGCAAGCCCTGAAACAACGCTTGGGCGGCGCACCGGAAACTATGGTGCTGGCGACCTTTGACGATCACAGCATGCTCGATTTTTTACGCAACCCAGTGTGCTCGGTGCGTCAGGACTATGAGTTTATGATCGAACAGGCGTTTAGCGAAATGGCGCAATTGATCAGTGGCGAGGGCAAACCAGCGCGCCATATCGCCAGTATGCGGCTGATGCCGCGCAATATGGATTAGTCATTCATGCGCGCCTGATGTGCGGGTGAAGGCAGTTTTTTCTCGGCAATAACATCAACCAAAACAACAATAAATCAATAAAACCGACAGATTCAACAGAGGAAAAATATGCAATCAGTATCACTGCGCCAGCTGCTAGCCTGGGGGCTAATGGCCCTGATGGTTAGCGGCTGCACAACGCCGCACACTAAGTCGCACAACAAGTCCCACGCCAAGCCGCAATTCACGCCTGAGGCCAGCAGTCAAAAAGTGGATTGTGTGGATTATCTTGGCAACAGCTTTTTACGCCACTGCCAAACCTGGGCAACCACTTATGAAGGCCAGCGCCAGGGCGACTTGGGCGATGGCACTTACCTCAACCCGATTGTTGCCGGTGACCGCCCTGACCCAAGCATTCTTAAAGATGGCGATGACTACTATATGGTTTTCTCCACCTTTGAAAGCTACCCCGCACTGACCATCTGGCATTCGCAAGATCTGGTCAACTGGCAGCCGATTGGCCCGGCACTGACCCGATATATCGGCAGTATTTGGGCACCGGAGCTGACCAAACATAATGGCCGGTACTATGTGTACATTCCCGCCAAATTACCCGGCCACAACTCTAACTATGTGGTCTGGGCCGATGATATCCGCGGCCCCTGGTCGGAACCCATCGACCTGAATCCGCGCGACGCCAAACAGCAGCGCAAATACCCCGACCGTATCGACCCCGGGCATTTGGTGGGTGAAGACGGCAAGCGCTATTTGTTTGTCTCCCACGGTGATTATGTGCAATTGGCAGACGACGGCCTGAGTCTGGTGGGTGAGATGAAGCATGTTTATGGTGGCTGGAAATACCCCGAGGAATGGGATGTGGAAAGCTACGCACAAGAGGGGCCAAAAATGCTCAAGCACGGCGACTACTTCTACATGGTCACCGCCGTGGGTGGCACCGCTGGCCCGCCAACCGGCCATATGGTGATTGCGGCGCGTGCCAAATCGGTACACGGCCCCTGGGAGAACTCGCCCTACAACCCCATTATTCGCACCGAATCCGCCGCGGAAAAATGGTGGTCGCGCGGCCATGCCACCTTGGTGGAAGGCCCAACCCCCGGCGACTGGTACATGATTTACCACGGCTATGAAAATGGCTTTCATACCTTGGGCCGTCAAACCCTGCTCGAACCCATCGAGTGGACGGATGACGGCTGGTTCCGCTCCAAGGGTTATGACGTGGGTAAGCCCATTCCCAAACCCAAAGGCGGCAAGGCGAGCAAACACGGCAGCCCGCTGTCGGATGATTTCAGCAGTAACAAGTTTGGCCTGCAGTGGAGTTTTTATCGCGGCGACCAGAGCGAAAACCAGCGCCTGAACTATGGTCGAGATGCCCAGGGCCCCTACTTGGAACTCAGTCCCAAAGGCACTTCGCCCAGCAACTCATCGCCCATGACCTTTGTACAGGGCAATCAGGCCTATCAGTTTGAGGTAGATCTGGAGTTGGAAGAAGGTGCAGTCGCGGGTGCCATGGTGTTTTACAACGACAAGCTCTACGCCGGTGTTGGCATAGCGCCACAGGGTTTCTGGTTGCATCGCTACGGTATGGATCAGCGCTACAGCGCTCGCCCAGCCGGCAACAAATTCCGCCTGCGCGTCACCAATAATCGCCACATACTGACCATCCACTACAGCACTGACCAAGGCAAAACCTGGCGCAAATACGACACCCAAATGGAAGTCTCCGGTTTCCATCACAACGTCGCCTACGGCTTTATGAGCCTGCGTCCTGCACTCTACGCCGCGGGCACCGGCAAGGTGAAATTCCGCAACTTTGTTTACCGCGCCCTGCCTTAATTCCAGCTGCGCTGGCACCAGAAACAACAGCGGGAGCCAAGGGCTCCCGCTGTTTATATATCACTCAATATTCTGGATCTGCTCCCGCATCTGCTCAATGAGCACTTTCAATTCCACCGCTGCCTGGGTGGTATCGCTCACAATACTTTTTGACGAGAGGGTGTTGGCTTCGCGGTTAAGTTCCTGCATTAAAAAATCGAGGCGACGACCCAGTGAATCGGTTTGTTTGAGGCTGCGTTTGACTTCGATGACGTGGGTGTCCAAGCGATCCAGTTCCTCGTCCACATCGGCTTTTTGCGCGAGCAGTACGATTTCCTGTTCAAGGCGCTCGGGGTCGAGTTCTACTTGCAGCGCGCTGAGTTTGGCCTGCAGTTTGTCGCGCTGGGCGGCGAGGATTTCGGGCATGCGCGCACGCACTTTTACCACTTGTGCCGAGACGCTATCCAAACGGCTGAGGATCAGTTGCTCCAACTCGGCACCTTCGCGGCTGCGGTGTTCAATCAGGCTATCCAGTGCGCTGTCGAATAATTCCAATGCCGCTTGATGCAGGGCGTCGCGGTCGAGTTCCTGTTTTTGGATAACACCGGGCCAGCGCAATATTTCCAGCGCATTAACTGGTGCGGCATCATCGCCCAGCAGCTGGTTGATTTGGTTGGCGGCTTTGGTCAGTTGCGCGACCTTGGCAAGGTTGACGCCCAGTTCGCTTTCACCCTCCTGTTCCCAGTGCACATTCAGGCTGGCTTCCACCTTGCCGCGCTGCAGGGCTTTGCGCATGGCATCGCGCAGGGCGGGTTCGATTTCACGGAAATCCTCCGGCAGGCGGAAGTTGGGTTCCAGGTAGCGGTGGTTAACGCTGCGGATTTCCCATACCAGGGTTCCCCAAGGGAGTTTGGCTTCGCGGCGGGCAAATCCGGTCATACTGCGTGGCATAGCTGTTCCTCTGTGGCGTATAGGCGCGGGTCGTGCGATCAATGCTGGTCTTGTCAGCCCTGTAGCTGGTAGAGTTCCCGCGGAAATTAATAGTCGTTAACTGATGCGGGATCTTAACACAGCCACCCGCTTTACCTTTTACACTTCCCTATTTGCAGTAAGGATCAAGTCATGCAACGCCCAAGCGGTCGCACCCCTGACCAATTACGCCCAGTCCGTATCACCCGTCGCTACACCAAACACGCTGAAGGTTCGGTGTTGGTGGAGTTTGGCGATACTAAAGTGATTTGTACCGCCAGTGTGGTGAATTCAGTTCCCCCGTTTCTACGCGGCCAGGGGCAGGGTTGGCTCACTGCCGAGTACGGTATGTTGCCCCGCTCTACTGGCACGCGCATGGATCGTGAAGCGGCGCGCGGCAAACAGCAGGGGCGCACTGTGGAAATCCAGCGATTGATTGGTCGTTCGCTGCGCGCGGCGGTGGATTTAACCGCATTGGGCGAAAACACCATCCATATCGATTGCGATGTGATTCAGGCCGATGGCGGTACTCGCACCGCGTCCATCACCGGTGCCTGGGTGGCGCTGGCAGATGCCATAGGTTTCCTCAAAGCCCAGGGCAAGGTGACGGGCGAGCCGCTGAAACGCGGTATTGCGTCTATTTCCGTCGGGATTTATCAAGGTGTGCCGGTGGTGGATTTGGACTACCCCGAGGACTCGGCGGCCGATACTGACATGAATCTGGTGCTGGGCGATGATGGCGGTATTATCGAAATTCAAGGCACCGCCGAGGCTGAGCCTTTTAGCGAGGCAGAGTTTGCCGCGATGTTGAGCCTGGGCAAAAAAGCCATCGCCGAACTCCACGCATTGCAAAAAGCGGCTTTGGCGGCAGGTTAAACCCTGGCATCAAAAGAGGCGCTCTCTGCGCCTCTTTTTTTATGAAAAAACAATTGAACGATCAGCTAGAAGGAGCCTCATACTAATGAGTAACAAACACGGAGGGCGTTTTATGAATCCACAACCCATGGGCATGCCGGAACTTTTTTCCCAATTGGGCCTTGAATCTGACTATGCGCATATCGCGCAGTTTATCCAGCATCACCCCCTGCCTCCCGAGGTTCGCCTCGCTGATGCCAGTTTCTGGACACCGGCGCAAAGGGCTTTTTTACAGGAGAGTTGGCAGCAGGATTCCGACTGGTGCGAACTGGTCGATCAGTTGGATCAAATGCTGCGCAATGCACCCATCAAACACTGAAGCAGTGAATCGACAGCGCCGCGATTGACTCCCGCCCCATCCAGGTAGCGGCGTAAATTCTTGCCGTCAATCGACCCGGCCTGCGCCACTGTGGGCACTGGCTCAATGGCCATGTCTTGTTCCATCCATTGCCGGGTCAGTGCTTGTAATTGCTTTTGCACCTGCTGTTCAGCGGCTAACTCAGCTTGCTGAATCTGCTTGCGCAGTTGCAGGATTGACTCATCCTCGCTGCCAAACTCGGCCTTCAGGCGCCGGCGCAAATGGCGCAGTGGCACCACGTAATGATGATCCCAGCCGCGGATACGCCGCTCGGCATCCTGCAGCCCTGCGCTATCCAGCGCTATGCCTTTACACTCCAGCCATACACACCAGAGCAGCAGGTTGACATTAATACCCGCCTCGTCCTGCAGGCGCAAACAGGCGTCGGCAACACCCGGTTGTGCATAAAGTGCTAGGGAGAAATCCCATAGGGAATCGAGAGTGGCGCTGTTGGGCATAGCTGAATCCGCTGGCGGGGCATTGGCTCAAGTCTGCTAGAATGCGCGCCATGATTCAATTACAAAACGTCTCCGTACAGCGCGGCACCAAGTTCCTGTTGGATGCTGCCGACCTCACTATTTACCCTGGCCAGAAAGTCGGTTTAATCGGCGCCAACGGCACAGGCAAATCCACTTTATTCCAGTTGCTGCTTGGGCAATTGCAGAGCGACACCGGCTCGGTCGATATCCCCAAGCAGTGGCGCATCGCCCATATGGCGCAAGAGGTAGGCCATACCAGCCGCAGCGCGCTGGATTATGTGCTGGATGGCGACAGCGAATTGCGCCGTCTGGAACAGGAGATCGCCCTCGCCCTGCAAGACCCTGAGCACAATGGCGAGAAGCTCGCGCATCTGTATAGCGATATGGAAAATATCCACGCTTACACCGCACCCTCGCGTGCGCAGCAGTTGCTCAATGGTTTGGGTTTTGCCCCAGGGGATGACCAGCGTCCGGTGAGCGATTTTTCCGGCGGTTGGCGTATTCGCTTGAACCTGGCGCAAGCGCTTATGTGCCCGTCCGATTTGTTGCTGCTCGATGAGCCGACCAACCACCTGGACTTGGATGCAACCCTGTGGCTGGAAGACTGGCTAAAGCGCTATCCGGGCACGCTGATTATCATCTCCCACGATCGCGATTTCCTCGACAATATCGTGGATCGCATTGTCTGTATCGAGCGCCAAAAACTGGATAACTACAGCGGTAACTATTCCGCGTACGAACGCCAGCGCGCGGAAAAACTCGCGCAGCAACAAGTGAGTTATGAAAAGCAGCAGGCGCGTATCGCCCACGTAGAAAGTTACATTCGCCGCTTCCGCGCCCAGGCCACTAAAGCGCGTCAGGCGCAGAGCCGCATTAAAGAATTGGAGCGCATGGAAAAAATTGCGCCCGCGCATATCGACTCGCCGTTTACGTTTACTTTCCAATGCCACGACAAAATGTCGGTGCCCTTGGTGCATATCAGCCGCGCCGCGATTGGTTACAAAACCAACGGCAGCGACAGCAAAGTGATTCTAAATAATGTTGAGCTCGCGATTCGCGCCGAGACGCGCGTGGGTTTACTCGGCCCCAATGGCGCAGGTAAATCCAGCTTGGTGAAAACCCTCGCCGGTTCGCTGCCGCTGCTTGCGGGTGATCGCACCAATGGCGAACATTTTAAACTCGGTTATTTTGCGCAACATCAATTGGAAGCCCTGGATATTAACGCCTCGGCCGCGCTGCATATCCAGCGTCTATCACCGCAAGCGCGCGAGCAGGAAATCCGCGATTTCCTTGGCAGTTTTGATTTCCACGGCGACCGCGCCTTTGAACCTATCACCCATTTTTCCGGCGGTGAAAAAGCGCGTTTGGCCCTAGCGATTATCGCCTGGGAAAAACCCAATGTGTTATTGCTGGATGAGCCTACCAACCATTTGGATTTGGAAATGCGTCACGCGCTTACCATGGCGCTGCAAGAATTTGAAGGTGCAGTGATAGTGGTGTCGCACGACCGCCATTTATTGCGCAACACTGTGAATGAATTTTTGCTGGTCGCCGATGGCAAGGTGGAAGAGTTTGATGGTGATTTGGAAGATTACTATCAGTGGATGCAACAGCAAAAAGTAAAAGCCGCGGCGGCAGAAAAATCCGCGCAGGAAAAAACGGCTGCAACATTGGCAGATAGCGATAAAGTCGATAAAAAAGCCCAGCGCCAACAATCCGCCGCGCAGCGCGCGCAATTAAAACCGCTCACTAATAAACTCAAAAATCTGGAGAGCCAACTGGAAAAACTGCAGCAACGTTTGAGCGATGTGGAAACCCAATTGGGCGACAGCAGTATCTACGAGGAAAAAAATAAAACCAAACTGCAGGAGTTAATTGCCGAGCAAGCCAAGCTGCAGGCGCAGCTGGAAGAGACGGAAGAAAGCTGGCTGCTGGTCAGTGAGGAATTGGAGGCGGCGAGCCAATAATCCAGCGCAAAAAAAACCGGCAACTTGTGCCGGTTTTTTTTGCTGCGCAATAATTAAAAATTCATGCGCACGCCCAAGCCAATCTCAGACGATTCGGTGCCCAAACCTACATCGGCGGTTGCTGCGAATCTGTTTGCAAACCAGTAGGCTATGCCGCCACTCAGTACAGTGTTGCCATCAAATGCAGTGTGATGCGCGAGTTGCACTTTGGCTTCGACTTTGTGGTCGATGAAACCGCGTAAACCTACGGCTGCTACCAAACCTGAATCGCTATCGCCGTAATCGACATCGATATTTTCTGCGCTCAGAGTACCGTACAGACTTGAATCGGCACCAAACAGGGTGTGGTAACCAATACCTATGCTCAGCGCATCAGAGCCACAGCGGCCATCACTCAAATCACTGAACGAACCTACTGCAAAAAAATCGCTGTTTAATTCCAGGCTGCCGCTTACACGCAAACCATCTTGATTGCAGTCGTAGTCATCCACGTCCTGATTAACAAATTGCAGCGCTCCGTAGTTGTAACTCAGTGGTGAGTTGGCCATGGCGTTTACACTGCCTAGTAAACCGGCTGCTGCGATTAAAATACCCATCTTTTTGATTGATGATTTCATAAAAATTCTCCTGTTAGGTCTTCAAGTGGGGATACTAGTCTGCGCAACTGAATAACAACTGAATCTGTTACTGCGCTATTTGAGTGGCCGCATTATTCATGGCTTGGGTAATTGAATCAGTGCGCTGGGTCTCGGAAACTGACATCTATTTCATCGTGCCAGCGCGGTGTTTTTTGCGTTAAACCTCGTTATTCGTTAGATTTTTTTCATCCGCAAGGGGTGTGGCACAGACTTGCAAAATGCGTCGGCCCTCCATGTTTTTAATTTGGAATTGGTAGCCGGCAAGGGCAATAAATTCATCGACAACCGGCACGTGCTGCAGCTGTTCCAATAGCAGTCCGGCGAGGGTGAAATAATCGCCGTCGCCGCGCTCCAATTTTATCTGCAGCAATTCCTCTACCTGTTCCAGGGCGATACTGCCATCAAACCACCAGCTGTTGTCGCGGGCGATGGCCAGGGGTTGATCGTTGGTATCGGCCAGTTCGCCGGCAATCGCGGCAAGCAGGTCGCCGGTGGTGACCAGGCCTTTGATGCTGCCGTATTCGTCAATTACTATCGCCAGCGGTAGCGGCTCCTGGCGCAGCATTTCCAACACCTTGAGTGCGCTGGTGCCTTCGGGTACGGCGAGCGGGGAGAGCGCGAGCTTGGCTAAATCCAGCGGTTGGTTATCCAGCGCAGCAGTGAGCAGGTCGCGGCTTTGCACTATCCCGAGCAGGTTGTCCAATTCGTCGCGCGCTACCAGCAGTCGGGTTTGCGGGGTGGATTTTAGAATCTCCAACAGCTCCGCTGGACTGGCGCTGGCATCCACCCAGACTATATCCGGGCGCGGTGTCATCAGGGTTTGAATCGGGCGATCCGAAAGCTGCAGCACGCTGCGAATCATGCTGCGTTCACTGTGTTCAAAGGCGTCATCCTCACCCCGTGGTGCGGTCATGCCGGCAATATCCTCACCTACTTCATCAGCATCGCTGCGGCCGCCCAGCAGCTTGAGTACCGCCTCCGCGGTGCGGTCGCGCAATGGGCGCTCGCCAATCAAGTGACGGGTGCGGTTGGATCGCGCCAGTTGGTTGAACACCTCAATCAAGATGGAGAAGGCGATGGCGCCATAGAGATAACCTTTGGGGATATGGAAACCCGCGCCCTCGGCGACCAGGCTAAAGCCAATCATCAACAGGAAGCCCAGGCAGAGCATAACCACCGTGGGGTGACGGTTCACAAAATCGGTGAGCGCCTTGCTTGCCACGATCATGACGATCATGGCGATAACTACGGCAATCATCATCACTTCCACATGCTCCACCATGCCTACGGCGGTGATGACGGCGTCCAGCGAAAAGACGGCATCGAGCACGATAATTTGCGCCACTACTGCCCAGAAAGCGGCATGTACCTGACTTTTGCGCGGGTTGATCGCCTTGCCTTCAAGCCGTTCATGGATTTCCACTGTGGCTTTGAACAGCAGAAAAATACCACCCAGTAGCAGGATTAAATCGCGCCCGGACAGGGATTTATCAAAAATGCTAAATAGCGGTGCGGTGAGTGTCACCAGCCAGGAAATACCGAGCAACAGCAGCAGGCGCATGAGCAGGGCCAGGCTCAGGCCGATGACACGGGCTTTGTCGCGTTGGTGCGGGGGAAGTTTGTTGGCAAGAATCGCAATGAAGATCAGGTTGTCGATCCCCAGCACGATTTCCAGAACAATCAGCGTCAGTAGCCCGAGCCATGCGCCGGGATCAGCCATCCATTCCATGGTCTGGACTCCTTAACGGCTGGGCAAATAAACCGGTGGCACAATCTGCGCGTAATAACCGCGAGAGTAAAAGTAGGTGACTCCGCCATAACTGGCTGGGGTCGGGTTCTGAAGCAGGCATTGAAAAACCAATAGTAACCGGGGAGCGGGGATTCTACTGCACTCACTGTTACAAAGACCAGCAAGCCCATTTGCGGTTGCTTAACTTTACCGGGCTGCGTTTGACTGGCGCCCGCGATTTGCGGTGCTCGTGTTTTAGCGATATGTTCACCCGCTCTTATTTGGAGATCTACCGCGGTGCAGATTCGTTTTACCCCTTCGATTTTGTCGCTTGAGCCGGCTGCCTGGAATGCCCTCTGCCCAGCCGATTACCCTTTTATCCGGCACGAGTTTCTGGCGGCATTGGAGCAGAGCGGCTGCACCACCGGCCCGAGCGGTTGGCAGCCCTATCACCTGTTGGTGGAAGCTGCGGGGCAGTTGATTGCGGTTATGCCGGGCTATATCAAGAGTCACTCCTACGGTGAATACGTGTTTGATTGGGCCTGGGCCGATGCCTATCGTCGCCATGGCTTGGATTACTACCCCAAATGGATTTGCGCCATACCCTTCAGCCCTTGTTATGGGCCGCGTTTGCTGATGGCGCAGGGCGTGGTGATGGAGGATATATTGCCGGAGATCAGTGCAGCGCTCGGGCGCGAGAGCCTGACGCAAGGCTGGTCGGGCTGGCACTGCCTGTTCCCCGATAAAACACTGAGTGACCGCTTGCATCAGCAGGGGGCGCTCCAGCGTCTGGGCTGCCAGTTTCACTGGGAAAACAAGGGCTACCGGGATTTCGCCGATTTTGCGGCAAGCATGAATTCGCGCAAGCGCAAAAATATCCTCAAGGAGCGCCGGCAGGTAAGCGAACAGGGTTTTGCTTTTGTGGTGAAAACCGGCCGCCAACTTGAGCCTGACGATTGGCAAACCTTTTATGCACTCTATCGCACCACCTACCTGAAACGCAGCGGTCACAAGGGCTATTTGTCGGCCGATTTTTTCCAGCAGCTGGGCGCAACCATGAGCGACCAGTTGGTGCTGATCTGCGCCGTAAAAGCAGATGACCCCGGGCAAAAGGTAATCGCTGCCTCGCTATTTGTGCGCGATAGCAAGTGTTTATACGGCCGCTATTGGGGCTGTTTTGAGGAGTATCAGTTCCTGCATTTTGAAACCTGTTACTACCAGGGAATAGACTTTGCCATAGCCCAAGAATTGGTGCGATTTGACGGCGGTGCCCAGGGTGAACACAAAATCCCGCGCGGATTTGCCCCGCGTTTTACCTATTCCAACCATTGGATTGCCGAGCCGGGTTTTCGCGCGGCTGTTGCGCAATTCTTGCAGCAGGAAGCAGAGGGAATCACCCAATACGCGGCCGAAGCCGCGACTTTATTGCCCTTCAAACAAGCTGATTAGATCTGATCAGGCGAACGCTTTGTACAAGTTAAACAATGAAATAGCGCTGATTAATAAGCCCACCAGAATCAGCAGGGTTCTGGTTGAAAACTTTTTGCACGCGTAAGCAGCAAAAGGGGCAGCGAACAGTCCACCGATAATCAAACCCGCCACTACGTGCCAAATGGTTTCATCCACCAAAATAAATAATGACGCGGCGCTGGTGAGTGTTAAAAAGAATTCGGCAAAGTTCACCGAGCCGATAGTCGTGCGTGGATCGTGACCTGTGCCTACCAGTGTAGTGGTGACAACAGGGCCCCAACCGCCACCGCCAGAGGTATCTACAAAACCGCCGAGCAGCGCCAGTTTTGCAACGTGTTTGGGTTCGCCACTGCGGGTTTTAATGTGTTTGCGAAAGGCTTTGCTCAACACATAAATACCCATCAACAACAAATACACAGTGATGAACGGCTTGAGGGTTTTTCCATCAATTTGCGTGACCAATATAGCGCCGAGCAAACCACCGATGATTCCTGGAATTAATAACCGCAGAAATAATTTTTTATCGACATTGCCAAATTTGGCGTGGGAGATTCCCGAAATGCCCGTGGTAAATACTTCGGCCATATGTACCGATGCTGTTGCCAGCGCAGGCGACGCGCCGGTGGCGAGTAAAAAACTGGTGGAGGTCAAACCGTAAGCCATGCCCAAGGCGCCATCAATAATTTGTGCGATTAGGCCTACCAGTAGTGCATTCCAAAACATGGAGTCGTTCAGGGTAGCTTCAATGGTGCCTATACCTTGGTCCCAGCTGCCACCAAATAATTGAGTCAACCCGAGCACTACCAGCGCGATAAGGGTAAATGAGGCAAACACCACTGCAGCGCGAATTACCGGGTGTAAGGGAATTTGTTCAACCGGGGGCAGGCCCAGTGCTTCATGTTCCTGGTTGACAGGGCTATCGGAGTAATCGAGATCGCGGATTTTCATGAGGATTCCAGTTGTCTGGTTTATTGCCGCCAAGGCTTTTTGGTTAAGTGGCGGCATCCTATCCAGCCCTCATCCTTGAGGGAAATACTAAGTTTTTATGTGCTTATAACTTTCTGTTTAACAACCTGGTGATTACACCTTTGCCAGCGCTTGTTCCAGGTCGGCAAGTAAATCGTCGATATGTTCTATACCAACCGATAACCTCACCGTGTCCAAACCCACGCCGGATTTTTTCAATTCCTCTGGCGATAATTGGCGATGGGTGGTGGATGCCGGGTGAGTAGCGAGTGATTTGGCATCGCCGATATTTACAAGGCGGGTGAAGAGTTGCAGTGCATCCAAAAAGCGTGCACCGGCTTCGCGGCCATCGTCAGCTTTTAAACCGAAGGTGAGCAAGCCGGATGCTTTTCCGCCAAGGTATTTTTGCGCAAGCGGGTGGTAAACATTATCGGGTAGGCCCGCATAATTCACCCAGCTGACTTTGCTGTGTTTTTGCAAATATTCAGCAATGGCTTGTGTGTTGCTGTTGATACGATCCATCCGCAATGCCAGTGTTTCTATGCCCTGCAAAATTAAAAAAGCATTGAAAGGGGAGAGTGCTGCGCCGGTGTTGCGCAGTGGCACTACGCGTGCGCGACCAATATAGGCCGCTGCGCCCAATGCCTCGGTATAAACCACGCCGTGGTAACTCACATCGGGTTCGTTAAGGCGCTTGAAGCGCGCTTTATGTTGCGCCCAGGGGAATTTTCCTGAGTCCACAATCGCCCCACCAATGCTGTTGCCGTGGCCGCCCAGATATTTTGTCAATGAATGCACCACAATATCGGCACCGTGTTCAATCGGGCGCAACAAATAAGGTGTGGCAACGGTGTTATCCACAATTAACGGCACCCCGTGACGATGGGCGATCTCGGCAATGCGCGCAATATCGGTGACATTACCTTGCGGGTTGCCAAGGGATTCCACGAATACTGCTTTGGTGCGTTCATCAATAAGCGTTTCAAAACTATCCGGGTTGGTGTGGTCTGCAAAGCGCGTGGTAATACCGTATTGCGGCAGTGTGTGTGCAAATAAATTGTAAGTGCCGCCATAAAGCGCAGTGGAAGAAACAATGTTGTCGCCAGCTTCAGCGATGGTTTGTATCGCGTAAGTGACCGCTGCCTGGCCCGATGCCAATGCCAGTGCTGCAATGCCGCCTTCCAGCGCAGCAACGCGTTTTTCCAGCACATCATTGGTGGGATTCATAATGCGTGTATAAATGTTTCCCGCGACTTTCAAATCAAATAAATCGGCACCATGTTGCGCGCTGTCAAAGGCGTAGGCGACGGTTTGGTAAATGGGCACAGCAACCGATTTTGTTGTCGGGTCTGGCGTGTAACCGGCGTGGACGGATTGTGTTTCAAATTTCCATTGATCTGACATACAAGATAACTCCCGTGTTTTATCGCGACTTTTTAACAAATAACCACTTGCTTGCAGTTACTATTTTTTATCTGTACTTAAAAAGGAATTAATTAATACCGCTGAGGTTAACGAGCGGCGAGGCCTTTTTCCCAGCGCTTTTTTTCGCGGCGTTCAATTTGCACAACCTGGCCATTGTGAACTTGTATCTCTAGCGACCCATATTCCAATTGCGCCAACTGTTTTTTTATTTCATTAATTATTTCGCTGAGGTGTTGTTCACCTTCGGTTTGAAGATTTGCCATGGTGCATATCCATTAACTGTTTATGTTGATGTGCAGTAATGACTGACAGGCGCATCTTAGTAGCGGTGTTTGGTTTTCAAAAATACTGTTTTTTTATTAGCTTATAACAACGCAGTGTTTGATTGCGTTGCATCCAAACGCAAAACGGCACCCGAAAAGTGCCGTTTTGGTAAGCGCAACTGAAGCGTTGAAACTAGACTTTGAAACTGTCGATTTGTTTTTTCAGCTCGCCGGTTTCGTTGATCAATTGGCTGCCGCTGTGGTTAACCACTTGGGCATTTTCCACCACGTTCTCAGACAAGCCGTGGATTGCGGTGATGTTTTTACTCACCTCATTAGCCACCGAACTCTGCTGGTGAGAGGCCGTAGCAATCTGGTGGTTCATGTCGTTAATCGTGCCGATATTGGCGCGAATTTTACCGAGTGCTTCACCCACTTTGGAGGCGATATCGATAGTCTCGCGCGCCGAGGTAGTGCTGGTGTGCATGGCTTGGTGGGCTTCATCGGCGGCGCGTTGCAGCTGCACAATAATCGATTCAATTTCCTCGGTGGATGAACGGGTTTTTTGTGCGAGTGAACGCACTTCGTCCGCTACCACCGCAAAGCCGCGCCCCTGTTCGCCGGCGCGTGCTGCTTCAATTGCCGCGTTGAGTGCGAGCAAGTTGGTTTGCTCGGCAATGGTACGGATCACCTCCATTACCGAGCCGATATTCACCGAGTTGTTTTTTAATACCTGAATTTTCTGCGCGGTGGATTCGATTTGACCGGTAAGACGATTTACGTTTTCCAACGACATATTAACGATGGTGTTCCCTTCTTCCGCGAGGATGCTGGTGGCGTTGGTGCGCTCGGCAGTTTCTCCGGCGTGGCGCGCGATTTCAGTTGCAGAAGCAGAGAGCTCTTCAACGGCAGTGGCAACCAGTTCGATTTCACGTAGCTGTTGGGAAGTGGAGTTCACTGTGCTCTCAGTCGCGCGGCTCATAGTGTTCACGTTGGCGCGCACTTTGTCGTTCACTTGCACCACGTTACGGATGATGTCGGCGATATGCTCCATCACGCGGTTAAAATTGTGCGCGAGGGCTGCGATTTCATTACCGCTATGGGTTGGCAGGCGGCGGGTCAAGTCACCGCCACCGTCGGCAATGCTGGACAGTGAACGGGTCACTTCATCCACCGGTGCCAGTACCATGCTGCGAATCAGGAAGTAAACCGTCAGCAAACTCGCTGCGAGCAGTGCCAGTACGGTCAGGAAATTGGTTTGGCGCTGGTCGCTCAATGCATCACTCATGGTTTGGGTGCTGAATGAAATATCGTAGCTACCAATGGTATTGCCACCGTATACAATCGGGATTGCCTTGCGCTCTATTTGATCTTTACTGTTGTCGTCGTCGCTGGCTTTGGCGAGCGATTTCCCGCGGTGGTCAACTACGTTGACCGAGGTGACCAGCGAGGTGTTAACCAGAGATTTGGCGATTGCCTCTACCTGTTGGAAGTCATACGCGAATACCGCCTCCAGAATGGAGCTATTGGTCAGCTCCTGCATGGCAATGGTTTCGGCCTCCAGTTTGTGCTGTAGGTCGCTGGCGGCTATGCGGTCGTTAACAAAGGCGACCAGCAAAGCAATGGCAGTCATCGCCAGAAATAAAAACATCATTAATTTGGTAAGTAAGGATTTTTGTACCATGGTTCCCCCCGAAAGGATTCGGTTTGTAGCGCTTATTGTTGTGTGAGCCTTTGTGTAATTGTTGTGCTTAATCACTATTGCGGCATCCGGCCGTGAATCTTGAGTAGTTTGTGGAAGCCCAAGAATGCAACAGTGACGAATGAAGTGAGTATAGACACAGCTTTAGGAAGCTGCGCGGGGCGGGAGCGTTAAAAATAGATAATGATTCTGGCGCCAAGTGGCGCCAGAGGGTTCAGCGGGCTAGCAGTGGTTAGTCTTCGCCGTCGCCATCCGGGTCGTTGCCACCGGCCATGCCCAATTCTTTGAGCTTGCGAGTGAGGGTATTGCGCCCCCAGCCGAGCAGGTTGGCGGCGTCGCGTTTGCGCCCGGCGGTGCTCTTTAGTGCGGTTTCAATTAAGGCCCGTTCAAAAGTGGGTACCGCCTCGCTGAGCAATTGGTGTTGACCGCGTGCCAGGGCTTGATCGGCCCAGTGGCGTAAGGCTTTTTCCCAGTCGTCGGCCGGTGTGGAAACCTCTTTGTTATCCAGCAGTTCCGGCGGCAAGTCCTCGATATGCACTTCGCGCCCGGATGCCATGACCGTAATCCAGCGGCAGGTGTTTTCCAGCTGACGTACGTTGCCCGGCCATTGCAATGTGCAGAAGTACTCCTCGGTTTCCGGCAGTAATACCTTTGGATCTACGTTCAGTTCAGTCGCGGCTTTGTGTAAGAAGAAGCGCGCCAGTTTGGGAATATCCTCGCGGCGGTTGGCCAGCTTGGGGATATGGATACGGATAACATTAAGGCGATGGAACAAGTCCTCGCGGAAACGATTCTCTGCCACCAGGGTTTCCAGGTTTTGGTGGGTGGCGGCGATGATGCGCACATCCACTTTCACCGGAGTGTGACCACCCACGCGATAGAACTCGCCGTCAGCCAGTACCCGCAGCAAACGGGTTTGGGTTTCGGCGGGCATATCGCCAATTTCATCCAAAAAGAGTGAGCCGCCGTTGGCCTGCTCAAAACGCCCTTGACGTTGGGCGGCGGCGCCGGTAAATGCCCCTTTTTCATGACCAAAGAGCTCGGATTCCATCAAATCCTTGGGAATTGCTGCCATGTTCAAGGCGATAAACGGCGCATTGCGACGCGGGCTGTGGCGATGCAAGGCGCGTGCGACCAACTCTTTACCGGTTCCAGACTGACCGTTGATTAACACGGTGATGTTGGATTGCGACAGGCGACCGATGGCGCGAAACACTTCCTGCATCGCGGGAGCTTCACCGATGATCTCGGTATTGCTTTCCAGTGCAGTCTCGGCGCCATGATCGGATTTTTGTTCCTGGGCGTGGGCCAATGCGCGCTGGGTGACAGCTACCGCATCATCCACATCAAAAGGTTTGGGCAGGTATTCAAAGGCGCCACCTTGGTAAGCGGCTACGGCGCTGTCCAGATCCGAGTGGGCAGTCATGATGATGATAGGGATCTGCGGGTGGGTGGCGTGCAGATTCCCCAGCAATGTCAAACCATCGGTACCGGGCATACGGATATCGCTAATGATTGCATCGGGCGTATCGCGGTTGAGCTGGCCCATGGCGCTATCCACCGACTCAAACAGGCGCGTTTCTATGTGCGCTTGTTGCAGGGCCTTTTCTAATACCCAGCGGATCGAGCGGTCGTCATCAATAATCCAGACTTTATTAGACTTCTGCATGGTAGGTTTCCATAGGTAAGTAAAGCGAGAAGCGGGTATTGCCCGGCTCGCTATGGCACTCGATGAGGCCATGGTGCTGATGGATGAGATGTTGCGAAATGGTTAAACCCAAGCCGGTGCCTTCCGCGCGACCGGAAATCATCGGGTAGAAAATGTTTTCAATCATGTGATCGGGAATGCCCGGGCCGTTATCGATAATGTCGATGCGGCAAATGAGTGGGTGGTGTTTGCGGCCAATCGTGTATTGGCGTTGGATGCGGGTACGCAGCTGGATTACACCATTATCCACTTGGGCCTCCGTCAATGCCTGCATAGCGTTGCGCACTATGTTGAGCAGCGCCTGGATCAGCATTTCCTTATCGCCCTGTAATTCGGGAATGCTGGGGTCGTAATCGCGCACGATTTTGATCGCATCTTCGCTTTCGGCTTTGATGATGTTGGCTACGCGCTCTATGGCTTCGTGGATATTGAGCGACTGCCACTTGGGCAATTGGTTGGGGCCGAGCATGCGATCTACCAAATTGCGCAGGCGATCCGCTTCATCGATGATGATGCTGGTGTATTCGGCAAGGCCGCTGTTGGGTAGTTCGCGAGCTAAAAGTTGCGCCGCACCGCGAATACCGCCGAGCGGGTTTTTGATCTCATGCGCCATGCCGCGGATCAGGTTGCGGCTGGTTTCGTGGGAGGAGGTAAGCATCTCCTCGCGGCTGATGCGCAGCAGGCGGTCAATCGGCTGGATTTCGATAATCAGCCCATCATGATTGCCAAAAGGTGTAACGGTATAGTCCACAGTGACTGAGCCACCGCTGAGCAAGCGCCATTCAGCATGGCGTTTGGTGTAGTGATTGGCCTGGGTTGCCGCCATCTTCAATTGACGGTCAGTATCTTCGGACTCATGGAAGAAATAGGTAATAGGCTCGCCGGTATTGCTCTCGCAACTCATGGCGAGCAGCGCCTCTGCTGCGGGGTTCATGTGGCAAATCAGCAGGTCTACATCTACCAGAATAATGGCGGTGCTGAGACTGTCCAAAATAGGTTTGTAGATGTTGTGCGGGCTCACCGGCTTCTGCTCTCCTGAACGCCCTGACAATGGGCAATTGGGCTACTGCAAAAAGCAAACCAAGTCAGCAAAAGGCCTGATTCCGCGAATTTAGCCGAAAAAACTATCCATAATGGGGAATAGCAGAAATATCATAGCACCAAAATGGTGCATCTATTTTGGTGTGGGCTTTGGTGGGGCATTCTTTTTGATAACGGGGCGGATAACGTTAACTATCACCGGTGGTGATGTGCCCAATGATTGCCCATTCGCGTCTATGGCTTCAACCACCAATGTGTGAGTGCCGCGGGGTACGTCTTTGACAATCACATTGTTAAGCGTGGTTTCTTCCAATAGCTCGCCGTTCATGAAATACACCAGCAAATGATTTTCGCCAAGTGGCGGATTCACGCTGGCAGCTATGGCCAGATCACGCTGACCGACAGGGATAGTGACATCGCTGCGAGGACTAATAATCTGGATTTGGTAATCCACTTGTGCCGGTCGCGATTCAAACGAGGTAGCGGGAGAGGATTGTGGCAAAGGTGGGGCGCCGGGCACGGTATTGATCTCGCGCAGTTCGACTTTCTCGGCTTTATCGGAGGTGGGTTTGTCGGTGTAAATCGTGCGCCCATCCTTATCGACAGTTTTGTATACCTCTGCAGTGGCAAGGGGGGTAAGCAATATCAACAGCAGCCAGTAAAAGCGCATCTCAATCTCCCAATCGACAAGTTCAAGTCTAGGTTACTCGTGCTCCGCCCAAAGAAAAAGCCCGCTCCCTTGCGGGTGCGGGCTTTTTCACAGATCGCCAGCGCCAAGCACTGGCTATCAGCATGACTTACACAGAGTAGTAAAGTTCGAATTCTACTGGGTGCGGAGTCATGTTAACGCGTTGGATCTCTTGCTTCTTCAGGTCGATGTAAGCATCGATGAAGTCTTTAGAGAATACGCCGCCAGCCAACAGGAACTCGTGGTCAGCTTCCAGAGCGTTAAGCGCTTCTTCCAAAGAAGCACAAACTTGTGGAATCTCGGCTTCTTCTTCCGGTTCCAAATCGTACAGGTCTTTGGTTGCTGCTTCGCCCGGGTGGATCTTGTTCAGAACACCGTCGATACCGGCCATCAGCAATGAAGCGAAGCACAGGTATGGGTTAGCAGTTGGGTCCGGGAAACGGGTTTCAATACGCTTGGCTTTCTCACCAACAGTGTAAGGAATACGGATAGAAGCAGAGCGGTTACGCGCAGAGTAAGCCAGCATTACTGGAGCTTCAAAGCCTGGAACCAAACGCTTGTACGAGTTGGTAGATGCGTTACAGAAAGCGTTCAGTGCTTTAGCGTGCTTGATGATACCGCCGATGTAGTACAGGGCAGTTTCAGACAAACCAGCGTAAGCATCGCCTGCGAATTGGTTTTTACCATTCTTGGAGAAAGACTGGTGAACGTGCATACCTGAACCGTTATCACCGATCAGTGGCTTCGGCATAAAGGTTGCGGTTTTGCCGTACTGGTGAGCCACGTTGTGTACGCAGTACTTGAGGATCTGTACTTCGTCCGCTTTCTTAACCAGAGTGTTAGCGCCTACGCCGATTTCACACTGGCCAGCGTTAGCTACTTCGTGGTGATGAATTTCAATTTCCAGACCCATAGCTTCCATCGCGTTACACATAGCGCCGCGGATGTCGTGCAGTGAGTCAACTGGAGCAACCGGGAAGTAACCGCCTTTTACGCGTGGAGCGTGGCCGTGTTTGCCTTCAACGTCGTCACCTGATGACCAGGCAGCTTCTTCAGATTTGATTTTGTAGAAAGCGCCGCCCATTGAGCTGTGGAAGTGAACGCTGTCGAAGATGAAGAATTCTGGCTCTGGACCAAACAGGGCTACGTCGCCCAGACCAGTAGATTTCAGGTACTCTTCAGCGCGCAGACCGATAGAACGTGGGTCGCGGTCGTAGCCTTGCATGGTTGCAGGCTCAACGATGTTACAGCGAATGTTGATGGTTGCTTCGTCGTAGAAAGGATCCAGAACGGCAGTAGAATCATCTGGCATCAGGATCATGTCTGAGTCGTTAATGCCTTTCCAGCCGGCGATAGAAGAGCCGTCGAACATTTTACCGTCAACGAAGAAACTGTCGTTTACAACGTGGGCAGGGAAAGTTACGTGCTGCTCTTTACCTTTGAAGTCGGTGAAGCGCAAATCAATCCAGCGAGCTTCGTGTTCTTTGATCAGGTCTAAAGTCTTAGACATTGAATGCCTCCAAGTGTGATAGCCCGAAGGCTACGGATTGTGATAACTGCAACTCTTTTAGGTAGCCGGCTAAAGGCCGTATACCTGAAAATTTTCCCCCACTTCATCTGGCTCGCGACTCATTTAGGGGAGTCTGGCAAGACTAGGGTGTCAGAAAAGGGGCAAAATATATGCCATTTAAATAAAATAGCAACAGACCAGTAAAAATAAGGCTTCCCGCGGAATGCGGCGCGGCTAAATAGTCGCAAAAGCACCAATAAGGTGCGTTATTTTTATCAAATGCACTTTTTGTGTGCATTATGGTTTTGCTGCGATTTTCCCTGCCATCTTAGCACCAAGAATGGCCGCTGGCGCCGGTGAAAATATCCCGGGTGTGCACCAAATGGTGTCGTGCTATCGCGCACCTGCACAGCAGATCATAGTGGGGGCAAATTTGGCTTTTCCCCAAAAAGCGATAGTCAATATTTATCAAGATTGTCTCGCTTGTGTTTTGCTTCCCTTGTAGCCTGCGCCGCGTTTGATCGCCTGAATTCAGGCGGGCGCGTCGCTATCCACTTTTTTCTCTACAACAATAACGGGTCAGTTATGCATGCAATGACAACAACCGAAATCTTCCTGATCGCTATGGTGATCATATTTACTGTGCCTTATCTGATTTGGCGTTTGGGGCGCACCGATTACTGGGCGCCGCTGGTGGTGGTGCAAATCATCATGGGCATAGTTTTGGGGCCAGGGGTTCTGGGTAAGGTTTTCCCCGAGTACTACACCTTCGTATTCACGCCCGATGTCATCAAATCACTCAACGGTATTGCCTGGTGGGCGGTGATGATTTTTGTCTGGATCGCCGGTATCGAATTGGACCTTAAAAAAGCTTGGGCCTACAAGCGCGAGAGCAGTATCACCGCCGGTTTGGCGCTGGGTACACCGCTACTGTTTGGCTGCGGTGCGGCGGTAGCGATGATGGCCTACAGCGGTGGCTGGATAGGTGCCAAAGGCATGACCTGGCAGTTTATTTTGGGTGTGGGTATGGCCTGTGCGGTTACTGCCTTGCCGATTTTGATTCTGTTAATGGAGAAGCTGGAAATTCTGCGCCAGCCGATTGGCCAGCGAATCCTGCGCTACGCGAGCCTTGATGATATTGCCATTTGGGGCGTGCTGGCGTTGATCCTGCTGGATTGGGAGCGTGTGGGGCGTCAGGGTATGTTCCTGCTTGGTTTTACTGTGCTGGCGTATCTGTTTCGTAAGTTGATGGTGGCCATTCAGGAAAAAGACCGTTGGTACGCCGGGTTTATCTGGCTGGCGATTTGCGGTTTAGCGGCTGACTGGGCTGGTTTGCATTACATGGTAGGTGCATTCCTCGCGGGCGCGGTGATGGACGCCGAGTGGTTCAATCAGGAGGATATGGACAAGCTGCGCCACTTTGTCTTGATGATCATCATGCCGGTGTTCTTCCTCAGTACCGGCTTGCGCACTAACTGGGACGTGGGCGGCACAGCGGTATTTGTGGCAGCGGCGATTTTGTTAGTCGCTTCCGTATCTGGCAAGTTGGCGGGGGTGCATCTGGCAGGCAAAATCCTCAAGTGGGAAAAAGGTGAGGCCTCAATCATTGGTTGGCTGCTGCAAACCAAGGCATTGATCATGATCATCTTTGCCAATGTGTTGCTCGATAAGCAGATCATCACCAATGAAACCTTTACTGCCCTGCTGATTATGGCGGTAGCCAGTACCATGCTGACGGTGCCGGTCGTGGCGCCCAAGCTGCAAAAGATGAAGGAAATTATCCTCCGCTCCAAGTAGCTGATCCTTGCGGCTAGATACAAAAAGCCCCCGTCACTGCGGTGACGGGGGCTTTTGTTTGGGGGCTTAATTCAGCCTGTGATGAGTGGATTGGCTTCAAATGACAAAGCGCGATACCAGTGTATTTAAATCGGTTGCCAGTCGTGCCAGCTCGTAGGTCGCCGCACTGGTTTGATTTGCGCCTGCCGCCGATTGGGTGGACAAGTCGCTAATGTTCACTATGTTGCGATCCACTTCGCGCGCGACTGCTGCCTGCTCTTCCGAGGCGCTGGCAATCAACAGGTTGCGCTCGCTGATCTGTCCGGCTTTTTGGTAGATCTGCTCCAGCGCTGCGCCGGCTTGTTCTGCTACCGTGAGCGTTTTGCTTGCATGTTCGACACTGCCTTTCATCGAATCCACTGCCGCTGCAGTGCCGCCTTGCACTTTACTGATCATTTGCTCAATTTCCTGGGTGGACACCTGGGTGCGATGTGCCAGTGCACGCACTTCATCCGCCACCACTGCAAAACCGCGTCCGGCTTCACCCGCGCGCGCGGCTTCAATGGCAGCGTTGAGTGCGAGCAGATTGGTCTGTTCGGCAATGGCGCGGATCACATCCAATACTTTGCCTATGTCTTTGGACTGTTCCGCCAGACCACCGATTTGGGCAGAGGTGCGGGTAAATTCTTCGGTCATGGACTTAAGTGCAGCCACTGTATGCATCACCTTGTCGCGCCCTTCGTGCGCCAAGCGGGAGGATTCGTTGGAGGCTTCAGCGGTACTGACTGCATTGCGTGCTACTTCATCTACCGCCGCGCTCATTTCGGTAACGGCGGAAGCGGCTTGCTGGATTTCATCATTTTGGCGTTGCAGGTTGCGTGAGGATTCCTCCGCGACCGAGCTTAACTCCTCGCCCGCAGACGCCAGCTGGACGGATGAGTTGCCAATCTGGGTAATCGTACTGCGCAGGTTGTCCTGCATCAAAGCGACTGAGGCGAGCAGTTTTGCCGGCTCGTCATTGCCATCAAAACGAATTTGCTGGGTGAGTTTGCCGCCCGCGATAGTCTCTGTGGCGTTTACAGCTTGCTGTAATGGAAGAGTAATGCTGCGCGTGATGCTTGTGGCGAGTACTGCGGTGATGACCAATGCTATCAAAATGCTGGTAATCCCCATGGTTTTGCTGAGCTCGTAGGTATCCTGGGATTCTTTGGCCGATGCGTCGGCGCCATCGCGGTTGACCTTGCCCAGCGCCAGTAGCGCCTGGGTCATACGATCAGCCAGAGGATTTTGGCTATCTTCGGTGATGCGCAGCGCTTCCGCCTGATTGCCTGCCTTCATGGCGGCAAGTACCTGTTGTGAGCCCTGCATGTACTGCTGTTCGATAGATTCAAGCTCATCGAACAGGCGCTTTTCTTCCGGCTCGGTGATTAAATTCCGGTAGGTATCAAAGGCCTTGTCAGTTTCTGCTTTTCGCGCCAACAGGTTCGCTTCGCTGCGCGCAACGGCAGCGGGTGCGGTGTCTACCACCAGTCTGATCGCATTGACCCTGTAGCGCATCAGCGACAGATTCATATCGCTAATCGCGTTGAGCGATGGAATCCAGTTGTTGGTGATTTCCTCGGTAGATTGATGCATTCCTGACATTTTATTGATGCTGAATATACCCTGTGCCAGCATCACCAACGCCAAAATACCAAAGCCCAGAAACAGGCGCTGCCCTATATTGATTTGCCGCAAAAACATAATAATCCGCCTCACAGATGCTTAATTGATTCTGTTGCTGAATGGTTATAGCAGTGACTTGCGGGGCTGGCGTTATTTCTGCGCATAATTTGGTTGCTGCAAAACTATTTGTTGGTTTCATAGCTAAATCCAATCTTTTTGATGATCCACACAGGTTTTGCTGCGTAAAAAGCTATTGGCTCAAAACAAAGTCACTGTCTTATAATCGCCGCCTTTTTATCCAGCAGATCACCGCTGCATAGCTTCAGGCGCGCTTTCCATGCATTTTGTAGTCAAAGTTTTCCCCGAAATCATCATTAAAAGTCCCCCGGTGCGTAAGCGCTTTATCAAACAGCTACGCGACAATCTGCGCCTGCTGCTGGCTAATATCGGCGTGGAAATTGATGTACAGCGGGATTGGGAGAAAATCGAAATTCGCTGCCCTGAGGCGGATGCACAGGTCACCGCGCAGGTATCCGATGTGCTGGCGCGCACGCCGGGCATCGCCAACTTTTCGTTGATACACGATTACCCGCTGGGCGATCTGGATTCTATTTTCCAGCTCACCTTGCGCCATTGGCGCGAGCCGCTGGCTGGTAAAACCTTTTGTGTGCGGGTTAAGCGCGTGGGCAAACACGATTTCAGCTCGGTGGACGTGGAGCAATATGTAGGTGGTGGTCTGCTGCAGCATTCGCAGGCCAAAGCAGTCGCCCTGCACAAGCCGGATGTCACGGTGCGCATGGAAATCAGGCAGGATCGCCTTTGGGTACTCACCACCAAAACCCAGGGGTTGGGGGGCTATCCGCTGGGCGCGCAAGACCCGGTGTTGTCGCTAATCTCTGGTGGTTTTGACTCTACCGTTTCCACCTATTTATGTATCAAGCGCGGCCTGCGTGCCCACTACTGCTTTTTTAACCTCGGCGGCCGTGCCCATGAAATCGGCGTCAAGGAGGTGGCGTATTACCTGTGGAATAAATACGGCTCCTCCCATCGCGTAAAGTTTGTGACTGTGCCCTTTGAAGATGTGGTGCGTGAAATTCTGGAAAAGGTGGACAACGCCTACATGGGGGTGGTGCTCAAGCGCATGATGCTGCGCGCCGCCGAAAAGGTGGCCGAGTCGCTGGAGATTCCTGCACTGGTCACCGGCGAGAGTGTGGCTCAGGTGTCCAGTCAGACGCTGGTGAACCTCAATGCCATCGACCGCGCGATAGACACTGTGGTATTGCGCCCCTTGGCCACTATGGATAAAGGCGAAATCATCGATATCTCGCGCAAAATCGGCACCGAAACTTTTGCGGCAAGCATGCCGGAATACTGTGGGGTGATTTCGGTAAACCCCACCACGCGCGCTAAATTGCACAAGGTGGAATTTGAAGAGAGCCGTTTTGATATGGCGGTGTTGGAGCGGGCGATTAACGAACGCCATGCGCAGAATATCGATGAAATTGTGGACGAACTGGATGCGGATTTATCGGTGCCTGTGGTTAGCGAAGTTAACGCACCGGCAGTGGTGATTGATATTCGCCACCCCGACGAGCAGGAGGCTAATCCGCTGAAAATCGCAGCGGCTGATGTGCGCCTGATTCCCTTTTATTCGCTCAACAAACAGTTTGCGCAATTGGATGGCAATACCCAATATTTTCTCTACTGCCAGAAGGGCGTGATGAGCCAGCTACATGCGGCCAACCTCAAGGCCGATGGCTATTCAAATGTGGGGGTTTATCGGCCTGAGCGCCCCAGCGCCTGTGCCATTTAATGGTCTTGGCGACCGGGGCAGCAGCGAAGGAGCGAATAACAGAGTTTGATTCCCTGCGCGGTCTGGCGATTGCCATGATTGTGCTTGGGCATTCCATTTTCCTTTCCCAGCCACTGTTCCCGGCGCTGCTCGAAAACCTGCTGCGCGGTGGAACCGGTTTGTTTGTTTTTATTTCCGGGTTTTTCTTCCATCACATTTTCTATCCGCGTTTTGAATATTCGCACTTCATCCGTAAAAAAGCACAGGCACTCTTAATTCCCTTTGCGATTGTTTCCAGTTTCGCCCTTATGCTTCGCGCGCTGGGATGGTGGTTGGATGGCTTGGATTGGCAGCAAAACCTGTTAAATATCTGGTACACGCTGCGCAATGGTTATGTGCTTTACCCGCACTGGTATATCCCGTTTATTTTTCTCACTTTTTTGTGTTCACCTTTGCATCTGATCTACATTCGCCTCCCTGCATGGATTCAAGTTGCGGTATTGGGTATTTTTTCGCTGATTGCAGTGTTTATGCATCGCCCGGAATCCAACACTAATTTTTTCCAGTCACTGGTGTATTACACGCCTTATTATTTGCTGGGAATATTATTTTCACTTTATGAAAAAAATCTGCGCGCATTGCATTGGTGGCTGATGATTTCGGGGTTGGTGGTGGTGGCGGTGACTGCAAGTTTGCAAACCTACATCTGGCCGCACCTTGGTAACTATCACAAAGCCGCCTTTAGTTTTGCGGGGGTCGATTTCCAATTTATCCAGATATTGTTTGGCTGCATTGCCATGCTGACACTGTGCCGCCACATTCACCCATGGCTGCAGCGGCATTTATGCTGGTTGGCGGAATTAAGTTTTCCCATCTTTTTTATCCATCCATTACTCACTATCGCCCTGGAAAACATGGCAGCTTTGGACGGTATAAAACCCTCTTTTCCCGTCAGCAGTGTGGCTGCCAGCTTGTGGGTTTTTGTGGGTGTGTTTTTGATCCAGTTGTATGGATCGGCGGGGATTGCGCTGGCGATCAGGCGGGTTGCCGGTGCCCAAAGCCGCAAGTTTATCGGTTAAGCCCTGTGCCTTGGCGGTAGCACCAGCACTTCAGGGGCTCAAAATAGTCCAAAAAATCACCAATTCCTGCTCGGTGGTCATATCCGTGTCACACCGAGATAGGTATAATGCGCGCCCTTTTGCGCTTTCAAACTTTGCCTTTTCAATAGTAATTGGCACCCACCCAAGAGTATTTCCATAGTGACAGACAATTCAGCAATCGAAAAACTGCGTAACATCGCGATTATCGCCCACGTTGACCACGGTAAAACGTCCATGGTTGACCAGTTGTTGCGCCAATCCGGCACCCTTGATCGTCGCGATGACAGCGGCGATCTGATCATGGATAGCAATGATCAGGAACGTGAGCGCGGCATTACCATTTTGGCGAAAAACACCGCCATCAAATGGAATGACTACCGTATCAATATCGTAGATACCCCCGGCCACGCCGACTTTGGTGGTGAGGTGGAGCGTGTTCTGTCCATGGTGGACTCGGTATTGCTGATTGTGGACGCCGTTGGTGGCCCAATGCCACAAACCCGTTTTGTAACCTCCAAAGCCTTTGAGCAGGGGTTGAACCCGATTGTGGTTATCAACAAAATCGACCGCCCCGGCGCGCGCCCTGAGTGGGTAATCGATCAGGTATTTGACCTGTTTGACCGTTTGGGTGCCACTGAAGAGCAACTCGATTTCCCTATCGTTTACGCCTCGGCGTTGAATGGTGTTGCTGGTCTGGACCCTGACAATATCGCGGAAGATATGACCCCGCTGTTCCAGATGATTGTGGACAAGGTTCAGCCGCCCAAAGTCGATCTGGATGGCCCTTTCCAAATGCAAATCTCCGCACTGGACTACAACAGCTATGTTGGTGTTATCGGCATTGGCCGTATCACCCGTGGCAGCCTCTCGCCTAACCAGCAAGTGGTAGTGGTTGACCATGAAGGCAACCAGCGCAAAGCCAAGGTATTGCAAGTGATGGGCTACCACGGTTTGCAGCGTATCGAAACCGATAAAGCCTACGCTGGCGATATCGTGTGTATTACTGGTGTGGATAAGCTTGGTATTTCCGACACCCTGTGTAGCCCGGATGCCGTTGAACCATTGCCGGCCCTGTCGATTGACGAGCCAACCGTTAGTATGACCTTCCAGGTAAACGATTCGCCGTTTGCCGGTAAAGAAGGCAAGTATGTGACCAGCCGTAATATTAAAGACCGTTTGGATCAGGAGCTGATTGCGAACGTTGCCCTGCGCGTGCAACAAGGCGATTCGCCGGATAAATTTATCGTATCCGGTCGCGGCGAGTTGCACCTGTCGGTATTGATCGAAAACATGCGTCGCGAAGGCTACGAGCTGGGTGTATCGCGCCCTGAAGTAGTTCAAAAAATCGTGGACGGTGTTGTGCATGAGCCTTTTGAGCAAGTGGTGATCGACGTCGAAGAAGAGCACCAGGGTAAGGTGATGGAAGAGCTTGGCCTGCGTAAAGGCGAGTTGACCAACATGGAGCCGGACGGCAAAGGCCGTATCAAACTGGAATTCCTCTGCCCATCGCGTGGTTTGATTGGTTTCCGTGGCCAGTTCCTGACCATGACTTCCGGCTCCGGCATCATGACCAGTATTTTTGACCATTACGGCCCGGTAAAAGAAGGTGAAGTGGCCAAGCGCCAGAATGGCGTATTGGTATCTATGGTGAAGGGCAAAACCCTCGCCTATGGTCTGCACCCTCTGCAAGATCGCGGTCGTTTGTTCCTGGGTGCTGGCGTAGAAGTTTACGAAGGTCAAATCGTGGGTATTCACTCGCGTTCCAATGACCTGGTAGTAAACCCAACCAAAGCCAAACAATTGACCAACGTGCGTGCTTCCGGTACTGACGATGCGCTGACCTTGTCACCGCCCATCCGTCACACGCTGGAACAAGCGCTGGAATTTATTGAAGACGACGAGTTGGTGGAAGTAACCCCGCAGTCCATTCGTCTGCGCAAAAAACTGCTCACCGAAAACGAGCGTAAACGCGCTAATAAATAATTTACGTTTGTTCGCGTAAACCCAAAATCCCCGACGCGAAAGTGCCGGGGATTTTTTTTAATAGATAATAATTGGCACTTTCTTTCAAGGTGCTCCGGTAGCAATTATCACGACTGTCTGAGACAGGGGTGTCGAAGACAAGCCTACATGGATGTATTCACGGCGGGTCGTGAAAATTGCTGCCGGAGCGCCTCCGTACCGAAACCTATTTATGGATATTTATTTTATTTTTTCGCTTTTAGCCCTCGGTGCTTTCACTGGTTTTTTTGCCGGTCTGTTTGGGATTGGCGGTGGCGGCATTATGGTGCCGGCGCTCACCCTGTTATTCGTGCAACAACAATTCCCCGAACAACATCTATTGCATATGGCACTTGCTACTTCTATGGCGGCGATTGTGCCTACTGCCATTGCCAGTTTACTCACGCATCATAAACATCAGGCAGTGATCTGGCCGGTAGTGATAAAAATTACGCCGGGTATTTTGCTGGGCACCTTCGCGGGCACTTTTTTGGCCAGCTATTTAACGGCAGCGCCACTGGCGATTTTTTTCTCCTGCTTTATGGCTTTTGTCGCCCTGCAAATGGTGCTTAATCGCAAACCCAAGCCTTCGCGGCAATTACCTGCCCTGGCCGGGCTGAGCGCAACCGGTACGGGAATAGGCGCAATTTCTGCACTGGTTGCCATTGGCGGTGGCACGCTCACTGTGCCGTTTTTGGTTTGGTGTAATGTGAGTTTGCCGGTGGCGATTGGCACATCGGCGGCAGTGGGTTTGCCTATCGCCCTTTCCGGCGCGGTGGGTTATCTAGTGAATGGCATTGGCGTAGAAAATTTGCCCCCCTACACCCTGGGTTATGTGTTCTGGCCTGCGGTAATTGCTATGGCGGCGATGAGTTTTATGACTGCGCCACTGGGTGCAAAACTGGCCCATCGCCTGCCCATCGCCCTATTAAAAAAATTATTTGCAGTATTGCTGGTGGGGTTGTCGGTACAAATGCTGGTGACTGTGTTTGCCTAAGACGATTGTATTTGCCCAGGGCGACTGTATTTATGCAAGGCGACAGAGCTGTCGCCTTGTGTTTGAAGTGACGTGTGCGTGAAACCGCTTAGTGGTGCTGTTTTAGTAGTGCCGCCAGCGCGCGAATATGATCCGGGCGGTCATTGAGTGCTGCGATGTAAGCATATTTTTCGCCGCCTGCTTCCAGAAAGGCGTGGCGATTTTCTACGGCTAACTCTTCCAGCGTTTCCAAACAGTCAGCGCTAAATGCGGGCGATAATATTGCAATATTTTTGATGCCGTCTTTGGGCAGTTGCTCCAGTGTTTCATCGGTGTAAGGCTTCAGCCATTCTTCGCGACCGAAACGCGATTGAAAACTGGTGAGGCAAATATTTTTATCCAGCCCCAGTTTTTCCTGTACCAGGCGCGTGGTTTTTTGGCATAAACAAAAATAGGGGTCGCCCGAGGTTAAATAGCGCTTGGGCATACCGTGGTAAGAAAAAATAATTTTTTGCGGAATACCATGTTGTTCAATATGTTCTCGCACAGAGTTGGCAAGTGCTTCAACGTAGGGCGGGTAATCGCAATAATTATTTATAAAATGCAATTCAGGCACCCAGCGCCAGTTTTTCAATTCAGTCGCGACAGCATCAAAGGTAGAGCCGGTAGTGGGCCCTGCATACTGTGGGTAGAGCGGCAGCACAATAATTTTGCGCACACCTTCCTGCTGTAATTCGCGCAGCGCACTGGCAATAGAAGGATTGCCGTAGCGCATACCTAATTTTACGCTGTAACCATCGCCCAGTTCGGTTTGTATTGCCGTTTGTTGTTGTTTGCTTATCGCAAGTAGCGGTGAGCCTTCGCTAGTCCACACACTTTTATAAAGCGCAGCCGATTTTCTGGGGCGCACCCGCAAAATAATACCGTGCAAAATCAATAGCCAAATCACTCGCGGAATTTCAATCACCCTTGGGTCAGCTAAAAATTCCGCCAGATAACGGCGTAGCGCAGGCGTGGTTGGTGCATCGGGCGTGCCCAAGTTCGCCAGCAACACGCCCACTTTGGGCTGGGGTTTGTTGGCGGCGTGAAAAATGGGGTCTATATCGTAATTCAGTGCCCGATACTGGCTCATTGTAATTCTCCAAAAAACGCGCGGTGCGCGGGTGTTAAACAAGGGCGCAACATAGCGGCTGGCATCGTCAGGGACAAGTGCTGATCGCCTTTCGCAGCGTTTGCGTAATTATCAGCATGGATCGCAATTGCAGCCTGGCCGTGCACTTGCCTGGGGTGATTATAGAAGCCGCGCTGTTAATTGGGGTCCATGTTATCTGACGAGGTTTAACTGCTATGCCATTTCCCATGCCCATCCAAACCGCCCAGCTTTTTTATGATGGCCGCTGTCCGTTATGCGCAAGGGAAATGGCTTTTTTACGCAAACACAAACGCTCCGGATTAACCCTGGTGGATATTCACAGCTTGCTGCAACTCGATGAGGGCGAACGCGCGCGGCTGTTGCGCGATTTGCATTTGCTTAAGCCCGATGGCAGCTGGTTATTAGGTGTGGATGCAAATGTAGCTGCCTGGTCATTTACACCCTTTGGCTTTTTGTTTAAGCCCCTGCGCTGGCGAATCTGGTCGCGATTGGTGGATGCGATTTATCGCCGCTGGGCAGACAAGCGTTACTGCAAAAACTACGCTTGTCCGGTAGCGCAAACTCCTGCAACAAACGACGAAAAAGTGAGGTAAGTATGGCTACCGGACGTGCGTTAATTTTCAGTTACAGTGATTGCGCTCATTACCATGCAGGCATTACCCAGGAGCCGGTAGGTTCAACGGAGGCCGCACAGCTGCTGCGCAACCCGGAAGGCAAGGTGGCTAAATTCCCCAGCTTGTTTCGCGCGCAACAAGCATTAAAAGATTTGGGTTACACCCGCGGTTGGTTGGTAATGCAATCGCCCTATGATGAAATGATTGGCAATGAGCCCGCACAAAAAACCGAACTTGCTTTGCCATTTGATACTGATGAATGAGGTATTTCCAATACTGGAAAAATTGTTCATCAGGGGTTTAAAAAATCCCCACTGCTAATGAGTTCCAGATGTTCACAGCTGCGCTGGTAGGCGTAGATCCAGGCATTAATCCTTATTCCATTATCAGTAATGAGTGGAACAGAAACCCGTTGATATTCTTGTGCGGGTAGCGCGGGAAACGTACATTCTTCATAGGCGTCCAGCGCGGATAACTGCCCGGCGGACGCCAGCCGATATACCTCGCCAACAACCAAACCCGCTGTTGCATCCAATACCAGTGCCGGATAATAACTCACGCGATACAAATTGCCGTGAACCCTTGCGGTATCGATAAATTCCGCACCCGCGAGATAAGTCCGGTGTGCGCCGCTGGAGCAGGCGCGGCGCAAAGTGCCGTAGACAAAAAGATAAAGATCGTTGTTCATGTTTTTTGTAGGCTGCCAATAAAAACTCCCGCCGCAGCGGGAGTTAGTCATCACTTAAATAATTCTGCGGTGAAATTATTTGGGTGAAAGTTGCAGGATTTTACCCTTGCTCTCGTCGGTGACCAAATACACCAAACCATCCGGCCCCTGAATAACCGAACGATAGCGCTGGCCCAATTCTTTTTTCAAAAGACGCTCTTCGCCAGTCACTTTGTCACCATCCAGCGTCAGGCGCACCAGTGTTTGTTCGCGCAGGCTAGCGAGTAAAATATTATTTTTCCACTGCGGGAATTTATCGCCGGTGTAAAAAATAAATCCGGCTGTGGCAATGGAAGGAACCCATTTATAAAGGGGCTGTTCCATCCCTTCCTTGTGGGTGCCCTCGCCAATTTTGCCGCCGCCGTAGTTTTCACCGTAAGTAATCACTGGCCAGCCGTAATTTTTTGCTGCTTCATCAATGTTCAGTTCGTCGCCACCCTGCGGGCCATGTTCGCCAGTCCAGAGTTTTTTGGTCAGCGGATTGATTGCGGCACCCTGCACATTGCGATGGCCGAAGGACCAGATTTCCGGCAGCGCCCCGGCGGTTTTCACGTAAGGGTTATCGCTTGGCACTGTGCCATCGGCATTAATACGCACGACTTTGCCCTGATGATTGTCCAGCGCTTGCGCTTTGTCTTTTTCGCTGTAGCGATCGCCAAGGGTAATAAACAGGGTGCCATCTGGTGCCCAAACCAAGCGTGAGCCAAAGTGGGCGCTGGAATCTATTTTTGGTTTTTGGCTGAACACACGAGTGACATTTTCCAGCTTGCTATCGGTGAGTGTTGCATGGCTTACCGCCGTGCTATTGCCGCCTTCGCCCGGTTCTGAATAGCTGAAATAAACACGCTTGCTGGTAGCAAAATCCGGCGCGAGGACTACATCCAATAATCCGCCTTGGCCTTGGGCGACTATCGCTGGCAGCCCGGCCAGTGGTGCGCCTACTTTACCGTCCGGGCTCACAATGCGCATGCGACCGGGGCGCTCGGTAACCAGCATGCGGCCATCGGGCAGGAAGGCCATGCTCCATACATTTTGCAAACCTTCCGCAATGGTTTTTACCTGCAGCGAACCGGTTTGGGTTTTGATCTCCAGGGTTTCGGCGTTGACCAGTGGACTCGCCGCTAGACATACCCATAAACCCAATCTGCGCAGTTGTGGAAATATCGACATAGTTCTCTCCTCTATTAGTTTGCGTCAGGTTAACAAGCGGGTATTGGCGCGGCAAATAAAGCTTTGTTAAGTGCTTTAACCGGTTCAGCGCACAGAGAAAAGATTCGGGTTTAACAGGGGGATGTGCTACCTTTAGGTGAATTCAACGTCGCTGTGAATGCCCCTAATACTGTTTCAAACAAGGCCAGTTTATGCAGATTTTTTATCCCGAGATCAAACCCTACCAACGCCACCAAATTGCCGTAGAAGCACCCCACGAACTGTATGTTGATGAATCGGGAAACCCCGATGGAATACCAGTCTTGTTTGTACATGGCGGCCCGGGCGCTGGCTGCGGTAAATATGACCGCCGGTTTTTTGATCCGGAAGTTTATCGCATTGTGTTGTTTGACCAGCGCGGTGCCGGCCGCTCGCGCCCCCATGCCGAGCTGGAAAACAACACCACCCAAAAGTTGGTAGAGGATATCGAAGTTATCCGCCAAACTCTGGGTATCGACAAGTGGGTATTGTTTGGCGGTTCCTGGGGTTCAACCCTGAGTCTGGTCTATGCCCAAACCTACCCAGAGCGCGTATTGGGTTTGATTTTGCGCGGCATTTTCCTGTGCCGTCGCGAGGATCTATTGTGGTTTTATCAGGAGGGTGCCAGCCGTTTATTTCCCGATTTCTGGGAAGATTTTGTTGCGCAAATTCCCGAAGCAGAGCGCAGCGATTTGATGGGCGCCTACTATCGCCAGTTGATTGGAGAAAACCAAATCCAGCAGATGTCGGCAGCCAAAACCTGGGCGGGATGGGAGGGGCGCACTGCCACTTTGAAGCCCTGTCAGGATGTTGTGGATTCGTTCACCGAGCCGCATCGCGCCCTGTCGCTGGCACGCATTGAAGCGCATTATTTTGTCAATAATGCCTTTTTGGAGCACAACCAAATTCTGCGCGATGCCCACAAGCTTGCGGGCATTCCCGGCACCATTGTGCATGGGCGTTACGATGTGATCTGCCCGCTGGACAACGCCTATGCGCTGCACAAAGCCTGGCCGGGCTCGGAGCTGCAAATTATTCGCGAAGCCGGCCATGCCTCGCGCGAGCCGGGTATTGTTGATGCCCTTATTCGTGCTACTGATGATATGGCTAAAAAGCTGCTCAATACCAGTGATCGCCTCGCTTGATAATCAGCTTTAGCATCCACCAATAACGGAGCCCAGTGGCTCCGTTATCGTTAGTGACTGTTGTTATTTATTTGCTGCGGCAATACGCAGCCAGAGAGTTGAATAAAATTTATGTTGGGCTTGTTACAGCGCGTGAGCGAAGCATCGGTAAAAGTGGACAACAATATCGTTGGTGAGATCGGGCAGGGAATATTGTTGCTGCTTGGAATTCAAAAGAACGATACCCGTGAAATTGCCGATAAGCTTATCGATAAAATTCTCGCCTACCGGATCTTTGCCGACGACAACAATAAAATGAATTGTAATGTGCAACAAATTGGCGGCGGTATTTTGGTGGTTTCGCAATTTACTTTGGCGGCTGATACCAACAAAGGTTTGCGCCCGAGTTTTTCCTCGGCGGCACCACCTGCCCAGGCACAGCAACTTTATGATTATTTTGTTCAACAATTGCGTTTGCGTCACCAGCCGGTAGCCACAGGTATTTTTGCGGCAGATATGAAGGTTGCTCTTGTTAATGACGGGCCTGTGACTTTTATGCTCAGCGCAGAATAAATTTCTTGTTTCTCACTATTCAGTTGCTTCCTTTTCTATTTATTTTTTATTGCGGAGTCTTGTATGAACTTTCCTAATGATGACGATGGCGGCTTGCTGCAAATGTTGCACGAACACGGCATAGATTTGAGCCAACCGATGGATCTGGAATTTGGTGTGCACTGCCCTGACGAAGCTGCTGCACTGACAATTGAACAAGCATTAAAAGCAGCAGGTTACACCGCTCATGCACTTTATGACGAAGGTGATCTGGAAGAGGGCGAGGCGATGACTCCGGAGAACGAAGATTCCTGGCCCTATTGGGCAGTGGTGGCATTTATCAAGATGGTGCCTGAATACGCTGAGATTCAACGTATCCAGACGCACTTACAAGCATTGGCTGGCCCCCTGGGTGGAACATCCGATGGCTGGGGCGCGGTGATTGAATAATCCGAGTGAGTTTTAATTCTGGTTGCCGCTGCTAATCAACCAGGCATTGATCAGTGTTTCTACTCGCTCCAAATCGTATTGCCGCAGCGCTGTTGATAATTGTTGATGGCGTTGCGCGCCGATATTTTCAGCGCTGAATTCGGCCATGATTTTTTTACATTTAGCCATATCGCCACTCGCGGCGGCTTTGTTTAGTTCGGCCAGCAAATTTTTTTGTGCCGCCAAATCCGGCTGTTGTAACAGGCTCAGCGCCGGGTGATTTTCACCTGCCAATTTTACTTCTGCGTCATCGGTAAAACGCGCTGCGGTAAATTGACGCACGGCTTTTACTATATCGTCAAACGCATAAGGTTTTCCGATAAATTCCTGAAAGCCTTGCGCCAGATAATAACTGCGTTCGTGTTCCAGGCTGGAGGCGGAGACCGCCACAATTGGTGTCTGTTGATAGTTGTCGCGCAAGCGCAATTGGCGAAACATTTCCAGCCCGTTCATGCCCGGCATGCGAATGTCGGTAAAAATAATATCGAACTCATGGGCCTGGCACATGGCTAGTCCCTCGCGGCCATCGTGTGCGGCGTAGGTGTCGCAGCCAATTTGTTGCAGCAAATCCATTAAAATTTCACAGCTGGCAAAATCGTCTTCCACTACCAGTGCTTTGATGTGGCAGTTCTCCTCCATGCGTGTTGCCTTTGGCTGCTGCCGGGTATCAAGCACAATATTTTCACTCACCAAGGGCAGGCGCAAATGCGCGAGTGTGCCTTGCCCGAGCACGCTGGAAAGGTGCAGGCTGCCGCCCATGCCTTCGGCCAAGTGGCGCGACAAGGTTAAGCCCAGCCCTGTGCCGCCAACATCTTCGCCGGCTTGTCCTTGTTTAAATGCGGCAAATAAATCAGCCAATTCCTGTTCGGAAATGCCCGGGCCGGTATCGCCAATCACAAATTCTACTTCACCCTGTAAATTGGCTACGTACAAACTCACACTGCCCTGCGGGGTAAATTTTATGGCATTGCCCAAAAGGTTTAATAAAATTTGCCCGATTTTTTGTCGGTCGCCTTTGACAATATAAGGGCTGGGCAAATCCACTTGTGTAATCAACTGCAGCCCTTTGCTGTCGGCACGCTCTGCCATAATGGTTTGGATATCGGCCACCTCCTGGTGTAAATCAAAATATTCCTTACGTAAATTGAGCACACCGGATTCAATTTTGGATAAATCCAGCACATCGTTAATCAAGCCTAACAAGCGTTGGCTGGATACCAGAATTAATTGCAAGCGCTCGCGCTGGGTTCCAGTAATACTTTGGTCGCGCATTAATAATTGGGTATAGCCCAGCACGGCATTCAATGGTGTGCGAATTTCGTGACTCATATTGGCGAGGAAACGACTCTTCGCCCTGGTCGCTTCTTCGGCAGCTTCTTTGGCAAGGGATAATTGGCGCTCGGCATCTTTCTGTGCGGAAACGTCGCGGCCGATACCCAATATACCCGTGACTTCACCTTTGTCGTTGTGCAACGCAACTTTAATGGTGTCGAGTAAATAGCGGTGTTCGTTGTTGATAATAATCAGTTGTTCGTAGCGGTGGGATGAGTCGCTTTGCAACGTGGCTTGATCATTTTTTTGAAATAGCGCGGCAAGCTCGGGGTTCACTAATTGCTCTTCACTTTTGCCAACGATTTCCGCTTCCGTCAGTTCCAATATTTTGGCAAAGGCTTTGTTACAGCTGATGTAAACCCCCTGCAAATTTTTAAACCACACCGGGTCGGGGATATTATCCAGCAGGCTGCGCAGGTGCTGCTCGCGAGCGCGTAGGGCTTGTTGCGACTCCTGCAATTGCTCCTGTGTTTGCTGCCGCTGTACTACTTCATTGAGCAGCCAGTCATTGGCCTTGCGCAGCGCCTGGGTGTGCGAAAGAATTTCTTCTTCCAGTTTGCGCTGGTTTTCCCTGAGCAATTCATCGTGCTGTTGGCGCGTGCGAATGTATGCAGACAGCAAGCCTATAAGGGTTAAACCTATCGCCAGAGCAGAAATTTGTAGCCAGCTGGGAATGTACCAAGGGCGTGAATCAACGGGGTGATTGAGGGTCATTGATTTGACGGCTTCTGCCAGACGCTGCGCCTCGGAATGCTGGATATAACCCAGCGCCGAGACTAAAAAAAACACCAGCCCAACGCCCACACACAATAATAAAAATGCCTGGGCATGCAGGTTATGGCGCACGCGGGGGATCAATAGCCAGGCCAGTAACGCGGTGAATGTGAGCATGCCAATGCTGTCGCCCATCCACCAGAACGCCCAGGCTTTGGCTTGTTCACCATCCGGTACTAATTCCAGATAGGCAAAGGTGGCTATGCCCAGTGATGGCGCTATTAAAGCGCCGGCAAAAACGCTGCCAATAAAACCCAGGGTGCGCGGTAAATTGACCAGCAGGTTTTTATTCAAAATGCCTCGGTTGAGGCGGGCGATCAGAATTGTCTGTGTCACCATCGCGGCGCTTACCAGAATGCCAGCCAGCCAGCCGGTGGCTCCTGAGCCAAAGGCGGGATAAAAGTGTGTCACGAGATTAGCGGCAAGTGCACCTGCAAATAAACCCGGCGCAACACGCAATCCAAATAGCAATACACCAAAAAGTGCAAAGCCTGCCGCTGGCCAAATAAGTGAAACCTGTGCGGTGAGTGAACTCCATGCGCTGCCAAATTGCGCCAACAAAAAATAACCCAGTGCAAATAGCAGGTTGAGTGCGGGCAGTTTGAGTAGCAGGTATATTTTTTTTCGAGTGTTGAAACTCACCGGCGCGATTCCTGAAAGATTAATTATGCTGCCCGGTGTTCACTTGCAGTAATTTTTCCAGCGACTGGTAGGTTAACGCCTGTGGTCGGTGGTGGTGGTAACCCTGACCCCAGCGCACACCCAGCGCATACAATTTGTTGGCAACTTCCGGTGTTTCCACAAATTCTGCAATCACTTCTTTATTGAGTGACTCCGCCATTTCTATAATGGATTTCACCATCGCGTAATGCGATGCATCGGTATCCATATCGCGTACAAAAATGCCGTCGATTTTAATTTTATCGAAGGACAATTGATGCAGGTAAGCGTAGGAGGCAAAACCACTACCAAAATCATCCAGTGCAAAATGACAACCAAAGTTGCGCAGCAATTGCATGAACTGGCGTGCTGCATCAACATTCACAATGGCTTGAGTTTCTGTCAGCTCAAAACAAAATTTTTGTGGCGGTAAATTATACTGCGCGAAACTGTTGGTGATGGCGCTGGCGAAATGGGTTTCGCGAATAGAGAAGGCCGAAATGTTAATGGACACCATATCCATTTTTTCCAGCAAATCGCGGTGCTGATCAAAAAAGGCGAGGGTGGCATTCAGTATCCATTTGTCCAGTTCAGGAATTAAGTGCAACCGCTCTGCCGGGCCGATAAATTCGCCGGGCGATACCATGCGCTGATGTTCTGCATCCCACAAACGCATCAACACTTCGAGCCGGTAACAGGGTGCTGCCGCTTCCTGGGTTACGGGAAAATATTCAATCATTTGGAAGTAGGCGCGGAAGGCCTGACTGTGGATGGCATCCACCAAACGCGATGCCCAATTGATATTGTCCTTGTGCAAATTGCTGCGCTTGGCAGCATCGGCGTAAGTGTATATGCCGCCACGCGCTTCTTGTTTGGCGACAAAAATGACTTCGTCTGCTGCGAGTAACACCTGATCGTAGCTCACCATTGTGCGCGCCAGTGGCACTGTGGCGATGGATGCAGCGAGGGTGAATTGACGATCTTCCCACTGGAATTTGAAATCCCGCAGGTGCGTCAGAATGGATTGCGCCAGGGCTTCGCCTTTATCGCCCTCCTCGCAATAAGTGACTACGGCAAACCTGTCGCCGCCCAAGCGCGCAAAAAAATCATTTCGGCTCAACAAACCGCTGATGCTGTCGGCAAACTGACGCAGCAGTTCGTCGCCGGCGATGCTACCGCAACTCTCATTAACGACACGAAACCGGTCGATGTCGATCATCAAAAACGAGGCATTAACCTCCTGCACTTGGATGCGTGCGAGTAATTCAGACACAAAGGATTCAAGGGCGTTACGGTTGTGCAGGCGGGTGACAAAATCGTGAGTGGCAAGGTAATTCAAGCGGTCTTGCATATAGCGCCGCTCGTTGATTTCCTCGCGCAATTGGCGGTTGGCGATGGTGAGTTCCGAGGTGCGTTCACGCACTTTGGTTTCCAGTTCGCGGTTAAAGGATTTTAACTCCGCAAGCATGGCCTGACGCTCTAACTGGTGGCGCACCCGCGCGCGCACTTCGTCGGCATTAATCGGTTTGGTGATGTAATCAGCGCCGCCGACGCGAAATCCCTGGCTGATATCGTCGGTGCGGGCAGTGACAAAAATGATGGGAATTTCGGTAGTGCTCAGCTCACCTTTAAGCCGGGTGCAAACATCAAAACCGTTGATGTCAGGCATCATCACATCGAGCAGGATTAAATCAGGCAGGCGGCGGGTGGCCAGCTCCAGGGCGCGTTCCCCGGATGTTGCCACTATCAGCTGGCAATCCAGATCTTCCAGAATGCCACTTAGCACATCCAGATTTTCAGGCGTGTCATCGACCAACAGAATACGCGTCGCGCTCGACATAACAATGAAATCCTTCACTATCGCTATTGTTGATTATCGATAATAACAGAAGGATTCAGAATAGCTACGCGGGCTTTATGAAGTTTTGTTTAGAAAAAGTGGTATAAAAAATGTTGCGGATATAATGTCGGAGGGGGCTTGATTCATCAAGCCCTGATTTTAAAACCTTGCACTATGCCCGGCCTTGGCCGGTTTTACGCACACAGAAATTATCGCCTGAACCAAAGCGCCACCAAGCCAATTGCAGCCAGTGCAATCGTTGCCGGCGATACATCTGTCGTCAGCCAATCCTGTAATACCGCTGAACCCTGGGTATCCCTGTAGAGGAGATATCCCGCTGCACCAAAGGCCAGTAACGCAATTAATTTGCGGCGACCGCGATGCCGCTGCAGATTGCGCTGGCTTAGATCCTGCTCCAATGCATCCAGCTTTTGGCTGATAAGTGGCAGCTGTTGCAAACTGTTGAAAATTAAATCCGGCACCTGTGGGAATTTTTCCATCCACTCAGGGGCATAACGTTTAAATTCGCCCCAGAGGGATTTGGGGTGGAAACGGTTTTTTAACCAGCGTTCCAAAAACGGATGGGCTGTCACCCATAAATCCAGATCCGGGTATAGCTGGCGGCCGAGACCTTCAATGTTGAGTAGGGTTTTTTGCAGCAGTACCAGTTGCGGCTGTACTTCCATTTCAAAGCGGCGCGCGGTGCGGAATAAACTCAGCAGCACATTGGCAAAGGAAATTTCTTTGAGCGGTTTTTCAAAAATCGGCTCGCATACCGTGCGAATCGCTGCTTCCAATTCTTCCACACGCACACTGCTTGGCACCCAGCCGCTTTGCACGTGCAGTTCCGCCACCAAGCGATAATCGCGGCGAAACATGGCGAGCAGGTTGCGCGCTAAATAGTATTGATCCTCGCGCGTGAGTGAACCGACAATCGCCATATCCACGGCGATATATTGTGGCAGTTGCGGATTTTTCCGCGCGACAAAAATATTGCCGGGGTGCATATCGGCATGGAAAAAATTGTGCTCAAACACCTGGGTGAAAAAAATTTCTACGCCGCGCTCGGCGAGTTTTTTCATATCTGTGCCCTGTGCGGTGAGCGCCGCAACATCGGTGACGGGAATGCCGTAAATGCGCTCCATCACCAATACGTTACTGCGGCTGTAGTCCCAGTAAATTTCCGGCACATACAGCAGGGGCGAGGCGGAAAAATTGCGGCGCAGCTGTGAAGCATTGGCGCCTTCACGCTGCAAATCCAGTTCGTCAAAAATGGTGGTGCGGTAATCCTGCACAATTTCCACCGGGTGCAGGCGTTTGCCATCGAGGGTATTTTTTTCCACCCAGCGGGCGACCAATAACAACAGTTGAATATCCTGCTCAATCACCCGCTCAATTCCGGGGCGAACGACTTTAATCACTACCTCGCGGCCATTGTTGAGCACCGCGGTGTGTACTTGCGCAATGGAGGCGGAAGCGAGCGGCGCGGCATCGTAACTGGCAAAAATAGTGCTGATTTTTGCGCCCAGCGATGACTCCACAATGCGCTGGAATTCCTCCGGCGCAAAGGGCGCGACATTGTCTTGCAGGTGATTGAGTTCCAGCACTATATCGGCGGGAACCAGGTCGGGGCGTGTTGATAACAGCTGGCCAAATTTAACAAAGATCGGCCCCAAATCTTCACAGGCGCGGCGCAGGCATTCACCGCGTGTCATAGGCTCGCCCTTGGCTGAGCGCGGTGTGGGGAAGAGTTTAAAAAATACCAGCAAGAGTTGCGCGGCGAAGGGCAAGTTGGCGGGCAGTAATTGATCGAGGCGATAGCGGGCGAATACGCGCAGGATCTTTAAGAGGCGAAAAAAAACCATTAGAAATTCAATTCTCTTTTTGTTCGTGCGTAGGTTGGGGTGAGGAGCGAACCCCAACATGACTTATTCGCAATTAACGCTTAATTTCCTTCGTGAATGCGAACGTAAATTTTATTTTTTAGCGATGTATTCGCGTTGCTTTGTTGGGGTTCGTTCCTCGCCACCAACCTACTTTCGCTCCGCAATAAGTTTTTCTATACGTGCGGCGGCGCGATCCACCGCTAAACGCAGCTCATCCACCTGCTGGTAAAAGCTCTCCAACTCGGGTTTGGCGGGCAGGGCTTGTACTTCTTCAGTGAGAAATTCGCGCGTCAAACGCTGGCTCTGGCGGGCGCGATCTTTTACCCAACCGAGTTGCGCGCGCAATAATTCTGCGCTTTGGTGACCAATCACATCGCCGGTAAATTGGCTGAGCATTTCTTCCCAGTCGATATCCAGATTTTTAAGCAAGCGCTGCAGCTCGGCGAGCAGCTGCAAATCACCCATCACCGTGACACCGCTGTGTTTTAAAGTGTGGATTTGGGTTTGCGATAGCTGCGCGAGTGCAAGCGCTGATCCGGTGATACGCGTATCTACATCACCATCCCAATTGCCCATCAAGCGCAGCTCATCGTCCATCGGCATCACAAATATAGTGATGGCTGGCGCTGTGATTTGTACGGCGAGGATTTTGCCTTCCAGGCGCGCGAGTCCAAGGCGTGTGGCAGGGTCGTAGCGCAGCGCGGCGTTGAGCATTTTTTCCGCGCTGGCGAGGGCGGCGAGGCTGAGCGTACTTGTCATGAACAGGGCCATCAGGGTTTGATGCCTTTGTGCAGCGCGACTATGCCGCCGGTCATATTGTGGAATTCGGTGCGCACAAAACCCGCCTCGTCCATCATGCTTTGCAATGTTTGTTGATCCGGGTGCATGCGAATCGATTCGGCAAGGTAGCGATAGCTCTCGGCGTCATTGGTCACCAACTTGCCCATAAATGGCAGCACCTTGAATGAATAGGTATCGTAAATTTTGCTGAGGATATCGCTCTGTGGTTTGGAAAACTCCAGCACCAATAAACGCCCACCGGGTTTGAGCACGCGCAGCATGGAGCGCAGGGCGAGGTCTTTGTCGGTGACGTTGCGCAGGCCAAAGGCGATGGTGATGCAGTCGAAGGTGTTGTCGGGGAAGGGCAGGTATTGGGCATCGCACTGGGCGAAGTTGATGTTGCCGGCAATGCCGCGATCAGTCAGGCGGTCGCGCCCCACGCCGAGCATGGAGGCGTTAATATCGGCTAGCACCACCTGCCCTGTGTCGCCCACCAGCTTGGCGAATTGGTAGCTCAAATCGCCGGTGCCGCCAGCAATATCCAGCACTTTGTGCCCGGCGCGCACACCGGAGGCCTCGATGGTAAAACGCTTCCACAGGCGATGGATGCCGCCCGACATCAAATCATTCATCAGGTCGTATTTGGCGGCGACCGAGTGAAATACCTCGGCGACCCGCTCGGCCTTTTCTTCGACCGGAACTTGTTGAAAGCCAAAATGGGTGGTTTTTTTCTCGTTCATAGCAGGTTCCAAGGCTGGTGTCCCATGACCCAAGGGGCGGGCATAGGCAGCAAAAGTGCTGGGTAGAAGGTAGCAAGGTGGTCAGCATTGTACTGGCAATGGGCGCGGTGGGCGAGGCCATATCGCGCTGCTAAAAAGTAATAGAGTTTCCGCAGCTGCCGGTTAAAATCGCCGGCATTTTGGTGTTGATTATGCCCAGCAAGGATTTTCCCATGCGCCTGTTTTTGCTTACTGCCCTGTTTATCGCTACTGCCGGCTGTTCCAGTCTGCTGCACGCCAGCGAGCTTAAACCCTTTACTACGGATGGCTGCTCGCTGTGGATTGACGGCACGCCCGAACAGCCCAATTTATGGCGGCACTGCTGTGTCGCCCACGATTTGGCTTATTGGCTGGGCGGCAGCAAGGCAGATCGCCAAAAAGCGGATGAGGATATTCTCGCCTGCGTCAAACAGGCTCAGGGGCCGGGCATGGCCAAGTACATTTACACCAATGTGCGCTGGGGTGGCAGCCCTTATTGGATGAACTATTATCGCTGGGGTTACGGTTGGGATTATCTGGATGGTATTTGGCCGCGCGGTTACAAAGTCCCTACGGTGGAGGAGCAGGCCCTGATTGATCAAGCTATGCCTGCTGCCTTGGAGGTTGTCGCGGCCGATGCACTCCAACATAGCGCCGACAATCCGCTCAACCATAGCGCCGACAATCAGCCGCAGGATGCAAAATCCAGCGACTAATCCTGCCTGGGGTTGGGCGATTGTAATAAATGGGTGTTTGAATCGGTTTAAGTGTTTTACAATCGCCGCCGCAGTTGCGCCGGTTTAGCACTACACGCGGCACCGGGCAATGCGCGGCCAAATGGCTTCAACTCTCGTCCGGTTTTCTCGGTTCGCCCCTCAGGTGCGCCGGCCGGCTGAAGTGCCACGCAACCAGCCTGATGCCGTCGGTTATCCAGACGACATAACCCAAGCTCTTGTTAGCTAAAGCACCACCCAGAGGCGTCTCGCCAGCAAGTGAAATTCCAGCCTTATACCTTTTTATGGAGACTCCATGAAATTTCGCTTTCCCATCGTCATCATCGACGAAGACTTTCGCTCCGAGAACACCTCGGGTTCAGGCATTCGCGCACTCGCCAATGCGATTGAGCAAGAAAACTGGGAGGTGCTAGGCGTTACCAGCTACGGTGACCTGTCGCAATTTGCGCAGCAGCAATCGCGCGCCTCGGCCTTTATTTTGTCCATCGACGACGAAGAGTTTGGTTCCGGCTCGCTCGAAGAAACTGATCACGCACTCAAGGCCCTGCGCGCCTTTGTGGAAGAAATTCGCTACAAAAACGCGGATATCCCGATTTACCTCTATGGTGAAACCCGCACCTCGCGCCATATTCCCAACGACATTTTGCGTGAGCTGCACGGCTTCATTCACATGTTTGAAGACACGCCGGAATTCGTGGCGCGTCATATTATTCGCGAAGCCCAATCCTACCTTGATGGTTTAGCGCCCCCTTTCTTCCGCGCACTGGTGCACTACGCGCAGGACGGCTCCTACTCCTGGCACTGCCCCGGTCACTCCGGCGGCGTGGCCTTTTTGAAATCGCCCATTGGCCAGATGTTCCACCAGTTCTTCGGCGAGCGCATGTTGCGTGCCGATGTCTGTAACGCGGTGGAAGAATTGGGGCAGTTGCTCGATCACACCGGCCCGGTCGCCGCTTCCGAGCGCAATGCGGCGCGCATTTTTAATGCCGACCACTGCTACTTTGTGACCAACGGCACCTCCACCTCCAACAAAATGGTGTGGCACTCTACTGTGGCGCCGGGCGATATTGTGGTGGTGGATCGCAACTGCCATAAATCCATTTTGCACTCGATCATTATGTGTGGCGCGATTCCGGTATTCCTTATGCCCACGCGCAACCACTTCGGTATTATCGGCCCGATTCCGCTGGAAGAATTCACCCCGGAAAGTATTGCTCGCAAAATTGAAGCTAACCCCTTTGCGCGCGAAGCGGCCAATAAAAAACCGCGTATTCTCACCATCACTCAATCCACTTACGACGGTGTGCTCTACAACGTAGAAACCATCAAAGACATGCTCGATGGCAAGATTGATACCTTGCACTTTGACGAGGCATGGCTGCCCCACGCGACTTTCCACAATTTCTACAAAGACATGCACGCGATTGGCAAAGACCGCCCGCGCGCCAAAGAGTCGATGATCTTCTCCACGCAGTCCACCCACAAATTGCTGGCCGGTTTGTCGCAAGCCTCGCAGGTACTCGTGCGTGAATCGGAAAAGGTGAAGCTTGATCAGGACGCCTTTAACGAAGCCTACTTGATGCACACCTCCACCTCGCCGCAGTATTCCATCATCGCCTCCTGCGATGTGGCTGCCGCCATGATGGAAGCACCCGGTGGTCAGGCCTTGGTAGAAGAGTCGATTCTGGAAGCGCTGGATTTCCGTCGCGCCATGAAAAAAGTGGATGCCGAATGGGGGCAGGATTGGTGGTTCCAGGTCTGGGGGCCAGATGAATTTGCTGAAGATGGTGTTGGCTCGCGCGAAGATTGGGTATTGCGCAGCGACGACAACTGGCACGGCTTTGGCAAACTCGCGCCGAACTTCAACATGCTCGACCCGATCAAAGCCACCATTGTGAACCCCGGTTTGTCGGTCAACGGCCAATTCAGCGAAAGCGGTATTCCGGCGTCTATTGTCACCAAATATCTGGCAGAAAACGGCGTAATTATCGAGAAGTGCGGTCTCTACTCCTTCTTCATTATGTTCACCATCGGCATCACCAAAGGCCGCTGGAATACCCTGGTAGCCGCGCTGCAACAATTCAAAGATGATTATGACAAAAACCAACCCATGTGGCGCATCATGCCCGAGTTTGCGCAAGCCAACCCGCGCTACGAGCGCATGGGGCTGCGCGATTTGTGCCAGCAAATCCATGACTTCTACAAAGCCTACGACGTTGCGCGCCTGACCACGGAAATGTACCTCTCCGACATGCAACCGGCGATGAAACCTTCCGATGCCTTCGCCAAAATGGCGCACCGCGAAATTGAACGCGTGCCTATCAACGAATTGGAAGGTCGCATCACCTCGATTTTGTTAACGCCCTATCCGCCAGGTATTCCGCTGTTGATTCCAGGCGAGCGCTTTAACAAAACCATTGTCGATTATTTAAAATTCGCGCGCGATTTCAACGAGAAGTTCCCCGGCTTTGAAACTGATGTACACGGCTTGGTAAAACGCGAAGTGGATGGCAAAAAAGATTACTTCGTGGATTGTGTAAAGCAATAATCTGCCGTTCAGCAAATCAATGCTATAAATTGAAAGCCACCCAGGGAAACTTGGGTGGCTTTTTTATAGGCGACTATTTTGCAATCATGTGAATGAGAAGAATCACAACCAAACAGGGAAAAATTATGCGTGTTCAATGGTCTTTATGGTTTGTTGTCGTGTTGATGAACCTCATGCTCGCGGGTTGCGACAAGTCAGCGCCGGAGCAAGATTCCAAACCCGGGCAAAACGCAGGGACAGCTGCAACTGAAAGTCTGGCTCCCGAATGGGAAAACCACATCGCCGATTACCCCAAACGCTGGGTGCCAACTGAGGCTCCGCTATTTATTCGCTTTACCCATCCGGTGGTGAGTGAGGCTCAGGTTAATGCACCGGTGAATCCTGATTTAATCGCGGTGGATTCCAAAACACCGCTGAATCTGCTGTTTGTATCTACCACTGAATTGCGCATCCAACCCGTTGAGCGTTTGCCGGCTGATAGCAAAATTGGTTTCCGCTTAAACTCAGCCTCGCTGGAGGGTATAGATAAATCGCTGGGTAATTTTGAATTTGAAGTGCAGACCATCAAACAGGATTTTGATTTGCGTGTGGACGCTCTGGCAGTGATGGAAGACGATGAAAACCTGATGCAACTTACGGGTGTATTAACTACAGCCGATACTGCTGAATTGAGCAGTGTGAAAAAAATTCTGCAACTGGCGGTCAATGAACGCCTGGTGGATGTGGTGTGGACCCAGGACACTGATCGCAAAACCAATCGTTTTTTAATAACTCATATTGAGCGCGGTGAGACTCAGGGCAAGCTCAGTTTAACCTGGGATGGCGAAGCCCTGGGTTCCAGCGATAAGGGCGCGCGTGAATTGGAAATTCCTGCGCGTAAAACGTTTCAGGTGACCGGCGTGCAAGTTATCCGCACACCCAATACCGCCATTGAAATTCAATTTTCGGATCTTCTCGACAGCAGCCAAAACCTCAGCGGTTTGGTCACTCTGGAAGGCAAGCCGGTGAATGTTGTGATTGATGGTAGCCTGCTGCGCTACACACCCGATAAATTGGATAGCGGCGAACTCAACTTAAAAATCAGTGGCAGTATCAATAATCAAAAACAGCAAAGTCTGGGCAGTGATTATGAACAAAAAATCGTACTGGATTTGGTAAAGCCACTGGTGCGGTTTGTGGGCAGCAGCAGTATTTTGCCGCCCGCGAGTCAAATTTCTGTGCCTTTTGAAGCCGCTGGTGTGGATTCAGTGCAGGTGATAGCCTTTAAAGTGTTCGCCAATAATATTGGCCAGTACCTGCAGGATTATTCGCTTACTGCCGCCGCCGCTGCGACCGACACCGGTCGTTATTTATGGCGCAAAACCTATTCACTTCCAGACGTTCCCCGCAGTGGCACCCAGCGTTTCCACCTGGATTTATCGGAACTCATGGCCCAGCATCCAGACGGTTTAATTCGTTTGGAATTGCGCATCGATCGCAGTAATTCCATTTACACCTGCGCGCAAACCCGCCCCACAGAGCCGGTGGCAAAAATGCCGGAGGATGCCGATGGCGAAAGCTACTACGAACGCGCGGAAGAGCCGGCCTGGTATCAACAATATTATCAATCCCAGGGATATTACAATTACAGCGAGCGCAATAACCCCTGTGACGATACCTATTATTATTACGGCGATAATATCGCTTCGGCGCGCAATTTTTTGGTCTCCAATATAGGTTTGCTCGCCAAACGCGGCAGCGCTAATCAGGTACATGTCATCACCACCGAATTAAATTCCGCCAAGCCGCTCGCTGGTGCGGAAATAACCGCGTACAACTATCAGCGTCAGCCGATTGCACAGGGCACCAGCGACCAATACGGTATGTTGCAATTAAACACGGATGGCGTTGCGTTTTATTTGGAAGCTAAACACAAAACCCAGCGCGGTTATTTGCGCTTGCGCACCAGTGAGGCTCTGCCCACCAATCAATTTGACGTTAGTGGCGAGCATATTAAAGCGGGACTTAAAGGTTTTCTTTACGGTGAGCGCGATGTCTGGCGTCCGGGCGATGATATTTTTCTGAGTTTTATTCTGGAGGATAAAACCCAACAGTTACCAGCCAATCATCCGGTTACCCTGGACTTGTTTGATCCCATGGGTAAAAAAGTATTGAGCCAAACCAATGTGCAGCCGGTGAATAACTTTTACACCTTTGCCTTAAAAACCGAGGAGACGGCACCAACAGGTAATTACCGTGCCGTGGTGCATGTGGGCAATCGCTATTTCGATAAAATTATCAAAGTGGAAATGGTGGTGCCCAATCGTTTGAAAGTGGATTTAACTCCCGCTGAAACACCGCTGCGGTTGCGCAATATGCCGGCGCAAGTGTCGCTCTTTGCTCAGTGGCTGCAGGGTGCCACGGCAAAAAATTTAAAGGCGGATTCGGAATTAAAACTCAGTGCGCGCGCAACACAATTTGCCGGGTTTGAACAATTTATTTTTGATGATCCGGCGCGCAATTTTGCTGGCAGTGCGCAAAAAGTATTTGATGGCAAACTCGATGAAAGTGGTAATGCCAGCTTTCCGCTCAATGTGAGTTTATCCGCACCGCCCCCCGGCAAACTCACCGCAACCTTTGTAACTCGCGTGTTTGAAGAGAGCGGTAATTTCAGTACGATTTTACGCCCCTACGAGTTGTTACCCTTCGATAATTGGGTGGGTATTAATATTCCCAAAGGTGAGGGTTATATGGATGCCATAGGTCGCGATGTGGATCATCCGGTATTAATCCAAACCTTGAATGCCCAAGGTAAAGCCGCTCCCGAACGTCAGGTGAATGTGGAGGTTTACGAAATTGGCTGGCGCTGGTGGTGGGATGAAAATACTGAAAACCTCGCGGAGTACTTTTCCAACAGCAGTCATCGCCCGGTCCACAGTGAAACGCTAACAAGTGATGCCAATGGCCGAATCAATTGGACGCTGGAAAAAAATAAATATGAGTGGGGCCGTCACCTGATTCGTGTCTGTGACAACAGCGATGCCCAGGCGCATTGTGCGGGCCAGGTTGTGTATTTGGGCTGGAGTTACGATTCATCCGCGAGCACAGATTCAGCCACGCAACTAATGCTCTCGGCTGATAAAGAAAAATATCAGCCGGGTGATATTGCCAAAGTCCGTTTGCCCAACGCGCGCGAAGGCCGTGTACTGCTCAGCATTGAAAATGGCACGCGGGTATTGGAGTCGCGCTGGCTGGATTTGCAAGCTGGGCAAAACGAAATAGACATTCCGATCACGGCGGCTATGGCGCCCAATGTCTATGCGCAAGTTGCGCTTTTATTGCCGCACCAGGAGCGCGTTGCCGAAGCGCCTATGCGTTTGTACGGCATAGTGCCGCTATTGGTGGAAGACCCGGCAACCCGTTTGCAACCGCAATTGGATGTTGCTGAAAAAGTACGGCCTGAAACGGAATTTTCCATCAAGGTCAGCGAAAAAAATCAGCGCGCCATGACCTATACTCTGGCGATGGTGGATGAAGGTTTACTTGGCCTCACCAACTTCAGTGCGCCCAACGCCCACGATTATTTTTATAAACGCGAGGCACTGGGTGTGCGCACCTGGGATTTGTTTGATCAGGTTGTCGGTGCCTATGGTGCGTCGCTTGAGCGGGTGTTAGCGATTGGTGGTTCCGATGCAGCATTGGAGGCTGAGCGCAAACGACGCGAGCGTCGCTTCCCTCCGGTGGTGAAATTCCTTGGCGCTTTTGCATTAACGGCTGGCGAAACTCGCGAACATAAAATTACCTTGCCGCCTTACATGGGCGCGGTGCGAGTCATGTTGGTGGCTGGTGATGCAACAAAGGGTAGCGCTCCACATGCGACAACCACCGCGTATGGCAGCGTGGAAAAAACCGTGACAGTAACCCAGCCAGTCACGCTGTTTGCTACCTTGCCGCGTGTGCTTGGCCCCGGTGAGTTGGTTAATTTGCCGGTGAATGTATTTGTGAGTGAGGCGAATATTAATGAGGTGAATGTATCAGTCGAAACCAACGAGATATTCACCGTTGAAAAAGCTACCGCAAGTTTAGGTTTTAATGAGCCGGGCGATGCTATTGCCAGTTTGCAGTTGAGGGTAAATGATCGCCTTGGCAAGGGTTGGGTGAAAATTACGGCGCGCGCCGGCAATGAAACTGCCAGCCAGGAAATTTATATCGATTCGCGCGCGGCCAACCCGCCTTCCAGTATTTGGCAGAGTAAATTATTGCAACCGGGCGAGTCCTGGCAGTCCAGCTTGCAAGCGCATGGCATGATTGGCACCAACAGCGCGCATTTGGAGGTGAGCAGCTTGCCACCGCTGAATCTGGAACAGCGTCTGGATTATTTGATTAGCTATCCACACGGTTGTTTGGAGCAAGTGACTTCATCGGTATTTCCGCAATTGCGTTTGGCGAAATTAGTGAATTTGAGCGATGCGCAAAAAGTGACTATCGATAACAACGTCAACACCGGTATCAAGCGCTTGCAATCGTTCCAGCATGCTACGGGTGGTTTCAGTTATTGGTCGGGTGATGGTTACGTTAATGATTGGGCATCCAGTTATGCCGGGCATTTTTTAGTAGAGGCCAAACGCGCCGGTTACGCGGTGCCGCAAACGCTGCTCAGCAATTGGATCAATTATCAGCGCACTGCGGCGCGCAATCCACGCAACAGTAACGATTATGACGAAATGGTGCTCGCCTATCGTTTATATACCTTGGCGCTCGCTGATGCCGCGGAAGTGCCGGCAATGAATCGCTTGCGTGAAATGCAAAAAAATCAGCCGCGTACCCTGCAGGGGTATAGCTTGCCGGCGCGTTGGTTATTGGCTATGACCTACGAACATCTGGGGCTGAAAGATGCAGCGCAAGATGTGATGGGGGAAATCGCCACCGCCGTGCCTGAATATAAGGACTGGGGCTATACCTATGGTTCGGAGATGCGCGACCGCGGGTTATTGCTCGCGGCACTGGTGAGCATCAAAGCGGATCAGGAAATTACCTGGCAAGTCGCGGAGCAGGTGGCCACTGAATTATCCAGCGATAACTGGTATTCCACCCAAAGTATCGCCTGGGCGCTTTTGGCCATGAGTGAATTTGCCAGCGCTAATCAAAGCAACAACGGCGTCAAATTTTCTTATCAACAATCTGGCGAAACAGACTGGATCACACAGGGCAGTAACAGCGCGGTATTTCGTCGCGAGCTGGATTCACCACAGGTTTCCCTGCGCAATGACAACGACAAACCTATTCGTGTCCTGGTGAGCAATCGCGGCACACCGGCCAATTTGCGTGAAGCGGCAAGTAGTGATGGCCTCACCTTGGCGGTGAACTTTTTAACGCTCGACAATACCCCGCTGGATCCTGCACAGCTGCCACAGGGTATGGACTTTGTTGCTGAAATTACCGTGACGGGTGAGTTCGATAAACTGCTCAGCAACCAAATCGAAAATATTGCGCTCACCGCTGTGGTGCCCAGTGGCTGGCAAATCCGCAATGAGCGTCTTGAGGGATCGCAATTGCCAAAAGGCATAGATTATTTGGATATCCGCGATGACCGGGTACTGGGGTATTTCAGTTTGTGGCGCGACTACTACTGGAATTATCGCTATCAGGAGCGCAACCAAACCAGCGTTACATTGCGTGTGATTTTAAATGCGAGTTATGCCGGTAAATTCTATTTACCTGGCTGGAGTGCAAGCGCGATGTACAACGAAAAAATCCAGGCCAAGGGCAAGGGTTATTGGGTGGAGGTAGTGGCTAAATAAAACCTTGAAACTCGCACTGGCAACCCCAACATTGGCCTCCATTCTGTACTTCGTTTGTTGATGGAAAGGCCTATGAGCGAGTTATTTATTCTGCAAAACCAGCACAAGCTGTTTCTGGGTAAACAAAATAACTGGTTGGATGGTCGCGATTTGAACGCCCTGTTCAAATCGCCCCATAAAGATGAGGCCATCAACCAGATGGTAGAGGCCAGTTCCAAGGATTACACCCAGCGCATCAAACTGGTGGTCTGTGCCGTCAATGAAAAAGGCCTGCCGCTGATTGACCCGGAGATACTGCCCGAGCCGCTGCCCAAGCTGGGTAAAGATCTGTTGGCCACGCTTGAGGCGGAAGCGGCGCAGGTGCATGCTGGTTCACCCGCAGACGAGTCAGCGCAAACGCCGCAGTAACTGGCAAGCTGCCCGTCTGTTCTACACTGATTAGGTTAGCCGCTGCGGCGGCTTTTTTTATTGCTGCACCATTGCGCTTGTCGCCCAAGGATTCCAAATTGTCCCAGGTTCCCGGATTATCCACCGAACTGCTCCGTGCTTTTGCCGAGCCAGCCGCTAATGCCAGCCTGCGCGGGGTTTTGCGCGGCCTGGAAAAAGAAAGCCTGCGGGTAACGCCGCAAGGCACTCTGGCGCAAACGGATCACCCGCTGGCATTGGGCTCTGCATTAACCCATCCGCATATCACCACCGATTACAGCGAAGCCCTGCTGGAATTTATCACCGAGCCGTTTGCGGATGTGGAACCGCTGTTGGCGCAGCTGGATGACATTCATCGTTTTACCTACCAGCATCTGGCTGCCAATAATGAACGCCTCTGGCCAGCCAGCATGCCTTGTACTTTGGGCGGGGATGCTGAAATTCCCGTCGCGCGTTATGGCACCTCCAACTCCGGCACCATGAAGACCGTATATCGCGTGGGGCTGGGGCATCGCTATGGGCGCTCCATGCAAACCATCGCTGGCATCCACTACAATTTCAGCTTGCCCGATGATTTTTGGCTGGCGCTGCAGCAGCAAAGCGGTGATCGGCAGCCGCTGCAGGATTTTAAAACCCAGCTCTATTTTGGCTTGATCCGCAATTTCCGTCGCAATTTCTGGCTGCTGATTTATTTGTTTGGCGCATCGCCGGCGGTTAGCTCCTGTTTTGTTAAAAATCGCAACCACAAGCTCCAGCCTTTCCCTGCGGCCGAACACACCATGTATTTGCCCTATGCCACTTCATTGCGTATGGGCGATTTGGGTTACCAGAGCGATGCGCAAAAAAGTTTGGTCGTGAATTACAACAACCTGAGCGATTACCTCGCCACCCTCTGCGGTGGCATCACCCAAAGTTACCCTGCTTACGAGCAAATCGGGGTGAAAGATGCTCAGGGTAACTATCAACAACTCAACACCAGCCTGCTGCAAATCGAAAACGAGTTTTACTCCAGTATTCGCCCCAAACGCACCACCGAACGCGGTGAGACCGCGCTGCAAGCCCTGCGTTTACGCGGGGTGGAATATGTGGAAGTGCGCTGTGTGGATTTAAACCCTTATGAGCCGCTGGGTATTACCCAAACGCAAATGCAGATGATGGATGCGTTCCTGCTTTACTGTCTGCTCAGCGATAGTCCGCCAACAGATGAACGCGAGTTTTATCAGGGGCAGGAGAACCAGAAGCGTATCGTTAATACCGGCCGCGACCCAGAGCTGTATTTACTGCGCGGTGAGGGGGAGATTGCTATGCGCGCTTGGGCCGGGGAAATTTTGCAGGGCAGTATGGCGGCTGCGCAGCTATTGGATCAGGCCAAGGGCGGCGATGCGCATTTGCAGGCGGTGGTGCAGCAGCAGGCAAAAATCCATAACCCGGAGTTAACCCCCTCGGCGCAGGTGCTGCGCGATATGACCGCCGCGGGCCAGAGTTTTTACGCCCACACCCTCGCGCTCGCGGAACAACAGCGCGCCTACTTTGCCCAGCGCCCCTTGAGCGCCCAACAGCAAGCGGTATTTGAGCAAATGAGCAAAACCTCACTGCAGTCGCAAGTGGCGCTGGAAGCAGATCAGTCGCTCGGGTTTGCTGAGTATTTGGAAAATTATTACGCCCAGTATCGCGGCTGCCGCTGCGCAGGCTGAGTGATATCGCCATCGCTTATTAAACGGCGATGGCGATTTTTGCTTTGCGTACCCGGTTTATTTCTGCACAACGAAATTATTGAAATACAGGTCCGACGCTGGGCCTTTAATCGCAATGACCTCGGGCAACTGGCTGGCAGTGCTTGCGTCCGGCGCTGCTGATGTAGCTGCTGGCGCCGCCGGTGCAGCGGATGTTGTAGGTGTCGGTGCGGGTTGGGGTGATGTGCCTGCCACAGCCGCACTCGCCGTTTCGGTAATCGGCAAACCTTGAACCTGCAAAAGTGCTTTGTTGATTTCCGCTAGCGCATAGCGGCGCAGATATTCCTTACCCTCGGCGCTGCTCACTATCGCATCACTCTGGGCGCTCAAAATACTGACCAGGCGATCGCGAATCAGCGGCAAGTGATGAGTTACCAGATTGGCATCGGTGGCATTTTCACTGCGAACCGAGAGTTCAGCTTTTATGTAGCGCGCCTTGCCGGGGCCACCGTAATTCACCACCAGCGGCGGGCTAATCGGTATGTAATTAATACCCTCAGGAGCGCCCTTGGCGGCACCACCGCCTGCTGCCAGACCGGGCTGTGCCACAGCTATGGCTAATGCCAACCCCAAGCCCTTGCCAAATTGTAGAAGCAGGCTGTATTTACCGCATTTCATACTTTCTCCCCTGTGAACTTCAGCTAGCTTTGTCGCTCAAACTCTGGCGTCAAGCGGTGCAATGGTTTATGCACCACAGCATAGACTATTCACTAGTCCAACTGCATCAAGCCGGCGTGCAATAATCTGCGACCCTGGCTAAAAGGCTGGCCCGAAGCGCGCATAATTGCTTACCATAGGTCAACTATTCCAATAGCAAAATCCACTACTGCCTTCTTCACTTTTCATCTTAAGGAATATTCATGTCATTCAGTGTGCGTCAAATAAACCTGCTCATTTTTATTGCCTGCACCGCCATGATGTTAGCGGCGGCCTATATGGAACATGTGATGAAGATGGTGCCCTGTTCGCTGTGTATTACCCAGCGCGGCTTTGTAGTGCTGACCGGCCTGCTGGCGCTGATCGCGGCAATCCATAATCCCGCCAATGGCGGTCGTCGCGCCTATGCTATTGCCGGTATTATCAGTGCGCTGTTGGGTGCCTGTTTTGCCGGACGTCAACTTTGGTTGCAGAGCTTGCCGGCGGATCAGGTGCCAGCCTGTGGCCCGGGTTTGGCTTATATGTTTGAGGTTTTTCCTTTTATGGATGCGCTCAAATTATTACTGCAGGGGGATGGTAACTGCGCGCACGTGGACAAAATCCTGGGCTTGAGCCTGGCGGCCTGGACTTTGATGGCATTTATCGCACTGGCTGGCGTTAATATGTACCAAGCATTGCGCCGGGTACGTACCCAGTGGGCTTAAAGCCCGCTGACCGGTATTGCCCTGATGCGTCAGATGGCCTATTGTGACCGACAGAATCGCGGCCTTGGCGAAAAGGCCATACCTTCTTCGAAAATGGACAGGAATGACTGATGTTAGAAAATTGCAAAACTGCTAAAGAGCGCTGGGGTGGTGTTAGCGAAATTATTGATCGCTGGTTGGAAGAGCGTCAGCAAATGCTGGTTCAGTACTGTGCTCTGAGTGGTCTGGATCAGGATTTAAGCGACTTGCAGCGCGGCGAAAAACTTCGCAGTTTTTGCCAAATTCTGGTGGATTATGTTTCAGCCGGCCACTTTGAAGTTTATGACCAACTCATCAAAGAAGGCCGTGAGTTTGATGATGCTGATGCCTTGCAAGAGGCTGGCAAGCTATATGATGTTGTGGATAAAACCACCGAAAAATTGCTGGACTTCAATGACAAATATTTGGAGACCGATGACCTGACAACACTCACCGAAGATTTGTCGCAATTGGGTGAAGTGTTGGAAGTGCGCTTCAGTGCAGAGGATCGTCTAATTTCGGTATTGCATACATCGCATAAAGACTTGGTGAATTAATCGCTAGTGTGCTTTCGCCGCCCATAAAAAAACCGCCAGCTGGCGGTTTTTTTTATTTCCGGGATTAACTCCGGCGATCTTATTCAGCTGCAGCTTCTGGCGCTTTGATATCCAGCAGCTCAACTTCAAACACCAGCACGGATGATGGTGGGATTGGGCCTTGACCGCCAGCACCGTAAGCCAGCTCGGACGGGATTACGATTTCCCATTTGGAGCCTTTGGGCATCAATTGCAGTGCTTCGGTCCAGCCGGGAATTACGCCGTCCAGAGGGAAGGTTGCCGGTTGGCCATTTTTCACTGAGCTATCAAACTCGGTGCCATCGATCAGCTTGCCGGTGTAGTGAACAGTCACTACGTCGGTAGCTTTTGGCTTGTCGCCTTTACCTTCGGTGATCACTTTGTATTGCAGACCGCTTTCGGTGGTGGTTACACCTTCTTTCGCTTTGTTTTCATCAAGGAATTTTTTGCCATCAGCAATATTTTTTTCGCTCAGTTTCTTTTGCTCTTCTTCTTGTTTAGCCATGGCTTTTTGTTGAACTTCTTGCATGATCTTTTGCATATCTTCTTCGCTGATGCGAGAAGGCTTGCCATCGCGAACATCTGCCAATGCTAATGCCAGTGAATCAGGCTCAATCGCCAAACCACCGTTTTGCAGGTTTTTGGCCAGGTTCTGACCGATGATGTAGTTAGCTTTTTGTTCCAGGCTAGTCAGCTTGGCGCTGTCATCTACTACTTTGGTCTCTTCTTTATTGCAACCAATCAAGCCTGCGGTAGCAGCCATCAGGCCAACAACCAATAAACGTTTGTTAAACATAATGCACCTTATTTTGTAATCGTAGATTTGTATTTGTTGTCTGTATGAAGCGGGCTCTTGGTTTGCCTGCCTCGCCTCTTCCTAGCCGACAGCCTGCGCAGCCCCAGAACAGGGGGCAATGTTATACCAAGTCTGGTCAAATGTGCGTGTTTTTAGCGTTGTTTGCGCGCTGCTACCATCCCAAACACTGCAGTGTTACGCATTTGTGCTTGATCAACTTGTTGCTTGTCGCAACAGACAGCCTCTGACTCTGCGGCCAGTTTAAAGTTCCGCCCGGCAGGCGAGTGATCTTTGCGGGCGGGAATACACTTTTCAATGAGGCAAAGCTACAATTCGCACACGGCATTCGCTCTTGGCGATGCAATTCCAATTATCACTTCCAACGCTTTTTCACACAGGTATTGTTTTATGGCCGCCTCTTCAAAACCCAAAGTTTCCGTTGTTGAATTGGAACAACAAATCGCCAAAGTCAGTGCTGCTTTGGAAAAAGCCCGTGCACAAGAACTTGCAGTTGCGCAAAAGGCGGTTAGTTCTGCGCAAAAGGCGGTAGCCTCTGCCAAGAAAAAAGTGGCAGATATAACTGCCAAAGGTGTAACCACTGCAGCGGCAAAAGCGCGTCTCTCACAAGCCAAGAAAGATCAGGCTGCTGCCGCCAGTGAATTAACGAATGCCCAACAAGCATTGGCCGAATTAAGCGCTGCGCAACAAGCGGCAAAAGAAGTGGCTAAAGAATTGGCGGCAACCAACAAGGGCAAGGCAAAAGTCAAAAAAGCCAAAAAATCGCCGGCTAAATCCGCGGATGCTGTAAAAGAAAAACCAGCCAAGGTAAAAGCGGAGAAACCTGCTGCCAAAGCAACAAAAGTGGCAAAAGTAGAAAGCGCGACAAAAGCAGAAAAAGAAAGTGCTGTTAAAGTTGATAAAGCAACTAAAAAGCCAAAAGCAGCCAAGCCCACAAAGGCTCCCGTTTCCGAAGTTGCTGCTGAAGCTAAAGTTGCAACCCAAAAAACAGTCACTGCACCCAAAAAATCAGTCGCTAAAAAGCCTGCGCCTAAGAAAGCTGCAGCCAAATCCGCCAGCGAAGTTGTAGCGGCACCGGCAGTGACCCGTGAATCGGTTGTTCAAGAAACACTGACGGTGGAAGTGGCTGAAGTAATTGCTGATGTTGAAGCGCCCGTTGTCGCCGAGACGGTATCTGTAGAAGCCTCACCAGCAGCTGAAACTGCACCTGTACTTACCGAATCGCTTCCCTTTGATGATGATCAAGGCTCATTGAACTAATCGTTTTGGCTGTAAAAAAAGGGGGCTATTTGTAGCCCCCTTTTTTATTATCAATTGCTTATTTGTTTTCTATTGCCTGAAAAGCTATTCACTCACCAATCCTAAATTACGCACAATTTCAGCGGTAGGTTCGGTTTGGTTCATGGTGTAAAAATGCAGACCGGGCGCACCATTTTCCAGCAGTGTGTCGCATAAGTCGGTGACCAGTTCCACACCAAAAGTGCGCAGGCCGGCTTCATCATCGCCGAAGTTTTCCAAGGCTTTGCGCAACCAACGTGGGATTTCAGCACCGCAGGCGTCGGAAAAACGGGTTAAATTTTTGTAATTCAAAATGGGCATAATGCCCGGGTAAATTGGTTTATCAATACCAATCTTTTGGCACTCATCGACAAAATAAAAATAAGAGTCGGGGTTAAAAAAGTATTGGGTGATGGCACTGTCGGCACCCGCATCGAATTTGCCTTTTAAATAGCGAATGTCATCGCTATAGCTTTTCGCCTGTGGGTGAATTTCTGGATAGGCAGCCACTTCCAGATGGAATTGCGCACCAAAATGTTGGCGAATAAAAGCCACCAATTCATTGGCATAAACCAATTGATAAGCACCACCTACGCCCGATGGCATATCACCGCGCAGGGCGACTATGCGATCGACACCGGCATCTTTATATTCCTGCAGCAGGGTACGGATAGTTTCTTCGTCATCGCCACCAAACGATAAATGCGGCGCGACCGCAATACCGTCATTTTTAAATTGGGTGATTAGCCCCTTGGTATTGTCACGCGTTGAGCCGCCAGCACCGTAGGTGACAGAAAAAAAGTCGGGTGCAAATTCATTTAACTGGTCGCGTACTTTAAGCAGTTTTTCTTTTCCTTCCGGCGTTTTGGGCGGGAAGAATTCAAAACTCAAACGCGGTTGTGAGTCGTTCATGGTAATTCCTGTTGTTACCCCCTCCCAGCCTCCCCCTTTGCAAGGGGGAGGGGATTGACTCCCTACTTAATTAGAAGTTGCACTTATTCCTCCCTTTTTTAAGGGGAGGGTTAGGGTGGGGTGTGGGGTTAAATCAAATTAGTATTTGTAAGATTCCGGTTTAAAGGGGCCGTCAATTTCCACGCCGATATATTCGGCCTGTTGGGCGGTGAGCTTGGTGATAACACCACCAAAACCTTCTACCATGTCTTTAGCCACTTCTTCGTCGAGTTTTTTCGGCAGTACACGCACATACAAATGTTCTGCTTTTTGCTCGGCAGGTAGGTCGGCAAATTTGCGCTCGTACAAATAAATTTGTGCGAGCACCTGGTTGGCAAAAGAACCATCCATAATGCGCGATGGGTGACCAGTGGCGTTACCCAGATTCACCAGACGACCTTCCGACAAAATAATCAAATGATCGTTAGTGGCTTTGTCGCGATACACTTTGTGTACCTGCGGTTTAACTTCTTCCCACTCCCAGTTTTTGCGCATAAATGCGGTGTCAATTTCACTATCAAAATGACCAATATTGCACACAACTGCGCTGCGTTTTAAGGCGCGCAACATGGCGGAGTCACATACATTGACATTGCCAGTGGTGGTAACCAGTAAATCCGTAGTGCCTAGTACCGCGTGGTTGATGTCTTCAAATTTGCCGGTGTTAATGCCGTTATTGTAGGGCGATACCACTTCAAAACCATCCATGCAGGCTTGCATGGCGCAGATAGGATCAATTTCGGTGACTTTAACAATCATGCCTTCCTGACGCAGTGAAGCAGCAGAGCCTTTACCTACATCGCCGTAACCAACCACCAAGGCTTTTTTGCCCATAAGCAAATGGTCAGTACCGCGTTTTATGGCGTCGCTCAAACTGTGACGACAACCATATTTGTTGTCGTTTTTGCTTTTGGTGACGGCATCGTTTACGTTGATGGCGGGCACTTTTAATTGGCCTTTTTTCAACATGTCGAGCAGGCGATGAACACCGGTGGTGGTCTCTTCAGAAATGCCATGAATTTTGTCGAGCATGTGCGGATATTTTTCGTGTACGATTTGCGTTACATCGCCACCGTCATCCAAAATCATGTTGGCATCCCAAGGTTTGCCATCTTTCAAAATAGTTTGCTCAATGCACCACCAGAATTCCTCCTCAGTTTCACCTTTCCATGCAAATACCGGAATGCCAGCGGCAGCGATGGCAGCAGCGGCGTGATCTTGCGTCGAGAAAATATTGCACGACGACCAGCGCACTTCTGCACCCAAATCTACCAGTGTTTCAATCAGTACCGCCGTTTGAATGGTCATGTGAATACAGCCGATAATTTTTGCACCGGCTAATGGTTTGCTTGCAGCGTATTTGCGACGCAGAGCCATCAGCGCCGGCATTTCACCTTCGGCGATCTCAATTTCTTTGCGGCCCCATAGTGCGTCTTTGGCAAATTCTTCGGGCGTTCTTGCGGCAACTTTGTAGTCGGTGAAGCTCATAATGGAATCCTGTTGTGAAAATAAATTTTTTTACCCCCTCCCAACCTCCCCCTTTGCAAGGGGGAGGAGCACAACTCCCTGGTTAATTCGGAGCCGCTCTTGCTCCCTCCCCTTGTTAAGGGGAGGGCTAGGGTGGGGTTAATGTGTTACAGCGCTTTCTTCAACGCTTCAGCCTTATCGGTTTTTTCCCAGGTGAAATCGGGAAGCTCGCGGCCGAAGTGACCGTAGGCTGCAGTCTGGCGATAAATCGGGCGTTTCAAATCCAGCATTTGAATCAAGCCGCGTGGACGCAAATCAAAATGTTCGCGCACTAATTTAATAATCTCGCTATCGGGTAATTTGCCGGTGCCAAAAGTATTGATAGAAATAGAGGTGGGCTCGGCCACGCCGATGGCATAACTCACTTGAATTTCACACTTATCAGCAAGCCCCGCGGCGACAATATTTTTTGCAACGTAGCGACCGGCGTAAGCGGCAGAGCGGTCTACTTTGGATGGATCTTTTCCAGAGAAAGCGCCGCCGCCGTGACGAGCCATACCGCCGTAGGTATCGACAATAATTTTGCGGCCAGTTAAGCCACAATCACCCACGGGGCCGCCGATAATAAATTGACCGGTCGGGTTGATGTGATACTGCGTACCAGCGTGTAGCCATTCAGCGGGTAATACGTTTTTAATAATTAATTCGCGCACCGCTTCGTGAATTTCTTTTTGTTGAACGCTCGGGCTGTGTTGTGTAGACAGTACCACCGCGTCCACTGCAACAGGTTTGCCATTTTCGTAGCGCAGTGTTACCTGGCTTTTAGCGTCGGGGCGTAACCAGGGCAGCTCGCCGCTCTTGCGCAGTTGCGCTTGTTTTTCTACCAGACGGTGTGCGTAATAGATGGGTGCTGGCATTAACACAGATGTTTCATTGGTGGCAAAACCAAACATCAAACCCTGATCGCCCGCGCCCAAATCTTTATCATCCGCTTCATCCACACCCATGGCGATATCAGATGATTGTTTTCCGATAGCGTTTAACACTGCACAACTGGCACCGTCAAAACCGACATCGCTGGAGTTGTAACCAATGTCTAAAATGACTTGGCGAATTAAATCTTCCAGATCCACATAGGTGGACGTGCGCACTTCACCGGCCACAATCGCCATGCCGGTTTTTACTAATGTTTCTACTGCAACACGCGCATTAGGGTCGTCTTTTAAAATGGCATCGAGAACGGCATCAGAAATTTGATCCGCTAATTTGTCGGGATGGCCTTCGGAAACCGACTCTGAAGTAAAAACGGAATATTCGGACATGGTTTTTCCTTGCAAATAATATTAAAGAAACTTGTAGCCCGTATGGAGTAAAACGCAATACGGGGTTGGTCTGCGTATCATCAATCGTTCCCGTATTTCGTTACACTTCATACGGGCTAGGTAATCAAATTAAAAATTCGTCGGTTTAAAAAATTGACGCAATTGGATTTGGAAGCCGTTGCGCAATGCAAAATACACACTCTGTCCTGCTTCGAGATTTGCTGCCTGCGCCCAGCGAGAAAAATCTTCCGGCTCAAACCCTTGCCACAAATCGCCGCAAGCCTCACGCGCCCAAGCTTGTTCGTGGCGGCAGAGATCGCAGATCAGCAGCGCGCCACCTGGTGCCAGTGCCATGCTTAGATCCTGAAAAATATTGGCGGGTGATGGAGTGTGGTGCAGCACCATATTGACCAGTATGCAGTCGGCTAATACTTTGTGATTTTGCAAGCTCTGGGTATCGCCATGAATAAATTCGATATTGCGCAGATTCTTTTCACTCGCAAAGGCGCGCGCTTTCTCAAGCATATTGGCAGCGTTATCAAGGGCAACAACGTGATTAAATTGTTGCGCCAGTACCGCAAGAAACTCCCCTTCACCGGGGCCGACTTCAAGAGCTAGTTTTCTATCGCGTAGCGCAGTGTTGTTTAGCAGCTGTGTCATTTGCTCGGCATATACCGGGTAGCTGGCGATTAAGTCCTGCTGCGCGCGAAATTTATCGGCGTTTTCACTGAAAAAAGTTTGCGCTGCCTGACTGCGCTCCAACTGTAATTCGCGAATTGGCTCGCGCAGGTGCTCAGCGATGGCCAGCTTATCCACCGTTGCAAACAGTTGTTGCTGCAACGCAGCGAAGGGGTGATCGGGAGATAAATAGGCGCGGCGATAAAAAATAGAATTGGCTTCGCGCCGCGAACTGAGCAGGCCAGCATTGGCGAGAACTTTTAAATGGTGGCTCATGCCGGACTGTTTAAGGGCGAAAATCCGGCACAGCTCCAGTACGCCAAAAGAGTCCTGACGCAGTACTCGCAGAATCTCCAAACGCAAAGGATCGCCCGCAGCTTTGAGCAGGTTAGCGAGTGGGCTGAGCGGTGTTTCCAGTTCGACCATATCGGTCAGCAGAGGAAGGTCGTCAGCGGTGCCTTGCAGGGATTGGTTCATCATCGGTTCTATGGCAAGTGAATGTTGTGCAGTCTAGCAGTCTGAAAAACCTATATCAAAATATTTTGATATAGGTGCTGGCGCCTTTTGGTATGATTTGCGCTAAGCAGTGGTTTTTTAGATCTTTATTGACAGTTTTTATCGATTAAATACACCTATGCCTTCGGTTATTCCTTTACGGGCAGCGCCCACTGGGAGAAAATGCATGCCCATTTTGTCAGCGGGCTTTTGTTTTTCCCGGAAAGCCTGCTCCCAGCGACGGCGGCTGGAACCCAACGACACAAAAGCCCATCAGAGGCCAGTAAATAAGTGGCATTAGCCCATTAGTGCTTTGCAACCCCGGGGTGCCCTGATCCGCACAGGCGGCAGAGATGCATCCACCTACAACAGCAATCAACTTATACCTAAGGAGCCTTGAGTTTCATGCCAACTCGCCAACACCTTGCCAATGCCATCCGTGTCCTCTCGATGGATGCCGTTCAAAAAGCTAACTCAGGTCACCCAGGCGCCCCTATGGGCATGGCGGATATCGCCGAAGTTCTCTGGAATGACTTTTTAAAACACAACCCACAAAACCCTGAGTGGGCTGATCGCGACCGTTTTGTATTGTCCAACGGTCACGGCTCCATGCTGATTTACTCCCTGCTGCACCTGAGCGGTTACGCTGTATCCATGGACGACTTGCAACAATTCCGTCAATTGCATTCCAACACCCCCGGTCACCCGGAGCGCGGTTACACCCCCGGTGTTGAAACCACCACCGGCCCATTGGGTCAGGGTATTGCCAACGCGGTTGGTTTTGCGCTGGCAGAAAAAGTATTGGCTGCGCAATTCAACCGCGACGGCCATGAAGTGGTTAACCACTTCACTTACTGTTTCCTGGGCGATGGCTGCATGATGGAAGGTGTTTCCCACGAGGCTTGCTCTTTGGCCGGTACTTTGGGGTTGGGCAAACTGATCGCCTTCTACGATGACAACGGCATTTCTATCGACGGCCATGTTGAAGGCTGGTTTACCGATGACACGCCAAAGCGTTTTGAATCATACGGCTGGCATGTAATCCCGGCGGTTGACGGCCACGATGCGGCGGCAATCAAAGCTGCCATCGAAGCGGCGCGCGCTGAAACCAGCAAGCCGACATTGATTGTCACCAAAACCATCATCGGTTTTGGTTCACCCAACAAACAAGCCTCACACGACTGCCACGGTTCACCGCTCGGCTTGGAAGAGGTGGCATTGGTACGTAAAACCCTCAATTGGGAATATGAGCCTTTTGTGGTTCCTGCGGATGTCTATGCCGGTTGGGATGCCAAAGCCAAAGGTGAAGCGGCCGAAAAAGCCTGGGGTGAGAAACTGGCTGCTTATAAAGCCGCTTACCCTGAGTTGGGTGCTGAGTTTGAGCGCCGTGTAATTAAAGGTGACTTGCCTGCCGACTTCGCCGCCAAAGCCGAAGCGTTCATCGCTGAGACTCAAGCCAAAGGCGAGAAAATTGCCAGCCGTAAAGCCTCGCAAAATACTATCGCGGCGTTTGTTGAGTGGTTGCCAGAAATCCTCGGTGGTTCCGCTGACCTGGCCGGTTCTAACCTGACCCTGGTTAAAAAATCCAAAGGCGTAGAAGCAGGCGATGCCAGCGGTAACTATGTGTACTACGGCGTGCGCGAGTTTGGTATGAGCGCGATCATGAACGGCGTGTCTGCCCACGGTGGATTTATCCCCTACGGCGCCACCTTCCTGATGTTCCAGCAGTACGCGGCTAATGCCGTGCGTATGTCGGCGCTGATGAAATTGCGCAATGTATTCGTTTATACCCATGACTCCATCGGTCAGGGTGAAGACGGCCCAACCCACCAGCCAATCGAAGTATTGGGCACCCTGCGTTTGACCCCTAATCTGGACACCTGGCGCCCGGCGGACAGCACTGAGTCAGCGGTTGCTTGGAAAGCTGCGGTTGAACGTAAAGATGGCCCGGCGGCATTGGTATTCAGCCGTCAAAACCTGGATTTCTTTGCGCGTACCCCGGAGCAAGTCGCCAATATCGCCAAAGGTGGTTATGTATTGGTTGACTCAGTGGGCGAGCCAGAGGCAATCCTGATTGCTACCGGTTCAGAGGTCGGCGTAACGGTTAAAGCCGCTGAGGCGCTGAAAGCCAAAGGCAAAAACGTGCGTGTTGTGTCCATGCCATCCACCAATGTGTTTGATCAGCAAGACGCTGCCTATAAAGAGTCAGTACTGCCCAGCAGCGTTGCCGCGCGCGTGGCCGTAGAAACTGCCCACGCTGATTACTGGTACAAATACGTCGGTTTTGATGGTCGCATCATTGGTATGACTACTTTCGGTGAATCAGCCCCTGGCAACAAACTGCTTGAACACTTCGGCTTCACGGTTGATAACATCGTGAGTACCGTGGAAGAACTGTTGGAAGACTAAAAGTACACAAACACCCGGCGCGAGTCGGGTGTTTTGTTTTGCCTCGCCCATTGGCAAAACACCCAGTAAATCGGATTACAATGGCATAGGTTTTTATTAGGAGCCCTTTCTAAAAGGTGAAAAGCATGACTGTTAAATTAATGAAAGATCAGGATCTCGCTGGTAAACGTGTATTGATTCGTCAAGACTTGAACGTGCCGCTGGAAGATGGCCGTATCACCAGCGCGGTGCGTATCGACGCCTCTATCCCTACTATCAAAGCGGCATTGGCAGCGGGTGCAAAAGTGATGGTGATGTCGCACCTCGGGCGTCCTGATGAAGGTGTTTACGATGAGTCAGCGTCACTGGCACCGGTGGCCAAATACCTGAGCGAGAAACTCGGTCGTGCTGTTCCGCTGGTAAAAGATTGGGTTGATGGTTTTGCGATAGAAGGCGACCTGGTGTTGCTGGAAAACGTGCGTTTCAATGTAGGTGAAGGCAAAAATGCCGACGACCTGTCACAAAAAATGGCTGCGCTCTGCGATGTGTTTGTCATGGACGCCTTCGGCACCGCGCACCGCGCCCAAGCCTCTACTCACGGCGTGGCCAAATTTGCACCCATCGCCTGCGCTGGCCCATTGCTGGCAGCCGAACTGGAAGCCCTGGCCAAGGTGCTGGACAACCCGGCGCGTCCGTTGGTTGCCATAGTTGGCGGTTCCAAAGTGTCCACCAAGCTGAGCGTGTTGGATGCGGTATCCAAAATTGCCGATGTGCTCGTAGTGGGCGGCGGCATCTCCAATACCTTCGTAGCCTCTGCGGGCAACGAAGTGGGCAACTCGCTGTACGAAAAAGACCTGATTCCTGAAGCCCAACGCCTGCGCGCGCAAACTGAAGTGGTCTTTGCCACTGACGTGCGTGTGACTAAAGAGGGCTTTAAAGAGTGGAACCACAATTCTGTCTGTGTGGCCAAAAAAGTTAACGAAATCCAGGCCGACGAAGAGATAGTGGACTACGGCCCGGAGACCGCGGCGCGTGTGGCCGAGATCATCAAAAACGCTAAAACCGTATTGTGGAACGGCCCTTGTGGTGTATTCGAGTTTGACGCCTTCTCCAAAGGCACCGAAGTGGTTGCCCGTGCTATCGCTGAAAGTGATGCTTTCTCGGTTGCCGGTGGCGGCGATACTTTGGCCGCTATCGACAAGTGGCACCTGGCGGATAAAGTGTCCTACGTGTCTACCGGTGGTGGCGCTTTCCTTGAGTTCGTAGAAGGTAAAGTATTGCCAGCGGTCGCGATTCTGGAAGAGCGCGCCAAGGGTTGATTGATTGAATCGACCCTGAGGTAAACAAAAAGCGACCTGATGGTCGCTTTTTTATAGGTTCGACTTTCGGTTTTAGTCTCAAATAAGGTTTTTCGCGCCTTGCGACTTGGTTCCACTTTTGGAACTGGGTGGTATTTACCCACCATCGGTAACGCTACACAAAGCATCAACCCATTGATAAATATAATAAATTTTTGAAATCTACACACTTGTTAAACAAATCCAGTCTCATAGATTGATCCCGCGTTGACTGAGACGACAGTAAAAAAATCACTGATAGCATGAAATTGTGAAAACAGTCTCAGTGGGTATCTGTTGTCTGATTGCTAAACCACTGCCGCTGTTAACAACACTCCCTGTAAATAACTAATAAGGCACTGGGGTAATTTATGAACAATTCATTATTGAATCGCAGCCGCTTGTCGCTTGGTGGATTGGCGCTGGTAGCAACAGTGACCTGTGCTACCGGGTTTGCACCTTCGGTATTGGCGCAGGCAATGTCTTCCAGTAGTACCGCATCGGTTGCAAGTGTGACCGGTATAAACCAGACGGGAACAACATCGGCCCAGCTGTATGTCAACACTACACACTGGGCGGATGCTCACTACATCATCAACGGCGGTGGTCAGCTGAATGTGGCCATGACCGCACAGGATGGCCGTAAAGTCGTAAATCTGTCCAACCTGCCGGCCGGAGCGACCATCCAATACCGGTTTACCTATTTCAATGGCAGTTTCGCCGTGGAATCACCCTGGGCGACTTATACCCTGGGCAGTCTGTCCTCCAGTTCGGTGCCTTCTGTGGCTAGCTCATCGGCACCCAGTTCAGTAGCCCCATCCAGCTCGGTGGCGCCTTCAAGTTCCGTGGCGCCTTCCAGCTCAGTTGCTCCCTCTAGCGCAAGTGTGGGTTCCAGCAGCTCCATCGCCAACAGCCTTTGCCAAATGCAGCAAACCGGCCCAGGTAGCGCAACTGTCAACCTGACCAGCAGCAGCTGGGCTACGCTGCATTATTCCGTCAATGGCGGCGGTCAACTCAATGTGAGCATGAATCAATCCGGCGGTAACAATAGTTACGTCATTAACGGCCTGAGTGCAGGCAACCAGATTAGCTACCGCTGCACCTATTGGGATACTGCAGCCGGTTTTGCGCGTGAAACTGCGCTGGCCAGCTACACCTTTGCTGCGCTCAGTTCATCTTCCCAGCCCAGCAGCACGCCCCCCAGCTCCAGCAGCATAGCGCCCAGTTCGAGCAGTGTGCCTAGCTCAAGTGTTGCGCCAAGCTCCAGCAGTACCCCCAGTTCCAGTCCGGTAGCCAGCAGCTCCAGCAGCGTGACCAGCAGTGTGGCGCTGGGAGATATCACCCCCTTGTTTGATCAAAACACCGCACTTGAGCCGGTCATCCAATACGACCGTGGCGATGCCCTTGTGACCCGTTTCAGTGACCGTGGTCGCGACCGTCACGCCAAGGAAAACCACTTCCAGGCCTATGACCATTACTTGACCTTCTACTGGGAGCAGCGTACCGCGGCGGTTGAAATTATCGATTACGTTGCCAAAGGCGGCACCAAAATCGTGATGAAAGTGCGCGCTGAGGGGCTGTTGGACAATGCCCAAGCGGAGAACCGTTGGTGGTATGTCGGTCGCAATACTCTCGCCGAATACTGTGGCAATGGAGTGATGGACAGGGTCAATGTTCCTGGTGATAGCCGCTTCCATTACTACAAAGAGGACAGCTGGAACTGCCGTGAAGGTCGTGCCATCCAGATTGGCGACCAAATGGAGTTCGAAATCAGCCAATTCCTCGATAAAGGCGGAGTATTGCGCGGTCGCGACAATTACTACGGTACTACCTATCTCTACATCGTCGGCCAAGGCTTGGTGCCCTGGGATGTTACCGACCGCAATGCTTTTGTCGGTGGTCTGTTCAAGCAACGCGATTCCATCCCACTGCCAGTGAGTGCCCGCTTGGGTGGTGATACGACTTTGCACGTACAGATGACTGCCGAACCGGATGGCCACTTCCAACAAATGGCTAATAATCTCGGTTATGAAAATGGCCAACCCTTTGTGTTGGGGCGTCGCGTACACCACACCTCTTTTGTTGATGGCTCCCACGATGAAAACTTTGAAAACGGCGTGTTTACCGAGATGGTTGGCAAAGCCGGCACCCGCTACATCAACGACCGCTGCTCTGATTGCCATGAGCGCAATGGTCGCGCTGAAGTCGCAGCCATTGGCCAGTCACTGGATTTGTGGGTGTTCAAAGTGGGTGATGCACAGGGCAACCCACATCCATTAATGGGGAGCGTGTTACAGCCTGAGGCCAATGGCGGTGCCACCAGCGAAGGTGCTGCGGTGATATCCTCCTGGACAGAAAGCAACGGTCTACGCAAACCCAACTACCAGTTCAGCGGTGTACAACCGGAAACCTTCTCTGCCCGTTTGGCGCCGCAATTGGTCGGTATGGGCTTGCTTGAGGCGATACCAGAGGCTGCCATCCTTGCTAATGAAGATGTTAACGACAGCAATAACGATGGCATCTCCGGTAAAGCCCAGCGCGTGATCGATCCGGTTACTAACGAAACCCGTTTGGGACGCTTTGGTTACAAGGCGGCGACTGGCAGTCTCAAGCATCAAATCGCCGCCGCGTTTAATACCGACATGGGGGTAATGACCAGTGTTATGCCCAACCCCGATTGTGGTTCCAGCCAGACTAACTGTGGCCCAAGCGGTTCTGAACTCGCCAACCAACACCTGGACAATCTGGTGAAATATGTCGCCCTGTTGGGGGTGCGCGGTCAGCGCGATTACAACAAGCCCGAAGTGATCCAGGGCAAGGCACTGTTTGCATCAATTGGCTGTCAGGGCTGCCATACCCCGAGCTTCACCACCAGCCCTTACGCGCCGTTTGCCGAGCTGCGCAATCAGGTGATCCAGCCTTACACCGACCTGTTGTTGCACGACATGGGCCCGGAGATGGCAGACACTCTGGGTGAAGGCGAAGCCACAGGTGCCGAATGGCGTACTGCGCCGCTCTGGGGCTTGGGAGTATCGGCCTGTGTGACCGGCGGTGTAACCGGCTTGCGCGGTAATGCCCCCGCCTTTGGTCTGGATGGTCAGGAAGTGTGTGTGCCCAAAGAGAGCTACCTGCACGATGGCCGTGCGCGCACTATCGAAGAGGCCATTCAGTGGCACGGTGGTGAGGGCGCTAACTCTCGCGCCAGTTACAACGCACTTTCCGCTACCCAAAAAGCTGCCGTACAGGCCTTTTTGAAATCCCTATAACTCTCGTGCTGCGGAGGAGTTTGACTCCTCATTTGCGGGGGCTTCGGCCCCCTTTTTTTATCCTGAAAAGGCTTAACCTGAAGTTCGTCAGCTTGGTTTACGCTGTTGGCTAATAGGTCCGCTGGAGTACAACAGATACACTAGACTTAGGGCAGTAAACACGAGGTTAGTATGTATCCTTCCTGGCTGGTAAGCATCTTGCGGTTGTGTTGCAGCCTTTGGGTAGGGCTTTTGGCGCTTGCCGGCCCGTTATTGGCGGAAGCTGAGCCTCACCAACAGCAATTAAATGCCAGCCCGGTGATGGAAGTGCGCTATTACGACCGGGGCAAAAAAGATGCTCGACATGCCTACAAGTTCCAGTTGATCCACGAGCTGCTGGAGATCACCCGCGCTGAATATGGCGATTACCAGATTATTCCCTTTGATGCCGAACCCAGCGCGAAACGCCAGGCGTTATTAATCTCCCAGGGTACATCCCTCAACTTGACCTGGGCATCCCCTGGAACTGTAATTGCCAACGCCGATGTGATCTCAATCCCGGTTGATATATTGAAAGGTTTACTCGGCTATCGTATCTGCCTGATTAATCCAGAAAACTTTCCCACAGAGGTCAAGCGCCTGAATGAGCTGGTCATTGGTCAGGGGCTGAATTGGTCGGATGTGGATATCTATCGTGCAAACGCCATAGAGGTTCGCCAAGGCCCCAGCTTTGAAGCGCTCTTCGACATGCTTGCGGTCAAGCGCTATCAATGTTTGCCGCTGGGTGCCGATGAGGTGGCATTCACCTGGCGGGAGAAAAAGGCCAATTACCCCTTTTTAGAAATGGAGCAGAAGCTCCTGATCTATTACGAATACCCAATCTACTTACAGATCAGTAAAAGGGCGCCGGAATTGGCCCGTCGACTGGAGCTGGGGTTGGCAAAGCTCATGCAAAACGGTCGTTTTGATGCCCTGTTTGATTATTACCACGCGCAAGACCTGGAGTTATTGGCATTGCGCCAGCGCCGCCTGTTTTGCCTGGTTAGCCCCTATCTACCTGCCGCAGGGCAATGCCAAGACACTCCCTTGTTGCTACGTTAAGTCTCTACTTTCGCCCGCCGCCTCATTTATGCCTGTTTTCAAGCCAGAGGCTGCTTTTTTGTGGAGTCTGCCTGTCGCCTAAGTCAGTGCAAGCTGGTTTATGGTTGGCATCAGAATCAATGAAAAAAGTGTCCCGCTTTTGTTTGCTACCCATCTCACCTTTATTTTCAAGGTTTCTCACTTCCTGATTTTTGGGTTCCACTTTTCCTTTTGGGAAGAAAATACACACCCGTTTTTACCCCGTTTTTTAGGCTTAACCTATTGAAAAATATGACTATTTTATAGTCTCACTGGGTGCGACTGAAAGTGAAATGCGTCAGGTTTCATATTTTGCCAAGGTGGGACGACACCTATATCTACAAGCGTGATTATGAATTCGCTAGAAAACGAGTTGTGACCGGCACAAAAGAGCGTTGAGAGGCGCTGCCGATAGCACAACCAATCGATACCAATAAAATAGATGGAGTCCTCCATGAGCAAAACACAAACAAAGAACCAATCGGCTAGTTTCAAGAAAAAGTTAGTGGCTACTGCGGTTGCTTCGGCGATGATGGGTGTTTCAGGAATCGCCTTTGCACAAGAGGGTGTTGTAGAAGAAGTGGTAGTAACTGGCATCAAGGCCAGCTTGCAACGTGCAATGGATATCAAACGCGAATCACAGGGTGTTGTAGATTCGATTAATGCCGAAGATATCGGTAAGTTCCCTGATACCAACCTTGCTGAATCATTACAGCGCGTGACTGGTGTTTCTATCGACCGCAGCAACGGTGAGGGTTCAAAGATTACCGTGCGCGGTCTTGGCCCGGATTTCAACCTGGTTACGTTGAACGGTCGCCAGATGCCTACATCAGGCCTTCAAGGTACAGCGGTTAACGCATCGCGCTCCTTTGATTTTGCCAACATAGCATCTGAAGGTATCGCTGGTGTTGACGTATACAAAACCTCGCGTGCCACTATCGCAACTGGCGGTATGGGTGCAACTGTCAATGTAAAAACCACTCGTCCGCTCGATGCACCAGGCTTGAAATTTACTGCCGGTGTTAAAGGTGTTTATGACCAGTCCAGTACAGACTCGGATTTGACCCCTGAAATCTCGGGTCTTTACAGCCAAACATTTGCAGATGACACCATTGGTGTAGCCGTCTCTGTAAGTAATCAGGTGCGTGAAGGTGGATATCGTCAGGTTTCTGTTCCAGACGGGTGGCATACCCAAGGCACCGCGCAGCGTGACGGTTGGTTTGGTGGCTTTGACACCGCAGGCTCTACCACTGTTCAAGATGGCGACCAATTCCTGCGCCCACAAAATATCGAATACAACTTCACCGAATTTCGTCGTGAGCGCAATAACGCTCAGGTAGCTTTCCAATATAAGCCAATTGATACGCTCAAAGCGACATTGGATTACACCTACTCTGATATGGATATTGCTTCTCAAACAAACACTACTAACGTGTGGTTCTGGGAAGGCGAAAGAGTTAATGGCACTACGTCAAAATGGGCTCTGGGTGGAAAAAATAATGCAACTGGTAAAAACGTCTACTACCCAATTGTATTTACCCATGCGGGCGGTGATGACACCGTATTTGGTGTAGGTAACTTCGCACAAATTAATGAAAATAATTCGGTTGGTTTGAATGTTGAGTGGGAAGCAACTGACAACCTGACCTTGACCCTGGATTTCCATGATTCTGATGCAGCATCAAAAGCGGATAGTCCCTACGGAAACAATAACGTAATCCAAACAGCAGACTACACCCAGCGTATGGGTGCAACCGTTGACTTCAGTCAGGATTTTGCAGCTTTAGGTGTGCTTTCACGTGCAAATCCAGGAACCTATCTGGATGGCTCCAGCTTCACTGCTGCCAGCCTGCAACCTACCGGTAGTTCTCTGCGCAACAGTATTTTTGAGAACGACATTCAGCAAACACAATTGTCTGGTAACTACAAATTTGATGATGGCTTGATCAAGAGCATCGATTTTGGCGCTGGTAAAACTGACAACAATATTCACCGTGGTTTGATGGTTGCTCAACGCGACAACTGGGCTCAGGCAAATGGTAATCCCGCTGATCATCGCGATGAGATTTTTACTCCTCGTAGCATCACCGGTGATTTTGATGCCGCTCCTGGCTCAGGTGTTGATGCGTTTGGAAATACTTTTGCTCAATTTGATCGCGGTTTTATCTTCTCTTTCCAGGATGCAGCTGACGACGTGGTGGCAGTACAGGCACCAATTAATTCAAACAATCCGGTAAATCCTGCAGTGTGGCCTTGTGAAGACCGTTTCTGCGTAACCAATAACTGGACTACCGATCAGGCTACAGAAGAAACCTATACCAGTGTTTTTGCACAGGTTAATTATGAGTACGATTTAGGCTTCGCTGTTGCTGACGGTAGCCTGGGCGTTCGTTACGAAGAGACAGATGTTGTCTCCAGTGCAAAAGTGCCTGCCTATACAGGCATTGCTTGGACCGGTGCTAACGAATTTGCGACTGTATCAACTCCCGGTGTATTTGAATTCACAAACTACGAAGCTAGTTACGATCATGTATTGCCAAACTTTGATATCAGCTTGAAGTTTGAAAATGATGTGGTTGTTAGAGGTTCGATCAGTGAGACAATCGCACGTGCCAACTACAATGATATTTCTGGTGGCGTAGCTTTGGGCACTATTCGTAACACTGAAGGTGATGCGAGCCGTGGTGATCCAACTTTGTTGCCTCATGAATCAACAAACTACGATCTCTCGGTTGAGTGGTACTACGGTGATGCAAGTTATGTTTCATTGAGTGCGTTCCAGAAAGATGTTGATAACTTTGTTGGTATAACCACCACCACTGAGACATTGTTTGATCTGCGTAATCCATCCGCTGGCCCTCGTGCTCAGGCAGCAAGAGATGCTGGCATTACTGACAACGAGCAAATTCGTCAGTACATTTTGGCTAACTATCCAGAGACAACTGATGGCGTGAGCCGTATCAACTCAGTGTCTGCTGATCCATTGATCCAGTTCAACGTTACCAAGCCTGTTAACGAGAGAAGTGCTGAAATCAAAGGTTTGGAATTCGCTGTTCAACACACGCTGGAAAGTGGTTTCGGTGGTCAGTTCAACTACACTATCGTAGACAGCGATGCTGAATACGATGTAACTGAGTTTGACTCACAATTCGCGTTAACTGGCCTTAGCGATACCATGAACGTAGTTGCCTTTTATGAGACAGACTCGTTCCAGATTCGCTTGGCATACAACTGGCGCGATTCGTTCCTGATCAACACTAACCGTCAGCATTTGAACCCAGAGTTTAATGAAGAATACAGTCAGGTTGATCTGAACATTAGCTATAACATTAACGAGCAATTCTCTATTTTTGCTGAAGGTCTTAACATCACCGATGAAACCCAACGCACTTATTCCCGTTACAAAGGTGCACTGCAAAGTGCAACCGAATTGGGAGCGCGTTACAACATTGGTGCACGTTACACTTTCTAATAAAAGTCGGTGTAATCCGTGCAAAACAAGGGTGGCGTTGCCACTCTTGTTTTGGCTTGATGGATTTAGTGAATCTCAATATGTTGTTTAAGGAAAAGCCGCTGATATCAGCGGCTTTTCTTATTCTGAAGATTTCAAGTCAGATCTAAAGGATATGACCAACGCGAGCAGATATAAAAGATAAGATTCTTTACTAGTGAGGTTTATGTGCAACCTACAATAACGGTATCTACACAACACCAAGAAAATAATGAATCGGCTTTGGTAAAAAAAGTCATTATTCTCGGTGGCGGTACTGCTGGTTGGCTAACTGCCGCACGTTTGGCCTATGACCATTGTGCAAACCAAGCCGGTGGGTTAGATGTGATTCTTATTGAATCCCCAGAGGTTAAAACAATTGGCGTGGGCGAGGGTAGTTGGCCTACGTTGCGTATCACACTGCGTGAGTTGGGTATATCTGAAACTGAATTCATAAACCAATGCGATGTGTCATTTAAGCAAGGATCAAAGTTTGTTGGTTGGTGTGATGGCGGGGAAGATGATTTTTATTATCACCCTTTTACACCACCTGAATCGCTAAGTCATGGTTTTGCAAATGATGAAATAGACATAGCGCGCGCATGGCTTAACTATGCGGGAGATAAGCCTTTTGCTTTTGCAGTCAGCGCTCAACCCGATTTTTGTGAGCAGGGTTTGGCTCCCAAACAAATACAAACCCCCGATTTCGCCGCCTTTGCGAATTATGGCTACCATCTCAATGCAGACAAATTTGCGTTATTCCTACAGAAATACTGCACGCAAACATTAGGCGTGAAGTTTATTCAGGATCACGTCGATCATGTAAACGCAGATGAAGATGAATATATTGAATCAATTTATTGTAAAAATAACGGAATCATAAAGGGCGATTTATTTATCGACTGTAGTGGCGCTACAGGTGTATTAATAAACAAACATTATAAAGCGCCTTTTGTCGATAAATCGTCTATTTTATTTAATGATACTGCACTCGCAGTACAGTTACCTTATGAAGATCCACAACAAAATATAGCATCGGTTACGCTCAGTACTGCCCAACGTTATGGATGGATTTGGGATATAGGGTTGCCCACGCGGCGCGGGGTTGGGCATGTATATGCAAGTAAATATACCAATGATGATGAAATATGGACTGCACTAAAGCAATATGCCGGAAAGACTTGTTCTGAAAAAACATTGAGCCAATTGTCGCCTAGAAAAATAAATTTTACTCCAGGCTATCGCAGTACTCCTTGGGTTAAGAACTGTGTCGCTGTTGGTATGTCTGCGGGTTTTGTGGAACCACTAGAGGCCTCTGCGATCGTAATGATTGAGATATGCTCTAAAGTGATTAGTAATGAGCTGCCGGTAGATAGGGCTGCAATGCAAATAGTATCCCAACGGTTTAATAAGCGGTTTGTTGAACGGTGGGATAGTGTAATTAACTTTTTAAAACTGCATTACATACTCAGCAAACGTACTGACTCCAATTATTGGACTGATCATAAAAGTAACGAAACCATACCGGTGCAACTCAAAGAACTAATGCTTTTGTGGAAGCAAAAAGTTCCCAGCACAGCAGATTTTCATCAGGTCCTGGAGTTATTTGGGCCGCCTAGTTATCAATACATATTGTACGGCATGGGTTTTCTGCCTGAGCAGCGTACAACAGTGTGTCGTTGGGACAATGAGGCTGTATCGCTAAAAATATTTCAGCGCGTCAACGAGGTTTATCGAAATGGCTTGCGTGGGTTAACAGCGAATCGCTCGCTGATAAATGAGATGCAAAAACGTTATCAGGGCGTCAGCTCCTAACCGCTACTAAATACACACTAACTTTACCGCTTGGTGTTTAATCCAGGCTATTAAAATGACGAGGATTTATGAGCAATATAGTGCTGCTTAACAACATTGAGCATAAAAATCTAAAGGTTGTTCCTGTTCGTGGTAAGGAATACGGCGATGATGATATGTGCGTTCCAACCTGCCCTAAAGAGTTTCGCTCTCTGCAGGCGCAGTACCCAATAGTATTTGGTAAAAATGAAAAAACTGGAAACTACACGCCCCTTGCCTTGCTTGGCTTACAAGAGGGTGAAAATTTATTCACAGAAAATGGTGAGTGGAAAGCGCGTTATATTCCTTTGTGTGCTGAATGTAAGCCTTTCTATATAGGTCAACAAAGTCAGCGTGATTTGACGGCTTCGCAAAACTGGGTGATACATGTTGATCTTGATAGCCCAAGAGTAAGTACTAGCGAAGGCGTAAGTCTTTTTAAGGAGCACGGTGGTAACAGCGAATTTTTAATGCGCATCAGTAAAGTATTAGGCTTGGTTCAAGAGGGGGTTGCTGAAGTAAAACCTTTTATTGATTTGTTACTTGAATTTGATCTTCTCGAACCGTTTTCTGCTGAAATGACCTTAAAAAATAACCAACAACACTCGCTGGTTGGATTCCATACCATTAATGAAGAAAAGCTTGCATCGCTATCGGTTAATGCGCTGAAAAAATTACATGATAGTGGTTTTTTATTTGATATCTATATGCAACTTGCATCTCTCTCGCAAATTGCTGCGCTCATTGAGCGAAAAAATAACCGTATTTAAAATTATCAAATGAATACTGAAACAGTGCCTTGCCAAACCTGCGTCAACATTCAAGTGATTGATTGCGATAGTCAATTTGTATTAGATGAAAAGGTATTGTTATCCAATGAGCCGATTCTATTGCGCAATTTGGTTTCTACTTGGCCAGTTGTTGAGAAAGCGCGAAGTTCTAGTGCTGCGGCAGTAGAATATTTATTACAATTTTATTCAGGCATTGATGTTGTTGAGGTGCAGGGCGACGCATCGATAAAAGGCCGTATTGCATACACTGAAGATTTTAAACAGCTAAATTGTGTGGCCAGTAAAAAAACTTTGCATGAGGTTTTTGCGGATATTGATAGGGCGGCACAACAAATAGAGTCGCCCCTTTGCTATATGGGAACTACCGCGATAAATGCGTTGTTGCCAGGTTTTTCTGACGTTAATAAGTTGAGTCTTGATTCAAGAAATGCCTCCGCATTTATGTGGATTGGCAATCGCAGTTGCGTGCCAGCGCATTTCGATCTTCCGGATAATATTGCCTGCAACATTGTTGGGCGTCGTCGCTTTACCTTGTTTCCACCTGATCAGTTGCCCAACTTATACATAGGGCCGCTTGATTTTACTCCAGCGGGACAAGCAATTAGTTTGGTTGATGTACGCTGTCCCGATCTGGAAAAATATCCTAAGTATAAGTTGGCACTGCAAGCGGCGAAGGTGGTGGAATTGGGGCCTGGTGATGCGCTCTTTTTGCCGAGTATGTGGTGGCATAATGTTGAAGGGCTGGAGGATTTAAACATCCTGGTGAATTATTGGTGGCGTCAGTCGCCAGCTTTTATGGGCAGCCCTGCCGATGTTTTAGAGATGGCATTACTTTCGATGAAAGATCTGCCGGAGTCGCAAAAGCAAGCATGGAAAGGACTGCTTGATTATTATGTATTTAATAATAACCCCGATAAGGTGGAGCATATACCCGAGCATGCTCGTGGTAGTGTCGGTGAACTGAATGAAACCCTTGCACGAAAAATAAAAGCGAAAGTGTTAGCGCGTTTCAATCGTTAATTTTCCAAGTTTAGAGTGGTTGTAGCCAGATGATTTCTGATTCTGTAAAAAAAGTAGTGATTGCTGGTGGCGGGACAGCGGGCTGGATGACTGCTGCAGCGCTATCTCGTCTGATCGGTAAAAACCTTGAAATAATATTGATTGAATCAGATGAGATTCCGACAGTTGGTGTAGGTGAAGCAACCATTCCTCCTATTATTAATTTTCATCGGCTGCTGAAGATTAATGAACAGGAATTTATGAAGGCGACAAACGCAACTTTTAAACTGGGCATTAGTTTTGAAAACTGGCGACAGCCTGGCATGGAGTATTTTCACTCCTTTGGTATAACCGGTCAGGATTGCTGGGCAGCTACATTTCACAACTTTTGGCTGAAAGGTTTGGAAGCGGGTTTTAACGATGAATTTGAAACCTATTGTTTGGAAATCCAGGCGGCGCGCAAAAATAAATTTGCCCATAATCCCGGTCATCAACCTAATTATGCGTATCATTTTGATGCCGGTTTATACGCGGGCTTTTTGCGGAGGATAGCTGAAGAGCATGGCGTGGTTCGCCTTGAAGGGAAAATTCAACAGGTACGCCTGAATTCCGAAACGGGCTTCATAGAATCACTCCTGCTTGCAAATGGTAGTCATGTTAGCGGTGACTTATTTATTGATTGTACTGGTATGCAGGCACTGCTGATTGAGCAAGCACTTAATGCAGGCTATGAGGACTGGTCGCACTGGTTGCCATGTGATCGAGCGATCCCATTGCAGACAACATCTATTTCTGATGTGACGCCTTATACCCGATCAACGGCTCATGAGGCCGGCTGGCAGTGGCGTATTCCACTGCAACACCGTGTTGGTAATGGTTTGGTGTATTGCAGCAAATATGTGTCCGACGAAAATGCAGAGGCGCTTCTGCGCAGTAAGGTAACTGGTGAGCCTATTACTGAGCCAAGAGTAATTCGCTTCAGAACCGGCCGCAGAAGAAAACAATGGTTAAAAAACTGCGTGGCTATCGGCTTATCAAGTGGTTTTCTGGAGCCTTTGGAATCTACCAGTATTCATTTAATACAGCGGTCGGTGATTCGCTTATTACAGTTATTCCCGCTTCAGGGTATTAAAGAACCGGATGTAGCTGAATACAATCGCCAGGCTGATTCCGAAATAGAATATATTCGCGACTTTATTATCCTTCACTATAAAGTTACAGAGCGTATAGATAGTCCGTTTTGGCGCTATTGCAAAAATATGGAAGTACCTGAATCACTGGCGCGAAAAATTGAATTGTTTCGTCAGTGCGGTCGGATTTTCCGCGAGGATGTAGATTTATTCCATGAGAATTCATGGGTGCAAGTGATGATGGGGCAAGGGGTGGTTCCGCAGCAGTATCATCCGATTGTGAACATGATGCCTCGTGACGAATTGGAGCTGTTTTTAACCGGGATAAAAAAGTCTATTCACAACACTGTGAGGGAATTGCCGTCGCATCAGCAATATCTTGATTTTTATTGCAAAGCAGTACAGAAATAAAGTTAAACAGGGTGTAGGCAGTTTAAGAAAAAATTAGAAACGAATTTAATGTTAAACGGCCTGTACGGGGATTGGCGTCTACACTTTTGCGAGGATTTATTCTGGCGGAGTGTAGTAACCAACTTCTGTAAACTACTAATCTATTAAAGCGAATATCCACTTCGCCGATTTTATCGTAGCGTCTGTCGCTCTCCTGCTGATACCTCGCCTCAGGTTCTCCATTTTGTGCAACGTCATTGGCACATACATGATCGTAGATGGCGCTTTTGGCTGGGCTAATAGTCTCAAATTGCGTCAGATTATGGCGATAAAACGAAGTCCCTCCGTGTTCCGCATCGCACAAGTAAAGTAAAACAGCAAATTGAAACGGGTAGGAAGAGTCTCTGTGGGGCGCGCGCTGAATAAGATTTAAATCATTTTCCGGTAGCGTGACGAGCGAAAAAGAGCAATTCGAACACTCAAGATGTTGGCGAGGTGGGAGGTCATAGTGATTTGCGATTATGGGCACTAACCGGCCTAAAAGTTCTCTGGTGTATTCTGCGGGTGCAGGAGATTTTATACCGGGATATTGCGTGTTGTAGGGAGTGAAAGTCTGACTGACTGCTAAATCGACCAACTCATCCGGGTTTTTAAGAAAATTATCAATGATTAAAACTTTTTCTTCTTCTATCCCGACAATAGATGTTTGGACAGAAAGCTCTTCGTTTATTTGATAAGGAGTTTTTATGCGCATAAGAAAGTATCTGATAATACAAATTTCCTTATTGTTGCACTAACGCTTTGCGTAAAGCTACTCCTCGATTCGGAAAGAAATCCTCTCTCCGCCAAGCGCGGTGCCAAAGGGGAGAGAGATTAGTTAAAACACTGGTTTTTACTTACAGGTGTATTTCAAGCGTGGGTAGGTGTAGTTGTCCAATGGAGTTACTGTGTAGCCACATTGGGGTTGAGGCCCGCAGAAGCTTGGGTTAAATGGTGTCGAGCCAGGGCTTGTATAAATAATCTGTGAAGCACCGCTATTACAGATATTGGCAGACGAACTGGATGAGCTTACCGATATGGGGGAAGAGCTCGAGCCGGTTTGGCTTGAGACAATTACATCGTTACAAATAAGTGGGTAGTAGACTCCCTCTTTAGCGCCTGTTTTTTGATAACCGGACATTATAGATGGAGTGCCACAGGTGTAGTTTGATTGCCATGTGAACCTGCTATCTGTACGTGATGCAATCACGGTAGCGGTTGAATTTCTACAAACGAAAGATACTGTACTAACTCCATTTACATTAGATCCATATACAGATGTCCAAGTACACGCCGCCGTCTGCGCGCTCGCATTCACCGAAACACTCGCCAATACTGCAAGGCCCAAGCCTGCACATAATTTTAAAAACTTCATAACGACTCCTGGTAAGTTGAATTTATAGTCCGTGTGAAGCCGCACTCCTGTTGTAACTTCACGCGATGGCTGTTGACATCGCTGCTGCTGGTCGCAGTGAATAAGGCGTCCTGCCTTATTTTTGATTTAATTAATGCGGCGGTGATTTGTCGGAAAAAGCCGCAGCGATCAATTAAATTCAAAACTGGTTGGGTCTTCGCTGATGTAGAGCTTGGTGGTGCCGGTGTTGGCATCCGCAACAACCAGAATCACCGCGCTCTTGCTATTGTTTGCCAATACTTCATTCATTCTTGTTACCAGTTGATCTGACTCGGTTAGGCTGCCAACACTGAGGGTGAGTTCGCATTGGCGGGTTTTGCATTGGCTGTTGGTTAATGCAAAACCGGCGAGTTCCGGGGTGTCGCTAAACAGGTTGCGGTATTGGTTTTCTTGCGCCTCAGCCCACTGAGGGTCGCGTTGTTCCTTGGCAAAACGCTGGGCTAAATTGTCGTTGAGGTTGAACTGCGGGTCGGCTTCCTGCGACTTTTGCAGCCAGGTCGTAAAGTCATTTGCTTTGCGCAATTGTTTTTCCATTTCCAGTTCACGCAATTGTTGCTGCAGTTGTTGCTGTTCTTCGCTCTGGTTTGCCGCGATTTTTTGGGGCATTGCTGAGGTTTGGGTAGATGTGGATATCTGCGTTAGCAGTTGTTGGTTCTTTGCTTTTAAGTCGGCGAGTTCTTTTTGCAGTTTGGCATTGATTCGCTCGGCAGCGTAAGTCACTTGGCTGCAATTGGTTGCGGAATTGTCGAGGCCAGCCACTTTGGTGTCTGTGGCGACAGTGTGTTCCCGGGACGTGAATAGATGTTGGGCGTAAGCACCGCCAAGTGCGGCAACAACGGCGGTTAGCAACAAGCTTTTTAACTGGGCCATCAGACGAATTTCCTTAAAAGTTCCCTATTAATACACTTACCAATAACCCAGTTTGTTCACTGGCGAAAATGGTTGCTGGTAAGCGGCGGGACTTTAACAAAAGAAAATGCGGGGCTTTGTCCCACTTTGGTAGTGATCGGAATATGGGATCTGAACCGGGAATATTTTGCGAGTCACTTCACGTTTTGGTCGGTGTGACAGGAGTGCAAGTTGCACCTTATTGCAGAAAGTGAGACGGGTTTTTACGCTGGATTTAGTACTGAAACCCCTTTTCTTACGAACGAGTTTCCCTCTTTTAGTCATCCATAGATGCTACCCGCCCCATGTTGAGCTGACCGCGAAAGTGGGACGACCAATGTTTTTTTATCTGCCAATCTAACCTTGCGACATAAACGATGTGCCCGTGGTTGAGCCTCGTTTGTGTTTCTGCTGATGTGATTTTCATTAGCTGTTGAACCCCGGGGTGATGTCAGGTCCCCTTGGGTGTTAACAAAAGTGAGAGGCTGTCCTCCTACTATTGTTAGCTCTCCTTGCTTTAGCCCCCGCGTTCTCCAGTCTTGCAGAAAGCGGGGGCTTTTTTGTCTGGGCAAGGTGTTTCCCGGCGCTCTGTTGTCCGGGTCACGTAAAAAAGCAGTTGAATAATAAAACCCAATAAAAAGCACGAGGTAATTATGAAATTCCAACAACGAGGATTTGGCCAGCCCCTGGCGCATTTGTCCCTAAGTTTAACCTTGGCGGCCTTGATCGGCTGTGGCGGTTCAGGCGGTGGTAGTAAGCCAGCAAGTTCATCCAGTGCACCTTCAAGTCAGGCTCCATCGAGTCAAGCAGTGGAAACCTCCAGCAGTGCAGCTAGCGTTGTTGCAAGTTCAAGCAGCACGGCCAGCTCAGTGGCAGCCACTGGCTGGGAGTTGGTGTGGAGCGACGAGTTTGATGGTACTGCAATAGACACTACCAAGTGGTCGTTCGAGCGCAACTGTATGGGCGGCGGCAATAATGAATTGCAGTGTTATACCAATCGCAGCGAGAACGCCTTTGTCGCCGACGGCAAATTGCACATAGTGGCGCGCAAAGAGACTTTCTCCGGGCAGGCCAAGGGCGATGATGACCCAAGTTACAACGTCAATGACACCTCGGTAACTCGCGAGTACACCTCAGCGCGCCTGCGCTCTAAAAATAAAGGTGATTGGACATACGGGCGTATGGAGATTCGTGCGAAGTTACCTACCGGCCAAGGGCTGTGGCCCGCCATCTGGATGCTTCCCACTGAGTGGAAATACGGCGGCTGGCCTTTGAGTGGCGAGATCGACATTATGGAAGCGGTCAACCTCAATACTACTAATGGCGGCAACGCTATTCATGGGACTCTGCATTACGGCGATTCCTGGCCTAACAACAAATATACCGGCACCAGCACTACGCCCAGTGCAAATGTATGGGAGGAGTTCCACACCTATGCAGTTGAATGGGAAGAAGGTGAAATTCGCTGGTATATCAATGACAAACACTATGCCACCCAAAATCAGGCTGGCTGGTATACCTCGGCGTCCACCGATGACAAAGCTCCCTTTGATGAAGCTTTCCACTTGATCATGAATGTCGCCGTGGGCGGTAACTGGCCGGGCGGTCCGAACAATGCAACTACTTTCCCGCAGGAAATGCAGGTTGAATCGGTCAAGGTGTATCGCTGCGCAAGCAACCCGACCACTGGCAAAGGCTGTGCGACTAACGTCGATCCGGCGATAGTTCCCTTGACCGGCCACCCGCAGGTTTCCGGTGATTTTGCCGAGCCACCTTTGTTCACTATGTATACCGATGCTCTGGCGACAGGGTTGAAGTTTGACTCCTACAACCCCCAGAGCCAAATCAGCTATTCACAAGTTGATGAAGAGGGTCGCGGCAAGGTGCTCAATGTCATCAAAACTGGCTCGACCGGGAACGTGTATTTCAATATCCCCGCGGGTTCAGCCAACCTGAGCAGTTGGGCCACAGCAGGGGATTTGGTGTTTGACCTTAAAGTTAACTCTCTGGCTGCTGGCGCCAAGTTGTTGATCAAAATGGATAGCGGCTGGCCCAGTGTGAGTGACGTGGAGGCAACCCTGCCAGCGACAGGCACCTGGGGGCAGTACCGTATTTCGGTGGCCAACCTGATTGCACGCGGCAACTCCATTCAGCCCGGCGCGGCCAATCTGGCAAGTATTTCCAATATCTTTGTTGTAGAACCTACCGCCGCCATGGATGTGTCCTTCGATAATGTGCGTTTGGAGGTGCCGCAGTAAAAGTAATTACATGCACCTGAGTAATTAAACGTTTCGCAGCAACGAGAAGTGTTGCGGGTTAAACAGAGTGGGGCTTCCGGCACTGTTTAATCCGCAATTCAACAATACAAACGTCCAAATGGAAGTGGCACAAGTGAAATCGTTAAAACACACCAGGTAAATCTCATGAATATTAAAAAACTTTTTGCCACTCTCGCGTTAAGTACTTTTGCACTCAACGCTTCTGCTTGGGTAGTCACCTTCTCTGGCATTATCGATTACGGTTTCGATAATACCGGCGTATTTGGTGTGGCTAACCAAAATCTCGCGGGTCTCGGTTTTACCCAGTCGATTACTGCCAACACTGACCCGGCCATGTGGACCATAAGCTCCGGCAATTCCTTTTTTAAAGAGATGTCGGGGTTCGGCCCAGCGTTTACTAACACGGTCACAGTGAATGGTTACAGCGTCACCTTTGATGTCGATGCGACCTCCTATGGCCGCCAAACATTGTTTGACCAACTCTCCACGCTGGGTGGAGGTCAGGATTTGTTATGGACTGAGCAGCGTGGCTCAGTAGCAAATGGTGATTTGATTTGGGGGCAGCAATATGCCTTTAGCAATACCTCTGCATTTGTGCCCAGTCTGGATTTCAATCAAACTATTGAGCACGATGGGGTGGGTTTGAATAGCTATGCGCACTTCACTATTACCGGCGGGCGTAACGCGCATTTTTATTCTTACAATAATGCGTTTGTTATCAACAAGCTGCCGGATGTAAATCCACCCAAAGAAGTCTCTGAACCGGCGACTATGGGTTTACTCTTTGGTGCACTGGGGTTATTGGGGTTGATTCGCTTGCGCAAAATGCGCGATAGCCTTTAGTTGCAGCGATTAATACAGCTAAAAAAATGCCAGTGCGAAACTGGCATTTTTTTTAATGTTTTTTTAAACACTTTTGGATTCTTTATGAAGGTGTTGTTTGCGGTATTCCGTGGGCGACATACCCACTAAACGGTTAAAAAACCGGTGAAAGGCGGATTTACTATTAAAGCCCGCATGCAGTAACACATCCATCACCGTCATCTCGGCATGTTGGCTATCGCCCAACAAACGTTTGGCCTCTTCAACGCGATAGCTATTCATAAATTCAAAAAAGTTAGTGCCGTAGTGTTTATTAATCACCGCAGAAACTTCTTTAACGGGCAAATGGATGCGCTTGGAAAACTCTTCGATATTCAGGTTTTGTTTCAGGAATAATTTCTGGGTTTCCATGCCCTGCTGAACTTTTTGGATCGCAGTGTCAGTGAGTTTTTCATCGACTTTGACGTCTTTACCCAAGTCCGGTTTGGTGGTGAGCAGCTTGTGGGTGTGCACCACACTATTAATAAACAGCGCGTTGATCAGAATAAATACGATGTAGTTTTCGGTGATGCCAATCACATCAGAAATGCGCGGCGATTCAATTGTGTTGGCTACCACGTGTACCAGAATCGAAAAGCTCCAGGTAATCAAAAAACCCAGGCTGAGTGTTTTGAGCCAGCTGGGTTCGGTAGAAGAAAAGGTGGAATATTGATCTTGCAGGTTGATCAGATACAGACGCACTTTATTAAATGCCATAACCCCGTAAAAGAAAGGCATGACTTTTATAAAATGCCAGACCGCATTGGCGAGCTGCTGTTGATCCAGTGTTTTAAAACTCAAATCGGAACCGTTGATACCAAAAACCAGTAGCCAGCCCAGCGCAATCACAATCGGGATTGCGTGTAACAAATGGCGTCGTTCGAGTTTAAAAGAATCCTGAGTGAGCGCCACAACATATAACAGCAGCATCGGGCCTTTAAGCAGTTGCGCACTCACTAAAAAATACGGCAACAGGGTTTCGTCGAATATCCGAAACAAGCTCACATTGTCATTCCACAGCACCAAAATACAGGCAGAGCTGATGGCAATAGACACGAGGAAAATACTGAGCAAACGGTTGGCGAGTTGGTTTTTGACCGGAAGAATTGCCTGAAAAATAACAAGCAGGAAACATTCCGCGACGGTCATAAACAGCACCACGTCGTGGATATTAAAAATGTAATTCTGCATAAAGTCCTAGCCCGGGGTTGTCTTTGTAATTGTCGTTGTTATAAGTGTTTTAATGGTTGATTGGGTTTATATCCCATCGGGAGCTGAATTATAGTTGATGTTTGGCGCCAATGTTGTGGCCATTTTGTAAGGCCCACTTTATGTCGGGATGTCCCAGTTTATGAATTGCTTTCTATGAACAGCGCTAACGCCAAGATATTTTCACTCACCGATGCCCAGTCACTGATGGCACAGCTGCCCGCATTGGCGTTTGAACCATCGCAGGATGTGGTCTGGGCCAAGACGGCGCCGGCACAACAGTATCTGGATTATTACCGGATCAATTTTGCCGCCGCCGATAGCGCCTTGTTACATGGCTTTGGCGCCCTGGCGCTGGCCGGTTTTACTATCGCCACCCATTACTGGCTGCCTCCCAAACCGCGTGGCACATTGGTTGTTGTGCATGGGTATTACGATCATCTGGGAATTTTTGACCGGGTGATTGCCTTTGGTTTGCAGCAGGGCTTGGCGGTACTGGCGTTTGATTTGCCCGGCCACGGTTTAAGCAGCGGCGAGCGCGCCGCTATAGATTCTTTTGACCAGTACGCCGATGTGTTGGAGCAGTTGTTACAGCGGGCGCAGCGGTTATTACCATCGCCCTATTATGCGGTGGGACAAAGTACCGGCGGCGCTGTGTTGCTCAATCACCTTTGGCGCTATCCGCCCTGCTTTGCGCGTATTGCGCTCTGTGCTCCGCTGATTTTGCCGCGCGGCTGGTGGTCTGGCAGGGTCTTGTATTGGCTCTTACACGCCTGGGTAAAACAACTGCCACGCGGTCGGTCGCGCAGCTCCGGCGATGAGAAGTTTGTCCGCTTTATTGATGAGCAGGACTGTTTGCAATCCCGGAAACTGTCGGTGCGCTGGGTGGGTGCGATGAAAAACTGGCATCGCCAATTCCTGCAGTTTTCCGCACGCGAGGATGAGCTGCTACTGGTTCAGGGCACGGCCGATATGACGGTGGCCTGGCGCTACAATACGCGGCTGATCCTGCGCAAGTTGCCGCGCGCACAGCTGGTGTATGTTCCTGCCGCCGGGCATCAATTGGTGAATGAAATTCCCGCCGTTCGCGCGCAAGTGTTTGATGCGATACAGCGCCACTTTTTTAATCTCTAGCCTGTTGCCGCCAAGCGCTTTCAGGCAAACTCCCCCGCACTTTTTATCTGCACATTAACCCGGCCGGTAAAGGCCACAGGCGAGACTCGACTATGACAACTCCCGATCAACAGGACATGACACTCCATCAGCCGCAGCGCGGCCTCAAAGATTATTTGTTTGTATTGCTTAAAGGCTTGTGTATGGGCGCCGCTGATGTGGTCCCCGGCGTATCAGGCGGCACTATCGCATTTATTACTGGCATTTATGACGAGTGGCTAAGCTCACTCAAACGCTGCACCCCGGCGGTATTATTGCGTTTGAAGCGCGACGGGATAGTAAAAACCTGGCAGTACATCAATGGTAATTTTCTGCTCGCCCTGTTTGGCGGCATTCTGATTAGCCTCAAAACATTTGCTGCGGTGGTATTGGTGGCTATGGATACTTACCCGATCCTGGTTTGGGCATTTTTCTCCGGGCTTGTCGCCGCGTCGATTTACCATCTGGTGCGCGAACAGCGCGGTTGGGGGGTGACTGAAGCGGTTGGCCTGTTGGCGGGTATAGGTTTTATTCTGGCAGTGGCTCACATGGCTCCGGCCCAGCTGCCTGATCATGGCTGGATTCTCTTTCTGGGTGGTTTTGTGGCGATATGTGCCATGATTCTTCCCGGTATTTCCGGTAGTTTTATCTTGTTACTAGTGGGGCTCTACCCGGTTTTTTTACGCGCAATCCACAATCTGGAAATTGATAAGCTGCTCTGGTTTGGCGCTGGCTGCATTTGTGGTTTGGTGGCTTTCTCGCGCTTCCTGTTGTGGTTGCTGCGGTCCTACCACAATCAAACCCTCTCTGTATTGATCGGTTTTTTGATCGGCTCGCTCTATGTCACCTGGCCCTGGAAAAACGCGTTGCTGACAACTACCGATAGTCACGGGCGCGTTGTTGTCCTGCAGCAGGAAAATTTAAATCCGCTAAATTATCTGGCGGCTACTGGTCATGAACCAACGATTCTCCTGGCGGCAGTCTGGGCTGGTTTGGGGGTTGCGCTGGTACTTGGGGTTGAATTGGCTGCTATCTGGATCAAGCGCCGTACCGCTGGTGTTGCTGGGTAATTAATCCAGCAATAACAAAAACGCCGCGCTTGGCAACAAGCGCGGCGTTTTTATTGGTGCAGGGTTTGAATCGATTCAAACACTAACCGGTAGTGATTAGAACAACACTCTACAACGAATAGTGCCTTCAATATTTTTTAACTGCTCCAGCGCGACTTCATCGTAAGGCGAGTTGATGTCCACCACCACATAACCGACCTTGTCGTTAGTTTGCAGGTATTGCGAGGCGATATTGATCTGGTTGTCGGAGAAGATTTTGTTGATCTTGGACAGCACACCCGGAACGTTGGCGTGCACGTGCAGCAAGCGGTGCGCGTCCGGGTGACCGGGCAGGGCGACTTCGGGGAAGTTGACCGAGCTGGTGGTGGTGCCGTTGTCCGAGTACTTGATGAGTTTTTCCGCTACTTCAATACCGATATTCGCCTGGGCCTCCATGGTGGAGCCGCCGATGTGCGGGGTCAGGATCACATTGTCCAAACCGCGCAGTGGGCTGATGAATTCATCGCCGTTGGCTTTTGGCTCTTCGGGGAATACGTCGATGGCGGCGCCCGAGAGGTGGCCAGCTTTGATGGCATCGGCCAGGGCATCAATGTTCACTACAGTGCCGCGTGAGGCGTTGATTAAAATCGCGCCTTTTTTCATCAAGCCGATTTCGCGTGCACCAATCATCATTTGGGTGGATTGGGTTTCGGGGACGTGCAGGCTGATAATATCGGAAGTGGCAAGCAGGTCGTCCAGGCTGCGGATCTGGGTAGCGTTGCCCAGCGGCAATTTAGTGATCACATCATAAAACTGCACATTCATACCAAGCGATTCAGCCAGCACGCTGGTTTGGCTACCAATCGAACCATAGCCGATCAAACCCAGGGTTTTGCCGCGAATTTCGTAAGAGCCAACAGCAGACTTGTCCCAGCCACCGCGATGACATACGGCGTTTTTTTGCGGAATATTGCGCAGCAGTAAAATCGCTTCGGCAATCACCAGCTCGGCAACCGAACGGGTATTGGAGTAGGGCGCGTTAAAAACTGCCACACCGTGCTCCTGCGCCGCTTTTAAATCCACCTGATTGGTGCCGATGCAGAAACAGCCGGCGGCAATCAGTTTGGGTGCGTTTTCAAATACGCGGCGGGTCAGCTGGGTGCGTGAACGCAAGCCAACAAAATGGGCATCCTGGATTTTTTCAATCAGTTCATCTTCACCCAGTGCGGTTTTCAGGTATTCGATGTTGGTGTAGCCCTGTTCGTTCAGGGTATCTACCGCCGATTGGTGAACACCTTCCAGCAGCAGAAATTTGATTTTGCTTTTGTCTAACGAGGTCTTGCTCATGGGAACAACTCCAAAAGTGGGAAAGTCGCTCAGCGCGTCGCTGCGAGTCGTGATTATCAAACAGGGACGGAAAGGGCCGGCATTTAATAAGCCGCTAGGCTAAAAAGTGTGCATCGGCAGGCTGAAAAAGGCGCGCATCATACCACTGCGGGCGTTAAAACCGAAGGCGCCGGTGATGTCTTGCCGCAGATTTTATGGCGGAGAGGTTAGTCCCGGGCGCAGCGTTTGAGCATCTGCGGCGTGTGTTCCTGATACTGATCGATAATCTGTTCAACCTGGCTGTGCAGCCGGCTAAACACCTCCACCAATGCCGGATCAAAATGGCTTCCTGCACCCTGAACTATATGATCTAGCGCTTCGCTGCTTGTCCAGGCAGTTTTATAAACACGTTTGGCGCGCAGCGCATCGTAAACATCGCAGAGTGCAACTATGCGGGCTGACAGTGGAATTTCCTCACCGCTGATGCCCTGTGGATAGCCCGATCCATCCCAGTGTTCGTGGTGACTGAGGGCTATCTCTGCCGCCATGTTAATCATCGCACTGTTGTTTTCGTTGCGCAGAATGTCAAAGCCAATGCGCGCATGGGTTTTCATTAGCTCGCGCTCTTCTGGTGTGAGTTTGCCGTTTTTGTTGAGCACCATATCGGGAATGCCGATTTTGCCCACATCGTGCATAGGTGCTGCCAGCCGTATGTCTTCTACCCAGGTTTCAGGCTGACCCAATTCGCATGCGATCAGGGCGGCCATCTCGCCAATCCGGATAATATGATTACCGGTTTCGGTATCTTTGAACGCGGCGGCTCGCGCCATGGTATGAATCAGGCTGGAGAAGCTGGCTTGCAGCTCGCGGGTGCGCTCAACTACTTTTTGATCTAGGGTGTCGCGCTCCTGTTGCAGTTTTTGGAAGGTCAGCCCCAGCTGTAAATTGTTGCGGATGCGCAGCAACAGCTCCGACAAATCGAGTGGTTTACACAGATAGTCGTTAGCACCCAGCTGCAAGCCGCGCTGGCGGTCAAGTTGGCTTCCCAAAGCGCTTAGGATGATTACTGGTTGGCCGCTGTTGGGGGCCAGTCGCGCCAACAACTCAAAGCCGTCCATCCGCGGCATGTCCAAGTCCAGTAGCAGCAAATCCCAATGGTTGTTCTGCAGCCAGTCCAGCCCTGCCACCGGATCGCTGAAGCTGCGGATGTAGCGCAGCCCAAAGGCCTTAAGGCTGGATTCCAGCAGGCGGATGTTAGTGCCTATGTCGTCGATGATGACAATAGTGGCGGCACGTAGTTCTTGGCTGAGCATGATGATCTAACTCCCCCGGTGATGATTGGGTGGTGTGAAGGGAAGCTCCAGCCAAAAACAGCTGCCTTGGCCGGGTTCACTGCTAAAGCCCAGGTTAGCCCCGAGCAATTGGGCAAGTTCGCGGCTGAGGCTCAGGCCAATGCCGGTGCCGGGTATGGCTGAGTTCTCCCTGCCCAAGCGCTCAAAGGGAGCAAACAACAGGGTTTGTTTATCTTTGGGAATGCCAATCCCGGTATCGTTAATCGCGATACGCGCGCCATCCGGCAGTGCTTCGAGGTCAATGCTGATAGTGCCGCCCGAGCGGTTGTACTTGATAGCATTGGAGATCAGGTTGAGCAGTATCTGGCGCAGCCGGCGTTTGTCGGTGTAGGCAAACAATGCGTCCCCCGGCAGATCGAGCTTGAGGCTCAATCCGGCGCTGCGGATCTCGGGGGTCAGCATGGAGGCGCAATCCTGCAGCAGTTGTCCCAGGTCAATTGCCTCCGGCTCCAGTGGCGTGGCGTCCACCTGCAGGCTGGAGAGGTCGAGAATGTCATTCACCAACTGCGACAAGTGGTTGCTGGCGGCCAGTATTTCACCTAGCTCATCGGTCTCCTCACTCTGTTTGGCAGGCTGCTGCAGGCGCAAGAGTTGGGCAAAACCAGTGATGGCGTTTAAGGGGGTACGCAATTCATGGCTCATGCTGGAGATAAAACGCGATTTGGCATCACTGGCGGCGCGTGCATCCACCAGTGCGCAGCGCAGATCCTGTTCGGCTTGGTTCAACTGTTCGCCAATCGCAAAGGTGTGATTGGCCATGACCTGCAGTTCGTCGATGTTAGTCTCCACGCGGTTGGGGCCCAGCTTGCCTTTCCCGATTTGTGCCATCATCTGCGATATGCCCTCAATCGGACGAATCAACGCCATACTCAGCTGGCGTGCGCGCTGCCACATGAGGCTGAAAAATACCGCGTAAAACAAAATCAGCCCGGCGATCAACAACATGCCAATCTGGGCGTAACGCGCAGCCAGGCTGTTGGTTTGGCTAAATACATCGTCCTCCGCTGCAATGGTTAACAAGTGCCAATCGGTCGCCGGAATACTGGCCCAAGCCACCAGATGTACTTTGCCATTGAGGGTGATGCGCTCTACGCCACTGCTATTTGCCATGATTCGTGGACTTAACGCGCGGGTGTCGGCGCGCTCGCGCAGGTCAAAATCCTTGGGCTTGAACTGTTCGCTGCGCACCGCTTCGGCGTAGCTGTGGTGGGTTAATTCGTTCAGGCCAAAACTCTGCTCGCCCGCCTCGGGCATGGCCATAATATTCAGCTGTTTGCTGACCAGCATGGCAAAACCATCCCACGGGACTTTGGCGGTGCGGATCTGTTCGAGAATTCCCTCTACAGTGATATCAATGCCCACCACGCCCTCCAGAAAGTCGCCGCGATACACCGGTGCTATGGCCGACATCATCCAGCCTTGGCCTGCCGGATCCAGGTACACATCAGTCCAAACCACTGCCCGCTGCGGGTTGTGTTGTGCATCGGCGAGGTAGTAAAAGTTGTACTCGGGAATTGCCATACTGTGCGGGTACTGCTCAGGCGTCAAAAACCAGGGGTAAATATGGTTCAGGCTGTCCCAGCTATTGAAGTAGAGCGCGGCGACCAGGCTGTTGTGTTCTTTGAATTCTTTGATGATCGGGTCGATGGTTGTCAGGCGGGCTATCTTCTGCAGATCCTGCTGCTCAGGTGGCGTCACGTTGGAATAGAAAATGGCCGCACCACCCTCATCGCGTGGACTGTAACGAACTCCTCCGGCAGTCAGGGCGAGGTTGGTTGGTACGGATGGCGCTGGTTTGAGCAAGGCTTGCAGGGTGAGGTTGCGGTACAGCTCGCTCAGGCTGTCGATATGGCTCAATTGTTCATCGATTACGCGCGCCTCTACCTGCGCGGACGATTGGAGTGCAGAGAGTGCATTGCTACGCAGGTGCTCTATTTGCGCACTGCGGATGGAATTATTGGTGAAGAAGTAAACAATAATTAGCAGGGTTTCCACCAGCAGCAGGGGGATCAAGGCGCTTTGGGAGAAGGCTCGCCAGATCCATTTGCGCAGCCCCACAGTGGTTGTTAGGGACATAATGATTTTTCATAAATGATGATTTATGTGCCAATCATAGCACGGCCTCCCTGCATCAATCATTAATTTAATAACAGTGAGTTAATAAGTTGAGGCTATGCTCTGAGGGGGTAGCACTAGGGAATATATGCAAGCTCGGCGAGGGTGATGCCGCTGGGCGAGTAGCACCAGCGCACCTCCAAATCCAGTAATTTCATGCCATAAATCCGCTCCGGATCTGGCTGCTGGTACTGGGGGCGTGGGTCTTGCTGCAGGATTTGGGTGATTAATCCTGCCAGCGCAATGCCATTTTTTTGTTGATAATCGGCGCAAAAGGCTGCCAGTTCGGCGGGTATCTCCACTGGGATATGCGCGGGCGGCTGGGCGGCAAAGCGGTTCTGTGCATCGGCGACCGCATCCACGTAAGGCACATAGGGTTTGATATCCAACACCGGGGTGCCATCCAGCAGATCAATGCCGCTGATGGCAATAAACAGCTTTCCTTGCCGTGCACGTAAACCATCAAAGCGCACCACCGACAAGCCAATAGGCGCGGGGCGGGTGGGTGATCTGGTAGCAAAAACGCCCAGGCTCTGGTTGCCGCCCAAACGCGGCGGTTTGACTTTGGGTTTCCACTGTTCGCGTTTATTGGCGTGAAATACAAACTGTACCCATAGGTGGCTGGTGCCTTCCAAACCATCAAAGGCGGCGGGATCATCATAGGGGGGCAGCATTTCTATTTCAGCCGTTGCGAGCGGTGCCAGTCCCGGCTGGCGCGGTATGCCAAATTTCTCTTTAAAACAGGAATGTACCAAGCCAATGGCGGGAAAGGAAAAGTCCATACGAGGTTGCTGCTGCGGGTGAATAGGCTGCCAAGGCTAGGCAAAAGCCGGCAGCGGCTCAACTTTTATTTACAGGGATGCGGGCTTCTTTTTTTAGCCAAGGCTGCTAATATCTCTTTTTGTAAACGGTTACATTTAAAGAAAGATAAGAATTTAGCCAGTTTTTTGCCCTATTTGAGGAAATCCCTATGTTTATACGCCCCCGCCTGCCCTTGGTGTCCTTGCTGTTGTGTGCCAGTTTTTTATTTGGTTGCGACCGTCAGACTGCTGGGACAGCAAGCTCAACAGCCTCAGCACCGGCTGCGGCTCCAGCACAAGCTTCCGGCATAAATGCACCCGCAGAGTTCCTGTCGCTTATCGATAAACAAGCCACTCGCCAAACCCTTGCGCTCTACAACAATCTGGCTGCATTGCGCGGTAAACACATGCTGTTTGGCCACGAGGACAGCCTGGCCTACGGCGTGCATTGGGAAGGCGACTTGGATCGCTCTGACGTGCGCGACGTGAGCGGCTCCAACCCGGCGCTCTACGGCTGGGAATTGGGTGGTTTGGAGTTGGGGCAGGAAAAGAATCTGGACGGCGTCAACTTCAAGCAAATGCAGGAGTGGATCAAAGCCGGATACAGTCGCGGCGCGGTGATTACCATTAGCTGGCACATGTACAGCCCGGTGTCCGGCGGCAACTCCTGGGACAAAACCCCCACCGTGCATGAGTTGATTCCCGGCGGCGCCAAACACGCGCAATTAAAAGCCTATCTGGATACTTTTGTGGAATTTAATGCGGCGCTGGTCGCGACCGATGCGGCGGGCAATAGCCATCCGATCCCGATTATTTTCCGCCCCTGGCATGAGCACAATGGCGATTGGTTCTGGTGGGGCAAAGGCAATGCCAGCGAGGCGGATTACATCGCACTGTGGCGTTTTACGGTGGAATATTTGCGCGATGAAAAAGGCCTGCGCAATCTGATTTACGCCTATTCACCGGACCGCAGCCGTTTGGATATGGCCGATTTTGAGGGCGGTTACTTTTACGGCTACCCGGGCGATAGCTATGTGGACGTAATAGGTTTGGACAACTATTGGGATGTTGGTCATATCGCCAATACGGCGAGCGCCGATGAGCAAAAAGCCCATTTCACCGCCGCACTGAAACAGATCGCCAGCATTGCCCGTGCGCGCAACAAAATCGCGGCGCTCACTGAAACCGGCAATAACAAACTTACTGTGCCCAATTTCTGGACCGAGCGGATTCTGGCACCAACCCTTGCCGACCCTCTCGCCAGTGAGATCACCTACGTCATGGTGTGGCGCAATGCCAATCTGGCGCGCGAAAAGGAAGAGCAGTTTTTTGCCCCTTATCCTGGGCAAGCAACCGCTGAAGACTTCAAGGCATTTTTTGCCCATCCGTTTGTGTTATTCGAGACGGAACTTCCCGCGCTTTACCACTAGTCGCGCTCTACCTGCCAGTCGCAGAGGTATTTGCCTCCCCCTGTCCAATTGAACTTGGGTGGGGTGAGATAGTGATAGAAATCGATTGCTATTCTTAATCAGCCAAAATATGTCCTTCGCTGTCAATTTATTAATGTCGGTAAAATTGACAGTTTTGTGTGACCTGTGTCACGTTAGGTGGCGCTTATTATTGATTTGAAAGGATAAACGCGTTTGGGCACAAAGCCTGCATTGCATGGCTTACTCATAGAAGTCGATCTTACTACTACAGGTTTTCTTATGACTTTTGCTCGCTATCGCATCACCGGCTGCAATTTGCTTGTTGCCGCGCTTCTTGGATTCTCCTCTTTTGCCAGCGCCGGCCCCCTCAATGACTACAACCTGATATTGTCGGGCGACTTGAAGGTTTCTGGCGGTAGTGGCCATATAGAAGGTAAATCGTTTATTGGCGGCAATGTGGTAAATGCTTCGGTATTTGCCCAAAAAGAACCGCTTAACTCCACCGACAATACCGTCAAGGTGGTGGGGAATTTTGCCAGTAACAGCGGCACCCATATTGACCGTGGCTATCTGGCTTATGAAGGTAACTTTACCGGTCCCACCAACATATGTAATGGCGCGGGATTGGTGCCCAATGGCTGCCTGAAAAAAGTCACCGATGGCTCACTGACTGCTGAGAAGGCGAGCCTTTTTGCCGAGCTGCAGGCAGAGTCGGATTACTACAGGGGGTTGGCCAGCTCGGACAATACCTCGCTGGTGGGTGATATGAACAACAAGGCATTCACTTACACCGGAGCGCCTACTGATCTGGTGGTATTTAATATCACTGTCGAGCAGCTGACCGGCCCGCAGTGGAGTTTGAATCTGGATTTTGCCACCGCACTTAATGTGGTGATCAACGTATCTGGCACCACTTTTAACGCCGGCACCACCAAAAACGGCACCAACAGTTTCCGCAACAACATGAACCATGTGCTGTGGAATTTTTATGAGGCCACTGACCTGAACTTTGGTGATTCCTGGTACGGTTCAGTGCTGGCATTAAACGCTACCATCAAAACCAATTCCAATCTGGATGGCGCTATTGCTGCTAAATCCTATGAGGGCAATGGTGAAATCCACACCGGTAACTGGAGTTACACGCCTCCCGTAACCAAGGTCAATGAGCCGTCGATTTTCTTATTGTTATTGACCGGTCTGGGGTTGATTGGACTGGGCCGTCTGCGCTCTGCGTAAATCGGCTTTTTGCTGTCAGTGATTGGATGTAAAAGATTGGATGTGAAAAAACCGGGCGCACCCGGTTTTTTTTTCGCCCGTGAATCTTGCCAGTGTCAAATCGCAAAATGGGCGATCTGGGCCTGCAGGTTCTTGGCAGTGGAATCCAGACGCTGGGCAATAAGCACTGACTTTTGGGCATCCTGATTGACGTTATCGATCAAGTTGACCACCTGGATAATGTTTTTATTGATCTCCTCAGCGGTGTAGCTCTGCTCCTCGGCAGCGGTAGCGATTTGCATATTCATGCCAAGGATACGGTTGACTGACTGGCTGATCTCGTTGATGGAATTGCCCGCCTGCCCTGCCATCTCCATAGTGGTGCTGGTTTTTGTCAGGCTGGATTGCATAGCGGTCATCGCATTGCTCGCGCCCTGTTGCACGGCGTGGATGATCTGTTGGATCTCGGCAGTGGAATCCTGGGTGCGTTTGGCCAGCGAGCGCACTTCATCGGCCACTACCGCAAAACCGCGCCCTTGTTCACCGGCGCGAGCCGCTTCAATGGCCGCGTTCAAGGCCAGCAAGTTGGTCTGCTCCGCAACGTTTTTAATCACATCCAGAACGCCGCCAATCCGGCTGGTGTTGCCCTCCAATTGGTTCATCACCTGACCCACGTGGTTTACCTCGCGGCTGAGTTGATCAATCGCCCCCAGGGTGTTTTCCATTATCTTCAGCCCTTTGTTGGCATTGTTGTCGGCATTTTGGGCGGCATCGGCAGCACCGCCGGCATTGCTCGCCACTTCCTGTACGGTGGCCGTCATCTCGGTGATGGCGGCGGAGACCTGATCAGTCGCGTGATGGGTTTGATCCGTGTAGCGCGCGAGGGTCGATGCTGTGGCGGTGATCTGGCCGGAAGCCTCATTCAGGCTCTGCATGGAACCCTGCACGGCGGCGACTACTTTCACAATGCTCTCCTGCACCTGCTGGATGCTTGCACCCAGTTTGCCCAGTTCACTGTTATCCCTGAAATGCAGCGGCTCGCGAAAATTACCGGCCGCCAGTTTACTCAGGTGCTGGTTCAGCAAGCCAAGCGGTGCCAGTAGATTTTTGCGCAAAATAATCAGGACTAAAAATACCACCAGAATGCCGCCGCACAGAATCAGTGCACCGGCCCAGAAGGACACCTTGGCGCTGGCTTCCAGATTGGCTTTGGTTTCGGCCACAACCCTGGCACTGATCAGGGCCGCGGACTCCTCCAGTAATTTGCTGGGTTCGCGGTCTATGCCGGCTACTGCGGCATCGCCTGCTGCAGAGTCAAAATCGGCGGCTTTAAAGGCGGCTAAGCCGCTCTGGTAGCGGCCAAATGCAGTTTCATGGGCGCGTAAAAATCCATCGACCTGACGCTTGCTCTCGCCCTCCAATTCGCCGCTCAGCTTTTTGCCTTCGGCCTGTATGTCGCGCTGCAACTGTTCAAACTGGCTCCAGTACTGCTGCAGTTTGTCCGGATTTTTGCCGCGCAAGAGCACGTTTTTCCACTCCTGTACCTGGGTTTTGAAGTGGTAGTTCATGCTGCTAATGGCGCGCTCATGGGCGACCGAATTGGCAATCAACTGGTTGTAATTAGTGATTGTGCTGCTCAGCAGGGCAATGGCGATACCGCTGATGATCATAAACAACACGACACCGGCGCTGACTGCTACCAGCAGTCGCCCCTGGATACTGGAGAAGGAGAACATGATGAGATCCTTAGGACGGGGGTAGAGCTGAGAGTATAGGAGAGAAAAGGCGCCAGCGATGGCTGGAGCCTTAATCAGGGTAAGCGGAGGGATATTTATTTGGGATAAATAGTTTTAACGCCGTCTTTGGTGCCCAGCAGCAGCACTTCGGCCCCTTTTGCCGCAAACAAACCGTTAGTCACCACACCGGTAATTTGGTTGATGGCGGTTTCCAGTGCAACCGGGTCAATGATCTGCAGGTTGTGTACATCCAGAATCACATTGCCGTTGTCGGTTACCACGCCCTCGCGGTACACCGGGGCGCCGCCCAGTTTGACCAGTTCGCGTGCCACGTAGGAGCGCGCCATTGGGATTACTTCCACCGGCAGCGGGAACTTGCCTAAAACATCCACCCATTTGCTTTCATCGGCGATACACACAAACTCCCTGGAAACCGCGCGCACAATTTTCTCGCGTGTGAGTGCGGCGCCGCCACCTTTGATCAGGTGCAGGTAGGCATTGCTTTCATCGGCGCCATCCACATACACCACCAATTCGCTCACCGCATTGCAGTCCAGCACTTCAATGCCGAGTTTTTGCAGGCGCGCGGCGGAGGCATCGGAGCTGGCCACGGCGCCGGCAAAGTGATCGCGTATTTCACCCAGGTAGTCGATAAAAAAATTGGCGGTAGAGCCTGTGCCTACACCAATAATGGAATCGCTGAATAATTTGGGTTTGATGTATTCAATCGCGGCGCGCGCCACGGCTTGTTTGAGCTGGTCTTGGGTCATGGGATTGTTCTCGGGAGCTGGATCGAAATCTTGCCGCATTATACGGATTTTCGCCGTGCCAGCGGCGGCTAAATTGTTTACACTGCGGCGACATTTTCTTCCCTCCAAGCAAGAACTGACATGCCTGAAACCTACATAAAACGTATCCTCAACGCCCGTATTTACGACCTCGCGGTGGAAACGCCGCTCGATGAAGCGCGCCTGCTTTCAGCGCGCACCGGCAACAAAGTGCTGCTCAAGCGCGAAGATTTACAGCCAGTGTTTTCGTTCAAATTGCGCGGTGCCTACAACAAGCTGCAGATGCTCACGGAAGCCGAACGTGCGCGCGGTGTGATTGCGGCTTCAGCCGGCAACCATGCCCAGGGTTTGGCGCTGGGTGCCCAGCATTTGGGTATCAAAGCGACCATAGTGATGCCGCGCACTACGCCCGCAATCAAGGTGGACGCCGTCAAAGCGCGCGGCGCTAAAGTGGTGTTGCATGGCGACAGCTACGACGAGGCTTCGGCGCACGCCAAAAAGTTGGTGGAAGAAAAAGGCATGACCTACATCCACCCCTTTGATGACCCGGATGTAATTGCCGGCCAAGGCACTATCGGCATGGAAATCCTGCGCCAGTACCCCGGCAAAATCGATGCGATTTTTATCGCCGTGGGCGGTGGTGGTTTGGCAGCGGGCATAGGTGCCTATGTGAAATACCTGCGCCCCGAAACCAAAATTATTGCGGTTGAATCGGAAGAGTCTGCATGCCTGCTGGCGGCGATGGAGAAGAAAAAACGCGTGGTATTGCCGCAGGTGGGCATCTTTGCCGATGGCATTGCGGTGGCACAAATTGGCGAGGAAACCTTCCGCGTGCTGCGCAAGGTGGTCGATGAATGCATGACGGTCAGCAACGATGAAATTTGCGCGGGCATTAAAGACATCTTTGAAGACACCCGCTCTATCGCCGAGCCTGCCGGTGCGGTGAGTGTGGCTGGTTTGAAAAAATACGTGGCCGAGCGCGGCATCACCGGCCAAACCTTTGTGGCCATCGATTGCGGTGCCAACATCAATTTTGATCGCCTGCGCTACATCAGCGAGCGCACCGAAATCGGTGAACAGCGCGAGGCGATTCTGGCGGTAACCATTCCCGAACGCCCGGGTGCTTACAAAGAGTTTTGCAAGGCGCTGGGCAAGCGCAATATCACCGAATTTAACTACCGCTACGCCGATGCCAAGGATGCGCGCATTTTTGTGGGTGTGCAGGTAGCGGCTGGTGGCACTGACCGAGCGGATTTGGTCGCCGAATTAAAAGCCCAGGGGTACGACCTGGTGGATATGACCGAAAACGAGCTGGCAAAACTGCATATCCGCCATCTGGTAGGCGGTCACGCCCCGCAAATCACTGATGAAGTGCTCTACCGCTTTGAGTTCCCCGAGCGCCCCGGTGCGCTGATGACCTTCCTCACCAAGGTCGCCGGTCGCTGGAACATCTCCCTGTTCCACTACCGCAACCACGGCTCGGCCTCCGCGCGGGTACTGGTAGGCATGCAAGTGCCGAAAAAAGATTACGCCGAGTTAAAAACCTTTTTAAGTGAACTGAATTATCCCTTCTGGGATGAAACAAAAAATGAGGCTTACAAGTTCTTTTTGGGTTAAACAGCTTGCAGGTTTTAGCTTAACAGGGGCGCTTCGGCGCCCTTTGTTGTTTTTTGGGATCTGGTTTTAAAAGGTTAATTTATGTTCAGCGGCTGGCGGAAGGGCGATTTTGGTGTAATCTTGGACAACGTTGTCAGAAAGTAATTGTCTGGCTCCCTATTTATCCAATAAAACTTCGGGGGTTGTAATGAGAGTATCTGGTCGTAGGTTGTATCCGGGCGCGCTGGCAGCCGTGGTGATGGCATTCGCCTCGGGAGCCTATGCGGGCAATTTGAGCCAGCAGCAGTTAACGGCTTTTGGTGCTGATGCCAAGTTGGAATTTGCGGTGGTATCTAATTTTGCGGCCAAGCCCCAAGCCAAGGTCACCCTCAATAATTCATCGTCGGTTGCTCTGCCTGCCGGCGAGGGCGATTGGCGTATTTACCTGCATTCGGTGCGTAAGCTGGATGAAACTGAGGTGAGCGGTTTGAAGCTGCGTCACCTGCAGGGCGACCTGCATGAAATAGCACCCACGGCGGCGTTCAAGGGGTTGGCGACGGGCGCTTCCATCGCTATTCCTTACACAGCCAGCGCGCATTTGGTGAGTTACAGCGACTTTATGCCGCGCGCGTTTATCGCCCAGCCGGGTTTGAATGCGGTGGTGTTTGCCAATACCGACAGCGAAAACTTGCAGGACTTTATCGCCCCCATAGCAACGCCGGAACAGCAGCTGCGCAACAATACTGATCGCTATGAGATAGCAATCGCCGCCAGCCGCTATGAACAAAACCTGGCAGTGAATTCGATAAAGGTTGAGTCAGGCAACAGGATTATCCCTACGCCTGAACAAGTGAAATATCGCAGTGGCAATGCCACCCTTGATGGCAGTTGGCAAATCAGTTTTGCCGGACGCTTGACCGGCGAGGCCAATTATTTGGTAGAGCAACTCAAGGCTTATGGTCTGACGCTCAAATCCAGCGCCGATCACATTGCCCTTTCTGGCAAGTTGATTGAATTGCGTGTTGACGCCAATAAAGCTGAGCCTGAAGGCTACCAGTTGAATGTGGCTAGCGACAAAATCACTATTGTGGGCGGCGACAATGCGGGGACTTTTTATGGTATCCAAAGCTTGATGAGCCTTCTGCCCGCGCCGGGCGCAGCCAGCCTTCAGGTTCCCCTGCTCAGCGTAACGGATGCCCCTCGTTTTAACTGGCGTGGCATGCATTACGACATGGCGCGCAACTTTCACAGCAAAGAAGTCACTCTGCGCCTGATTGAACAAATGGCGCGCTACAAACTGAACAAGCTGCATTTGCACCTGACCGAAGATGAAGGCTGGCGTTTACAGATTCCCGGCCTGCCAGAACTGACGGATATTGGCGGCAAACGCTGTTTTGATCTCACCGAACAGTCCTGCCTGCTCACCCAATTGGGCACTGGCCCCCACGCCTCCGGCTCGGGTAATGGTTATTACACCACCGAGGATTTCATCGAGATTGTGAAATTTGCCCATGCGCGCCACATAGAGGTTATCCCGGAAATCGACATGCCTGGCCACGCCCGTGCTGCCGTCAAAGCGATGGAAGCGCGCTACAAGCGTTTGTTGAAAGCGGGCGACAAAGCCGCTGCCGAGCGCTATCTGTTGTCCGATCCGCAGGATAAATCCCAATACATTACTGTGCAGAATTACACCGATAACTCTATCAACGTGTGTTTGCCCTCCACCTATGTGTTTGTGGATAAGGTGATTTACGAGCTGCAGCAGATGTACCGCAAAGCCGGAACCAAACTGCAGACCTTCCATATGGGCGGCGATGAGGTTGGCGCCGGTTCCTGGACGGCGTCACCGGCCTGTGAAGCGCTGTTTGCCAAGGGTGAGCAGGGGGTTGCCGGTGTGGCTGACCTCAAGCCCTATTTTGTCAGCAAATTGGCGGCTATTACCCATACCCGTGGGCTGGCTCTGGCGGGCTGGGAGGATGGCCTGATGTACGACCCCAATAACACCTTCAATCGCGAACAATTTGCCAACAGAACCGTGTTGGCCAATGCCTGGGACAATATCTGGGAGTGGGGTGTGGCCGACCGCGCTTATCGTCTGGCCAATGCCGGTTACGAGGTCATTTTGTCGCCCGGCACCCATCTTTATTTCGATCACCCGCATGAGGCCAACCCCGAAGAGCGCGGTTATTACTGGGCGACCCGTTACAGCAGCACCGAAAAAGTGTTTGGTTTTATGCCCGACAATCTCTACGCCAATGCCGACAAAACCCGCATGGGGGAACCCATAGAAAACCTGGAGGCCTTAGTGGGGCGTGCCCTGCCAGGACTGGAAAAACCGGAAAATCTACGCGGCATCCAGGGGCAGCTCTGGAGCGAAACAGTACGCACCGGCGCGCAGTTTGAGCAAATGATTTATCCGCGCCTGGTTAGTCTGGCAGAACGCGCATGGCACAAAGCCGACTGGGAGGGGGATAAACCCGATAACCGCGCCCGCCAGCAGGATTGGGCTAATTTTGCAGTGCAGTTAAGTCTCAAGGAGTTGCCCAAACTGGCGGCTTTGGGAGGTGACTTTTACCTGCCACCACCCGGCGCCAAAATCGATAACGGCAAGCTGTTGGTGAACACCTCGCTCCCCGGCTTGGCAACCGAGTTCAGTTTGGATGGTGGCAAGTCCTGGAAGGGCGTGGATGGCGCTGAAATCCTGGAGTCAGGCACTGTCATAGTGCGTTCACGGCTTGGGAATGTTACCAGTCGCCATGTCGAAGTTGGTCAATAACTGACGAGAACGTGCATCGATTAGCTGTGTCATCTCCCGCTTTCGTCTGGGCTATTGCGGCCAGTTCGCCGACGTTATGTGGTTTTTTGTGACAGCTTTGACAAAAATGTGTCATTTATTGCGAATTTAGAGGGTATTGAGATTTGATTATTCCAAATAATTGCCTATTATTTGATCGCGCCACAGTCTTTTGACTGCTGTGTGGTTGGCATAAAAACTGCTCTTTTTAATACCTGTTAAATTCAAAGCAATAATATGCAAGGCTACCACCATGAAAGTTGATGTTCTCTCCGTCGTAACCGTGATTTTTTGCGTAGGAGTGTGCATTACCCTGTTGGATTTTGGCGCTTTGGTGTCTTTTGCTGAAGCAGCTGTCGAATCTGTGTCTGAGTAATTGCTCAAGCCCGCGAGGGTGAGAAGGAATTGTCCCCCCCACTCCCGCTTCGGCGGGAGTTGTGTTTTCAGGCGGGACATAAATGCTGTTTCCGATAGTCAGTACTGTGGTTTCAAAATGCCGCTGTCTGTGGCAATTGCGAACAGCGGAATGTCCCAGCCGTCAGTGGGTATGTGCCCGGTTTGCTGGCAGCTGTGCGCCAGACCAATCAAATAAGGTTTACCTTCAGGTTTCTTTTGTTTGAAGGCGAAGGTTGAATCGTAAAAGCCTCCACCCATTCCCAAGCGTGCTCCCCGAGCATCAAACCCCACCAGCGGCATTAATACCACATCCAGCAAATTAGCTGGCAGGCGATGCTCATGGCGATGGTCTGGCTCGGGTATACCGTAGCGATTGGGGCTGAGCTGGGTGTTGGCGGTAAACTCCACAAACCACAAGTCCTTGCTCTTGCCGGGGCGTAGGACCGGCAAGTAGGTATGTTTTTCCATTTTCCACAGCTGCCTGGCCACTACTTGCGGGTCTATTTCACCGTCGCTCGCGATATAAAGCGCAATGTGTTGCGCGCGCATAAATTGCGGCAGTTTCATCAAATGACGAAGGAGCTGCAGGGAAGCCTGTTGCTGCTGGGCTGGTGTTAAGGCGCGGCGTGCAGTACGTAATTGGTTGCGTAGCTGCTGTTTCAGTGGAGAGGTAGCACTTGGCGGTAAGTCAAAAGCATCGGCCATAAACCAACAGCCTTGGAAAAATAGAGGGATTTAATACAGAAGGACATAAGAGACCCCGAAATGCCGCTACCAAGCTGGCCTTGAACCCAAAGGTTCAAGGTGGCGATACCTGTGGCTCTTTAGGCTTTCCGTCTGGCGGACATGCACACCGAACACTAACGAGATACTGCCGGGCTAACATTTATCGGCTCAAGGACATTGTTGGATTGCAAACATTCCAGGGCGTGGCGCCAGTATAACCCAGACTTATGTGCCTTCCGCAAATGAATTTATGCTTGGGTAGTGGCAGCGTTTAGGAAATATTCGTCTTAAACGCTGCTGGTAAAATCACAGAAAATACGCTTGTGTCCGGAATTGCGTCAAAGTGTTTTTTTAATCGACAGTATTGTGTAAAGCGCGATCCAATTTGTCGTTCAGACGCAGTAAGTCGCTGTGACTTGCGGCGCCACCGGCGGAATGGTTTGCTGTTTTGGCCTGTAATAATTCGTGGCTCAGGTTCAGGGCTGCCATCACCGCGATGCGCTCCAAACCAATGACTGCCCCGGTGCCGCGAATGGCTTTCATTCGTTCGTCCAATAACTGGGCGGATTCCATGAGTGCCTGGCGCTCCTCGCGCGGGCAGGCGACTTGATACTCTTTGTCGAGGATTTTCACAAAAACAGTTTCGTTGCTCATTGGTGGCCCTGCTTATTCGGCGTCCAGATTACGGAGATGGGTGATCATGGCTTCCACACGGCTGCGGGCCAGTTCATTCTTTTCGATCAAGCGCACACGTTCGCGCTGCCATTCGCTTTCGCGCGCCTTCAGCTCGGCGTTTTCCTGTTGCAGGCGATTGCACTGCAAAATCAGCTTATCCAGCTTGGTTTCGAGGGCGAGTAAAAGATCGTCGGACATGATAATAATTAACCAATAAATAGCGCGGGTTGCCCACTATATTGTGCGCCCTGCATGGGGTCAATCGCACAACCTAAGTTAAGGTAAATTCGAGAAGTTGAATGTTATTAAATGATTCACCGATAAGTTTTACTTGAGCTGAATCAATAGCAGGATTTGCTCTATAAAAAGTTTGCTCAGGCGCCAGAGTCAATCGTGGTAGCATTCAACCACTGATTAAACGAGGCTGATATGAGCGAATACACATCTTCCGGGCAATTACTTGGCCCCCTGAATTTTGATGATCTTGCCAATTTGCTGGCACCCCTTGGAACCCTGAATAGCCCCTCTGAATTACACGGTTTGCTGTGCGGCAAATTGGCCGGCGGCGCGAGTCTTACCGAGGTCAATTGGCTGCTGGATGCAGTCGAGTTCCTGGATTTTATTGCCGCGCCTGATGAGTCTGTACGTATTGCCCTGAGCAAACTCTATCACGCCACACAGGAGCAATTGCAGGGTGCCTTTGGATTGAAATTAATGTTACCCGACGATGACGCGCTGCTGAGTGAGCGTGCGCGCGCATTGAGTGAATGGTGCCACGGTTTCCTCAGCGGCTTTGGCAGTGTGGATCACCAAGGCAAGCGCCAGATCAGCGAAGAAGCCGCTGAAATGTTGCAAGACATCGCCAACATAGTGCAAATCCAGGTAGATGATGAAGAGGATGAGCCCAGCGCTGAAGCAGATTACATGGAGGTAACCGAATATGTACGCGTAGCGGTGAGCAACCTCTATGACGAATTTGCGCCTGAGCAAATTGCTGCGCCGGTCACTGCCTCCGCATCAGACACTCTGCATTAATTTATTGCCGCTTAGCTTAAACAAACGCTTGCGAGAAATTTCATGAGAATCAGCAAAACCGAATTCGCCCGCCGCCGTAAACAATTAATGGCCATGATGGAGCCAAACTCCATCGCCATAGTGCCTGCCGCACCCGAGCGCACCCGCAGTCGCGACACGGAATATCACTACCGTCAGGACAGCGACTTTTTATACCTGTCAGGTTTTGAAGAACCCAGCGCAGTGCTGGTATTAATTCCCGGTCGCGATCACGGCGAGTTTGTATTGTTTGTGCGCGAACGCAATCGCGAGCGTGAAATTTGGGACGGCTATCGCGCTGGCCCCGAAGGTGCCTGCAGCGAATTTGATGCAGACGATGCATTTCCTATCGATGATATCGACGATATTTTGCCCGGCCTGTTGGAAGGCAAACAGCGTGTTTATTACGCCATGGGCAAAGATGCCGATTTTGATAAGCACGTGATGGATTGGGTCAATACCATTCGCGCCAAAGTGCGCTCCGGCGCAACACCGCCCGGTGAATTTTTGGATTTGAGTCACTTCCTCAACGAATTGCGTTTATTTAAAAGCGCCGCTGAATTGCGGGTGATGAAAGAAGCCGGCGATATTTCCGCGCGCGCCCATGTGCGTGCCATGAAAGCGAGTAAAGCGGGGGTGATGGAATATCAACTCGAAGCAGAAATTTTGCATGAGTTCCACATGAGCGGCGCGCGTTTCCCTGCGTATAACACCATTGTCGGCGCCGGAAAAAATGGCTGCATTTTGCATTACATTGAAAATTCCGCGCCGCTTAAAAATGGCGATCTGGTATTGATTGATGCCGGTTGTGAATTGGATTATTACGCCGCCGATATCACCCGCACGTTTCCGGTAAATGGAAAGTTTTCGCCCGAACAAAAAGCGCTTTACGAAATTTGTTTGCAAGCCCAGTTGGAAGCCATCGCCCAATGCAAACCGGGCAACCACTGGAATGACCCTCACGAAGCCACAGTGCGTGTTATCACCCAGGGTTTGGTGCAGCTCGGTTTACTGGAGGGCGATGTTAACGAATTAATCAAAAGCGAAGCCTACAAAGAATTTTACATGCACCGCGCCGGCCATTGGCTGGGTATGGACGTGCATGATGTCGGTGATTACAAGGTCGGTGGCGAATGGCGTGTGTTGGAACCCGGCATGGTGCTCACGGTAGAACCGGGCATTTATGTTGCGCCCGACAACGAGCGCGTCGCCAAAAAATGGCGCGGCATCGGCATCCGTATTGAAGATGATGTTGTTATTACCAAAGACGGCCACGAAGTCCTCACCAGCGGCGTACCCAAAACCGTAGCGGACATCGAAGCACTCATGGCCAATTAATTTTTTCTTTGCTTTTTTCATGGTGAATTTTTTTGCCTATGTTGCAAACCATTGAATGTGATATCGCCATCATCGGCGGCGGCATGGTGGGCACCAGCCTTGCCAGTTTGTTAGCGGCGAGTCAGCCGCAATTGCGTATCGCGCTGCTGGAAGCCCAGCCCTTTGCGCAGGCTGATGAGCTGCATTTTCAGCCGAGCTTTGATGCGCGCTCCACTGCGCTGTCTTACGGCACCGCCAAGGTGCTGCGCGAGTTGGGTGTGTGGCAACACTTGCAACAACACCTCACGCCGATTGCTCAGGTGCATGTTTCGGATCGCGGTCATTTTCTCGGTGGCGTTATAGATGCTGCTGAAAATAATTTGGATGCCGTGGGTTATGTGGTGGAAAACGCCTGGCTCGGCAAGGTGCTGCTGGCGCAGGTACAGGCACAAAATAATATTCAATGTTTTGCGCCCGCCACCGTGACCGGGTTAGCGCCGCAGCAAGCGGGTGCGCTGCTCAGCGTAACCACCAGCGAGCAACGTTTTTATCTGAAAACTGCACTGGCCGTGATCGCTGACGGCGGCGATTCTCCGCTGCGCCATGCGCTGGGGATCAACACCCAAACGCGCGCTTATGGCCAGACTGCCATTATCACCAACGTGGAATTTTCCGAGCCGCATCAAGGGGTCGCCTATGAGCGTTTTACAGCGGATGGCCCAATCGCGCTGTTGCCGTTGGGCGAATCCAAACAGGCTCAGCAAGCGGCGTTAGTGTGGACATTGCCAGCTGCGCAGGCCGATGCAATGCTCGCCTTGAACGATGCGGATTTTCTGGCGCAGTTGCAGCAGCGTTTTGGTTTTCGCGTTGGACATTTCACGCGGGTTGCCAAGCGCTACTCTTACCCCTTGCAGCTGGTTCTCGCCGAGGAGCAAATTCGTTCGCATCTGGTGTTATTGGGCAATGCTGCGCATTTTTTGCATCCGGTGGCTGGTCAGGGTTTTAACCTCGCGCTGCGCGATTGTGTCTGTTTGGTAGAAACGCTGCGCGAGGCGATTGCACAGCAAAAAAATCCGGGCGATTTGGCGGTGCTGCAACACTATCTGCAAAAACAAACACTGGATCAGCAAATCACCGTGGAATTTAGCGATAAGTTGGTGCGCCTGTTTTCCAGTGAATATTTACCTTTTGTCGCCCTGCGTCATTTGGGTTTGTTGAGCCTTGAATCGATTCCGCTCATCAAACAGCAGTTTATCGCCCAAACTATGGGCACTGCTGGTCGACAATTTCGCTGGAAACCGGATGAAGCAAATACGACTTCAGCAGGTCATCAGGCAAATATTAACGTCGGCGAATCGGCGGCGGCGAAAACGCAAATCGATAACGCCGATTTTGATCTGGTTATTGTCGGTGCCGGTTTGGTGGGCGCAGCACTGGCATGTGCTATTGCACAAATGGATGCTGGGCAAACGCTGCGTATTGCGGTGCTTGAAAGTGCCCAGCAGCTGGACGAATTTTCTGGCGAAAATTTTGATCCACGTGTAGTTGCCCTTACCCATGCTTCACAGCAACTGTTAACAGATATCGGCTGCTGGGATGCTATTGCAGCGCAGCGCGTGTGTGCCTATCGTGAAATGAAAGTCTGGGACGGCGAGGGCACAGCGACCATTGAATTTGACTGTGCCGAGGTACAGCGGTCGCACCTTGGCCATATTGTTGAAAACTCGGTCATCGTCAAACAATTGCGTGCGCGTATGGCGCAGCTACCTAACATCCATTTGATCCAGCCCGTAGCCATCGCCCAGCTGGTTCCAGCCCAGTCTGGGGCTTCCCGGCTCAGTGTACAGTTGAGTAGCGGCGTTGAGATCACGGCGAGCCTGTTGGTTGCCGCCGATGGTGCCAAGTCGCAGGTGCGGGAGCTGGCAGGGTTTGCGACACGTGAATGGGATTATGGCCAGCAGGCAATTATCACCACAGTGCGCACGGAAAAATCCCATGAATTTACCGCTTGGCAGCGGTTTATGCACACCGGCCCCCTGGCATTTTTGCCGCTCCAACAGCATGGTGATAGCCACCGATGTTCAATTGTTTGGTCGGCAGAAGATGTGCTGGCCCACGAGTTGATGGCCTTGGATGAAGACGCTTTTTGTGCGCGATTGACCGCGGCTTTTGAAGCTCGTCTGGGCAAGGTTATCAGCTGTGACAAGCGCTACAGTATTCCCTTGCGCCAGCGTCATGCGACTAGCTACATACAGCCGGGTATCGCCCTTGTTGGGGATGCTGCGCACAATATTCATCCCCTTGCCGGCCAAGGCGTAAATCTGGGCTTGCTGGATGTGATCGCCCTGAGCCGGGAGATAGAGCGCGCATTGGCGCGCGGGTTACCTCTGGCGGATTACTCCATTCTGCGTCGCTATCAACGCCAGCGGCTCGCTGCCAACCTTGGCATGATGTCGGCAATGGAGGCGTTTAAGCGGTTATTTGGCAGCCGTTCGCTGGCTGTGAACTGGTTGCGCAACACCGGCATGCGCCAGCTAAACTCGGCGCAAGCCATTAAAAAAGTGATTATCAACACGGCGCTGGGAGTTTAGGCGCGCAGTGCGGGTATTGGTGGATACTGATTATGACCCTGGATTGGAATGAAATTTTTAGTGTGGCGCCTTTTGAGTGGGCTTCGATTGGCACGGCCATTTTGTGCGGTACCATCATTGGAATAGAGCGACAGTTGCGCGGTAAGCCAGTGGGTATTCGCACCTCGTCGTTAATCACCCTGGGCACTTATCTGTTTATCGCCGCCTCACTGTTTGCCGCTTCGCATTTTTCCGGGCCGGAGAAAGTGGTTACCGATCCTTCGCGCATCATCGGGCAAGTCATTACCGGGATAGGTTTTTTGGGTGCTGGTGTGATGCTGGCCCGCGATGGTTTTGTATTGGGCGTCACGTCTGCCGCGACAATCTGGGCACTGGCATCTATCGGCGTGGTGATTGCGATAGGTTTTAATTTGGTGGCGATTAAATTATCGCTGGTTGTAATTGCGGTATTGGTGGGGGTGGATTTATTGGAGGATTATTCCCAATCATTTACGCGCGGGGTACACAAAAAATACCAAACCTGGCGCGGTAAAGATAAACACAGTTCGGATTGAGCAGTGTAAAAAAGTAACACTAGAGTGAATTTGTTTATGTCAAAAATACTGATTGTTGCAAAACTATTAAATGTAATCCTGCTGTTGATATTAATTACTGCAGTTTGCGGTTTTATTTCATTCGTCAATATTTATGGATTCTTTTTGGCCGCGGTGACAGCGGTGATTGCCTGGGGCGTATACCAACATAAACGCTGGGGCTATTTTGCGGCAGCGGCATGGGCGCTGGCCTGTTACCAATTATCCAAACAGGGTTATGAGTTTCAGGAGATAAAACGTCTAGTGATGATCCTGGGTTTCGTTTTGATTCCGGTTGCACTGTTTTTGCACGAAACCCTGGGTAAAGCAGCGAGTAAATCTGCACAAAATAATGGCAAAAATGACGAGATAAACCGCAATATGCCCGAATAAATGGGTGCTCGTTACACACCATTACAAAAAGTGGCGATAATCGCTAATTTCGCCGATAAGCGCTTGACTCCCAATATCCAAGTGCTTTAATTTTGGTTTGCTACAGATTGAGATCCGCACCAAGACTAGGCTTTTGTAAGACAACACTTGCTCAAGACACTTGGACGTACCACGACCTGAGCAATAGCTTTATTTCAAGCTATTTCACTCTGGCTTTTAGTAAAGTCGGTTTTTTTGTTCGGTCAGCTGCGCTGACGTTTTAGATGCAAGATGAGGAAACTATGTCAGATCTAGTCTCTGGTGTTGTTAAGTGGTTCAACGATGACAAAGGTTACGGTTTTATTGAGCGTGAAGGTGGTGCAGATGTGTTTGTACACTTCCGCGCAATCAACGGTTCAGGCCGTAAGACTTTGAAAGAAGGTCAAAAAGTGACTTTTGAAGTGACCCAAGGTCAAAAAGGTCCGCAAGCTGAAAACGTAACTCCTCTCTAAGATGAGTTGGTTTTTCAAAAAGGGTGATTGAGTGATCAATCACCCTTTGTTTTTTTAACGAGATTGTTTTTGGCGAGATTGTTTTTTGACTGTTGTCAGTTTTAGCCCAGTGGCTTGGCTACAGTCTATCGCGCCAGAGTTTCTTCCTCTTTTCGCTGCCATACAGACTAGCTGTTATGTGCGCCGGCTTTTCTCATGTTCGATTTACAATCCATTCTCTGGCTAACCTTAATCATTTTAACTGTTTATTACTGGCGTGGTGCTTTGCTGGTAAAAGAGCGCGCCTTTGCGGCGGCACAAAAGCGCTGCGAAGAAATGCAGGTGCAATTGTTGGATGAAACAGTCTACTTGCGCCGCATTTGGTTTAAGCGCAATGCACAAGGCATATTGTCGCTATGGCGTGCATTTTATTTTGAATTCACAGTCACCGGCGGGGATCGTTATTTTGGGCGTGTAGTAATGCTCGGCAAGCATATAACTCAGGTCGAGCTGGATCCACACCGTCTGCACTAATTAATGTGTAAAAAATATTTTATTGTTAATTCGGATCAAGGTCATGAGTGAAAAATATATCAACCAAAAAACTGGTGGCTGGAAAACAAAAACCTCAGCTGTTGTTTATGAAAACCCCTGGATTAATGTCACCCATAATGAGGTCATAACCCCCAAAGGCACCGATGGAATTTACGGAGTGGTGCATTTCAAGAATACGGCGATTGGTATTGTGCCTATTGATGACCAAGGCAACACTTGGCTGGTAAAACAAAGTCGTTACAGTCTTGATCAGTACACTTGGGAAATTCCCGAAGGTGGATGTCCTCAGGGTGAAAGTCCTCTGGAAGCAGCCAAGCGCGAATTGGAGGAAGAGGTGGGTATGCAAGCGCGTGATTGGCAGCAGTTAATGACTATGCATTTATCCAATTCAGTGACAGATGAATTTTGTGTGGTGTTTGTCGCGCGTGGGTTATTAGCAGGAACCCAGCAGCTTGAAGCGACTGAAGATATTGAGGTAAGAAAGTTGCCGTTACAGGAGGCGATTAACATGGTATTGCGCGGTGAAATTACCGATGCAATTTCAGTGGCAGCATTGCTGCGTCTTGCCGTTCAATAGTTTGAAGACAGTTAAAACCATTCGTGTTTAGAACATGAAATACACTTTTTAACAACTCGACTGTATAGCCCAATTTAAAGTAAAAGCTTCGTGCATCGCCCGCCAAAATTTGAATTGATTAAGGAAATATCCATGAGGCCAATTCGAGCAACTATAGCAATAATATTTTTAGCAGCCTCCTTGCAGGCTATAGCCAATAGCTGTGAAGAAAACTTTCGGGCTGAGGGCGACCCCCGTAACGGCGCGGAATTTTCCACCGCTGTAAATATTCCCAATTTAAATGCATCCAGCGCATTGGGACAATTGCGCACTATTGCGCTTGCCGATGGTTTTAACGTGTTAAGTGAAGAGCTTGACGCGGAGAAGGGAACGCTGACGATTGAGCAAAAAAATGGTCGTCACCCTTTCCTGATTTATTTGAATGCGGCAAACAAAGGAACATCAGCAGATGTGAGCATCAATACTCGCCTGAACCGACGCACGGTGGCAAAACCCGAGGATATTCGCAAGGGTATGTGCGGCATGATTGCGCGTATCAAAACGGGTGCGGAGGGTGAAAAAATTGCTGCCGCCGCGCGTGCTGCGATTGTTCCTGAGCCGCTCGTGGAAATCCAACCTCGTTGGTTGGCCAAAGATATTTATCGCATGTCCAAACGCAAAACCGCAGAAATGATCACGGCGTATTACAAAGGCAAACGTTATCTATTGGATGGCACGGTGGGCACACCTTTGGAAAATGATGGCACCATCGAGCTGTGGTATAAGGTGACCATTGATCGCAATAGTATTTTTGAAACCCTCGATACCAAAGAATCTATGTTGTGGCCGCCGATTGTGTGTCGCATGGCACCTGAAGATCGTGCGCGTGCTGCAAAATTACAGGAAGGTGAATTTGCTAAATTAACAGGCACGGTTGATCATTACTGGCAGGGCAGTCCGAGCAAATTAGTATTGCGTGATTGCCGTTTTCATTGAGATGTTAAACGATTGAAAAAGGTCGCATATTGCGGCCTTTTTTGCTTTTATGGACTTATTGGCAAGTATGTACTGAGGGGTGTGTGGCGCGCCAGTGCTGATCAAATCCAGAGTTTACCTGCTAGTCAGTTTGGTTAGGCTTGATCAAGCTGCGCAACCAATTCCGCCAGCTGTTATTGCTCAGCATCAATTTATCCAGCTGGTCCTGATTGTAATAATAATGTTCGGGATCGCTGAACAATAATTCACGTTTTAGCATGCGGCGCTGCGGGTTAATCGTCTTAATTACCCGCGCCGGATTACCTGCGGCAATGCAATTAGCGGGAATATCCTTGGTCACTACTGCGCCAGTACCAACAACCGAGTTTTCGCCAATGCGCACACCTTTAGTGACGATAACGCTTTCACCCAGCCAGACATTATTTTCAATCACTACCGGTTTGGTACAGCGAAACGGGCGGATACGATTGTAAATGCCATGCCAATCACTGTCGCTAATTGTAACCTTGGCGGCGAGCATACAGTTATCGCCAATATGAATGGATTGCGCAGCAGAAATGCGCACGCCAGGTGAAATCAAACAGTAATCGCCAATACGGATTTCGGCATCCGCTTGCTTGCTGGGCCAAGTGGTAAAACGAATACAGTTGTCGCTCGCGCAAATAATTTGCGCAAATTTTCCCAAGTGAATGTTGCGCCCAAAAATAACCAGGCTGCGTGGATGGGCGACTTCGGGAATGCTGCCTAAGCTATCAAACTGCGGCGCAATAAATCGGCGCACATACCAATGATTGATACGCTTATAAATGGCTTTTATCCAATAGGGCGTCGTGCTGCGGCGCATAAATTTTATCGCAGTAAAGTAGGTTATTGAGATTGCAAAATCGGCAATAGTTTATGAACTGGCTCTGTTAGAATGCCGGTCTTGATTATGGTTGAGAAACATTATGCTGCCAATGCAAAGTTTGGGTATTGATATAGAAACGGTAAAAGGTTTTTTGGATGCGCAAGAAGGTGCCGCTCTGTTTAATGCGGCGCTTACCACAGCAACACTTGGCCCCTGTTTGGAAATTGGTAGTTACTGCGGAAAATCTACCGTGTATTTAGGGCGCGCTTGCGAACAACAAAATACGCTGTTGTTTGCGGTTGATCATCATCGCGGTTCGGAAGAGCATCAGTTGGGTGAGGAGTATCACGACCCACAGTTATTTGATGAAGAGCAGGGACGCATGGATAGTTTCCGCGAATTCCGCACCACCCTTGCACGCGCGCAACTGGAAAATACTGTGGTGCCGATTGTTGCGCCCTCGGTGTTAGCGGCGCGCTATTGGAATACTCCTTTAGGCATGGTGTTTATCGATGGCGGTCACAGCATGGAGGCAGCGCTCACGGATTACCGCTGTTGGGCACCCCATGTGGTGCGCGGTGGCCTGCTTGCTATTCATGATGTTTTCCCCAACCCTGCCGATGGTGGTCGCCCACCGTTTGAAATATGGAAGCTTGCACAGGAGTCCGGTTTATTTGCAGCCTTGCCGTTGGTAAAAACGCTGGGAGTTTTGAAGCGTTTGTAAATCTGTGTTGAATTTTTGATTACAACAATCCTTTCTGATTTATTTGATTACCCAAATAAATGCAATACCACCGCGCAGGCTGTGATTATCAACCACCAATGGGCTATTGGTGATATCGCTGTGCTCTATGTTGTCGTAGCGAATAAATAAGGCGAGGCGAGTATCAACACCTTGCAGCGACAAATTGCGGCTGAATGCAAAATTATTGTTCCAACCACTATAGCCTGAGCCTGCGTTAAATGCGGGGCGATTTTCAGTCGCGTAGTCGGGAGCGACACGGTAATAATAATCGTGGTAATCATTGCTGGCGAAAGTAATGCCGGCGCGGTAGTGAAATGTCCAATGTGAAATTTTAGTGCGGTAAACAAGTTGTGGTTGCACGATAGTGCCCAGATAGCCGTTGTTGTCTGCACCAATCGCAAATACGGCGCGCCAAGGCAATTGCAAATGCCAGCCGCGGCTAAAATCGTCACCGGTTAAATTGATATTGAATGATGGCCCCAGTTCCAGAGTGGAGCCCAATTCCGGCATACCTTCTCGCAAAGTATTTTTTTCAGTTTCCGGTGTAATGGAAGCGCTGGCGCTGAGCGTAAATTCATATTGATCAGTGCGCAAAAAATTGCCGCGTACACCCTCGCGGTCAGAGCGAATATATTTGCCTCGATAAATAAAATAAGGAATAGGGCTGACAAAGCTGCGATATTCATCTGAGCCGCGATAATCCGGGCCGCCCACTGCACCCAAACCCAGGCCCAGCTCCCAATGTTTGGCTGTGGTAGCCGCAGTGGTTTCTGTTGTTGCCATAGCGTTAATGGTGCTGCTGAGTAATAGCCCTAAGGTTGCGGCTAGATAAGATGAAAGCGCCAAAAAATAAGTTGAGCAGTGCAGCGCGCGCATAGATAACCTGAAAATATTGAGTGGTGAAGAACAGCAATCGGCCCTTGGGTTGCCCCGGGTATGGGCGACTTGGGCCAATTTTACTGGTATTCTGCAGCGCATATCCATTAGCTGCACAATCACTTGGGTGGCACCACCCGAGTGGTTTTCATTTCAACGAGAAACCTGTGAATCCAACAGCCTTTTCCAATTTACCGCTCAGCGCAGACATGCTGGATAACCTTGAGTCTCTGGGTTACCACCAAATGACACCAATTCAAGCGCAAAGCTTGCCGCTAGTGTTGGCGGGGCGCGATGTGATTGCCAAAGCCAAAACCGGCAGCGGTAAAACTGCTGCTTTTGGTATAGCCCTGCTGGAAAAATTAAATGTGCGTTTTTTTGGTGTGCAGGCACTGGTGCTTTGCCCTACTCGCGAATTGGCGGATCAGGTAGCCAAGGAGATTCGTCGTCTAGCGCGTCTCACACACAATGTAAAAGTTTTAACGCTCTGTGGTGGTGTATCGATTGGCCCGCAAATCGGCTCACTGGAGCGCGGCGCTCACATTGTGGTGGGCACACCTGGCCGGATTGTCGATCATATCCGCAAAGGCACTTTGGTGCTGGACAGTATTAATCAGTTGGTGCTGGATGAAGCTGACCGCATGTTGGAAATGGGGTTTGCTGAAGATATAGATACAGTTCTGGATGCCTGTAAAGCCGAGCGCCAGACTTTGTTATTTTCGGCAACTTATCCGGAAAATATCCAAAAAATCAGTGCCCGCTGCCAGCGCGATCCGCAGATGATTGCGGTGGAATCTATTCACAGTGAAACCCAAATCGAACAACATTTTTATGAGTTGCGCAGTGATGAAGAAGTCTATCCGGCAGTCTTGAGTTTGCTCGCGCATTTTCAGCCGGCCAGTTCAATTGCCTTCTGTAATACCAAATTAAGTTGCGATGAATTGCTGGACTATTTGCGTAGCCAAGGCGTGAATGCCTTGGCATTACACGGCGATCTGGAACAAAAAGAGCGCGATCAAGTATTGGTGCGGTTTGCGAACAAAAGCTGTTCGGTATTAATTGCTACCGATGTGGCGGCACGTGGTATTGATGTAAAAGGTTTGGATGCGGTTATTAATGTGGATTTGGCGCGCGATAGCGAAGTGCATGTGCACCGCATTGGTCGTACTGGTCGCGCCGGTGAATCCGGTTTGGCATTGAATTTGGTTGTACAAAAAGAAGTGCACAAAATTAATCGCCTTGAAGATTACATGAAGCAGTCGATCACGCTTGAGCCGCTTCCTGCTGCCGATAAAAAGTCACTGCCGGAAGTGACTATGGTGACCTTGAATATTGATGGTGGAAAAAAAGACAAGTTGCGCCCCGGTGATATTATTGGAGCCTTGACCAAAGATGCCGGCTTACCCTTTGAAAAAATTGGCAAGATTGATGTATTTGATTTTGCTACTTATGTAGCGGTGGATAAATCCATCGCGCGCGCGGCACTAGAGCAACTGAGTCAAGGCAAATTAAAAGGGCGCAAGTTCAGAGCGCGTAAGCTGTGATTTTATTGCGGGATGAGCGTCCATATTCCCACTGGGAAACGCCGTGAATCCATCCATGGAGGCTCATCGTCGACATCCCTGTCTCCGATGGTCCCAGAGGAAATAATGACGCTCATCTGCGAGATACTGCTAATTCCAGAGTTTTATTCTTTGCTGTTTTCTAATCAAAAATAATCAATAAATAAAAAGGAGACTCCATGGCCATAGCCGCTGTTGTGATTGCCATCCTGATTCTGGTGATATTAATTACCGGCGTAAAATTGAATCCGTTCCTGGCGTTTCTGGTTTCCTCCATTGCTGCCGCCGTTATGCTGGGCATTCCGCTGGAAAAAATACCCGGTGTTATTGAAACCGGTATCGGTAGCATCCTTGGCTCGCTCGCGGTAATTTTGTGCGTGGGGGCTATGTTTGGAAAATTGGTTGCAGAATCCGGCGCGGCGCAGCAAATCAGCAGCAGCTTGATGCGCTGGTGCGGTAAAAAATATATTACCTGGGCGTTAATGCTGACGGGTTTTATTGTCGGGCTGCCACTTTTTTATAATGTTGGTTTTGTACTCTTGGTGCCCCTGGTTTTTTCAGTGATGTACCAAACCAAATTGCCCGCGGTTTATTTGGGTATTCCGCTGCTTGCAGCGCTATCGGTTACTCACGGTTTCTTGCCGCCACATCCATCACCCGTTGCGCTCATTCCACAATTTGGCGCGGATATGGGTACAACTTTGTTTTACGGCATTCTAGTGGCTATTCCCACTATGATTATCGCCGGCCCGGTGTTTAGTGCGCGTTTGAAAAATATCAGCAGCACCCCCCTTGCCACATTCAAACCCACCGACTTACCGGCGGATCAATTACCCGGAATTGCTAATAGTTTTTTTACATCACTCCTGCCGGTAGTGATGATCGCGTTGTCCAGCCTTGCTATTTATTTACTACCCGGTGCCATAGCAAAAACACCTTGGGTGCAACTGCTGAGTAACTCGATGATTGTTTTACTTATCGCGCTGGCACTCGCCACCTATACGCTCGGTATAAAACGCGGAATGAGTATGGCGCGGGTGATGGCGATTTATAGCGATGCAATAAAAGATATTGCTGTGATTTTATTAATCGTTGCGGGCGCAGGTGCGCTCAAACAAGTCATGGTGGAGAGCGGTGTTAGTGAGCAGCTTGCGTACTCGTTAAAAACGGTGGCGCTGAATCCGCTGATTTTGGCGTGGCTGATTGCGACGATTATTCGTATTGCTCTTGGTTCTGCCACAGTTGCTGGTTTAACCGCAGCGGGCATAGTTGCGCCGATTATTCCACTCACCGGCGCTGACCCTAACTTGATGGTGTTAGCCATAGGTGCAGGCAGTTTGATGTGCTCTCATGTGAATGATTCAGGCTTTTGGATGTATAAGGAATATTTTAATCTGAGCATCAAGGACACCTTTAAATCCTGGACGCTGATGGAGACAATTGTAGGTGTGGTGGGTTTAATCGGGGTGCTGGTATTGGATCTGGTTGTGTAATAAACCCCGGGAGGTTTCTCCCGGGGTTCGCGCTAAAATTGTTACTCTGGTATTTTCACCGGAGTTGCTTCTTCAGGTTGCCAATTGTCACCACGTTTGGTTGACCAAACTACCATATGAATCTGCTGGCCCAACTCGCTGCCATCCAAATTGACAGAATATTCCTGCTTAAGTGAAGTGACAAAGTGTCCGTTGTGGTAGCGGGTTGTTGCGCCATACACAGGCAGTAAACTGGAGTAAATAATCAGCCCTCCATCCGGCCCCTGCTTGCCCTGAAAAGCGAAAGCATCTTTGGCACTCTGCAATAGATGATCATAGGTAGAATCTTTTGCTTTGGTGGGTACGGCATCAATAGTAAATTCCAGTTTACATGCTTCCTCTTCATCACTTTTTGAGTGACAAAACATTGTGCGCGCATGACTCAATTCACTGTCAATTGTTTGTCCGTTACCGGTGATAGTGGCCTTTTTAGTGCCTTTCACAGGTACTTCTATTTCTACACCGACACTCAGCCCTTCGCCAATTAATGATGCTTCTGGCATTTTAATCCGAAAGGTGCCTTCTGGATTTTCGGTAACTGAGGGCCACTGATTACTCATGTTGTAGGTTTCGTCAGTAGCAACATCGCCGCTGTTAAGCGAAAAATTTCCTGATGCTGCAATTGCACCTTGCACTCGATAATTTTCGCCATCCGCCCAAAAACTTGCCCCATCAGCTGCACCGTCACGCATCACATCTGTCGTTAAATAAAAGGAGGCTTTTAACTGGCGACTGGCATTAATAGAAGGTGTCGCCTGGGTGTCCACAAAGTCCAAACGTGCGTGCAGTGTAATCGGCTCACCAGCAGGAAGTTCATTTTGTTGATCTTCCGTCACATAATCTTCAGCGGGTTGCTCCTCTTTGGGGGACTCGCTGCAACCAGTAATTAAAAATGCACTTAGCAAACTGACGAGTGCAATGTATTTCATAAGTATTCCTTCCGTTGTTGATTTACAGGCAAGATTTAAAATATACAGCGTCAATGCAATACATTGCCGCCCAATAATTGGCGAATTTCATCGGCGGCAAAATGGTAATGTTGGTTGCAGAATTGGCAATCGATATCAATACTGCCGCGTTCTACCAGTAACTCTTCAACTTCATTTTTTCCAATCGATAATAATGCACTGGCGCTGCGCTCACGTGAGCAGCTGCAGGCAAAATGAAGTGCCTTGGGTTCAAACACACGCAGTGGGTGTTCGTTAAATAAACGGTAGAGCACAGTGCTGTGTTCCAGCTCCAGTAATTCATCCTGCTTGATAGTGTCGGCCAGGGCGATTACGGTTTCCCATTTGTCGCGATTGTCATCGGCGTTGGTGATTAATTGTTGCGGCAGTGCTTGCACCAATAAACCGCTCACAGTGCTTTCATTGGCGGCAAACCAGATGCGGGTCGCGAGTTGTTCGGATTGCTGGAAATAATGTTCCAGGCAGCCAGCGAGGTTGTTAGCATCCATAGGCACTATGCCTTGGTGACGCTCGAGTTTGCCGCCAAAATTTTCGGCGCGCTGCGGTTCTATGGTAATTACCAAAACACCATTGCCGAGCAATTCTTGTAAATTTCCGTTTTGCGCCAGGTCATCGCTTATTTCAATTTCACTATTCAAGCGCACAATGCCGCGCAAACTGTTGTGATGGTTGCATTCGGCCATGATGGTGGAAATAGCGCCGTCACCGCGCGCTTGTAAAATAATTTTGCCATCGAATTTTAATGTGCTGGATAACAATCCCACTGCCGCGAGAAACTCACCCAGCAGGCGATGGATGGCGGGCGCCTGTGGGTTGTGGCTGAGCACTTCGCGATAGCTGTCACCCAGGGTGATCATTTCTCCGCGAATATCGCAGTCATCAAATAAAAAGCGGTGCAATAAATCGTTACTTGGCATGGTGGAATCTCTTTTAAAAATACGCAGATCTCAGCAGGGTGGCAGATAGTTGGGCAAGACTGTCGGAGACATGGATGTCGACGACAAGCCTCCAGGGATGGATTTACGGCGTGTCTTGACCGGCTATCTGCCACCCTGCGGGGCTATGCTAAAAATAGAATTAATCACTATCGCCCAGCAAATTAATTCGCTGGAAGCGATGAATATGGCGGCGCTCTTTTTTGTTGGGGCGATGGTCGCTCACAATAAAGCTGCCCAAGCCAGCCTTGCGTTCAGCGGCGCGTTTTTCACGCAGGGCTTTGCTCTCGACGGTTTCCTCATACAGCAACGCCGCTTCAGGCGCACCGCGGCGCTGGGCTGAAAGCGCTTTGATGATTACCGTTTTTTCATCCCAATCCTGACGGATGGTTAATTCCAAACCAACCAGCGCTTCTTTGCTGGGTTTGACCCGCTGGCCATCGCAATGAATCTTACCGCCATCAATCGCCTGTTTGGCGAGCATGCGGGTTTTAAAAAAGCGTGCGGCCCAGAGCCATTTGTCGATGCGGATTTTGTCATCATCCTCATCGTCCTGAAGTTGTTTTTGTTTACTCATACAGCAACTTGATCCGGCATGATTTCATCAAAATGGTGAATGGCAGGGTACTGCTCCATGCGCCGTTCCAGTTGACTATCGGGTTGATGAATGCCAATTAAATATTTAATGCCAAAGGTTTTGGCTGAATCGAGGATGCGCACCGTGTCGTCGATAAACAGCGTGCGTTCAGGGTCAAAGTGTTCAGCCGCTTGCAGCTGCTGCCAAAATTTTTGCGACTCTTTTGGCTCGTTGAATTGATGCGAGGAAATAATCACATCCAGCAGCGAATCAATACGGGTCACTTCCATTTTCAGCGACAAACTTTGCGGATGGGCATTGGTCACCAGCAGGACTTTTTTGCCCAGCGCGCGCAAACGCGTGAGGAATTCACCCACATGCGGACGAATCCGGATTTTGTGTTTTACTTCTTCTTTCAAACTGGGGATATCTACATCCAGCGCTTTGGACCAAAATTCCAGGCAATACCACTGCAAGGTGCCTTCATATTGTTGGATATGGTTTTTTAATCTGGCATTGGCTTCGGCGAGATCCAGGTTGTGAATTTCGGCATAGCGCAGGGGCAGGTGATCCAGCCAAAAATAGTTGTCGAAATGAAGGTCTAACAAGGTACCATCCATATCCAACATGACGGTATCTATTAAGTCCCAGTTGATCATAATATTGTCTCTAGCCACTTTTATTCAGACTGCCCTTATCGCCTATGCCCACTAAACCCAGTATTTTCAAGCGCGCAACTGTGGCGCGCAGCCGGTTGTTTCGCGCCGATGAGATCCACTTGCGCTTTAGCAATGGCGAGGAGCGCACTTACGAAAAACTCTGCTCGGGTGGCCCGGGCGCGGTGCTTATTGTACCCCTGCTGGATGAAAATACGGTGCTTTTGGTGCGTGAATATGCGGTCGGTATTGAGGATTACCACCTCGCTCTGCCCAAGGGTGCCATAGACGCTGGCGAAACCCTGTTGGATGCGGCTAACCGTGAGCTGAAAGAAGAGGTGGGTTATGGCGCGCGCAAATTGCAGTTCCTGAAAAAAATTAACCTCTCGCCAGCCTATATGGAGCACGGCATAAACATAGTGCTCGCCTGGGATTTATACGCCGAGCGTTTGGAAGGCGATGAACCGGAGCCGATTGAAGTGGTGCCTTTCCCGCTTGCCGATTTGTTGCAACTGATTATGCGCCCGGATGTCTGCGAGGGGCGCAGTATTGCCGCGCTGTTTATGGCGCGCGAATGGCTTGCCGGGCATCTGCAAGTAGACTCACCGCTGGTGACACCGGAGGCTGCTGGCCATGGACAATAACCCCATTAGCTCACAGCTTATCGAGCAGCTGGTTGACCTTGCACGTCGCGCCGGTGAAGCGATTATGCAGGTCTACAACCAGCAGGAGGCTTTGGCCGTCACTCACAAATCCGATGAATCGCCACTGACTGCTGCCGATACTGCCGCGCACAAGGTGATTGCAGCGGGGCTGCCGCAGTTGTTGGACCTGCCGATTATCTCCGAGGAGGCCGAGCTGCCGGATTTTACTGACCGGCAACACTGGCACAGCTACTGGTTGGTTGATCCACTGGATGGCACCAAGGAATTTATTGCCCGCAATGGCCAGTTCACGGTGAATATTGCGCTTATCCATAACGGCCGCGCCATGCTCGGCATAGTGCACCAACCCACCACCAATACCGGTTATATCGGTGTGCTTAGCGCCCGGCAGACAGCTTGGGTTGGTGCCTGGAAATACCAGGGCGACCAAGTGCCCCACCCGATTCGTGTGCGCAACTTGCAGGAGCGCGCTGACCAGCAGTTGCCGCTCACACTCTTGCTCAGTCATCGTCACGGCACCCAAGCCACTGTGGATTTATTGGACGCCATCAAACAGCGTTGGCCGGGGCCGATTGAAACCAGCAATGCGGGCAGTTCATTGAAGTTTTGTGTGATTGCTGAGGGCCTGGCAGATTTTTACCCGCGCCTCGCGCCCACCTCCGAGTGGGATACCGCAGCGGCACAAGCAGTGCTGGAAGCGGCCGGCGGTGCCGTGGTGGAGGTAAGTGCAGGTTTGCCCCCGCTCCAGTACAACAGCCGCAAGGATATTCTCAACCCGCATTTTTATGCACTGGGTGATCGTCGTTTCGATTGGATCGGGTTGTTGCAAGAGGCTTGAGTAAACAGTGTGCTGCTCGCCTGGTGGTGCACTAACCCCCGATCTCTGGCAGATATCCACCTGGGGAATCGTATCTTTTATAACCAATCTGCCCCGCAGCCGAGAAGAAAATATTCTAAGTCTTGTACCGCTCTTGCTACTCATCTGCGCTAGTCTTCCCCTTAGGGCTTGGCCTTTAACGGGCGCTTGAGCGTGTTATGCGCGCGGCGCGTTTAATTGCTCAGAATGAGTGTTTCTTAGGGAGTGTTATTGATGAGACGGCAAAGTAAAAACCTGAAAGCGGATTTTAATGTTACTCGCACCGATTTAATGCGCGATAAATTGATCCGTGAAATTTCCGACTATGAGCGCCAGCTTGCCGAGTTAAAACTCAATGGCAACAAAGTGGATTTCACCATGATCCAGACCTACAAGGATTTGATCAGCGCGCGTCAGGACATGCTGCGACGTTTGCCAGTCCATTACTGAGCACCATTCCGGTCAGCTTGTTCTTCCCGGATTGTTCACCAGCGCTCTTTTCCCGCCTCTTTTCCATCACCAACCACCACCGGCAGTTCGCCTGCCGGTGGTTTTGTTGTTTCAGGCCGAACGCGGTTGCGGATTGCCCAGCGTGTAGCGTGGGTCCATAAATTCTTGTGGCAGCGCCTGGCTTGTTGATTGACCCGGCACTGGTCCGGTGGTTGTCAGTCGCGGGTGTCGCCCTGAGGTTTTGCGGCTATTGACACTATGCAAGGGTTTGATGTGAATGCCGCCGCTTGCAAGTTGGCTTTTGCGCTCCAGCCACCCCTGTGCATCGCTGAAGGGCATGGGGCGATGGATAAAGTAGCCTTGCACCTGATCGCAGTTCAATTCGCGTAAGCAGCCAATTTGCTCAAAGGTTTCAGCGCCTTCTGCCACTACCGTTAAATCCAGCGCGTGGGCGATAGACACAATACCTTGGGTGATGTCCCAATCCACGCGATTGCCGGGCAGGTCAGCCACAAATGAGCGGTCAATTTTGATGATATCCAGCGGCAGGCGCTTGATGTAGGTGAGTGACGCGTAGCCGGTGCCAAAATCATCCACCGCCATGCGCGCGCCCAAATCGCGGCAGCGCAGCATGATGCGTTTGGCGCGTTCCAAATCCTCCAGCATGGCGGTTTCAGTGATTTCGACAATCAGCGATTTACCAAAACCGGGGTGGCGCTCACACAGGTTTTGCAACTCCAGTAAAAACGAGGGGTGCAAAAAGTGACGCGGTGAAATATTGATGTGGATATCCGGCGCAAAATCGCCCCGGTTCCATAGTTTTATTTGACGTGCCGCCTCGCGCAGTACCCAATTGCCAACGCGGTATTCCAGGTCGCCCCGTGCGGCTTCAAAGGCTTGGATCAGCGGGCCGGCACTCACCACTTCGCCATCGGGTTTGCACCAGCGCAGCAGGGCCTCAAAGCCCACCAGGGATAAATCCTGCAGGTGGCATATAGGCTGATACCAAAGTTGTAATTCGTTGCGCTCCAGTGCGCCTTCCACATCGACAATAGAAATCAGTTGTTCCTGAGGCAGTGTTGCTTGCACCGAGGCGCGCTGATAGCGGTCGCCGCCCTGACTTTTGGCCAAATACATGGCGGCGTCGGCTTTGCGCATCAGGTTGATTTCATCATTGCCATCCTGTGGTGCCAGCACTACACCTATGCTACCGCTTAGTCGGCCGCGCTTGCGCCCGCTGCCATAGGGTACGCGCAGCGCTTGCAGAAAGCGCTTGGCGAGCGGTTCTATGTAGGCCTGGTCACACTCCGCAATAATTAAAAATTCGTCACCACCCAGGCGCCCCAGTTGGTCGCCTTTGCGCATTACATCACCCAGACGCTGGGCTATATCGCGCAGCAGCAGGTCGCCGGTTTCATGACCCCAATGGTCATTGGCTGCCTTGAGTCCGTCTACATCGATAAAAAACAGCGCAAATCCACGCTGGTAGCGGCGCAGGTTTTCCAGGCTGTTATCCAGACAGTCCAGAATGCCGCGCCGGTTGAGCAGTTTGGTGAGCGGGTCGATGGTCACCAGCGAGCGCAACTGGGCTTCCAGTTGTTCGCGATGGCAGGCCACGGCGATTTGGCTGGCAATTCGCTCGGCCAGGGCCAGCAACTGGGGTGATACCTCGGCGCGTTTATCGGTGTGATTAAACCAGGAGGAGGCGATAACCCCCAGCACCTTGTCGGATGAGATAAGCGGAATCACCAGGTTGGATTGCAAGCCGGCGTTGACCAGCTGTGGAATGGCATCGCTGGAGGTGGCGTAATCACGGGTAAAAATACTGCGTTTACTGGCCAGTGCACGGCCAGAAATGCCTTGGGTCGCACTGAAACGAAACCCTTTAAACGCACTCAATAAATGCTGCAGTTCGCCTTCAAACAGTTTGTATTCAAAGGTCTGGCTCTCTTCATCCAACAAAATCAGGGCGGTGCCATCGGCATCCAGCAGCGTGCGCACGGCGGCGGCCGCTTTTTTAAAAAACAATTGGAAATCCGGTTCAAGGGTTAGCGCGTCCATGGTGGCCAGTAAGGATGGCACGGCGGTGTCTAACAGCAGGGAATGGTTCATGGAGGCATGCTCATAAATACATCAAAAAGCACCAAATCACTTGGCAGTCTCATTTGGCGATGAGAATGAGTAGCTCCAGCAATTAGCTTGCCAGCTGGGATGTTTCGATCATATTTATGCTATTTGATTGGTTTTTGGCAGGGCTGCGCTGGTTTTGACGGCGGCACCTGGCGGGCAGGCTGGGTTTGGCTGGGTTTTGGAAAAAAACTGGTATGCAAGATAAAGTCAGCTCCCCATAAGAGAGCGGAGTTTTGGCGTCTGGCCCTGCCTTGGTGCAACCTTTTGTGCCACACGCCAAAAATATGCGTCAAAAAGAGGGCTTAATTCACAGGGCGCAGCTGGCCGACAAAATTACAGGGGCGATGGCGGGCATCCAATTGATCTTTGATGATGCGCTCCCAGGCGGTGGTGCAGGCGCCGGTGGAGCCGGGCAGGCAGAAAATGAGGGTGCGATTGGCAAGACCCGCGGTAGCGCGGGATTGAATGGTCGAGGTGCCAATCTCCTCATAGGAAACCTGCCGGAATAGCTCGCCAAAACCCACCACGGTTTTGTCGAACAAGGGCGTGACCGCCTCCACTGTGGAGTCGCGCCCCGCAAAACCGGTGCCGCCGGTAATCAACACCACTTGCGCTTGTGGATCGACAATCCAGTGGGAGAGCGCCGCACGAATTTGGTAGATGTCATCAACCACCAGCTTGCGGTCAAGCAGTTTGTGGCCGGCGGCGAGTAACAGATCCTGCAATTTTTGCCCTGAGGTATCGGTTTCCAGGTTGCGTGTATCGGACACCGTAAGGATGCAGATATTGAGTGGTTCAAATTCTTTTTGTGCGGACATTTTAGCCCCCCGTCATATTCATAAACCGCACAATTTGCGGTTCATCGTTGTTGATGTCAAAGGTATGTTTTTCCGGTTTGTGCTGCATGGACGCGATGATAGTTTGACGCAGCCCCGAGTCTGAGTAGTGCTCGCTGCGCAGTTGCGCGCGCAAATCCACGCTGTTTTCCTGCCCCAGACACAGCAACAAACGACCGGTGGCGGTGACTCGCACGCGGTTGCAGCTGCCGCAAAAATTGCTGGAGTGGGGCGAGATAAATCCTATCCGGCTATTAAAACCTGCCGCTTGCCAGTAGCGCGCGGGGCCGGCGTCCTGCTTGTCGCCGGAGTCACTTGGTAGCGGGCTGAGCTGGAAATCCAGAAGTTGTTCGCGCAATGCCTCACTGCTGATAAATTCAGCGGCGCGTCCGTGTTCATTAATACGCCCGAGCGGCATCTCTTCAATGAAGCTGATATCCAGTCCTTCATGCAACGCAAAACGTACCAGTTCCGGCACCTCGTCGGCGTTGTAATTTTTTAATGCTACGCAATTGAGTTTGATGCGTTTAAAACCGGCCGCCTGTGCCGCTTTAATCCCGGCCAATACCTGGTTGATATCGCCGAAGCGGGTGAGTTGGCGAAATCGCGCCGGGTTCAGGCTATCCAAACTGATATTAATGCGCGCCACTCCCGCGTCTTTAATTGCCTGCGCGTATTGGGGCAGGTGAGTGCCATTAGTGGTCAGGCAGAGTTCACGCAAACCGGGCAATTGCCCCAGGTTTTCCAGCAGGCGAATACTGCCCTGGCGCACCAGGGGTTCGCCGCCCGTAATACGCAGCTTGCTTACGCCCAGTGCTACAAACGCCGCGCCCAGTTGGGTGAACTCTTCGATGCTCAGCACCTCGCTGCGGGGCAGGAACTGCATTTCCTCCGCCATACAATACACACAGCGCAGGTCGCAGCGGTCAGTTACGGACAGGCGAACGTAATTAATGGTTCGGCCAAAGCTATCAATGAGCGGCCCGGAGCTGTGCGATGACATAGTCGAATCAACAAGAGTCATATATAGAAGGTGTTCCCTGAATTGCGAGGCAAAAGCCTGGGGGCATAACGACTCTAGCTAGCTGGAGTCAGTCGTTCAAGGCAGATGCCATTCAAAGCCTGTTCCAAAATGGTGATTTTGCACAGTGTAAACCGCAGCAGCCAGCTTGCTGACATTTTTTCCATATTAAATTGATCTCGATCATAGTGCGCTATCCCATCAAAAACCGGTAGAAAAATAAAAATGATTGATGTTGGTGCGCAGTGCACCGTCACTTTGTTTTCTGTTGGTGCGTTTTTGCAAAATTAAAATTTTGCTTTTTGCATTTATCTGGTGCGCTTCTGCACCATTAAAAATCACAAAACCTGTTTGATGCCAGCCGATAAAACCGCTGGGTTCTTGATTGGTTTTTCGGGTACACCCCTAAGCATATGAATTAAAAAGAAAAATAAATTATTTTTTTTAAAATCAGGTTGTGGCATTGGCTTTGCAATTCCCTGTTTGTAAACAACAGGCAGGTGATGTCATGAACAATTTCTTTAAAGCGAGTGTGCAAGCTCTCCCTTCAGCGCTGGTAAAAACACCCGGCGCAAAAAAAACCGGCAGACATGCACCCGGCGACAAAACCCCAGGCAAGGTTTGGTTAGTGGGCGCCGGCCCCGGTGATGCCGAACTCTTAACGCTGAAAGCCCTGCGCGCGATCAATAACGCTGACATTATTTTTTACGATTATCTGGTCAGCGACGATATTCGCGCACTGTTTCCCTCACATATTCCTGCGCACTACGTTGGCAAAGCTAAAAACCAGCACAGCATTAAACAGGAAGAATTAAATCAATTATTGGTCACCCAAGCGCAAGCGGGTTTGAATGTGTGTCGCATTAAAGGCGGCGATCCTTTTGTATTCGGTCGCGGTGGCGAAGAGTTATTGGAACTTCGTAGCGCCGGTATCGCTGCGGAAGTCATTCCCGGTATTACCTCGGCCTCCGGTTGTAGCACCTATGCCGATATTCCACTCACCCATCGCGGTTTATCCCAAGGCTGCACTTTTGTTACCGGTCACGCCGAAAAAAGTTTGGATGTGAATTGGACAGCGCTGGCGCAATTGAATCACACCCTCGTTTTTTATATGGGCCTGACCCGCGCCGATGAAATTGCCGCGCAATTATTAGCGGGTGGTTTGGCGGCGGACACCCCGGTTGCGATTATTGAAAACGGCTGCCGCAAAGACCAGCGCGACATTATTTCTACACTGGCTGATTTTCCGGCGGCAGTTGTGCGCGAGCAAGTGCAATCGCCGGCATTGATTATTGTGGGCGAAGTGGTGCGCATGAAAGAGCAATTGCAAGCGCAAGTCTGGCAGCACAGCAGCACTGAGAGCCTGCTCTTGGCCTGATCCAGATGCAACAGCATTTATAACCGGTTAGCTAGTTAAAACAGTTAGTCAAAAGACATTGATAAGCGCGTAATAACGTGAGGCACATATGAAGAAGCGTATTGTTGTAGTGGGTAACGGCATGGTAGGGCACAAGTTTATCGATAATCTGGTAAACCACGCCGATGCTGATCAATATCAGGTGGTGACTTTTTCCGAGGAGCCGCGCCTTGCCTATGACCGCGTGCAGCTCTCCAAATATTTTTCCGGTTCTACCGCTGAAGACCTTATGTTAACCAGCGAAGATTACTACCACGAAAAATCGGTCGAATTTATTTTGAAAGATAAGGTGGTGGATCTCGATATCGAAAATAAAGAAGTGATTACCGCTTCCGGTCGCCGCGAAGCTTACGATCAATTAATTCTCGCGACCGGCTCTTTCCCTTTTGTTCCGCCTATTCCCGGCAACAATGGCGAACACTGTTTGGTATATCGCACCATTGAAGATCTGGAAGCGATTACCCGCTCAGCCAGTGTGAGTAAAGTGGGTGTCGTTGTTGGCGGTGGCCTGCTTGGTTTGGAAGCCGCGGCGGCATTAAAAGCCGCTGGCCTCGAAACTCACGTGGTTGAATTTGCGCCGCGTTTGATGGCGGTGCAGCTCGATGAAGGCGGCGGAAAATTATTGCGTCGTAAAATTGAAGCCATAGGCGTAAAGGTTCATACCCAAAAAGCCACCACTGAAATTGTTGCCGGTAGTGAAGCGCGCTATCGCATGAATTTTGCCGACGGCAGCCATTTGGAAACCGACATGATTTTGTTCTCTGCCGGTATTCGCCCACAGGATGAACTCGCGCGCAAATGTGGTTTGGGGGTAGGCGAACGCGGCGGCATAGTAGTGGACAACAATTGCCAAACTACCGTGAAAGACATTTACGCAATTGGTGAATGTGCGCTTTGGAACAATCGTATTTTTGGTTTGGTCGCGCCGGGTTATCAAATGGCAAAGGTGGCTTTGTCGCACATCACCGGTGGTAGTGACCAATTTATGGGTGCAGATATGAGCACCAAATTAAAATTGCTCGGCGTGGATGTAGCTTCCATTGGCGATGCGCACGGCAATACACCCGGTTCACTCAGCTACACCTACAGCAATGATGTGGATGAGGTGTACAAGCGTTTAATTGTATCGGCCGACAATAAAAAATTATTGGGTGCGGTATTGGTGGGCGATGTTGAGGCCTACGGAACCTTGCAACAAATGTGCGTAAATGGAATGGATTTACCGGAAGATCCCAATTGTTTGATCCTGCCCAATGTGGATGGCGCCGGCATGGCAATCGGTGTGGATGCCTTGCCGGAAACGGCGATGATCTGCTCCTGTTTTGATGTGAGCAAAGGTGCTATTTGCTGCGCCGTACAGGACGGCGCGCGCACCATGGGCGACATTAAAACTGTCACCAAAGCCTCAACCGGTTGCGGTGGTTGCAGCGCATTAACCAAACAAGTGATGGATTCCGAACTCACCAAACTCGGCGTGGAAGTGAGTAATCATATTTGCGAGCACTTCCCGCACTCACGGCAGGAATTGGCAGACATAGTGCGCATCAAACAAATTAAATCGTTTGATCATTTGTTGGATGAACACGGCCATGGTTTGGGCTGTGAAATTTGTAAGCCCGCAGTGGCTTCGATTTTGGCAGCTTTCTGGAATGAATATGTGTTGGATGAAAAACACATTGGCCTGCAAGACACCAACGATATTTTCCTCGGCAATATGCAAAAGGACGGCACCTATTCGATTGTGCCGCGTGTAGCCGGTGGTGAAATCACCCCGGAAAAATTAATTGTGCTGGGGCAAGTGGCTAAAGAGTACAAGCTCTACACCAAAATCACTGGCGGCCAACGCATCGATTTATTTGGTGCGCAATTGCATCAGTTGCCCGCCATTTGGAAAGTATTGGTAGAAGCCGGTTTTGAAACTGGCCACGCTTACGGAAAATCGCTGCGCACGGTGAAATCCTGTGTGGGCAGTACCTGGTGTCGCTACGGGGTGTTGGATTCGGTGGGCATGGCGATTGAGTTGGAAAATCGCTACAAGGGTGTACGTGCGCCACACAAAATTAAATTTGGTGTGTCCGGCTGTACACGCGAATGTGCGGAAGCACAGTCCAAAGATTTTGGTGTTATCGCCACCGAAACCGGCTGGAGTTTATATGTCTGTGGCAACGGCGGTATGCGCCCGCGTCACGCGGATTTGTTCGCCACGGGTTTGGACGATGTAACCCTGATCCAATACATAGACCGTATTATGATGTTCTACATCCGCACCGCTGATCGCCTGCAGCGCACCTCGGTGTGGATGGAAAATATGGAAGGCGGTTTGGCCTACCTGAAAAAAGTCGTGATTGATGATTCACTCGGTTTGTGCGGCGAATTGGAAGCGCAAATGGCCTATAACATCAGCCAATACCAGTGCGAGTGGAAAACCACGGTGGAAAACGAGGCGCTGCAAAAACGCTTCAAACATTTTATCAATTCCAATGCCACCGACAGCAATCTCGCCTATGTAGTGGAGCGCGATCAAATTCGCCCCGCTACCGCCGAGGAGCGCAGCAGTAGCAGCATCCAGTTCGTGGAATTGGTGGATTAATTTATAACCCCACCCCGGCCCTCCCCTTGAAAAGAGGAGGGAGTAATAACCCCACCCCGGCCCTCCCGGCTACGCGCCCCGCTTAAAAGGGGGCGGGACTGGTTCCTCCCCCTTGCAAAGGGTGAGGTTAGGCGTGGGTTGTAAGCAGTTAAAAATTATTTTTTAGTGAGAAAAATCATGAGTGAAAAACCCTGGATCAGCGTGTGCGAGTTGGACGATTTATTTCCCGATACCGGTGTTTGCGCATTGGTGAATAACCAGCAAGTGGCGATTTTTCGCTCGCGCCGTTTGAACGAAATTTTTGCAATCAGTAATTACGACCCGATTGGTGAAGCTAATGTGTTGTCGCGCGGCATAATTGGTTCTATCGGCGATGAGGTTGTTGTTGCATCGCCTTTGTACAAAGAGCATTACAACCTGCGCACCGGTGAATGTTTGGAAAAACCTGAGTATCAGGTAGCTGTATTTCCCGTGCGGGTAGATGATGGTTTGGTGCAAGTGCAGGCCTAAGAGCCTGCGCCCCGTGCGGCGGTGAAAACTGTGTTTAACGGATTGTTCTTGTGTTGTATCTGTAATGTTTTTTGTGAGTTCTCTCCCCTCTTCTTCGACTGCTTCATGAGTCGCTTCCAGGGGCAAATCGATTGATTTGCCCCTTTTTTTGCCTGCTACAGCTATGGGCGTAAACATAGCTATTGCCGGGGCCAATCGAGTAAAATTTGGCAGGTTTTACCCCGCCGCTTTTTTGATGAGACCCAACCCATGAGACAAACCCTGGTATTTAGTGCCCTTGCCAGCCTGAGTTTTAGTGCCCACGCCGATATTTTTGCGGTATTTCGCGAGGAGGATGGCAGCACCCGCTGGCAGTACGTGGCCAATACTAGCGCCAGCGTGCTGATTTTGACCCTGTTAGTGGTGCTGTTTTTCCTTGTCCGTGCGCATTTGCGTGCGGTGCGCTCCAACCGCGCGCTTACCGATATCAAAGCTACTCTGGAGGAGCGGGTAGCGGATCGCACGGCTGAGCTACAAGAGCGTGAGGCCTACATTGCCAGCATAGTGAACTCCATGCCGGTGATGCTGATCGGTTTGAATCAACAATTGGAAATCACCCAGTGGAATAAAAAAGCGGAAGAAGTCACTGGCCGCCCCTTGCGCGATGTTATCGGCACCAACCTCTGGAAAGCCTATTCCGCTATCACCCTCACCGAAGCCCAGGTGCAAGCGGTATTGGAATCGGGTGAGACCATGAACATCAAACACGCCCAGCCCGGCCAGTACAGTTTTGATATCACCCTCTACCCGCTGGATAAACAGGACGATACCGGCATAGTCATTTTGATTTCCGACGTGACCAAACAAGTTAACGCGGAAAATAAATTGGCCGAGCGCGATAAGGTTTCTGCTATGGGCGAACTGGCCTCGGCAATGGTGTACGACATCAGTCTGCCTATTAACAGCATCTTCGCGCGCGTCTCCAGTGCACGTCAGGAATTGGAAGCGGCGGAATTGGGCGAGGTAAAAGAGTTTTTATTGAATGAAGTAGAAGCTGTGCGTCAAAGTGCGCAGCAAGCTACTGCGATTGCGCAAAATTTATTGGAGTTGGCGAGCAGTCATCACAACGACAAACAAGCCGCGGCTATTGCCCCGATTATGGATCACAGCATTGAATTGGCGAGCCAGTTATTTACCGATCCACAAGGCCTCGCTTTCCGCCAGATCAATATTCGGCGCAATTACGCCGCCAATTTGCCCGAGATTCCCTGCTTCCCTGCGGAATTGGCGCAGGTATTTGTGCGTCTGATGCGCAACGCATTTTACGCCCTGAATGCAAAACACTGGGACGACAACAACAAGCCCTGGATCAATATTGAAATCAGTGAATTTTACGATTCGCTCTGGATCAAACTTGCCCACAACGGCAAATGTTTAACCGAGGAAGAGCAGCTGGATATTTTCCAACCTTACTTTGCCATGAACAGCCACCCGGAAACCTGTCCGGTGGAACAGCGTTTGTCCTATTCCTATTTTATTATCTCCCATCACCATCGCGGCCAAATGGTCGTCACCTCCGACGAACAAAACGGCACCTGTTTTAATATTCAGTTGGCGCTGGTGTAATACATGACAAACGCCAGCTAACCCCTGTTGTGATTTGTGGAAAAATATCTTCCACAATAATCAGGCTTGAATGTTATTTAAGCGAATCAGATAAAAACACAAACAAGCGGGTTAGTTATGGCAGAACAACGCTTAATGAAGGATGGTCTTGGCCCTGCAGCTATTGCGCGTATAGGTAAAAGTCTGGCGCAGGTGGTGCCGCAATTTAATGCGCGGCAGTTTCAGCGGGATGCAGAGCAGGGGCTTGAGTCGTTGGAATTAAAAGCGCGGGTGCATCACCTGATCGAGGTGTTGCATCGCCACTACAATTTGCCATTTAAAAAGCTGAGTCGCTATTTGCAGGATTTGCCCGAGGTATGGGACAGGGGCAGTGCAGCAGATAACAAAGCCGCTTTTGCTGCTTGGCCAGTGATTGATTATGTGGCCGTACACGGTTTGCAGCATCCCAGGGAAGCGCTGCAAACCCTTGAAAAGCTCACGCCGTTATTCAGTGCTGAATTTGCGATTCGCCCGTTTATCCAAACACACACAGACGTAACTTACACCAGACTGCTCGACTGGTGTGAGCACCCCAATGACCATGTGCGGCGGTTAGCCTCTGAGGGATCGCGTCCGCGTTTACCCTGGGGCATGCGTCTACCGCAATTTATTCAAAACCCTGAACCCTTAAAACATATTTTGCAGAAATTAAAAGCAGACGACAGTTTGTATGTGCGTCGCTCGGTGGCCAATAATTTAAATGACATCAGTAAAGATAACCCGGGGTGGATGCTGCAGCTGTGCGAAAACTGGCTGGCTGATGATAATCTGCATACCGATTGGATCGTAAAACATGCGCTGCGCAGTTTAATTAAAGCGGGTGATGCGCGCGCGTTTCCACTCTTGGGTTACGCTGCAACCAACCATGACATTAAATGCACTTTGGAATTGGATAAAAAATCCCTTGGGCTGGGCGAATCACTGGCGTTTAGCTGCACGCTTAGTGGCGGCAGCTATGAACAAGCTCTGGTGGTGGATTACCTGATTTATTTTATGAAAGCCAATGGCAGTCTCGCGCCCAAAGTATTCAAGCTAAAAAATATTTGCTGGGGTGACAGTGCCACCCTGATTATTAATAAAAGCCACGGATTCAAACCTATCACTACGCGGCGTTATTACACAGGTGAGCATCAGTTGGCAATTCAGGTGAATGGCAAAGAAGTTGCGCGCCAAGTTTTTTATTTGTCACTTTAATCCAACACCAACAACATGACGTGTGGTTACGGCGCTAGGCCAAGGTTTAGAGTGCGGCCAGGGCGCTATTTAATTTTGCCTCCAGCTCTGCTTTTAAACGCAAGTAGTGCCCCAGTTGTAAGCCGGTTTGCTGGGCGAGAGTGTCCTGACACAGCGATAAATCCAGATCGGTAATATAGGCAGGGTAGCGCTCCCCTTGCTGGCGCCGCTGCATAATGTAATTCGCCACCGCACCAAACAAATTGTCGCCGTAGCTGAAACTTGAAAATTCTTGCTCATCGCAAAAGAAGGTATAAGTTAATTGCTGTTCACTATCCACTTCAGCAATTACTTTGATATTAATAAAATTCAGTTTGGACCAGTCTTTCTGCAGTTGTCGCGGTTCGGCAATCGCCTGTTGTAGTTTGGTATTGCCGATAATTTCATAAATGAGAATATTTTTGGTGTCGTGATCCTGCGGTTGGTTCTGGTTGCCCAGCAGTTGACGTCGCAGTGCGGTGCTAATAAATCCAACCAGTGGGCGCAGGAGCGTCTGCTGGTTGTGAAACGGTGCGCTGCTCACAAATACCGAGCCGCGCTCGTCAATCACAGTTATCCGGGCTGTGTCTGCATCCAATTGGTAAAACAAATAAACACCGGGTTTCGTTGCGGTTTCGCAAATTAAACGCAAGGCTTTATCGCGCAGCGCATAGCGATCGATCACAATTGGGCTGTAGTCGCTCTGTGCCTGGCCCAAACGCTCCAGCAATTTTTCATAACTGTTAAATCGTTGGATTTGCGGCAGCTGTTGAACGAACTGGAATAATAAATATTCATCGCCAACCTCCAGTAAATAGCGACTGGCGCGTGGCCGCGTACCGGAATAAAAACAGCTGATTAAATCCCGCCACAATTCGGTCAGGCGTTGGCTAATGTTATTGCCCTGACTGCTGCTGAAACAGCGAATACTTAACTCGGGCAAACTGAAAGGTTTTCCCGGTGAAAATAATCGAAAGTAGTATAGCAGGCAGTTTACCAGCGCATCGCTTGCGTAGTGGCGGCATACCAACTCACCCCATGAATTCATGTGAATCACATCGGCATTAATCATCAGGTTTTCACGCAAGCCACTGTAGCCCAGTGCATCGCGTTGGTTGGTCAGCATTTGCATGCCCTTTTTATGCAACTCCGCTTGGGGTTCAACACCGGTGTTAATAATCAGCAATATTTTTTCAATGCTTGCAGGGCGAGTGAACTGATCGTGTTCAATGTTAATGGGCAGTGGGAGCCAGTGTTGTAACGCTTGGATAAGTTGCTGCTTTTGGCTGTGGGAAAAACCCAGTTCACTGCCCGGAATATCAATTTTGGTATGCGACTCCAGGATTTGGTTGGCGTGACACCAAAGCAATAATTCCACCAGGCTGCGCGAGCGTTTTATCGGAGTGGTATCAATGTAGCGCTGCACAACTTCTTGTTGGCTGCCGCGAATTAATTGCCAATTTTTTTCCACAGTGGATTTATCGTCGGTGATTTTTTCCTCGCGCATAAAACACAGTGCATCTTCGCTAATGTCACGCGAAATGCCGGGGTTAATCAGTTCCACTTTGCCTGCCTTGCGCTCAAAGGCGGCATGGAGTTTACGCCCAAGAATCATTAATTCATCATTGCGAATCGCAATTTCATCGCGATGCTGGTTGCTGAGGTCATTCAGCAGGCGGTAGCTGTGATTTAACTCATTGACCAGCAGCGAGCGCTCTTGCATAACTTGTGGTGCTTTCCAATAAGCGCGATCATCCAACAGTTGTATTTGTGTTTTACTCCATGACCATTCGGCAACCAGTTTTTCCAATAACAAGCGCTGCCAGGATTTTGGTCGATTGCTACTGCTGCGGGATAGGGCTTTATTCACCTTGAAATAAAAACAGCGGCGTATTAATTCCAGCCGCTGCAATTGTTGGTGCTGTTGTAAATAGTGGGCGATGCGCCGGTAGACCATCACATAGGGATCCAGATAGTCAGCATCTGGCTCAGCGGCGTAAATCGCGCGTTTTAATTCCAGTGCGAGCGGTTCGGCGGTATTCATGCCGCTGTTGTCATTGCTGCCGGCACTGGCATAAACCTCAAGTAGCATGAGTTTAAGTACGGATTTATAGGGCGACTCAATGGCTTTGTAGAGCTGCCATACGCCCGCACCAATAAATTCATTGGGCGGTATATCCGGCAGGCCGCCAAAGTCGATAACATCCCGGGCTTTGAGAAAGCGGCGCCCCAACAATTTTTCGCGGAATTCACCGTAGTCGCGCTCGCGTGAGGCGGGGATAAACCACCAGAGCGGAACCTTGCCTGCCAGCCATAAACCGGTGCGATAAAACTCATCCAGCAATAAATAATGTTGCGCCGAGCCGCTGGCTTCGCTGCTTAAACCCTGATGGCGCTGCTGGGAAAATTCTTCAGCATTCATTAAAAAGAAATGCACTTCCAAATGAATTTGCTGAGCGGCCCAATTACTGATCAGTGTGCATTTGCGCTCCAGCTCCGGCAGGCTGGGAAAATCGCCTGCCAAGCTGTGGCAGACCCAGATATCCAAATCGCTGGAATCGCTTTGTGCAATAGTGCCAACACTGCCCATAATAAACAGCGCATCTATCAGGCAATTTTTTTCAGTGAGATCGCGCTGGTAGTTGAAACTGCGCGCAATAATTTTGGCATAACGCAGCTGTTCGGCGCTGGGCGAAAATTGGTAAACCCCCGCCGGAGTATTGTGCGATACATAACCCGGTAGCATGGGGTGATTAACGTGAAATAACAGTGGCAATAATTGCAGGAATTGTTGCTGTCGCTCCGAGAGCGCGGCGCAGGTGCGTGTATAACGCTGCTGATTTAACTCCAGAAAACGCTGTTTGAGTTGCGTGAGTTGTTTGCGGTCTACACCTTCGTCTATATCGTGAATATCAATCGGGCGTGAAAACATAGATGTCAGCGTGAAAGCGGATTATTGGTAACTGTGTGGGCGCGCAGGATATCAGCCAGGGTGGTGTAAAGTAATTCCGGGTTCACTGGTTTGGATAAATAGCCATCCATTCCCGCAGACAAACAGCGCTCACGGTCGCCGCGCATGGCTTGTGCTGTTACCGCAATAATGGGTATTTGCGCTGTCGCCTCATTGGTGGGTGCAGTGCCGGCACGGATTTTATGCGTGGCTTCAATACCATCCATTTCCGGCATTTCCAGATCCATTAGCACGGCGGCATAGGGGCGGTTGGTTGTCGCTAATAATTCCAGTGCTTCAATCCCGTTTGCAGCTATATCGCAGGTGATCTTTTTTTTCTTCAGAATGCCGCGCAGCACCTGTTGATTAACCAGGTTATCTTCCGCAATCAACACATGAATGTGCTCCAGCAGTGCATTTAATTCCTGATCGCTGTTAATAGGTGGCGTGATGTCCTGCAGTGATTGCTCCTGCGCAATGGTTTGGCCAATGGCATCAAACAATCGTGACTCGCTTACCGGTTTACTTAAAAATTCATCTACCAAAATCGCATTCGGATCAGCGCTGGACATTTCATCGCGGTGATAGGCAGAAATTAAAAACACCCAAGGTTTGCGTCGCAGCTTGAGCTCATTTTTTATTTTTCCGGTGAGTTGTAAACCGTTCATGCCCGGCATGCGATAGTCAAGCAACACAAAATGATAGGGTTGTCCGAATTGGTCGGCCTCGCGAATACGCTCCAGCGCATTCAATGCGTTGTCTTCCTCGTCTACTTGCAAATGAATACTGCGCGCGGTACTGGCAATAATTGTGCGGGCGATGGTGTTGTCATCCACAATCAGTGCCCGCAGGTTATGCAGCTGGCGCGGTGGATGCAGCAGCGCTTTTTCGCCTAAGTGACTGTGTTCCAGCATTACGCTAAAACTGATCTTACAACCTTTATTCGGGGTGGACTCTATGGCGAACCGGCCTTGCATCAAATGTACAAGGTGGCTGCAAATGCTCAGGCCGTAAATATTTTTATCGCCCAGCATATGGTTTTTGTTAAACACCAGCTGGGATTTAATCTCGGCCAATTGTTTGTGGTTAATGCCTACGCCTTTATCTTCCACGGTAAATTCAAGCATTACCTGACGATGGGTTTGACGTGTTTTGGCAACCCGCACAATCACCTGATCGGTGTGTGAATACTGAAACGCATTATTAATTAAATGCCCAAGAATTTGGCTCAAGCGCGATGCATCGCCGCGCAAAAAGCGCGGCACATCGGGTTTGATGTCGTACACAATATTTACGTTACGATGCAGTGCACTGATTTCAAACAGGCGCGATAATTTTTCAAATAATTGTTCGATATCAAAATGTGCGTATTCCAGAATGACCCGGCCCGCTTCAATTTTGGAAAAGTCGAGTAATTGGTTGATGATTTGCAACAGCGAATCAGCAGCAGAGTTAATACTGGTGAGGTAGCTCTGTTGCTGTTCATCCAGCTGGGTGTCCTGCATTAAATAACCTATGCCGAGGATGGCATTCATCGGCGTGCGGATTTCATGGCTGACACGGGCAAGGAATTCGCTTTTGGTTTTATTGGCGAGGTCGGCCTGGGCTTTGGCGCTGAGCAGGTCTTCGCGGGTTTTGATGAAATCGCTGATATCGGTATTGATGCCCACACAGCGGGTAGCGCGGCCTTGCGCGTCGGGTTCAAAGAATTTGCATTTGGCATGAACCCAAATCACCTCGCCGCTGCGATGCAACATACGGCACTGTAACTGGACTGATTCACGATGATTATCCAGAGCGGTTTGGTATTCGGTGAGCATATTGCCCAGGTCATCCGGGTGGACAAAATACTCGCGCAGAGTATCCACATTGCCGGGCAGGTCGCCATAGTCATAACCCAGCATGCGCAGGTAACTGCGATTGAAATAAATTTTCCCGCTGGGAATATGCCAGTCCCAAAGGCCATCATTGGTGGCCTCCATCGCATACTGGTAGCGAGTGTCACTGTCCACCATTACCTGCTGCTGTTGTTTTAGCGCAGCGAGTTCGTCCTCCAGCAGCCGGATTCTGGCTGCCAGTGCATCTTCAGTGGTTCCTGAATGAGGGGGGTGTTCACTCATGTCCCTTACCTATACCTCTCGGTGGCCCGGCAACAACACTAACTGCCAGATATTCAGCCTAGTTCAACTTGATTCAAATACCAGTAGCGGCGGCCATGAATGTTGTTTTTGGCGACAGGGGGCACAAACGATGAACATGAAAAAAGCGGCAGACAAGCTCAACAGAAAAGCGCGATAGAATCGGCGATTAGCGCTAGCTAAATAGCGCCCACAAAAAAGCCGCCCTGGAGAGGCGGCTTTTGATGGCTTGCAGAGCGGGCTGATTAGCGAGTGGCCAGACTCGCCTTGGCGCGCTCAACCGCCGCTTTCACTTGCGCCGGCGCTGTGCCGCCAATGTGGTTGCGCGCGGCCACTGAGCCTTCCAGTGTCAGCACGTCAAATACATTGGCTTCGATGACGCTGGAGAACTGTTGCAGTTCTTGCAGTGTCATTTCTGACAAATCTTTGTTGGTCTGCACACCGTAGGCCACTGACTTGCCCACGATTTCGTGGGCATCGCGGAAGGGTACACCTTTGCGCACTAAATAGTCGGCGAGGTCGGTGGCGGTGGAGAAGCCGCGTTTGGCCGCCTCATACATTTCCGCTTTGCGCGGCTGAATCGCGGGCACCATATCGGCAAAGGCGCGCAGGCAGTCTTTTACGGTGTCGATGGCATCAAACACCGGTTCTTTATCTTCCTGATTGTCCTTGTTGTAGGCCAAAGGCTGGGATTTCATCAGCGTCAGCAGCGCAATCAAATGACCGTTGACGCGGCCGGTTTTACCGCGCACCAGTTCGGGCACATCGGGGTTTTTCTTCTGCGGCATGATGGAGGAGCCGGTGCAGAAGCGGTCGGGCAGGTCGATGAATTTGAATTGCGATGAAGTCCAGAGCACCAGCTCCTCGCTCATGCGCGACATATGGGTGAGCAGGATGCTGGCAAAAGCGCAGAATTCGATGGCGAAGTCGCGGTCGCTCACCGAATCCAGCGAGTTTTCCGTGGGTGCTTCAAAGCCGAGTAGCTGCGCAGTGTAAACGCGATCGATCGGGTAGGTAGTACCGGCGAGTGCAGCGGCACCGAGCGGCAAATAATTCATGCGCTTGCGGCAGTCCAGCAGGCGGCCGTAATCGCGCTGCAGCATTTCAAACCAGGCCAGAATGTGGTGGCCAAAAGTCACCGGCTGCGCGGTTTGCAGATGGGTGAAACCGGGCATGATGGTATCGGTATTGGCTTCTGCCAACTGCAACATGCCCTGTTGCAGGCGAGTGAGTTCTTTGGCAATAGCGTCGATTTCGTCGCGCATATACAGGCGTATGTCGGTCGCCACTTGATCGTTGCGCGAGCGGCCGGTATGAAGCTTTTTACCGGTGATGCCGATGCGCTGGGTGAGCAGCGCTTCGATGTTCATGTGCACATCTTCCAGGCTCACTGACCAGGTAAATTTACCAGCGACGATTTCCGCGCGAATCTCCTCCAGCCCTGCGATGATTTGATCGCGCTCGGCCCCGGTCAGTACACCCACTTTGGCGAGCATGGTGGCGTGCGCGATGGAGCCGTTAATGTCGTGATGGTAGAGGCGATAATCAAACCCGATAGACGCGGTGAAGCGCTCAACAAAGGCATCGGTTGCTTCGCTGAAGCGGCCGCCCCAGGGTTTGATAGGCTGATCGTTTTGGCTCATGAGGATGTGTCCACAAACTAGAAATAATGAAAGAGATGACCGGCGCGCATAGGCTAAGATTCAGCTCCGGGCCTTGTATAACAAGGTGGTCTACAACAAGACAGGCCATGACAAGACAGGCCATGACAAGGCGGGCCGCCGCGGGCCGGGCATTATAGCCCAATGGCTGCGAAATAATCGCGCCACCCGCAGGGCTTTTATCGCGCGGGGGCGTTTATCTCGCAGACTTTTTACTCGAGGTAAAACAGGAATCATCAATGGATAATCAGGACAAGGCGCCGGCTGCTGTTGCGAGTGAACCGACGCAACCCTTTCTCACCGATTTGTGCAGCAGCCAATCAGTGTTTTTATTGGTGCTGGTGGCAGAGCTATTGGCGTTGATGCTCACCATCAGCGCCTCGGCGGGTTTGCAGCATTTTGATTGGGACAAGCTCGCGCTCATCTCGGTACAAATCCAATGGGTAGTGCTCTGTAGTGCTATCGGCCTCTGCCGTTTGCGGTTTTGGTTGGCGCGCCAAAGCCACGTGCGTGCGGGCTGCGTGAGTTACGCGCTGGTGTTGGCGGTCACACTGGTGTTGTCGGTTGTGGGGCAATTTATTGTGTACGGCATGAGTAGTTTTGCCGTGTTTGGCGATTTTCAGTACGAATTTAATGCCTGGCAGCTGCTCAACAATATGGTGATTGCGGCGATCATGGCCGGTATTTTGTTGCGCTATTTGTATTTGCAGCAGCAACTGCGCAACCAGCAGCAAGCGGAAATGCAGGCGCGTATCCAAGCGCTGCAATCGCGTATTCGCCCGCATTTTTTGTTTAACAGTATGAACTCTATCGCCAGTTTAATTGCCACCGATCCGGATACCGCCGAACGGGTGGTGGAAGACTTGTCCGAGTTGTTTCGCGCAAGCCTCGCCGAGCCAAGTTTGATTCCGCTGGAGCGCGAATTGAGTTTATGTAAGCACTATTTGGATATTGAGCAATTGCGTTTGGGCAAACGCCTACAGGTGGATTGGCAAATCGGCGACTGTAACCCACAGCTTAAAATTCCCAGCTTGATGCTGCAGCCACTGGTAGAAAATGCGATTTTCCACGGCGTAGAGCCGCTGCCGCGCGGCGGGCGAATTACCATTCGCGTGTCGCAGAATGACAAACAGCTGAGCATTGTCATTAGCAATCCCTATTTGCTGGTGAAAAAAAATCATCACAGCGGAGAAGCGGCGCAACGTCACAATCGCATGGCACTGGATAACATTCGCCGCCGCCTCACAGCCCATTTTGGCGCAGCGGCACGGCTCTCCAGCAGTGCGGAAAATGGTGTATTCACCACTTACATTTTTTGTCCACTCACGGCTTGAGTGGGCGCAGCTTGTTGCAGGTTCTAATGCGGAAACACTGGCTATGGATATATTAATTGTTGACGATGAAACTCTGGCGCGGCAGCGTTTGCTGCGCATGGTGGAAAAAATTGAAGGCTTTCGTGTCGTCGCTGAAGCCGATAATGCGGAAGCCGCGCTTGCTGCCATCACCGAATATGACCCGGACATTGTGCTGCTGGATATTCGCATGCCCGGTTGCGATGGCTTGACGCTAGCCAAAGACATTAGCCAGTTGGAAGATCCGCCGGCAGTGATTTTCTGCACCGCGTTCGATCAATACGCGCTGGATGCTTTTGGCACCAACGCGGTGGGCTATTTGCTCAAACCAGTGAAAGCCGAGCAGCTGTTGCAAGTGTTGGAGAAGGCGCAAAAGCTGAACAAAATCCAGCGCCTTGCCGCGCAGCAACCCAATAGCCAACAAGCGGCGGCACGCGAGCACCAGCGCAGCCATATTTCGGCAAAAACCCGGCGCGGGGTGGAATTAATCGCGCTGGATGATGTTCGCTATTTTCAGGCCGATCAAAAATATGTGACGGTTTTTCATCGCGGTGGCGAACATTTGTTGGATGAAACCCTGAAGGAATTGGAGGAGGAATTTGGCGGGCGGTTTGTGCGCATCCATCGCAATTCACTGGTGTCCATAAAACATATTGAAGCGCTGGAGCGCAATAACCAGGGCCAGTATCAGGTGCGCCTGGCCGATACCGAATCACGTCCTATTATCAGCCGGCGCCATGTGAGTGATTTAAAAGAGTTGTTAAAAATAATCTGATTTCGTGCATTTGCGCATCGCAAAAAAAATCGCCCGCGACTGTTACGATTAATCAATAAAAGTCCGGGCGATTTTTTTATTGCAGCTTGTTGGTGTTAGCGCAGTAAAAATTATTGGCAGCTGACACTCGGAGTTTCTATGCTGGCGCCATTGGTATTGCCCTGGAAGCCGATTTCCACACTTTGCCCTGCCGCAATACTGCCGTTCCAACCGACGTTGGTGGCGGTGTAAGGGTTGCTACCGCTCAGGTTGGTATTCCATGAGCTGGTGATGCGATTGCTACCTGCATAACGCCAACTGGCGCTCCAGCCGGATTTGGTGGTGCTGCTGTTATTGGTGATGCGAATCGCACCGGTAAAACCGGAACCCCAGGAATTGGTCACCAGGTAACTGCAGCTCAAACCGCCATTATTGGCCTGGCTACTAGCGGCACTGCTGGATGCCGGAGCGCTGCTGGTTGCCCTTGAGCTGGGTGCCGCACTGCTTGCTGGCGTGCTGCTGATTGAGCTTGCAGCAGCGCTGGAGGGTGCGCCACCTTCAATCCCCCAAGGCGCGGGCAAGGCCGCGCAGCTGGTGCGACCCACACAGCTCTGCTGATTCTCCCAACCCCAACCGCTCGCGGTGTTCACACAAATCGGGTAGCGATTGCCATACCAGTTACAGGTGCCTCCGGTCGCTGCTGGCGAGCTGCTGCTTGCCATGGAGGATGGCGTCGATGAAGCGATTGACGAAGCAATTGATGAGGGCATTGATGACGAGCTGGGAGCGATGCTGGACCTGCTGGAGCTACTACCAACAGTGCCACTGAAATGCGTGGCCAGTTTTGAGGTCACCTTGATGCCATTGGTGCTATTGATCAGGTAATTCCCCCAAGGGCTAAGCGCTGCAGGATTCCAGTTCAGCACTATATCCAGCGATGTACAGCAGCTGCCATTACCGCTCCAGCTCCAACCTAAATAGCCAATGCCCATATCCTGCGCGTATTGCAAAATTGCCTCTTCCGCCACATTGCTGCCATTGTGATCAGCGCCAAACTCGCCCACCACCAGTGCCAGCCCCCGGTTTTGAAAGCTGCTCAGATAACTTTGCACAATGGATGCGCTGTTGTACACCTCGTACATATGCACCGAAAACACCACATTTTTACGCGGGTCGGCAGCAAGAATCGCGGGCGCATTGTCGCGCATGGCATTAGACCAATCCTGCCCCCAGTTGGCGGCATCTACCATCAACATATGGGTCAAACCACCCTCACGCAGCGCGCGTATGGCGGTGATATGGTCATTTGTATAGGTCGCGGCGGAAGTGCTATTGCCAAAAGGCTCGTTGGCGATATTCACCACCACGTAGTCCTCCTGGCCGGTGATGGCCGCTTTAATGTCAGCGCTCAACCAGTATTCAGTGGCACGGCTGATATGGGTTGCTGCTGCACTCTCGCCAAAGCCGGTGGAGTCATGGACTTCCAATACACACACCAGTTTATTCAGCTTGCATTGGTTGATGACGTTGGTGACATCGGCGCCGTTGTTGCGTGTCCATTGGGTGCCATTACTCAGCACGACTCTGACCGAGTTGGCGCCGGTCGCGGCTATATCCTGCAGTGATTGATTGAGTCGGCCGGTGTACCAGGCGTGGGGGTGATTAACGCCGCGAAACACAAAAGCATTGCCGTTAGGGTCCAGCACCTGGCTGCCGTTCACCGTCCAGCCGGCGAATGCGGGCGCGATCAGGGTTGCGCTGAGCAGTAGGGATGACAAGGTCTGGGCCGTTGTTTTGATCAGCGAGAATTGGGGTAATGTCAGGTTTTTCATAGGTATTCCTTTTGGGCGCTAGCGGCGACTGTTCATTAACGCTCGCGGATACAGCTAGCGGGCATCGACCAAAAGCCACAGCGCAGTCACAGGGTTAGTGTTGGTTATTGGGTGACACAAGCAACGCGGTAAAACGACAGCGGTGAACAGCTACAAACCTGACGCCGGCCCTGTTCGGTTTTGAGGAGATGCAAACCGGATCTTATTCTCTGGGCTAATTGGCTTACGTCATGTTTGTAATCGGTTACATGATAGTCCTATCGGCTTGCGCTGAACAAGCTGTGCGCAAGCGTTAATCGCCTACTGGTGCACAGAAAAGAAAATTCGAACAGAGAGGGAGGGTTGAGGGAGGGTTATAGCAAGGCGCGTGAATTCAGGCTCAACAGAAACGGAAAAAGCTATTCAGTGTCAAGCGCCCTTCACGCGGGTTTGCACTCAGCCCCAGCGTTGGGTTGATATCGCCCGAATGCAACAAATTACTGCGATAAATAATGCAGCGATTAAATTGTACTGGCACCTGCCCAATGCGCTGAAAGAGTGGGGTATCGCCATTGATGTAATCAAAACTCTGCCTGGCTTCCGCCATAAGTTCCTGTTTGACGGTTTTGAAATAAGGGGCCATGCGCGCTTCGGTAATGGTTTCGTAACCACTGCTGCGGTGACGGTAAAACGAGGTGCCACCAAAGGTTTCGCTGCACAAATAATGCACCATCGCAAATTGCAGGGGGTCGGGCGTGTCTATATGGGGCACAGCCTGGATAGGACGCAGCTGTTCGGCGGGTGTAGTGGTAATTGAAAATGCGCAAAGGCTAAGCCCGGCTTGCAGTGGCTCGTCAATCGCAAAATATTTTTTTACCAGCGGTTCAACAGCTCTCAGGCTTTGCTGCGCGTAGTGGGCATTTACCGGCTTGCGCAGGCCAGGGTAAAAATCACTGGCTTGGGCCATAAAACCCGGAGGCTCACAAGCTTCGCCAAGCAATTGCTCGGGTGATGCAGCAAAGTTATCGATAATCAGGAGTGGATTTTTTTCCTCACCAAGATATTCAATCTGTAGTTGCCACTGATTGTTCATATCAGGCTAACCAAGCTGTTCATTTTTTTTCTGAATAAGCGCATAGATCTGCCCCAGTGAAGCAATCATGGTGTAGATACTTTTTAAATAACCCCGCTGCTGTAACTGCAGGAGTTGTTCACTGGTTAATTGTTCAAGTGCTTCTTCATTAATGGTGTACAAACCCTGGATGCGCTGCTGTTGCTGATTGGCAAAACTGATATCCAGTGCCATAGGCATTATTAAATTCAGTGTGAGCAGTGCTTTAATAAATGCCTGGGTTTCGCTCTCACCGTTGATCAGTGCCGCAAGCCGATTTTTTGCCTGTTGCAAATAGCTTGTCTCTTGCCCCTGGTTATCAAAGATAGCTTCGCCTTTACCGGTTTTTAACAGTTCGCTGTCCACATCTATACAGATAAGTGTCTGGCCCTGCTGCTCACCAATAAAAAACGGCTGACGCATTATTTGCAGTGGGGTGTAAATACCTTGCCATTCACCGTTGCGCCAAAATAAATTTTCACCTGCGCTGAAACCCAATAATGCGCTGCAAACAAATTGCCCGGTTTCGCTATTTTTGCTGAACACAATAGGGTAATGCACTACCAGTTTTAGAAATTCGCTAAGCACCACAGGCACCAAATGCTGTTGTGCGCCCAGTGCTTCAATACGACTGGTATCTACACGCAGCTGTTGGTGGAGTTGAGGGTGAAGGGCAACAAATTGAGTCATGGTATTTACCTTGTTGATCGGGCTGCGCTTAAAGTGTTTGTAATCCATGCAGATGGATTTTTTGCAACAACTCGCGGTTGCTTGGCAAGCTGCGTGTTACCTGCTCAATGGTTTTTTTGTTTTTGATAAATTGTTCCCGGGCAAATTGGGTGTCACGCAGCAAGTGACTGCTGTTGTCATAACAGGTTTCAAAGCCCATGCCGTAAAGTACATACTGATAGCTTGCTGCCGGAAACACTTCATTGTTGCTGGTAAAGTCGTGATCACCCGGTGGTTGGTAACGCCACAGCTGCATTAATTGCTGCAGGCTCTGCGGGATAGTCGCTGGGTCGCGGTTGTCCACCCAAAAGTCATTGTCGGTTCGTTTGCTTAAAATGTAATGCAGTTTTAAAAAATCGATAATGCGATCCCAGCGGTAGCGAAAGGTTTCATTAAAACGCTTTGCGGTGATGTTCATTATCTCGCGGCAGGCCGGCAGTTGCTCGGCAATCATGCTGGCTGATAATTCCACCAGAACTAATGCCGAAGCTTCCAAGGGTTCCAGAAAACCGGCAGACAAGCCCACAGCAACGCAATTATTTTTCCAGAATATTTCACGGTGGCCGCAGGGCAGGGGAATCTTGCGCAGGTTTGCATTTTTGAAGGCAGGGCCGACATAGTTTGCAAGGCGAGCGGTGGCTTCATCTTCACTGGTATGGCGGCTGGAATAAACATGGCCTACACCGCGGCGATGAATTAAACCTATATCCCAAATCCAGCCGGCGTCTTGTGCTGTGGAAATAGTGTGTGAAGCGATGGGAGCGTCTTCACTATCGTAGGGAATTTGCACGGCAAGTGCGTTATCAATAAACAGTACATCGCTGCAGTCAACAAATGGAACTTGTAAATGTTGGCCGAGTAGTAGCGACTGAAACCCGGTGCAGTCTACAAATAAGTCGCCGGAAATTTCCCCGGCCTGCGCAGTAGTAATGGAGCGAATATCGCCATTGTCAGCGGAGTTAACCGTGACAACATCCGCTAGCACATGCTGTACGCCGAGTTTTTCTGTGCAATGTTTTTGCAAAAAAGTAGAAAATTTTCCGGCATTTAAATGGTAAGCATAATTGGCAATGGAATTAAATTCGGGCGTGGTAATCATTTTGGGCGCCAGCCCCAATTCGCAAATCGCTTCCTGGAAGCAGGTGGCGGCCGAAAAGGATTCCTGCACTTGCTGTTGGTCGCGCAACGCTTGCCAGTGGGCGGCCATATTGGTTTTGCCAAACCCCTGCGGCAGCATTAACGGGTGGTAATAAAAATCATCCGGCGTGCCAGTGACCCAGCGGGCAAATTTGGCGCCTTGCTTAAAGGATGCATCGCACTCGCGAATAAAATCCGTTTCGGAAATGCCGAGCTTAATTAAGGTGGAGCGCATTGTAGGCCAGGTGCCTTCGCCCACACCAATAATCGGAATATTGGGGGATTCAACCAAGGTAACACTGAGTGTGCTGGCAGTTTGGGTGCGGTGTTGCGCGGCGATACGCCCTGCGGTTAACCAGCCGGCAGTGCCGCCGCCCACAATAACAACCGATGCAATTTTATTATTCATGATCTGCTCGCGGTTAAAACAACTGGAACGGAAAAACAAAAAGGGCCGCTGCAGGGCAGCGGCCTAAAATCACAGCCTCAAGGCTATGGGCTGTTTAACAACGGAGAAAGTTTTTAAACGGTTTTGCATTAGAAACTGGCTCTTACGCCCAGTGCCCAGCGACGACCACTGTCTTCAACCAACAACAATTGGTTGGAGTAACGGCCGCGTTTATGCACATATTCTTCGGTGAGGTTAATGCCTTCGAGGAATACGGTGATTTCATCAGTCACATCGTAGCTAGCACTTAAATCCCATTGCTCATAATCTTCAACAATGGTTGGTCCATTGCCGTTGCTTTGAGTAAGTGATTGCACAAAATCACCGCGCTGGTTGTACGCCAAACGAATTTGCACTGGGCCTTGTTCATAGAATCCCACCAGGTTCATTGAATCGCTCAAACCGGTCAGTGCAAACACTTGGGTGACATCGGCAGGGTCGAGTTCCGCATCGCTGTCTACCAATGTGGTGTTAAACATCACACCAAAACCGCTCTCGCCGAAGGTGTGTTGTACGCCCAATTCCAAGCCGTCTACCGTGGCGTTTTCACCATTGTTAGGCAGGGTATTTTTAAATACTGCCACCGAGTCATTGGCATCCGGTGCATCAGTATTGCTACCCGTGGATGGGTCAGTTAGCAAATTGCCGCTTGGCAGAGTGAATGTCTTATCGGCAATCGAGTTAACAATAAAATTTGCGACATCTTTTTTGAAGTAACCGGCAGACACATAGCTGGCATCGCCGTAATACCACTCCCAGGACAAATCAAAGTTATCAGATTCAAAGGGTTCAAGCGCGGCGTTACCGCTGGTAGAGGTGAGGTTGCCGCCCTGACGTGTAGTCGTAATAACGGTTACCGGTGCCATGCTGGTGAGTGTTGGGCGGGTTAAGCTTTTTGAGGCTGCCGCACGCACTACCATATCGTCAGTGATTTCCAGCTTGATGCTCATGTTTGGCAAAATGGCATCGTAGCTGCTGTCTTCGCTGATCGCTTGCGCTGCACCAAACTCGGCGAGCATTTCGGTTTCATCCAAAATACGCAGGCCGGTAACTGGCGCTTCGGTGCCACGTACTTTTACATCGGTAGACTCTACACGCACACCGCCGATTGCAGAAATAGGCATGCCGCTCAAATCACCCGCGAATTCAGATTCCAAATAAAACGAGATTGTGTCTTCATCCACCACAAAAGAATTATCACGTTTTACCGCATCAAAGTTTTTGCCACTGGTGCTTTCAAGGTAAGCAAATTGTGCTTCACCATCGTGTGCCAGCCATTGGGTTGGCATACGGCCGCTGCCACTTACGCCGCTAAGGAAATCGTTGCCCGCATCAAATACATATTGCATATCGGCAGGAATAATGGGCGCATCGGGATAACCGCAGTAAGTACAGTGAATGCCTACACCTTCGTTATCCCAACGGTCCAATGCTTTGCTTTCAGAAGAGAGCATGGTGCCGAATTTTACTTTTACCAAACCTGAGTCTGTACCTTCATCCCAGGTGCCATCCATCTTGAATTGATTAACCTCATCTTCAACTGCCCAGCCACGGCGCAACATTACGTGAGCACGGCTGTTGTTTTTATCGAGGAAATCACCCACTCCGGCAGGTGCAACATAGTTAGGTGCACTGGGGTCGCGATAAGCTGTACCGTCCAACTCCTGCTGACCGGAAAAAATATTCGGGTTGGCGGTTTCAAATTCGCTGGCATAAGGCAGGATATTGTCATCCACCTGAAAACGCACGCGGTTGGCGTAGCCGATTAATGACAATTGATCGCCACCACCGTTGTTGGCATCACGCTCTGCGTTGGAAAAAGTTGCATCAAAATTTAGATTTAATTTGTCGTTAACTTGCCAATCGGCATTGACACCAAAGAGTGACGTTTCGGTCAGGCGGTCAAATTTTTTCGCGTGCATGTCGGTCGCTAAACCCACTTCCTGACGCAAATCAATCACTGTGCCATTTTCGTCAGTAACAGCATCGGTGATGTTAGGTGCGGTAAACCAGTGACCGTAAGAGAGCGCATTGGTTTCGATATCAAAATCTGAATAAATTGCGTCGGTTGTGATGGTTAAATCATCGGACGGTGCAAATTGCAGCACCAGAGACGCGTTGGTGCGTGTGCGCTCTTCAAAAGTTACCTTGTGGTCGTAATTGCGTGGCGAGAAAATCGTGGTGCCTGCAGGCACACCGGCGCCGCCATTTAATTCTTCGGTAGGTATTCCTACGTTTTCCAACCAGCCATCCATTTGTGCCTGGTTCAAACGGGTATCGCGTTCCTGGTGCGAAAGTGCAAGTAATACGCCCACTCTGCCATCGTTAAACACGTTGCTTACCAGGCCAGAAACTTGCGGTGTAGTTTCTTCGCTATTTTCTTCCAGCGCCGCTTTCACGCTGCCGGCAACTTTAAAATCGCCAATGTCCAAAGGGCGTGCGGTTTTTACATTAACTGTTGAACCAACACCACCGGATTGCATAGTTGCGGTGGAAGTTTTGTGCACTTCAAGGCCACTCACCAATTCCGATGCCACAGTATCGAAGCTAAACGCACGCGACATATTTTCTGTCGCCATTTGGCGGCCATTAATTAATACCGTATTAAATTCCGGGCCAAAACCGCGCACGGTAATTAATTGACCTTCACCGCCTGAACGGTCGATAGAAACACCGGTAATACGCTGCAAGGATTCAGCAACATTGGTGTCAGGGAACTTACCAATATCTTCTGACGAAATGGCATCCACAACGCCACCTGCCGCGCGCTTTACATCCATCGCACGCTGCAAGCTGCCGCGAATACCGGTAACCATTAATTCTTCGACTTGGTCGTTTGCGCCAAGCGGGGCTGTGGTGTCCTGCGCTAATGCCTGTACACCTGCCATGGAGGTGACAATACCGATAATAGCGCTGAGTTTATTTTTATTGTGCATTGAATCCAACTCCTCAAGAGACTGATTGGTCGTGATGGTCAGCAGACCTTTCTCGTCAATCTTTACACTGAGGTTGGTATTCGCCACTAACAGCCGTGCGGCTTGTTCGATGGAATAGCGACCGACTAATTTATTCGTAGTTATCTCCATTGCGTCATCAAATGGAAACAGCAACGTAATATCAGCCTGTTCAGCAAACTCAGTGAGCGAAAGATCTGCTCGTTGCTGAGGGATATTGAACTGGATAATTTTGTCGAGGCTATTATTTTCTGCCTGCGCGGACAGCGGTGTGCCGACCGCGAGGGCAAAGAGTAACATTCGAAAAATCGCCTGCTCGTTTACCTCAGCCGCGAGCGTCTTGCTCGCGTGTTTAATAGACGAGGGGCTATTTTTTTTCCGCCATCGGATTGGAATTATTTGCACAGTAAACACTTTATTTTAGTTATACGCGGCGGCGAGCGCGTGGCTGGCGGCGGCGCTTTTTGTTAATAGAGCAATTGGGTAGCGCTTGGAGCTTAAAGACTTGTGCGGCAGGGAACAAGCATTGGCGCATTAATCTTTATCATAGCCTAGTTTACGGCAGGTATTTTGCGTCGAGGTAAACGGTTGCAGCCCGGATGGGAGTGATAAAAACAGTGTTGTGGCTTTTGGTCAGAGTGTTAATAAGTGGGTGTAGAGTGATAAAAATGACTTACATAAAAACTGACCGCCGCAACAAGTTGCAAGCGGCCTCAAGGTGCGATTAATTATTTGGCGCTCAAGCGGATTTTATTGCTGCCCAAGCGTTGAGTGTGAATGTTGAAGTTTTGTTCCAATGCGGCGAGCAAGCCATCCACATCACCCGCTTTAAATAAGCCTGCAATACGCTCCTGTTTGATGCTTTCGTCGGCAACTTCAAACTGTACCGAGGTGTAGCGGTTAATTTCTACCAATGCTTCTTCCAGTGTCTCGCCACGAAATACCAGGTTACCCTGGCGCCAACTGAGTTTGGCAACAATTTCATTGTCATCTACTTTGGCAATGGTTTCGCGCTCTGCGCCTAGCGTAATTTTTTCCCCTTTTGATACTGCCAGTGCAGTGGCAGGCAGGCGTTCAGCAATAATTTTGTCGATGGTCTGGGGAATAGTTTTCTGCGCAACCAATACTTTTCCATCGGTCACCAGCAGTGCCACTTGATTATCAGTTTGCAAGCGCACGTTGAAGGCCGTGCCTACCGCTTGCACTACTTTATTGCCCGCCATAACACTCAGTGGTCGATTTTTGTCGTGTGCAACTTCAATATTAATTTCACCGCGCTCTAATAAAAATAACCGGTGTTCGTCGCTGTATTTAACGGTTACGCGGCTATTGGTATTGAGCACTAATTGGGAACCATCAGGCAGGTTGACGTTGGAGTGCTCGCCCACCGCGGTTTCATAAACACCGTCCACCACTTGCACCTGAAAGGGGAGCAGTGACAGCAATTGGGTTGGCATCTGCGGGGCGAGGTTCCAGCCTATTACCACGGCTAAAAATGCCACTGACGCCGCAATAGCACCGTAAAAGCGGGGTTGGCGTACAGGTTTGGCGGGGGCCTGAAACAAGTCGGCAAGGCGCGCCAGGCTATCCATTTTGTCCCAGAGTTCGGCCATCTCAAACAACACGCTGCGATGTTGCTCGCTGGCGGCCAGCCACTGCGCCAACTCTTGTTGTTCGGCGGCGGTGAGCTCGCGATCCATACGTGCAATCCAAAGGCTCGCTTGATCGTAAATGGTCTCGCGGTTGGGGAACTCGATAATGTTGCTCATAACTTGCTCCTCTCGCTCGGAGCCTTGGGTGATGTCATTAAAGGTATTTCACCGCCTTGCTTCAGGCTGGCCATATATTGGGCGCAGCGTTTGATACCGGTGGCGATGTGTTTTTCCACAGTGTTTTCACTAATATCCAGGCTCTGCGCAATTTCTTTTTGCGAATAGCCATAAACTTTTTTTAAGACAAAAGCCTTGCGACATTGTTGCGGCAGCTGGCGTACCGCTTCGCAAAAAAAGCCAAACTCCTGATTTGCCGCTACCCGATCAAAAGTGTCATCGGCGCGGGTCGTGTAGCCCGCAAGCTCCAAATCCAGTTCATCGTCCATGCTCACACTCAAGCGGGTTTCCGCCCGTTTCAAATGGTCAATCGCCAGATTCTGTGCCGTGCGCAACATAAATGAACGCGGAAACTGGATTTGCTCCGGCGCCTCTACCTGACAGACGCGAACATAGGTTTCCTGCACTATGTCTTCCACTTCCTTGGGCGGAACCAAGCGTGAAACAGCGCGCGCCAGAGTGCTACGCAGGGCGATAAAGACGCTGGCGATGCTGTCGTTCTGCGCGGGTTGATTGGTTATTTTTTCATTATTAGACATGGGCTCTAGCCACCAAGGTGATTTCCTCATAGACCATGACGATGAAGGAGGAATATTCCGCCATCTACCTGTGCAAATAAAGTGAATAAAGTGTTTTTCTCCCCGCCCAAAGCAAAAATCCCGAACTGAACCCATCAGATCGGGATAAGCGTAATAAAAAACCGGGATTGCTATTTAAAAGGAATACGCAGCGCCGAGCATAAATACCAGCGGATCAATCGCCACATCAACACTCGCGGCGTGGGCGCCATCCACATAAATACGCGCAGTGGTTTCTATATCGATTTTCCAAACGGCCGCATTCAAATACCAGTTGTCGGTGAGTTGCAGGTCGGCGCCCACTTGCAGCGCAAGGCCAGTGGAGTCTTTCAGGGAGATATCGGTATCGCCATTTAACGCCGCATCCAGAGTCGCGCTGCTATCGGTGTTAAAAAAGGTGGTGTAGTTCAGGCCAATACCTGCATAGGGTTGGAATTTGCCTTGGCTCAGCGGGTAATACTGCAAGGAGATGGTGGGCGGCAAATGTTTGGTGCTGCCAATATCCACCCCCTTCAGGGCGCCGCTGCCCACTATATCGTGCTCAAAGGGCAGGGCGGCCAACACTTCGATTCCGATATGTTGTGTTGCAAACCAGGTGCCGGAAAATCCCAAGCCGGTTGCATTCTCAACATCCACGCCGCCGCCCAAAACACTACCGCTACTGGCATCCGGCTCGATTTGCGCAACACCGACACGCACTAAAAAATCACCGGCTTCATGGGCCTGCGTAAAGGGGGCAACGCAGCTGCTACCAATAACCAATGCCATTACTAATTGACGCATTCTCGCTTCCTCTGTTGTTCTCATTTCGTTAACCACAGCTGCAGTGTTACGAAAATTCACAGAGCGAAAATTGATATACATCAAGCAGGCTGGGCGAATAAAAATTTTATCGGCGGAGTGAAATGAATTTGATATGGCGCAAGGAAGCGATCATTTTTTTCGCCTCCCAGTCGCGCTGCATCCAGGCAAGGGCAGTAGTAAAACAAGGCGTTCGTGCCACTTGGCTAATAGCCAAATTGTTTAATGGCGGGCTTGAACCGGTATCTTGAGGATTTAAATAGATGACCATGTGAAAATACATGCCAGCATGACTAGAATAATATCCGATGACTTGAGTACTGCTTATGCACGCTATGCGTTCGGTTAGATTATTGCTATCAATTATATTAATCGCCCCCTGTGCCAAGGCAGAAACCGGGAGTGATGCGCTCAACCTTCAGCCTCTCATGGTGGTGCGTTATCACATGACGCCCGGAACCGAAAAACACGCCCAGTATCAATATGATCTCGTCGAGCGCGCTATGGAGGTGACTCGTCCGGAGTTTGGCGACTATTTGATTGAGCCATACAACGAAGCGCCTACTGCCATGCGCCAAGCTGCATTACTCAGTGAAGGGCGACTGATGAATATGCAGTGGGCCTCTCCGGGCACCCCAATTGCGAAAGCGGATGTGATTACTGTGCCGCTGGATATTTTACAAGGCATGCTCGGCTTTCGCGTATGCCTGATTAATCGTACACAGCAGGCCGCCTTTACCAAAATATCTTCATTGGCAGAGCTGCGCCGGATCAGGGTGGGCCAAGGTATAGGTTGGAGTGATACCCGGATCTATCAGCACAACGGTATTCCCGTATTAGGTGCCAGCAAACTGGACTATTTGTTCCCCATGCTGGCCTCTCACCGGTTCGATTGTTTGGCTTTGGGCATTAATGAAGTCAGCATAAAATATGCGGAGATCAAAGCTGCGTTTCCCGAGCTTGCGATAGAGCAAAACCTGGTGCTTTACTACCCCTTTCCCATCTACATCTATGTCAGCAAACAAACCCCTGAACTCGCTGAACGATTGATGCTTGGGCTGTCGCGCCTGCAACAAACCGGTGAATTTGAACAGCGCTTGATTGGCTATTTCGGCCCGCATCTGGCGCCCTTGCTGCTGCCACAACGAACAATTATTTGTTTGCAATCGCCCTATGTGTCCGGCGCGAACCAGTGCAATATGCCGATCAATTTACCCCTACTGGCCGATGGCCAATAACTTCTGTGCAACCCAAAGCTCCACTCGCTGAGCGCCAGTGTATGCCGCAGCTTGGCTGTTAGTGGGCGTCACCTGCAACAAACGAAAAACCTTCCGGGTACTGGTGATAGCCGTCAAAATCGCCTTTGCTTAACGGTACGCCGGCGGCGCGGGCTATGGCATAGGCCATGTTGATGTGAAAGAAAAAGTTAGGCAGGGCGTAGAGCTGTGCATATTCCAGCGCCGGCAAATGTAATTGGGTAAAACCTGCCTTATCGCTAATCATCGTAGTGGCGTGAATAAAATCGCTCGCGGGAATCGCCTGTAAATACTCAATGGTTTGGTTAAGTTGCAATTGCATGCCCGCATAAGTTTCTTCGCTATTGTCGAAACTTATTCTGGGGCGTGAGCTAAGCGGGCAGCAACAGCGCAGTGAAAAGTTGGCAGCAGTGCGCACTTGCGCCAGGAGCGGCAACATGCCGGGATACAGGCTCCGTTGCAGTAGTGAATTGTCGCCAGCCGTGTGACGCTCCATTTTATCCAGCATGATTTTTAGCTGCTGCAAATAGCGGCAAAAAATAACAGCGGGATTGATGCTGTGGTTGTTCATGTCCTGGCGCCTGTTAACGGTTAAATAGGCGGCGCCAGCCAGTTTTGGGTTGCGGCGTGCTGTTTGCAGCGGCTGGCGATTCTTTGCTGTGCTCAGCAAACTCACCTGACTCATCGGCTTGCTGGAAATAAATTAACAAACGTCCCACCATTTCGCGATCATAATCAAACGGCGAAAATTCCGTCAGGCTATGCTGCGCCAAAAAGTCGCGCAATTTTTTTTCGGTGGGCAAATACTTCATGCTCCAGTCCTGAAATAACCGGCGCTTGGTAAAACCTTTTAATAAAATTTTGGCGTTTTTGTGGCGGGGGTCCAGGCAGATGCGTTGATAGGTTTCCACCACTGCATCGCGCTGGCCTTCCAGACATTGAAAGAAATAGCCATTGCCGTAATAGAGCACACCACCCACCTGTGCGCGGGCATTGTTGCGGCGCGATTCAGTAAGAATTCGCCCAACTTCCACTTCGACTCCCTGATTTGCCGCGTCAAATGTTGCTTCACTGGCATAGACCAGCCTTACTAAATCATCCACAAATATTTCCTCCGCTGCGGCGATACTTGCCCGGCACTCTCTGACAGGGCATTCAACAACTTATTCGGACAACAGCCCGCGCTAATGGTGCCGCTAAAAACCATTAACGCGGGAGCCTGTTTATTTTTTTCTGAATAACAGGGTTACGCGGTTGGATTCACCAATCATGCGATTTTGGTTTTTCTGCGCTTCAGTGCCGCTCAAGCTCGGCAGCAAACGCCAGACATTATCATCCGCTTGCGGTTGGTCTTTGGGGTTTTTGTTGATGTCGCTGCTGCCCACAAATTCAAAACCAGCGGCGGTCATGGCATTAACAATGGCTGACTCTTTCAAATAACCACGGCTGCCATCGGCCCAGGCATCGGGTTTATCTTCGCTCATGGCGTGTTGCACCACGCCCACTATTCCGCCCGGCTTCAATACGCGATGGGTTTCCGCCAGGGCTTGTTTCAGGTAGTTGCCCTTGGCATCAAAGCGCGCCAGGTTGTGCAGGGCGCGAATGAACAGCACCGCATCTGCCTTACCGGTCAGCTCGGCGGGTAAGTCTGCAAAAGTATAGGCCTCGGCTTTGGCTGGGCCCCAGGATTTTGCATCGCTGCTCCACTGCGCCGGCCAGCTTTTACGTTTTTCAATAAATTCCGGGGTGGCAAAACCGCCGAATTCCGGCCACATGGCAAGGCTGTAATCCACCCCGATCAAACGGCCGTTTTCGCCCAGATAAGGCATTAAAATTTTGGAGTACCAGCCGTCCCCCGGCAGTGCTTCCACCACCAGATCGCCCGGTTTGATACCAAAAAATGCCAGTGTTTCCACCGGGTTGCGCGCCGCATAGCGGGCCTGGTGTTCTGCCGGCATGGCTTGGGTAATGGTTTGCAGCTGTTGTTTGTGCTGGTCGCTCAAGCCGGTTATCGCACTGTCGGTAGCACAACCCTGAAACACTATGGCTGCCGCCAGTAAGGCAAGTTTTTTCATGGATAAACTCCTTGCAATTTTTTGCACTAAATAATGGGTTCGTAATCCGCACCAAAACGGATGTCCATTATTCGCAGATTTTTGCAGGGAGATAATTATTTTTTGTAAAGCCACGTATAATCTGCAGCCCGACAATCTCAAGGAGAGACGAATGCCAACCATTTCCATGTTTTATGGGCTGATTATACGGATGTACTATTTTGATAATCAGCAGCACCACATGCCGCATATTCATGTGGAATATCAAGAACAACGTGCGATTATCGAGATTCCATCTGGCCAGCTTATCGCGGGTGAATTACCTGCCAATAAAGCCAAACTGATTAGCGCCTGGGTGGAGATCCACCATGAAGAATTAATGGCCGATTGGAAGCTGGCTTTAAATGGAGAGCCCGTGTTTAAGATTGATCCCTTGAGGTGAGTAATGAATCCCTTTGTTCAAACTGTAGAGCCCTTGGCTGATTACAAATTGAGACTATTGTTTGTTAATGGTGAAACAAAAGTATTTGATGTTTCGCCATTTCTTGATAAAGGGATTTTTGCAGAGTTAAAAGACAAAAATTATTTTCAACAAGTCCAGGTGGTGGCTGGTGCGGTTGAGTGGCCCAATGAGCAGGACTTTAGCAATGACACACTATTTTTGTTAAGTGAGCCTGTTTAATTAAATATTTTTGATGAAATTCAATCAATTGATGCTGCTATTTTTAACCAAACCCGCCACCCGGCGGGTTTGGTTTTTTTGGATAGAGTTATTTAAATCAATACACCAAGGTCTGCATCGCATGGGCAGGAATAGTGACATTGGTTTCCATATCGCCAACATAGAAACGATAGTTGATGGCGCTGTCGTTGTTGTTCATTACCACGGTGGCGAGTGAGTTGTCGCTGTTGATAAATGAAGTGACTTGCAACACGCTGCGGCTGGCAACAGCGCTGACACGTTTGGCATTGGGACGAATAAATTTGGAGAAGTGGCCCAAATAATAATAGGTGGGCGTGTAAATCAATTCGCCATTAGTGTCAGCGTGAATTGGCGCAAAACAAAAATTACCGACATGGTTGGGGCCGCCGGTGTGATCCAGCAAAATATTCCAATCTGTCCAAGCGACTGCACCGGCATTAAAATCGTTAATGATGGAATCGCCATAGCGTTCGGCGTTGGGCCAATAGTGATAGCGCTCGGCGTTGAATTTTTCTACTGTCGCTTCGGTGAGCAATAAATTCACATTGGGGTAGGCCTTGGCAACTTCGGCTACATTGCTGTATAGCGGTTTACCGCCGGTCCAGGTTTCATACCAGTGGAAACCAATTCCCCACACATACTGCGCTGCTTCCGGGTCGCCCATAATAGTGTTGGCGCGGTGCACAATTAAATCGCGGTTGTGATCCCAGACAATAATTTTTTTATCGCCCATGCCAGCTTTTTTAAGTGTTGGTCCCAGGTGATTTTTTAAAAAGTCGCGCTCTTCCGCAGCGGTGAAAATCATGGATTCCCAAGTCTGTTTGGCCATGGGTTCATTTTGTACTGTCAGCCCCCAAATCGGAATGCCTGCTTTTTCATAAGCTTGGATAAATTTCACATAGTAATTAGCCCAGGCCTCATTGTATTCGGGCAATAGTTTTCCACCTTGCAGCATATTGTTGGTGTCTTTCATAAACGCCGGTGCACTCCAGGGGCTGGCGTAGGTGGTAATTTCACCGCCGGCTGCTTTTATCGCCTGTTTTATCATCGGAATGCGATATTTTTTATCGGGCGCTATATCAAAGGTTTTTAGTTCTTTATCGCCTTCTTTGATGTAGGTGTGGCTGCGGCTGGCAAAATCGGAACTGTGGATGGTGGTGCGCAGCAGGCTGTAACCAATACCGTCTTTTTTATCGTAATAGGCTTGCAAAAATTCGGCTTTTTTCTTATTGCTGAGTTTGGCGTAAGTCTCGGCGCTGGCATCGGTAATGGCGCCGCCAATGCCTAAAAAAGTTTGATATTGCTTTTGTGGGTTTACAAATACCGCTATGTCGGTTTCCGGCGCTTGCTGTGCTGCTTTAAGGCTCAGGTTTTCACCTTGGGTCAAGCGCAGGTTGGTGTCTTTGGCAGTGGTATAAACGCTCAGGGTTTTAGTCTGGTTGTCGGCGGCGATGCCTGTATTGCAAGCTCCCGCTATGGCCAGTGCAAGCAGTAAATGCTGTAGTGGATTTTTCATAAAATTTCTCTCGGTTAACAATCGCAAAAAAAAATAAAAATAAAAATAAAAATAAAAATAAAAATAAAAATAAAAAGCCTCTTGCCGATTGATAACAATCGGCAAGAGGTAACAGGGCTAACTAATCGATAAGATTTTTCGCCAACGAGCAGTGATCAACATTACTGCGCCTTGATGTTGATCCAATTGAGGTTCCACTCTTTGCCAATTGAATTGAGCTTGAGTGTGTAATTGCCCGGTTGCAGCGCAATGGCACCGCTGCTTTGGGTGATATAGGTCTGCCAGCCGCCGGTGGTCGCCAGGGTTTGGGTATCTACCACTGCACCATCGATCAGCGCTTCAAAACCGCTGCTGCCGGTTTGTGAGGCGAGGCGATACTCGATGATGTAATTGCCAGCGGTTTCCACTTTGATTTTGTATTCCACAAAATCACCCGCTTCAAAATGCCCCACATTGCTGCCGCCACCGGTATCACCCGCATTTTCCGTTTGGGTGCCGCTGTGAGCCGTGTAATTTTCCGCTTCGATTTTCGCGGGCACCGGCACGTAAAGCACAGGGGTATTTACCGGGTTGCTGGCATAACTTTCAGCGACGTTATTGCGCGCTGTGACCGAGTAGTAATAGGTCACATCGGGGTTGAGGTTAGTGTCGGTGTAGCTGGTGGCCGTCAGGTTTTCGGCGATCAAACTGCCCTTATTGCCCGCTGAGGTAGAGCGATAGAGGTTGTAGCTGATGCCCGTGCCCGGTGTTGCTGCCCAAGTGATGTTGGCGCTGCTGCCATCCAGCGTCAGGTTCACACCGGTGGGGCGATCCGGGTAATCAAACACATTATTGTGTTCATCGGTCACCAACCAGTGCGCCAGCCCTTCATGGACGTCGTAACCCACAGTGCCGTAACTGGTGAACAGTGCTTCAATGTCCTCGATGGGCGCGCTGGTGAAATCCACCTTGCCGGCGTTATCCACCACGTCTTTACCGGGCATGGGTTCGTCTTCAATCAGGTAAATTTCGGCCCAGGTGTTGGTGCTGCCATTGCCTTTAAATACACCGCTGAAGCTGTAAGTCTGGCCGCCCTTCAGGGTGATTTGCTGGTAGAGCGCCCCGTTAATTTCACCTTCTACGCCGCTTGGGCGAGTGATGTGCAGGAAGGCGCCATTGCTGCCGGTAGGTGCTTTGCTGGCATCGCTGGCGTTGTAATTGAAGTTGAGCGAACCGCTAATGGCCAGCTCAGACCAGCCGCCCGCTGCGCCAAAGTTACCGTTGGCCAGTAGCTCCTCGTTGGTGGTGGTGTTCTTCAGGCTGATGCTATCGAAGGTCACATCCGGGCTGGCACCGCCGTTGGCACCGGTTTTAACCACCAGATAATAGGTTTTATCTTCTGTGCCGCCGGTGGTGATGGTGGTGGCCTTTTTAGCGCAGGCCTCGGCAAAGGTAGAGTCCCAGTTATTGCAATCCCAGGTGCTGGCTTTGGTGATCATGCCCACGCCGGTATCCAGGTTGGTATTCACCTCGTTAGTGACCATGCCCCACAAACCATTGCCCTGACCGCCAGCAACCGTCACCAACTTGTAGGCCCAGCTGGTGGAAGCCCAGCCATAACTTGCAAAGGTATCGTAAGTCGCGCGGCCGATTTTGCCGCCCAATTCCAAACCGGCACCCTGCCAGGGTTGGAATTCGCCCATCAACATAGGTGTTTGCAGCCCGGTGAGTTTGGTGTTCCAGAAGCACACACCGCCGGTGCCTTCCTGTCCGCATCTGAGCCAGTCGCGGTGAATGTCGTAATGGCTATCGCCCGGTCTATCGCCAAACAAGCCGGGGTAGGGGTGCAGTTCAAAGGCGACGTTAGTCATGCCCGCATCCGCCGGGTCGCCATAGGCATCAATACTGCCGTAATGGCTGGGCAGCATAATGATGTGTTTGTCGTCGATGGCGCGAATGGTGTCGTACAGTTCGGTAATGCGCTCGGCCATGTCTTCAGGGGTAGAACCCCAAGGCTCGTTGAGCGGGTCATATGCGGCAACTGCAGGCTCATCTTTGTAGCGGGTGGCTATCTGCTCCCACAGCCACTTGGTGCGATCCTGATAGCTGCTGTTAGTCCAGTATTGGTTTTGGCCAGAGCACCCGGTGTGATCGTTCGGCGTTTGGCCGCCCACCGCGCCGTGTAAATCCAGAATCACATAAATGCCGCGCTTCTTGGCCTCGGCGATACTCCAATCCAGATAGTGCCAGGCATCGGCGCGCAGGGTTTTGGGGTTCTTCTCGTCTTCGATCACGCTCCACAAAATCGGCAGGCGCACCACATTAAAACCAAAGGCCTGCAGCTGATCCCAGTCGCGCTCCTTGATCCAGTTATCGCGGAAAAGTTTAATCAACCGCTCTTTTTCCGCGTAACCAAACCGCTCGGTCAGCTCGGCTTCCAGCGTACATTGGTCATGCACACCATTGCCGCCCTGACCCATCATCCAGAATTCCTGCACCAGCCAGTTGCCCAGGTTAGTGCCTTTGAGACAAACCTGTTTCCCGCTGGCTTTGACCCACTTGGTGCCATCGGTTTTCAGCATGGTCAGGCCTTCGCCTGCCGATTCATCACAGGCTGCAACCGGTGCGGCTGACGAAGACGAGGAAGAGGATGACGAGGTAACTGATGATGTTGAGCTGGATAAATTGGTTGACGCGCGAACCCCGTGATCACTGCCACCACCACAGGAGATAAGCCCGAACATGCAGGCACCCAGCAGGGAGGTTTTGAATAGGGGGTGAGGAGTTTTGTGTTTAGTCATATCGGATTCTCTTATGTTTTTTTAGGCTTATTGTTGGGGCCGCGCCAGAAAGTGAAGCCTCTGCACAGCTATTGCCGAGATAATCCTGACCTAATCAACAAGGGCCCGCGCCCGACTAAATTTATTCGAACTGAAAAAAGTGGAGTTCGGGTAAATACATCCGCGGTATTGGTTTAGGCGAACGTCCCAGTTTGTTATTTGGGGCGCGGGGCTATCGCAAGAAGAGGGTAGGTTGGAAGAGCGGAGCGACTTCCGACAAAAACCGCCAACGAGTTTTCGGCAGGTTTATGGAACTGGTTTGATCAGCAAGAGTGGAGTTTTATCTGAGGCAACAGCCCAAGCGAGGCTGTTGGCGTGAGCGCACAGAGTAGTTTGGCTTTAGCCCCTCAGCACCTTCCATTTGCCGCCTTTTTTGGGGCCTTCGTATATCAAGCGGTTTTGGGTTTTGAGTTTGGTTACGGCACGCTCTACCGCGCTTACTGACCGCCCTATAGTGTTAGCCACTTCAGCCAAGCTCAACTCCGGGTGTGCTTCCAATAGCGCTAAAATCCGGACTTCTGTTTTTACAGGCGGCGTTTCTACCCGCGTTTCTGCCCGCGTTTCTGCCCGCGTTTCTACCCGCGTTTCTTGATTGTGTTGTGATGCGATGGCCTCAAGCAGAGACTCAAGAATGGATTGCAGCAAAAACTCGATAAACACTGAGCAATCGGCCTGTTTATCGGCTTCGCCGAGTAAGCGGTAATAATCCTGTTGACGGTTTTTTATCACCGTTTCTACCGGTAAGTAGGCTAGCAAAGGCTGCCAGTGGCTAAGAATTAGCGTTTGCCACAACCGCCCCATGCGCCCGTTGCCGTCGGAAAACGGGTGAATAAACTCAAACTCATAATGAAACGCGGTGGATGCAATAAGCGGGTGTGCCTCGGTGGTTTCCAGCCAATGAAACAGGTTTGCCATCAGCCGAGTCACTTGGCTGGGCGGCGGTGCCATGTGCACCAGTTTCTGCCCTTGGTAGATGCCTGAACCGCTAGCGCGAAAACGCCCGGCATCATCTACCAGCCCATGCATTAACAAGCCATGAGCATTTAACAAATCCTCTATGCGCTGCGGTTGCCACTGTTCCATTTTTTCGTAAGCGGCAAACGCATTGCGTACCTCCTGAATTTCATGTGGTAAACCCAGCACGGTTTTCCCTTCCAGCACAGCAGTTACCTGCTCAAGGCTCAGGGTATTCTGCTCGACTGCTAAAGAAGCCTGAATCGTTTTAATCCGATTCCCGCGCCGCAACTCCGGCACTAGCGCACCCTTATTCCCCGCCTTCCATGCGCCGATTAATTCGGAAATTTCGGCCACATATTTGGTCATGGCGTGGGTTAGGTGGAAAGAGGGTTGGTAGGTCATGGGATTGCGTGATCCGGGTTTTTAAAAGCGCATCTTAGCCAATTCCAAGTGGCCTATGCTAATTCAAGGTGAGGATAGAAAATTTTCAATTTATGCATAGTGCTTGCAACAACTATCACGCCCTAAACAGATAAAGATCGATACTACTCCCCCGGCAAAAATATCCCCAACAACGCCAGCGTCAGCAGTCCCGCGCCTAAAAATATCCAGATGCAATTCGCCCAGGTAATCACCCGGTTGGATTTACCCTCCGGGTCATTACAACTCACATTAATAGCCCGCTGCGCTTTGAGTAGAACCAACCCATATACCAGCGTTAGCGGTAGCGGCAAAAATTCAAAAAGTGTACCCATAGCGCCAGATGCTGGAATGCGGTCGATAATGTTGGAAACCAATAGCGCGATTACCCCGAACGTTGCCCACATTCCGGGGTTCCATTGAAAATCCTTTTGCTCTGCCTTAATGCGCATATCAACGATAGAAAATAATGCGTGAGTAAAAAAGATAGAAAATATCCCCCGCATAACCGGCATAGGTTCGCGGTCATCGTAAGCAACCTTATACAGCGCCCAGTTTTTGTAGTGCCAATAAACGCCAAGGATCTAAGGCTGAATATCCTTCCAAACCCAAACAAGACCTTGGGCATAGGCTGAAGCCTTTGCACCCGCATGAGCCATGTTCTCTACGCCGTAGTTCATTAGCTGCAGATTAGGGGCTTCCCGATTTTTGATTTTATTCTGGAATTCAGCAACAGATGCTACAAAGGCTGGAGCTTCATTCGCCCCATAAGAGATAAAAAGCCGGGCGCTGAACTTGCTGTTTGCCTTAAAGAATTCATCATCCAATTGACTGATGTATTCATTGTCCCAAGGAATTGCTGGGCTAACTGCAATACATCGCGCAAACAACTCTGGTTCGCTGTACATGGCATAAAGTGCAAATAGTCCGCCAAATGACCAGCCTGCTATAGCACGCTGACGGGTATCAATCCGGTATTCACTTTCCACTTTCGGGATAATCGTCTCTTTAATAAACGTCAAAAATGCTTCGCCACCGCCCGAATCACGAACAAAATTCTCGTCCTTTGTCGGTGTTAAATCCTTGGTGCGTAGCGCCGTATAGTTGGGCTTTACACCGGAATAGGTAATACCAACCATCACCAATTCCGGTACGGCTTTGTCGAAGGCCAGATCCTGATAAATGGAATTCAACAATGGCGCGTCCCACTGAGCGTCCGTGTAATAGATTACGGGGTAGCGTTTATTGGGCGAATTTTTATAGCTGGCGGGCAGCGATATAACCAACTCATACGCAATACCCGATGGTGACTTTATTGCCACCTTGTGAGTATGCGGCAGCTCAAAAGGTGTTGCGGAATTTAACCCGGCAGCCAAAACCCGTAACGGCAGCATTGCGCACAAACAAAATAAAATCGCGATCCTTAAATTAAACATAATGTAATCCTTGAATTTGTTTCCTAGCGGTGTAATTTTTTATGGTTTTTGTTGTATATCCTATTATCTCAAGGAAATTTTTCGGTCAGAAATAGGCGTGGCATTTAATGTAGGTTGGGCAGTAATGCCCAACACTTTGGTGTTGAATAGATTTGTTGGGCATGGCTGCCCAACCTACGTGCTACGTGCTTCGCAGTTCGGCCAATTGCGAAGCTTGGCGACAGATTGCCCAGCAATAGAGAAGAATTATTTTGATGCAGGATCTACCGATTTTTTTACCGCAGTAGCTTGTTAGCTTATTGGGGTTTGGGAGCCATGAGCTTTGCAGCGTTCCAAGCGGCTGTAAATTGGCGAGCTTCACGCATTACCGTAATTGAGTCTGTTCTCTCTCCGTAGCCCACAACCTTTCCTTCAAGCGAAACAACAAAATACTCGCGAGTATCACTACCATCGGTGTCTAGTGGCGATGATGCTAGACGATAATAAAGAATTTTTGAGTCATCTGGCCCGCTTTCAGCACTGATTGGCTTGCCAATAAGCTCAGTCACTTCGGATAATGTCATACCCTTTTCAACCAAAGGAAAATTTTTGTTATAGGGTGCAGCACAGGAAACTATAAGAAACGATAGAGCGATAACGATTCCAATTTTTAATTTCACAGAAAATCTCCGTATGTAATTGAAGCTAACGCCTTGCTGAGCGGCGCATACTCAATAGGGGTGAGAGTGAAGCGCTTAAAATGGCGTAGCCATGCGCGAAACGGAGCCCCGAGTATGCGTCCGTTCCAGCAATTTGTTATGTGTTTTTTGGCGGATAAATATTATGACTTACGATTTTAAATTCTTAGACTTTTGAAATATTCGAACTAATGGTGTGTAGCAGTATCTTAAGGTGGCTGCTGATACGAGAAACAACAAGAGCAGTGGGAAAAACCAACTAATAAATGTTTCGAATATAATCGGCCAAGAAGTACCTTTCTCATTATGAAATAGGTTTCCTGGGTTAATATACCAATCGAAGAATACTGCGATTGAGGAGATTAGCATCGCGGATAAAAATCCAAATAGAAGAATCTTTTTCATACCATCCTTTTATAATTGCTATTAGCGAAACATACTAGTAGGGAAGACACATAACGCTAAGTTCAGCCGCAGTTTGTAAGTTGTGCGTTGCGATAAGTTTCGCGCAGCGAAATTGCAAAAGCGCTACTTACAATGCGTCAGGTGCAATGCTTTGTTATGGATTTATAGTTGGCGGATGATTTTTGCTACTTTTTTAGTTACTAACCCCATGTGATAAGAAAAGCTAACAATTTCAGAGTCAGTTATTCTTTGGATATTTCCCTCATATGGATAGCGAGAAAAGCAGAAGTAGTCTTTATACCGTTCTAATGATTCCAAGAAGTCAATACTTGGGTCTATTTCCCTTGAGAATGCAACAATATGGTTTTTAATTTCAGCCGGTATTCTGTTATATAGCTCCAAGAGGTTGTGGCCTCTCACTACCTTTTCGGATACTAAAAACGACCCAGAATCGAGCTCCGTTGTTTCTCTTTCAGAAAGGAAACTTTTTAGATAGATTTCTAAGGAGAGTGCTGCAATAAGACACGCAGAATCATGAAAACTTTGATTATCTCCGATAGCATTATCATTCAGAAATTCAGAGCTTTTCTGGTATTTGTCAGCAGCATTTACCATTCTTACTCTCGGTATATCAGCCATAATTCTTTCCATAACAGTTTATTAAATTGCACCAACTACATAACCCACAGAAAGTTATTCCAACTAATTTGGTGTGGTGCTGTATAACTCCAAAAATAGATGAGCCTTCGAGCGATTTAGCTCGTGCTAAATCAAAGGGTTAACTTTCACTCCGAATTAATTATGGGGTTATACGGCCAAAGCAAGCAAAAAAACGAGCGAGGGTGGTTGGAGTGGGGAAGGAGCAGTGCTTTTAATATCCGTAATCCATAGCAGCCAAGTCGTGTATCCAAAATCCGTAATACATTTCCTTGTTGGGCTTACTGCTGTGGTCATTCCTGTGACGGTAACCGTCTAGGGTAGGCGGTTTGTTGTGTGGGGTAATATTACATCGCATTACGCGTGTTGCAACCGGTGCTTTTATTGGTGCATAAACAAAAAAGCCGATGCATTGCTGCATCGGCGAAGAACTGTTGTTAATTAACTGCTTTAACAACAGGGCTAGAGAGAGAAAGTTTTTGTTAAAAAATCACAGCGGGTTTAATTGGAGCCAGTTGATATTCCAACCGCCTTTTCTGACAAAAATCGATAGATCCTGTTGCCCCGCTGTGAGGTAAACGGTGGTGGAAACGGTTTGCCAGTTTTGCCAGCCGCCGGTGTTGGGGACGTTGATGCTGCCCAGGTCGGTAGCGTTTCTGCTTAGCACCAGAATGCCGCCACTGTAGGGCGATGCCACGCGCACTTGCAGCGTGTAATTGCCGGTAGTGGGGACGTTGATGGGGTAGCTCATCCAGTCGTTGTCGTCGGTGCTGCCGGCATTAAAACCGCCGCCGGTATCGCTGGTGGTTTCCATGCGGATGCCGTTGTGGTCTTTGAACATTTCCGCTTCTATGCGTTTGCCCACTTCCGGTTTCCAGTTCATCCAGGTGGCGATGCTTTCATTGCGTACCAGTGGCTGGGTGCTGAATTGCTTAAACCAGTTTTCGATTTGCGCGGCGCTGGCGTTGCTCACGTTAAGGCCGCTCATGCCGCCGCCGTTGCTGCTGTTGGTGACCATGCCCCAGTTCCAGCCGCTGGTATCGCCATTGGAGCCGCTGGCGGAAGTGGTTTTCCAGGCCCAGTTGGTCGCGGCCCAGCCGTAGCTGTTGTAGATGTCGTAGGCTTTGCGCGTCATTTGGCCGCCGTAGCTGCCCAGCAGTGTCCAGGGTTGGAATTCGCCGACGAGGAAGGGCGTTTGCAAGCTGGTGATTTTGTTGCGCCAATCGCAGCTTTCGCCCAGGCCGTTGGGATTGCAGTGCAGCCAGTTGGCATACATGTTGGCTTGGCCGGCGCCGTAGCTGGCGGTGTCATTCCAGCCCCATAGGCCGGGGTAGAAGTGCATCCAGGTGGAGACATTGGTCAGGCCGCGGCTATTGGGGTTGCCGTAGGCGTCTATGCCGGAGTTGTGACCGGGCAGCAGGATGATGGTGTCCGGGTCTTTGGCGCGTACCACATTGAAGAGTTCATAGGAGCGGTTGGCGAGGGTGGTGGCGTCTGTGCCCCAGGGTTCGTTGAGCAGGTCATAGGCGACCACGGCGCTGCGGCCACGGTATTTCTGCGCGATCATATCCCACAGCCATTTGGTTCTGTCCCAGTAGCCAGCATTGGTCCAGAGCTGCGCCGGCCCGACACAGCCATCGTGCTGTTCGCCGTTTGCAGCTTGCCCACCAACGGTGCCGTGTAAATCAAGGATGGTATACATGCCGCGTTTTTCCGCTTCATTGATCGCCCAATCCAGATATTGCCAGGCGTCGCTGCGCAGGTTGTAGGGGTTGTATTCGTCCTCGATCAGGCTGTACAGGAAGGGGATGCGCACCACGTTCATGCCCATGGCTTTCATCATGTCAAAGTCGCGCACGGTGATGTAATTGCTGCGGAAAACTTTCATCAAGCGCTCTTTTTCGACATTGCCAAAACGCTGCGCCATGACCGATTCCAGGGTGCACTGGTCGTTCACTGCACCGCCGCTGTGGGAGATGATGCCGCCCATCATCCAGAACTCCTGAATTAACCAGTTGCCCAGATTGGTGCCGCGCAAATCCACGCGCTGATTGGTGGCGGCATTCACCCAGAGATGACCGCTTTGTTTAACGCGCGGCAGTGGTGTCCAGCTTTGGCTTTGCACCGGCACTACCCTGAACCAGTTGAGGTTAAACCCACCGGCATTGACCTTGATGCCAAAGCGGTGCACGCCCGCAGTTAAATTCACGCGCTGGCTGACCGTTTGCCAGGTTTGCCAGCCGCCTGTGGCGGGCAGGTTGATGCTGCCGTAAGCGGGTGTGCCGCCCGCTTCTTCAAAGGTGATATTGCCGCCACCGCTGGGGCTGGCAATGCGGTATTCGATGTCGTATGCGCCCGTTGTGGGAATATTGACCGGGCTGTTGCTATAGGAAAGCCAGTCGTTGGTGTCGATCCAGCCGACATTCTGGCCGCCGCCGCTATCGCTGGTGTTTTCCAGCTGTATGCCGTTCATATGACTGTAGGCTTCGGCCTGTATGGTGGCGGGCGGATTTGCCTGAGCAAGGCTGGTGGATGTGAACAGCAGGGCGCATAGGCCCAGCGCAAACACCGGGCAGCGGCGCGCAAGGGCGCCTGTGGTTATTGGTTTCATTCTGTCTACCTGTAAGTAATTATTGTTGTGAAGATTATTGTTGTAAGGATTGCTGTTATTCGGGGTTGCCGTTTGCGCGGCGATTACTACAGCGTCTGTCGGGCCAGACCCATACAGCCTGATGGCGGGCATAAATCTTGTCGTTCGAGCGGCGGGAATGATGCAAAAAAATGTAAAGCGAACCCGTTCGAGCAAACAATCCTTGCTCGAACGCGGCGCCTGAATTTGCCTTGGGTGTCGCCCGATAACTGCCGGGGGTTTGGTGCGGGCAGGCGCACCACTAACGGTGGCCAGGGCTGGAATCAGGCTGGCCCAGCGCTGGCGGTTTCTATACTATCGCCCCACAACCAAGACGCCTTCAACCGCGAGCAGCCCTCACCGGTTCTCGACACAACCCATCAACCACTGGCGGCGTCACAATAAAAACATTTGGGGAGCGCTATGGACTTTGTAGTCTTTAATTTTCACGACGTTATATTGTTGATGACCGCCATGCTCTGCGGTTTTTTTGCACTGCTGCTTATTGCCACCAATCCACCTAACAATGTCAGTAATTATTTTCTTGCCGCGTTTTTGATCACCCATGCGTTTATTCCGCTGCATGAATTGATTTTATGGGGCGCTGATTTCAAATTGCTGGTGCGCACTCATGTCCCCGGTATTTATTTCATCAGTGGCTTTGCCTATTACCTGGATGCGGTATTGCTTTACTTTTATGTGAAGTCGCTGGTGTTTCGCGATTTCCATCTGCGCCCCAAGGATTACCTGCACCTGATTCCGCTCGCGCTCTTTGCCCTGTTTATGCTGCTGGCGTTTTACCGCTACCCGGCGGCGACCCGTTTGGAGTGGATCAACACCGAGGCCTTTGTGTACAGCCTGGGTTATATCGGCATGGAATTCTTTTGCAAATTCCTGCGCGTCGCTTACTGCGTGGCAGGCTTTTTGCTCATCTATAAATACAAAGACATTCTGAAAAATACCCATTCCAATATCGAGAAGGTGGACATCCTCTGGCTGAAAATTTTGGTGATGGGCTTTTTGGTGGTCACGGCGATGGAGGCGTTCCTCGCCGTTTCCAAAACAGTGGGTTACGCCACGGGTTTTGATTTCCAATCGCCGCACCCGGATGGCAACCCGATTGAATACATTGGTTTGAGTGGCAATTACGCCGGTTTCTTTTTGGTGTGTACGCTGGTGTTTACCAGCATGCGCTATTTCAGCAATTTTGAAGCGGTGCGCCAGAAGGACGGCAGCCAGCCCGCTAAAAAATCGGCGCAGGAAAAACTGCTCAACCCGGAATACGCCGAAAAAATCGACAGCATCATGCGCAGCCAAAAAACCTATCTCAACCCGGAGTTGACGCTGGATATGCTGGCAGAGAGTTTGGCAATCCCGGCTAAAGATTTATCCATGATTATTAATCGCCATTTCAATTTGAATTTTTACGAGTTTATAAACGGCTACCGGATCGAAGAAGTGCAAAAGCGGTTGATCGATCCAGCCAATAAGGACAAAACCATCACCGACATTTATCTGGAGGTGGGGTTCAACAGTAAATCGGTATTTAATACCTTCTTTAAAAAACTGGTAGGGAAAACACCATCTGAATATCGCCAAAACCCGCAGAAGGTGGCGATAGCCGCTAAATAATTTCACTACTGGAGCCAAGTAAACATGATCAACAGCCGCAGCACACACATCAAGCGCACTACAAAAAAAATCGGCACCCAAAAACCGCTGGCGATTGCCTGCGCATGCTTGCCGTTACTCGCCGCACCCACATGGGCGGCAAATGAATCCGCCGCGGTAGAAGAGGTGATTGTCACCGCCGCCAAACGTGAACAAAGTTTGCAGGATTACGCCGGTGCATTGAGTGTGGTGAATAACTTTGAAGGCGTAAAAAATATTGGGGATATCGCCGCCCAAGTGCCGGGCTTGAATATTGTGGATGCCGGCCCGCGCAACCCCACCGGGTTAATTATTCGCGGTCTGCGTATGGATGAAATTGGTTCTAACGATTTGGGTGGCGACGGCTCTCTGGTTGCCAGTTATGTGGATAACATTCCACTGCAAGGCTATTTTGTGCCGCCTTCGTTTAGCTTGAAAGATTTGCAACAGATCGAAGTGGTGCGCGGCCCGCAGGGCACACTTTACGGCAACGCCTCGGTGGGCGGTTTGATTCGCTACATCACCAACAAGCCGGATCTGGAAAAATATTCGGTGCGCACCTCGGCGGAAATTTCCCAAACCAAACACAGTGACGATTTGAGTTACGACACTGACCTGGTAGTTAACACACCACTTGTTGATAACACCCTGGGGCTGCGGTTACTCCTGGGTAAAACCGACAACGCGGGTTTTATCGATAACCCCTATCTATTAAGTGGTGAACAAGAGGACATCAACGATGACCAAACCAAACAGGCGCGCGTCAGTCTGCTGTGGCAGGCGAGCGATAAATTTGCGCTCAACAGCAGCTATCACTACCAAAAAATAAACGTGGGCGACCGTCAGGCTGCCAATAAAGATTTCACCGATGACGACTACACCGCCTCCAGTCGTTACTTGCAGCCGATGGAAGGTGAACTGCATCTGGCGAGTATCGATGCAAGCTACGACATGGATTTTGCAACACTGACTGCGAGCGTGAATCACTACGATTATGCGCATAACGAGCGTGCGGATCAGACGGATTTGTACATAGGTTTTGATCCGAATTATGAGTATTACAACCTTTATGAAGATCTCTCTGCTTACAATGCCAGTAGGGTTGATGTAGTAAAAGACAGCGCCGAATTGCGTTTAGTGTCTGACAGCGACCAGTCGCTGCGTTGGGTAGTTGGCGGCTTTTATAGCCGCGATGACCTTGATGTTTATATCGGTGATTACACCCCCGGTTTTGGTGAATTTTTAGGTGCCGAATTACCCGGCGATTTGGAATACCTGGCAACCCAAACAGAGACACTGGATGAATATTCCGCCTACGTTGAAATCGCTTACGACATAACCCCGCAGTGGGAAGTCAGCGCCGGTACCCGCTATTTTAATTACGACGATAAATTAGAGGTGTGCACTACCTTTTTCCCTTCTGACGGTACCCCCAGTTGTGAGCGTGGCGACGACAAAACCAATGACACCTTGGGCAAAATTGGCACACGCTATAAATTTACCGAGCAGTTAAATGTGTATGCACAATTGGCTGAGGGTTATCGTCGCGGTGGTGCCAACCTCACGCCGCCCGATGTGACCACTAATCGCTTTTATGCACCGGATAAAGCCACCAGTGCCGAGTTGGGTTTGCGCAGCGAGTGGTTCAATCAACAATTGCAATTCAATGCGGCTTTGTTCTCCACCGCGTGGGAAGACATTCAAGTGCGCACCACGGCTGAAGACGATGGCCGCTCTATTACAGTCAATGCCGCTGAAGCGCGCTCCCAAGGGGTTGAGTTGGAAGTTTATGCGCAATTGCCCGCGGGTTTTAGCTTGCGCAGTAATTACACCTTTACCGATGCTGAGCTGACCGAAAGCGTGGAAGATATTGCCGCGTTTGACGGCGACCGTTTACCTGGCTCACCGCGTCAGCACCTGAGCCTGGTAGTGGAATATGTGAAGGCCATGGGGGATCTGGAATGGGATGGCAGCCTGAGTTTTCAACACATGGGTGAAGTGACGACAGCGGTGAACGAAAACTTTGCTAATTACCAGTTGCTGGATAGTTACAACACCGCCGGTGTACGCGCCGGTGTAACACTGCGTAATTGGCGCCTGGGTGCCTTTGTGAATAACATCGCCAATACCCGTGGCATTACCGGCGGCCGCGCGGACGATTTTTTTGGCGAGCAGGGTCAGTTTGAATATGTGATTCGCCCGCGTACGGTGGGTATGTCAGTGAGCTATGAATACTAGTCCCTGTTGATTTAGCTTGGTTTTTTTTCTGTCGCTTTCCGGGAAGAGGGCGACTACACCATCAAAAGGTCACTATTCACAGACTGCTGTTTTTGAGGTGTTGTTTACCTAGGGAATTCACACACTTAATGATAGGAATTATTCAAGATGGCAGATGCAAAGAAAAAAACTGACAAGAAAACAGCAGAGAAAAAGCCCGCCAAGAAAGCGGTAGCTAATGCTAAAGCCGTGGTGAAAAAAGGTAAGAAAAATCTGACCGCAACAGACTTAACTATATTGGTGCCCAGAGGTGGTCAGGTCATCAAGTACTTTAATTTGACGCCTGCATTACCAACAGATTCCGGGCGTGGTGACTGGTTATTTACGGAAGTTGGCTCTAGCAAGGATATTCAAAACCTGACGGTAGGTTTTGAATTAAATCCATCGGCATTAGAACGGCAACTTGAGCGTGCTGTACTTGTGGTATCCATGAGCCAAAACCCGGCAGCGCATGGAACCTGGAGATTTGCATTAGGCGGCGTTGCTACCGATCACTCTGATGAGGATCCACATAACGATGTTGTGGTCGATATTATTGATAATGGGTTTACCTTGATTGTGTATGTACAAGTGTTGGAAAACTCAGAAGAAAATATCCCGTTCGGGTTTGTGGCATCGTTTACGGATAATGACACGGGTGTTGTTTCTATTTATGAATCGCAAGATCCAGCTATTCAGCCGGTAAGGCCGCCAAAGCCTTAAGCCACCATCATTTATGGGTCAGGGATGACATCTGTCCAAGGAGTTGTGCTGCGCTAATAACAGCCTAAAGGTCGGCTCGTCACACAATGAATCAAACCACTTAAAACTAAACCAGAGAATATGCATGTTGTTGTTCAGGCTTTTCTCTATGTTTAAAATAGCGGAAGCTTTATTGTTGGCCAAAGTGTGTACTAGTGCAGCGGTGTAGATCGTTTCTATATTATCAGGGTCACTTTTCTCTACTTGTTGTAAATCGGTCAAGGCTTCTGAATATTTTCCCAAGTGCGCATAAGCCTGTGAGCGGAGGCGTAAGTTTTGCGCATTCATCTGTTCGTTATTAATTTTCTCTATCAGATGCCTGTAGAGTTCGATGTGCTCGCTTGAACTGTCGTGCAATCCTTTTGCATCAGCCATATTAATCAAATAGTTATTGTTTTTTGGAGCGGCTTCCGACGCTGTCTTGAACAGCTCAAATGCTTTTAAATAATTATTTGTAAGTAAATAGCTAAGCCCCAGGTTATTGATGGCTAAAATGTCATGTGGTTTTTGTTTAATGAGTGTTTCGAAAGATGAAATTGCTTGCTCTATATCGCCTTCCAATAGCGCGATCTGACCTCTGAGTTCGTGAGACTTATAATAGTTCGGAGACAGTAGTAGCGTTTCGGTAAGATATTTTTTTGCCTGCGAATTGTTGCCAATGAGTGAGTAGGCATTAGCCAGGCTAAATAATTTATGTGCTGTTTTTTTAATGGCTAAAGATTTTTCTAGCTTTTTTATGGCAGGCTCATACTCCCCTTTTTCTATAAGGACGTGTGCTACAAGCTCATCCTGAACTGATCTGCTGGTGGATAATTTTTCTGTCGTTTCCAACGCCAGATCAAACTTCCCTTCTACAAGTTGTAAGTTGTATAAATTATACAAATGGGATGTTTCGCTAGCGTTGTTAATGCTTGAAGATAAGTATTTTTTTAGGCGATCCAATACAGATTGGTCGTTCGAGTCTGCGTAGATGTCAAGTGATATTTCCCTGTAGAGTCTTTGCGCTGAGGGCGTTTCTTTTGTGGCTATATGGAGCTGGTCAAGAGTATCCAACAACTCACGCCTAGCACCTGTTGAGCGATAGGTATTGTTGATGCCAATAAGTGTTGAGTAGTCATCATCGTCTATCGATTGGAGTGTATTGATGGTTTTTTTGGAATATAAATCACCGGCGTTTCGGTTGACTATGGTTGCTACTGACAGGTAATTATCAGTCAGCACATCTACGGTTTTTGCATTTTGTACCCGCAGCCTGCTGTCCGGATTTTTATGCTCAGGCGTTAAACGGGAAATCGTAATCGTACAGGCTTCAACGACGCATTTGATCTCTGCCGTTATTAGCTCATCTGCGCCTGTCGCTCTGCGAATAGTTTCATTATCCCCATTCACATCCGCAATTTCATCGCGCGGAATTAAATAATACCCGTCTAACTGAATCACACTCTGTTGAAGGGCATCATAAACCGCGCCTTTCACTAATTCCTGTTGCGACTCCTGCATCCCCTCCGCCGTTAACTTGGGTGGAATCACCGCAATATATTTCGGCGGCTTGGGTTGCAGTTGCCACACAGCCACTCCCGCAACAATCAACAGGCTAATCGCCAAAGAGCCAAGCGTAATTGCATTCGCTGCAATATGACTTTTAAGTTTTTGCCATGCAGATATTTTGGTGGTGATCGGCATTGCAACAAAACGTGTTTCAAAGGTGGGGTGGTCTTGCGTGCCTGCGCTGCGCGTAATGTGGTTGTTGTTAGTGTTGCTGTGCGGCATTGCCAGTGCTTGGGTGTCATCGCTGGCACTATTGTCCTGCAGGTTCATCGCGCTGAGTTTTTTAAACTGGGCGGCTACCCAGTGGGTATTATCCGGGCGTTTGTTCGGATCTTTGGATAATAACTGCCCCAGTAAATCCACAAATTCGGCGGGTAAATTGGGGTTGTGTTGCTGCGGTGGTGTGGGCGCGTGCGAAATAATGCGCTGCATAATTTGCAGTTTGTTACTCGTGTCGCCAAAGGGGTGCGCGCCGCACAATAATTGGTAAGCCAAAATACCGAGCGAAAATAAATCGCTCTTGAAACTGATACTTTCACCCATCGCCTGCTCAGGCGACATAGAGCAATAACTGCCGGCAACATGGTCGGTGAGCGTTGCATTAAAGTCTTGTGATTTGGCGATACCCAAGTCGGTAATTTTTGCATTGCCGCGTTTGTTGATCAGAATATTTTCGGCTTTTAAATCGCGATGAATAATGCCGGCGTCGTGGGCAATCGCCAAACCTTCCGCAATTTGGGTGAGCCATTGCAAGCGCTGCGATAGCGGGGCTATGTGCTCACGCAAATAGGTTTGCAAATTCCGGCCATCCACCAATTCCATCACCAGCGCCAATTGTTCGGGCGCTTCAATGAAATCGTAAATCTGCACAATATTCGGGTGGTTTAATTTGGCGAGCAGTAGCGCTTCGCGTTTAAAGCGCTCTATGTAGTGGCCCTCAAACTCTGTGTGGCTACTGATAAAGAGTTCAGTGCGCAAGCACTTGACCGCTACCTCCCGCTCCAGACGAGTATCGCGCGCGCGGTACACCAGTCCCATACCGCCGCGGCCAATCGCCTCCAGTAGCTGGTAATGCCCAAGCATTTGGGGTGGGGTGGTTTCTGGTTTGCTGTTCATGGGCAACTAATAAGCAGTGACGGGTGAGGCAAGGGTGAGTTGCTCGCCTTTGAAGATTTTAAATTTTTCGCAGCCAAAACGAATTTTGCCACCGCGCCGTTCCAGCAGGCAGTGTTGGCCAAGGGCGTCGGGCAGCATATCGGACAGTTGTTTGCGCGCGCGGAAAATCTGGATGTTCATGTGGGTGCTGTCCAAGCCCAGCTCCGCTGCCAGATCTTCGGCATAAACCCAGCCCTGGCTTTTGCTGTCCAGTCCTCGCGCGGCATCTTCCGCGCGGTGGCGAGCCAGTTGCAACAATAGGTAGTGATGGGTGCGCACGGCCAGATCAAGTACCTGTTGTTGGCGTAACTCCAGCTGGGTGGTTTCTTCATCCAAACTTAAATTAAACACAAATTCAAAATCGTTAATGTGCCGCGCGCTTTTTACTTCCGTGGGCCCATAAACCTGGGCGCGTACAAATTGCCAGGCACCGGCAGAGTATTGCACCAGGTCGCCATCGTTCAGGGGCAGGGCATCGCCGTGTTCGGCAATCGCTTCGCGGTACCACTGCTGGGCCTGTTCATCAAAATAGAGCGCCAGCTCGGGTGCTTCACCCTCGGGTAGTAAATGGTAGCGACTCAGGTAAATGGGGCTGTGTACCTGGGGGCTGCGATCCAGCGGCCAGAGCATGTCGTTGGGCGCGTGTAAATCCATCACCTTGAAGCAGGGATCGTTTTGTGCGGCCAGCACAATTTCATCATTAATTGCCAGCTCGCGGGTTTCGCCCTGTGCCATGGCAAGGCCATTGATCCAGGTGCCGTTCAGACCCAGATTTTTAATGCGCCACTGCTCGCCGTTCCACTCAATGGCGGCGTGTAATTTGGAAACGTAGGGTTTATCGATATGGGTGTCCACACTGTTGGCAAGCCTGCCAAAGGTGTGATGGGGGGCAAGAGGAAAATAGGCCTCTGCAGCGACATCCAACAAATAAGCCATAGGGGGTCCGGGTGTTGTATTTCAAGTGCGTGTAATTGCGTGTAATGGTCAAACCGCTTTCAGACTCATAGATTGCCACAAGATGTCGATGTTTTCCCAGTTATCGCCCCCGTGAGTTTTGAGAATATCGCTATGATCGCCCTGTTCCAGACCATGAGCAGTTACAAAAGTCGGGCGCGCCCCGCGCGGAAATTCAATCAGTCCACCGTGCCGCGCTGGGTGCCAGTGAATAAAAGTTTTATCACCCTGACCAAATTAATCCTGCGCGCTGCAGCGGCGCGCATGGGCTTGGCACAGGCAGCGGTGACGCTGCGCTGCCTGAATCATCAGGGTTATCGGCATTTATTGCTGGTGGATGATGTGCGCGATTTGTTTATTGCTGCCGCCGGCGGTGCGGAAGAATTTATTATTTCCACCCAGGAAGCCAACAGCACACCTTTCAATGACTTTGATGCTGAAGCGGCACTGAGTTTGCCGGTGGATTATGCCGTGGTGGGCAATGCGCCCCACCGTTTGGGGTATTTGGTGGTGCAAATGGCACCGGGTGTGCAAGCCGGCAGCGAGCTGCGCCATGAACTGCAAACGGTTATTGATGAAATAGTGCGGGTGATCAGTCGGTATCAGTCCCGCTATCGCTCCATTCACTGGTATGGCGACCACTGTTTTTGGGTCGGCAATAGCCACGCTTTGCGCCAATTAGATCAGCGGATTGATCAATTGGCCAAAAGGAATTGTCCGGTGCTGATTCGCGCCGATAAAGGCACCGGTAAAATTATTGCCGCGCGCCGCCTGCACGATATTCGCTGTAGCGAAATCGCGCCCTTCATTGAATCGGATTGCCGCGAGTGGGAGCCGGGATCGGCGGCGGCGATTTTACAATCACTGCGCAGCTGTGCGAGCGGCGGCACTTTATTTTTGCGCAACCTGGATGCGCTAGCCCCGCGCGACCTATTGGCCTTGCGTCACTTTTGCCTGGAGTGGATGGCAGCCACCCGCAGCGGCGAGTCGCTCAGTTTGGTGTTTAGCTTGAGCAGGATTGATATAGATCCGGTTGCCGTTGGCATGGGCTGGATGATTCATTTTGTCGAACCGCTGCCGCTGCCTTCGCTGGCTGAACGCGCTGAGGATTTGCGCGATCTGGTGCAATTTTTTATCGCCGAATTTGCCTTGGCGGGTGAGCTGCATCTGCAGGATGACGCCTTGCAGCTGCTCGCCAAACATTCGTTTACCAACCATGTGGACGGCCTCAAAAGCCTGATCAAGGAATTGGCTTTGCGCGCCCAGAGCAATGAAATTACGGTGGAGCAACTGCAGCCACTGTTGGCCGCGCACAACCAAACCTGCGCTGCCCAATAAGTCCCTGCCAAATAAAGCCTGTGCTAGGCCCGCGCGTTGGCTGCTTGTTCAGTCCGCCCGGTTTTATTGCTATTTTCCCCATCCCGCGCTTGCCCCCAGCGGCGGCCCCGAGCCCTGTCGCGTTTTGTTGTGAGCCTGAGGGGGCAGGGTTATACTGCCCCGTCATTTTGTGAACTATTCCTGTTTGGCTCCTGCCTGCTGGTGTGTTTTTATCCGATCTGTGGTGGTTATGAAAAAAGCCTTGGTTTTCCCTGCGTTGCTCCTGTTTTTGGCTGCCAGCCTTGTCGCCTGTGGGCAAAAAGGCCCGCTCTATTTGCCGCAACAACAGACCAAACCCCAGCCACCGGTTGAATCGGCGCCGGCGGTCGCGCCAGAACCGGCAACCAGTAATACCAATACAGATCCATCCTAATCCGACTTCCCGTATTTCAGATCGAGATTTTTTATGCAGCATTTTACTGAGCGCCACGGCGAACTCTACGTTGAAGATACTCCCTTAAGCGCGGTCGCCGAGCGTTTTGGTACGCCTTGTTATGTGTATAGTCGCGCGGCGTTTACCCAGCAATATTTGTCTTACGCACAGGCCTTGGGTTCACACCCCGGCATGATTTGTTATGCGATCAAAGCCAACTCCAACCTTGCGATTTTAAATATGCTCGCCAAACTCGGCGCCGGTTTTGACATAGTCTCCGGCGGTGAATTGGAGCGTGTACTGCGCGCGGGTGGCCAGCCATCGCGCATTGTTTTTTCCGGTGTGGGCAAAAGCGTGGAAGAAATGGCGCGTGCGCTGGATGTGGGTATTTTCTGCTTTAACGTGGAATCCGAAGCGGAATTGGAATTGCTCGCACAGGTCGCCGCCGAAAAAGGCAAAATCGCGAATGTGTCATTGCGCGTAAACCCGGATGTGGATGCCAATACCCACCCTTATATTTCCACCGGTTTAAAAGAAAATAAATTTGGTATCGCCATTGAGCGCGCACCGGCGGTTTATGCGCGCGCGGCACAATTGCCGAGCCTTGCGATCAAAGGTTTGGATTGCCACATAGGTTCGCAGCTCACCCAGCTCACGCCGTTTTTGGACGCGCTCGACCGCCTGTTAATTCTGGTGGACGAGCTGGCGGCGCAAGACATTCATATTTCGCACCTGGATTTGGGTGGCGGTTTGGGCGTGACCTATCGCAATGAAACCCCGCCGCCGGTTGCTGACTACATGGCCGCTATTAAAGCTAAATTGGGTGAGCGCAAATTGTCGTTGATGTTTGAACCTGGCCGTTCCATCTCCGCTAACTCCGGTGTGCTGCTCACCAAAGTGATGTTTTTAAAGCCCACCGAACACAAAAATTTTGCGGTGATAGATGCCGCCATGAACGACAACATTCGCCCCTCGCTCTACCAAGCCTGGCAGGACATACGTCCGGTAAAACCGCACGCGGGTGAAGTAAAAAAATGGGATCTGGTTGGCCCCATTTGTGAAACCGGCGACTTCCTCGGCAAAGATCGCGAACTGGCGGTAGCGGCGGGCGATTTATTGGCGGTTATGTCGGCGGGCGCCTATGGTTTTAGCATGAGCTCCAACTACAACACTCGCGGCCGCGCTGCTGAAGTAGTTGTGGACGGCGATCAAATGCACTTGGCGCGCGCGCGTGAAACCTTTGAGGATATGATTCGCGGCGAGCAGCTGTTGCCGGAATAAATAGGCAGCAGCATTTGCCTGAATAAGCGGAAAAAATTATGCGTTTACGTTTTAGCAAAATGCACGGTTTGGGTAACGACTTTGTCGTGATTGATGGCGTTGGCCAAAGTGTGCGCTTGACACCGGAAAAAATTCGCTACATTGCTGACCGCAATTTCGGTGTCGGCTGCGATCAAATTTTGCTGGTGGAAACACCGGATAATCCCGATGTGGATTTTCGCTATCGCATTTTTAATTGCGATGGCAGCGAAGTAGAAAATTGTGGCAATGGTGCGCGCTGTTTTGCGGTATTTGTGCGCGAGCGCAAACTCACCGGCAAAAATGTGATTAAAGTAGAAACCGCTGGTGGCCTGATTGAATTGCGAGTGCAGCAGGATGAGCAAGTCAGTGTGGATATGGGCGCGCCGCGTTTGCAGCCCGCACAAATCCCCTTTGTGGCTGATGCCCAGGCGGTGACCTATCCGCTCGATGTTGCCGGGAAAACTTACGAGATTTCTGCGGTATCCATGGGTAACCCCCACAGTGTGTTGCTGGTAGATGATGTAAAAACCGCGCCGGTTGCCGAGCTTGGTCCGCTCATTGAAAACCACGTGCGTTTTCCTGCGCGTGTAAATGCCGGCTTTATGCAGGTAGTATCGCGTAGCGAAATTAATTTGCGTGTATTTGAGCGCGGTGTAGGTGAAACCCTCGCGTGCGGTACGGGCGCCTGCGGTGCGGTAGTTGCAGGCCGCTTGCGTGGTCTGCTGGATCAAAAAGTCAAAGTCAATTTACCCGGCGGCAGTTTACACATCGAATGGCCGGGCGAAGGCCAACCGGTGATTATGACCGGGCCTGCCGTCACCGTTTTTCACGGACAAATAAAAATCTAATAATTGGACCTGAAGGTTATGACAGAACACGCGCCGACCCTTGCCGATCCATTGGAGCCGGAACAAATTGAAGCCTGGTTGCGCGAGCATCCGGATTTTTTTGAAAGTCACCCGGAGTTGCTTGCTGAGTTGACCTTGCCCCATGAATCGGGTTCGGCTATTTCACTGGTGGAGCGGCAGGTGGCGATTTTGCGTGAGCGCAATATTGATATGCGCAATCGCTTGAGCAAATTGCTCGATAACGCGCGCGATAACGATAAATTATTTGAGAAAACCAAACGCTTGGTGCTCAACCTGCTGGAAGGGCAGGACATGGGCGATATTATCGATGCACTGCACTACAGCTTTGATAAGGATTTTTCTATTCATTTCACCAGCGTGATTTTATTTGGCAACACCGAAAAAATTCCCAGCAGCCAGGCGCGCGTAGTGAGCATCGCTGATGCGCGCGAACATGTGGGTGCGCTGTTAAAAAACAGCCGCGCGGTGTGCGGCACCCTGGGTGTAAAAGAACAGGAATTTTTATTTGGTAATCACGCGAGCGAAATAGGTTCTGTTGCGGTGGTGCCACTGATGCACGGCAGCGCTTTTGGCCTGCTCGCCATCGGTAACCGCGACCCACAATATTATCGCTCCAGTATGGGCACTTTATTTTTGGGTTATATCGCCGAAGTATTGAATCGATTATTGCCAAAATATTTGCCACGCTGAGATCATTCCCAGCTGGCCTGCGGAATCGAATAAAACCAATCAACAGCAGGCAAGATTCATGACCGATACACTGCCACCTGACGTTCCGCAGGCTCCCACCAATGATTCACCAGGGCTGCCCTTTACGCCTGAGCTGAATGCCTTTCTAAACTACATGCGCAGCGAAAAACAATTTTCGCCACTCACCCAACAAAATTACCTGCGCGACCTGGAAAAATTCCAGCGCTATTGCGCAGAAAAACATATTGGCGAATTACAGCTAGTAACCATGGGGCAGGTGCGCAATGCCGTGGCCTATTTACATCGCGAGGGCTTGGGTGGAAAAAGTTTGCAGCGCTGGCTCTCTTCACTGCGCAGCTTTTTCCAATTTTGTATTCGCCACGGTTGGATGAAAAATAATGTTGCTGAAGGTATAAGCGCGCCCAAATCTCCCAAGCTTTTACCCAAGACGTTGGACGTAGATCAAACTGCGCAATTTGTGGTGGTGGAGGGCGATGATTTTATTAACAAACGCGACCGCGCTTTACTGGAATTAATTTATTCATCCGGCTTGCGCCTGGCAGAAGTCACCAGTTTAAATGTGAAGGATATCGACTGGGGCGATGCCATGCTCACCGTGGTCGGCAAGGGGCGAAAAACTCGTATCCTGCCGGTAGGTTCAATGGCCATGGCGGCACTCAAAGAGTGGTTGGTCGCACGCAAACAATACACCCAGGACAGTGAGCCAGCGTTATTCACCACCCAGCGCGGCGGCCGTATCAGTCACCGCGCTGTGCAAATGCGCATGCAACAATTGAGCACCACCCAAGGCATGGATAACCCCGTCCATCCACACATGCTGCGCCACTCGTTTGCCAGTCACATTCTTGAATCCAGCGGTGATTTACGTCTGGTGCAAGAATTACTTGGCCACGAAAATATTTCCACTACGCAAATCTATACCCACCTGGATTTCCAACACCTTGCCAAGGTATATGACAAGGCACATCCGCGCGCGGGCAGGAAAACTGATTCTATCGAGGATGAAAGTTGATTTTTATAACAGCGTTTGTACCCGCAGCTTGGGAAAATCCCGCTGTACGGCACTTACGCTATCTTGTAAAAATTGATCGGCTTTTATTGGCCCCAGATATTCACACAGGCCCACATAGGCGAGGTTGATCACCTGTTGCATCAGGTGGATATTCAGTGTGGTGCCGGTGAGCGGTGCTATTTGATTGAGCCAGCTTTGTAACGCACGGCGGTTGTTGGGTGCGGTGGGAAGTTTTTCGATATTTTCCAATACATACAAACGCACACGTGTGGCGTTGTCGCCTTTGGCACTGTTAATTAATTGCTCTACCAAAGCCATAAACATTTGCAATTCCGGTGAGCTGTGACTGTTGTCAGTCGTCGCTTTGTTATGGGGGGCGACAGGTTTATCCTGGCGCTGGTCTTGTAGCGATGAAAAGGTAGTAACCAGAGCTTGCAGCATACGTGAGCGCATATGAGCGAGTTCAATATCGCTGCAGAGTTCACGCAAATAATGTTGCAAGGCAAAGGTGGGCTTGTGGGCATATTTTTCATCCCACAGTACCAGTGCTTGTGCGAGTGTTTTGCCGTGAATAAAAGGCATAAGCGCCGCTTCCACGGCTTTGCGTTTTTGTTCGGGTGTCACATGAGCCTCGATTGTGAAAACGTTGGAGCCGCAAGTCTTATCCGTGTATTTAGCGCTGGGCGTTTAACGCCTCTTGATTGAGTGCGCGAGTATCCTGAAATTCCGGGTAGCCGATTTCGGCGTGTTCGGTAAAATCCAAACCGCGTTGTTCATGCAAGCTGCTGGCACGCATACCTACCAGTAAATTAATTAAAAAATAACTGCAAAAAGCGATGCCAAATCCCCAAATAAATGCCACTGCTATTCCAATCAGTTGCACACCAACCTTATCGGCATTGAACATATCACCCGCATAAAATAAACCGGCGGCGAGTGTGCCCCAGGCACCGCAAAAGCCGTGCACACTGATCGCGTCGACAACATCGTCGATTTTAAAACTGGTTAATAATTTGGGCCCCAGAAAACTGATTGCTCCGGCAATTAAGCCGGTGAGCATTGCAAACATCGGTTCCATGCTGGCACAACCTGCGGTGATGCCCACCAAACCACCAAGGCTGCCGTTGACTGTGCCGGTTAACAAAATAGATTGCTTGCACAATTTGCTTATGAGCATATAACCCAGTGCACCACTGCACGCAGCCAGATGAGTATTTAAGGCGATTTTGCCGAGGCTGGTATTGGCTGCCAGCGTTGAACCCGCATTAAACCCAAACCAGCCGAACCATAAAATAAATCCGCCCAGTGCCACCATGGTCAGGTTGTGGCCGGGAATGCTGCGCGCTTCACCTGTTGGACTAAATCGCCCGAGGCGCGGCCCTAAAATAATCACCGCGGCCAGTGCAATCCAGCCGCCTATGGAATGTACAACTGTGGAGCCGGCGAAATCGATAAATCCCATCGCTTTGAGCCAGCCTTCGCCTTGGTAATTACTGCCCCATGCCCAGCTGCCAAATACAGGGTAGATGAACCCGGCAATCACACACGCGCCAATTAAATACGCATGAAAATGCACGCGCTCGGCCATAGCGCCGCTGGCGATTGTTGTTGTGGTAGCGGCAAACATCATTTGAAAAAATAAAAAGGTCCAATCCCAGTCACTTAAATCCGCCGGTAAAAAATGACTGCTGCCAAACCAGCCGGTGGTATTAATACCAAACATCAATCCGTAACCCAGTGCCCAAAAAATTAAACTGCACACGCATACATCCATATAGTTTTTCATGATGACATTCACCGCATTTTTTGCGCGCGACATGCCACTTTCCACCAGCGCAAAGCCGGCCTGCATAAAAAACACCAGAACGCCGGCTACCAGTATCCAGCTGCTATTGAGTGACTGACTCAAGTCAGTAAGGGAAATTTCGCCAGCAAAACTGCCAGCGCTAAAGAGAGAGAAAAATAACGAAAGGGCAAGATAAACGAATCGCATAAGCACCACCTTTGTTATGAATGAAGGTGGTTTTGCAACTCATGTGCCATCTGTCTATATGCCACAAGTCATTCCATGAGAAGCGTCGGGTACATGTGTAAGTGTATGGCCCATTTAAAGCGGGTGAATGCAGTGTGCTTAGCTAGTGCGCTTTCATATTGCTGTGCATCGGATTGGTGCGTCAGGAGCGTTCTTGCTGCGTATTAAAATATTCCAATTAGATTGCTGGAAAGTTGATCAGGTCAGCACTAAATTCAATGCAGAAATATTTACGAGAGGCCAGTCATGTTCAATTTTTTCGGCAAAAATGCAGATAAGCAGGCATTAGAGCAGTCGATTATTGCGGTCGTCAGTATTGATGAAAACAATATGGTTACGTTTTTTAATAAAGCAGCAGAAGATTTGTGGGGTTATCAACGAGAAGAGGTAATCGGTCGCAATGTTTCAAAGCTGGTGCCTGAGAGCCTTCGCAGTGGGCATGATAGCTACGTCAATCGCCATCGCTCCGGTGGTGAAAACCGTATCGTAGGTACCTCGCGTGAGGTTCAATTGCAGCGCAAAGATGGAAAAATGACTTGGGCGCTACTGTCATTATCCCAGATAGAAATTCACGGGAAAAAGCATTACACCGCTTTTGTGCAGGATGTGACGCGCGAGCGAGAAGCGCGCGAAATGATGCAGCAGACGCTATCGCAAGCCTTGGATGCAGTTGTTGTTATAAACGAAAATAATGAAATAACTTTTTACAATAAAGCTGCTGAAAAGCTTTGGGGTTATTCTGTTGATGAGGTCCTGGGAAAAAATGTGAAGCTGTTAGTGCCTAAGGCAATTCAGGCGGAGCATGACTCTTTTGTTAACCGTAACCGAACGACTGGACAAGATAAAATTGTCGGCACTAGTCGTGAGATTAAAATCGAACGCAAGGACGGCAACATACTTTGGGGGCAGTTATCGCTCAGTAAAGTCAAATTGGACGAAAAAACCGTTTACACAGCGTTTGTAAAAGACGTTACCTCTGAAGTACTGAAGCGTGAGGAAATGGCGATGCTGTCATTGGTGGCCAACAAGACTGACAATTCTGTTGTGATCACCGATGCGCATGGATTGACACAATACGTGAATAGTGGTTTTGAACGCCTCACCGGTTATAACCTGGAATATATGAGGGGCAAAAAGCCTGGTGCAGTGCTCCAAGGTAAAGACACTGATCCTGCGACAGTAGCTCGTATCCGTGAATTTATTCATGCGCGAAAGTCTTTTTATGATGAGATTCTTAATTATTCCCGCGACGGTTCTCCCTACTGGATATCACTATCGATCACTCCTATTTTTTCTGAATCTGGCCAGCTGGAGCACTTCATTTCTGTACAAGCTAACGTAACAGCTGTAAAGCAAATGGCGTTGGACTTCACTCAAAAGCTGAACGCCATTAGTGGTGCCTTGGCTATTCTGGAGTTTTCTCCCAAGGGCGACCTTATTCAGATTAATGAAATGATGAAGCAAAAGGTTAGCGCTGATCAATCTCTGGATAAAATTGGCAAAGAGATTTGGGATTCCATTTCTCCAGCAGAGCAAAAAGAATTATCTGAGCAGGGTTATTTAGGGCGTACCTTTTCTTTCACGGACAAGGAAGGAAAAATAATTACGCTTGATAGCAAACTCTGCATATTAAAAAACTTTAGAGGTGAAATAACGCAATATGTAATGTTTGGTATTGATATATCTGAACGAAAAATTGCGCTCAATGAAACCCAATCAGCGATGAGTGCTGTATTGTTGGCAAGCCAAACGATAAGTCAGATTATCACTACAATCAACGGCATATCCGAGCAAACCAGCTTGCTTGCATTAAATGCTGCTATTGAAGCAGCGAGGGCTGGGGAAATGGGACGCGGTTTTGCTGTAGTTGCTGACGAGGTTCGCTCTCTTGCATCTCGCTCACGTAAATCCAGTAATGAGATTGATGAGCTGGTGAAAGAAACGGTCAACAAAATTCAGGAGCTAGCTGCACTTCTCGCAAAAATCGAAAATTAGCAACGCTCAATAAGTTGGATTTGATTAAATAGACATGCATCACCCCGTGGCAAAGCTGTAATTATTCTGTTTGTATATTCTTGCAAATTACAGCTGTTCGTTCGGTATTGTTTGTCTATTTTCTTGACTCCAAATTATCTACAGTTTTTTCCAACTAGATGACGGTCTCTTTCCAACAGCTCAGTGAGGTTGTCAGTTTGCAGTGCACCATCAATCAAAATTTCTTCAGTGCTGTTTTCCTGGCTGCGCAGAATGCCGATTTGGGTAAACATCAGGGCATCTTTTACTGGCAGGGTTTGGAAATTATGTTTGCCCATGTGTTTGCCATTTACCCAGACTTCGGTTGAACCCTTGGTGGCATCGGTTGACCAGTGAATATGCAAGGCAACGCGGTGCCATTGCCCCGGTGCTGCGCCCGTGGGTAATTTCCACAACACATTTTTTGCAGCGGTTTCCTGAAAACTTAACTCGCTGCCGTGAATATTGAAGCGAAACATTTGTTGCCAGCTTTTGTCGGATTCCCAATAACCCAATTCGTGTTTGTTCTTGCTCAGCTCTCTGGGCAGGTAAAAACTAAATGCAAAAAAAGTATCACTGCCCTCATGGGTACTGCCTTCGTTATTTCCACTGGCAGTGTAGCGGTGATGAAATTCGCTGCGGTTTAACGCCTTATTGCCGTGCCACAAAAATGATTCGTCGCCGGTGATTTTTATCTTTCCGGCGTATTTGCCATCAAAAACACAGTTCTCGGTAATGCTGTGCCCTGCAGGATTAATGGGCGTGCTCCACTGGCTCATATCGCCAGTTTCAAAATCGCCCTGCCAGAGGATTTTGCCCTGCGCCGGAATGTTGATAGCAAATGCCAGCACCAATGCTGCCGTGGATGCGGATAAACGATTTTTCATGGTTACAGTCCTTAATAAAAAAAGCCGGTACAGGGTACCGGCTCAAGCGCTTGCATGGGAGAGGAAAACGGTTAAACCGGTGGGTTGCCAATGGTGCCGCCGACTATGGGTTGGAAGGCGGTGAGCCTGTCCATCATGCTGGCGTTACCTAAGCCGTGGCCACGGAACAGGGTGCTGAATTGGTTTTGCTCGCCGTGCAGCGCCATGTAGTTGAGCACTACCGTTTCCACCAGCAGGTTGACGTTGTTGGCGGCGGGGCTGCCGGCGGTTTCTACGTCCCCGCTCGGGCGCATGTAGCCCAGTTGTTGGTGACGCGCTTGTTCGTCGGCGCTGGCGCCGAGTAGTTGCGGGCGACCGCCGGGGTTGTAAACGAGGAAAAAGGAACAGGCGGTCTGCTGGTCGTCGCCGGTCCAGACGCCTTTGCCGCGCCCGGCCATGGAGTCGTCGATCATGCCGTTACTGAATACCGAGCCATCGCTGAAGACGTAAATCATCAGCGGCATATTTTTGCGTGCGGCGTATTCAAGGCAGGCGCCTATGCAGCGGCCGGCGCGTTCGTCGCGCACTTCGCCGGTGGAGCGGTCGCCGGTGTGATAGTCGTAGCCGCCCATGGTGATAGTGCCTGCACCCGCATAACCATTTACGACCAGTTTCATCACCGAGGCGGTTTTGCGCAGTTCGCCATCGCGATCAAACTCATCAAACGAAAAAATGCCGTTGGCACCGACAATATCGGCATCGGCAATCGGGTCTATATCCGCCGGATTGCCGAAGCGTGCGGCCAAATCGGCACTTTTGACATAGCCGCAGCGCAGCAGCTCTTTGAGCTGGGCGTCTTTACTGGTGCCGAGGCTGGCCATGGCGTTGAGCTTGGCATCGCTGATGCGATAAATGGATTCCATGGTTTTGACTATGTCCTCCTGACTCATCAAATCCACCAAATCGCCTACATCCACCAGTCCGGTGACGTCGTTGGGGTTGTCCACCTTGGTGGGGCGCACTTCCAGATTGATAAGTGATGCGGGCGCCATGGAGTTGCCGCCGGAGTCGCTATTGCGCGAGCCGATCAAATCCACCAGAGAGCCGGCGGCACCGGCTTTGTAAATGCCGTACATAGGGTTGTGCGGGTTGTTGCCGGTGTCGTTTTCCGAGCGCGCGGCGATGACCGCGCCGTTGATATTGGTGGCGGTGCTGGCTTGCACCTTGGACATGATGCCCGCGAGCAGCTGCGAATCGGTGTGGAATAGCAGGCCGAGGCGGTTGTCGATGAGCGTGCCCGCGGTGGAGCTGGTGGGCGCCATGTCAGCTGGTAAGCCCTGTTTGCTATAGCCTGCGGCGCTGAGGAAATCCTGCTGCCCACCGCGTTGGCCGACCAGCACATTGGAGCCAGCAAAGTTGGCGCCGCCGGCCAGATCAAAGCAGATAAAAGGAATCTTGCCCGCACCCTGGGCGGCTATACCGCACGCGTCGCGCGCGGCGGCAATATCGGGCGAGAGACTGACATCCGCCGCGTAGGCCGGGTTGGTCAGTATGCTCATCAGCGAACCGCCAATAAGGGTGCCTGAGCCTAACTTGAAACCCTGGGCGATGAGTTCGCGGCGCGTTACTGGACGGCGATGGTTATTGAGCAGCAGCGGTGCATCCGGATGCAGTGGTCGTTTAGAGTTAGCCATGGTCGATTCGCTCCGGTAATTATTGCAACAGCATCACAGCGCTGCCGAAGGCGGCGGCGCAGGTGGCTTTGACGGTGGTCAGAGTGCGGTCGGCGGCGCAATTGCTGCCACAGCTGGTCATATTGTCGATCAGTTGGTTCAGCTCCAAACGCAGCTCCGCCGGATCCGCCTGACCATCGAGGTGACTGTGCGGATTACTGCCATCGGCAACTTCGTTGGCTAACAGTCGCGTCAGCAGCGGCTCAATAATCAAGTCGCGTTTGGCTGGGCTGTTAAAGGCTGTATTAGCGGCAGCGCCGAAATCAAATCCGGGGAACAGTGCCGCACGAGTGCTGTTGGCGGCGCTGGAATTGCCCACTAGCGCATTGCAATAGGCTACGGTCAATTGGGTGATACCCATTTGCTGCGCCGCGAGGAAGCCGTCCAGATTGGTTAAGGTGGGCAGCTGTTGTTTCACTTTTTCATAGGTATCGGCAACCAGGCTGTGGGTGGTGGGAATACCTGTGAGTGCTGCCAGGCTGGCATTAATCTCCGCAAAATCCCGCAGGCCAAGGGTCGGCTGGTCGGGGATATCCGCGGGTTCCGCCGGTGGCGGCACGGCCACTACTGGGCGGTTGTAAGTCCGCTCGCCAATCTGGTCGAAGGTGAGGAAAAACACATCTTCCTCGGGGCCATTTTTGGCTTCTATCACCGTGCCCAAGGGCGACAAGGATTGGCGCCCATCAGTCAGTTCACCAGCGACCAGCTGGGTATTCACATTGGCAAATACCTGGCCAACGGGCGCTTCAGTGCCATTGACACCTATGCGTATGCCTTTTAGGACAACGGGGCTGGTGAGTGCGCCATCGCCCAACACCGTGAAGAAGGGCGCTGCAAACTGGTAGCCATAATCGTCGATTTGCTGCACTTCAAACACAATAAAACACTGGCCGCCAGAACCCTCTGCTGCGGTGGCAAAACAAGCCGGTTGGTCGATAAGTTCAGAGACGTTAAACAGCAGCAGGTAACGCGCACCCACGCCCACTTCAAAGTTGGTTTGGATGTCGCCCTCGCTCATGGCGCGCTTGTGAATGGCAAGGAAGCGCAGGCTGCCCGCCCAAGGGCGATTGCCCGACACCTCGTTACCCACCACCAGCGCGTGGCCGTTATCCCAATCTTTGAGGAAGGCGCCAGCGGTGGCGTCGGTATCGCCAGTAAACTCGCCATTCACATAGAGACGGCGGCCGCGAATCGGGTCATAACTCAGTACCACATGCTGTAGCGAGGCCTGGGCGCGCTCATCGTTATCATCGGTAGCCAACACCGGTTCGCCATTGGCATCGCTTTCGCCGGTGCGGTTCATGCCGATGTAGTTGTAATCGTACTGGCCGAGGGTGAAGTTGCGTTCGCTGGTGCTGCCGGAATAGCTGACGATGCGCGCGGGGTTATTGTCATTGGCGCCCTGGTCAAGGCTGTCGGGAATAATCCAGGTTTCGATGGTGTATTCGCCGGAGCCGAGTAACAGGTCATAGAGTTTGCGGCTGCCGCTCACGGTGGCTTGTGCGCGCCCGGTGTCCGCAAACTTGATGCCCCAGGCGCTGCTCCAGCTGACATTGCCGATCAGACTCAGGTTGGCCGCTGGCTCTATGCCCGAGGTGTCAAAGGCGACTGTGCCTTTGCCGGTTTTGAATTCGTATTTGGCGATGATGTCGCTATCAATGCGCCCGCCACTGCTGAGCACAAACGCATCGCCCAAACCAACGGCTTTACTGACCACCAGATCGGGGTCAACTTCGATGGCGATGATGCTGTCAGCCAGGGCTTGGATGGCCGCTTGCATTTGGTTGGCGCTGGCGGCGCAGTCGTTGTCCCAGCAGTTGTGAGAGTCGGCGCGCAGGCGCTGTACCAGGCGCGATTGTGCCGGGTTATCCAGACGCATCCGGCTTTTGGCGGCTTCATAGGCAACGGCGACATCGTCGCTGCCCAAGTAGGGTTGCTGGCGGGTGGCGGCCGCTTCGGAATGGCAGGCGGCGCAGTATTCGGCGAGCAGTGGGTAGACGCTGCTGGCAAAACGGCTGTTATCGACTGGGAAGCTTTTGGTGTTGTCGATGGCGCGATCCGCAGGCGCTTTTAGCACCACATCGTTAGCGGTGGTTTCGCGCGGGCCGGCCCATTTATTGATCCAGCCGGTCATAATGTCGGCACAGGCACCGGCATCGGCCAGCCAGCAATTGTGGCCGCCCGCCACTTTGGTCACCAAGCGGGAGGACGCTGGGTCGCTCAGGCTCACCAAACCTTCATCAATCACTGCTGCATAGGCGAGGTTGATGTCGTCGCCGCGGGCAAAGGTGGGTGCCTGGGTTTGGTGGCAGCTGCCGCAGCGATCCTCGCGCGCCATGTTGATCCACAGTTCGTTCTGGAATTTGATGATATCGGCCGTCGCCGCCGGCTTTTCGCCGCGATAGCTAAAACTGCCGCTGCTGGATGGCGGGGGCGGGTTGTTGGGTTTGACTTCACTGCCGCTGCCTGAACCGCCACAGCCGGCGAGCAAACTCGCGACCAGCGCCAATGCCAATAAACCGGATTGGTGCCACTGCAAGGCTAATTGAGTACGCATCTTCATCACCTTATTCACCTTTGCAGTAGTCGGCAGTGTCGATAAACACCTGGCTGAGTTTGTAGCCTGAGGCGGCAAAGTTGGCGGTGATTTCGCTCACTTTGCTGCGGTCAGTGCTATCGGCAGGTTTGCGCAGGCACACATTCTGGAACACCTTCTCCACCTGACAGCTGGCAAAGGCCTGGCTGTGGGCTAGCTCCATGTTCATGCTGCGCGCACCGGCACCGCTGCCGGGCAAGCTGCTGTCCCAGCCCAAATGCACATTCATGCCTTGGCGCCAGTAGTTTTGCCAGTTGTCGTTAGTGGTCACGTAGCCATACTTAAAGGTATTGGCATTGATACGGTATTTCTTTTCCACCCTGCTTTGGGTGTCCGGGTCGAGGGTGCCTTCGGCGTTGTAGTGGATGCTGCCGTTTATCCCATCCGGGTCGTTGTTTACATCAAACTCATAATCGTAATAGGCATAGGCTTTGGCGAGTGGGTCCATGCCGTTGTGACAGCCCAAACAGTTATTCAGGAAGACACGGCTATCGCCACCGGGACTGCGGCTCACATCCTGACGGATAAAGTCGGGTGTCAGGCTGGTGTCGTGTACCTGTTCCAAATCGCGGCACAGGTGATTGATCAGCGTAAAGCGGAACATAGCGCGGTTGGTGCCAGCAATAAAAAACGCCTTGGCCGCCGCGCGGCTGGTAATCACCCCCGAGGTGGCATCCGCCGGCAGGCCGGTTACGCTGGACTGGGTGCGTCTGACTAGCGTGTCTTTCAAGCTGACGCCCTGATTTTCAATCGCTTCGTAGTGACTGTTGTTGCTATTGGAATAGCCGGGCAGTCCGCTGGCGTTACTGGTGTAGATGACGTCATCGTAGAGCACTGTGCGGAAATCGGCGTCATCGCGCACCAAGCCAATCACCGTGGCGGTGTAATCATTGAGCGGCGCAAATACGGTGCGGTCGCGATTGGTCCAGGGCGTGACCATATTTTTCAGGGTGACGCGGTAAAACGCCTCGTTACTCATGGCGATGCGCACGGCATCGGCCACTTGACCGGCATCTATGGCGGTGCGCATCTGCACCAATACCGCTTCGCTGGGCGGCACACCGGCAATGCGGTTATGGATTTGCAGCGCTTGCTCGCGCGAACCGGCGTGGCTGGCGCCGGCAAATAACAGCAGAGCTATGGCACCCAGACGCGGTAGCTGGTGCAGTGCTCTGGTGAAGGGAGAGTGGGTGATGTTCACAGGTGCTCCGGAGCGGGTTGGTTGCTCGTCATCAATCATTAAACAAAGTGAAAACATTCCCGCTATGCAGTGACTGTGCCGCTCGCAGGCGGTTTACCAGCTTGCACCCGGGCAGTGTGCAGGAATTAGAAACAGTTCTCCTAAATTGCCGGTTGTCGCCCAATGTGAGTCTCTGTTTGCCGGAAACCAGCCATTGGAAGAGGTTGCTCCTGGCTTGTAAGCGCAGTTGATGAAGGCTCCGATGATTATTGCTGGCCCGATGCGCTGACAAAAATTGTCAGATTAATTCCCGTCATGACAGCCTCTGTCAGCGCGAAAATTTGCCATTTAGTCAAAATTTTGGTGTTGGCATCTGCTATTCGCGACTTGCGTCACAATCCAAATTGGTTCAGAGATTGAATTCGGCAAAACATCAATCTGACCTGCCGCTATGCTTGATTGGCGCGGCTTTTGAATAGACCAGTCCTCTCGGCGTGGCTCTTTGCTACCTTGGCTCTTTATTCCTCAGTTGCGAGGATTGGTGCCGGTCAGGGAGGTGGACTTTGTTAGCAATCTCTAATTTTGGTTATCAGGCTCTGGTTATGAATCCCTCGTCACCCTCTGTTTCGCGTTTTGCCCTGGCTATGGCGGCACTGCTTCTGGCTGCCTGTGGCGGCGGTGGCTCCAGCGGTGGCTCCAATGGCGGGCAGGCGCCAGACCCGGTGGTGGTGGACATTCCCGTTGCTTATATCCAGCGCCCGCTGCCAGTGAACGAAGACGGCGAGCCGGTCTACCCCGATGTTTTTAGCCCCGCTAGTTTTAATGCCGGTGGTGAGCTGTTCCTCAAGGCGCGCGCCACGGCGCAGGCGCAAGTGGTCAACATCACTCGCCGCGAATTTGACAACAATCCGGAAAAATATCCTTTTTATACCCCCGAAACCCCCAACTACGATGTGAAAGATCTGGCGGTTGACTCTGCCGGCACTCGTCTGCTTTTCGCCATGCGCGCGCCGCTCAACCCCGATCTGGACGCGGATGACGAGGATCAGCCCACCTGGAATATCTGGGAATACAACCTCGCGACCCAAGCGCTGCGCCGTGTTATCAGCTCTGATTTTGAGGCCGAAAAAGGTCACGATGTCAGCCCGCGCTACCTGCCCGATGGCCGTATCGTTTTTAGCTCTGACCGCCAAAAGCGCAGCAAGGAAATTTTGCTGGATGAGGGCAAGCCCCAATTTGGCGCCGTCACGCTGCAAGACAATGATCGAACCAGTTTTTTGCTGCACAGCGTGAAGGATGACGGCACCGACATCCAACAGCTCAGTTACCATCTGAGCCACGACCTGCAGCCGCAGGTGATGCCGGACGGCCGCTTGGTGTTCCTGCGTTGGTCGGGAACGGGAGGCAATGAGCGCCTGAGCTTCTACCGCGCCAACCCCGATGGCACCAATGTGCAGCGCTACTTTGGCGATACCAGCTTGAACCCCGAACTGCCCGAGGGTATGACTGAAATACCGCGCCTGCTGCGCCCGCAAATTCTGCCCGACGGTCGTATTGCCGCTATTTATTTTCAAAACGAAACCCAGCTGGGTGGCGATATGGTGGTTGTTGATGGCGCCCGGGCACTGGAAGGTGCACTGCAATCGCTATCGGTAAAACCGGTCAATATCGCCAGCGATCTGGTGTCGCTGCATGGCCGCTTTGCCTCCCTATCGCCCTTGTACGACGGTACCAATCGCCTGCTGGTCAGCTGGAGCCAGTGCCGGTTACTGGAAACCGCTACCGAACGTTTGCAGCCTTGCTTGCCAACCCTGTTGGCGGAGGGTGTTCCCGCCACCGGCTATGAAGAAGCGCCGCCGTTTTACGGTTTGTGGATTTACGATTTAACCAACCAGACCCAGTTGCCCGTCGTGCTGGCGGAGAACGGCAAGCTGTTCAGCGAAGCTCTGGCACTGGAGCAAAATGCCTATAACCCAACCTTCATCCAGCCCAGCACTGACCCGGATTTGGCCGCGCGCAACCTCGGCCTTTTACATATCCGCAGTGTCTATGATCTGGATGGTGCCTTTAATGCCATGAACTCCGGCGCTGCCGATTTACAGGCGATGATCGCCCGCCCCGCCGAGCAGCGCCCTGCGCGGTTTATCCGCCTGGTCAAAGCGGTATCGCGCGTTGATGACGATACCCTGGATGATCAGGACGACAACATCTACGGCAACCTGATGAATGCCAATAACGGGATTCAGGAGATTCTCGGCTATGCACCGGTGGAAGCCGATGGCTCGGTGATGGTAACTGTGCCGGCGGATGTGGCCTTCTCACTGGAGATTCTCGACCGCAATGGCCGTCAGATCAGCGCCAATCACAACACTTATCTGCAGCTGCGCCCCGGCGAGAAAATGACCTGCAATGGATGTCACGCCGCGAATAACGCTACGGCGATTCACGGGCGCAATGATTTGCCCGCATCGCCCGCGTCGATTAATCCCGGCGCGCTGAGCGCGATTAATTTCCCCAATACCCAACGTTATGAGCGCTTGGGGGTGCCAATCGTCCCTGATATGGGGGAGACCATGGCCGAGTTCGCCGCGCGCTCCACTTTTTGCGAGGAGACCGCCAATGGGCAAATCTGTTTGCCTATGGCTGGCCCCGCGCAGGATCAAAACTTGCGTAACCCCAGTGTGGATTTACTGTTCCGCGATCTTTGGACTGCACCCGGGCTAACTCCTGCGGCAAGTATCAGCTATCGCTACAACGATTTGGTTCCAGGCGCTACGCCCGATCAAATCGTTGCACCAACCCCGGCGGCTTGCCGCGAAGAAAATAGCTGGAACGCTAATTGCCGGGTGGTGATTAACTACGAGTATCACCTCCAGTCACTGTGGGAGCGCGAGCGCCAACCTATGACCGTGACCGATCCGGAGCTGGCCATAGCCTCTACGTCCAACACCTGTGTTGGCTGCCATTCGCCGGCCGATGCCAATGGCAATTTGCAGGTGCCCAAGGCGCAACTCAACTTGCTGCGCACCAAGGAAAATGCCAACAGTCAGATGCGCGCCTATTTGCAGCTGTTAAATGGCAACCAACGGCAAATCCAATATATTTACGAGGGTAATCTGGCGGTACTGCTGCCAGTCTGTGAGTTTGAAGACAACTACGACTTTATCCCCCAGTGTGAAGTCTTGTTAGATGAAGAGGGCGTTCCAACCTGTGAAGGTTTGGCTAACTGCCCTTTTGAAATCGCCAATGAAGAAACCGGAGAGCTGCAGTTGGATGCGTTGGGTAACCCGGTGCCACGCATGCAAGCGACGGGGTTCCTGCCGCCGCCTATGAGTCGCGGTGGTGCCAATGCCAGCGGGCGTTTTTTTAATAAATTTGAAAACAATGGCAGCCATGTGGGATTCTTGAACGCCGCTGAATTAAAACTCTTGTCCGAGTGGCTGGATACTGGCGGGCGCTATTACACCAATCCGTTTGAGCTAGCTGTTCCTAATTAAAAACTCACTAAATTAAAAACTCACTAAAAAGTGCAACAAAAAAGCAGAGCAATGACAACACAAATAATCGCCATTATTACAACAACTCGTGGAAGCAAGGCATGATTGCCCCTGCAGGCAGAATGTTAACAATGCGCGCGTTACTTATCAGTCTGTTGCTGGGTGCGGCGCTGCCGGCCCAGGCGCAGTGGTATGCCAATTGGTTTGCGGCGGAAGCGCCGCTGCAAGTCATTATTAACGATGCGTTTATCAATATGTATTCCGGTCCCGGTAGCGGCTACCCGATTTTTCATGTGGTGGAGCGCGAGGAGGTTATCACCCTGTTATACAGCCGCACGGATTGGATCAAAATCCAAACCAAACGCGGCATAAAAGGTTGGATAAAACGCGACGATATGAAACTGACGTTGTCACCCGACGGTAGCCAGCCGGATTTTCCCGACGCAGAACAAGCCGACTATTTAGTGGACAGGTTTGAATTGGGGGCAGCCTACGGCGATTTTGCCGGCGCCGACAGCCTGACGATGAATTTAGGTTATCGCTTCACTAAAAATTTATCTGCCGAGCTGCGCTACGCGGAAAATACCGGTCAGTTTTCCGACAGCCAAATTCTCGCGGCCGCGGTGTTATTTCAGCCCTTTCCCGAATGGCGCGCCTCGCCGTTTTTCAGTATCGGTAGCGGTAACATTAAAACCTTCCCCAGCGCCACATTAGTGGAAACGGAAGACCGTGAGGACAATTTACTGCAGGCCAGTTTGGGTGCTTATGTCCATCTCACCGGGCGCTTATTTTTGCGCGCGGAATACACCAATCATTACGTGCTCACCAGTCGTAATACCAACGAAGAGGTTAATGAATGGAAACTCGGTTTCAACGTCTTTTTCTAGGCGTTTTGCTGCTGGGCCTTGCCAGCCTTGTCACACCCGTATTCGCGCAAGAGGAAGCGAGTGATGAGGATGAGCTGGAGCAAATTATCACCCCGGATATTAAACGCCGCCAAATCAAAGAAGATGATTTGGATACGGAAAATTTTGAAGTGGGTGTCTACTACGGGTTTTTATCGGTAGAAGATTTTGGCACCAACGGCGTAGCCGGTTTTACCCTTGCTTATCACATTACTGAAAGTTTTTTCGTAGAAGGTGCTTACGCTACCAGCAAAACCGAAAAAACCAGTTACGAATTATTAAGCGGTGGTGTGGAATTGTTAACGCCAGAGCAGCGCGACCTCACTTATTACAATCTGGCGCTCGGCTACAATTTTTTGCACGGCCAAATTTATATGAGCGATAAATGGACGTTTAATAATCATTTTTATGTCATGTTGGGTGCGGGCAATACCGAATTCGCCGCCAAGGATTATTTCACCACCAGCCTGGGTGCGGGTTTGCGCTTTTACACAACCGATTGGCTGGCGCTGGATTTAAGTATGCGCGGCCACAGTTTTGAGCACGAATTATTTGGCGAAACCAAGCGCATTACCAATTTGGAATCGCGTTTGGGTTTATCAGTATTTTTCTGATTCGATTTTTATTTTTTAGTCGGAGTTGATGATGGTTTTAACAACAGTTGTAACAACAATTTTTTCCAAAACGCGCGCAAGGTTTCCCAAAAAAATCGCCAGTATCGCTCTGGGGGCAGTATTGGGTTTTGCCTCGTTGACGGCAGTGGCGGACCCCGCACCTGATTTCACCCTGCCCAGTAATAGTGGTGACAATGTGCGTTTGGCTGAACAGCGCGGTCAGGTGGTGATGTTGAATTTTTGGGCATCCTGGTGCGGGCCTTGCCGCAAGGAAATGCCGCTGCTGGATGAAATGTCCAAGCGCTACAGCGATGCCGGTTTTGTGCTCTATGGTGTAAACGTGGAGGAGGACAATACCGATGCGCTGAAACTCATCAAACAACTTGGTGTGAGCTTCCCCATTTTGTGGGACGCCGAAAGTAAAGCCAGCAGTCTCTACAATGTGGACGCCATGCCCACTACGGTATTAATTGATAAAAAAGGCCAGATTCGCTACGTCAATCGCGGTTACAAAGCGGGCGATGAAAACAAGTACCGCGATCAAATCCGAGAGCTGATTAAAGAATGATAAAGCGCCTCTCCCTGCTGCTAGCGCTGCTGTTGTGCTGCGCTGCCTGTAGCCCCATCAAACCTTGGGTGAAACCCTACGAGCGCCAAAAAATCGCGGACGAAATCATGAGTTTTGATCGCGACCCGGTGGCGGGCAGTTATTTGCATCACGTCTACGACGCGCGCGAAGCCGCGCGCGGCGGCGATGGTGCATCGGGAGGTGGCTGTGGCTGTAATTAATTCTTCATCCCCATTCCCGCGTATGCGGGAATACAGGTTCTGTTTGTTTTTATCGTTCCTTCTGTTTGCGTTTTCGTCGTTAACGCAAGCCGCCGTATTACCCGACGAACGTATCGACATTCTCTACCATGGCTATGATGGCGGCGGCGCACAAATTGATGGCCCATCGGTGCTGGTACGTAAAAGTATTGGCAGCTCTGTCTCGGTTGCTGCAAATTATTATGTGGATATGGTGAGTAGTGCATCGATAGATGTAGAGGCTACTGCCAGCCCCTACAGTGAGGAGCGCAAAGAGAATGGTTTGAGTGCACAATACATGATTGACCGCTCCACTATTTCGGTGGGTTATGTCAGCAGTAAAGAAAATGACTACGATGCAACTACCTACAGTTTGGGCATTGATCAAAGTTTTTTTGGCGATTTAACCACGCTCGGTTTTGGTGTGAGTTTTGGTGAAGATGTAGTCGGCCAAAATACCGATCCAAATTACAAACGCGATTTGCAGCGGCGCAAATACAGTATCAATGCCTCGCAAATTCTCACTAAAAATTTATTGGCGTCACTGAGTTTTGATAGTGCTAGCGATCAATGCTTGAACTTGGCGGATACTGAAAGCTGTTTAAATAATCCTTATCGCTCGGTGCGCTACCTCACCGGCACCGGTGGTTATGCCTATCAAAGTGAACTCTACCCGCACACGCGCAATAGCGATGCGGTGGGTTTGCGCCTGATGTATTTTTTGCCCTACCGCGCGTCACTACGCGCTGAGGTGCGCCAATTTTCTGATAGCTGGGGAATTGAATCTGACAATGCCGAGCTGCGCTATTTGCACCCCTATGGCGAGCGGTTTTTATTTGAACTGAAATACCGTATTTACGAGCAAACCGGCGCTGATTTTTATGCCGATCTATTCCCCTTCCGCGATGCACAAAATTATCTCGCGCGCGACAAAGAATTAAGTCCTTTTTCATCCACCGTACTGGGCTTGGGCGTCACCTACAAGGTTCCGCCCGGTTTTATCCCCTGGTTTGAAAAAAGCACGGTTAATCTTTATTGGGATCATTTCAATATCGACTATGACGATTTCCGCGATGCGCGTGTATCGCCCACCGAATTCGCCGCTGGCAGTGAACCGCTTTACAGTTTGCAAGCGGATGTCATCCGGTTTTACTTGTCGTTTTGGTTTTAACCGACAACTCCCTGTTTGATCCGGCGCAGGCTATTGCTCGTAGGGGTGATAAAATGCGCCTCCCTCTCTATAATTCCGAACCATTTTTCCTCCTGCCGAGTGCTGCGGTGCTCTGCCGTTTTTACCAATAACAAGTGAGAAAACTGTGTCCCCTGAGCAGATAGTGATTGTCGATTATGACGCGACTTGCGCCGCAGGCGCGGGTATGGATGAGATTCGCGCAGCGCTTGCGGGCCAGCGTTCGGGGTTGCGCCCCAATGATTTCCCCGGTTGCGAGTTGCCCACCTGGATCGGCCGGGTGTCGGCCATTGATGATTATGTATTCCCCCCGCAATTGGCCAGTTGGCAGAGCCGCAATAACGCGCTCATTGCGCTGGGCTTGCAGCAGGGCAGGCTGCAGCAATCGCTCGCCAAACTGATTGAGCGTTTTGGTTCGGCGCGCATTGGTGTGGTCATGGGGTCCAGCACTTCCAGTATTGACCGTTCGGAAGAAGCTTATCGCCATCTGGATGGCCAAGGTCAATTGCCGCCGCAATTCCTGCAAGAAAATGTACTCAATCCCCACGCACCGGGTTTGTTTGTTGCTGAATTGTTGGGGTTGGATGGCCCTAACATGACGGTGAACACCGCCTGTTCCTCCTCCGCCAAAATTTTTGCTACCGCTGCCCGCTGGTTGCGCGCCGGTATTGTGGATGCGGTGTTGGTCGGCGGTGCCGATACCCTCTGCCAAAGCGTGCTTTACGGTTTTCATTCGCTGCAGTTGGTGTCTGAATCCCCCTGCCGCCCCTTTGATGGCGCGCGCGATGGCATCAATTTGGGTGAAGCCGCCGGTTTTGCGCTCTTGGTGCGCGGCAGTGATGCCCAAAGCATTGCACACGCCGGTATCCAACTGAGCGGTTACGGCGAAAGCTCGGATGCACATCATATGTCCCACCCGCACCCTGAAGGCGAGGGTGCGCGTTTGGCGATTGAGCAGGCGCTGGCGCAGGCGGGTTTGGCACCGGCGCAAATCGACTATATCAATCTGCATGGCACCGCCAGTCGCGCCAATGACCATATTGAAGGCAATTTGGTGGGAGCCATGTTTCCAAGCACAACGCTCGCAAGCTCCACCAAAGGCTGGACCGGCCACACCCTGGGTGCGGCGGGAATTCTGGAATCCATTTTTGCGCTGGAGGCGCTCGCGTCTGGCGTGGTTCCAGGTACGCTGAATTTGGCGCAGGTTGACCCTGACATTGCCATCAACATGACAGCGGCAAATCAAACCGCAGATCTGACCCATGTAATGAGCAACTCCTTCGGCTTTGGCGGCAACAACGCCTGCCTGATTTTTAGCCGTGCGGAGGTGTCAGCATGAGCCAGCAGAAGATGACGGTAGATCTGGTGGGTGCAGATCTTGTGGGGATAGGCGCTTGGGGGCCAGCATTTAATAACTGGCCTGAGCTGCAGGCGCTGTTTGCCAATCCTTCCATTGGCGAGGATTTGCAGTGGGCAACCCAAGTGCCCAAGCCGGAGATTATCCCCTCTAACGAACGCCGCCGCGCGCCGCTACCGGTGCGTGCCGCTGTTGATGTGAGCTGGCAGGCGCTGCAGCAAGCGGGTTTGGCATCCAGTGATGTCGCCTGCGTATTTGGCTCGGGGCTGGGCGATACCGAAATCACTGATTATATGTGCCGTGTACTCACCACCGCCGAAAAGCAGCTATCGCCTACGAAGTTCCACAATTCCGTACACAACGCCGCGGCGGGTTACTGGACGATAAGCACCGGCTGTATGAAATCCGCCAACTCCATTGCGGCCTACCAAAATACCGCCGGTTTGGCGCTGCTGGAGGCGATTATCCAGTGCCAGCAGCACAGCGAGCCGGTACTGGTGACCCTGTTTGATACCGCCGCGCACGATGCCTATCGCCAGATTTTCGCCTGCGAACACAGCTTTGCCGTGGCGCTGTTACTGGTGCCTGCGGGTTCGGCAAGCTCGCCCATCGCCCGCTTGACCCTTGGCGATGAAAACACCGCTGCGGTTGTGGAGCCGCAATTGCCCTCTACCCAATTGGCCGCACTGTATCGCGACAACCCCTCGGCCAAGGTGTTGGGGCTGCTACAGCAATTGGCAACCAAGCAAGCGGGTCAGGCTTCTTTTGCCCTTAGCCCGGCGCGCGTGCTTAACCTTGAGGTGAGTTTTTAGGTGATGAGTGAAAAGCTGTCCTATTGGGATGTGATTATCGCGGGCGGTGGTCTGGCCGGACTGGGCTTGGCCAAACAGCTAAAACAGGCGAACCACGAGCTATCGATTGTGGTGGTGGAAAAGCAGGGCTTTCCGCGCCCGCGCGCCATCGCCAAAGTAGGCGAATCCACCGTGGAAATTGGTTCGCACTATTTGTCGCATCACTTGGGGTTGATGCAGCACCTCAAGGAAAATCACCTTAAAAAATTCGGCATTCGCATTTTTTTTGGCGCGCCAGCGGAAGATTTTGCCCAACAGGACGAGCTGGGTGCCAGCCAAACCTTTGGTATTCCCACCTATCAAATCGACCGTGGCGATATCGAAAATCACCTCGCCGATGAGGTGCGCGCACTGGGTGTCAGCCTGATCGACAAGGCCGATATTCTGCAACTGGATACCAAGGCTGAAACTGGTTCGGCGCAGGACAAACAATTGGTGATTCGCAGCGCCGCTGGCGAGCAAACCCTTATCGGCCACTGGCTGGTGGATACGGCAGGGCGCGCTGGTTTGCTGAAAAATCACTTCAATCTCGCCGCCAAAAACGCGCACAAATCCAACGCCATCTGGTTTCGGGTGGATCGCAAAATTACCCTGGACGACTGGTGTGACCTCCCCGAATGGCATGCCCGTTGTATGCCCGAAGGTCGCCGCTGGCTAAGTACCAACCATTTGGTTGGGCCGGGTTACTGGGTGTGGATTATCCCGCTCGCCTCGGGTGTGACCAGTATCGGTATTGTGATGGACGATACGGCCTCTGATGCGGCGGCAATTAGCGACCAAACCTCGGCAATGGCATGGCTGGCGCAACATCAACCGCGCTGTGCAGCGGCAATAGGCGACGCCAACTTCCTCGATTTTGTGCTGCTGCGGGATTACTCCTACGACTGCAAGCAACTGTTCAGCGACCAGCGCTGGGCGGTGGCGGGTGAGGCGGGTGTGTTTGCCGATCCCTTCTACTCGCCCGGTAGCGACTTTATCGCCTTTGCCAATGGTTTTATTTGCTCGCTCATCACCGCCGAGCGGCGCGGGCAGGACATCCGCGTGCAAGCGGTCGTCTATGAGCGCCTGCTGCGCTCCATCTACCAAAACACCCTGTCGCTCTACACCGGCCAATACGGTGGTTTTGGCGACCGGGTGATGATGGGCTTAAAGCTCCTGTGGGATTACAGCTACTACTGGGGTGTGCTCTCGCTGCTGTATTTCCGCGATGCGCTTTGCGACTTTGAACGCATCCGCCCCCTCGCGGGCGAGCTGCACAAAGCCCAGCAGCTGAACCAATCGATCCAGGCCCTGTTCCGCCAGCGCGCCGAACGCCGCTTGCAACTGCCCAATCGCGGTGTGTTTATGGATCAATACCAAATCCCCTGCCTGCAATTCTTTAACAAGGTATTAATGGAAGAGCCCAAGCTGCCCTTGGCGGACGAACTCGCCCGCAATATGGCCTTGGTCGAACAAGTGGCCGAAGCGGTGAGGGATATGTTGGGTGAAATGCCCACGCTCGATATCAGTAATTCCGAGCGCGAATTGTTGAGTGACTATAGGTTAAAAATTCTGGGGTGAGGCTAGTGGCCACGCAGCTGCCGATAAAACGCCAGTAATTTAGCGCGCGGTAGTTTGCCGTTATCTTCGCGCGGCAGGGCATCCACCAGTAACAGCGGGCGCGGCATAAATACCGGGTCCAAATGCTCGGTAAAACGGGCGCTAAGTTGTTGTTTGCTAATGCCTTTGCCAACCACCAGGGCGACGGGACGGGTGATGGCTTGTTGGCCTGGTTCGGGCATAAATACCACGCCATCCAACACGCCTGGCGTGGCTAATAGGAGTTTGTTCATTTCCTGTAGCGAGCCGCGTTTGCCGGCGATTTCCACCATGTCGTCGCCGCGCCCCAGCAAGCGGAATACGCGGCCATCGCTAGTCTCGATACGATCTTGCACTGGCTGGGCTTGCGGCAGGTGATTGCCACGAATCAGCGTTAAGTCCTCAGCAAATTCCAGTCCTTCAAATAGTCGCCACTCATCTGCCTGAGCTGTGCGGCGGCGCGCCATGGAGCCGACTTCACTGCAGCCGTAAACCTCAATCAATTCACCGCCAAAGCAGGCTTCAGTGGCTTGCGCCAGCTCAGTGGATAAAGGCGCAGTGGCGCAGAGCAAATACGCTGCTTGCGGCATAGTCACGCCGCTGGATACCAAGGCGCGCAAGTGCACTGGTGTGCTGATCAGCAAACGCGGTGTTGGCAATTGTTGTAATGCGTTGGCCACATCTTGCGGGAACAGTGGGCGCGCATCGCTAATACACAGGCGCGCAAACAGCGGCAGCAGCAATGAAGTTTCCAGTCCCCACATATGCTGCGCAGGCACTGTCGCCAGGGCAAAGCGCAGTTGGTCGCAGTAGTCATCCCCCAGCATTTCCTGCGCGTTCATCAGGCTGCTGGTGACAAAGGTATGCCAAGGCTTGAGGTTAGCTTTGGGTTGGCCAGTGGAACCGGAAGTAAAGGCGATGGCGGCGAGTTGATCGGCGGGGATTGTGGGAATCGCAGTGGCAGCAGCGGCGCGTAAATCCAGTTGGTTCAGGTTGAGCTGCGGGCAGTTATCCAGCAGGGTTTCCAGCCCATCGTGTAACACATAGCTGTGGGGATATTGATCCAGCAGCTGCTGTTGCGTGGCAGGCGCGCGGTTTTGCGGTAGCAGGTTAGTTTGCCCGCGCAGCAGTGCGGCGCAAAACCCCAGGGTAAACAGGTAGCGGTTATCGCAGAGGTTGATAACACTCCCGGCCTCGGGCAAATGCGCGGCCAGTTGCAAAACTTGCCCGATAAACTCGCTTACCGCGATATTACCGGTTAGTCCGTGCAAGGCGGGTAAGGGGCTGTTTACCTGTGCAAAGCGGTCGTTCAATTGCCGCTCAAGTAGCGGCAATTGCTGTGTGATTGTAGTAATTATTGTGGTTTCACAAGCCATAGCAAGGCAGCTAGTGCTTACTTACTTTTATTGGCCTGGACAAAATCGGTCAGGGTGGAAAGGCTGGTGAATGCCTTGCGGGTGCTTTCATCTTCCGCTTGCATTTGCACGCCGTATTTTTGCGAGATGGCGAGGGCAATTTCCAGGGCATCGATAGAATCCAACCCAAGGCCGTCGCCAAACAGGGATTCATCCGGGGCAATTTCATTGGCCGCGATATCTTCCAGATTCAGTGCTTCTACCAGTAATTCGGCCATTTCCAATTGGGCAGCGGTTTGCGCGGACATAGATACCTCGGTGTTATTCTCGTTGAGTGGGTTTTGCTAAAAAGCCGCGCAGTTTAGCGGTTTTGAGCCTCAAAATCACCCGCGATCAGCCGCATGCCTTGGTCTCTAGTGGAACCTTTGCCTTAACTTGATGGTGGTTTTTGGGTAGACTGCACGGCTTTTCAGGATTTGTACGCCCGAGGATTAAGACGCCACTATGCCTATGCTTAGCCAGCAGTATCTGACCGCTGCCGCGGTGCCAGACGCCCTTCAGCTACTCGCCGAACCGGGGGTACTGGCCTTGGTTAATTTTGGCCATGAGTGTGCGCCCAGTGCTGGGTTGGGTGTTATCCCGCTTGGCATGCCCTCGCTGAGCGATAAACCTTGGGAAGTAATTCGCTATGGCAGCTCAGTTGCCGAGCGCGGCATCGATGAACACTGCCATTGGAGTGTGATTGAGGATGTGCTCTGCGTTGCCACCTGGATCGCCCCTGAAGATTGCAGCGATATAGAAGCCGCCACTGAGGTGGCCTATGGCCGCTTGTTCCGTGTGATTCAGGCCAAGGGGTTTCCCTACCCCTTCCGCATTTGGAACTTTATGCCGGACATTAATCGCGGCGCTGGCGACCGCGAGGAGTACAAGAAATTCTGCGTGGGCCGTGAGCGCGCCTTTGATGACTACCATGTGGCGCCGCAATCCTATCCCGCCGCTTCCGCTCTGGGGCATCACACCCGAGGCGCGGTGATCTACCTGCTCGCCGGGCGCAACTCCGGCGTGCACCATGAAAATCCGCGCCAGCAGCCAGCCTATCAGTACCCGCGCGAATATGGCCCCAGCAGCCCCAGCTTTGCCCGTGCTACCAGCTTGGCACTGCGCAGCAAACCGCAGGTGTTTATCTCTGGCACTGCCAGCATTATCGGCCACAACACCCAGGCGGTGGGCGATTTACAGCAGCAGCTGGCCATCACTCTCGATAATATCCAGCACTTGCTTGACCATGTCGGTCAGGCCGATGCCCTGCTGAGCGGGATTCGCGTCTACCTGCGCCACCCGCAGGATGTGGTTATTGCCCAGGCTTTTTTGGCGTCGCGCCTACCGCTGGAGTGTGTCAATTTTATCCACGCCGATATCTGCCGCAGCCAGCTGCTGGTGGAAATTGAGGCGCTGGCTTCATCTGCACCATGATGGCACTGCTTGGCTGGTGTTGGCGCTTGGCGGCTACCGGCTTCTGTTTTGTGTTGTTTGCGTTCGGCGCCTTGCTGCTGGGGTTGCTGCTAGCCCCCCTGATTTACCTCTTGCCTTGGCCGCTGGTACGCCGCCGCCAATTGGCGCGCCGGTCGATTCAGCGCTGGGTGCGCTTTTACCTTTGGATGATGCGCAAGCTGGGGCTGCTGACCATAAGCTTTGCGGGAGAGCAGTCGCTGCAACAGCCGGGTGTGTTGGTGGTTGCCAATCATCCCACTTTGCTGGATGCCATTTTGTTAATGGCGGTCATGCCTAACGCTACCTTTATCGTGAAGGCGGCTATGGCGCGCAACCCCTTTACCCGTTGGATTGTCGCCCTCGCTGGTTACATCCCCAACGATGAAGTTGGGGTGGAGCTGGTGGAAAAAGCTGCCGCTGCGCTGCGCACCGGTGAAACCCTGATGATCTTTCCCGAGGGCACGCGCACTCAGGGTGATACGCTCACACTCAAGCGCGGTGCTGCCAATATCGCGCTGGCAGCGGGTTGCCCGCTGCTGCCGGTAGTGATTGATTGCCAGCCGCTGACCTTGCGCAAAGGTGAGCCTTGGTATCGGATTCCAGCGCAGCGCCCGCATTTTAGCGTGCGAGTGTTGCCGCTTATGGAGCTGGCCCCCTTGATCAATCGCGCCCAACCGCCCGGCTTGCAAGCCCGCGCACTCACGGCCGCGCTCAGCGCCTGTTTGCAGGCGCAACTGCAGGCGCATCGTTAAGCTTGTATAATCCCGCGCCTACTCTTTCTGTATTAGTAAAAAGACCTACGCTATGACTCACACCCGCGACAGCCTCTTGACCCGTATCACTGAAATACTGCACGAGCAATTTGATGTGGAGCCAGGCTCCATCACTCTGGAGTCGCGCCTGCGCGAAGATTTGGATATCGACAGCATTGATGCGGTGAATTTGATGATTGAATTGAAATCCATTACCGCTAAAAAAATCACCTTGGATAATTTCCATCAGGTGCAAACCATTGGCGATTTAATCGAGGCCGTGCTTGCATTTTTAGCGCAAGATCAGGTCGCCAACTAATGCAGCGCCGCCGCGAACCCAACGCCTTGCTGAGCGTGGATACTGCCATCACCGTACCATTTTTTGATGTGGATTCCATGAACATAGTGTGGCATGGCCACTACTGTAAATACCTGGAGGTGGCGCGCTGCAACTTGCTGGATAAACTCGGCTACAACTACACCGCGATGAAACAGTCGGGTTTTATGTTCCCGATTGTGGATATGCAAATCAAATACATCCAGCCGTTGGTTTTTGAGCAGCAGGTGATAGTGACCGCGAGTTTGGTGGAGTGGGAATATCGTCTCAAAATTCACTACACCATTCGCGATCTTGCCAGCAACGTCATACTCACCAAAGCGCATACAGTGCAGGCAGCGGTAGATGCACAACAAAAAACCTTACTTATTGGTTGCCCCGCACCATTGGCAGAAAAAGTAAAAGCATTGCTCGCTTAAGTCTCGCTTGAACTGCGGTAAATATTGATGAAAAAAATAATAGCCTGTTTGTTGTGTTTGACACCCTTTGTCGCTTGGCCGCTACAAGCGGCTGATACAGCGATACTGCAAGAATATCTACCTCAAAGTTGTTACCAGCTAGGTCGCTACCAGCAGCAAAAATCTGTTCGCGGGCTGGTAAAGCCGATTGAAACCCAAGGTTATTTTGCCTTTGCCTGTGACAAAGGGTTGCTTTGGCACACAAGCGCCCCGCTTACAGAAACCTTGATCTATCGCTTGCAAGGCGCCACCCGGTTGGTGCGTGGCGACGGCAGCCAACAAAAGCTTTCCGGTGTGGTGCAACGGCAGCTTGGACAAATGCTGAATAACTTGCTGGGCGGCAATAAAGCTTATCTGGAGCGGGCGTTTGTAATTGCCAGAAGTGAACAGGGTATTCAATTGGTACCGCGCAAAAAGCGAATGGAGAAATTTTTACAGCGTATTGATATTGCTCGCGAGCAAGATACCGTTAGTATTCGCCTGCAGCATCCCGGCGGCGAATACACCGCTATCCGGGTTCATGCTATCCAATCATTTGAACTGCTCAACACCAGCGAATGTAGCCAGCAGTTGGCTGTCGAGCGGTCAGCTGATCTCTGCCAACAATTATTTAATCCCTGATTTTCAAACGAGCCAGTTATGACACAGCAAGTCTATCGCCGTTGGTGCAGGCTGGCACTGATAATGCTCACCCTTATTGCAGCCTATTGTGTATTCACTGTTAGTCGTAGTGGTTTGCAAATAGATACTAACCTACGCAGCTTATCGCCATCTTTTACGCTCGATCCCGCGATTAATCAAGCGCTGAATAAAATGTCTGCCAATGCGGCCCAGCAATTTATTCTGGTGCTTGTGCATGAGGATGAAGATCAACTAGCGGAAGCCAGCGAGAGCATGCGCGAGTTAATTGAAGAACCGTCCTCGCCGATTGCTTATGTTGATCAAACGGCGCTACTGGAAATCTATGTCGCACAGCTTCAACAGCATTCATTCCATATGCTTGGCAATAATGCCCAAGCCCTTCTAGCGGAAGGTGACGCAGAAAAAATTCTGGCGCTTGGTGCCGCGAATCTTTACGGTAGTGGCGGCACCTTACGCCTGGTGCCGATTGCGCAAGACCCCCTTGGGTTTGTCAACGAATACGCTGTTGGTTTGCTGGATCGTTTAGCTTTAAACAGCGGCGATGAAATTCAACCCATAAAACAGGGTGACAAGGAATTTTTTATTGCACCGCAGATGTTGCAAATTCGCAGCGACGCACTGGAAATGGACCAGCAGGATCAAGCGCTTGCCAGAATCCAAACAATTACTGCCGAACTGCGCGCGGAATTTCCTGAACTGAAAATTATTTCATCGGGCATTTTATTTTTTGCGGCTGATGCTGCGCAGTCCGCGCGGGCAGATATAGAAACCATCAGCACGGGATCAATGATTGGTGTGCTGTTATTAATTTTGTGGATTTTTCGCAGTCCGCGAGCCTTTTTGTTACCTGCCTTGTCGATTGGTATGGGGCTGGCATTTGCCTTTTGCCTCTGCCATTTTTGGTTTGGCTCTATTCATATTTTAACGCTGGTTTTTGGTGCGAGTTTGATTGGTGTGGTGGTGGATTATGCGCTGCACTTTTATTACTTTCAGGCCCACCATAATTACAATCACGATCAATTACCCTTGTATCGTGCGCTATTCCTAAGCCTGCTTACCAGTGTGATAGGGTTTAGTGCCTTAGCCTGGTCGGGCTTGGCTGCTTTACAGCAGGTCGCAACCTTTGCCGCGTTAGGGTTGGTCTATGCTTGGCTTATGGTTATCGCCTTTGGCCAGTTGTTGGCTAAAAAAGTACGGGTTTATGACTCTGTTTTGCAGAACAATTTGCATAGCTTATTGCGCCATGCCGCTAAAGTTCCGGTAAAGGCTATAGTTGTTATTGGTTTTTTAATGTTAGGTGCCGGTGTTTATTTGACAGGTTTTTCACTGCCGGTCAGCGATAGTCCGCGCAGTTTTTTTGCGGCTAATCCACAGTTGGTAGAGCAGGAAAAGCAAGTTAGCGACTGGGTTGCCGGTTATGAACCAGCCAGTTTTATTGTGGTACAAGGTGAAACAGCGCAGCAGGTTTATGATCGCATTGCAGCGGTAAATGCGCGTGTCGATAAAGACGGGGATTCACTGTTGGCAGGGCGCAGCCTCCTGGGCGTGCAACAATTTTTTCCCTCACCGCAGCAACAACAAAAAAATTATCAGGCAAACCAAGTGCTGTATGCCGGTGCACAAGTCGCCCAACAATTTATTAATCAGCAGCAACTGACGGAAATTTCTGCGGATGATTTGGCTCGTGCCTATGCACAACAGAAAGATGCATGGCTGAATCCGGCCCAATTTTTTGCACAAGCCAACCTGGGGTTGCCACCTTTGTGGCTGGAAAGCGAAAACACATTTACCGCCTTTTTACTGATTCCCAAAGGTGTTGATACTCTCCAGCTTAATCAACGGCTGGAGGACCTCGAAGGCGCTTTTTTCTTCAGTGCTATGCAGGACTCGGAAACCTCCATGAAGTTATTGCGCCAATCGGCAATGGAGCTTTTAGTGCTGGCCTTGCTGTTGATGGCGCTGTTGTTATTAACCCGTTACCACTGGAAAAAAATGCTGCAGTTGATGGCGATTCCTGTGTTTGCGGTAAGCATGAGTTTCCTGCTGTTAGCGCTGTTTAATCTGCCGCTTAGCCTGTTTCATGTGATGGCTTTATTTTTAGTGGTAGGGCTGGGCATGGATTATGTGATTTTTATTGCCGAGATGCGTGAAAATCCAGTTGAGACATTATCCGCAGTGGCAATTTCTTCGATGACAAATTTGCTTTCTTTTGGTTTGTTGGGGTTGAGTGTATTGCCTGCTGTCAGTGCATTTGGCATTGCCCTTTTTATCGGCTGTAGTTTGAATTTGTTGGGCGCGTTAATGCTGGCGAGTCGCAATTCTTTTTTCCTCAGTCAAGCAGTTAAGCCGTAACGCCGCTGCAGATATATTGGTTTGGGTTTTTCTTTCGGGAGTCACAACCTATGACAAAAAAAATGATGGATAAACAGCGTATTTTAGTTACCGGCGCCAGCCGTGGTATAGGTAAAGCCTGTGCGTTGAAGCTGGCTGCTGACGGCTTTGATGTGTGTGTGCATTACCGCTCGGGAAAAGCCGAAGCCGAAGCTGTGGTGGCTCAAATAATGGCAAGTGGCGGCAGCGCCAGCCTGATTCAATTTGATGTGTGCGAGCGCGAAAAAGTCAGTGAAGTGTTATTGGCGGATATTGAAGCCAATGGCGCTTTTTACGGTGTTGTTTGCAATGCAGGCATAGCGGCCGACAACGCTTTCCCCGCATTAACCGGTGAGCAGTGGGATTCGGTTATTCACACCAACCTGGATGCGTTTTATAACGTGCTTTACCCGCTGGTTATGCCCATGATTCGCCTGCGCAAAGGCGGGCGGATCGTCACATTGTCATCAGTATCCGGTGTGATTGGCAATCGCGGCCAAACCAATTACAGCGCCGCCAAAGCGGGCATTATCGGCGCCACCAAAGCTTTGGCGATTGAATTAGCCAAGCGCAACATCACGGTGAATTGTGTTGCGCCGGGAGTGATCGAAACGGATATGATCGAAGGTATTTATCAGGATGAAGCGATGAAATTAATTCCCATGCAGCGCTTTGGCAAAGTGGAAGATGTAGCGGCTACAGTGAGCTTTTTGGTTTCGGATGCTGCGGGCTATATCACTCGCCAAGTGATCAGCGTAAACGGCGGCATGTGCTAATTACATATCGAGCAAGATCTCCGGGGACGGCATGGAAAAACATTTTATAACTGCAAACGAACTCCTGTTGGATTCGTTCAAACTCGCCGAGCAAATTTATCAGCGCGGTTTTCGTCCGCATTTTATTGTCGGTGTATGGCGCGGCGGTTCACCGGTGGGAATTGCGGTACAGGAGTATCTGGAATTTGTTGGTGTTCCTACGGATCACATTGCAATCCGCACCTCCTCTTATTACGGCATTGATAAACAAAGCAAAGATATTCGCGTGCACGGCCTGGATTACATCGTAAAAAATGTCGATGCTGATCAGGAGTTATTAATTGTGGATGACGTGTTTGACTCGGGGCGTTCGATTAAAGCAATTATCGATGAAATAAAACGCAAATCCCGCCGCAATACACCCCAGGTAATAAAAGTGGCTTGCCCCTGGTATAAACCGTCGCGCAATGTCACTGACATAACACCGGATTTTTATATCCACGCCACTGATCGCTGGCTGGTCTTTCCCCATGAATTGCGCGGCTTAACACCCCAGGAGATTCTACAGGGCAAAGGCAGTGAAATTGCCGACACCATTGCCCGCGCTACTTACCCTACACCTTTTACAGAATAGTGATCAGGTTTAGTTATCCTGCGCCACTATACAGTTACGCCCGTTTTGTTTGGCCAAATACAGGCGGCGATCCACTCTATTAATAAAATCCAGAAGTTGATCGTTAACGCCGGGGATAATACTGCCCACACCCGAACTGACGCTGAGTAACTGGCTAATCGGTGATTTTGCATGGGCGATTTGCAGTTTAAAAATTGCCTTGCGGCAACGTTCGGCAACAGCCGCTGCCGCATCCGCATCGCTCTCCGGAAGCACCAGCATAAATTCTTCACCGCCAAATCGGGCGACAAAATCTTTGGCGCGTGAGGCGCATTCCACCAGTGTCTGACTAACCCGTTTTAGACATTCATCGCCTTGCAAATGGCCGTAATAGTCGTTGTATTGTTTGAAGTAATCTATATCCAGCATGATCAGCGAGAGCGGCTGGCGGCTGCGTTTTGCATTCATCCATTCCAGTTCCATTACCGAGTCGAACATGCGACGGTTGGCGACACCGGTCAAGCCATCTTTAAACGACAGTTGCTCCAGTTCTTTTTGCAAATCAATCAGTTTTTGCTCGGTATGTTTGCGCTCGCTAATATCAAACATAAAACCAATCAAGGCTTCTACATCACCCTGTGCGTTGCGCACCACATGCACCACATCGCGTATCCACACCAAGCGGCCGTCTTTGGTCAAGGCGCGATAATCAGCTTCATGGTCAATTCCCGCTTGGGATTGACTGACACAAAAATTGACTACTCGCTCTCTGTCTTCCTCATGCATGCGCGCAGCCCAATCCTCTACTGTGACCCAGGAGTCAGGCGCCCAGCCCAGCAAAGCCTCTATTTGCGGGCCGATGTAAGCAAACGTCAGTGTCTGCCAATCGATTTTCCAGGGAATCGCCTTAGTGGACTCCAGCAGGGTTTTATAAACACCAGGATCATCTTCCAAGCGACTCATAACACAACTCCAGGTTTCTGATCCCTCAAATATACGCCCGATAGCCCGGTGAGAGCCAATAAAAATGGCGCATTAATCATTTTTATCATCTAGATCCAGCGGGGACTTTTTCAGCCCTGATTTCGGGTGCGGCCCACGGGTTGAGCGAAAAATAATCACAAGTGTTTGAAAGATAAATATTTTTAGTGCCGACTATTGACTCGCTTCGCCCGAGCGGTTTTAATGTGCGCCTCTTGCAGCACAGCGCAAGCGACACGCCCAGATAGCTCAGTCGGTAGAGCAGTGGATTGAAAATCCTCGTGTCCCTGGTTCGATTCCGGGTCTGGGCACCATATATAAAGCCCGAAGTTCGCAAGAGCTTCGGGTTTTTTATTTTGGCCTGGTGTTGCTGCGCATTACTCCCGGGTTAATACCATGACCAATAACGACATACTGCGTCGCCTGCGTTTTATCTTTGATTTCAGCGATTCCCAAATGATGGCGCTGTTTGCCTCCGGTGGCTTTAATGCATCGCGTGAGTTGGTAAGCGATTGGTTGAAAACAGATGACAAGCCGGATTTTAAGGCGCTGCGCGACGTGCATCTGGCCATTTTCCTGAATGGGTTGATCAACAAAAAACGCGGCAAGCGCGAGGGTGAGCAGCCTGAGCCGGAAAAAAAACTCAATAACAATATTATTTTCCGCAAGCTCAAAATTGCCATGGATTATAAAGACGAGCAAATTCTGGAAACCATGGAATTGGCTGGTTTTCCCTTGGGCAAACACGAGTTGAGCGCGTTTTTTCGCAAGCCCGGTCATCACAATTATCGCGAGTGCCAGTCGCAAGTGCTGCGCAATTTTTTGAAAGGGCTGCAAATAAAATTGCGCGGCGCTCCTGTTGGCGGCGAGAGCGATTAATCGATAGCGATAAATTGCTCAGGACACCGCCGGATGGCGCTACTAACAAGAGGATGTTATGCGAGATGATCTTATCTCCGGTGGAGGCACGGTTCGTTTACCGCAACCACAGCCTGATAGTGATCCGGCCCAACCAGTCAAGCTGCGCACACCAGCCTTGGATCTGCTGCGTGGTATTGCGGTGCTGGGTATTTTGCTGGTCAATATTTATTCTTTTGCCCTGCCTGAAGCGGTGCGTGTCGAGCCTCTCCTCTTGCCGGATTACAGCGCCAGAGAGCAATTTTTTTGGTATCTGATTTATTTTTTTGCCGATGGCAAATTTATCGCGCTCCTGAGCCTCGCCTTTGGTGCCAGCCTCTGGTTGTTTGCGGTTGATAAATCTGCGCTCAGTCCCTCCCGCTTGGATCAGTTGCAATGGCGTCGCAGTCTATCGCTGTTGGTGCTGGGGGCCGCCCATGCATACCTATTATGGGATGGGGATGTATTGGTGACCTATGCATTGTTTAGTTTGCTCGTCTGGCGCTGGCGAGGGTGGAGCGATAAGCGATTAATCGCGGCTGCACTGTGTATATTCGCGCTGGAAACCTTGCTATACGGATCAATGTTCTTGATGCCGGCGGATTCCTGGCAGGACATCAGCGGCATGTTTGATGAGCAGTCCTTGCTGCAAGAGGTGGCGCATTTTCAGCAGGGTTGGTGGCAACAGACACCGCAACGTGTATCCAAAGCCTTTGAAATGCAGCTTGCCGCAGTGTTTGGCGGTTGGTTTCCTGCATCAATGATGTTGATTGGCGTTGTGCTTGCTCGTCGCGGCTTTTTTTCAGGCAACTTCATGGTGTCATCTGCAGGCTTGTGGTGGCTTGGTTTCGGGGCAGCATCATTCATGCTGGTCGTGCTGCTGGTGAATCGTGCACATGGCTTTGCTTCCCAGTTTTCCCTAACTCTGGGTATGCAGTTACAAATTTTAGCGAGTGGGTTGATGGCGATTGTGTATGCGCTGTTGATCTGTCGCTGGGCCCGGTGTGGGAGTCGTTCTCGCGTTGGTGCATTGTTGTGCGCCGCACTGATTGCGGTGGGGCGCATGGCGCTGACCATTTATATAATGCAAACATTCATTTTTACTGGTCTGTTCTACGGCTATGGTCTTGGTTGGTATGGGCAGTGGTCGCTCTCGCAATTGCTAGTACTAATCCCGGTAGTCTGGTTATGCCAGGCGGCTTTTGCGCTTTATTGGCTGCGCTATTTTCACGCTGGTCCTATCGAGGCTTTTTGGCGCTGGGTGATTTACAGGCGAGTAGAGCCTTTTCGGCGTTAACTGCAACACGCTGGGTTTTGGTTTCGCTGGACTGTTGGTTTCACTGTACTTTTGGTTCTAAGCCTTCAAGTTTTTGATGAAAATCCTGTCCTATGCCACCGCTATGTGGCAATTACACTGTAGAAACTACCGAAGAGAAATGGTGAGTTTCTATGCGCACGTTTATTCGTCATCCCACATCAATTCCGATTCAGGTTTGTGCAACCGGCGATGAAAATGCGCAGGTGCGGGTGCGCAATTTGAGTGCTGGTGGCCTGTGTTTTATTACGGACAGACCCGTCAAGGTGGGCACCAGAGTGGAATTTGATATTCCCATTACCAAACCGGATTACCACGGCACAGGGGTAATTGTGTGGCGGCGCGAACAGGCGCCACATTCTTATGAGGTGGGAATTCGTTTTACCAGTGACGATGAGTTCTTTCGTGCGCGTATGGTGGAACAAGTGTGTCAGATTGAAGATTATCGGCAGCGCCTTGCGCTCAAGGGGCGCAATCTCAGCAGTGAGGAGGCGGCGATGGAGTGGATTGCGCGTTACTCTGCACAGTTTGATCAGCCTGATCTTCACTGATGTTGATGGCCAATACAGCCCATAAAAAAACCGGCCTAATTAGCCGGTTTTTTTATGGGTTTACATCATCTGATCAGTCGTGTTTGTGGTGGAAAGGCGCAAACCAGCAGATGAGGAAGGACGGAATGGTCGCGGCCATCACAAAGATAAAATAGCCCACATAACCCATCGCCTGTTGCAGTACGCCGCTGACCATGCCGGTCAACATCATGCATAAACCCATCAGTGCGGTACCAAAGGCGTAGTGTGTGGTGGCGTATTTCCCGGGGGCCAATTGTTGCATCAGGTAAATCATGAAACCTACAGAGCCAATACCGAAGAAGAATTGCTCGATAATGACCCCAAGGCTAATTAACAGGTGACTTTCGGGTTGATAAAACGCCATCAGCAAGAAGGTTACGTTGGGGATATTGACGCAACAGCAGAGTGGGAAAAGGGCTTTTTGCAGGCCTTTTTTAGCCACATAAGCGCCGCCAATCAGCGAGCCGATCAATAGCGCAACCAAGCCAAAGGTGCCGTAAATAATGCCGAATTCCTGATTGGTCAGGGCGAGGCCGCCATTTTCTGCAGAGTCCTTCATAAACAACATGCTGGGTGCATTGAGAAAACCGAAACTGATACGGAACAGCAGGGCAAAACCAATCATCAGCCAAATGCCTTGTTTTTGGAAAAAGGTAACAAAGGCATCGATCAGGGTTTTGATTGCTTCGGCGGGAGTTTTGGGGGTGTTTTCGGCGCGCGCGCCATCGGGCATAACGCGCCAGTGCCAGGCGGCCATCAACAGCATTAATACACCCAATAACCCAAAAACAATTTGCCAGGACTTAATCCACTCGGGGCCTGATACATGGGGGTCAAGGCCGAAATAATGTTCGTGCAAAACCCCGCTCAAAACCACCATGACACTCATCATCGCCAGCTTGCCCAGGTTCCAGCTCAGGCTTTGCCAGCCGCAATAAAGTGCCTGTGATTTGGCGTCCAGCGCGGTGACATAAACGCCATCGGTAGTGATGTCTTGGGATGAGCCAATAAAGGATAAAACCCAAAAAAATAACAGCATCAAAGTGATGTAGTTGGGCAGGTTCATCACCAGCGCAACACCAATAAAACCTGCTCCGAGTAATATCTGGCACAGCAATACAAAAAACTTTTTGGTTTTATACATTTCCAAAAAGGCAGCAAAAAAAGGTTTGATGGTATAAGCCAGGCCCAAGGCGCTGGCATAGGCAGCAGCACTGGCGTTATCCATGCCAAGGTTGCTGAACATGACGACAGCAGCGGCGGTGAGCATGTTGTAGGTGAGTGCCATCGTAAAATAGCCAGAGGGCACCCAAAGCAAAGGGTGTTTGGTCGCAGGGGCAGAACTCATAGGAAATATCCTGAGATGGTTACTGTTATTTTTTGGTGGCAACAACCCGCTTTTTTACTTAAAGCTTATGGGTGTTACTCACTGCCTCTGGTTTTTTGTTGGTGGCTTAATCCCTGCCGGTTGTAGCTGTGTCTGACGCTTTTGGAACAGAGGCCACCCTGGGTGGCCTCTGTGATCTCTCTCACCTGATCAAGCGGTTGATGCTACTTGGATGCTGATTGCTTTTTAAAACGATTTTATGCACGACCCATGCAAATTAATTGTTACGATTTGGTAAATGCATAGGTCGCTAAAACTTATTTGCCAGCTTTGTAAGTTTCGGCTGCTTTGAGGATTTCAGCGCGCGCTTCTTCTACATCGCCCCAGCCAGCTACTTTTACCCACTTACCTTTTTCCAGGTCTTTGTAGTGTTCAAAGAAGTGCTCGATTTGCTTGAGTGTCACTTCAGGCAAGTCTTGCAGGGTTTTTACATTACTGTAAATGGTGGTGAGTTTGTCGTGAGGAACTGCAACGATTTTTGCATCTTCACCCGCTTCGTCGGTCATTTTCAGTACACCCAGTGGGCGACAACGAATAACTGAACCCGCTTGCACTGGTTGCGGGAATACCACCAATACATCGGCAGCATCGCCATCGCCACACAGAGTGTGAGGAATGTAGCCGTAATTGCATGGGTAGTACATGGCGGTGCTTACCAGGCGGTCAACAAACAACGCGTTGCTGTCCTTGTCGATTTCGTACTTGATGCCGGAGTTCATTGGGATTTCGATAACAACATTAAAGTCGTCGGGCAGGCTTTTGCCGGCAGGGACAAGTTCAAAACTCATAATGATTTCCTGAGGTCTGGTGAATTAAAACGTGAATGGATGAAATGGGTTTGAGTAGCGCAGCGGGTGCGCAAATAGGCAGCGGATTCTACCACAACAAAAACAGCAGGATAGTCGCTGCAACTATGCCTGCCGCCGCTAATGCCAGCCAGGCTTGTTGGCGACCCCGGCTGGGGCCAGGTTCAACGCGATTTCCGGGTGATGTCGGGCGGGTTTTCCAGCGCTTGGGTTCGCTGCTGGGGATTTTGCGTTCGACCGGCTTGAGTTCATCGATAGGTTTGCGCAGCCGCTGTTTGGTTTCATCCAGGCTGGGTGCAACTATGCGAAAGCTGTAAACATCCAGACGCAAGCGGTCACCATTGTTGGCGGTGGCGTTATCTACGCGCAGTTCATTGAGAAAGGTGCCATTGGCCGAGCCTAAATCCTTGATGCGCAGATGATTGCCTTCAATGCTGATTTCAGTGTGACGACGCGAGAGGTGGGTGCCGGGGATAACAATGTCACACTGGTTGCTGCGTCCTATCACCATGCTGCGTTCAGGCGGCAGGATAAATTGTTTGCCCGGCAGCCAGCTGCTATCGGAAATCAGGCGCCAGGGCAGGGCATAGGCGTCTTTCGGGCGGTCAGCGAGGCTGCGGGGATCAAGCACAATGATTTCGCTCTGGCCCAGTTTAATAATATCGCCAGGTAAAATTTCGCGTTGGGTGATACGTTGTCCATTGACGAAGCAGCCGCTTGGGCTGTTGTTGTCCTTGAGAAAATATTTATTGTTTTCTTGCAGTATTTTGGCGTGGTGATCGGCTACACCGGGGTCGCTAATCACCAGGTGGTTGTCGGTCGCGCTGCCGATAAAAAAGACTTTCTCCACAACCCAGAGCGGCGGCTGGCGATTATCCTTGAAGTGGAGTTTAAGCATCGAAGGTTCCGTTTGTCGCCTTATTCATCTTTTTGATGGCAAAGTGTCAGACTTTTGTGGTTTTTGACGTCTAATTGCTGAACTGTGTGACGTTGACCCCCGAATTCTATTAACTCCAATCCCAAAGGGCAAACATATGACTGATATCACTTTACCCCCAGTGCCAAGCCTGCCAGATGCAGCCAACCGGGTAGTCATTCATTACTGCAACCTCTGTCGCTGGATGCTGCGCTCCGCGTGGCTCGCCCAGGAACTGTTAACAACCTTTGATGGTGAACTGGACGAAGTGACTCTGCACCCGGGTACAGGTGGTGTGTTTCATGTTTGGCTCAATGGTGAGCTGATATGGGACAGGGTGCGCGATGGCGGGTTTCCGGAGGCCAAGGAACTAAAGCAGCGGGTGCGCGATCTACTCTGTCCTGATCGCTCGCTCGGACACTCTGATGGACACAAGCGCGACGAGGCGTAAATATCGCGCTGACTTTTGTAACTTTTGCCTTTTTGCCGCCACCGCTTGATGGCCTTTTTACTGTTTTAGCCAAGGGCGGCTGGCATAATGGCGCCGCTCGCGGCCGGTGCCCGGTCGCACCCTCTGAAGGACTCAACTCCACCGGATTATTTCATGCACACATTGAAACGTTTTTATTGGTCGCTGAATCGCGCTTATCGCGCACTGGTTATCAATCGTCCCTATCATGTATTCACAGGTCTGGTGGTGCTCACCATACTGGCGGCCTTTGGCATGACCAACTTCAAGCTCGATGCCTCGGCTGATTCGCTCACCCTGGAAAACGATACCTCGATTGACTACCTGCGGGAAATTTCCAAGCGCTATCAAAGCGGTGATTTTCTGGTGCTGACTTACACACCCAAGGTAGATATTTTTTCTGACGAATCGATTAACACTCTCAAACAACTGCGCGATGAGCTGGCGAATGTTGATGGTGTTGCCAGCGTATATTCGATGATTGATGTCCCGCTCTTGTACAGCCCCATGCGCAGTTTGGCGGAACAAAAAGAGTCCACCCTGACTTTGCTCACCCCCGGCGTTGACCGCGAGTTGGTAAAGCAGGAATTCCTCACCAGCCCGATCTATCGCGATATGTTGCTCAGTCCGGATGGTACAACGTCAGCGATCCTGCTCAACCTCAAGGTGAATAACCAATATATCGAGATGGCGCGCCATCGCGATGCGCTGCGCCTCAAAGCTAAAAATGGCGAATTAAACGAAGCGGAAATGCGTGAATTGGAGCGTGTAACAGCCGAGTTTCTCGATTATCGCACCGCCACCGCTGCACAGGATGCAACACGGGTAGAAATTGTGCGCGGTATTGTTGATAAGTATCGCGACCGCGCGCAGATTTTCCTCGGCGGTGTCACCATGATTACCTCCGACATGATCTCCTACATCAAAAGCGATTTGGTGGTATTCGGTTCAGCTTTGTTGTTATTTATGGTGTTTATGCTGGCATTTTTATTTCGCCAATGGCGTTTTGTAATACTGCCACTCACTGCCTGTTTGATGTCAGTTACCTTGATGCTCGGTTGGTTGAGTTGGATTGATTGGCGGCTCACGGTGATTTCATCCAACTTTGTTGCATTGCTGTTGATCATGGTATTTGCCTTTACCATTTATATGGTGGTGCGCTATCGCGAACTGCATGCGATTGATCCGGACATGGATCAAGCGGATCTGGTATTGCAAACCGTGCGCGACATGGCGGTTCCCTGTCTTTATTCGGCGCTCACCACGATTGTGGCTTTTATGTCGCTGGTGATGAGCGGCATCCGGCCAGTTATCGATTTTGGCTGGATGATGACTATCGGCTTGGTTGTTGGTTTTATTCTGGTGTTTGTGGTCCTGCCTGCCGGATTAATGATTTTGCCCAAAGGTGAACCCAAAGATCGCGGCGACAACTCAGCGGCACTCACCGTAAAGTTTTCCCGTGTAGCGGAGCTGCATGGCGGTAAAGTGTTGTTTGTTTCATTGCTTGCTGTGCTGATCAGTGTGTGGGGAATCAGCAAATTGGAAGTGGAAAACCGCTTTGTCGATTACTTTAAAAGCGACAGCGAAATTCATCAGGGGCTCAGCGTGATTGATCGCCAGTTGGGCGGTACAGTCACCCTGGATATTATTCTCGATGCAGAAAAAAATACGGTCGAAATACTGGAGTCTGACACTGCCAATGATTCTGAAGAGGAGGATCCTTTTGCCGAGACCGCAAGCGATAGCCCTGGCGCAGAAGCATTCGATGAAGAAGATCCCTTTGCTGAAATAGGCGATGAAGATGCCTTTGCTGACACTGAGAGCAGCAGTAAAGCCCAGCCCAGCTATTGGTTCAGTGTGAATGGTTTGGATCAAATTAAAAAATTACACAATTATCTGGAATCGCTACCTGAAGTAGGCAAGGTGCAGTCACTTGCAACTGTGTATCAGTTAGCGCATGACATCAATAAAGGAAAACTCAACGACTTTGAGTTGAATGTGCTGCGCAATATGCTCTCGGAAGATATTAAAAACTTCCTGATCAAACCCTACCTTGTTGATGATGTGCAGCAAACCCGCATTACTTTGCGCGTGATTGAAACCACCCCTGATTTAAAGCGTGCCGAGCTGGTTGAACGCATTCGCCAGTATGCAATCAGTGAAGGTGGTTTTAAGCCAGAGCAGGTGAATTTTACCGGTATGTTAGTGCTTTATAACAACATGCTACAAAGTTTATTCGCCTCACAAATTGCCACCATAGGTGTAGTGTTTGTGGCGATCATGTTAATGATGATGTTGTTGTTCCGCTCGGTAAAAATAGCGTTTATCGCCATACTTCCGAATATGATTGCAGCAGGTACAGTGCTGGGAGCTATGGGCTTGGTCGGTATTCCATTGGATATGATGACAACTACTATTGCGGCGATTGTGGTCGGTGTAGGGGTTGATCAGGCTATCCAGTATTTTTATCGCTTCCGCACCGAGTTTGCTCACGATGGCAATTATGTCGAAGCTATGCATCGCTCCCATGCATCGATTGGTCGCGCTATGTATTACACCTCGGTCACAATCATTGTAGGTTTTTCAATTTTGATGTTGTCAGAATTTATTCCATCTATCTATTTTGGTGTGCTAACTGCCTTTGCTATGTTGATGGCGGTGATTGGCTCGCTCACACTCCTGCCTAAATTAATTTTGTTAATAAAACCTTTTGGTCCGGGCAAATAGAGTTTGGATTTAATTTCTGCAAGGGCGCGATTTATCGCGCCCTTTTTATTTTTGTGACTATATTTTTTGCGCTTTAAATTACCAATGCATCAGTGCTTTAATTTGCGGCGTTAGGTCTTTTGCCATGGACGCATGTTGTGATTTGGTTGGGTGTGCATCCTGTGCATCACCGGGGTAGTGGTTGGATACCAGCTGATGGACGCGATTATTGTCCACTCGTGAGATGGTTTCGCGCAGGTAGTCGATAAGAGCAGCTTTTTTCTCGCCGTTCAAAATTGCGCCCTCGGTTAAGGCTATTTGTGCCTTGGGGTGGTTGCGCAACAGTTTGTTAATGAGTTGCACATAGGCGCTCACATAAGTTTCACGTGCGGGAATGCCGGTGCTGAAATCATTGGTGCCTATGGCGATCAAAATAACATCCGGTTGATAGTTTTGGTGATCCCACTGCATTTGTGGGTTGCTATCACCCAGGGTAAATTCATAAAAATCAGTCAGATTTTTGTCATCGGTTTTGCCATTCCAGCTGCGTACCAAGCCGCGCCCGCCCCAGCAAACCAAGTTAACTTGAGCGTTTAAACTTTTGGCGATGAGCATGCCGTAAGACTCGCGTGCATTCCACCAGCGTGTATTTTTCTCCTCGCCAGCAATCCGGTCTATAGCTTCTCCGCATGTCACCGAGTCGCCCAGTACCATTATTTTTCGTGCGGGCAATTCCGGTGCGGATAAAAATTTTTCACCGGTTAATTCCAATTTTCCCAGTTTTACGCTGCCATGCCAGTTCTCCGAGCGGTGAATAATTTCAACCCTGTGCCTTTTCACTTCGGGAAAATTAAACAGTTCAATGGTTTGCCATTGCTGACCGATTTTTTGCGTACTTTGAAGCTGGCCGTCTACCAGCACATCAATCCAGGAATTGCCATTTGAACTTTGCAGGTCGGCTTTAAGTGAGCTGCCAATAACCTGGGCGCTAATGCTGACGCCAGGAAAACCAAATATATAACCCTGGTCTGCAGCGCTGTAGCTGCGCCCCATAATAGCCAACGGAGCTTGGGTCGCCGTTATGGTAATTACCTGGTTGGTGGGCGCGTTTGTTTTCATGTTGGTGCAGCCATGCAAGGTGAGAGCGATAAAAAAATAAAATAACAGGCGCAAATTGTTCATGGTGTGTTTGTCTCTGTTGTCTTTAATGGAGTAGCCGTCAGGTTTTTATCGAGCGTATCGGTCTGGGTTGTGCAGCAGCGCTTGCAGAGCGCAAGCGCGAACGGATTATTGCAGCAGTGTTTTAATGTCGGGCAGCATAACCTCAAGCCAGGCTTGATAACCCTGGGTTGTGGGGTGGAGAAAGTCGGCCATTATGTCGGGCGAAATACTGCCATCGTTTTGCAGCAGTGCTGTGCCATAGTCCTTGAAGAAAATACGCTGGTTATCACCTAGTTTGGCGATGATGCCATTGACCTGTTTCACCATGGCACGTTTGGGTGAATTAGCTTTTTCCTCAAAGGGTAAAACACCATTTAATAGAATTTTGCTCTGCGGCCAGGCCAGTTGTAATTGTTGGACAACAGCGGTTACCCCAGCGGCAACTTGCCCGGGTGTTTCGTTGTAAAGGCCAAAATTATTTACACCAATCAACAGTACAATTAATTTGGGTTGCAGTTGGCCGATACTGCCGTGTTGCAGGCGCCATAACAGGTTGCCGGTGCCGTCCCCGCCAATGCCAAAGTTGGCGGCCTTGAGGGGTTTGATGTGCTGCTCCCACAATTGCCAATCCCAGCCGGCGGTGATCGAATCGCCAATAAAAAGAACCTCTACTTTGTCATGGGTGGCGATCAATACGTCCTCCGCATGCAGGCGATCCCAATCGGCTATAGACATCCAGGAGTGATCAACGGCGCGTTTGGCCGGTATTAGCCCTCCGGATAGATTGGTGGCATGACTTAACTGGCTTGTGGCAGCAGCCAGCGTGAAACTGGCGATGGAAAGAAAGCGGGTGAGACCTGAACGCATAAAAAATTCCTGCAATTGGGTTAAAAAACATATGCCCATCTCCTGTTGGCGATGGACGGCAGTTAATTGCGCAGGCTGTGTGTTTTTTTAAAAATTGTTTTGTTTTTGTTTTTGTTTTTGTTCTTTTATGGCTTCAAGCTTAGTCGTTCATTTTGCACATTTAAACTTTGCACCCCGGCGATATTTAAAATCAGATCCAATAATTCGTCCCAGGGTTCGGCATTGCGCATGCCTTTTACGGCTTTATCTATACCGTTGGCTTTGCGCAATAGCTGTTGTAATTGCGCCGGTTTTAGCCGGCGCAGTGCCGCTTGAATCAGGGGCTGGCGTTTATCCCATACACCAGCTTGTTTGGCGGCCCATTCAAAATGTTTGCCCTGGGCAACTGCCTGGGAGATTTGCACCAGCGCGCGAATTTCCCGAGTGACTGCCCAAAGTACATTAATAGGTTCGGTGCCTTCGGTTTTTAGCCCTTGCAGGGTGCGCACTGCAGCGCGTGCGTCGCCATGCAGGGCTTTATCGGTCAAGCCAAACACATCGTAGCGTGCACTGTCGGCAACTACTGACGCCATCAGCTCATAGCTGATGCGATTAGCAGTCGCGAGCAATTTTAATTTTTCAATTTCCTGCGCAGCTGCCAGCAGGTTGCCCTCAATGCGTGAAGCGAGCAAATCTATGGCGTCGCTATCGGCTTGCAGGCCGGATTGCTGCAGGCGCACCCCGATCCAGCGTGGCAACTGTGCAGGCAAAACCGGCCAGACCTGGATGTGCTGGCCGGCATCTTCAATGGCTTTGAACCATTTGCTTTTTTGGGCGGCACCATCCAGTTTTTCGGTAACGATGAGTAACAAATTGTCCGGTGCCGGTGATAGCGCATATTCCTGCAGAATTTTCCCGCCCTTGTCGCCCGGCTTGCCGCTGGGCATACGCACTTCAATGATTTTTTTTTCGGCAAAGAGCGATAGGCTGTTGGCTGCGGCCAGGAGTTGCCCCCAGTCAAAACTGGTATCTACATGGTAGAGTTCGCGCTCACTGAAGCCATTTTTGCGCGCGGCGGCGCGTATCTGGTCACAGCATTCCTGAATCAATAAAGGTTCATCGCCAGAGACCAAATAAATAGCGCCCAGCTGTTTATTCAGGGCGGCGGATAATTGTTCCGGGCGCAGCTTGGGCATATTAGTGAGCGGCCGCTGGTTTGGTAGATGGTGAGGGTTTAGCCGACAGGGTTTTGGTGCGGCGTAAAATAGTTTGCGCCAATTCACGCCGCATTTCCCGCAGTACCAGTTCCTCTTCCCGCGCTGCGCTATTGGCGTTATTTACGTTGTAATCGTAGCTGCGTGAAACCCGCGCTCGGGTATTGAGTGGAGTAATCACTCCCGCCTGATTGCTCACTGCATAATCCACGGTCAGGATAATTTCATAGGCGCTGGTCAGTGCATTACTGCCCACACCCGCGGTGCGTTTATCCATTATTTCTGCCTGCAGCGACAGGGTTAATGAATCAGCCGTAGGGCTGTTTATTTCAGTGATATTAAATGGCTGTAGCGATTGACGCAGCGCATCGGTAAGCGGGGTGTGGTTGTCCTCGCTAGTGATAACCAGATTGAGTGGTGTGGTCATCGCCAGTTTGTCACCGTTGGTCGTTGAGCCGCGCAAATGCCAGCCGCAGGCAGAGAGGGTGAGAATTAACAGACTGGCGATAATTTTTTGCATGGTTTTCTCTATCTGGGTAGATGGCCGCTGGCGAACGCGCCGTGTGGTGCGCTCGCCACTGTGTTGTTGGCAAAGTACTTAGTTGGCAACAATGTTGACCAGCTTGTTGGGCACAACAATCACCTTGCGCACGGTGATGCCTTCCAAAAACTTCTGCACGTTCTCCTGCGCCAGCGCCAGCGCTTCCAGCTGCTCTTTGGGTGCGTCAACTGCCGCATCCAACTTGCCGCGCAGCTTGCCGTTTACTTGTACTACTACTTCGATGGTGGAGCGGGTCAAGGCACTTTCATCCAGACTTGGCCATTTTTCGTTGAGTGCAATCGTGGTGTGGCCAAGCGCTTGCCAGAGTGAATGGCTGATGTGTGGCACAATCGGTGCGAGCAACAAAATCGCGGCTTCCAGCGCTTCGCGTTCAACAGCTAACCCCAGCGGATTGGCGCGGTCGGCGAGTTTGCTGGTTTCGTTCAGCAGTTCCATAGTCGCGGCAATGGCGGTGTTAAAGGTCTGGCGACGGCCATAATCGTCGCTGACTTTTTGGATGGTCTCGTGGGTTTTGCGGCGTAGGTCTTTCTGCGCTTGCGGGAGTGCATCCACATCAAGTTTGCCCGGTGTGCCGGCGTTGATATGACCTTCCACCGCTTTCCACAAGCGGCGCAGGAAACGGTTTGCACCTTCCACGCCGGAATCGCTCCATTCCATGCTCTGCTCGGGCGGTGCGGCAAACATAGAGAAGAGGCGCACAGTATCCGCGCCGTATTGGTTGATCAACTCTTCGGGGTCAACGGTGTTGCCCTTGGATTTGCTCATCTTGGTGCCGTCCTTCAACACCATGCCCTGGCAGAGCAAGCGTTCGAAAGGTTCATCGCAGCTCACTAAGCCTTCGTCGCGCATCAGCTTGTGGAAGAAACGCGAGTAGAGCAGGTGGAGGATGGCGTGTTCGATACCGCCCACATATTGGTCCACCGGCAGCCAGTAATCGGCAGCGGCTTTGTCGAGCATACCGCCTTCAAAGTTGGGGCAGGTATAGCGCGCGTAGTACCAGCTGGATTCCATAAAGGTATCGAAGGTATCGGTTTCGCGTTCAACCGCTACGCCATCCAGTTCGGCTTTGCGCCATTCCGGGTCGGCTTTAATGGGTGAGTGCACACCGTTCATCACTACATCTTCCGGCAGCAATACCGGCAGCTTGTGCGCTGGAACGGGAATTTCGCCGCCGTCAGGCAAGTTAAACATGGGGATAGGTGCACCCCAGTAGCGCTGGCGCGATACACCCCAGTCGCGCAGGCGATAGTTGGTTTTTACCTGGCCTTTACCGGCCATTTCCAGGGTGCTGGCGATGGCGTCAAAGGCGGCATTGAAGTCCAGACCATCATATTCGCCGGAATTCACCAGTACACCTTTTTCGGTGAAAGCGGCTTTGTCCAAGTCGATGGCTTCGCCATTTTGCGGAGCAATAACTTGAGATATCGGCAGGTTGTATTTCTTGGCAAATTCGTAATCGCGCTGGTCGTGCGCCGGTACGGCCATCACCGCGCCTGAGCCGTAGTCCATGAGTACATAGTTGGCTACCCACACAGACACCGGCTCGCCGGTAATGGGGTGCAGGGCTGTGATGCCGGTATCCATGCCGCGCTTTTCCATGGTTGCCATATCGGCTTCGGCGACTGACTGGACTTTGCACTCGGCGATAAATTGCGCCAGCGCTGGATTTGTCTCAGCAAGCAGTTTCGAGATGGGATGTTCCGCCGCGAGACTTACATAGGTCACACCCATGATGGTATCGGGGCGGGTGGTGTAGATGTCAAAACCGGTAAATTCGCCCACTGGTGATGCCAAATCAAAATGCATTTCCAAGCCGCGGCTTTTGCCGATCCAGTTGCGCTGCATGGTTTTGACCTGCTCGGGCCAGTTGGGCAGCTTGTCCAGATCGTTCAGCAATTCTTCGGCGTAAGCGGTGATTTTAATAAACCACTGGGGAATTTCTTTGCGTTCCACCAAGGCGCCGGAGCGCCAGCCGCGCCCATCAATCACCTGCTCGTTGGCGAGCACTGTGTGATCCACCGGGTCCCAGTTAACTGTCGCCATGCGCTTGTAGACCAGCCCTTTTTCGTAGAGGCGAGTGAAGAACCACTGCTCCCATTTGTAGTATTCGGGTTTGCAAGTGGTGAGTTCGCGCGACCAGTCAAAACCAAAACCCAGTTGTTTGAGCTGGTTGCGCATATGGTCGGTATTGGAATAAGTCCAGGCTGCCGGTGCGGTTTGGCGCTGCAGCGCAGCGTTTTCTGCCGGCAGGCCAAAGGCGTCCCAACCCATGGGGTGCAACACATTTTTGCCCTGCATACGCTGGTAGCGGGCGATCACATCGGTAATGGTGTAGTTGCGCACGTGCCCCATGTGTAGCTTGCCGCTGGGGTAGGGGAACATCGCCAGGCAATAGAATTTTTCTTTGCTGGGGTCTTCAACCACTTTGAAGCTGTTATTGGTTTCCCAGTACTGCTGGGCTTGGGCTTCTACATCGGCGGGGGAGTATTGTTCTTGCATGGGGCGCTCGTGCATTGGAATCTAGGGCCTATACTGAAGGTGAAGTTTTGTACGATAGATAGACTATGGGAAAGGCGGAGATTATAGAGGCTGTACTGCCTGCGTGGGTATAAATATCTAATCTGTATGCGGGAGCTATTTACCATGAAGCCGACTGACAATTCGAGCCCCAAAAAGGCTGGCAATCCCTACCACGTCAACCAGCTTGATCTGCCCTTTAGCCCGGAAGATACAGGGGCTCTGGGAGCGCTCAAGCAAGAGGTGGACGAGCTGGTCAAGCTGGAGTTAACAGCAGAGCAAATGCTGGGTGAAGAGGTGGACTTGGCCAAGGCTTATATCCGGGAGGATGCGCATAGCGTCTGGTCGGATTTAAAGTTGGGGCTTTATGAGTGGGAGTTAATTGCCGGCGATTGGCTGTTGCGCGCCGCCGATCCAACCCGGGTGGATTGGCAGCTGCACCACTGGTGGGGTGACGATGAAACCCATTTGCACTGAGGCATAATCCAGCTGCTATGATTCTACCGCCCGACGTTTGTCGGGCGATCTTTTTAAAATGCCTGCTGGTTTATAAAAGGCATACTGCGCAAACGATTTACACGGCATTGGTCACAACGGTCAGCACAACAACAATCAACTGGCGTTTCTGACGAGATATCCCTATGTCTGTTATTCATCGTATTTTCCTGCCTGTGTTTTGCTTTTTTTGTATTGGAGTGCCCCCTCACGTGTCTGCCGATCAGCCTTCCACTTCGCGCCCTGTTGGTGCTGTTTATTTATGGGATGAAAAACCGCTGGTGAACCCGGATCGCGAGCACGTCAAAGACCAGCGTGTCTATGCCGTGGATAACCCGTCAATGACACCCTATTGGCCGGAGGCGGCCAAGGCCAATGGTGCGGCGGTGGTGATTTTTCCCGGCGGTGGTTATGTGCGCCTGGCGATTAATCACGAGGGGCACGACATTGCTAACTGGTTTGCCGCACGGGGCGTGGCGGCGTTTGTGGTCAAATATCGTATGCAGGAACACGGCTTTCCTGCGCCCTTGCTGGATGGGCTGCGCGCGGTGCGGCAAGTGCGTAAACATGCCGGGGAGTGGGGCATAGACCCAGCCAAAATAGGCGTAATAGGTTTTTCAGCCGGTGGGCATTTGGCGGCCAGTGTTGCCACGCGCCATAACTTTGAGTTTGAGAAGGATCCCCTCGCGGCGATTAGTGCCCGCCCGGATTTTGCCATCCTTGGCTACCCGGTAATCACCCTTGAAGGCCCGGATGCCCATGCAGGTTCACGCAAGGCGCTGCTGGGAGATAACCCCGATTCCCGGATACTCAGTGAAAACTCCCTGCAGACACAAGTGAGGGATGGCATTCCGCCCGTGTTTATGCTGCACGGTGTGGGCGATCAGGCGGTGCCGGTGGGCAACAGCTTGATGTTTTTCAGTGAGGTGCAGAAGTTCAATAAACAATCCGAGCTGCATATTTACAACACCAGTATTCATGGTGTGGGCATGATTCAGGGGCAAGGCACTGTATCCAACTGGCCGCAGGCATTGGAATCCTGGCTGGCGGCGTTGGAACTCTTGTCCCCTGCGCCTGCCAGCAAGCATTGACACACATGTTCAAGTCGTCGTGCTAGAAGTCGCCGACCCAAACCGGATTGTCCTGGTTGCGGCGGAAGCTGGAGATGCGCCCGCACTGCGCAAAATGGTTGCTGCTTGTATAGGGCGCACCGGGTTGGTTGATATTTCCCTCCCAGCCCGCACCATTACTGATGAAAGATTTAAATTCAAACCAGCCGTTGCGGGTGCGTGAGCAGTCCATTTCCACGTCCAGCATCCAGTAATGACTACCCCACAGGTTCAGTGGGCTCAAGCCATAGCCATCGCTTCCGACATAACGTGCGGCCCCCCAGTCGGTGGGCCAGAGGTTGGTGGTCCAATCCAATGGTGAGCCTTGAGCGCTGCTACTTTGGGCTACCTCGGCGCCATACCAATCCAGAAAATCATCGCCTTGCTTCCAGGGAGCGGTAGTGGCGTTGCGTAGATTCAGGTGGCGGATGGGAATGGCGCAGCGCTGGTTTTCCACCGTGCAGTGGATGCCTTGTTGGGCTGCATAGGCATGGTCTATGCCGCCGCGGATGAACAAATTCTGATTGGTTTGTGTAATGCCCTCGATAAAAATCACTGTGCGCTTCCAGTCGGCTTCACTGCAGGCAGGGGTTGTTTCTATGGAATAGCGCAGGTTTCGGTCATCGAAGCGAATGCGATGGTTGCCGCCGCAGGGTAATTTAATGTTATTCCCGTAGGGTTCCGCTTGGCCGTCGCCTTCATTGTCGCCGTAGTTTTGATACCAGTCGCCCAGAAGGTCAAATTTGAACTGCATGCTGGTGCCCGAGGCTTGCGTTATCTGGATTTCCCAAGTGTTATCGGCCACCAGAGTCATGGGGGTGGCGGCCCAATTATTGGCATCGCCGCGAAACATCAGTTGTTCAAAGTTGGCGCTGAAGCCTGTGATGTTGCTCGATAGCAAAAGGTTGGGTGAGCCACTTCCGGTATTGAGGAGTTTGCTCTTGTTGGCATTATCAACAAGTGCCTGTGCTACCTGTGCGGGGGTTGCCTGTGGTTGTTGCTGGAGATAGAGGGCTACAGCGCCGGCAACATGGGGCGCAGCCATAGATGTACCGCTTTGTGAATTGATAGCAGTCGTGCTGGTGTGCCAGCTGGAGCTTATGTACTGACCCGGTGCGAACAAATCGACGCAGCTGCCCCAATTAGAAAAATCTGCCCGGCTGTCAGTGAGTGTGCTGGCGCCAACAGTGAGTGCACTGTTGGCGCTGGCAGGTGAAGTATTGCAGGCATCCTCGTTACTATTGCCCGCTGCTACTACCACGCTGATACCAGCCGAAACTGCGTTGTCCACCGCCAGGTTGATGCTATTAAAGCGGCTACCGCCCAAGCTCATATTTATTATTGCAGGGCGTTGGTGATTAGCGATAACCCACTCCAATCCTGCAAGAATTTGGCTCCATGAAGTGGTATTGCTACAGTCAAAAACCCTCACAGACCATAGTGTCACCTCTTTGGCAACACCGAACATGTTGCCGCCGATAGTGCCCGCCACATGGGTGCCGTGACCTGTGCAGTCATCCAATGCGGAAGGGTTGTTTGCAAAGCTCACTCCTCCGGCTACCCGCCCGGTAAATTCCTGATGGTCAGCCCGTATGCCCGAGTCGATCACATATACGTTTACGCCTGCACCTGTGCGGCTGTAACTGTAACTATTGCTTAACGGCAGATGTTCCTGATCGATTCTATCCAGACCCCAGACCACCGGGCTTTGAGTGCGCACATTAGTATTAATCTGGTCGGCATACACCCAGCGGTCAGCCTCAATAAAAGCTACGTGTGGATTGCGTGATAGTGCGTCAAGACTATTTGAGTTGGCGGCCAATTTGGCGCCACTACTTTTGCCGATATTGATTTTGAAGCCATCCAGAGCGCGCTTGAACTGATGTTCTACGACAAAACCTTTGTCATCCAATTCCTGCTTAAGCGCATTCAGTGCAGCTTTGTTTTGGGCCTGGGCCTGAGGTTTCAATACAACCACATACTGATCGGGGATGCGTAGTGGATGATCCAATCCGTAAATAGGCGCAGGTTTAGCAGCAGCTGTAGGCAGGCTCGCGAAGGCGCAGGTCAATGCGCAAACAAATCCTGCCAGTTGTGGTTTAAAAATGGCTGAATACATGAAAGGTGCTCCCCTGTGTCCTTGTGTTAATACGTTGCTGGCCACGCACTATTGCCGTTGTTATGCCGGCAGTTCATGTGGCAGGTTTGGTGATTTGGGGGCACTGTTGATGGGGATATGGGCAGTTTATTCTGCCTCTGTGTTACGAATCGTATCGATTTGCGTATTTGAAACGGAGGTTGCCTGAAAATCAAGTGAATTTTTGAGGAAATTATGAGCTAAATTGCCGTAATAAGGCATGTTGAATATTTTTTGAGTAAAAAAGTAGCGCTTGGTGGGTGCAGGTTTGCTTGGCCGCTAACGCAAAGTGCCGGGCGTAAGTCGCTTCAGTAGTTGCTTCAATTGATCATAAGGCATACAATCGCCGCCCCTGAAATCAGGTATACGATGCTAGTCCCAAACGCCAAGGCATGTCGCCAGGCTACTTCGTGTCGTCCAAGCCCAGTAATGGGTGATTAGTTTGGAGCAATAAATGAGCGCATACGCAATTTTTGAAAGCGGTGGCAAACAGCATCGCGTAGTTGTGGGTGAAACCCTCAAACTCGAAAAAATCGATTTCGCCACCGGTGGCGTTGTTCAATTCGACAAAGTTTACCTGGTTGCCAACGGTGCAGACGTCAAGATCGGCGCTCCTGTTGTTGAAGGCGCAACAATCACTGCAGAAGTGGTTGCCCATGGTCGTGCTGACAAAGTGAAAATCATCAAATTCCGTCGTCGTAAGCACCACATGAAGCGTCAAGGTCATCGTCAGTGGTTCACTGAAGTGAAAATCACTGCAATCAACGGTTAATTGAGGAGGCTAGAAAATGGCTCACAAGAAAGGGGTTGGTAGTTCCCGTAACGGTCGCGATTCAGAAGCGAAACGCCTTGGTGTTAAAGCTTACGGCGGCGAATTGATTTCTGGCGGCAGCATTATCGTTCGTCAACGTGGCACCAAGTTCCACGCTGGTCCAAACGTAGGTCTGGGTAAAGACCATACGCTGTTCGCGAAAGTGGACGGTACTGTTAAGTTCGAAATCAAAGGCGCTTTTGGCCGTCAGTACGTCAGCATCATTCCTGCTGTTTAATACTGCGCTGAAATCAGCCAAGCTTGCTGCTTGCAGTGGGCGATGAAGAAAAATAAAAAAGCCCTGCCGTTTCCGTCAGGGCTTTTTTATATTCAGGACGAATGGTATGTCGCGAGTGCATGGATGCACAGGAGCGACGATATATTTAAGTTTGAATTATTTTTTTTTGTCATTTTTATTCCCCTGGAGTGTGTTGTGAAATTTGTTGATGAAGCCCCCATACATGTTGAAGCCGGTAACGGTGGCAACGGATTCATGAGCTTCCGGAGGGAAAAGTTTATTTCCAAAGGCGGCCCGGACGGCGGTGATGGCGGTGACGGCGGCAGTGTGTATCTGGTTGCCGATGAAAACCTGAACACCCTGATTGATTACCGTTTTGTGCCTAAATATCGCGCTGAAAACGGCGAAAAAGGCGGCAGTAAAGATTGTACCGGCGCCAAGGGCGCTGATCTGTTTTTGCCTGTACCTGTTGGCACCACAGTAATCGATACCGATACCGATGAAGTCTTTGGCGACCTGACAGAACACGGCCAAAAATTAAAAGTTGCCCAAGGTGGTTTTCACGGGTTGGGGAATACCCGCTTCAAAACCAGCACCAACCGCACACCGCGCAAAACCTCACCGGGTACACCGGGCGAAATGCGCAATTTGAAGCTCGAATTAAAAGTATTGGCCGATGTGGGTATGCTCGGTTTGCCTAATGCCGGTAAATCCAGTTTTATCCGCGCGGTCAGCTCGGCCAAACCCAAAGTGGCGGATTACCCTTTCACCACGTTGGTGCCCAACCTCGGCGTAGTAAAAGTCCAGCAGCATCGCAGTTTTGTGATTGCCGATATTCCCGGTGTTATTGAGGGGGCGGCAGAAGGGGCTGGTTTGGGTGTGCGCTTTCTCAAGCACTTAACACGCTGTCGTATTCTGATGCACATGGTAGATATGGCACCGGTAGATGAATCCAATCCGGCGGATAACGTCCGCATCATTGCCAACGAATTGGAAAAGTTCAGCCCCACACTGGCCAAGCGCGATCGCTGGTTGCTGCTGAATAAAATTGATTTATTGCCGCCCGATGAAGTGGAGGCTCGCTGTCAGGCAGTGGTAGATGAGTTGGGTTGGACTGGCCCGGTATTCCGTATTTCTGCATTGAATCGCGAAGGCACCATGCCGCTTGCCGGCAAGGCGATGGAGTTGCTGGAACACATTTGGGAAGAGGAAAAAACTAACCCCGAAGTGCGTGAGCGCGAGTTGGAAATGCAAAACCAAATGGCACAGGAAGCGCGTGATCGCATTGAAGAATTGCGTGAGCGTCAGCGCGAGGCGCGTCGTGCGCGCGGTGAAGATGACGATGACAATTTCAACGAAGACGATTACGACGTTGAAGTTATTTACGTGAATCACTAAATCCGCGGCATGAGTGCGGTGCAAATATAGTGTAATCTCACGCCCGGACATTGCGCCGGGCGTTTTGCATTAAGCGCCGCAGGATTCTCCAATCATTAAAACTCCCTATTTATTTTCATAAGCGCATTTACTTCATGAGCAAAAGAGACATTGTTCCGCAGGCAAAACGTTGGGTGGTAAAAATTGGCAGTGCGCTGCTCACCAATGATGGCAAGGGGCTGGATGCAGAGGCAATTGCCGGCTGGGTAAAACAAATGGCCGAGTTGCGTCTGCGTGGTATTGAATTGGTGCTGGTGTCGTCCGGCGCCGTTGCTGCCGGTATGCGCCGCTTGGGTTGGGCAGCACGTCCCACGGAGATACATCAGCTACAAGCTGCTGCGGCGGTAGGGCAGATGGGTTTGGTGCAGACTTATGAAGTGGAGTTCCAGCGTTACGGTTTGCTCACCGCGCAGGTACTGCTGGATCACGACGATTTATCTTCGCGTCAACGCTACTTAAATGCGCGCTCCACCTTAAAAACGCTGGTGGGTTTGAATGTAGTGCCGGTGATTAACGAAAACGACACAGTGGTCACCGACGAAATTCGCTTTGGTGATAACGACACGCTGGGGGCATTGGTTGCCAATTTAATTGAAGCGGATTTACTGGTCATTCTCACCGATCAAAAAGGGATGTACGACAGCGATCCGCGCAGCAACCCCAATGCGCAACTGCTCAGTGAAATCGCTGCCGACGACTCCCGCCTGGAGCAGATGGCCGGCGGCACTGGCGGCGCTTTGGGGCGCGGCGGCATGATCACCAAAGTGCGTGCTGCCCGAGTTGCTGCGCGCTCTGGTGCAGACACAGTGATTGTGGGAGGTAGAATTGAAAATGCCCTGTTGCGTATCGCCGCCGGTGAAAACCTGGGCACTTTTTTGTGGGCAGAACAACAACCGCAAGCGGCGCGCAAGCGCTGGATTTCCGGCCAGCTGCAAACTCGCGGCACTATCGTACTGGATGACGGCGCGGTGCGCGTGGTGCGCGAGCAGGGCAAAAGCATTTTGCCGGTGGGAGTAAAAGATGTGCGTGGCGATTTTACCCGCGGCGATATGGTGATCTGCGAAGATTTAACCGGCAAAGAAATCGCGCGCGGTTTGATTAATTATCACGCCGACGAAGCGCGCAAAATTATCGGCAAACCCAGCAGCCAAATCGCCGATATTCTTGGTTATCGCGATGATAACGAATTAATTCATCGCGATAATTTGGTGTTGAGTTAGTTGTTGGATTGTTTTTAAAAAGCCCGGGTGGATAATCCACCCGGGCTTTTTTATTTTTACCGGCAGCAATTATTGCTTGGGATTTGATGCCTTGTTGCGCAACACAACAAAGGCGATGGCGCCGAGTAATAGCAGTATGCCTGCGGGTTCTGACACAGTCGCTGCGCTTACATGGACGCTTGTGTTGTTAATGGAGTCGATAAATAAATCCTGACCGTAAGCATCGCCCATTGCATTGGTGGTTAGCGAAAAATCGCCGCTGCCAATAGCAATTGCGCTGAGCAATATACTGAACAAAGTAAATTCTCCTGCTTGCAGCAATTCCAGATCTGCAATTTCATCAAAAGATACTTCCAGCATGTTTAACCAGCCTAGGCTGCTACTGTTATCTTGCAGGCTGCCAAAGCCGAGCAGGTCTAATTGGTTGCCTTGTGTTGCGTCCCCCCAGGTAATGTTGCTGATGCTGAACAGATTTGCATCGTAATAAAAATTTACATCGTAACTGCCGAGTGCAGCTGTGCCATCCAATCCGTTGATGCGTACTTGCAGCTCAAGGGTTTCACCGAGACTGGCAACATTCTTATCGGCAATCAGGTCGATACTGATTGCATTGGCGTTGAGCGATAGGCTTAACCCAAGCGCTAATAAACAGGTGAATATTTTTTTCATTTCCAAACTCCTTAATATTATTGAGTAGCGCAGCCGGTGCGAGTGCATTGCACGCTGAGTGCGCGTGCATCATTGACGTTAATAACACCATCGCCATTGACATCGCGTTGGTCGAATGCGCCGGGCGTTGTTCCGCGCGCGTTGGTGACGAGTTGCACATCGTTTTTATCCACATCACCGTCGCCATCCAGATCGATAATTAATTTCAGTGAAATCACCAGTGGGTCGTGGTCGGATGAGCGATAGGCATCGGGTGAGTAGAAGCTATTTATTTGCGCGGCGGATTTAAATTCGGTGTTGTAATCGAGGCTGACAGGTTCGTCGGCGTTGATATGCCAATCAGCAGCGAACAGCACTTGCGGTGTCAGTGAGTTGCTCGCCAAACCGTGATCCAGATAGCCCGCTTGGCCGTCAAATACATAGGAGTAAGCGCTGCTGCCGCCAAAGCGATTAATTAAATCGGTGTATCCGGCGTTAATGATTGTGGTGATCGGATTTTCTTTTGCATAAGCATTCAAGTCGCCAATGATTAAATAATCGCGGTCGTTGACGCCGGTGGGATTGGTGTTCAACCAATTTACCAAGGCCATTGCGGCGCGAGTGCGAGTGATGTTGCAGTTGCCTTGGCCATCGCCAATATCAATATCACCCAAGTCGTTACAGTCAGAACCTTTGGATTTGAAATGATTGACGGCAACTGTGGCAATCGCGCGGTTGCTGTTTGCGCGGAAGCTTTGTGCCAGTGCGGGGCGGTTTTTGGTGTCGATAAATTGCGCATCAACACTGGAATCCAGAATCGCTGTTGTGCCAAGGGGGGTGGCTTTGTCGCTGCGATAAATAACGCCTACCGCAATTTCATCGCTGCCAATTTTATTGACACCGGGGTTGATATATTTCCACGCACTGGTGCCGGTTGCTGTATTTAATGCAGCTGCTAATTCAGCGATGGCACTGGTGCTGCTGTAGCCATCGTTTTCAATTTCAATCAGGCCGATAACATCGGCATTCAAGCCTGCCAGTGCGCTGACAATTTTGGTTTTTTGCCGCGCAAATTCGATTGAATTATTTGCGCCGCGCGAGGTGGGAAAGCCGCCGCCGCTGCCGTTGCCATTAAAAAAATTCAACACATTAAAACTGGCGATTGTTAAATTCGCCGCTGAATCCACAACCGGTGCCAGTGGGCGCGCATTGGTGTGGATAAAAGTTGGCGTGCTGGTGGGCAGTATGCGATAAATACCAAAATCGTAAGTGATGACACCTTGTAGGTTCGCGACAGTATCGCCGCTGCGCAACGTATTTTCGGCCGATAAACCTGGTGCCGGGAAAATAACCGGATCAGGATTTTGCACATTACTCGCATCGTCCAGCATTAACTTGTTTAAATTGTTTTGCGCTTGCAATGCATTAGCCGCTGCACCTGGTTCAACCACATTAGTGGGTTGTTGCAAGCGGCCATTGGCGAGCAGCACTTGCCCAAAGCGACCTAGTTGATAGGTTTCATTCACTGTGAGTGTTTGTGCAATCGCAACCGACATACCTTCAACGCTTTCAAAATCATTGAGTGATGCAACCGGCAGCGAAATGTTGGCCGGAGTTGGCATTGGTTGGTTGCTGGCACACACAGTGACGCTGGTATTGTTGAGCTGGGTTAACTGAAATGTTTCCGCAACTGTGCCGGTGACACGCACGCGGTCGCCTGCAGCAACGGCGGTGGTGCTGGCGATATAAATCCCTTCGGATGTGCTGGTGTTGCCGTCGCTATCGGCATCTTCTTCCTGAATAAAAAATCCGCCGAGTTGGTTCGCGTTTTGGAAATCCGCGACCACTATGGCTTCAACACTGACGCTGCTGCCAACCATTGCACTGGCAGTGCCTGCGCCTTGAATACTGGCGATGGGCGTTGCGGCGGCTCCGCATTGGTTGCCAGTTCCGCCATTGTCACCACCATTATTGCCGCCGCCATTGCTGCTGCCCTGATAGGTGCCAAGGTGATCAAAGGTATCTTGTGCGTAGCCTTCCCATTCGCTTGCGGGGTCAAAGGCGTTGCTGGTGTTGGTGTCGCCCTGGGTGATGGTGGTTTTGCGGCGCAAGGTGTTATCGGCCGTGCTGGTAAAACCTGTGCCCCACTCGCTGCCGGGGTCAACACCGATTTGGCCGATGCTATCCAAAATGGTGTTGTCATTTTTCAGCACAATTGCATCGTCGCCATTAAACCAGCCGGAGCTGTTGGTTTGGTTGGCGTTTGCCAGGATGGTTGCGTTAGCGCTGCCATGTGCGAGCACAAATACGCCCTGCGCGGGAATGGTGCCAGTGAGGTTGATGGTCAAGCCGGCGCTGTTACTACCGTTGAAATAGATTTCCACTTTGTGGCCAGCCAGAGCAACGCTATTGGCACTGCTGTTGTAAATCTCCAGGGCTTTATTGTTGCTGCTGCCCTCAATGTATTCCGAGAAATACAGCGTGGCGCTGGCGGGTAGACTCGCTGCTGCAATCAAGCAGGCCAGCGACTGTTGAATAACTCGCAATCGACTCATGGTGTGCGCTCCCTTGGCAAATGCCCTGTGCGGGCGAACTTGTGACAGGGCGCAGCTTAGGTGGGCTTTGTTACGGAGCTGTGGCGGGATTTGGACGATTTGGTGATGTTTTTGTGACTAGGGGTAGGGGCGTCAATTTATCTGCTGTGCTTCTCATTATCTGCTGTGCTTCTCGCCCTGAAGGTCAGCTGCTTCGGCTCTATCCAGCGAGCCAATATCCAAAAACGGTGAGGCATCAATGGTGTCGGCATCCATCATCTCTGCCACGCGCTGGAGCGAGGCGATAATCATGTGCTGCTCCCAGCTGTGCAGCTGATCGAATTTGCGCACAAAACTGTCTTGTAGCGGGGTTGGGGCTGTGTCCAATAGGGCATTGCCGCTGTCGGTAAGTTGCGGGTGGATTTTGCGTTTATCGGTTTGCGAGCGTACCCGTGCAATCAGGCCGCGGCTTTCCAGGCGATCCAGAATGCTGGTCACTGTGGCCTGGCTCAGGCTCATGGCGTCTGCCAGTTCTTTTGCGGTGCCGCCCTGCTGGCTGCGAATCAGTTGTAGCAGGCGCAGTTGCGGGCCGGTCACGCTGGCGGTTTTAACCAGTTGTTTGGAGTGAAGGTCGATGGCGCGAATCACACGGCGCAGCGAGGTGAGTACCTGATCTATCTGGTTCATGGGTGTTGTCATCGTTAACTGCGGATAGGAAAGCGGCAGCATGCCCGTGGTGGCGCATCTTGTCACCTGTGGTGGCGGTTTGCAGCGCCGTCACAAAATTATCACTAGACCGCGCGGGATAATTTTTGTACCATAAAAATATACTTTGTATTCTAAGTATATTTTAGTATAAAAATTTAAGTGTTTTATCGGGAATATTCTTATATAAGCGTTTTATTTGCTATTTATCTCGATTCAATCCTTTCAAAATGCCTTTTATTCTGTTTTCTACTGAACTTTTCAGAATAAATTGGCTCTCAATTGATTAGTGTTGTAATAGTATTGCCGCTATCAAAGACGCACTATGGAGGTTTTATGAACGCCAGAAACGATCTTTTGTGGGACAAACTGGAACTGCGCCATCCCTTGCCAACCGATGGCTATGCCCTGAACCAACTGGTAGCCGCCAGTCCGCCGCTGGATACCAACTCTGTTTATTGCAACCTGCTGCAGTGCCAGCATTTTGCCGATACCTCGGTAGCTGCGTTGTTAAATGGCAAATTGGTCGGTTTTATTTCGGCCTATTGTCCGCCCAACGACAGTGAAACCCTGTTTGTCTGGCAGGTGGTGGTGAGTGAACAGTTGCGCGGTTCAGGTTTGGCCAAACGCATGTTGAATTGGCTGATCGAGCAGCCCGCCACCGAACAGGCACAGCGCCTGACCACCAGTATTACCCCCGACAACCGCGCTTCCTGGGCGCTGTTTGAAAGCTTCGCCCGCGACTGCGGCGCTATCCCTGTAAAAAGTATGTTGTTCGAGTCCCGGCGCCATTTTGCGGGCGCACACGATGATGAATACCTGCTGCAAATTGCCCCCTTACCTAATCGCCCTGGCAAACCTATGGCGCTGCATTTGGATGACCTGCGCGGCAGTTTGCGCAGTTCCAGTCGGCGTTGGTTAGGTTGATGCTGCGCTAGCCGCTGCGCCTGTGCCCTGAACAAGGCTGGGCGTAGCTACCCTTGATCCCGTTATTGGATTGGTGATGTTAAGACATTGCCGGGGCAACTTTTGCCTTGGGTTTTGCTCTTGTCTTTTATTTTTATTTTTATTTTTATTTTTATTTTTAAATTTTCTCTTCTTCAATTTTTCTATTTTTTGCAGTTTTACTTTTTATTTTTTATCTGCAACACAAAGGTGCAGGTTCACCATAGAGGATGATAACGATGAATATTTTCCAGCAAATGGAATCGGAAGTTCGCTCTTACTCACGCGCTTTTCCTGTGATTTTTCAACAGGCGCGCGGCAGTTATTTATTTGATGAACAGGGCAAAGCCTATCTGGATTTTTTATCCGGCGCTGGCTCTTTGAATTACGGCCACAATAATCCGCTGCTGAAAAAAGCCCTGCTGGATTATATCGAGCAGGATGGTATCGCCCACGGGTTGGATATGCACACCCAAGCCAAAGCCACTTTTTTGGAAAATTTGCGCGATATTATTTTAACGCCGCGCGGTTTGGATTATCGCGTGCAATTCACTGGGCCAACTGGCGCCAATGCGGTGGAAGCTGCGTTAAAAATTGCGCGCAAAGTCAAAGGCCGCAGCGGTGTGATCGCCTTTACCAATGGCTTTCACGGGGTATCGCTCGGCGCGGTTGCCGCTACTGGCAATCAGCATCATCGCGGTGGTGCCGGTGTGCCGCTCAACAATATTGAGCGCATGCCGTTTTGCGGTTATCACGGCCGCGATGCCGACACGTTAAAAATGATGGATAAATTATTGTCCGATCCGTCCAGTGGTGTGGATATTCCCGCCGCTGTGATTGTGGAAGTGGTGCAGGGTGAAGGCGGGTTAAATGTCGCTGCCGACAGCTGGTTGCAAGGGCTGCAAAAATTGTGTCGCAAACACGACATGTTGCTGATTGTGGATGACATTCAAGCCGGCTGTGGCCGCACCGGCAGTTTTTTCAGTTTTGAAAGCAGCGGCATCAAACCGGATATTGTCACCCTCTCCAAATCCCTCAGCGGTTTTGGTTTGCCACTCTCTGTGGTGCTGTTAAACCCGGTGTTGGATCAATGGTTGCCGGGTGAGCACAACGGAACTTTTCGCGGCAATAATCATGCATTTATTACTGCCTCTGCCGCACTCCAAACCTACTGGAAAGATACACATTTTGAGCGCGAGCTTGCGCATAAATCGGTGATCGTCCAGCAGGAATTAAAAGCCATGCTTGATTCCTATCAGCCACTGGCACTGCGTTTAAAAGGGCGCGGGCTAATGCAGGGGATTGAATGCGCAAGTGGCGAGATTGCCGATACGATTTGCGCCCATGCGTTTGAGCGCGGTTTGGTGATTGAAACCGCTGGCAATCAGGGGCAAGTGGTTAAGGTGTTTTGTCCACTCACCATCAGTGAAGAGGATTTGCGCAAAGGACTAAAAGTATTGGCACTCAGCTTTGCCGCCACCATGCGCGAATACACAGCGCGCAAAACGGCGTAGCGCTTCTTTTTTCGACCTTTGAAATTTGAAGTCTTAATCCTGAAATGAGCTAAGAGGTATTTATGATTGTTAGAAAATTATCCGAGGCAAGTCTGCAAGGTAGAACCATTAAAGCAGAGGGGTGGGAAAGCAATCGCCTGCTGTTAAAAAGCGATGGTGCCGGGTTTTCATTCCACATTACCCGCATTTTTAAAGACGCGGTGCTGCCTATGCACTACCAAAATCATATTGAATCTGTGTACTGCATTCGCGGTTTTGGTGAAATTAAAGATGTGGCCAGTGGCGCGATTCACACCATAGAGCCGGGTACTATTTATATTTTGGATAAACACGACAAGCATATTTTGCGCGCGTTTGAAGAAATGGAACTGGCCTGTGTATTTAACCCGCCGCTCATGGGGCGCGAGGTTCACAATGCCGAGGGCGCCTATGCGCTCGCCGCGGAAGTGATTGTATGAGACAAGACTCCGCGTTCAAGCGCGCCTTTATTCTGCTGCTAATTGTGCTCCTGCCGCTGTTATTCGCGGCGGGCATTCAGGCGCAAAGCTTGCCAGAAACAAAAGCCGCAGCGGCAGAGCAGGCACAACACACTGTAGAGCAGCTGGATGCACCGCTCTACAGTGCATTTACCGAGCGTTATATTTTGGATGAATTAAAGTCCCTGCGTACCGATATGGCGGCGCAGCGTGTGGAATTTATCCAGCAAATTACCGATCGCCAAATTGAAGCGGTAGATCGCAGTGTGAGTTACGCCACTAATACCGTCTCCAATTTTTTTTACATCATCGCCGCCGTGAGCTCGGTGCTGGTCATTATTGGCTGGACATCCATTCGCGAGATGAAAGAAAAAATGGGCAGCCTTGCCGATAAAGAGTTGCGTAAATTAATTGGCGCCTATGAAGACCGCCTGCGCGAAATTGAGCAGCAGTTGCGGGAAAAATCCACCTACATTGATGAAAACCGCGAAGCGATTGAACGCACCAAGGAAATTCACGCACTCTGGTTGCGCGCCGCACAGGAATCGGCACCGGCTAATAAAATTTCACTCTATGACCAAATCCTTGCGCTCAATCCAAAAGATTGTGAAGCGCTGACTTACAAAGCGGATGCAGCGCTGGAGTCCAACGAACCGCAGTGGGCCATTAATTTGTGTCAGCGCGCGCTGCAGCTGGATGCCTCCAACGCCCACGCGTTTTATCAATTGGCTTGTGCCCACGCCGCGTTGGGGCACTTTGATGATGCCATTAATTTTTTAACCAAAGCGCTGATCAACGGCGATGCGCGCCTGGATGATTTTGCAAAAGACCCGGCGCTACAACCCCTTCACCATTTACCCGCATTTGAGCAGTTGCTGCTGGATGCACATCGCAGCGCTTAGCGCCCGCCCGGTATGATGCTGATCAGTTTTATTATTTGCCTTGTCTCGTTTTTGGTGATTGGTTTGGCTTCGGCACGCCTGCGTAAACAGAATGCGCAGGATTATTATCTCGCCAGTCACAGTGTGTCGCCCTGGCTGGTGGGTTTGTCGGCGGTGGCTACGAATAACAGCGGCTATATGTTTATCGGGGTGATTGGTTATACCTACGCTGTTGGCTTGTCGGCTAGTTTATTGATGATCGGTTGGATTCTTGGGGATTTGCTCGCCTCGTTGTGGGTGCATCAGCGTTTGCGTGCACAAGCGCTGCGGCAGGGAGAGAGCAGTTATATTGGTGCTCTTGCGGCTTGGGCCGGTTTTTCAGGGCGCCGTTTCAGGGTTATTGCGGCACTGATTGCGCTGGTATTTTTATTGTCTTACGCCGCTGCACAATTGGTTGCGGGTAGCAAAGCCTTGCAAGTGCTGTTGGGCTGGCCTGTGTGGATGGGCGCCCTTATCGGTGCGCTGTTAGTCATGCTCTATTGCATTGCTGGTGGTATCCGCGCATCCATTTGGACCGATGCGGCGCAATCGCTGGTGATGATATTGGCAATGGGGTTGATGTTAGTTGTCGCTGTGCAGGCGCTGGGAGGAGTATCGGCCAGTGTTGCTGCCATGAATGAAATACCCGGGTTTCTTTCTTTTTCGCCGGCATCGGTGTTGCTGCCCGGCGCAGCAGGCGTGGGCATATTTTTTATTGGCTGGTTGCTCGCCGGTTTTTCCGTGATTGCCCAGCCGCACATTATGGTGCGGTTTATGACACTGAATGCCAGTTGTGGTTTTGTGCGTACACGTTTGTGGTATTACAGCTGGTTTGTGGTTTTTTATTGCATGGCCACTGCCGTGGGTATGCTGGCACGTATTTATTTACCAGCGGCTGAAAATTTTGATGCGGAGTTGGCGCTGCCACAAATGGCAGTGGAGTTATTGCCTCCTGTGTTGGTAGGTCTAGTGCTCGCAGGTATTTTTGCCGCCACTGTTTCCACTGCCGATTCACTGTTATTAAGTTGCTCTTCATTTCTTTCGCAAGATATAGCGCCGCGTTTATTTACATCTTCCAAGGGGCATATTCGCGGTATCAAACTGGCCACCCTGCTGGCTACTTGTGCTGCGCTTGCCTGGGCGTTGCTGAATCAGCAATCGGTATTTGCTTTGGTGGTATTGTCCTGGGCGATGTTGGGCGCTGCATTTGTACCGCTGATTATGCTGCTCTGTCTTGCTAAACGGCTTACTCAAACTCTGGCTCTGTGGTTGATGGTACTGGGGTGCGGTGTTGTATTTGTATTACACGCCTGTGGGTTTGGTGGCGATTTGTATTTAGGTTTGCCCGCCGCAGTGATGGTGTTTATGGCCTATGGGCTTAGTCTTTATTTCTCTCCGCTATCAGGCTCTATCAACATCAAACACCGTTAATATCAACTTCCGTCAACATCAACTGCGGTAACAAACAGCAGTATTTCCGCCTGCTATTTCATTGCCCCCTGCGACAATTTGTCACTGTTGCGCCGCGCTTAAATTGCCTAAGGTGCCAACCCTGTCAGTAGATTTTCGTGAAGGGTGGTGTGGTGAGAAAGCGTGGTTCTTGGGTGTTAGTGATTGCGGTGGGCATGGCCTTGGCAAGTGCGGTGCAAGCCCATGAGCAGGTGCTTAAAAAGGCCAAGCGAGACAAGGCTGTCGAGGTGGAGGAGGTGCGGGTGTGGGGTGATGCGCGCGATGCCAGTCACGCCGGTTATACCAATCCCACCAGTGTGTTGACGCAGGAGGATATGGTCAGCATTAACGCGACCACCACCGAAGACCTGGTCAAATACGAACCCAGCATTGTCATCCGCAAACGCTACATTGGCGACTCCAACGGCACGCTTGGTTTGCGTGGTTCCAATATGTTTGCCACGCCGCGCTCTATGGTGTTTGCCGATGGTGTACCCCTGCATTATTTGTTGCAAACCCGCTGGAATGGAGCGCCGCGCTGGACCATGGTGAGCGCGAGTGAAATCGCGCAGGTGGAAATTCTGTACGGGCCTTTTTCGGCGGAGTACAGCGGCAACGCCATGGGTGGAGTGATATTAATTGAAACCGCCATTCCGCAAGCGCGACAAGTGCATGTGGATCTGGATTATTTCTCGCAAGATTTTTCCGCTTACGGTTTTAAAAGTCGCCTGGATGGTTACAAAACGTTTGTTTCCTACGGCGAAACTTTTCGCAGTGAAAGCCTGGGCGATTTTAGTCTGTATCTTTCCTACAACCGTTTGGAAAATAACAGCCAGCCGCAAACTTTTTATTTTGATACCAAGCGTGCGCCCGGCAACGCCACGCCGGTGACCGGTTTAATTGCAGATCGCGATTTGCTGGGTAACCGCGTTTATTATTTTGGCGATACCGGTGTAGAGCAAGCGACCACCGATAATTTTAAAATCAAACTTGGCTACGATGTTGATAACTGGTCAAGCCTGTTAAATATCGCCTATGAAGATCGCAATACCTTGCGCGACTCCCCCAACAGCTATTTAAAAAATGCCGCCGGCGAAACGCTGTGGTCGGGCAATTTTATTCAGGATGATATCGCCATTAGCATTCCCGCCTCACGCTTGGGGGCGAGTGAATTGGATCGCCGCAGTTTATCGAGCGGTTTGCGTATTAAAGGCGATATCAATGCGCGCACGCGTTTTGAAGCAAACCTGAGCGACTTCCGTATTTTGGAAGACAATAATCGCGCCTCCAGTCGCGCGCTTGCAGATCCTCTCTTTCAAGGTAATGGCTTAACAACAAATTACCAAGACACCGGCTGGCAAACGCTGGAAGGGAAATTGATTGTTTCGGGCTTGGGGCTTGATGGCATGGAGTTTATTACCGGTGCGCGTTATGAAGCCTATGAATTAAATCTGGACACCTACAACTCCACCCGCTGGACACAAGCAGACAACGCCGGTTTTACCGGTCGCAGTGGTGGTAAAACCAATATCAACGCGGCGTTTGTGCAAATGAATTGGGATATCAACCCGCGCTGGGATTTGGCATTGGGCGGCCGCTATGAGCGCTGGCAAAGCCAGGACGGTTATTACAGTAAGGATATTATCGCCACACCGGAATTTGATTTGGTCAATCTGGAGAGCGCCTCCAGCACACAATTCTCGCCCAAATTCTCGCTCGGTTTTGTGCCCGCTGCCGATTGGCAATTGCGTTATTCCCTCGCTAAAGCCTATCGCTTTCCCATTGTGGAGGAATTATTTACCCAGAGCGCCAATTACTCCTCCGCCATTCAAGCCCAGCCGGATTTAAAACCGGAAAATGGTTTGCATCACAACCTGATGCTGGAAAAACAATTTGATAACGGTTATGCACGCATCAATCTTTTTACTGAAACGATCAAGGATGCTATCGAATCGCAAACCACGTTTTTACCCAGCGGTTCAGCTGTGCCATCAGTCACTACGTTTGCGGCGATTGATGAAGTGGAAACCGATGGAGTTGAATTGATTTTGAATCGCTCCGGTTTGTGGGTGCCGCAATTGGATCTGCGCTTTAATCTGGCGTATACCAAATCCATCATCGCTGACAACTCAACGGCAGAAGCCAATAATCCTGCGGGCACTAACAGTATTGAAGGCAATGACTACCCACGCATGCCGCGCTGGCGCGCTAATCTGATGGCTAGCTATCACCTGACTGACCGTTGGGATTTAAGCACAAACCTGCAATATGCCGATAAAAGTTTTGGCCGTTTGGATAATGCCGATACCGCTGAACAGGTGATGGGTGCACAAGATGGTTATACGCGCATCGGCGCTAAAACCACTTACGATTTCAGTGAGCAAATTGAAGTCGGTTTTGGGGTTGATAACCTGACCAATGAAATTAGTTATGTGGCACACCCCTGGCCGGGCCGCACCCTGTTTTTAAGTCTCTCTTACGATATGTAACATGATGAACAACGCTATCTTGCCAACGAATAACAACAAAGCACTCTATCGCACCATCTGGCGCTGGCATTTTTATGCCGGCGTTTTTGCTATTCCGTTGGTGATTTTATTATCCATTACCGGTGCGATTTATTTATTCAAGCCCTATTACGAACACTGGCAAGAGCGCAATTATCGCGGCCTGCAAGTCACTGGCGAGGCGCTTGCGCCTAACGACCAGATTAACGCCGCGCTCGCGGCTATCGAGGGAGGAAAATTTTTAAGTTATCGCCTGCCGCAAGCGACGGACGAAGCCGTGTTAATTAAAGTGCAGGGCGAAACCAATTGGTTGGTATTTGTAAACCCCTACACCGGCGCTGTACTTGCAACAGAGCGCAGTGACGAACAGCTAATGAATATTGTCAAAACTATTCATGGTGAATTGCTGCTCGGCGATGTTGGTTCCATTCTGGTTGAGCTGGCCGCTTGCTGGGCGATTGTATTAATCGTCACCGGTTTGTATTTATGGTGGCCGCGCTCTGCGCGCGGTATGGCGGGAGTTATTTACCCGCGCTTGCGCGAGGGCAGTCGCACTTTTTGGCGCGACATTCACGCGGTCACCGGTATCTGGATTTCTGCGCTCGCTTTATTTTTATTAATCACCGGTTTGCCCTGGGCTTTGGTCTGGGGCGCGGCCTTGAAAGAAGTGCGCGCAATTGATTTTTCAGCGCAGCAGGATTGGTCGCAGGGTCGCGCACAAGAACATCAACACTGGCGCGCACAGGCGACTGACGTTTTTAATTTAACGCCTGCCGTGATTCACTCTGCGCAAACATTGCAGCTTGCACCGCCGGTGGAATTAAGTGTGGCAGCGACTGTACAAGCCGCGCATCACAGCGATCATGCAGGGCACACTAGCCATGCCGCTCACGCAAGTCACTCCGCGCATATGGCTCATGGCGCAAATCAACAGCAAGAATTATTGCAACAGACCTGGAAAGCTTCATCGCAAACCCCCAATCGCCCCGCGCGGGAAGATGTTTGGTTGGCGGGTGATGGCAACATTGAAAAGCGCAGCGATTTTTCGCAGAAAAAATTACTGGATCGCGCCATTGGCATAGGCGTGGCCGCGCACGAAGGTCACTTATTTGGCTGGTTTAATCTGGTTCTCGGCCTACTCACCTGCGCAGGCTTAATACTGATCAGCGTCAGCGGATTTATTTTATGGCGCAAACGTAAACCCGAATCAGTATTGGGTGCGCCGCCACCCATGCCTACCACTGTGGGTTTTGCAGTAGTGGCCATCACGCTTGGCTTGGCGATCTTCTTGCCTTTGCTGGCGATATCCTTGGTACTTTTGTTGATTCTGGAGTTTGCGGTGTTGCGCAGGTTAAGTGGCGTTAACCGTTGGTTGGGTTTACAGCCAAGGATTAAATAGTTTTATATCTGTCGTTTCAAAGTCCGCAAGATTGCGTGTCACTAAGGTCATGCCGTGAGCCTTGGCGGTTGCCGCTATAAGCATATCATTAACTGGCTTTGGATCTGGAACACAGAATTGTGCGCTGCAAATGGCAATTTGTGGGGTTATGTCTAATAGCCTGTCGGAAAATACTTTTAATACATAATCATTTACCCAGCGGTGCAAGAGTTTACCCTGGGTGGGGTCGCGTCGCTCAACCAGCAATGTGCCTATTTCCAGCTCCTGAATGGTAATTACCGATAAAAACAGATCGAGTGGGCTGAGCGAGTTAGACCAGTCAATCACTTTTTTATCGGCCTTACCCGCGGCAATTTTTCTAAACTCAGAGATAACGTTAGTGTCGAGTAAATACATTAGGAAAAATCCGCTCCTTGCGACAGGTTGCTGCTTCTATCGGGAATGTCTAATTCTATATCCGCCATTTCGGGCATAAATAATAAATCGGCGATAGTTTGTTCTTTGCCGACCAGCTTGCGGTACTCATCCACACTCATGAGTACAAAGGAGGTTTCGCCTCTGTCGGTAATAAAAACCGGGCCTTTTAACGCTGCCTTCTTGGCGCCACTGGTATCTTGATTAAATTCCCGACTGGAGTAGATAGATGCCATGTTGCCCCTCCTCTTTAATTAATGTAGATACGTACTACATTGATTGCGTAGCCGCAATTGGTTGCAGTTCAATCAGTGGGCGGCTTGCTCCCCAATCGTCAATCCGTTTACAGGGCGGGGTGGCTCGCCTAGCATGCAGTCACTGGCGGGCGGTAAAGTCCGGTCTGTATCGAGCCTGCCTGTTGCATCCTTTAGGCTTAAAACATTCTTTGAGAGACAACAAATGACTCCCTCCCCGGAACTGGTAATGAATTTCGGCGATGTCGCCCACGCCATCCAGCTTGCGCTGGCGCCCGTGTTTTTACTAACCGGTATTGCCGGGTTATTGAATGTGATGGCGAGCAGGTTAGCGCGAATTATTGATCGCGGCCGCAGTCTTACCGAACAAGACTTGCCCGCGCATCTACAAGATTCCGATTTATTGCATAAAGAATTAAATCGACTTGAGCGCCGCCGTCATTACGCCAGTTCCGCTATTACCGCCTGCACTTGCTCCGCATTATTGGTGTGTATTGTGGTTGCGTTTATTTTTTTGCAGGTGCTGTTGCAGGTGCAATTCAAATGGGTGATTAGCGCCTTGTTTACCTTATCAACACTCACGTTAATTGTTGGTCTTGCCTATTTCCTGCGTGAGGTTCATCTCGCTACCCGTACCGTGCGTATCCACAATTTAATTGTGAACAATTAACTTTTTACCAGCGGGAGTGATTGCTGATGAAATCCGCGCAGATCAGTTACGCGCGCCGCGGCGCATATTTTATCCTGGCGCTGGTGCTGGCCAGTGTGCTGGGCAGCCTGGTGCAGACGCACTTGAATTTACTGGCTATTACCCAGCTCGTTGGTGCGGTGAGTGTGGCGGATTGGCTCGCTACCTTCGGCTTCGATTTAATCCATTTTGCGCCGCTGCTGGCGCTCATCTACTTTCCGGTTTTACTGCTGGCGCTGGTGTTGCTGCGCTTTTTGCCGCAGCATTTGTTGCGCAACCAACAGTCGCGCGCCTTTGCCTTTTTTCTGGTTCCTGCACTGCTGCTTTATGTAGCGCTGGGGGCGATCAATTGGCTGGCGCCTATGCCGACCCTGATTGCGGCCAATCGCGATTTGCTCGGCACTTTGTTGTTAATGGCCAGCCTCGGGTTGGGTGGCTTCTGGTTTTCCCGGCTCAATCAGCCCGCCCAATTCAATACAGGCGGGGGTAATAGTCCAGTTGGTAAAGGGGAGGCGCCATGAAAAACATGGTGAGTGCCGGGGTTGTGCTGGCGCTGGCGATTGGTGCTGCAGCGAGTTTTGCGGTGGCGGCATCAGCGACATCAAAACCGGCTTACACACTGGAGCCTCTGGCTGCCGGGCTTGAGTACCCCTGGGCGCTGGCGTTTATGCCCGACGGCGGTTTTCTTATCTCCGAAAAAACCGGCTATCTGCATCGGCTCGATGCCCAGGGCACAAGGGTTGCGCGCAGTGCTGCGCCGCTACCTGGTTTGCTAAGCGCCGCGCAGGGCGGCTTGTTGGATCTCGTCCTGCTACCCGATTTTGCGGAATCCGGCCAGCTGTTGTTGAGCTATGCCTGTGGTGAGCTCAAGGCGAGCAGTACTTGCCTCGCCCGTGCGGTGTACAAAAATGATCGCCTTGAGCAGATTGAACAGATCTTCCGCGCCCAGCCGGATCGCCCCGCGCCTGCGCATTTTGGAGGTCGCATTGCGCTGCTGCCCGACCAAACTCTGGTGCTGACGCTGGGCGACGGCTTTGACCTTCGGGAGCAGGCGCAAAACCCCGCTAATCATTTAGGCAAGCTGGTGCGTTTGCAGTGGGATGGCAGAGTCCCGCAAGACAACCCCTTCGTTGGCCGCGCCGGTTATGCGCCCGAGATCTACAGCCTCGGCCATCGCAATGTGCAGGGCATAACCTGGGATGCACAACAACAGCGGTTGCTGAGCCACGAACATGGCCCCCGGGGCGGCGATGAATTGAATGTGATTATTGCTGGCGCCAATTACGGTTGGCCAGTCGCCACCTACGGCACCGACTACACCTTTGCGCGTATTTCCCCATACACCCAATTTGCGGGTATGCAGGCGCCTTTGCATTATTGGACACCCTCGATTGCACCCGCCGGCATGACACTTTACCGGGGCGATGAATTTCCCCAGTGGCAGGGCGATATTTTTATCGCAGCCCTGGCTGCCAAGCGACTGCATCGCTTGGCTTTAAAGGGCGAGCAGATAATTGAAGAGGAGCTGCTGTTAGCGGAGCGCAACCAGCGTCTGCGCGATGTGCGCACTGGGCCAGATGGGGCAATTTATGTGCTCACCGATTCGGCCAATGGGGAACTGTTGCGGCTGCGCAGCCCCCGCAGTGAATGAGTGGCTCATCAATGCTGTTGGATGGGCATCCGCCGAACCTGATTCAATAATATTTCAACTGCGTGGCCTTACCCCAAAACACCTTGTAGGAAAAAATGGTGTAAATAATGATGGTGGGTAATACCAACACCGAGCCGTACAAAATAAACATCAGCGATTCAGGCGCGCTTGCCGCTTGCCATATATCCAACTGGCCGGGCACTACGTAGGGGAAAAAGCTGTAGGCCAAACCGATAAAACTGAGCAGGAAAATAAATACTGCCGAGGCAAAGGGAATCCAGCAGCCAAAATCGTTGGCGAAGGGAAATAAGCGCAGGTAGCGATCCACAGTAAACAGCAGCAAAAAACAAAACAGTGGAATCATTAGCAAAATAATAAACAGCGAACTGCCAAACCACTTATTGAAAATGGTATCGCTTACCAAGGGGTTCACCACCGATACCGCGATAATCCCCAGAGTCATCAGCCAGGCACAGCGGCGCGCCCACCAGGCGGCACGTTTTTGTAATTCACCCTCGGTTTTCATCACCAGCCAGGCGGCGCCAATAAAACTATAACCCGCTGTTACACATACCGCGCTAAGTGCGGAAAAGAAAATGGCGGCCATGCTCTGCTCAAAACCCATCACGTAACTGCCCAGCATATAACCCTGCGATAAGGTGGCCATGAGCGAGCCTGTTTTAAATATTTTGTCCCACAAGTCTTTGTGATCTGCTGGTGCTTTGGCGCGAAAGTCAAACGCCACGCCGCGCAAAATTAACCCGGCCAGCATGACGGTGATGGGCAAATACAAATGAAACAAAATTAAACTGTGGGCGCTGGGAAAGGCAATCAACAATAAGCCTATGCCCAATACCAGCCAGGTTTCGTTGGCATCCCAAAAGGGGCCAATGCTGGCGATCATGGTGTCGCGCTGCTGCTCGTTGTCGTTAGGCAATAAAATGCCTACGCCCAAATCGTAACCATCCAAAATAGCGTAGAGAAATAACGCCAGTGCCATCAGGCTAATAAAAATAATTGGCAACCAATAGGCGGCACCGGTTAATTGACTGAGATCGGTCATGTCTGTCCCCTTAAGATGCTTGCTGTGCGTTGAATAATGTTTCCTGCAGGCTGTTGATTTCTTCCGGTCGATCCACCAACACGGCTTTTCTTGCCATCAGGAATAGCGTGCGCACATAGGCAAATAACAACACAACATAGAGCGTTAAATAAATTGCAAGCGAGATACCTACATTGGTGGCTGGCGTGGTGGTGACTGCATCGGCGGTGGTTAAAACGCCAGTCACTAACCAGGGTTGACGGCCAATTTCAGTGACGTACCAACCGGCAAGGGTGGCAATCCACCCGGAGAAGGTCATGCCTACAAAAACTTTTAGCAGGAGCGGCGAGATTTCTTTTTTGCGCCAGTACTGAAACACTGCCCACCAGGACACCAGCAGCATTAATACTCCCACTGCCACCATAATGCGGAAGCCGTAAAATAGCGGTGCAACCGGTGGGTGCACACCCGCAAATTCATTGATGCCTTTTAATTCGCCATTGGCATCGTGGGTGAGAATCAGGCTCGCCAGTTTTGGAATTTCTATTGCAAACTTATTGGTTTGTGTCTCTTTATCGGGAATGGCAAACAGAACCAAAGGCGCACCTTTTTCGGTTTGCCATACCGCTTCAATAGCGGCGATTTTAGCGGGTTGGTGCTGCAGCGAATTCAAGCCGTGTATATCGCCCAGGAAAATCTGGATAGGAATTAAAATTGCTGCCGCTATGCTGGCCGTTTTAAGTGCAAGACGCGGTGCAGGTTTGTGGTCGCCTTTTAAAATGCGATACGCAGAGAGCCCGGCAATCAAAAATGCAGCCGTTAAACCTGAAGCAACCAGCATGTGTGACAAACGGTAAGGCATGGATGGGTTAAAAATAATCGCCAGCCAATCGGTGGGGTAGGCCACACCATTGCGCATTTCAAAACCGGTGGGGGTTTGCATCCAGGAGTTGAGTACAATAATCCAAAATGCCGACATACTAGTGCCAAACGCGACTAAAAAAGTCGCCAGTGTATGTATGCGATTGGACACACGATCAATACCAAACAGCATAATGCCGAGAAAAGTTGCCTCTAAAAAAAATGCCGTTAGCACTTCATAGCCCAGCAGTGGCCCCGCAATATTGCCCACGGTTTCCATATAGCCCGGCCAATTGGTGCCGAACTGGAAACTCATGGTGATACCACTCACCACGCCCAGCGCAAAGGTCAGGGCAAACACTTTCACCCAAAAGCGATAGGCGCGCATCCACACTTGATCGCCGCTGCGGTTGTAGCGAATTTTGAAATACAACAGAAACCAGCAGAGCGCGATGGTGATGGTGGGAAACAAAATATGAAACGAAATGTTCGCGGCAAATTGAATGCGTGAAAGGATCAGCGTGTCGAGCATGACATATACCTCGGTCAATTATTTCGTGGATTCTTTTTTGCCACCCAATAAACGATCCTTCATGTCGAGTACTTTGCCCAGGCTGCTACCGAGCTTGAGTAATTTGCCCAGATTGGCGGAATCCAGGCGTTGGATTTCCTGTGTCCAGAGGGTGATCATTTCAATCAGCTCGTGCATTTCGCGCATCCGTTGCTGCGCGTATTCTTCGTCGGCGTTGGCAGGTTTTTCGATGAGTAAATTGCGCAGGGTCGAGAGTGTCGGGTCAATCTCACGTTTGCGGCGCTGTTCGATCAAGGTCTTGGCTATGTCCCACACATCGCCCGGCGCGGAATAAAATTCTTTGCGTTCGCCGGGGCGGTGCTGCAGCTTTACCAATTCCCAGGACATTAATTCCTTTAAACCCATGCTGACATTGGAGCGCGAAATACCCAGCGCTTCGGTCATATCATCGGCACACAAAGGCTCTTTGCTTAACACCAGCAGGGCATACATTTGCCCAACGGTACGGTTGATCCCCCAGCGGCTCCCCATTTCGCCAAAGTGGAGAATGCAGGATTGGATCATGGGGGTGAGGGTGATAGGCATTTGTGCGTTTCCTGTAGTTTCAGTAATTACTGAAATTACAGAATATTTTGATGTTGGTCAAGGGAGAAAAGAATGAAACTTGTTAAGGCCAATAAGCGTGTTTGGTGGGTGCGTTGGTTCTACAGGGTGGGCTGAATCGCGGTTGCTTGCGTATCATTACCAATCGGCCTCACCAGTAGATAATAGGGCACAACCGCCGCAACATACGGGTAGTGGTGCTAGCCTAAAGGCTTTCAAAAACGGTTTTTGGATTAGTGGAGACTTGTATGTCCTGTACCAATCAATCTTCAGTTGCGCTGCATTTTAGCGATGTTCGTCAGTGTGTATTGGTGACGGGGGCGACTGGTTTTATTGGTCAATTGCTGGTGTCGCAGTTGTTGGCTGATGGTCATCAAGTGGTGGTGTTAACGCGTCGCCCTGCGGTGGCGGATAAATTATTTGATGGCAAAGTAAAAACGGTTTCTTCCATGCAGGAATTGCCGGCCGATTTTTTGATAACGCTCATCGTCAATTTGGCGGGTGCGCGCATTTTAGGTTGGCGCTGGAGTGCCGCGCGCAAAAAAATATTGCGTGCCAGTCGGGTTGACTTAACCCGGTCGCTGGTGGAATGGATTGCGCGGGCAGAGCATAAGCCTGCTCTGATGTTATCGGCTTCCGCGATTGGTTATTACGGTATTCAAGCGCAGGGCGATGTTACCGGGTTGCGTGAAACCAGTGCACCCCAAGCGATTTTTATGTCGCAGCTCTGTCAGGAGTGGGAAGCAGAAGCTTTGCGCGCACGTACTCATGGTGTAGCGGTAGACATTTTGCGTTTTGGTGTGGTGTTTGGGCAACAAGGCGCGCTGCCGATGATGCTCCTGCCAATTAAATTGGGCATGGGTGGAAAATTGGGCAGCGGACAACAGTGGTTGTCGTGGATTCATGTGCATGATTTGTTGCGTGGTGTTGCGCATTTGTGTCGATTGCATTTCGCGGCCACCCCGGGGGCGCAAAGCGCGGGTGAAATTTATAATTTCACCGCGCCCGGGTCGCTCAGCCAATTTGAGTTTAGCCAGCAAGCCGCAGCGGTGTTACATCGCCCTTGTGTGATACCCACACCGGCGTTGGTGATGCGCTTGCTGTTAGGCGAGCAAGCGGATTTATTATTGGAAGGGCAGCAGGTTATCCCGCATAATTTGCTCAGCACCGGATTCCAGTTTGAGTTTCCGACGGTAGCATCGGCACTGGCCGATCTTTGTGAGTGAATCAAGAGTGTGTTTATGGCGAGTGATCAGCCCAAGAGTGACGTTGAAAATTTTTTTGTTGAATGCCGGCAGGCGTTTAATGCAGGTAGGCTGCAGCGGTTGGTATTGTCCAAATACAAAGGTGCCGAGGCCGATTTAAACCGCATTACCCTTCGCCCGGTACAGATTAAAGAGCAACAGCTGCTCTCCTGTTTATATGAATATCGCACTAACCATGTGACCAAAAATTTCACGCTCAACGAGACAATTACGCAATTACAGCAATGGCTGGGGAGCGATTTTCACAATGCCCATATGATTACTGATGATTGGGAAATCCAGCTCAGCTTCAGCAAAAAAGGTAAGGTGCTGATTAATAAAAATCGCAACAAAAACTCACCCGCTGCAGGCGCTAAAGCATCTGCCCAGACCGAGTTGACACACAACCGCACCAAATTGCGTTATGTGGAGCAGGATCGCCCCTATTTACGCGAGTTGGGAATCACCGATGCGAATGGCCAGATTATTCCGGCTATGTCGCGCAAGTGGAAACAAATCAATAAATTTATTGAGGTGTTGTCTACTGCAATCCAGCAAACAGGCTTGGATAAACGCAGTGAATTACATATCGCCGATTTTGGTTCGGGCAAAGCCTATTTAACCTTTGCGGTACACGATTATTTAAGCGCGAATCTCGGTGTAAAAACCCAGGTAACCGGTGTGGAGTTACGTCAGGGGCTGGTGGATTTATGCAATCAAACCGCGCAGAAGTTAGCTCTTGCCGGCATTAAATTCGAACAGGGTGATGTGCAACATTTCTCCGCGCAGGGCATTAATATTATGATCGCCTTGCACGCCTGTGATACCGCGACCGACTACGCGCTCAATATGGGGATTCGCACCGGTGCAGACATCATTATGTGCTCGCCTTGCTGCCATAAACAAATTCGCCCACAAATGAAAAGCCCGGCGCTGCTTGCACCGGTTTTGCAACACGGAATTCATTTGGGGCAAGAAGCAGAAATGATTACCGATGGTTTGCGCGCGCTCTTGTTGGAAGCCCACGGCTACGACACCAAAGTATTTGAATTTATTTCGCTGGAACACACCAGCAAAAATAAAATGATTCTCGCCCAAAAACGCTCCTCTCTTTTGCATAAAACGCCGCGCGACAACACTGCTGTGTTACAGCAAATTGCCGATATCAAAGCGTTTTATGGTATTCAAGAACATTGTCTGGAAACGCTGCTGGCAAATTAAGCCCAGTGTTTTAGCGTTTATATTGGGTAGGGCAGTAACCGCGATTGATGTCGGGCGAGCGCAGTTGCAGGTGTTTGGTTTTTCTCCCACTGACCCGTTCGCGCCAGAGGCGAAATGATGAGGACTTTAGCTCGCGGCGCATCAGCTTGCGCAGTTCAGGTTCGCCCAAGCCGTAAATTTTTTCTATGGCTTCGAAAGGCGTGCGATCCTCCCACGCCATTTCAATAATGCGTGAGATGTCTGCTGGAGTGTATGAAAAATCGTTGTGCATATACGTACCTATAAGTCTGGTTACTGGTACGTGTTATGGCGTTGCCAGATCACTGCCATATAAAAAAGCCCCGCTCAGTTTAGTTGGCCGGGGCTTTTTGTATTTGCGCCTATTTCAAATTCATGCAGCTCGCATAATAACTCACGCTGGCGGGCCAATCGGAGAAGATACCAATCACACCCACATCTTTCGCCAGCACATGCAAAGCATCCATCATGTCGCCATCGTTATTAATTGCCGGATTGATAGTTTGGTAATACCAGCCGCCGCCATTTTTTAACGGACCCGAACGCTCAAATGACCAGGTAATTATTTTTAAGCCAGCCTTTTTTGCGTGGTGAGCATATTCAGATGGAACAATTTTATTGTTGTTGTCCAACGCCAACAGCGCCCAAATCGGTGGTGCTACAATCTTGAAGCCTTCGTCGGCATACATTTGTAAATCAGTTACAGTGGGTAAATCGGCGATGCTATTGGCATCGTCCAAATAGACGGCTTGTTTGCCAAAGGCCGGTTCGTTATTGATCCAGTAGCGAATGTCCTGAATGTCGAACGATTGTGGCCAGACATCGCGCGCTTTTACGCCTGCTGCTTTGTATTCATCAATCAGTTGTTGTGCGTACATGGCTTGGGTGTAGGTGCCTTCAAACGGCATGGCAACGCTGGCCGATTTCAATTCGGGTGTCATTTTTACGCCGAGTTTTTTAAATAACTGAATACTTTCCGCGTGCGTAAGCAGTGTGCCTTTGTCGGCGTATAAGTCGGTGCGCCAGCTAGCCGTGCCCTTCAGGTATTCATCCACAGTGGTTGCTTTGGGGTTGAACGCATCCATTTTTCCGCGCAAGGTTTTAAATTCAGCGAGGGTGATATCGCTAGTACAACAATTGGCGCTGGCTGCTTTGCCGCTTACCGGATCAAAGGGTGAAAAATTCTGGCTGCATTTGTTGGCGAGCGGTGTGGCGAGAATATTGGTAGTGGTGTGCAAATCGCACTGCGAGTGACGACATACCAGTTGTTTGTCTTTGGTAAAGGTGACATCGCACTCCATAATGCCGGCGCCCATTTTGGCTGCCGCCTCATAGGATTCTTTGGTGTGCTCGGGAAATTGTAAGGGCGCGCCCCGGTGACCAATCGAAAAATCGGTTTTTTTAACCGGGCGATTCATGCAGCTTTGCAATTTCTTTTTCAGCGCACTCTCATCCATGTCATTGATTAAAAATAATGGACGCGGGCCTAGCTGGATATTGGCGTTATTGTGTTTGTCGTAGTGATCATGGTGGTCGTGTTTATCCTTATGGGCAGCGGCGCTGCCGGTCATTAATAGCATCAATAGCATACTGCTGGTTAACACATGAATTCGGCGTAGCATGGGAACCTCCTTGGGCCTGGGTGGGATGTTGCAGGCTCAACCCTAGCCGTCAATTATGAAAGTATTTTGCCGGTTTGATGACAGCTTGGCGATGCTGGGCGGATTTGTGCTGCATGTCGCAGCGCGTGAAATAAGGTGAAATACCAAAAAAGCTAATTTGCGATAGGCTTATGGCAATTCCCCATTATTTTTTAAGGATTCTGATTGATGGCTACTGATCTGCCCCGGCTTGTTATGCAATTGCTCGCCTGTACCACGGCGGGTGAAGCCAAACCGATTGTCGACGAACTGGTGCGGCAGTTATGCGTTATCACCGGGCTGGAATTGCATCCGCCACTGTTTCTGGATGAACATGCCACGGTCACTGCGCAAGGTAAGGCTGTGTCACCCACCACAGCGGCGCAGTGTGCGGAAGACGTGGAGCGCACACGCATTTTTATGCAGGGTGTGTATGCGGCTATCCAACAAAAACGGCAAGACAATAATTATCAACTTAATTATCAACCCATCGATGTGTTGTACGCCGGCACTGGCCCATTTGGTTTATTGCTGATTCCACTCTTGCCGTTATTCGATACGGCGCAACTGCGCGTAACACTTCTGGATATTCATGCCGAGTCGCTGGAAAAATTGCAGTGCCTTATTCGCTTTTTAGGTGTGCAGCGGTTTGTTGTGCGACTTGAGCAAGCCGATGCCTGTGTGTGGCAAAGCGCAGAAAAATTCGATCTGATAATTTCAGAAACTATGCGGCAGGGGCTGATCCAAGAACCCCAAGTGAGCATTTTTAGTCACTTGCAACAATTTTTAAAAGCCGATGGCTGGTTAATACCGGAAATGATTCGCCTGGATTTATGGTTGAGCGCTGGCGCTTTTCCAGCAGGGAATGAATGCAAAAATCCTGATGTGTATTTGGGGGCAGTATTTCAGTTGGATAAAACCACAGCGGTGCAATTAGGTCATGGGGATAATGCTTGTGCGCAGGGCAGTTTATTGATACCCCAGTATGACTTGCTGTTGCAGGATTTAAAATTAACTACCTTTATTCAAGTGTTTGGCGCTTATCAGCTGCACGACAATCAATCGCAGCTTACCTTGCCACTCTATGAACGTAACGCGCGGGTCTTGCCCAATTCAGTGCTGCATTTTCGCTACGTGCTGGGCGCTTATCCCCAGTGTGTCTTTACCTATGAAAAATTGCCCGAGCTTAGCGATTGCGCATTGCCGGATAGTTTGGAAAAAAATAGTCAGGGTATTTATCACGTAAAACGACTGTGGCACAAAATCCAGTTGCGCAAGCAGGCGAACTCGTCTGCAGCAGCGCGGCAGCAATTAATCGCCGTTCCCGACAGTGAATGGCTGTTGGATCGGATTTTATTGGACCAGTTGGGTGTGGGGCTTGAGCCAGCCATGCAGCAATTCTATTCAGCACGCACATTGGTTGATATTGAGCATTGGCTCGCGACTAACGGCAGGCTTGGGGCGCAACAGGTCGAACACACAAATCATGCGATACGCCATTTTATTGAAAATAAATACCACTCACTGAGTACCGGGTGTGAGTTGCCGTTGAGCGAGGCGCAGCTTGCACATTGGCACGAGCAGGGTTATTTGATTGTGCCGGGGGTGTTATCGCCCAGTGGTTAGCTGCCCAGCCACCAGGGATCGATTTGCAGCAGCAGGATTGGACACAGTGGCCGGTGCAACCTATTGCGGCCAAGGCGGGCGATTTAATTATCTGGCATCAGGCCCTGCCGCATGGCAGCAGCCCTAATCGCGCCGGTTTTCCGCGTCTGGTGCAATATTTGAATATGTACTGTTAGCTGGGTGAACTCGCCCCATCACTGAGGGGGCGAGCACTGCGGCAGGTATTATTCGTTGAATGTGTAGGGGTTGAACCAAAGTGTTGGGTCATCCAACGGCGTTTTTTTCGGCAGCCCCGGGTTCTCCAATTTAATCAGTGTGCGGTTTTTCAGATTGGCTTTGGTCATCACATCCTTGACGGTTGGGTCATTAAAAAAGTATTCATTAAAACTGCCATCTTCAATCGCAAGGCGTAGGCCGCGCTCTATAGCTTGTGCAAGTTTGGTGTTGTCTTTATTGACGAAAAAGTAAAAAGGATTGGTGTAGGCCAGCAGTAAGTTCTTCTCCACTTCCAGCTCCAGGTTCGGGTAGCGCTGCATTTCCGACCAGGGTTCGTGGGCGCCGCGCGGGAAGGCATCAAACCGCTCGCCATCCAGCATGTAAAACAACCCCTCGTACTTTAAAACTTTCACAACATTCAAACCGTTAGCGGTGAGTACGTTGGTATCGGCCCAAAAATGCCCCTGGCCAAGCGAAACACGGCGCAAATCCTCCAGGGTTTTGATGCCATCAAATTTGTGTTGGCTGCCTTTTTTTATCATCAATATCCGGTAGCCCAGTAATCCGCGGTAAATGGGGATGTAAATCGGTTGGAGCTTTTCTTCCAGTTCGTTGGTGGTTGCATACCAGACTACATCCAGCTGTTTGTCCATCAACATGCTGACCATGCGCTCTTCGCTGGTGTTGGGAACTGTTTCCTCCAGTGTGTAGTTTTCCGGAAGTTTGCTCAACGCCAGCTGTAACAGGCCTCGGGCATAAATCTCGATGCTGTTATTGCCCTGCACAGTGCGCAGTGTTTCTGCGTGGGCTGTCAGGGGGGTGATAAATACGAAAAGCAGGCTGCCGATTGCCAAGAGTGGGTGACGCAAGTGAAGGCACAGGTTTTTTATAGACATATCGTTAGTTCCACTGGTCTGTTTTGTTATCGCTTTATCCAGTCACAAGGCTGGAGCTATAGTTATATAGTAAAAATGACAATAAGGCAAAAAAACAAAAAGCCACCGCACCCGTTGAGGTTCCATAGGAGAGGTGCAGTGGTGAAAGCGATTCGTCTTTGTGGTCGCTTGTGGCTGACAAGCGGGCATTAACGAATGGTTGGAAGCAGGTGCGCAATGCCGGGAGCAACAACTGCTGGGGACTGTGGTTGCATCCAGCAAAAGCACACCTTTACACGAACAAACCACTGAGTGGTGATTCAGTTGTTTGCGGGGTGTTAATGGCTGTGTGGGCGGCCATTAACCGCGCGGACGTTTGTGGGCGCGTCCGCGCTACAACAAACCGCTGCTGCCTAGTTGTCCTTGTCCGTGGCGGTGGTTTTGCTGTTCAGGGTGGCAGGCTTTTCGTAGGTGAAAGGCTGCAATAATTCATCGGGCTTGCCCTTACAGGCTTTGGCTAATAATTCGCGGCGCTGCGCCAACAAAAGGCCAATCGCTTCACTGTGTTGTTCGTCAATACCGGGGATATTGTCTTCAATCAGCTGGGTGATGTTGGCAGCAAGCTCCAGGTACTTATCGTGCTCTTCCGCGATTTTTCTGTCTTCAAACATACTGCCATCCCGATCACATAACCAAACGGCGACTACTGCCATGGGGTAAATCCTCAACAAAGTTGTTACTGTTTTTATATACAGTATATGGAGGGTGGGTTGATGTCAACCTTAAAAAGTTGGGGTGAGTATTTGATTGGATTATTGTCGTATTCAGTACTGAAAGCTGCTCGCGCCTGGATTGCTGCGCAATCGCGCGTTTAATTGCTTGAGTTCCCATGTGAATCTGAGGAAATGAAATAAAACCCGGGGGGGTATTTGCAGTGCAAGCTTGAGTGCAGGGATATTGAGCTGCCATTGCTGCTGGCGAGCCATAACCTCAGACAAAACAGTGCGAAGCTGCTCTGTTTGCAGTGACCGCGCCTCCTTTATGAGCTGCAAAAGCGTCCTGATTTGCAGTGCTTTCAGGTGTCGTTGTTGAGTCGGGTTGGAGACAAAATGGCCACAGCTTTCAATACTGTGTAGCCACCAGAGGTAGGCGCAGGTATGGAATTTCCTGCCTGTAGCACCCGATGCACGCAAGCGATAGTTGTATACACACGTATTGATAAGTACCAGCTTTTTGGCTTGGGAAAATACCTCCGCGCAATACAGGGTATCTTCCGCCATAGTCACATTTGGTGGGCAGACTATGTGTCCGAAACTGGCGCGTAAAAACAGCTTGCCCCAAGTGTGTCCGCGCACATCGCGGTGCTGCAAAAATGCGGCAAAAATCGCTTCGTTTTGGTAAATCTTTTCGTTTTTGACATTGTGATTCGCAGGGCGTGATTTGTATTCATCAAAAACGATGCAATTACCTTTTACCACATCTGCCTGATGTTGAATTGCCGCTGAATACAGATGTTCCAGTGCATTGGCCGGTAGCCGGTCATCGGAATCCACAAAGGCAAAATAAGTTCCGGTTGCAGCGCGAATTCCCTGATTGCGCGCAACAGATACGCCACTGTTTTTATCCAGACAAATAAGTCTGGCCAGACCAGGATGATCCGCGACGAATGACTCGCAGATTGTTTTGCTGTTATCGGTGGAGCAGTCGTCGATGAGAATTATTTCGTAGGAATGGTTAAAGGTTTGATCGGCGAGCGAAGAAAGACATTCGGACAGGTAATCCTGCACATTGAATACCGGCACTATGATGCTAATCACCGGTGGGGTATCTGCCTTAATAAACATAAAACTTCCTGATATGTGAACAACTTGATGGCCGCCAGAGTGCGACTATCAAGTGTCAAATTTTGCCACCGCAACGTTGATCAGGAAATTGCCAAGTTGTTATTTTTTGTGATCGGCACAACACACGGTTCCGGGGATCTTCTAGCAGTTGGCCATTGCGGGCTCCTTATCGGGGCGCTGGTAAGCATGTTAAGTCAGTAAATTCAGGCGGCCAGCTGATGGTGGCTTCGCCCTGATGCTCCCAAAAGCTGGCATTGCTGCCTTCGTACTTGCTGCCACTGGCGGCGACTACAGCGGCTAGGTCGCGGGTTTCGCCCGCAAAGCTAAGTTGCAGGCGATTATTGGCGGGGTCGTTCAGGTCATTGTGAAACAGTGCGGTGAATTCGGATTGCGCTGCATCCGTGCACACAAAGCGGAAGGGGCCGCGCTGGGCGCTATTGGTGTCTGCCGGTGCAGCGGTGCTTGGGCGGGGCAGGGTGTAATCCACGCTGTCGTCGCAGCTGCCATCATCTTCACAATCGTTCATACCGTCTTGGTTAGCGTCCCAGCTGGGGTGCATGGTTTTCTTCGCGCTGTAGTCGATGAGGGGGGCGTCTTGCTGGGGGGCTGCAGGTGCCGGCTCTTTGCTGCAGGCAACCAGTAGCAAAGCAATGCCGAGGCAGGCACATGGGTTCATGATGCCAATAGATAGAGTGCCAATAGATAGAGTGCCAGTGGATGGGGTGCGGATGGACATGGTGTAGCTCCTTGTTTGGCGGGCGGGTGTTGTGCCTGAGTATAACAGCCGTGGATAATGCCGCCTTTTCGCCTGCACAGGATTCGCCCGTGTCCGACTCTGCGTCATCGCCAGCTCCACACCAGCCGCCCAACCCACCCAAAACCAAACCTGGCAGCCTGTTGCGCTCCAGTTTGCTCACTGGCTCCATGACTATGGTGTCGCGGGTATTGGGTTTGATTCGCGACATAGTGCTTGCTGCCGTATTGGGGGCTGGCGGCGCGATGGACGCTTTTGCCATCGCCCAGAAAATTCCCAATTTTTTCCGCCGTTTATTTGCCGAGGGCGCCTTCTCCCAAGCGTTTATTCCGGTGCTGTCGGAGTATCGCGAGAAGGGTACTCATGCTGCTGTTAAAGAGTTGGTCGATAAGGTCGCGGGTTGTCTGGGGTCCATCCTGCTGCTATTTACCCTGATCGGTGTGGCCGGGGCAGTGGGTTTTGCCTATGTATTTGGCTACGGTTATGCGGATGAACCGGAGAAATTCTCGCTGCTGGTCGAGCTGGTGCGCATCACCTTCCCCTATTTGATGCTGATTTCGCTCACCGGTTTTGCCGGCGCGATTTTAAATAGCTATGACCGCTTTGCGATTCCGGCGGTTACGCCGATTTTCCTGAATATCTTTATGATCGCCGCCGCGCTACTGGTGGCGGATTTTTTCCCCAATCCAGCCTATGCATTGGCCTGGAGTATCCTGGCGGCAGGTGTGTTTTCGCTGTTGTTCCAGCTGCCGTTTTTAAAACAAATTCACCTTATGCCATCGCCCAAGTTGGATTGGTCGCACCCCGGGGTAAAGCGCATTTTGGTGCTTATGACTCCAGCACTGTTCGGGGTATCGGTGAGCCAGTTGAACCTGCTGTTGGACTCGATTATTGCCACCATGCTGGGCGATGGTGCGGTGAGCTGGCTGTTCTATTCCGATCGCTTGGTGGAGCTGCCGCTGGGTGTATTTGGGGTGGCGATTGCGACGGTGATCATGCCCGGTTTATCGCGCCTGAGTGCGGCGCAATCCGGTGAAAAATTCAGCCAGATGCTGGATTGGGCGATTCGTTTTGTGGTTCTCATCGCACTGCCTGCAACATTGGCGCTGATCATTCTGGCGGAGCCGATTTTGTACACCCTGTTCTATCACGGCGAAATGAAGCAGACGGATATTCTTATGTCCGCCTACAGCCTCAAGGCCTATGCGCTCGGGCTGTTTGCTTTCATGCTCATCAAGGTGCTGGTGCCTGGGTATTTTGCGCGACAGGATATGAAATCGCCGGTGCGCATCGGCATCATCGCCATAGGAGCCAACATTTTGATGAAGCCCATTGTGGTGATTCCTCTGGTAATGCTCTGGGGTTTGGGGCATGTCGGTCTGGCGTTTACCACGGCGATGGCGGCCTATGTCAATGCGTATCTACTCTATCGCGGGCTGCGCAAAAGCGAGGTTTACAATCCCGCGAGCAACTGGCCGGCATTATGGTTGCGCTATGGTGTGGCCAATATGGTGCTGGTTGCGGTATTGCTTGGCTTCCTGTCGCTTTGGAATCTTTGGTCTGACTGGAGTGTGATGGAGCGAATTCTGCGTCTTGCCGTGGTTTGTGTGGCGGGGTTTGTCGCTTATCTGGTGGCGCTTGCTGCGGTAGGTGTGCGCCTGCGCGATTTCAAAGCCCATCATTGATGTGCGGGTGTTTGGCGATCTGCATGGAAGTACGCGGGGTAGGCTCTGGTGCCGCGCCTCCTGTATACTGCCGCCCTCCATTTTTTAGGCAAATTGGCTGAAGGCAGAGCAGATAGTGAATCCAGTGGCACCTGCGTTTATCCGCGGCTTACATAACCTGCGCCCCCGGCATCAGGGCTGCGTGGCTACTATCGGTTCATTCGATGGAGTACATCTTGGGCATCAGGCGATACTGCGCCAATTGATGGATGTCAGTCGCTACTACAACTTGCCTGCGGTGGTAATCGTGTTTGAGCCACAGCCGCACGAGTTTTTCTCCGGCGATAAAGCTCCCGCACGTTTGATGCGTCTGCGCGAAAAGGTTCAGGCTTTGCTCGCTGCGGGTGTTGCGCGCGTACTTTGCGTTCAATTCAATACGGCGTTGCGTCACCTGACTGCAGAGGAATTTATCGAGCGGGTATTACTGCAAGGTTTGGCTATCAAGCATCTGGTGGTGGGTGATGATTTTCGTTTTGGCTGTGATCGCCGTGGCGATTTTGCCCTGTTGCAAACTATCGGGCGCGCGCGTGGTTTCGGAGTAACCGATACCTGCACACTGGAATTGGGCGGTGAGCGAGTAAGTAGTACACGCATTCGCCAGTTGTTGGAAATGGGAGACTTTACTCAAGCCGAAAAGCTGCTTGGCAGACCCTACAGTATCAGCGGTCGGATCGCCTATGGTCAGCAACTGGGTAGCAAGTTAGGTGTGCCCACCGCCAATGTTCATTTGCGTCGCTATCGTTCGCCGTTGCATGGTGTTTTTACCGTCACGGTCAAATTTGCCGATGGCAGTTTACATGCAGGGGTGGCGAATGTTGGCATTCGCCCCACGGTAAGTGGCGATAAAAAACCCTTACTGGAAGTGCATCTGTTTGATTTTTCGCGGCGCGTATACGGCGCAAAAATCGATGTAATTTTCCACTCCAAGTTGCGCGACGAAAAAAAGTTTAATTCATTGGAAGAGCTGCAAACGCAATTGCAGACGGATATTGCACAAGCCCAACATTTTTTCTCACACTTTCCTGTTTAATTATTATTAACAAGTTGACCGTGAATCATGACTGATTACAAAGCCACACTGAATTTGCCCACCACCGGTTTTGCGATGAAAGCAAACCTTGCCCAGCGCGAGCCGGACATGCTTAAACAATGGCAAGCGAGCGATTTGTATCAACAAATTCGTGCAGCACGTGCTGGGCGCGAGCAATTTATTTTGCACGATGGCCCACCCTATGCTAATGGCGATATTCATATCGGTCATGCGGTTAACAAAATTCTCAAAGATATCATCGTCAAAAGCAAAACCCTGAGCGGTTTTGATGCGCCCTATGTGCCCGGTTGGGATTGCCACGGTTTGCCCATCGAGCACAACGTGGAGAAAAAAATCGGCAAAGCGGGCGATAAAGTCGATGTCAAAACTTTCCGCAATAAATGCCGCGAATATGCCGCCAAGCAAGTGGAAGGCCAAAAGGCTGACTTTGTGCGCTTGGGTGTTTTAGGTGAGTGGGATAAACCCTACCTCACCATGGATTACAAATTTGAAGCGGACATTATTCGCGCGCTCGGAAAAATCGCCGAGAACGGCCATTTGCACAAAGGTTTCAAACCGGTGTATTGGAGTGTGGTCGGCGGTTCTGCACTCGCTGAAGCGGAAGTGGAATATCAGGATAAAACCTCTTTTTCTATCGACGTAAAGTTTGGCTTTGTCGATCAAGCTGCAATTGAAAAAACAATTTTCGAATTGAGTGGCAGCGGAAAAATATCACTGGTGATCTGGACCACCACGCCGTGGACGCTCCCTGCTAACCAAGCTGTTTCTGCCAATGCCGAAGTGGATTACGCGTTGGTACAAGTGGGCGACGAACGTCTACTGCTTGCTGAAACCTTAATCGGCAGCGTGCTCGCTCGTGCAAAAATTGAAGGCCATCAAATTGTTGGTCGCGTAAAAGGCGCTGCACTGGAAAATTTGCTGCTGCAACATCCTTTCTATGCGCGTCAGGTTCCAGTAATACTCGGCGATCACGTGACTACCGATGCGGGTACTGGTTTTGTTCACACTGCACCAGATCACGGCGCAGACGACTTTAATGTCGGTCTCAAATACGGCATAGGCACGCTGAATTATATCGACGACCACGGTACTTATCGCCCGAACGTAGAAATTTTCGCCGGCGATCATGTTTATAAAGTTGATGAAAAAGTCATCGCTTTGTTAATAGAAAAAAATGCGCTTTTAGCGCAAGGCAAAATCACCCACAGTTTCCCGCATTGCTGGCGCACTAAAACGCCACTGATTTTCCGTGCGACACCGCAATGGTTTGTGAGCATGAGCAAAAACAATTTGCGCGATCAGGTTGCAAAAGCTGTTGATGGCGTGCAATGGGTGCCGGATTGGGGCAAGGCGCGGATTGATGCCATGCTGGCCACATCGCCGGATTGGTGTATCTCGCGTCAGCGCACCTGGGGTGTTCCCATCGCACTATTTGTAAATAAAGAAACGCAGGAATTGCATCCGGAAACTGCACACTTGATTGAAGCGGTTGCACAAAAAGTCGAGCAGGGCGGAATGGATGCCTGGTTTGAATTGGATGCGGCTGAACTGCTCGGTGCCGATGCCGATAAATACCAAAAAGTGACAGATACTCTGGACGTTTGGTTTGACTCCGGCGTTACCCATTTTGCAGTGCTTGCCCAACGCGCCGGTTTGCGTTTCCCTGCTGATTTATATCTGGAAGGTTCAGACCAACATCGCGGCTGGTTCCAGTCATCACTGAAAACGTCCATGGCGATGCACGCTGTTCCTCCCTACAAAACTGTGTTAACCCACGGCTTTGTGGTAGATGCGCAAGGGCGCAAAATGTCCAAGTCCATTGGCAATGTGATTCCACCGCAAAAAGTGGTGAACGATTTGGGCGCAGATGTGTTGCGCCTCTGGGTTGCTGCGACTGACTTTAGCACTGAGATGAGCGTGTCCGATGAAATTCTAAAACGCACTGCCGATTCTTATCGCCGTATTCGCAATACCGCGCGTTTTATTTTGTCCAACTTGACTGGATTTGATCCTGCGACAGATGCAGTTGCGCCGGACAATATGCTGCAATTGGATCGCTGGATTGTTGCGCGCACGGCGCAGTTGCAGCAAGAAATTATCGCTGCCTACGACAGCTATCAATTACATCTGATCTACCAAAAACTGCACAACTTCTGCGTGGTGGAATTGGGCGGTTTCTATCTCGATATTATTAAAGATCGCCAGTACACGGTAAAAGGTGATGCACTTGCGCGCCGCTCCGCGCAAACGGCATTGCAACATGTAATAGAAGCTATGGTGCGGTGGATTGCGCCGATTTTAAGTTTTACTGCCGATGAGATCTGGAAAGAAGTTGCCGGAGCGCGCGAGGCCAATGTGTTTGTAGCTGAATGGTATCAATTGCCAACAATGCCAGCCGATTCGTTTGCTGACAGTTACTGGGAACTGATCGCGCAAGTGAAAGATGCCGTAAACAAAGTGCTAGAGGCAAAACGCACTGCTGGCGAAGTGGGCGGTTCATTGGGTGCTGAAGTAGTTTTGTATTGCGATGAGAAATTGCAAAGCGAATTGCACAAGCTTGCTAATGAATTGCGTTTTGTATTGATTACCTCTACCGCCGAAATTCGTTCGTTGAATGAAGCCCAAGATGCAGAGGCGACTGATGTTGCGGGTCTGCTAGTGGCGGTGAAAAAATCCGAGCATGCGAAATGCGAACGCTGTTGGCATCATCGTGCCGACGTGGGCGCCAATGCAGCGCATCCAACCATTTGTTTGCGTTGTGTAGAAAACGTTGATGGTGCGGGCGAAACCCGTCACTTTGCCTAATGGAACTCAGTGGGTGCTGCCGTTGAAAATTTATCAGAAAGTCTGGTTTTGGTATGTTATTGCTCTTGTGATAGTGGCATTGGATCAGGCCAGCAAGCATGCAATCGAAGCCGCCTTTGAGTATGGCGAAACTTTGGTGTTCACGTCGTTTTTCAATTTCACTTTGGCATACAACACCGGCGCGGCATTTAGTTTTCTTGCTGATGCCGGTGGTTGGCAGCGCTGGTTTTTTGCGGTGATCGCGCTAGTGGCCAGCGTGTTATTAAGTGTATGGATTGCGCGCTGCGCTCAACAAAAACCACGCGAAGCTTTTGCGTTAGCATTTATTTTAGGCGGCGCTGTAGGCAATTTGTATGACCGGATTGTGCTGGGGCATGTGGTGGACTTTATTGTGGTGCACTATCAGGATAATTATTGGCCCGCATTCAATCTTGCTGATTCGGCGATTAGCTTGGGGGCTGCCGTGTTGATTATCGACATGTTGTTCAGTAAAGAAAATAGCAAAGAGAATTCGAAAAATGCGTGATTTGGCCATTGGACCAGGTACCAAAATTACTCTGCATTTTGCCTTGCAGTTGGAAAATGGTGAGTTGGTAGATTCCAATTTTGAACGTGATCCTGCCACTTTTACTGTGGGTGACGGCAATCTGTTGCCAGGTTTTGAAAAGGCCTTGTTCGGTATGTTGGAAGGTGAACATAAAACCTTGGTTATCAAACCCGAAAATGGTTTCGGCCAGCGTAATCCAAACAATATTCAGGAAATTGCGCGCAGCCAATTCAGCCCTGATCTTGAGTTGAGTGAAGGGTTGATGTTGTCATTTGCTGATGCACAAAAAACTGAATTGCCCGGCGTTGTAGTGCGTTTTGATGAGGATGTAGTAGTTGTAGATTTTAATCATCCTCTGGCTGGACGCGATATTTTGTTTGAGGTTGCCATACTAAAAATTGAACCGGTGCAGGTACATTAATCATGACCCAAATCAAGCTCGCCAATCCGCGTGGTTTTTGTGCTGGTGTTGATCGTGCGATCGATATAGTTAATCGTGCACTGGATGTTTTTGGTGCGCCTATTTATGTGCGCCATGAAGTCGTACATAACAAATTTGTGGTGGATTCCCTGCGCGAGCGCGGTGCTATTTTTGTCGATGAAGTAGAGCAAGTTCCCGATAACGTGATTCTTATTTTTAGTGCACACGGTGTATCACAGGCGGTGCGTAAAGAGGCGGAAGATCGCGGCTTGCAGGTATTTGATGCAACCTGTCCGCTAGTCACCAAAGTACATATTGAAGTTACCCGCTACAGTCGCGAAGGGCGCGAATGTATTTTGATTGGTCATCAGGGGCACCCGGAAGTTGAGGGAACCATGGGGCAGTACAGCGCAGAAAATGGCGGTGCTATTTATCTGGTGGAAGACGAGAGCGATGTGGATGCACTGGAGGTCAAGGATGCGGAAAACCTTGCTTACGTCACCCAAACAACTTTATCAATGGATGACACGGCCAAGGTTATCGATGCACTGCGTAATAAGTTTCCAAAGATACAGGGGCCGCGCCGCGACGACATCTGTTATGCCACTACCAATCGCCAGGACGCAGTGCGTCAGTTAGCTTTGGAGTGTGATTTGGTCCTGGTGGTTGGCTCGCCTAATTCCTCGAACTCTAATCGCTTGCGCGAGTTGGCTGAGCGCTGTGGCACAGAAGCCTATTTAATCGACGGGCCGCAAGATATTAATCCTGAGTGGATAAAAAACCGCGTCAGTATCGGCATCACCGCGGGTGCGTCTGCACCAGAAGTGTTGGTGAAACAAGTGATTGATAAGTTGACTGCTTGTGGTGCACAAGCGCCCATTGAAATGGATGGCACACCTGAAAATATTAGTTTTTCCCTTCCCAAGGCGCTGCGGCAATAGGGTCGCAGTACTGTTGGTCAATTGATTTCAGTGCATTCTGCTGTCGTGAGTGTTTTAATTCTGGTGCGCCCACCGCGAGAGATGACTAGCGCGTAGCCAGTACCCTGGGTATCAGGACAGATCTTGATTGTTCCTACTTGAAAGGCACCGCTACCATTTGGCCCTAATTTGCGTCCCTCGCCCGTACCTATAAAAGAAATATATTTCTCCACATGAGTATTCGCGCTGATTTTCACATTATTCAGCGCTTTCTTTTGCAGTTTGAGTGTTTCTTCCCCGTTCAATTCCCCATCGTGGTTTTTGTCAATAAAGAGTGTCCAGCCTTGCTCCCAATCTTCTTGATTGGCAAGCAGGACAGTGCGGTTGTTGCTGGTTACCGCGAGCGAGCGGGATGATTCGATGGCGCGCAGCAGCTCATACATGGCCACCTTGGTGTTGATATCTCTGAGTAGGCTAAAAAAACTGGGCACAGCAAAGCCGATTATGATTGCAGAAATTACTAATACAACCATCAATTCAATCAGTGAAAAACCCTTGGGTTTCATAGGGGGGACCTCTCCTTGGCGTGTTGTTAAACCAGCATAAAAATTTACGCTGGCCGTTCATGCATCCTTGTTGACCGAACATCGCATGCTCAACCGATACGATCAGAGCTTGTGTTAAGTTGTGAGGAATATAAATGGGCAAAAAATACTTGTCGATGCAGTTGATCAATTATTGTTGGCAACTTTGCTTTCTGTCTCAAATCTACCGTGAATAGGCAAGACTAATGAGGAAATTAGCAGGCTTTACGCTCATTGAACTAATGGTAACCCTTGCCGTGGCAGCGATTGCTTTGGGGATTGCCATCCCCAGTTTTAATCAAACCATGCGCAACAACAGCTCGGCAACCCTGGGTAATGAGATGGCTGGAGCGCTCAACTATGCGCGTTCTGAGGCAATAAAACGGGGCAAGCGTGTTTCTATTTGTGCGTCCAGTGATGGCGCAAGCTGTTTGGCAGCGAACAACTGGAAAGAGGGGTGGTTGGTGTTTGTTGATGACGCTGCCGCTGATAACACTGCCGCCCCAACAATCGATACTGTGCTGCGTTACTGGAGCGATATTAATCCCCAAGCGGTAATTAGTGTTCGGACTCTCGCTCCAACACCTGCCGATGTGAGTTTTATCCGTTTTAACAGTTCAGGTGCCTTGGCCAGACTGGATAACTTTGGGCGCCAGGCATCTGCCCGCGTTACTGGTTGTAAGGGGGATGCCGCTGTTCGAATCAATGTCGGTTTGGCCGGTATGTTGAGTACTACCAAACAAGCTTGTCCTTAATCAGGAGCTGTTATGAGGCAAAAGAACATTAACGCGGAATCGCACGTTAACAAACAATCTGGCGCTACCTTGATTGAGGTCGCTGTGACGGTGCTGATTCTTGCAACTTCCTTGTTAGCTATGGCTACGCTGCAAACGCGCTCGTTGCAATTTAACCAGAGTGCTTTTATGCGCTCCCAAGCGAATATTCTTGCCTACGACATTATGGATCGTATGCGCATCAACCGCGGTCTTGATAACGAGAACCGCCTCGCGGCTTATACCGCCGATTACGACGATGAGCCTGCTGGCAATGCAGTGGCCACGGCTGACGTGACCGCTTGGCGTGAAGCTATCGAAAAACAGTTGCCTGAAGGTGAGGGAAAAATCGAGTGCGTGCAGGCAACGCGTATTTGCACTATTTCCATCAGATGGAAGGACTCATCACTGTTTGATGAAAATAATGATGACGAGGATCTTGCAGCAGAAGCTGTCAGTGAATTCGAATTTACCTCAGTGATATGAGAATAAACGTATGAAGAAACAACTAGGTCTGTCACTGATTGAATTGATGATTGCCATCACGCTGGGCTTGATTTTGATTACCGGTGTGTTGCAAGTATTTATTTCAAGCAAAACAGTTTATACCACTCAGCAGGCGCTCTCTCGCATTCAGGAAACCGGGCGTTTAGCGGTAGATTTTTTAGCGCGCGATATTCGTATGGCTGGTTATATGGGGTGTGCTTCGCGTTCATCGGAAATGAAAGTGAGCAACATGCTGAACAATAGCTCCAGTTATCAATATGATTTCACTACAGCCATCATGGGATACACCGCAGCTAACTTGCCTGCTAACCACGGTTTAAGTCCCCTGCCAAAAGCGAATACTGATTTTTTTGTGTTGCGTGGAGCTTATGGTTCGGGTGTTGAGGTTAACAAAAACAACATGTCAGGCCAGTTATTTGCCACCTTAACTGGCGTTGAAGCCGGGGCATGTTCAGATGGTTCTAATCGTGTGAGTGGTATCTGTAAGGGGGACATTTTATTTGTGACCGATTGCACCAAAGCACGTGTGTTTCAGGTTACTAACCTTACCGCAGCAGGTGGTGATGCCAACGTCATCCATAGTGGTGCCGGTTATACCCCCGGTAACGCCAACGCAAGCTGGGGAGGAAACTCCGGTAGTGATGATGAAAAATTCAAACCAGGTTCAGAAATTCTATCCGCTAAAACCATTACTTATTTTATTGCGACCGGTACATCCGGCCGCCCAAGTCTCTGGCAAAACACTAATGGTGTGAATTTGGAGTTGCTGGAGGGAGTTGAGGATATGAGTGTTCGTTATGGTGTCGACTCTAACGATGATTTTGTCCCCGACAATTATCGACTGGCTAGTGAAATCGTTAACGCTTCTGATTGGGAAAAGGTAGTCGCCCTGCGTGTTGAGTTGTTAGTTGCCAGTATTGACGACGGTGTTATTCCTGAAATGCAAAAATACAGCTTCGAAGGTGAGGATGATATCGAGCCTGATCCCGCTGATCGCCGTTTACGGCAGGTATTTAGCACAACCGTTGGTATTCGTACCCGTTCCTTTTAGTGATTGCCGGATATGTGGAATTTATTTATGAAACAGCAAATAAGATCTCTTCAGAAACAGTCTGGTGCGGTGTTAGTCGTTGGCTTGGTGTTGCTGCTTATTTTAACCGTTATCGGACTCGCCTCTATTCGCGGTAGTGATTTGCAAGAGCGTATGGCTGGCAATATGCGCGACAGAAATACTGCGTTTCAATCGGCCGAGGCGGCCCTGCGTGAGGCGGAAAAAGTAATGAATGGCGTGGTTACTCCAAGCTTTAGTGGTGCTGTTGTTGGTTATTGGCCTGACTTGAACAAACCCGATGCTGCACTATCTCGCCCCGCTGAGTGGACAAAAGATGAGTGGGAGGAAAACAGTGTGCAGCTCGACGATGACACAATTAAAGGTGTTGCAGATCAGCCCCGTTACACCGTTGAAAAAGTGATTATTACTCGTCTTGCTGCCAGCCAAGGGAGTGGTGTTGATCATGTAAGCGTTGAGCGAGTTCAGGATGCGGAATTTTATCGCATCACCAGTCGTGGTGTGGGGCTTACAGAGGATTCAGAAGTAATTCTGCAATCCACTTTTGCCCGATAATTTCCTAGGTTTTTGGAGACATTTATGTACACACATTTTCTTGCAAATAAAACAATTACCAAAACCTGGGTTGCTGCGGTCGCTGGCCTATTTTCATTATCTTTGACTCATGTAGCCTTTGCTGAACCACACCAAGAGCCTCTGTTTCTGGTGGCGCCAGTTAAACCAATTACCATGTTAAATATGTCCAGGGATCATCAATTATTCTTTAAGCTATACGATGATTTTTCTGACATTACCGATAGTCGTGCCACCCTAAACAATGCAGTAAACGCCAATTATGGTAAGGATCCTGACGGTATTCCCGATACAACCTATGTGCACGGGTTCAATTATTACGGTTATTTTGATAGCTACAAATGTTATACCTACGACACAACCACTAACCAATTTAATCCTGCCTCCTTCTCTGATACCAAATATTGCAATGCTGGCAATGTGACAAACCAATGGAGTGGTAATTTTCTGAATTGGGCCAGCATGACTCGTATGGATGCCGTGAGAAAAATGTTATACGGCGGCATGCGCTCTACGGATACCACATCGGCAACCGTGCTTGAACGCGCATACTTGCCCACAGATGCTCACTCATTTGCCAAGTATTATGCTGGCAGTGATATTGCGCAGCTAACTCCTTTTTCCTCGAACATCAATGACGATTTGCTGACATCGGGAATTACTATCTGTAATACCTCGGAGCCCGGAACTGCAGGTTTTTCGCAGGCGGCAACAGCTGCTACCGGCGCTCGCCCGCTGATGCGAGTAGCTCGCGGAAACTACAGTTTGTGGGCAAGTAACGAACGTTGGCAGTGCCGTTGGGGCTCAACGGTTTCCGGTGGCAATGGCAGCAACGGAAATAGCGTTACCGCAAGTGGAATTCCGGCATATTCGAACAGTCCCATTGATGGACACAAGTTGGGTTCTGGTTCTGCTGCGGGTGAATTTGTCGCTCGTGTTGCAGTATGCGTAAGTGGTTTAACGGCAATTGATGAAGCCCGTGACAATGAAAAATGTCATCAATACAACAGTACAACAGCCCAGAAGCCTCGGGGTCTACTACAAGTTCATAGCGGAACCCAGCACTTCGGTTTAATGACCGGGTCATACGGTAAAAATAAATCTGGTGGTGTGCTACGGAAGGCAGTTGGGTCGATAACTAACGAAGTTAATAGTAATGGTATTTTTCAAGTGCCCGCCGGCGGCAACAGTATTATTAAGACCTTGGACTTATTGCGCATATATGGCTATCGCTATAGCGATGGCCTCTATCACAACAACAATCACCTGGTGAATACTCCTGGCGCCTCGCAAACAGATGGGTGCCAGTGGGGCACTAGTAGTTTTTCCAATGGGCACTGCGTTAACTGGGGCAACCCCCAGGCGGAGATTTATCTGGAGTCTCTTCGTTACCTCAGTGGCGCTAATAGCCCGCAGTTCGATGTAGATGACTCTGCTTATATTCCCGGGTTAAACCGTGTTACTAGTTGGGGGGACCCTGTGTCGGCATCTACGACGGGCAATTACTGCGCGCCTATCAATGTCGTTCAGTTTGATGCTTCCATGACTTCTTATGACGCCAATGATTTAACAAATGTACCCAGCACAATCGGTGACATAGATGCTGCGACCAATATTATCGGTGCTGCAGAAGGTATTCATGGAAATAGTTATTTCGTGGGGCAGAATGGCACTAACAACAATCAATTGTGTACAGCCAAGACAGTCGGATCCCTGTCCAATGTACTAGGCGCCTGTCCGGATGCGCCCCGACTGGAAGGCAGCTATAAAATTGCTGGTCTGGCATATAAAGCCCGTTCCGCTGGTATTGCTGCCAATCGCGAGAAAGTCAGTACCTATGGTGTATCTCTGGCTGCTTCTGTGCCTAACGTTGTTGTTGCGGTTCCCGGGTCTACTAGTGGTGCCAAGGTGACGATTTTGCCTGCCTGTCGGAACACCAGCCTTACCCCCAATGCTAACTGCGCTATCGTAGACTTTAAGGTGGTATCCCAAACTTTTGGTGAAAGTTCAAACTCAGGGCGCCTTTATGTTAACTGGGAGGATACAGAGCATGGTGGCGATTATGACCAAGACATGTGGGGCATCATCGATTACACGGTAACGGCTAACTCGGTAACAGTAACTACAGACTCAGTTGCTGCCTCTACCCCCTACGCCATGGGATTTGGCTATACCATCAGTGGAACAACTAATGACGGCTTTCATGTCCACTCAGGTATTGGTGGTTACACCGGTGGTGATTGCAATAACTGTCAGGTTGGTAATGCAGCTGCATCCAAAACCTTCACTGTAGGTTCATCCACTGGTTCCCTGCTCAAGCCCCCCTTGTTTTATGCTGCAAAATGGGGCGGCTACGAAAATGATGATTTAACCGCAGACGAGATCGCTGATCTCACAGAAGTAAAGTCCTACTTTAAGGCGATTGATCCGCGCAAATTAGAAACAGAATTGGATAACTTTTTCAGTGAGTTTGGTCAGACTGGCTCATCTGCGACGGTTGCATCCAACTCAACCCGTTTGGAAGATGAAACCAAAGTTTATCAGGCATTATTTAATAGTGATGGCTGGAGCGGAACCATGCGTGCGTATCCGCTGCAAGGCAACGGAACGGTGAGTGAGACCAATGTTAGTTGGACTACAGATACAACGCTTACCGCTAATTCTACGCGTAGGATTTACACCCTTGGCAGCACGGGTTCGGTAAATCTATCCGCCAGTGGTTGGAACGGCAGTGATACTCCCGCAGCGCTCAAATCAGCGTTACAACTATCATCCGAAACCACAACCGACAATGCACAAAAACGTTTCAATTGGTTGATGGGCACTGATCAGTCAGGGTTGCGTCCTCGCCAGAAAATACTGGGCGATATTATTAACTCTGACCCAGCCTATGCTGGTGCAGGCGGTCAACGTTACAACTTGTTGCCACCTGAGGATGAAGCTACGGGTATAGATTATGGCGCTGCTGAGTACGAGGAATATGTAGCAGCCAAAGCGAGTCGCACCAAGGCGGTTTTTGTCGGTGCAAACGATGGAATGATGCATGCTTTTAACGCGGAGACCGGTGCCGAGCTGTTTGCTTATATTCCGCGCGGTGTATACGCCAAGTTGGCATCTCTTTCTGATGTTAATTACCAACACAAATACACTGTGGATGGCCCTCTTTATGTCGGGGATGCTTACATAGAGGTTAATGGAGTAAAACAGTGGCGCACCTTGGTAAGTGGGACTCTTGGAGCGGGTGGTCGCGGCGCCTATTTATTGGATGTTACTGATGTTCTAACAACCGGCGGTGCTCCCCGCGTAATATTTGATATTCACGCCGGTGATACATCGCTTGGCTATCGTAATGACTTGGGGTATAGCAACAGCGCCATGCTAATTGTGCCAAGCCCCGGCGGACGCTGGAGCGCAATTCTAAGTAATGGCACTGAAAGTGTTAACGGTACTGCAAAACTGATAGCTATCGATGTGCAAACACCTACCAGCGTCAATGCTATTGCCACGTCCACGCAAACGGGCAACGGTCTCTCCGGGGCTGCTTTGTTACCAGATGCTGAAGGTGTATCTACTTACGCTTATGCTGGAGATATCAAGGGGAATATGTGGAGGTTTGATTTAACCTCCACAGATATCGATGACTGGGTTCTTTATAATTACAATAATGGCGGAAATGGTGGTGGGAACGGAGGCGGTACTAATCCTAAACCGCTGATAACCGTAGTCGATGCAAATGGAAATCTGCAGCCTATCACTGGCACACCAACTCTGGGCAGAAATGCTCTTAAGCCAGTAGGTAATGGAGCCAATGAGAAACCATCTATCATGGTGTATTTTGGTACAGGTAAGTACTCCGACGTTGCGGACATTTCCAGTACCGCAGTCCAGAGCATATATGCCATCGCCGATGTCGATCAGTACATTGTTCTCACTGCGGCGGAGCGAAATACTCTGCTAAAGCAAAAGGTTATTACTAGCGAGAACAGTACAACGCGAACGGTTTCTCCTGATGCAACGCCTGTAACAGATCCCCAAGCTACTGCCGTGAACTGGACCAGCTACACGGGTTGGTATCTTGATTTAAAATATGGCAACAACCTTAAAGGTGAGCGCGTCATTGTTAAGCCTTTATTGATGTTCGACCGTTTGATACTTAACACTTTTATTCCTTCTGCCAATCAGTGTGATTATGGTGGCAGTGGTTGGTTGATGGAACTCACCGGCGTTGGTGACAAATATGTAGGGCTTAAAATGCTGGTTGAATCCGATGGGCTAAGCCAGTTCCTGACTGATCCAGTACTCGGTGACTTGGTGCCGATCCTCGCAGGGGAGAGGGCTTACCTGCTTGGAAGTAGCTTGGGCGGTAAGATTACAGCAGAGGAAGTAAATACCGGGGCAGGCTCACGCGGCCGTATGTCCTGGCGTCAATTAAAATAAGGTGTTGTTTATGAATAAGGTTGCGCGCGGTTTTACTTTGATAGAGCTAATGATCGGGGTTGCAATTATCGGCATTCTTGCCGGTATTGCTTACCCTGCTTATTTGAAACAAGTGCAAAAGAGTAATCGCTCCGATGCAAAAGTCGCGTTAAATGAAGCCGCCCAGCGTTTGCAGCGGTGTTTTACGGCGCACGGTAAATATGACACAGCTGATGGCGTGTGTGCCGTGGTGGATAGCCTGCAGGACGCTGATGGTATTCTTTCCACCGAAGGTTTTTATCAGGTAAAAATCGCTGATGCTGCAGATTTGGATTCTGCTACATACAAGTTAACAGCGACTCCTGTAGCGGGAGGCCGGCAGGACAATGACGATGAGTGTGATAGCTTCACTTTAAACCAGTTGGGGGTGCGCGAAGCATTTGACAGCAGTGATGCTGATAACACAGATAATTGCTGGTAACAAAGGCAGGTATTTTTTTAGAGCGCTGTCCAGTAATGGATGGCGCTTTTTATTTATGGTGCAGTGCGTTGCTACTCATCATCCAGCCCTAATTTTTGTAGTCGATATCGAAGTGACCTAAAGCTGATGCCCAAATGTTTTGCGGCAAGTGTTTTATTCCACTTGGCTTTCTCCAAGGCGTGACAGAGTATTTCTTTTTCTACGTCCTGCAAATATTCGTCCAGCGAGGGATATTCTGCGCAGCGTGCCGGGTAATCTACCCCCATGCGTTCGGTGGGTATCGAACGGCTTGAAGCAGCTGTTTTTTCAAAGGAAAAACCAGCTCCATCAGTTGCGTCACGAAGCTGTAAATCGTCCACATCAATTCTATTACCTTCACACAGCGTAAACGCACGCTCCAGAATATTTTCTAATTCGCGCACATTCCCGGGGAAGTGATAGTGGGTCAGGGCATCCTGTGCAGCAGGAGAAATATCCGGACAGGGCAAATGAATTTCGGCGGCGAGTTTACGCAACAAGTGTTGCGTCAGTAATGAAATATCCTCGCGGCGTTCACGCAGCGGTGCGACCGCTAGTTGGATCACATTCAGGCGATAAAATAAATCCTGACGAAAACGCCCTTCTTTTACTTCTATTTCAAGATTTTTATGGGTAGCGCAGAGAATCCGTACATCGGTAGTTACTTCTTCTGCCGCTCCCACTGGCCTGACTGACTTTTCCTGAATAGCGCGCAGGAGTTTTACCTGCATATCCAAGGGTAAATCAGCGACTTCATCAAAAAATAATGTGCCGCCCTCAGCAGCTTGAAATAAACCAATCTTGTCTTGATGTGCGCCGGTAAAACTGCCTTTTTTGTGGCCAAAAAATTCACTCTCCATCAGTTCGCGCGGTATGGCTCCACAGTTGACGGCAATAAACGGGTTGTTCGCCCGTGGCCCCAAATCGTGAATTGAGTGGGCGACCAGTTCTTTACCCGACCCCGACTCACCGCTGATATAAACCGGCGCTTGTGAGCGAGCCAATTTTTCAATGCTGCGAATCAAATCCTGAATAGCTTTTGATTGGCCAATAATAGGTGTGAGTTTGGGGAGTGGCTGAGGCGCTAATTGACTGGCTTCAATCGCGGTATTGACTAGCTTGCGCAGCGTAGCCAGATTGACTGGCTTGGAAATAAAATCGAATGCTCCTGCCTTCATGGATTCAATCGCTGTATCTACGCTGCCATGAGCGGTAATGACTGCTACCGGTAGTTGCGGGTAGCGCTGCTGGATGAGTTCTACTATCTCCAAGCCTTTGCCATCAGGCAGGCGCATATCGGTGAGGCACAGATCATAGGAGTGTGTGGCGAGCATCTGCTTGGCGCTGGCGACTGTATCAGCGGTATGGGTACAAATTTGCATGCGGCCGAGAGTGATCTCCAGTAATTCGCGTATGTCGGGCTCATCATCGATAATCAGGGCGCGTTTTTCAGTCATGGATTTAACTCGCAAAGGCAAGGTTCTATAAATAATATGTTCGTTTAATCGACAAGATTGGCATCAAGAACTTTTTTCTGGATGCGCCAGCTGCAAATGGAAACAACTTTCATTTTGTGTAGTGCGTATGTACGAAATAATTGCCTGATTTGCTTCACACAGTTCTTTGCAAATATACAGGCCCAAACCAGAACCCATATTTTCGGTGGTGAAAAATGGCTCAAATAGATGTTTGGCATTTTCATTACTAATGCCTGGGCCATAATCAATCACGCGAATATAGGGTTGGTGCTGGGCCATGTCTACTCCGATCTCCAAGCGCAGATCAGGCCTGCCAGTTTTTTTAATACTGTAACGCAAGCCATTGTCGCACAGATTGCTTAATACCTGAGTTAACTGGCTAGTATCAAACTTTGCTTCAAGCGTTGTATTTTTGTTCGTATAAAGGCTGTTATCACCGTGACTATTGCTCAGATTTTTTTCCAATAATGCGATGTCCAATGTAGGTGTATTGCCTTTAGTTGCCTTGTAATCCTGAATAAACGCTGGAATCCATTCGCGCAGGTTAATGGGGAGTGTTTGGGTAGGTCGGCGACGCGATAACTGTAAGATGTTTTCGATGATTTGATTAACGCGAGTACAGTGATTATTAATGATATCCAGCAAGCGTGAATCACTCTGTGGCAGCTGGGAGGATTCAGCAAGTAATTGACTGGCGTGGCTGATAGCGCCCAGAGGATTGCGAATTTCGTGGGCGATGCTCGCGGTTAATCGCCCCAGAGACGCTAATTTTAACTGCTGTGCTTGTTGGTTGAGCGAGCGCACATCTTCCAGAAAAATTAATACTTCATTAGTTTTATCTGCTTCAAGATAAGCAAAATTCACTTTGATCTCACTGCTGGTTTCGCCTTCAATTTTTAGAAACGGGGAGTGATCCTGACTACTTTTCTGCCAGGATTGGTGTTTCTTATAGAGTTCAGGAAACTGACTGAGCGGAATATTCTCCAATGTGTTGTCGCGAGCACCTAATAGCTTGAGTGCTGCATGATTGTGCAATTCAATAGTCAGTTGGTTATTGAGTACCAGAATACCGGTACGCATGCGCTCAACAATAAGCTGGGCCAGTTTTTGTAAATGGGCGGCGTGTCTCGCCTGGCTCTCTGCTTCGGCATAAGAGAGACGAATTTTTTTTGTGAGATGTTGAAATAAAAGTGCAGTGAGAAAGGCGAGTGCGCTTAAGGTGCCTGAAGTAAATACGGCTTTGTTGTCCTGGGTGAGTATCACAAACCTGTAAGCACCTTCACCAATAACAATGATCGTTGTTATAGCGGCAAGGAAAAATGAAGTGCGCTCGCGCAGCATAATGCCGCCGGCGGCAATCGCAATCAGCAGTAAATATCCCAAACCGCTGGGTGCGCCACCGCTGGCGTGCATCAATAAACTGATGGCAATAACATCAATCAGCAATGAGCCAAAAAGTTTGGTTTGTGAGGGCGCGTATTTAACTCGCCACATGACCATCAGCGTCAGGAAGTTAACGGCGGTGTAAGCGATTGAGGTGTAAAAAAATACTCTTGGATTGTCATTGCCCAGAATTTTCGGGGCAAATTCAAATTGGAACATGAGTAACAGCACGCTGCCAAGCAGCGTGCGGTAATAGGTGTAGATGCGCAGCAGGTCATAGGGATTGTAAGCCTGCGGATTGGCGAGCGGCGCGTAGGGCATGGTCGAGGCTGCATCCTTCTTAATCAGCCAATAAAATCCACTTGGCTTTGACAGTTTATTTCACGGACAATGCACGCAGGTATATGGGAACCTGAATGAAGGCCTGTTGTTGCGATTGGACGCTGGTTATTTCCGGGTTCAGCGTAGTTGCATCAATTCTGCCATTTTTCGCTAATTTCTGCTGCCAACCTGACGTTTTTTCACACCTTATTATCCCTGCAGCATTCACTCTATTTTTTTGGTAATCACAGATCTTATGTCGCACTTGTCGTTGATACTCGCCCAAATCAATACCCTTGTGGGAGATATTCCCGGGAACACAGCCAAGGTGCTTGCCACTGCTCGCGATGCGCTTACTCAGGGAGTGGTGGATGCGGTGATTTTTCCCGAGCTAACCCTCACGGGCTATCCACCGGAAGATTTATTGTTACGCCCGAGTTTGGCGTTGCGCATTGACCGTGCGCTTGGTGAGCTGATGGCAGCCAACTTGCCCTGTGCATTGATTGTGGGATATCCGCGTTTTCGCGATGGCCAGTTATATAACATGGCGGGAGTGATCGCCAATGGGCAGATCATTGCCGAGTACGCCAAGCAACAATTGCCTAATTATCAGGTGTTTGACGAGAAGCGCTATTTTGCGGCTGGCGATAAACCCTGTGTCTTCGATCTGAAGGGGGTTCCTACGGCGCTGGGCGTTTGTGAGGATATTTGGTTTGTCGAGCCGATGCAGCAAGCCAAGGCTGCAGGCGCCAAGTTAATGATTAGCCTCAATGCCTCGCCTTACCATCAGCGCAAACAGATGGAGCGTGAAGCGATACTGGCCCAGCGCGCGCGCGAAGGTTCCATGCCGGTGGTTTACACCAATCTGGTGGGTGGTCAGGATGAATTGGTTTTTGATGGTAGCTCAGTCGTGGTTGATGCGCATGGCATCACACAGTGTCGCGCTCCCGCGTTTGTAGAGGGCAACTATGCCGTCGTGCTGGATGTTGCGTCCGGTGAGGTGCAGGTGCCGGCTCAAACATGCGCACCCATTCCGGAAAATACTGCCGCTGTCTATGAGGCGCTGGTGATGGGGTTGCGCGATTACGTCAATAAAAACCGGTTCAAGGGTGTAGTGCTTGGCCTTTCTGGTGGTATAGATTCGGCTCTCACTCTGGCAATGGCAGTGGATGCTTTGGGGGCGGACCGGGTGGAAGCGGTAATGATGCCTTTCCGTTACACCTCTGATCTGAGTAAAAACGATGCGGCAGATGAGGCGGCGCGCCTTGGTGTACGTTACAGCTCTATCAGTATTGAGCCTATGTACGAGGCGTTCATGGCCGCGCTCAGCGATGAATTTGCCGGCACCAAACGCGATACCACAGAAGAGAACCTGCAGGCCCGTTGTCGCGGTGTGCTGTTGATGGCCATCTCCAACAAAAAAGGTTACCTGGTACTGACCACTGGTAATAAAAGTGAAATGGCGGTGGGGTATTCCACACTTTACGGCGATATGGCCGGCGGTTTTGATGCCCTTAAAGACGTACCTAAAACCTTGGTATTTGCCCTGTCGCGCTATCGCAATACTATTAGCCCGGTAATTCCTGAAACAGTCATTACCCGTCCGCCCTCGGCAGAACTGGCTCCTGACCAGAAAGATGAGGATAGCTTGCCACCCTACGATATTCTTGATCGTATTCTGGAACTCTATGTCGAGCAGGATTGCAGCGCCGAGGCCATCATCAGTCAGGGTTTTGCCCGCGAGCAGGTGGAGCGTGTCGTGCGACTGGTCGATATCAACGAGTACAAGCGTCGTCAGGCGCCCGTGGGAATCCGTATTAGCCAGCGTGGTTTCGGTCGCGACCGTCGCTACCCGATTACCTCAGGCTGGAAGCTGGGTGATTAATTGATACTTGCGCTGTAAAAAGCACAAAGGCCGCATTGCGGCCTTTGTTGTCATAACACTGTTGCTTGCTATCAGATCTTAGTTCACGCGACTAACAGACGTATCCGGTTTTTTGTATTGCGGATCATAAAGTGCGCGGGTATCAAAACCGGTAATCTCATCTTTGCTGAACAGGCCCAGTGTCAAGTAGGCAAGCCAGCGCGATCTTCCGTTGTTGTACATATATTCTTTATTGAAACTGCCGTTGCTGTTCAGTGCTGGATAATCGGCATAATTGAGTTTAAGAATTTCCAGCATTTCCTCTGCCTGTGCGTCCATCTTCATCAGGTAATAGCCCTGAACCATAACGGCCAGAGCGTCCGGGATGGCGGGACTCTGCGGAAAGTTTTCCATGACATAGCGGCCACGTGAAATGGCTGCAAGATAGGCGCCGCGCTTGAAGTAATAATTGGCTACGTGAATTTCATAGCGCGCCAAGTGGTTGCGCAGGTGTAACATGCGCTTCTTGGCGTCTGCCGCGTAGGTACTGTCGGGAAAACGATTGAGTAATTGGGTAAAATTGGCGAGTGATTCACGCGCAGCACCAGGGTCGCGTTTGGATGTGTCCACCGGCATTACCCGCTCAAACATGCCTTTATCTTTGGTGAATGAACTCATACCCAGCATGTAGTAGGCATAATCCACGTTACGATGTTGCGGATGAAGGCGAATAAATCGATTGGCGGTGGCAATGGCTGCATCTGGCTCGCCCGAGCTGTATTGGGCATAAATAAGCTCCAACTGCGCTTGCTCGGCATAGGTGCCAAAAGGGAAGTTTTCTTCCAATGAGTTAAGGTTGCGAATCGCCGATTCCCACTGGCCGCGTTCCAGTTGCTGCTCGGCGGCGTTGTATAAATCTGCTTCGGTGGTGTATTCGGGCTCTTTAGAGGAGCAAGCAGTCAGCAAAATCAAACTGCTGAGCATCAAACAGGGCAGGACGCGCATAGGGTTATAGACTCTTATCTCAATAAACAAAGGCCCCATTTGCGGGGCAGGGTATTTAAACACAGAGCTTGGCGGATACCAATCTGGCAGCGGTAAAAGCTCCCACTTTCCGTTTTTTGGCAAATCATCACAGCCAGAAACACATCACTAGAGGTTTTTTAATGAAAGATGTTTTTGACCTGAGCGCACAGGTGCCGATCCAAATGAGCGGCATGCGTTTCGACCAGATCGCCTCGGAGTTGTTCCCGGACTTCTCCCGCTCGCGTTTGCAAAGCTGGATTAAAGACGGCCAGCTAAAGGTGGATGGCCGCATCGCTAAACCCAAGGACAAATTGATCGGCGGTGAGCAACTGGAGCTAAAGGCTGAGTTGGAGGCGCAGGGCGATTGGGAACCGGAAGAGATTACCCTGGACATCGTCCATGAAGACGACAACCTGATCGTGATCAATAAACAGGCCGGGCTGGTGGTTCACCCAGCAGCAGGCAACTATACCGGCACTCTGGTCAATGCCCTGCTCAACCATATTCCCGGTCTGATCAATTTGCCGCGCGCGGGCATAGTGCATCGGCTTGATAAAGAAACTACGGGGCTGATGGTAATTGCCAAAACCCTGGAGGCGCACACGGATCTGGTTGAGCAGTTGGCGGATCGCACGGTGAGTCGCGAATACGAAGCCGTTGCCGTTGGAGCCATGACCGGTGGCGGTACGGTGGATGCACCTATGGGGCGCCATCCTATCCAGCGTAAACTTATGGCGGTGTTAAGCGCCGGTGGTAAACGCGCGGTGACTCACTACCGCGTCGCCAAACGCTATCCGAGCCATACCCATATCCGGGTAAAACTGGAGACGGGCCGCACCCATCAAATTCGCGTACACATGGCGCACATCGGGCATCCGCTGGTAGGTGATCAAACTTACGGCAACCGTTTTAAGATCCCCAAAGGTGCTAATCAGCATTTGGTCGATACTCTCAAAAATTTTCCGCGTCAGGCCTTACATGCCTTCAAGCTGGGGTTGGAGCACCCGGGCACCGGCGAATATACCGAGTGGACTGCGCCTATTCCTGAGGATTTTCGCAACCTGCTCGACGCCCTGAATAAAGGCTACCTGCACGACGATGAATAACGCCGCATCTGACTGGCAAGCACTTGGCTGGATAGCACCTGATTGGCCGGCACCGCCTAACCTGCGCGCTTGTATTACCAGTCGACAGGGAGGAATCAGTTTGCCGCCCTACGCCAGCAACAACCTTGGCCTGCATGTGGGCGATGACGCACAAGCCGTTGCCCACAACCGTCAGCAGTTGATGACAAGCTTGGGATTGGTTAGCTGCCCGCAATGGTTGGAGCAGATTCACGGCATTAAAGTAGTCGATGCTCAAACCGATGGCTTGGTGCGTACCGCCGATGGCAGTTACAGCAATCAGCGCGGTCATGTCTGTGCGGTGATGACCGCAGATTGTTTACCCATTCTATTGTGCGACAAACAAGGCACACAGGTAGCGGCGCTTCATTGCGGCTGGCGCAGCCTGGCTGGTGGAATTTGCGCAGAGGCGCTGGATAAATTCTCTGCCTCACGCACAGATCTGCTTGCCTATCTTGGCCCAGCGATTTCACAGGTGCATTTTGAAGTGGGCATCGATGTGCTGGAAGCTTTTTTTGCGGCAGCGCGCAGCCCGGAACACGCCGATGAAATCGCAGCGGCCTTTGCGGTTGGCGCACGTCCGCTACATTTTTATGCTGATATTTACGCCTTGGCGCGTGCCGAATTGAAAGCCTTGGGGGTGAGCGCAGTTTACGGTGGTGGCTATTGTACCTTTGCAGATCAGGAACGCTTTTTTTCCTACCGCCGCGATAAAACCACCGGGCGTATGGCCAGTTTGATCTGGCTGGAATAAAAAGCAACTGGCTGAATCCATTCCGTTGTTGGATGCGTCAAAACAATTAACCAGAAGGCGTTTAGCCCGGTGTTATGCTTGTGCCAGCTTGCGCCTCTCTTGGCCTACGAGGTTCTCTTTTAAAATAGTCACAGGAGTTTTGCCATGGATCTTGAACAAATTGAAAAACTGAACGACCTCAAACAAAAAGGTTTGATCAGTGAGGAGGAATTCCAACAGGCGAAAGCGCGCATTCTGAATGGTCAAAAAGAAGTGGCCCAACCCCACACGATTTTGCAGACCAATAACTACGATTACGCCATGGTGTTGCACCTGACCCAGTTTTGCTCCTGGCTGTTTCCGTTTTTAGGGCTGGTAGTTCCGCTGATTATGTGGCAATCCAAAAAAGACGACCCTTATGTTGATGAGCAGGGCAAGGTGGTGATGAACTGGGTATTCAGTTCGCTGATTTATGCAATTATCTGCCTGATTTTGTTTGTTGTTTTGATCGGGATTCCGATGTTGGCCGCACTGGCAATCTGTTCCGTTGTGTTTACCATCATGGGCGCCATGGATGCCAATAAAGGTGTCGTTAAAAACTATCCGCTGACCATCAAGTTTTTTGATGTGAAAGAAACCCCTCGCCCTATCTCTCCACAAGCGTAGGTGCTCCTCTAGCGCTCAAGCGTTTGATCTGGCGCAAAAAAACATCACTTCTTGGTTGCCAACACTCTCAAGCAGGTTCCCGCCTGCTTGAAATCACTTTGCTTGCCCCCACGTCTGCACCAATCGAGTCAATTCTTGCGACCCGTTTTGTTCGCCCCGACTGATTTTTTGCAGAGGTAAGTCATGCGTATCGACCGTTTAACCAATCAATTACAGCTGGCGCTGTCTGACGCTCAGTCCATCGCACTGGGTCAGGATCACAGCCAGCTGGATACCAGTCATTTGCTTCTGGCGATGATTGATCAAAAAGGTGCTGCCAGTGTGCGCTCCCTGCTGAGTCAGGCAGGTTTTGATGTATCTGGTTTGCGCACCGCGCTTAACGAGTTAGTGGAAAACTTGCCGCGAATTAAAAATCCTACCGGTGAAGTCACCATGTCACCCGATTTGGTTAAGGTGCTTAATCTCGCTGATCGCCATGCACAAAAGGCGGGTGATAAATTTGTCTCCAGCGATTCAGTGTTGCTGGTGTTGATGAATGAAATGCAGGGAGCACTACCAGAGCTTTTAAAAAAATTTGGCAACGCCCAGCGTTTGCAGCAGGCGATTCAAAAAGTGCGCGGCGGTGAAAAAGTCGAGGACGCAGACTCCGAAGGCAATCGCCAAGCCTTGGAAAAATACACAGTGGATTTAACTGCGCGTGCGGAAGAGGGCAAGCTCGATCCGGTAATTGGTCGCGATGATGAAATTCGCCGCACTATCCAAGTGTTGCAGCGTCGCACTAAAAATAATCCGGTATTAATTGGCGAGCCGGGCGTGGGTAAAACCGCGATTGTGGAGGGTCTTGCCCAGCGCATCGTGAATGGTGAAGTACCCGAAGGTTTAAAAGATAAGCGCTTGCTCGCGCTGGATTTAGGTGCGCTGCTCGCGGGTGCAAAATTCCGTGGCGATTTTGAAGAGCGCTTGAAATCTGTAATTAACGAATTGAGCAAACAAGAAGGGCGCGTCATTTTATTTATCGACGAAATTCACACCATGGTTGGTGCCGGTAAAGCGGAAGGTGCGATGGATGCGGGCAATATGCTCAAACCCGCATTAGCCCGCGGTGAATTGCACTGCGTGGGTGCAACGACACTGGACGAATATCGTAAATACATTGAAAAAGATGCCGCGCTCGAACGCCGTTTCCAAAAAGTCTTGGTGGATGAACCCAACGAGTCAGACACTATTGCCATTTTGCGCGGCTTAAAAGAGCGCTATGAAATTCACCACGGTGTGGACATTACTGACTCGGCGATCATTGCAGCCGCTAAATTGTCCCAGCGCTACATTACTGATCGTCAATTGCCTGATAAAGCGATTGATTTGATTGACGAAGCCGCCAGCCGAATCCGTATGGAAATTGATTCCAAACCGGAAGAAATGGATCGTTTGGAGCGCCGTTTGATTCAATTAAAAATCGAACGCGAAGCTGTGAAAAAAGACGAAGACGAAGCGAGTAAAAAGCGCCTCGCCAAAATTGATCAGGATATAGATCGCTACGAGCGTGAATACAACGATTTGGAAGAAATTTGGCGCGCTGAAAAAGCAGCACTGCAAGGCTCCCATGAAATTAAGAGCCAATTGGAGCAGGCGCGTTTGGAGTTGGAAGAAAAACGTCGCAAAGGTGACTTGGCACGTATGAGCGAATTGCAGTACGGCATTATTCCGCAGTTGGAAAAACAATTGGACATGGCTAGCCAAGCGGAAATGATGGAAATGAAATTACTGCGCAATAAAGTGACCGACGAAGAAATTGCCGAAGTGGTTTCCAAGTGGACTGGTATTCCCGTTTCTAAAATGTTGGAAGGTGAGCGCGAAAAATTGTTACGCATGGAAGATGCGTTGCACAAACGCGTTATTGGCCAACACGAAGCCGTAGTCGCCGTCGCCAATGCGGTGCGCCGTTCGCGTGCAGGCCTGAGCGATGCTAATCGCCCTAACGGTTCCTTTTTGTTTTTAGGGCCAACCGGTGTGGGTAAAACTGAATTGTGTAAATCCCTCGCCGAGTTTTTATTTGATACCACCGACGCTATGGTGCGTATCGATATGTCAGAGTTTATGGAGAAGCACTCAGTCGCGCGCTTAATCGGCGCGCCACCGGGTTATGTGGGTTATGAAGAGGGCGGTTATTTAACCGAAGCCGTGCGCCGTAAACCCTATTCGGTATTACTGCTGGATGAGGTGGAAAAAGCGCACCCTGATGTATTCAATATTTTGTTGCAAGTTTTGGACGATGGTCGTTTAACCGATGGTCAAGGCCGCACGGTGGATTTTCGCAACACAGTGATTGTCATGACCTCAAACCTGGGGTCGGATCGTATTCAGGAGCTAGCTGAGGATCGTTCATTTGATACCGTCAGTTTTGATAATGCGGTGAGCGAGGATATGAACAATTCGCTCAATAACGAAAATCGCTACAACGCGATGAAAGATGCTGTGATGGATGTGGTCGGTCGCCATTTCCGCCCCGAATTTATCAACCGTATCGACGAGGTTGTTGTGTTCCATCCACTGGGGCGCGAGCAAATTCGTGGTATTGCAGATATCCAGCTCGAACTCTTGAGAAAGCGTTTGGCTGAGCGCGAATTGAGCTTGGAATTGGATGATACGGTAATGAATAAACTGGCAAGTGTAGGCTTTGATCCCGTTTACGGGGCGCGTCCTTTAAAGCGTGCGATCCAACAGCTGATCGAAAATCCACTGGCGCAAGATATTCTGAGTGGTAAATTTATTCCCGGCGTTGTTATTCACGGCAAATTGTCCGGTGACAAAATTGTGTTTGATCCAAAGCGTTTGAATTAATGTTTAATCAGCTCTATCCAAATAAAAACGGCCGCCAACTATTGGCGGCCGTTTTTATTTTGGGGGACTAAAAAAGCACTATTTGCTTATTTAGCCGCTTTGCGACGGCTCCAGCCCAATGCCATTAAAACCAATCCCAGCAGGGTCAGTGATGAAGGCTCAGAAACACCAACAGGAGTATCTGCAAAGGATTTGGCCTCAACGAAAATCCATGAGTCAAGAATGCTGTCGCCTGCATCGGCAATTGCAAACTCCATGGTGTGCAAACCTGCGCTCAAACCTTTCAGGGTGATTTGCAAGCTTTTGGTGAAGCCATCCATTTGGGTGGAATAGCTGCCGGAAGTGTTGTCAACAAACAGGCTGCTGTTTTGAGTGGTATTGATAGTGTTGATGGTAATCGGGTTGTTGGAACCAGGGGTCAGTGCAACGTTTACACCATCCACGAAGAAACCAAACACGTCATTGAATTGGGTGCCTACGTACTCAAGGTATTCTTCGGAACCGAATACGAAGTTGAAGAACAAGTCACCACCGGTGCCGCCGTTAAATTCAAAATCGAATTTCAGGCGAGTGGCATCAAACGTATTGAATCCAGCAATGGCGGTAAGCGGGGCGTAACCGGCGGTGCCATTAGAGGTGCCTGCACCGCTGCTGTTATTGGTGCCCATAGCGTTAGTGGCTTGACCGGTAGAGAGCACTATGCCCTTGTCAATTGCCAAGCCTGCGCTATTGCCGTTAGTAAAGGTGCCAGATGCGCCGTTTGCGCCAGTGTAGTTAACATTGCTAATGCTGATGCCTGAACCAAGGATAGTGTTAGCGAGGTTAGAGCCGCTATTTTCCGGGGTGATAACCAGGGCGTTAGCAGCACTACTGAGTGCCATAGCGGTGATAAAGCCCGCTGCAACTAATGAATTTTTCATGTGACCTTTTCCTTTAAGAAACGAGATTGAATGCTGGAGTTTTCCCTAGCATCGCTTGCTATGCGGGTTTTGTGCCGAAGGTATTAAATGCCTTTTAAATCAAGGTTTTAGTGATTTTGTAATCTAGTGTAATTGTAAATTTGATCGACATATGTTTTGGCTGTTGCCGGGCTCAGCAACGCCATGGAGGTCGGTATCCGCGATAAGAATCTACAGGTGTACTAAATTTGCCTGATGAGTAAGGCTCTGCAGATGGATGTGAGCGGCAAGGGGGAGGGTTATTGGTGTCAACCGGGAGCATTCAGCTCCCGGCCAAGTGCGTCACTCACAGGCTTGTTCAATGATAGTTTGCATAGTATTGCGCTGAACTTCTTTCTCTTCTTCGGTGAGCAGGCGTTGAACTCCATCCTCCCCGGCAATTTTGATGCGTGCTGCAGTGTTTAACAGCTCCAGATTTTTTTGCGCAGTCAGACAGCGCTCGGGATCTTTCAGTGACGCGGCAATCTGGTCCGCAGTTGCATTTGCGGGTGCCGCCGGTGACGCGGGAGCAGCGGTGGCCGGTGTTGGGTCGCTATGGCCCGTACGTGTTTTTATTTGGCGCGCTTGGGAATCTTTGGGGGGGCGCTCGCCGTAGTGAACCACGCCTTTGTCGTCAGTCCAGGTAAATACATTATCCTTCGCAGCTATTGCGCCATCGCTTGCTAATGCAGCAACCCAAAGGCTGATGATGCTAATTAAGAGTTTGTGGTTCATGGGGTTTGCCCTGTTTTGATGGTTGCAGCAGTAATTGTTTCAAATATAGCGCTTAAGCTGGGCCGGCGAAACCGCACCGCTGAAAACTGTGAGCAAGCGCAAGCCGGCAGCCATATACATCCCTCTATTAAAAAACGAACAAAAATTCATCTAATTTCTTGACATTGCGGCTTATCTTGGGAGAATTGCCGCTTCCGCTAGATGGTTGCAGATGCCCCTAAGCTTGGGCGTTAGGCTGCTCCCGCCAAGTCACCCTCTTGGCGACCCATCTAATGGTCGGGTTCCTACCAGAACCCCGCCTGAGAAAGCCTTGTTTACCTGCAGGGTTTTCGCTGGTCCGAGCTTGGCCTTGCCGGGTCTTGTTCGTGGATCATTCACTGCGCTGGTCCGCCGCTGTGCACTAGCGCCTGTTTTGTGTGATGTCTCGCTGTTCTTTCATACCTGCATGCGGCACACACTCGCAATTGCGATTTATTGTCCTAAAAGGGGAATTATTGTGGAAATGCTTTCCGGCGGAGATATGCTCATCCGCGCCTTGAAAGACGAAGGCGTTGAATACGTGTTCGGCTATCCAGGTGGCGCTGCGCTGCATATTTACGATGCCATCTTTCGTCAAAAAGACGTTAAACACATTCTTGTTCGCCACGAACAAGCCGCTACTCACGCCGCCGATGGTTACGCCCGTGCGACCGGCAAAGTGGGTACCGTTCTGGTAACTTCCGGCCCAGGTGCGACCAATGCCATTACTGGTATTGCCACGGCCTATATGGATTCCATTCCGATGGTGGTGATCTCCGGTCAGGTGCAGAGCCACTTGATTGGTGAAGATGCCTTCCAGGAAACCGACATGGTGGGGATTTCTCGCCCGATCGTAAAACACAGTTTTATGATCAAACACGCCAGTGAAATTCCCGAGATTGTTAAAAAGGCTTATTACATCGCCTCGACCGGTCGTCCTGGCCCCGTGGTCATTGATGTGCCTAAAGACCTGACACATCCGGCTTACACTTTTCCTTATGCCTATCCGGAAAAAGTAAAGCTGCGCTCCTACACGCCAGCGACTCGCGGTCACTCCGGCCAGATCAAAAAAGCAGTACAGCTACTGCTGGGTGCCAAGCGCCCGATGATCTACTCCGGCGGCGGCGTTATTCAAGGCAACGCATCACACTTGCTCAAAGAGTTGGTGGATCTGCTCAACTACCCAGTGACCAATACGCTGATGGGCTTGGGTGCCTACCCCGGCACCGGCAAAAACTTCCTCGGTATGCTCGGCATGCACGGCACCTATGAAGCCAACACCGCTATGCATCACAGCGATGTCATTCTGGCCGTTGGTGCGCGCTTTGATGACCGTGTGACTAACACTGTTAGCAAGTTCTGCCCTAACGCCAAAATTATCCACATTGATATAGACCCGGCGTCCATTTCAAAAACCGTGACTGCTGATGTGCCCATCGTAGGTGCGGTGGATAACGTGCTCAGCGAAATGCTTAGCCTGATTAAAGAAGGCGATGAAAAGCCTGATGCGCAAGCGATTGCCAGCTGGTGGGAGCAAATTAACGAGTGGCGCGAGCGTCACGGTTTGTATACCAAAAATCGCTTTGATACCACTGGCGATAAAATTAAACCGCAAGAAGTGATCCAGGCGATTTGGGAAGTCACCAAAGGCGATGCTTACGTCACCTCCGATGTTGGCCAGCACCAAATGTTTACCGCGCAATATTATTTATTTGATAAGCCGCGCCGTTGGATAAATTCCGGTGGCCTCGGCACCATGGGCTTTGGCTTGCCTGCTGCTATGGGTGTGCAAATGGCGGAGCGTGATGCAACCGTGGTATGTGTGACCGGTGAAGGTTCCATTCAAATGTGTATCCAGGAGTTGTCCACCTGCACCCAGTATCACTTGCCAGTGAAAGTGATTTGTTTAAACAACCAGGCGCTGGGCATGGTTCGCCAGTGGCAAGACATGCAGTACTCCAGCCGCTACGCTGAAAGTCTGTATGAAGATTCACTGCCGGATTTCATAAAGTTAGCCGAAGCCTACGGTCATGTTGGTATTCGTGTGACCAAAAAAGAAGAGCTGAAAGCGAAATTGGCGGAGTGTTTTGCACTGAAAGATCGTGTGGTGTTTATGGATATCATGGTCGATCAATCTGAACACGTTTACCCCATGCAAGTTGCGCCCAATGGTTCCATGCGCGATATGTTGTTAAGCAAAACGGAGCGCACCTGATATGAGACGCATCATTTCTGTATTAGTTGAAAACGCTCCCGGCGCACTGTCGCGCGTAGTGGGTTTGTTTTCCCAGCGCGGCTACAACATTGAAAGCCTGACCGTTGCCCCAACGGAAGATGAAACCCTGTCGCGCCTGACGCTGACAACGCTGGGCGATGATCACAAAATCGAACAAATCACCAAACACCTCAACAAGTTAATTGATGTGGTGAAGCTGGTTGATTTGACCGAAGGTTCGCACATTGAGCGCGAACTCATGCTGATCAAAGTCAAAGCATCCGGTGCACAGCGCGCAGAAGTAAAACGCTGCGTGGATATTTTCCGCGGTCAAATCGTGGATGTCACCAGCACCCTCTACACCATCCAGATCACCGGCGCGAGCGACAAGCTCGACGCGTTTTTACAAGCGGTCGGTGATGCAGCGATTATCGAAGTCGTACGCACCGGCGTGTGCGGCATTTCGCGTGGCGAGAAGGTGTTGAGTTTATAAATTGTGTTTGTTGTTATAAAAAAGGCCGATGCTCGTGAGGGTATCGGCCTTTTTTTATAGAGATGTCCCGTCCTGAAATAGGTTTTCAGAGTAATGCGTGAATTTATTTTAAATTGCAATATGTTCGAAATCGCCGGTGTCGGCCTCGCTTTTTTTGGCGGGATTTATTTAATGTTTGGTGCACTGAGCCTGATGCTCACCCAACAATTGCTACCGCGTTTACATATCGGTTGCCAGCTCGACCCTCGCCCGTTAGGTGATGGGCAGTTGCGGCGTGAGCTGTTGTTGTCTGCAAGTTCGATTGGTATTTTTGGGGTGGGGATGATTTTTCCTTGGGGATTGCTGCAGCTGGGTTGGGCCAAGTTGGCGATAAATCCTTCGGGTTTGCAAATCGGACTGGAAATTTTTGTATTGGTTATCTGGAATGAAATCCATTTTTACATCAACCATTGGTTGTTACACACACGCTGGTTGCGCCGCTTTCACTTGCCGCATCATCGCTCGGTGGTGACGACTCCCTGGTCTACTTATGCGTTTCATCCGATCGAAGCCTTGATGTTAGGGAACGTGATTTTACTGCCCATGCTGGTGCATGATTTTAGTGTTTATGCACTTTTTTCTGTGCCCTTATTTAGTTTGTTGTTTAACAGTATCGGCCATTCGAATTTTGATTTTAATCCCCGTTCGCCGCGCGTGATTTTTAACGGTGCGCGTCGTCACCATTTGCATCATGCCTGTTTTAATGGCAACTACGGTTTTATGTTTCCGTTTATGGATTGGATTTTTAAAACCGACTTACCTGCCGATGCTGCCGATAAACAGATTAATCGCTGGCGTGTGCGTTAGACACTATGCGTAATTGGTGCGATTGGCAGAGCATCGTCTATTTGCTGCTGTTGCCATTATTGGTGCTATGGCAATGGCAGCAGGGATTCAATTGGCTGCTCTATTTGTTGGAATTATTTTTAACGCTGGGTGTGGGAGTGATTCACCATAATCATACGCACTTGCGTATCTGGACTTCGCGCCGATTAAATCGCCTGACGGATTTATGGCTCACGCTCTTGCAAGGGCATCCCACCTTTGTGTTTTATCCCTCCCATATTGGCAATCACCATCGCTACCAACATGGCGAGCAGGATCTGGCTCGCACCTACCGTTTTAATACACCCGGTGCGTGTGGCGACACTAATCATTTATTGGGCTATTTGTTGCATCCGCTGCAGGCGATTTCGGTGCTCTATCCGGAATTTTTTGCTTACTTAAAACGCCGTTATCAATTCCAGCGTGCCTATTTTTATTATTGTGTGTTGCAGTATCTTCTCGTTATTGGTTTGTGGTTGGTCTTGGTGATAATTGACTGGGAAAAATGGCTTGTGTTGGTATTGCTTCCACAGTTGTATGGGCTGCATTGGTTATTGGCGACTAACTATTTGCAGCACGCACATGCCGATGGCTCTGGCAATAATTTACAGTTCGCGCGCAATTTTTATGGTTTGCTTAACCCCTTGTTATTTAATATCGGGTTGCATACGGCGCACCACCAACACCCGCGTGCCCATTGGTCACAGTTGCCGGAATTGCATCAAGTCTATGCTGCACAGGTTCACCCTGGGTTACAGGAAAATAGTTTACTGCGTTATATGTTGCGCACTTATTTATTGGCGTTGCTGCACCCGCGCTGGCGCAGTCACTCGTTACATCACAAGGACTAATTTATGCCTACCCGCTTTAATCGTGTTTACATCCAATCCGCTGGTTATCACTTACCGGGTGAGCCGATCAACAATCAGGCGATGGATGATTTTATTGCGCCTCTTAATCGCATTTCATTGCGCATCAAAAATAAAATTTTGGCAGAAAATGGTATTCAAACTCGCCACTATGCGATTGATAAAAACGGTGAAACGATTACCTCACATGCGCAGCTTGCGGCCAATGCTATTCACGATTGTTTGGCGCGTGCCAATACGAGCCTGAGTGATGTGAGTTTGCTTTCGGTCGGTTCATCGGGTAGCGATGCATTAATTCCGGGTTTTGCCGCTATGGTGCAAGGTGAGTTGGGTGCACCGCCGATGGAAACCTTGTCGAGCCTTGGTGTGTGCGCTGCCGGTATTTCTGCATTAGCCTATGCAGCGCAATCGGTGGAGCTGGGTGCGCATCAACAATCCTTAGTGGCGACAGCCGAAATGCCCTCGCGTATTTTCAAAAAAAGTCGCTTTGCTCCGCGCGGTTATAGCAGCGATTTTGATGCACATTTTTTGCGTTGGATGTTATCCGACGGTGCTGGCGCTCTGTTGCTTACTGATGCGCCTCAAGCAAAAAGCGGTGTGCGCTTAAAAATAAACTGGATTCACCAAAAAAGTTTTGCTGGCGATTATCCTGTCTGTATGCAGCTTGGTTTAACCGAAGATCGGAGCAAATCCTTTCTCGATTTTCCGTCATCCAGCGAGGCGGAGGCAGCGGGTGCGCTTTCGCTGCGGCAGGATATTCGCCTCCTGCCACATTTATTCGATGTAAGCATTCACGAATATGTAAAACTGGTGCGCGATGGTTGGGTGAACTCGGATGAGATTGATCATTTCCTTTGCCATTACTCATCCGCACGTTTTATTCCGGTGGTGGAAGAGCTTCTGGATAAAGCTGGGCTAACCATTCCGCGCGAGCGTTGGTACAGCAACTTAACCACGCGCGGCAACACGGGCTCAGCATCGATTTTTATTATGCTTGCGGAATTTCTCGATACCCATCAGGTTAAACCGGGCGAAAAAATATTTTGTTTTATTCCCGAGTCAGGCCGTATGACGGCGGCCTATATGTTGATTGAAGTGGAGGCAGCTGATGCGCCTTTGGTTACGAATCTTACTCCGGTAATTGGATCAATAACCGCAGGAAAAACAGCGCTGCCAGATATTGCAGCGCCGCATGATCCGCAATCCGCTCCGCAATATTTACAAAGTCTGTTAACGACGCTAGCGGGTATCTGGCATGACTATCGTTCTCAGGTATGGCGCAGTCCTGTTATCCACAAATTGGTGAGCCAACAATTTACCGTGGCAGATTATCGCACTTGGACTGCCCAGTGGGTGCCACAAGTACGTGAAGGTAGCAAGTGGATGCGTGAAGCTGTGGCATCTTTGACTGGGAACTATGCAGATATTGCCAGTTTAATTGAAACCCATGCCGGCGAAGAGCAAAACGATTTTAAAATTTTGTATGAGGATTATTGTGCGGCAGGCGGAACGGAGCTGCTTGATAATTTACGTCGCAATCCCGGTGGCGAAGCGTTAAATAGCTATTTGCATTCGCTTGCTGCAACAGCAAATCCGATCGGATTATTGGGTGCGATTTATATCATTGAAGGTACTGGCCAGCGTATCGTGCCCGCGCTTTTACCCTTGCTGCGTAAACAAGTGGATTTGCCGGCAAGTGCTTTTCGTTTTTTGGAATACCACGGTACGAATGATGAACATCACCTCGCGCGCTGGTTGGCGGCAGTTGAACTGGTGTTGGCGATTGAACCTGGAGCGGCTAATGCGATTATCACTACAGCTAAACGCACAGCACAACTTTACTTGATGCAGTTTGAACATATTCTGGAGTCATAAGCGATGGACAATTTGGAGCAGACAAAAGATGAACCAGAATTTTTGCAAGCTGAATTTGATCCGCGCGATCCTAATCCCTGGCTTGCACTTTATCTGGATCAAAGTACGCCACTGCCGGATCATGTTAAAAAAGCGTGGCTTACGGATTCTGCCGCGCCCTCGCGCCAATATTTATTGCCCTTTGTGCGCCCAATCGCCCGCACCTTTATTGTATTGATCCAGATTATAAAAGTGGTGGTGCCACGCAACTGGGCGGCCTCCAAACTGCTGCACTGGATTCTGGCAACTGGTCTAAAGCATTTTGTGAGGCCCGAGGCAAATTGGCTGGTGTTGCGACACTTTCATATGGGATCACAGATCCTGGAATTTATCGCCGCTAATTCACCCGTTGCGGTAGAGACTGCTCCGTTGAAACCGATGAATCTGGATGATTTAAAAGATGAGCTGTTTTTAAAGCACGATTTAAATTTATTTAATTTTGTTATCCGCTTGGGAAAAGCACTACGTGATGCCAATCAAAAACTGGTGCCGGTGAAAAATCCGGATTTCAGTATGATCAAAGAGCCAGAGGTAATACTGGAATCTATGCCACGCAGAATGTTAAACGGCATTGATCTGCAGACAGCGATTGAAATGTTTACGCCGACTTATCAATTATTTTTAACCGATAACGACTTCTGGCGCGCCTCCAATTCTTTGCAACTGGATGAAACCATCGGTTTGTATGTGGCGACTATTTTAAATTCACCCCAGCATTTGGTATTGCTTAATAATAAGCATCCGCTGGTGCCAATGAGTACCTTGCGCGCCGGTTATCGTTTGGTGTTGCATGGGTTATCAACGGAAATGTTACATGCTTTATTAATGGATTTGAAAAAACAGCAAATGGCGAGATAGAGTTGGTCTATTGGTTGGGCTCACGCAGCTGGCTCCAAAACGCATTTACAATCGGGCTTTTCAAACGTTTTTCCATCACACAGATTCCTGTGTCATAAGGGCCTAAATCCGGTTGTGGATCAAAGCGTTTTACTTTGTTGGCGAGTGGGCTGTTGTCCACCACGATCTGCGGTGCTACGCCCACGCCGAATCCCAAACTTACCATGCTGACAATCGCTTCGTTCCCTTTTACTTCCGCATAAATATTGGGTTTGATGCCCAGGGAATCGAACCAGACGTTCAGCCGCTCCCGCGCCAAACCTTCTTCAGGAATGATCACTGGAATTTCATCCCAGCTTTTGCCTTGCCAATCTTCGTTATTCGCCGTGATAAAAATCAGCGGCGAGCTGTTGATAGGTTTGAAGCTGATGCCGGCGGGCAATTTGTCGGGTTTGGCGGCGATGGCGATATCTTCATCGCCCGCCAAAATTCGCTCGATGGATTGCGCCGGGTCGCCGGTGTGGAGTTTGATTGCAATGCCTGGGTGTTTAACGCGAAATTCGGTGAGTATTTCATAGAGGAAACTGTAGCTTGCGGTGACTGAGCAGTAAATGCTGAGTTGCCCGCGCAGTTGGTCGGCCTGCGCCAGTAGCGATTCCTGGTAAGTCTCCCATTGCTGTATTACCTCTTTGGCAAACTGTAAAAATTGTTCGCCTTCATGGGTGAGTATCACCGAGCGGTTGTCGCGTACAAACAGGCTTACGCCCAAATCGTCCTCCAGCTGCTTGATATTACGGCTAAGCGTGGAAGGAGACACGTGGCTGCTATTAGCGGCGCGGCCAAAGTGCAGGCTGTTGGCAAGGTTGCAAAACAGGCGGAGTTTGGTGATATCCATAAAGTGAGTAATAACCGTGTCTCATAAAATGAAATATTAAATTGCGAATATATCATTTTACGCGATGCAGGTGTTTCTCTACACTGGCGGCCTTTTATCCAAGTCGCCTTGTGATTTTCCACTCTCAGGCGGTAATCATCCCAACAGGAGTCTGTTATGCACGTTTATTACGATAAAGATGCCGATCTTTCTATCATCCAAGGCAAAAAAGTAGCCATCATCGGTTACGGTTCACAAGGCCACGCCCACGCGTGCAACCTGAAAGATTCAGGTGTTGATGTGGTTGTTGGTTTGCGCACCGGTTCTGCGACTGTAAGAAAAGCAGAAGCTCATGGCCTGAAAGTGACTGATGTTGCTACCGCGGTTAAATCAGCTGACGTAGTAATGATCCTGACTCCGGACGAGTTCCAGTCAAAGCTCTACAAAGAAGAGATCGAGCCAAACATCAAGCAAGGCGCTACTTTGGCTTTTGCTCACGGTTTTGCGATTCACTACAACCAAGTAGTTCCACGCAAAGATTTGGACGTGATCATGATTGCGCCAAAAGCACCAGGCCACACTGTACGTTCTGAATTTGTGCGTGGCGGCGGTGTTCCTGATTTGATTGCTGTCTTCCAGGATGCTTCTGGCAAGGCAAAAGATACTGCTCTGTCATACGCATCAGGCGTAGGCGGCGGCCGTACCGGTATCATCGAAACTACCTTTAAAGATGAAACCGAAACTGACCTGTTTGGTGAGCAAGCGGTTCTGTGCGGCGGCGCGGTTGAGCTGGTAAAAATGGGCTTCGAAACCTTGGTTGAAGCAGGCTACGAGCCAGAAATGGCTTACTTCGAGTGCTTGCACGAGCTGAAGCTGATTGTTGACCTGATGTTCGAAGGCGGTATCGCCAACATGAACTACTCCATCTCTAACAACGCTGAATACGGCGAATACGTGACTGGTCCTAAAGTGATCAACGAAGAGTCGCGCAAAGCGATGCGTCAGGCGCTGAAAGACATCCAGACTGGCGAATACGCCAAGAAGTTTATTCTGGAAGGTCAGACCAACTACTCATCAATGACTGCTGCCCGTCGCAACAACGCCGCTCACGGCATTGAAGTGGTTGGTGCCAAGTTGCGCGCGATGATGCCTTGGATTCAGGCTAACAAAATCGTTGACCAAACCAAGAACTAATTCCTGTTTTGGCGACAACAAAAAACGCGGCTCAGGCCGCGTTTTTTGTTGGTGACTGTGTAGAATGTCGCCCCCGGCTCCTAGCAATCGATGAGGTTGAGCATGACTAATAATGACCAGAAACAGTCCAGGCCCAATGAGGTGACGGATCATGAGGGGCCTTTGCCCTTTGGGGATTTGGTTGAAGAAGTTTCTGAGGGTGGTGAAAAGGTTCGCCATCGGGGGGTCTATCTGCTGCCAAACCTGTTTACTACCGGTGCGCTCTTTTGTGGCTTCTACGCCATTGTCTCGTCAATGAATGGCAATTTTTCCCATGCCGCTATCGCCATTTTTGTCGCTATGTTGCTGGATGGCATGGATGGACGTGTTGCGCGCATGACCAATACCCAAAGCGCGTTTGGTGAGCAATACGATAGTTTGGCGGACATGGTCTCTTTTGGGGTTGCGCCAGCGTTGGTGGTGTTTAGTTGGGTTCTGCAGGATTTAGGGCGCTGGGGTTGGGCGGCAGCTTTCGTCTACGTTGCTTGCGCTGCGCTACGATTGGCGCGGTTCAACACCCAGATTGGTGTTGTTGATAAAAAGTATTTTATGGGGTTGGCCAGTCCTGCGGCGGCATCGATTATCGCCGCTACTGTTTGGGTGTGGTTTGATAATCTGCCTACCGGCATTTGGGCTGCTGCGGTGGCCTTGTTGACAGCATTTACTGGTCTGCTCATGGTCTCCAATTTCCGTTACACCAGTTTCAAGGGGCTCAATTTTCGTGGTCGTGTTCCCTTTGCGTTTATGTTGCTGGTGGTACTGGTATTCGCTTCCCTGATTATTTATCAACAGCAGGGTATTTTGGCGATCGCGGTGATTTATGGCCTCTCGGGCCCCTTGGCTTGGCTATATAGTCGTATTTTTAATAGCAAAAAAGCTTCTGAGTTGGCGAAATAATCGACAGTATGACTGTTGAATATCCCGGTTGCACAATTTTCAATTGTGTCGCCAAAAAAAGCTTGCGTTAGTGCAGGGTGGTTCGTATAGTGCGCGCCCTGTCGAGCAGTGACCCGGTAACAACGTCCAGATCGATCAGTTGTAAAAAATTAATAAAATTAATGGTTTACAAAGTTTGAAAGGTGCGTATAATGCGCCTCCCACGGTTGAGCCGAAGCGCTAGCCGGTTTTTTAACAAGACAGATCAAGCAATGCGTGTGGGCACTTGCGGATGGTGATTGGCAACAAGCAAATTATCAGATGAAG